>DOPM01000056.1 GCA_003513495.1 Desulfosporosinus sp.
GCTCCGGCTTCTCCCGTTGCCCCCGTGGCTCCTGTCGCTCCTACATCTACTGAACCAATCGGATCTAATTCTGCTGGTAACACTCTATGTGCTGCAACTAAATTTCCCTCTGCATTTTTTCCCCAAGCAGAAACTTTCACAGCATTAGAGCTAGTAATAAACTTAAACTCGAAAGCATTAAACGCTGCGTAATAGTCTCTTGTCGTAACACTCCCCGCCGCTAAAGAAATAAGCTCTTGAGCATAATGTGTTTTTATACCTCCAGATACAAAAAAACCTAATATTTCGATGTCAGCAACAGTTGTTCCATCGTTAGTGACTTTTACAGTAAACGTTGACGTTGGTCTAATACCATCAACCAGGTTATTTTCAATTAATCCGGTAGTTAATTCTGCCATGGCCTCTTCTCCTTAATCCTTGAAGTTTGATGTCTTAATATACGACTCTTCCTATACGTTTCTATATCCATTATTTGGATCCATATATTATATTGTACATGTTTCATTTTGTTACCCCATATGCCTAGAATAGCGAATACTCCTTAGTTCGTAGAAACTATTGTTAGAATGAATCAACCTCTTGGGCAACTACCCGGTGGGCTGTAGTCAAATTTCCTGCGGCGTCTTTGCCCCAAGCAGTAGCCTTAACTTCTTCTGAACTCACAATAAATTGAAATTCAAAAGCATCAAAATCTGCGTAGTAATTATTAAGCACAACGCCATCTGCGGTAAGTGTAAATAACTCCTCTACATACAGTACTTTTATCGTTCCGCTCTGGTAAAAACCTCTAACTAGGACTTCTTCAGATGTTGTATCATTATTCGCGATATTAACCGAGAGCGTTGAACTCGGCCTAACACCCATAACAGGGGTATTTTCAAATAATCCTGTTGTTAAATTAGTCATTTATTCTAACCTCCAAAATTTTCTTGGCCTTATATTGTATGGTACTTGTCTGATTTCCGTTACGACTTATACGTTAACTTCAGCAGGTTTTAATGGAACTGAAATAAGATTTCCACTAGCATCTTTGCACTCTACAGATATTTCCACTGTTGGAGAGCTGATAAAAAATACAAATTCGAATTGATCAAATGGGATATAGTAGTTTTTCAAAATCACTCCACTCGCAGATAGAGTAAAAAACTCTTCTACATACTTAACTCTTTTGAATTCTTTCTGAGAAAAGCCTTCGATTTGAATTGCAACCGTCGAATTATCATTATTTGAGATGTTTACCAAGAGCTTAAGACTCTGTCTAACACCCTTAACCGAGGCATTTTCCAACAACTCCGTTGTGAAATATGGCATATTTTCCCTTACCTCCTACAATATGGGTTTCCATATTGTATTGTTCATGTCCTAATTTTGTTACCTTTGGTTGATGCTTTATATCATTTCTAGTGTGGTACGAATTCTTTTGTACAACGTGTCCAAGATTTCCACGCTCACTTTTACTTCTCCAAAAGTAACATAACACAAACGTCCTCACTCCACTTTAATCGTGAAACGAGGACGTTTTCTAATGCTGTAATGATTGTTATTAAGCATTTTTGATTCTTTTAGAGACTAGTATTTAACAAATCGCTTTGAATTTTATAGTTCCCCCCACTCTCTTCCTTCATTCCTCACAATTTTGCCTAATCTGGAAAAGTAGAGGTTTTTATTATAGTCCCATTCAGGGGGGCCTCCGCCCTGATAATAAGCTTCTGCTCTGGGGTGGTACAAATGAGCTGTTGCGGCATCCGTCTGGTAGTACCGGCAGCCATTTGCCATTAGTCGATCGATAAAGTCCCGGTCATCATAAGCTATCCCAGTAAAATCCTCATCATAGCCCCCAATCTCCACAAATTGACTACGATGTAAGGCCATGAGAAATGGCATTCGGGTATCTAGGTTTATACATTTGTTGTACGTTTCTAGTTCTACGCTGCCGTTATTCTTTTCGACTGATTCTAAAAGCGCACCGGTTCGATCATCTTTTCCAATCGGAACACCTAATAATTTATCATTGTCTAAGATGGGAACAGTAATCTTTTCTATCGTCTGGTTAACATGGAGCATTTCAGCACAACACATCACTAAAATATCTCCAGTGGCTTGCTTCACTCCAACATTAATTGCAAAACCGGGAACTCTCCAAATAGGATCGCCCTGAAGATTTCTTTGTCCGGTAAAAATATACTTCAAGTTAAGCTTTTCTTTAAATTCATTGCAGATCTCTTCAGTATTATCTTGTATTCCATCATTGACAACAATTGTTTCAAAATCAAAGGGTATTGTCTGTAAGGACAAAGA
The DNA here is from genome assembly GCA_003513495.1 of Desulfosporosinus sp. Taxonomy (GTDB): domain Bacteria; phylum Bacillota; class Desulfitobacteriia; order Desulfitobacteriales; family Desulfitobacteriaceae; genus Desulfosporosinus. Next base: position 2,299 of record DOPM01000056.1, read on the forward strand.
ATAGAGTCCCCACCGTAGCAAGTGTGTTCTCTGGAAGGTCGTAATAATTATTGATACTTTATGATTTTTTTCTTGGTTGGCATTAGTTTTCGCTATCATAATTTCTTTGAAGGCAGACCTCAACAAACTTTGACATTCCTGAGTAGAGTCCGGTGCAGCTATATTCTTTTGTAAGATGACCTGCCTAGGAGCAAAGGAGCGACTGGACAATCCTTGAACGGCCCCTTCGAGGTCTTCACCAAAAACTCCACACAGGGCTCGCTCTTCCGGACTCAACTCTCTAAAAATCCCTATTTTCCTCATAATCACAGGCACATCGCATAAACATGCTTCAATAATTCCCTGACTTTGGTTCTCTGTAGGTGAAGCATTAATAAGGAAATCTGCACAATTTATCAACTTAACCTGTAGATTCTGAGGTACTTGATAAAAAAGTCTTATATTGGCACCAATTAATGGCTCAATGTTGTTAGTTACAATAATCCAAGTTATTTCTGGGTGAGCTTCAATGCAGGCCCGAACTTTACTCCACCCGTGGGTTTCATTGAAGTCTCCAACAAAGATTCCGATTTGTCCCGAACCGAAACAGAATTCCTGTCGAACCTCCTCTTGATTCATCCTCTTAAAAAGATTCAAATTCACCCCCCCAGAAATTATCTCAAAATCAAATTCGGGATAAGAAAGAGCGGTCTGGATGGAATTCGCAACTAGTTTATCAGCCTGCCGCAAATTTTCTTCGTGCTGAGTATTGGGTATGCCCATTGATCTGAAATCATCCTGCAAAACTGCTATGGTGTAGCGTGATTTATCGACAATATTCATGGACGTTGCATCTTGAAGAATTACATCTACTCCGGGATAATGCTGCCGAATATACTTTCGTGCATTGGCAGCGTAATCTCCTTGATCTCCAAGAAGATCCCTTCCTATGCTTACTGAAGCAGGTAAATATTCCCCCAATAAATTCCATGATATTTTTTCACTTAGTCTTCTAGAGGCAAAATTATGACAAACGGCAACCTTAATTTCTCGATCATAGACTGTGGTTTCCGAACTATCCAGTTCTCCCCACTGAAAATGATATGCCAGACTGTCAAAGGCTGTTTGATGTTTTATTCCCATGGCTTTAAGTTTGAGCATTAAAACAGTATCCCCCGAAATACAGGCCTCTCCCAGCTTGGCAATGACTGGCCGATTAAAATCACTTCCTAAGAGAACCTGACCTTCAGGATAGCCCCCCACCTGTTGAAAGTGTTCCTTGCGAATCAACAGAGGCATAAAAAGTCCGCCGTCTAACAATTTCGGCTCAGATAGATCCTGAGCATACTGTTGAAATTCCTTTTCTCGATAGGAAGAATAATCCCGGCCAAAATCCCGTTCCACACCATATTGACCACTGGGCAGCTTACCGGACTCTACTAAGCGTGATACAACACAGTTTTCTCCGTTATATGCTTTCCATAGATTATCAAACCAATGGGGTGTAAAGGCCATATCTGAATTGATGAAAACGACAAAATCCCCTTTAGCCTTGGCGGCGGCAAAGTTGTAAGCACGGTAGACATTATTAACGTACCATTCCTGCTGTTGCTGGGGAGAATTTTTAAAAGTATAGTGGGGGATATAGTTATTGCTTAAATAATTAAGAACCGAAGGTGCAGCGTCATTAGCAACAAAGAAAAACTCTTTATCCGTCATGTCAGTATATTTGTAGACTTGCTCATAGACAAATTTCAACCATTCTACGCTTTTATAGACTAGACAAACAATGGAGAATTTAGGCTTAAACACTTCCTCTCGGTATTCTTCGACATAAGTTAAAGATTCCACAAAGTTCAGTGGTTTAGGCTCTTCATCATCAACCCAAAGCCCCTCTGGAAAGAGTTCTGGAGGAACTTTTGACAAAACGAGCTTTTCTTCGCTGATTAACCGATCCAACATATCGTAACCACGTTGCCCGTGAGACCTGTATACTAGATATTTATAGGCTAAACGTTGCTTCGATGAAAAACCATAGTGTAATACCTGAACATCCAGGGTCCACATCACATTTCGAATTGTGGAAGGGAAAAGTGGCTGGTGAAGTCCAGGTTTTGTATCATGAAAGCAAATTCCTGGGACCACTCGCCAAAGACGACAAAACCAGCCCTTATCGTACAAACTGTCCAACCTCTGCCAAGAATAGCTACGCCAAAGGTTAATCTCATGGAAGTTCACCGCATCATAATGATTTTCGTCACATTTTGCACACACTTCCTGAAGCTTTTCAGCGGCGTTGGCAGTTAATACTTCATCTGCGTCTAACCACAAAATAAAATCCGGATTCAGCTTCAAAGCTTCTTGAAGAAGGAGTTGTTTATGACTCCGTTCATTAACAAAATCATTCTTGGTCCCCCTGAGGACATGGGGTGTTTGTTTGAGCATATACTCGTAGCTGCCATCTGTACTGCCGTCATCATAGACAACCAAATGATCCACTGCCGGTAAAACATATTTTACAAACCTTTCAAGGTTTTCTTTGCATAGTTCATTATAAATTTGACAAATACAAGCTATTCTATAGTTTTTTTTCATCTTAAAAATTCCTCTGCTTCTCGGTTTTCTTGACCTATCATCAGATGATGCTTCTGCAATAAAGCAACGGTTTCTTCGTAGGTCATTAGAAAATCACCGGAACTATACTCTTTGGACAACACTTTGAGGTCTTGATCTGCTTTTACCAATTCCGGCAGCATCGGCTTGATTGCGTAATAATCCCCACGATCATAGGTTCGCCAAGCCTCTTCCTCAGAAATCATTATTTCATGGACCTTTTCTCCCGGACGAATGCCCGTGTATTTTACCGCAATCTTTCGTTCTCCCATTAAGGCCTTTGCAACGTCTTCAATTAAGGCTGCTGGAATTTTCGGAATGAATATTTCTCCTGGTTTAGCATCTTTTAAAACTGCCAATATAGTGTCTACCGCACTTTCTAAAGGCAACAAAAATCGAGTCATTTCTTTTGTGGTAATAGTAACCGGTCCTCCATGTTTAATTTGTTCATGAAATAATGGGATTACTGATCCCCTGGAAGCCAGCACATTACCATAACGGACACAGATAAATCTAGTCTTGGGGAGCGTTACGTTTGCTGCGATAAAAATCCGCTCCTGCAAGGCCTTAGAAATCCCCATTGCATTTACAGGCTTACATGCTTTATCCGTAGACACTCCAACCACGGTTTCAACGTGAAGATTGTTCTCCCGAATAGCTCGAATGATGTTTTCTGCACCAACTATATTTGTCAATACTGCTTCAAATGGAAAGTATTCACAGGAAGGAACCTGCTTAAGGGCAGCGGCATTGATGACGATATCCGCTTCCCGTAATACTGAACCAACGGAATGATAATCTCGGATATCCCCTATTCTAAACTCGATTAAGCGATTGAAGTTGTCATAAATCACTTCATCAGTAACGTTTTGTTTATTCTGATATTCAATTCTCATAGAATGCTGTTTGGCTTCATCCCGGGAAAAGATAATAATTTTCTTAGGCGAACCAAATTTCTTTTTTAATAAGCGACGGGTTAGCACCTTACCGAGTGAACCTGTGCCCCCAGTTATTACAATAACTTTGTTATCGAATATCTCCATTTTTATCCCCCTTGGCTATACCGTTATTATAGGGGCCTTGCAAATAATCCCTATGCATCCCAGAAACTAAGTCTGACCACGTTGGCGGATTATAGCCCGTTAAGGAGCGGAATCGTGTTGAGTCCAACGATCGATCTAGTCGAATACTGTCCTCTGGTACGATTTTCACGTTTTTGTCGTAATGCACCTTGATAAGTTTTAGTAACTCGTATTTGGAAATTGGATCTGAGGATACGTGGTATAGCCCCTTTATTTCTGAATTAGGGATCACGTATTCACAAATAATCCTAGCCAATTCAACGGTTGGGAACCCGGAATAAATGACCTGCCTGTACCCACTCACCTTAGTTTCTTGACTAAGAAACCATTCGACTAACCCGTAGTTTCCATTCAGTTCATGCCCAATAATCGAAGTTCGTAGAGTAACACAATTTGGGTAGACTACTTCACCAAGAAGTTTTGTTCTGCCGTAAAGGTCATTGGCGTTAGGAAGATCACCTTCTTGATATCCACCTTTTTCTCCATCAAAGACACAATCTGTACTGATATGAATTAAACGCGAACCTATAGCACCGCACAATAAGGCAATTCGGTATGGTAATAATGAATTTGTAGTAATCGTGACAAGTGGGTCTTGGGCCTTGGGTACTTGCTTAATCACTCCGATACAATTCACCACTAGGTCTGGTAACACATCATTGAATACTTTCATCAAGCTATCTGGATTCAGAACATCGACATCACTACGCACCTTCTTTATCCATCCGGAGGGTAGCCAATAGGATAACTCCTTAGCAGAGCGAACAGTAGCATAGACATCAAACCTTGAATCGTCTGACAGATAACGAAACAGGGTATGCCCTAACATTCCTGAACCTCCCAAGATTAATACCTTTTTCATGCCCATTAATCACACCTTTCAGGGAAAGGTCCTTCCTCCAAAAAACAAGCTATCGCCAGAGTTCCATTTTGTTGCTTTCTAGTATCCCTTTTAAGGAAGCCTTAGTTTCTTAAACTCCTCTTTTGCCTTTTCTAGGTCAGAGGGCGTCCCAATATCAAACCACAGATCCTCGCTTTCATAACTAACAACCTGGGCCTGTTGTGAAAGCAGAGTCTGAACAAGATCAGGCATATCATAACGTTCATTATCGGGAATTAAGGAAAGTACTCGCTTATTAATGACGTAAATACCCATACTAGCCCAATAGTTAAGAGTTGGTTTTTCCGAATAGGCGATCACTTGACCACCTTTAACCTCTAATACTCCAAACGCTGAATGAACGGCCTTTTTGTGTACAGCCACAGTCATATCCGCTTGCATCGCTATATGATGTTCATACAGTGCTCGAAAATCTATAGTTGTTAATTCATCTCCATTGACGACAAGAAAATCGTCCTTTAAATCGTCGACAATTTTCAAAGGCCCTGCTGTACCTAAAGGGATATTTTCTTGTGAGTAGCGTATTGTCAGACCAAAATCGCTGCCATCTTTGAAGTAAAGCTTAATAAAATCCGCTAGATATCCTAAACACATAATTATTTCATCAAAACCTGCATATTTTAGTTGGTTGACAAGAATATGGGCGATCGGCCTATCCCCAATGGGGAAAAGGGGTTTGGGCAAAACTCGAGTATATGGGTCAAGGCGTGACCCTCTCCCTCCCGCTAGAATTATTGTTTGCATAATATCCCCCTTAACCTTTAAATTTGGTATTTACCTATTTGAAAACGGTTCATATGGCTTGCAATCCAAGCAACTGTTCGCTTAATTCCTTCTTCTAACGAGACACTAGGTTCCCAGTCGATCGTTTCTTTAGCCAAGCGATTATTTGATAGAAGTCGGTCTACCTCGCTTTTACTCGGGCGAACTCTTGTCTCATCTACAACAATTTTTGCTGTGCTCTGGATTGTATTCGTAATAACTTGTGCTAGCTGTCCAATCGATATTTCTTTTCCTGAACCAATATTTATCACCTTTCCAAACCCTGCTGAGCTCTGAGCGGCTTTGATAAATCCCTCTGCAGTATCTGTTACAAAGGTAAAATCGCGCAGAGTGTCCGTATTCCCGAGACGGATTTCTTGACAGGCTAGGGCCTGAGTAATAAGTGTTGGTATGACAGCCCGAGCAGACTGCCGCGGTCCATAACAATTGAATGGTCTTACAGTTACAACAGGTAAATCGAAGGAGGCGTAAAAACTTTCGGCTAACTTATCGGCTCCGATTTTACTGGCCGAATAAGGAGATTGTCCTTGAAGGGGATGAGACTCATCAATAGGCACATACCGAGCAGACCCATAGACTTCACTAGTTGAAGTATGGACAACTCGATTTACACCATGGTCCCTGGCTGCAGTTAGAATATTTAATGTACCTAAAATATTTGTTTCTACAACCTCGCGAGGATTTTTGTAGGAATAGGGAATTCCCACTAGGGCACCCAGGTGAAAAACAGCGTCACACCCCTTAACCGATCTCTCTATTGCATCCGCATCGCGTAAGTCTCCGGCGATTATTTCAATCTGCTCCAGCAGCCTTGGCTCCAAATCCTCTAGGTTTCCTCGACCATCTCTGGAATTATATCGAATAAAAACACGCACCTTGGCTCCAGCTTTAACCAAGGTCTCCGTCAAGTGACTTCCAATAAATCCACCAGCACCTGTGATCAAGACCTGTTTCTGTTCCCACATCACGTTCTCTCATCCCCTCTTATTCCATTAATCCATATATCGTATGTCAGTTTTTGTCTATCTGACACCCCTAGCCCCTTTAACGATATATCCATCCCCTCTTATAAAGAATTTATTAACCTTACAGCATATTAAGCAAAAGGCCGGGCTGAATCCAACCCGGCTTAATTACAACACATGTGAACTTAGGACAATCTGAACATGGACCAGACGATGCCCGGCGCACCGGCACCACCCAGATCAAGGGGTACTGTTAAGCCGTCGGCTTCGTAGAATAGACCTACGACGTCACCTGCGGTTAATTCCACCGAGCCAGCTAACGTTACGGCTCCGTCGCCGAGAATGGTGCGCAATGTCAATACCAACGCAACGTCAACATTTAAGACCGGGAACAGCCCGCTGACTAAATCTGTAACAATAGGCGATGTTCTGCGCACGACAAATGCGGGTGTGACCCCTGCGCCAAGGCTGAGTGAAATTGCTGCGGTCGTGGAATAGTTGACGGTGGCTTCAATGGCGTAAGTTCCCGTCGCCGGAACGGTATAGTTCCCGGTAACCTCGTCAAAGGTGGCGCTGTCATAATATGGGGAAGTTACCGTCCAGCCTGTTAACTGCGTACTAGCTGCTGTGCTGACTGCAGGCAGGAAAGCGGAGAAACTTTCAGCAGTTAAAGACGCACCTGTGGCGCCGGTAGCCCCTGTGGCCCCTGTCGCTCCTGTTGGTCCAGCCGTTCCTGTCGCTCCTGTTGCTCCTGTTGCTCCTGTTGCTCCTGTTGCTCCAGCCGTTCCTGTCGCTCCAGCCGTTCCTGTCGCTCCTGTCGCTCCTGTTATTCCAACTGGACCTATTGGATCAAGTTCTGCAGCCACCAAGCGATGAGCTGCGACTAAATTACCTTCGGTATCTTTTCCCCAAGCGGAGATCTCCACAGCATCTGAGCTAGTTTCAAACTGAAACTCGAATTCATCAAACTGCGCGAAATAGACTCTCTCCGCTACCTCCCCGGGAACCATAATAAATAGCTCCAAAACATACAGTGTTTTCGTAGTTCCCGTCACGTAAAACCCCTCGACAAAAACTGTAGCATCAACGGTATCATCGTTCGTAATCTTTATAGTGAACGTTGAAGTTGGTCTCACTTCGTTGACCGGAGTATTTTCAATCAATCCAGTAGTTAATTCAGCCATTCTCTCATCTCCTTTATTTTATTATTTATTATTTCCTTATCTAAAATGGGTCAACCTCTTGTGCCACTACCCTATGAGCTGTTGTAAGGTTTCCAGCTGTGTCTTTCCCCCAAGCAGTAATTTCTACAGCATCTGAGCTTACAATGAATTGAAACTCAAATGTATCAAATTGAGCGAAGTAGCTTCTCAGGGCCACACTACCTGGGGTAAGAGTAAATAACTCCTGTACATATAGCACTTTTGTTGTTCCACTTTGGAAAAATCCTTCAATTAGGACATCAACAATAACATCATAATCGTTCGATATATTTACCGAGAGTATAGAACTTGGCTGAACACCAGCAACAGGGGTGTTCTAAAACAAGCCCGTAGTTAAATTAGGCATTATCTTTCAGACCTCCTTAATATAGGGTTTATACATTCTATTGTAGTTGTCCTATTTTTGTTACCTTCAAGCGCTTACTTCGGCTTCTACCAGCTGAGCTGATGTGAGATTTCCATTAGCATCTTTGCTCCATACAGAGACCTCTACCGCCTGCGAGCTAACAAAGAATACGAACTCAAAGGCACTGAAGGGGACGAAATAATTCTTTAAGACCACAGTTCCCGCCGTAAGAGTGAAAAACTCTTCTACATACTTCATTTTTGCTGTTCCACTCTGAAAAAACCCCTCAATTTGGACTGCTACCGTAGAAGTATCATCGTTCGATATATTTACGGAAAGCATACAACTCTCTTTATCAGCCTCGTACGAGGGGCTATGCAACAAACCCGTTGTTAAATAAGGCATGCGTCTGCAACCTCCCAAATTATGGTTATTATTAGTGTGTTGTTAATGTCCTACTTGGTTAATACTTAAGAAAATGCCAGAGGGAAGGTTCTTTTGACATGCTCGCGTGTCAAAAGGACCGTCCCTCTGGCAGGCTCTTTAAGAGTGCTAAATACTTTGGTGCAAGCTGAGACCACTCAAAACTTAACGCACTCTGGCGCCCCTCGATCGAGAGTGATTTCTGAAGTGAGGGATTATCTTGTACGCTTGCTAGAGCCTGTGACAACTGCCCAACGTTACCTGCCTCAAAGGTTAACGCACAGGTATTTTGCACTACTTCTGCCAGGCCGCCAGCATTTGAAGCTATGATGGGCATCCCGATCGCCATTCCCTCCAAGGCTACTAATCCATAGGCTTCACGACGACTGGGTATAACCAGAGCCGTGGAACGTGCCATCTGTCGCCATACCTCTGAGCTAGGTATGCGTCCATGAAAATGAATATACGTTTCTAATTTCAGAGACCGTACAAGTTGCTTTAAGAACTCTTCATAGGAGTCTGTTCCCTTTCCGACGATATTTAAGTATATTCGACCACCGCTCTGATGCCTAATTGACACCGCGTGGATCAGATCCTCGATCCCCTTATAATCCAACAATCTTCCTACATACAGAAATTCATTCATATTCCCTTGTTGCCAACGTTCCGAAGGTATGGTGACACCAAGAGGTAACACCTCTGTTTTAGGGAGGTACTCCGGGAAGCGACTTGCTAAATACTGTCTTTCGCTTTGACTTATAAGCTGAATGCGTTGACAACGCATGAGAAGTTCTTCCTGTATCTTAAATTGCGCTTGTAACTCAGGCTCTGACCGGTCTCCTAACTCTTTGCGTAAAAATGAATAAACGGAATATAAAATTGGTGTAACACCTTGGGAAAGGGTATAAGTCAAGGGGGTAAAATTAATGGCATGGCTATGAATAATATCCCACTCCTGACTAATCTCCGAAAATTCCTGACATACGACATCCGCCTTAATCATTCCTAAATACCCAAAATAATTACTGTTACGAGGTATCCTCAGGACCTTAATCCTTTGTCCTAGTAAATTCCAACTCGGCACATTCCAATCACTGCGTGGTACTATAACGGTTTGTTCAACTCCCATACGATCAAGCATATGCACAATTCCTGTTACGGCTGTTCCCGCGCCGCCGAAGCTTTCATCTTCAAATTCATTAGTTAATGATAAGATCTTCAAAGAGTCACCCCCTATAATCAATAATTAATTGAAATATTGATTTGATATCTGTAATACTCTATGCACAAGCCTTCAAACATGTTAGAAAGACCCAGAAAAAACCGTCCCCGTGTCTGCGCCTAGTCCTCGCCAGTGACTCCTAAAAGAAGTCTGCTCGTAGCTATACGGCAGACTTCTTTTGCTTTCATATTATAAACTTTATTACTCCATTTATGGTTTCCAGAGGAGATTCACGATCGTTGCAAAGGCCCCTGACAAGGTTATAATAAAGCCCGACCACCAACGACGACTAGTTTCTATTCCTTTTTTATAGTCTTCAAAGTCCTGTTTCAGGATATAGTTGCCAGCTAACATCACTCGCATATCGTTAACGACGGCTGATACGTCCTTGACCGCCTCCCTTAATTCTGCAATATCTTCTCTAATCGTTCGGACCTCATCTGCCTCCATAACATAAGCCACCCTCCAACAAAATACGACTATTTCTTTTTACTCTATACTATGATTCACTTCAGGCAAATGGTACTGGCCTATCCATTCCCCCTTAAATCATTTCAACATATCTTAATACTAAGTACGAAAATTATCGGTAACGGACAATGAGGAGGTTGCAAATGCCTACAATTATCTATCCTCCTTCAATCCCTTGGAGTTGGATGTTTCAACGCCCACAACAGTTACTAGGTCGATTTTCTGCATCCGGCCAAACTGTTCTTTATGAGGACCTCGGCATTTTTTCAAAACCTGGGATCTATCCACTATCACAGTCTCTTCTCCTCTGCCAGGGAACTTCTGCACTAACAGTCTCTCATCAAAGACCACGTATTCTTTGGTTAACGGTCCCCTCCCATATTAATTTAATTGAGAATTACGACCCTGATCTGGTTGTCTATGATGCGGTTGATGAACCCAAAGAGGAGTTTGCTAGTTGGGCACCCTATTATCCTACAATCCTGGAGAAAGCAGATTTAATCATCTGTAGCAGCGGTAGCATTTACGACTATTTTATTACCCGACATCCCCATGTTTCTCTGGTACCGAACGGAGTGGATTATGTCCATTTTTCACCCACTCCGCCATACCGCCCAACAGATCTTCCCACAGGGAAACCAATCGTAGGGTATAGTGGTGCAATCGCTCCCTGGATAGATTGGGAGTTACTCAAAGTCGTCATTAAAGAAAATCCGGGAATTAACTTTGTTTTTCTGGGAGCTCTTTTTCAACTCAATAAGTTCCCCTTGCAACTCAAAAATGCTTTCTATCTAGGACTTAAATCTTATCAAGAACTTCCAACGTATCTTCATCACTTTGATATTGGTCTTATCCCCTTTCTTCAAACAGAAATGACGCGAGGATGCAATCCCATCAAACTATATGAATACTATGCAGCAGGAATTAGGGTTCTAGGGACACCACTCCCTGAACTCCTTACTATTCCAAAAATTAATCTAGAAATTAACCCTCATTTATTCTCCCTACGCCTACGACATCTATTAGAAGAGAAAGATTTGCATAAAGGAGAAAGAATGGCCTACGCACAGACAAACGATTGGAGCGAAAGGGCCGGTCGGATACTTCAGCATATTTTTCAGAGGGCTTATACAAATAGGAATAGCGTGTAACACCCTACTCAATGAACGAATAGTATACGTTGAAAGCTACTAAGTCTACTTTTCTTGAATCAAAAAAGGGGGGAATACACACATGCTATTTGAAACCCATGCTTGGGTAACACTCGACAATGCCGTCGCCATATATAATGTTTACAGCGATGTGCTAGTCGCTACCATTCCCGTGGGGATTGCACCAGCTTTCCCAAAACGCACACCGGATGGTACAAAGGTTTTGGTTCCAAATTTCGGCAGTAACACAGTCTCAGTTATTTGCACCGCCGGAAATTCAGTCTTAGCAACGATCCCAGTAGGTCTTGCACCAACCTCAGTCGCCATCGACCCTACTAGTACTACAGCATATGTGACAAACTCTGGAAGTGGAACTGTTTCTGTTATTAGCATTCCAACCCACACTGTTGTAAGCACCATTACAGTAGGTACAGGGCCAGTCGACGTTACTATTTCCCGTGATGGCAGCCGTGTCTACGTAAGTAATAGTGACAGTAACACAGTCTCAGTTATCAATCCGGTCACCAATACCGTCATCGCAACAATCCCAGTCGGTACTTCACCTAATGGTTTAGCTGTTAGCTTAGACAATACGAAGCTCTTCGTTGTCAACAGCGACAGCAACAACGTCAGTGTTATCAATACAGCAACTAATACTCTAATCAGCCTCATCCCAGTCGGCTCAAACCCGCAAAAAATTGTGGCTAACCCCGTCAATCCTGCCTTTATGTATGTAAGCAACTTCGGCTCAAACAGCGTAAGCGTACTTTCGACTGCAGGACTTAACGTGGTAACATCTATTCCTGTCGGAATTAATCCTCTTGGGCTAGATATTACTGGCGATGGCACACAATTATGGGTTGCTAACGAAGGTGACAGCTCGATTAGCATTATTAACACCTTGACAAATACTATTTCCGCTGCATTACCAACGTCCTTCCCTCCACGGGGTGTTACCGTTGGAAGAGTTGGTTCAGCCTTATCACCTAGTGACCCCATTGATTTGACAGACCCTTATCAACTTGAAGAAATAACTGAATCCGTCTGTATTATCGTTGAAAAAGTTTATGCTAGCTGTTTACAAAGAGAATGCTTCCCAGCCTTTATTGTCACCTTGCCCACAGGTGGTGTTCCTCCGTTTACCTTTGTTAGCATGACCTTTGCTACAGGTGTCATTGTTCCTGGTAGTGTCGTCATTACGCCGATACCAGCTCGACCCAATTTCTCAAGAGTTCAGTTTACCATTCAAATCCCTTATACCTTAGTCTTAAGGGATGCAACCGGAACCTTGTTTACCGTCACAGGTAACCTACCTGATATCAACAAAGATATTGTCATGTACTTCCCACCAACTCGACCAGAATTCGACTTTAACCTGCGCGTTGAAACAAGAACTGAAGTATTAACAAGCCCAGTACTAACAACTACTACAATACAAATAGCCATTGGTAGCTTTGTCATCACCAAAGTTACAGGCCAAGTTCAACTCCTCGTTCCAGCCTTCGGATTCTGCCCAGAACCTCCTCTCTGCGAAGAATTCCCAGATATCCCAGAGAACCCTTGTATCAATTTCTTCGATGCTACACTCACTCCATTCCCTAGTGATTTCTTCCCACCACAATTAGATAGTTGCCAGTAATTAAATTAAGATGTGTTATTCACCCTCTTTAATCTTATAAATCGTTGCCCTTAAAGAGAAAGGGCCGTCCATAAACGGCCCTTTCTTATATAGATGAATCACTTAAATCATGAAAAAAGGAAGTGATCGAGTTGGCTTTCCTAACTCGAAATACGTTAAGCCCCCTCCTCTTAACCTATGAAAATGACTCTTCATACCTACATATAGATCCTCAGGGTTGTGCGCTGTTTTTTGACAACAATCCGGAACCCTCTTTTAAAATCCAAGAACCTCTACTACTAGCCCATGGCATTATGACTGATTCTAAGACTGTCCATCTGGTCTTACTTAAATCTAGTGGAGATCTGTGTTATACCCTTATTTCTGGTGCAGGTACGCCTCAAACGACCTTAATTGCTAAACTGGATGTACGAGGCACACGATATGGCAGGCTTTTTCTTTTTCCTCAAGGCAAGGTAATACATATTTTTTATGCTTCTACTCACCAATCCATTCCAGAACTATGGCGTATCGAACATCGTTTTTGGAACGGCGCTTCCTGGAAGAGTACACATATGGGAGAGGTCGTTCACCCGCGAGAACCCCTTTACCATGTTAACTTAGATAGTCAAGGCAACCTTCATATTTGCTCCTTAACTTTCCAAGGGCGTCATTCGCTGCTCTTTACCAACCGCTTTAATGGAACATTTCATCTATGGGGATCTCCAACCGAAACACTGAAAATACCTGGTGAAGTCGTGGATATGGCTGCTCTCATGACAACTGACAATGCTCATCATCTTTTTTGGGTCGTTAAAACACCAACTGGGCAGTTCGAACTCCGCTCAGCACAGCAAATAGATGCCCATGAACTAGCCAGCACTTGGCATCCGTCAATAGCTCCGATCAAAACCTTTAACTCTTCCTGCAAAAATATTGGAGCCTTGGAAATAGGCGGAGTTCTGTGGTTGCTCGTCAATTCAGGAGAAGCTGTTCTCATGCAAAACGATGGAAAAGGGTGGAAACTAATTTCCTCAGATAACCCTTTTAATCAACGCCTAAAATGGGTTCATAGAGGTAGAAAATATTTTCATCAAACCTTCTGGTTAGAAGACCAAACTGCGAAACATGCTCCAGCATATTACCGGGAACTAGGGTTCACGGTTAACTTGCAACCTCCCACTCCTTCTCCCTATCAATCTTTCCCAGATCAATTCACCTCTCCTATTTCAATGGCTTCTCCAAGCCTAACCCCTCCTCCCGTACCAGCCTTCTATCCAGAACAACCAGCTCCCCACAGTGACCCTCACCCATCGGTTTCAATCGCGGAAACAATAAGCCCCGACATCCCAACAGCCATAAACTTACGTGACGCAAATTCACCTCATCCAAAGTCAACCAATAATTCCTCGATGCCTAAAGTCTTCGAAGAATCTAACCTTCCTGAAATACTAAATGCAGCTCAAACTTCGGTGGTTTCCGAAGAGGCAAATACATGCGAATCCCTTGGCTTTGTCGAAGCCCCTCAGACATCTGAAACAATACCCGAAGAAACTGAGGTTCCGGAAACTGACAAACTCGAAGCACTTGAAGAAAAACAAGAAAACGACCAACTCCAATCTTTAATTAAAACCGTCGCTCATCTCGAACAAGAAAACACGCTTCTTAACCTTGCGGTTCATAACATGCTCTCCAAGTTTGATGAAATAATGAACGTGATCTCAGAAAATGCACTTCAAGCTAAACAAGAACCTGATCCAACGCCCATTGATGAACTCGAACCAGTCAAGGAAGCTATGTCTAATCTTGAGAAGGAAACTCAAAGCCTCTCCCAAGTTCTTCGGGTCATGCTAGACAAACAAGAAGAGAGTGATTCTTCCCTTGAAAAACTCGAAACACAGATTTCTCAACTTCAATCCCAAACGGTTGATGCTAAAGTTAAAGGAGGTTTTTGGAATAAATGGATCACCTAGATTTAACCACCAATATTGCAGACATTCTATGCAAATATCCTCACACAGCCAAAACGTTTCGCAAGTTTGGAATTCTGACATCTGGTTGAGGGGCAAAACAATTACTCAATATGAGCGTTGAGCAGGCTGCTCAGCGATACCGAATTAACTCTGCAACTCTGATTAAAACTTTGGAAGTAACTATTGAACAATCAAAACATCAATGGAGAGATTAGTCAATGAACGTTCTATTCTTGAATGATTCCTCCTTATTATGCCAAGGTTTAGCTTCAGGTTTTTCCCCATTGGATGACATCCGTTATATTCCAGTTCATCTATCTGGTTGGGAAGACCGTTTGAGCTCACTGCTTCGGACTTGGAAGCCAACCTTTGCCTTAGCAGAGGGCGTTTCCATTTCCACAGTGGCTCAAAAGCTATTTCCCTTATTACGCCGTTATCGTCTGCCTCTCGTCTATTGGGCTATTGATGATCCTCCCGATTGGCTCCGTATGTCCCGTCCTTTGGCACGCGGAGCTAGTCTTGTTCTTACTCCCGCTCAGGAATGCCTTCCCCTTTATAAACGGGAGCGAATACGGGCGCATTATTTTCACTTTGCCTGTAATCCATCCTTTCACCGCCCTTTAACGCCATCGCCAGAGTTTAATTGCGACTTACTTCTAGTTGCTAATTACTATACCTCGTATCCTCAAAGGAGAGTTGGGCTAGAAACACTCCTTACTCCTTTACTATCTAAACAGTTTGATTTAAAGGTCTTCGGCAACGAACACTGGCTATCGAATACGGACGGTTACATCTTAGAACCCAATGTATATCAAGGATATTTGCCTTATGACCGATTACCGAACGCTTACTCCTCAGCCAAAATCGTTCTAGGTTTACACTCTGTGATAGACTCTCCCACAATGATGAGCATGAGGACCTTTGAGGCCTTAGGGTGTGGAGCCTTTTTTCTGACGCACTGGACACCAGCCCTTGAAAACTTTTTTAAAAACCACGTCCATCTCGTCTGGAGTCGTCATCCGGATGAAACCTTAGAGCTCGTACGTTTTTACCTAAACCGAGAAGACCTCCGACAAAAGATCTCTCGTCAAGGACAGGAAGAAGTATACCGCAATCATACTTATCAGCTCCGCATTCAATCCGTCCTTACGCACCTTCAAACGTTATAATATATTTGTTCTATATAATGTTTTTCTAATTAAACCTTTGACTCGCTTTCAAGTTGGGATACAAGTTATTTGGGGGAATCTTTATGAAAGTACTTTTCCAGGCTCGCCCGGACTTCATGAAAAACCCTGCCGGGGATACTGTTCAAATAGTTTCAACCGGGCAAGGGCTTAAGAACCTTGGTATCGAAGTGCATCTATCAACAGATCCCAATATCGATCTTTCTCCCTATGACCTTGTTCATATTTTCAATATAACTCGCATTAAAGAGAGCTATATGTTTTTTCTCAATGCCCAAAAACAGGCAAAAAGAATTATTATATCTCCTATTTATTGGCCACCTAATGCATACCTTAAGCGCGAAGGGGCAAGCTCTAATGCCTTAGCAGTCTGGAAACATATGCAACCCATGCGAGCCCGCCTCTTGGGAGGATGTGATCTCTTACTACCTAATAGTCAGATTGAAATGGAGGTTCTTCAACAAGACTTTCTCAAGCTGGCCCCTTATCAGGTAGTACCCAATGGGTTTCCAGATTCCTTCATCGGAGCAACTCCTCATCGTTTCCGGGAACAGTTCCCTGATCTTCCAGAAGAATTTGTTCTTTGCGCCGCTCGAATATCCCCTCGTAAAAATCAACATTGGTTAGCAAAAACATGTCATGAACTTGGTCTATCTCTCGTTCTCTTAGGACCCGTTAATGATCAAAACTATTATAAGATTGTGACGGATTATTCAAACGTCATCCATATTGGGACTCTGCAGGGGGAGCTTCTTGCTTCAGCTTATTCGGCAGCCAAAGCTCATGCTCTGCCGAGTTGGTTTGAAACCCCTGGCCTTTCCAGCTTAGAAGCCAGCGCCTGCGGGACAGTTGTAATTACAACAGATCAAGGAAGCCCCAAGGAATACTTCCAGGATATGGCCCTCTATGTCCATCCCCTTGATGACGTTAGTTTGCGAACTGCCCTTGAGCTATCCTACAATGCCTCTCCCGAACCGTTAATGCAGCACATACATAAACACTATTCTTGGTCGAGAGTAGCTGAAATAACCTTAGAAGCTTATCATAAAGTCCTTAACTAAGGAGCAGAAATACCTTCTTCGTCCGTTCTGAGATTAAAGACACCCACTTTTTCTAAGTGAACTGCACCCCGTCAAGTAGA
>DOPM01000015.1 GCA_003513495.1 Desulfosporosinus sp.
AATTTTCATTGACAATCAACAACGTGTACATTTGGGCGACGATTCGTTAAAATGAGCCTATTCCCAGAAAAACTAAAAACACCGCAATCGCTTGCGGTGTCTACGTTTCCAGTGGAGCCAATGGTCGGAATCGAACCGACGACCTGCTCATTACGAGTGAGTTAAAAGGTATCCTGAACTATCCTAACGAATCCTTAAGTACAGTCATACAGCGGTTTCTAAAGTTGTTGACTTTAGCTATTTACTGAATCATACTACAATTTTTGGATCGGGTTGCAACGATGGTTGCAACGTTGCAATAATATTTTACTAAGGTTATGGGAAAAGTTTTCGTGTAGATTAGTGTCAAAGCCTGCGGGTGGTTATTTAGTTAAATCCTGTTTAGAGAATAGCTTTTGGAATTACCTATTATTACCCTAACTCAAAGTTATGCTCATAATTACTGATAAATTGGAATTTGTTTATTCTAAGTTCCTTATTTTCATATTTGCTGCAACACTTAATACACCAAATTCCATTTTTCCTCCACCTATTCTATTACATACAAATTCGTTTGAAAAAAAATTGATAAATTCATTTTCTTGACAATATATATCATCAGTTGGATAAACAAGTATTCTTGTCGTATCTAATGCTCTAAAACTATTGATAGATAACCTTGACTTAGTAATTTGTCCGCATATCAACCTGTCGAATCTTAGCTTACCACCAGCCCAATGCTGTTTGACTCTTTTCTTGATATCTTTAGTCGTCCCAATATAAAGTTGACAATATTTATCAAGAACCATTACATAATATCCTGGGCAGGAATACTCACTTAAGTCTGTAATCTCAAAAAACTTTGTTTTCTTAAGAAATTGTGCAATTTCATCCTCAAACTTAACATGTTCTAATCTCTCAAAGAAATTCATATTGAGGTTAAAATTTTGCATAACTTCAATTAAATGCTTTTTACACCAATCATCTCTATAAATAAGCCCTTCTTGATCAGCGTAAATCTCAGAATAAGCCTTTATAAGTTTCTCATCGTTCTTTTTAAGTGCCTGGATGTATATCATATTTTTTCCAAGTGTACTTTTATTTGAAATAATAGCATAATTCTCACGGGTTAAATTATAACCACGAGTTCTTAATGCCATAGTTATCCCAAAATGAATAATTGATTTATCATCCATCTTTTGCCTCAACCTTAATTAGTATTTGTTGTTCTGTATTTGATTAATTCCTGTTTATCTCCGTGTTAATATAAATAATCATTACTTTGCTATTCCCTATAATGTGTCACAGCATATGGATAATTAGAAGTATAATTAATCTTTCAGTTCTTCTTTTTCAATACTTCAACAGAATTTTGCGTACATACAATATAGTATTTAATTGTACATTTGTACAAAAATGTTAGTCATTTATTAAACTATTCGGTTTTCATTATTATGCTGCTCCAACTGTTCACATAAAGTATAAAAGCTATTATAGTCAAATGACCTTTCAAAAAAACTACACCAACATAAACAATTGTAATTTATATTGCCTTGATTGATATATCGTGTTGCCTCTATTATTTTATTGGGGTGAACATTCAGTTCCATCCAGCATTTCCTTCTCCCAAGCAATCTGGGCAATAAAAAAGTAATATGTCTTTCCTCATAACGAATAGGCAACTCTTGATTAATTTGGAATGTGAATCTTTCTTGACTACATAATAGATTTCATCGTAATAAGCTGCTCTCATTTCAATCCAACCTCTGAAAAAAATGTTTATATCACGAGTTATATTATTAGCACATGTCTGTGCTGGATAAAGGCTAATTTTAAATCTATTATTCAATAACTCGATTCTTTGAAAGTCAATACAATGTACAAGCTCATGAACCAGTATTGATATTAGGCTAGATCTACCTAACTCTAAACAATTATTTCCATTCATTATAATAATTTCTTTGTTTATTCCGATACAATTATTTAGCTGAAACCTGCTCAATGTAATCGCATCTGTAGTTTCATTCAGAGTAACTTCCGAAGTAAGATAACTATTAACTGTATTTTCAAAGTTGTTTGTTATAATAACATCCACATTTATATTATTAATATCAAGATCTTGAAATCGAGTAAGAAATTCCAGCGCTTCATTAATATATCCTTTCCATGTATCTTCGTTTAGCCCACTCAAATCTGATGATATTGATATATTATTAAGTATACTCATATATACAATCACTCTCATTTAATAAAATCTTCAATACTTTCTTCATCATGGCTTATAAATTTATCCAACTTCCCATTATTAGACTAACCAGTATATGGATAACGGGAAGTTGTGAATTTCAAGTGTTTTATTATTCTAGCGTTTTACAAAAGTAATTTTTTCATCTTTGTAGGTATCTGTTACATAATCGGTTTCATATCCAGCATCCATCCATGCTATTGCCTGTGAATGATCGTAATTATTTGACCACCATGCTTCGGCGTGAACATAAGCCGATTTAGGTAAAACTTCACCAATGATTTTCTCAATGTCTTTAAAAGACAGGGTGACTATAGGCACTGCTGAGTTTTGTAAATACCTTTTTAGTCCGATGTATTTATCACCTCTTGGCATTATGTACCTCCCTCAATTTATCGTTCTTTTTATGGATTATGGGCAGCTAAGGAAATATGCCTATAGATTGCTATTTTCTTCTATCATCTATCTGTTCAAGTATATCAAGGACACGTTTATGGTACGCTGGATCCTCTTCTTCGGCATCATACACAACATGGCGAGAGATATACCGCGTAAAAATTGAATAATCATAGTCTTTTTGGTCTGTCCAAGAAACTAGAAAAATTTTTGAGATTTCTTTATCCCGGAACAAATCGTCAATTGCATTCAACTTTTCACTTCTACATAATGAGTCAAAAGGATATAAGATTGCACATGAAAATTTATGATTTGTTTTATGCCATGTTGATGCGGTGTTTAGGCTGTCACATTCATAAAAGTTTTTTCCAATTTTTACTCTTTCCCCAGCTTTTAGGTTCCTTTTTACTTTGGCCCAGCCTAAGAACTCTTCATTTTCAATGTTTTGCATAGCGTTTGTGCGAAATAAGATTAAATGTCCTTCCAATTTCTTGTTCAAGATACGCATGATAAGCTTATGTTTTTCATATTGATGCGTACCAGTCAATAGCATACATTTTTCATTTGATTCTAGGAATTCCTCAATTTGTGCAACTGCTTGTTCTCTATTGCCCAATAATATCACTCCTCATTAACTAATTTTCATTGCTATTTTGGCGGGTTACAGCATAGAGAATCCTAATTTGTCTCTATAATAATAAACATAATGCGAAGCTTGTTTTATCTATTTTGCAGATTCTTAATTATTCATTCAGGCTGTGCAGATATTTCTTCAACAATTTCACTAATCGCCTTTATGGAGTATCTATATTCGTTCTGTCCCGTGTTGGCTGGATTCCTCTGGCAGTATTCAGAGTTCTCTTTCCAATCATGTGATCGAACAAATAAATTGAAATGGTATTCACCAAAACGAATGGCGTGTCCATCAAGAACGAGGGGGGTTCCCCTTGAGTTTAATTGACGATTAATTTCTTTTATACATGCCTTCTTACTGTATCTGCACAAATCATTTTGACTATCCAAATCACAGTAGTTTACAATGTTTCGGTAGTATTCGTTTCCTACAGGTGGAAAGCCCTCGTTGCCTAATAGGCGTTGAAACTCACGTGCCCTTATACCCGGTCTGTTGTCGCTAAAGTATCCCTGAAAAACCTGTTGAAAATAAGACTTAATAATATCATATGATCCAATAAAGTTAGTTTTTAGATAATCATCAAGTCCTTGTGCCACCTCATTAACTAATTTAAAATACTTAAGCATCCTATCGTGCGAAATACGCATTGCATTAATTGGCGAAAAAAACGATGGTGCAGAGTAGTCAGCTTTTGTGCGCCCTATGTAGTGCCCAATATTATTTCGAGTAATACGCAATTCGTTCAAGTCGACGATCTTCCCAATTACGCTTTCTGGAACTTTCCCAAAATACTTTTTAAATGCAGAAAATCTCTTTTCCCAATCACTACGGCAAATCTCATCGATTTCTTCAGAAAACTGATAATTTTTATCATTTGTGTTTCCATAACCAGCTTTGTTCTTCAGTAAAAAAACACCATCCACAGAATTCGCGCACATTATTATAACGCCCGGCTTAGACTCGAACGCATTTGAAATAACCGCCCGTAAATATGTTTCAAAGCAGGAACTAAGTAGCATAACCATATTCAATCTTGTATAATTTGAGAATTCACTAAAATTAGCTTTCCATTCACCAAATGTTGGTGCAAGCCGCCTATCATCCTCATCGTGTATCAAAAAGAATGTCTTAGGATCAGCATCATCGCTTTTCAAAGCCTTTTTTGCGCTGGAAATAATAGTATTAGATGCCGGAACAAATGACCAGTACACTTGGTTAAGCTCTGTAAAATGTTTTCTAAATAGATTAAATGCAAGAGTATATGGAAACGGAGAGTTCCATCGTTCATTTGCCATGATAGTTCATCCCCCACAATAATTAATGCCGCCAATTAATTTCTCATTATTGTTATAACTGTTGGTATTCTTGAACTGCTGATTATTAGCCTAACTCATCGGGTTTTAAGTCTTTTGGCAAATAAAAATCACTTCTTTGAAAACTTCTATCTCCAGAGTTATCAGAAAATAATTTTAGTAAAGCCTGTAAGGCAGCAGTTTTCCCAGAACTATTATTTCCGATTAAACTAGTTAAATCATCAAAATTGATGGTCTCTTCTTCATCACCGAAACAACGAAATCTACATATCTTTAGTTTGCTTATTTTCATGATTTTCTCCTTTTAGCTTTTGTATTAACCTAATTCAAGTTTACATTAGAGTCTTATTTTGTAATAGCAAGTAGATCACTCCTCATGCGATAATTATTACATATTATTTTGGCAAATCATGTCACAAGTAGTCGAGAATCGAAAAAAGGCCCTCAACGTATTAGTGAGGGCCAAAAGCAAGACAAGTTGTAACCTTATTGGGCAAACCGGCATAGTATGTATTGTGGGGACTGCCACACTAAACAGATCCTTTCGAAAAGAGGAGAGCCTGGGAGGCCCTCCTCTTTTATATAGCAAACTCTACAAACGAAGGAAGCCTTAAAAGCCCTGCCTTCGTTAAGGTACGGTATTTAACCTTGCACTTCAAAGAATCATTAGGGAAATACACATAGTCGCTTGTTTCTTTGCACTTAACCATTTTAGCTAAAGCATAAACAGCCTTTCTGGTTTCAGGAGGTACTCCTAGCTCCATGATTCCAGCCGACCTTCCATCCTCAAACCTAAGCAACCATCCAAACTTTGACTTTCTAAATCCTACTATTGATACGGAAGCGTATTGATAATTAATAACCTTTAGCCAATTGTCTGAACGTTTCCCTACATCATATTTCGAATTCTTTCTCTTAAGAACAATTCCCTCGAGCTGCTGTTCCTTAATTGACCTAAAAAGCGATTTTCCTTTACCTGAGACTGATAGTGCTTTAATAATCCGTGGTAAATTCTCAGGTAGTAACTTATTTAGTAGTACCTTCCTCTCTTCTTATGGCAGTTGCGTAGTCATTTTCCCTTGGTGGCAAAGCACATCAAAGACACAGTAAGTAATTGGTGAATTGGCCGAGAGGGTTTTTATCCGGCGGTCACTGTTTGTGTGAAACCGGCTCATTAATCCTTCAAAGTCTGGCTTCCCTTCCTGATCTGGCAAGATGATTTCACCGTCAAGAATTGTTCCATTAGGTATGGCCTTTGTAATAAGTTCTGGGAAACGATTCGTTACTTCGTTGTTGTGGCGGGTATAGAACCTTATACCACCCATTGTTGAATATATGAAGCGAATTCCGTCTAGCTTTAACTCGCTAAGCCAATCATCACTATCGAATGGTTCGTCTGTCTTTTGCAGTAACATTGGACTAACAAACATAACTCCCACCTCTATACAAGTCTAGCATGGGAAATGCTTACAGTCAGGTGGGAAGTTATGGGTAATAAAAATCTCTCACCGTTATCAATGGGAAATTATGTAAGGAATAGGCTTATATTTCAGTATTACCAGGCTGACGATGACTGCCTGGGACGTAGCCGGAACCCATCTGGGACAAGCCCGGGAAGGTCGCTGAAACCCGCTTAGAGCTGGTTTTTTAAAGGTGGCCTTAATATAGATTTTAAATCTTTGATAGTAGAGTTATGCATAATTTACCAGATTCGCCCTCTTTACTAGGAACATTTGTGTTGATAAAATAGAACACACATTCTGCATTGAGGGAGGAAATTATAATGAAGGTGATCATGGACCCAATTGAAATGATCGCTTGGTTTGAAATCCCGGGTACACCTCGTCCTATCCGCTTCCGACATGGCGGAAGTGTTGTTAAGGTCGAAATGATTCACAGAATATCCGAAGAAAAAATTGCCGGTAATCGCATGAAGGTCTATGAATGTCAGAGTGAGATCCATGGTCAGATGAGGCGTTTTCAGCTTAAATATGAACTCCAGACATGCAAGTGGTTTCTATGGAAGATTTAAGCATGGGCAAGAGAATTATTTTCCATATCGACGCAAACAGTGCTTATTTATCGTGGTCTGCAGTAGCCAAACTCCAGCATGGTGATTCTCTTGATTTAAGAACCGTACCTTCGATCGTCGGAGGCAATCCAGAAACTCGCCACGGAATTGTCTTAACCAAATCAATTCCAGCCAAAAAATATGGTATTCAAACAGGTGAAACCCTCCGAGAAGCTTTAAACAAATGTCCTGACTTGATCATTGTCCCGCCTGATTACTCGCTTTACATGCAGTGTAGTATTGCATTTGGGGATATTCTTCTTCGTGAGTTCTCGCCCCTGGTTGAGCAATATTCGATCGATGAGTACTTTTTAGATTTCACCAGCATGGAACGTCTCTATGTCGATCCGATTAAAGCAGCGCATACTATCAAAGACAAAATTAGGGATGAACTTGGCTTTACGGTCAATATCGGAATCTCAACTAATAAGCTTTTAGCAAAAATGGCCTCCGAACTCCAGAAGCCAGACAAAGTACATACTATTTTTCCCGAAGAGATACCAACCAAGATGTGGCCCCTCCCTATTGAGGAATTATTCATGGTCGGCCGAGCTACGTCTAAAAAGCTGCGATCAAGGAATATCAAAACCATTGGTGATCTAGCTCACGCTGATCCGGCATGGGTGCAACTCTTTTTAAAATCACATGGGCTCCTGGTCTGGAATTATGCTAATGGCCAGGATATTTCGCTGGTACGCGAGAATCGCCGTCCAATAATTAAGGGTATTGGAAACTCGACAACAATCCCCTTTGATGTTGAGGACAGAAACACGGCCCATTTAGTATTACTTTCTCTGACTGAGACCGTTGCCGCGAGATTACGTCAAGCAGGCTACTGTGCTCGATTAGTTTCAGTTTCTATCAAAACAAGTGAATTCTATTCATGCTCTCACCAACGAAAGATTGCATCCGCAATTGATTGCACTAATGCGATCCATCAGATTGCCTGCGAACTATTTGACGAGCTATGGAAGGGTGAGCCTATTCGGCATTTGGGAGTAAGAGTCTCTGAATTCTGTCAGAACGATTTTCAGCAATTATCCATTTTTGAAAAGGATTATGTTAAAGAAAGGGTTTTGGACAAGACCGTCGATTCGATACGTGCAAGATTTGGAAATGGTTCAGTTTTTAGATCTTCTTTCATAAACAGTGGTGTTCGCTTCAGCTGTGGCGGAACCATGAATGACGAGGAATACCCTATGATGTCCAGTCTGTTATAAAAAGAGCTCTCACCGTTTTCGATGGGAGCCTAAGCTTGTAACTTTATGGGACGATCCGGCATAGTATGTATTAGGATATAATTGGCATTCTATGAGATCTTGGGCAACTCTCCCCTAATTACATCTTCCATTATAGCCACTTGCAGGTTTGCAGAGGCTACACTTTCCTGGAAAGGTCAGGAACCATAAGACCTGCAGCTAACCGGGCAAGTGTATAAATCCGGACCTTTCGTCCTGTTTCTATGTCGCTGACAAACTTAAGGCAATTATTTTGGCTGTCCATTTTTCTATTGCCAATGAATATACCCTGGCCAACAGGGCGTTTACAACTGGATTTGAGGAGCTAGTGCCATTATACAGAGTCTTCGTTTCATTTCCCCTAAGGACTGTTTTGTCGGTCGGAGCAACACAATTAAGCATCTTTTCGCCGTGCTGTATGACTTGCCTTCTGCGCCTACCGCTATAGACACGGATGATTTGCAGGGAAGTCTAATCCATCCTCATCCCCCCGTCATTACAAGACGAGCATGTTGTGACAATGCCCAGATCAGTTTCATAATTCCGGTCTCTTAGGCCTTACTTGACTTAAGAGACGTTTAGACGATGAGAATCGAATTCCCAACCTTCGGCTTGGGAATTCGATGTCGTAAGTCTTATCTAGTCCTATGGTATTAGTGTTTAAGGCTATCTAATTAATTATTCCTGTAATTAATTAACCTTCTTTCCCCTCTATTTTCGCCTAATCACAAGCTCGTTGTCGTCAAATTGTCGTCAACTATAACATATTATTTCTTTGAAAGACTACACAGTTTTCTCATCAATCATATTTTCTACTGCTTCCAGGCCATTCTTATAGCTTATTTCAATTGTTATCCCGTTAATATCCTTTGTATGTATCGAATGAAAATAATGTATCAATGCTCATTTCTAAGAAAAAGGTATAATCATTAATGAATTCGATTATTTCTTTCTGTTTATGTTTATAGCATTTGAATAAATAAAGGAAAAACCGCCTATCCTTCTTTTTGTGTCAACGCATTTTCAGTCTTTAACGATGTTAGTTTTATTCTCATAAATAGCTATTGTGCGCATCGAGCATCATCTTTCATTCTTTGGAACACACCATTAAATCCAAAGAATATGCTGTCGGCCCCATAATTCAAATCTGTTAGCACCTCATATAGAGTACGCGCTTCCTTAATTGGTAAGTAAAACTTATATAGCAGAATAGTATAACTTGAATCAGATAGTACTAAATTAATATCATTTTCTAATACATAATTACTTATTAACTCGTCTAATGGTGTTCGATTAACTCTAATTATTTTATCTTCTAAAATTCGAAAGGGTTCTTTTACTAATTGGTTTTCGTACTCCCAGCAAGATAGAACCCCCTTCTGACATAAAAGATTTGGATTCCTATTGTAATTTGGTTTTATCAGTCTAAGCGGTATTCTTGATGTAGTAATTTTACGAAATTCAAATTCCCTATAGTTTAAAGCCCATAAAACCATATTTTCATCATCAACTTGATTTTTATTTAACGCCCCAGAAACTGCAAAATATAAGGATATCATATGGCTTAAACTCCAATCAATAAGACGAGTCGGAACACCATAATGTTGGGCGAGAGCAGCTAACTCTAAAAATTCTTCCGGAATCCATTTTTCACTTGCCATTTTGCTGAAGTATGGAAAAATGTTTAATACTTCATTTCTCATAAAAGAAATTTCTGGTACAGTAATCCCTCTCTCGTCGGCTAATGTAAAAAATCTCTTCAATGCACAAACTTCATAATATTGTTGCCAATACTCCCATTCGTCTTGCCCATCAACTACTCTGCCCATTCCGCTTAAAGAGTAGAGTTTAGACTTGTTTTCTTCTCTTAATACGCTCGGAAGCAACTTATAATTAGCACTTGATTCACCTCTAAAAATATAATCTTTTAACACATATTTATATTTACCAAATGGAGAAAGCTCATGAAATAATTCTTCTGTATTCTCAAAATGAACTTCCTTAATAAAATCAGATGTTTCCATAATGGCAAATGCCTCCACACTTTATACTTTTTTGATTACTTCGACATATAGAGTTTAACTCCTTCATTGATCTCAGAACTCCCCCAACTACATCTGTTTCTTCAAATTGTTCCAGAGAATGTCCTTCGCTAAATTCCCAACAAACGAAGCTTGGGATACCGAAATTTCTATTGCTCATTCAGGCATGCATAATAAAATGCTGGAACCCTCATCTAACTCTTAACTTCTCTATACTTTTGCTACGATTCTCTTGGAAGAAGGCAGGGATCTAAGTGTCATTCAAGAGCTACTCGTCACACTAACATAGAGACACCTAATATTTGTCCCCGAGTCAGAAGAAAAAACTTAAAGAAAAAGCGGCATCGAAAATAGATGGCCACTTGAGACCAAGAAAAAGAAAAAACAATAGCAACAACAAAAAAAAAGCCTATGTTGCAACGTTATTGTAACGATAAGTATAAGTGTGCGAATGTCAAGAAAATAGTGAGCCACTCGCCAGAAAAAAGTTGATCCACTAACGTCAGTAAAATAGTGATCCATGTTG
>DOPM01000009.1 GCA_003513495.1 Desulfosporosinus sp.
ATTTCTAGTAGGGATACGTTAAAATTAGCAGAGGAACATAGAGTTTGCTTTGTCTGTGTAAGTAGAGCGAAAAGAAGGGTCTTTTTGTTACGGTCAAACTTCCGTACAATACCTACTAAAAGAGGTCCTTGGAGAAAGCTGTTTCAACCTTCCAGGTTCTGGGAAACACTCCATTCCCAATATGGGGTTCCTAGAGTGGGACTGTCTAAGAGATAGGTTCTGACATAGACTTGGAAATCTATCCAGGATTATAGAGATAGGAAAATCATTGTGTTTCAAGACTCCTATAACTTTATTGGCGAAAGTTTAGTAGAGATGTTTATCAGACGATACGGTGGATTATAGGATGAAATTGAAATCTGGATTTATAAACCTGGGCTTACATCAAATGATGAGTTAGTAGAAATTAAGAGAACTAGTGGTGAGGTCTGGTATAAGAAACTGTCTAAGTTATAAATCTGCAGAGGGGTNNATCAGAAGCAATATCATTTGAAAGGGATTAGGGTTTTAGACCTAACATGAACTTGTCCACCTAAATTTCCTATATTCGCACATAGAAATCATTTCGCAGTCTAAATTTATTATGAAATATTAGCGGTTAGTAAGAGGGGGATTTTCAGATGTTAAAGCGGGATAAAAATGGATTACTACAAATTTTGGAAGAGCTTGATTTTGACATAGGACAATTTGAAGCACTTGAAGAGAATATGGATGATTCATATGCGTTTGTAATTAAACTCAAGGAATCACCTTTAAAATTTTGGGCTAGAAATAACCCTAGTAGTTTTACCGAATATGACTGTGCATATATAATGTTTGGGCCAGAATATTCACGCACAGAGTATAGGCCTCAGAACAATTGGTTTGATAATATATATGATGTCTATAATGAATTTAGAGAATGGTTACTTAATCATGTAAAACTATATTTAGAAGAATTATCTGCTCCTGATTTATGGAGTAATCAATCAGACAATCCACAGGCGGCTTTCGGTATGTCTGAATATGAGGATTTCACAATGTTTACGAATGAAGAGAGAGTAGAATTGGAAGATGCAGTTCGAAGATTTCGATACAGGATACAAGAAACGTTTGAACCTACACAAGATGAATTTGCTTTAATCGATTCTAAACTTAATTATCTTTTAGAATCTGCTGATAGATTAAATAAATTTGAGTGGAAAAGTGTCCTTCTTTCTACCCTAATTGGAATAGCTACTACAATGTCATTAGATGCCAGTTCAGGACGAACCCTCTTGTATATTGCAAAGCAAGTGTTCACTGAGGCTGTAAAGCTTATTCAATAAAGGTGATAAGTCTCTAGTAAATAAACTGTAGGTATCTTCTTTGGGCCCTCTTTTCATAACCATAGTTGTCGGAATCTATAAGAACGTATCGCAACTTAACTTCGCTAAAGACTGCTTATTGATAATAGATTTACAAGACTACGCAAAGAAAGCCTAAACCAGAGGGCTAATCGCTACAACACGAAACTTCTAGTTATTCTTATACTATGACGGATTAGTAGGAACGTTATAAGGGGGATATAATGGGGAAAAAGCTATCCCTTGATGAATATGTTTTGAGAGTTAGGGAGATTAATCCAGCAATTAAGGTTTTAGGGACATACGTTAATTCGGCAACAAAAATACTACATAGATGCCATTGCGGTAGAGAATGGAACGTTGCACCTTCATCAATTTTATGTAGCAATGCTAAATCTTGTAGGAAATGCAATGACTTAAGCCATGATGAATAAGTTGCAAGGATTAAGAAGATAAATCCTAAGTTCGAGGTTATAGGAACCTATGTTAATTTAACAACAAAAATTCTTCATAGATGTTCTTGCGGAAAAGAGTGGAATGTTATTCCGTATGACGTAATTAATGGCAAGTCTAAATCCTGTAGAAAATGTTCGTCTACAAATACTCACTATGACTACGTTGCAAAACTCAAAGAAATAAATCCTTTGATTGAGGTTTTAGGGACTTATATAAGTTCAAAAACAAAAATATTTCACAAATGTTCTTGTGGTAGAGCATGGAACGTTGCACCTTCCTTGATATTAAGTGGTCATTCTAAATCGTGTGGGAAGTGTGATTCCTTAAGTCATGATGAATACGTTCTTAAAGTTAAACAGGTTAATCCTTTATTAAGGTTATTGGCAAATATATTAATATAAACACAAAGGTACTTCATAAATGTTCTTGTGGAAAAGCATGGTATCCTCGACCTTTTGACGTTTTAAATGGAAAGTCAAAATCCTGCGGGAAATGTAAAGATATAATTGGAAGTATATCAGTAGGCAATGTTTATAATAACTGGACAGTCTTGAACATAGAACATAATGAAAATGACAAAGTGTTTAGACCAAAAGTGTTCTGCAAATGTAGTTGTGAAAAAATACAGTATGTTGATTCCTATGATTTAGTAAATGGAAAAACTAAACAATGTAGACAATGCTCAGATACAGAAGCAGGGTTAAAAAAGAAATATAGTCATGAGCAATATCTTAAAAGACTTGTAGAGATTGGAAGCAATGTTAAAGTCAAAGAAGGGTGCTTCTATAAAGGAAATGGCATAAAACTTACTCATGTTTGTACAGTTTGTGGAGGCGATTGGAAGGTTAAGCCAAACGTAGTTCTTAACGGCTCAACAATGTGTCTTAAATGTTCACATAGTGCAAATGAGTCTCTAATGGCTATAGCATTAAAACAACTTTTTAAACATTACTATCCCAAAACAGAGTGGGAATGCGATTTGGGTTTTAGAGGAAAATTTGGCGGGGTTAGCCCTTATGACATTTACGTTCCTGAGCTAAATCTTGTGGTTGAATGTCAATCACAGTACCATGACGATTCTGAACATAGAGAATTAGATTTAATGAAGAGAAGATATGCTTTAGATAAGGGATATTTGTATAAGGAAATTGACCATAGAAATATTAGCGTTTTAGAAGCTATTCAACAATTCTTCCCAGAACTAAATGAGGTTCCTGATTATGTAGACTTAACCAAAAATGTAACTAGAAGTTGGTCTTTAGAAAGGGCTCAGGAGTTGTTAAATAAAGGATTCTCATATAAAGACGTTTCAGAAGCAGTTAATACTAGGAAACAGTCAATAGCAAGTGCCGTAATGAAGCGGCAATTGGTAATGCCTGTTGGATACATACCAAGAAACAAAAGGGAGTGGAGCTTAGAAGAGGCCCAGAAGTTATTAAACGAAGAAAGATATACCTATTCAAAGATTAGCGAAATACTTGGAAAAGGGTGCACTACTGATGCAATATCAATGGCAGTAACACAAGGACTTTTAATAAGAGCTAAATATAAAGCTAAACGTATTATTAGGAATCCCCGAAGACAAAGAATTGCAATCGTTCAGCTTAATTTAGATGGTGAAATAGTTAACAGATACGAAGGAATTTCCTTTATTCAAGGATTTGGCAGAGGGGCTGTATCAAACGCTTGTAAAGGTAAAGGTAAGTGTAAGGATGTTACAAGGAAACATGAATACATGGGGTATCAATGGTACTATGAAGATGACGATAATTAGACTAGAAGATATAGAATAAAATAAAATAAAAGGTAACATAGTTGTAAAGAGGGGAAACCATTTATGAACTATAAAATAATTATGTATTGTGGTGAAGGATTGAATATAAGTTATTATGTTAAAACTGGAGCTATTAATATGCAAATTGCGGAGGGGATTGTAGGAGAGGTTACAACGATTAACAATAAGCAGATATAGTTTGAAGTTCTATAGGAAACTCAGAATAAACGAGGGTGTGTAGAAAATTTTATACTTGAAAGAAATTGTCCTCTAAAAAAGCGGAAAGAACTATTCACTAAATAGGCATTTAGCGCATAGTTAAAACGACAATAAAAGTAACTTCAGTAATACGGTAAAATCATCTTGTGAACAAGTTTAAACATAATCGGTTTTTAATTAGTCATTTTGTTAATGTTTAGATGAGTTTGGTAAGTAAAATGTGGCCCTGCGTATATACTAACCCTATAAGTGTGGATTTCATGTATTAGATGGATTATACTGAACTAGACTCCACAAAGCATTACAGTGTATTCTAGAGGGCGTTTTGTAAATGAAACTCTTCAGCTGTTTAACATCAGTTAATTAGCAAACATTACAGAAAACGGCAACCTGATTCTGGCTTTGTAATAAACATACCTGACTGTGTTACAGTCTACAATAATCCGAAGAACAGGAACTCTGTACAATATAGCCCAATCGATTGATCTGGTTAACTATCAATCGATTGGGTTATTCTACGAGTACTCCCCTTGGTATTTTACACGCTACTTTACATAATATCTATTATCGGACCCAATTTCAAATCATATTCTATTAACTTCTCCTCTTCAAAACCTTGAATTGAAAAATTTAATCACGAACACCTTCTTTATGGTTTTATTACACTAAGAATAATATTGAGTTCTCTGATGAGTGGTAACTATGTTTAATGGTTTAATGCAGTAATGCCTGGTAAGGACATGTCACTACCGCCTGGTACGGTTTACCAGACCTAGATACCTGTCCTTCTGAGGATTTCTGCATAGCCGGTTCCAGACCCTTAGCGAGCCACGAAAACCCCTGTCAGCATAGTAGGATTCTGCTCCATTGTGGTATACGTTTACATTAATCATTATTGTTTTTTTAATTACAAAAGATTAACTAATGAGCGGACACAATTTTCAATCCTGTAATACTGGGCTTATTTATGAAAGGTTTAATATAATGTGAACAAACGGAATCCAGAAGCAAGGGCATTTATTGTGTACATAACCCGCATAAGCTGTATGAAAATTACTTATTTAGCAAATAAATAAAATGCTTATGAAATCTGGAGGTATAGAAAGCATGGATAAAATCATAACATTACTATTCTACCCCGTATTCCTAGTCATAACATTTTGCTTAACGTTGATCTTTATTCCTAAAACTAAATATAAAGAATATTTAATCTATGGAATTCTTATCGGTGGATTAGGTGATATAATAGCTGTTGGTTTATTTCAAAATATTCTAGGTGTTATGTGGTTTAAGAACCTAAGCATCTTTTATGTTTTAAAAATGATGGCCCTATCCCCACTATGTTGGACGGTTACTATTATGATTTTTCTATATTTTTTACCCGCCAAAAAGTCCTTCAGGTATCCCTATATCTTAACTTGGGCCAGTATAAGCCTTGGTTACGGATATATCGTACATAATGTTGGACTATAC
Organism: Desulfosporosinus sp.; assembly: GCA_003513495.1. Taxonomy (GTDB): domain Bacteria; phylum Bacillota; class Desulfitobacteriia; order Desulfitobacteriales; family Desulfitobacteriaceae; genus Desulfosporosinus. Next base: position 5,248 of record DOPM01000009.1, read on the forward strand.
GATTTCGTTAACTGGTTCTACCCCATACCGGCTTATCTTATATTTCTTTGCTGGTGGGGATTTGCTACATGGTTGTTTAGAAGAACTAGTCCTTTGGCCAAAGAAGAGTAATATAAAGCAGTTTATTCAACAACTGACTCTCAAAATTAACTTCCGTTATCCCAATACTGTGAAAAGCATATTGCTTTCACCATCTTGCGCTACGACGAGCTGTTCCCGTAATATAAATAATCCACAGTCCAAGCTACGTGACAAATTGGAATTTGCTTTGATAATTCTTCCCTCAAATTACTTAAAGCATTTTGATAATTCATACGGCGTGATCTATATCTTCTGTGTGCTTGTATTCACTATCTGTTCTAACCTTTACTATTGGTTCAACGCATTTCCATAAATTTGAATATTTGTCCATCTATACTGATTATTTCATCAATGGGAATCGCTGTGCCATCGGTCATAACGACAACCCGTTCATATTCGTCTATCTTTTTAGCCGTACTGATAGCAGTAACATAGGCACCGCCATTCTTCTTCGCATCCGGCTGAAAGTAGGTAATTGCGATTTCGGGATACTCTTTAATCCGATCTGCTATGATTTGCAGCCTATCACTCAAAGCGTCTTTCATATATTCGTCCAATTTTACTCTCTCGTCAGTCAGTCTTGCGGTTTCTTTGATGGCGGCATCATAGCCGGTCAGTGCGGCGAAAGGGGAAAACTGAGCTGCCCGTTCAATAGCAGTCATATGAGGGCGTGTCGTAGAGACATGGTGAGGTAGATTAATGATGTCGTCATATGTCCTCCTCATGCCTTGTGCCCTCCAATCTGCCTGTTCCGGTCTACAGTAGTAGCGCCATCCTCCAGATTCATACCCTTTAGAATGGCGTTCTTGCCGTATTTCTTTTTTATTTCAAGCATTGCTTGCTGCATCTTTTTTTCTCGTGCAAGTTCAGCTTCTTCATCTTCTTTTTTCGCCTGCGCAGCCGCGTAATCCGTAAAGAGATCAAGTTGTTCAAAGGTGCCCGTCTTTTGAACAGTTGCCTCATCAACGACATGATTGGCTGTGATATTGACTCTTCTGATCAGAAGATTTTTGTCAACGATGCGTTCAAACAGATCTGTGACGGCATCCATGATTAGCTTTGTGGAGGAGGTCTGTCTGTCAAGATTTACTGAACCATGCGCGGATTTCGGAAGGTTGCGTCCATAGTGGTCGGTGGTGATTGCTCCGTGATATGATTTCTTATTCTCTGGATTTGTTAGATTATCGATATCATATCCGACCGTCAAAACAAGCTGGTCGCTCACAAGCCTTTTATCTACTAGATCAAGCACCAGGAGATCAGTCATTTCCCGTACGATCAGCTTCGCTTTGTCAAAAGTATAGGCATAGTGTAGTACCTGCCCCGATCCAATACTGTTTGTACTTGGCTTATACGCTTTAATATCGGCAATTGTGCATGGCTCCCACCCCCACGCATGGTCAATCAGCAGCTCAGCGTTGATGCCGAACAGCTTATACAGTAAATCCTCGTTGTAGTAATCGGTAGGTTTACCGAGAGAGCATCTTGCAATATCTCCCATTGTAAAGAGGCCTTTTTCCTCCAGCTTCTTGGCATATCCTTTTCCAACGCGCCAAAAGTCTGTTAGAGGCCGATGCGACCACAGGGAGCGACGGTAGCTCATTTCGTCCAGCTCGGCGATCCGCATACCGTTGTTATCAGCAGGTATGTGCTTTGCCTGAATATCCATAGCGATCTTGCTTAGATACAGGTTTGTGCCAATTCCCGCCGTTGCTGTAATGCCAGTTGTTCTGAGTACATCCAGAATCATTTTCGCGGCAAGCTCACGGGCTGAAAGATTGTAGGTATTCAGATAATCGGTGGCGTCAAGGAATACCTCATCAATGGAGTAGACATGAATATCTTCGGGCGCAATATACTTCAAATAGATATTGTAAATCTGCGTGCTGTACTCTATATAATACGCCATCCTCGGTAGAGCAACAATGTAGTCCAGCGAGAGACCCGGTGAGGATTTCAATTCAGTATCGTTGCAGGAAACGCCGGAAAAGGCTCGTCCGGGTGCTTTGCACAGCCGTGCTGCATTTGCTTCCTTCACCTTCTTTACGACTTCAAACAGCCTCGCCCTACCGGAAATGCCGTATCCTTTGAGGGAGGGAGAGACGGCGAGACAGATGGTTCTTTTTGTGCGGCTTGCATCAGCGACAACAAGGTTGGTGGTCAGCGGATCAAGCCCCCGTTCCACACATTCGACCGAAGCGTAGAAGGATTTCAAATCAATTGCGATATAGGTTCTGTTCTTCATGCTTATTCTCCGGTTGCCTACTACTTAAATACAAATTATCTGCTCGATAAATTTTTATTTATCTGTGCGTTATAAAATTATAAGAAATTCACTTTAATCGTTCATATACCCATTATTAGCCTGAGCTTTTCAGTTACTTCATTTATTTATTGAATTCATTAACTGGAAGAAGTATTCAGGTTTATGAGTCTTATTTAGGTTATACCATGAATGTAATGTATCTGGTGTAAATACATCTACTTTTTTCAGTACTTCCATCGCAAATTCCAGAGGAGCTACTCCTGATGCAGTAACTAAATTCGCATCGGATACCGCAGGTCCCAACTCATGAAACTTTTCTCCTTTATAATTAGGACATACCATATTAATATACTCTAAGTTATTACTTGTATGCTTTCTAAAATCTAGGTATCCCATATTCGCGAGGCCCTCAGTTGCACCACAAATTGCAGCAACAATAGTGCCAAGCTTTAAAGCTTGGCCAATTCTTTCCAAGATTGGTTGATGAATATCTTCTCTCCAAGTAGTCCCTCCTGGTAAAATTAAAAGATCTTTACTCTCAAGAGTACATTCATTAAGGGAAATATCTGGTTTTATGCTCAGTCCTCCCATGGTAGTAATAATTCCTTTATTAGCTCCCACTGTAATTACTTTTAGAGGTGCTAAATCCTTTTTGAAATATCTTCCTGAGTTTAGTTCAGCAATTAAATGTCCATATTCCCAGTCTGACATTGTATTAAATACATAAAGATAAACTTTTTTTGTTTGCATCCAATAACACTCCAATCACAATTGATATAGCCTATTATAAAATAACTTCCCTGACAGCTAACGTCAGGGAAGTTATCATACTTGATAAAATTTTATTAATTCCGACAGAACTTCAACAAGTCTTTTCTTAAGACTTATTGGCTCAATAACCTGAATAGATTTACCGTACGGTAAAAGTAAATAAGGTACATATGTATGTATCATATCTTTTTCAAGAAGAAATACTGCTTGATTTGAAGTCCGTTCTTGTAAATAATGTCCTAAAAACCAATGTTGGCAAATATCATCCAACGCCCTTGTATTACCATTAATAACTAAAGAAATAATCCCTTCCTTATCTTGTATAGTTGGAAGGAGGTTTTTCATAAAAAAGTCACGTGCTGAAAAGTTGACTGGCTGGCTAAACTTATTTGCGGTTAGCATTAGACTTTCAATTCGATCTACTCTAAAACTTCGAATATCATTCCTAAGATGACAAAGCCCAATCACATACCAGTTATTTTTCCAATAAATAATTCTGTACGGATCAACCAATCTATACTTTGATTTCTCTTCGCCACTTTTATGGTATTGAATTTTTACAGTGTATCCGTCAGCTACGGCCTTCTCCAACTCCCTCAAGAAAGGTTCCATGGAAAAGGAACTTAATCGACTTATTACTTCAAGACTGGTTAAATGTTGGTTTATCTTTGTTTCCTGCTCTTGATTTGAATATTTGCTTAGCTTTGAAATAGCTCTATTTAGTGCTTCACCACCATAATATCCGGCTTCTTCTGCAAAAACAGCAGCATGATAAAGTGAGGTTTGCTCTTCAAAATCAAAAAAAAGAGGAGCTTCAATAAAACTGTTCAATAAAGTATATCCACCGTTATGTCCTGGTTCTGAAATTATAGGTACGCCACTTGTTGAAAGTGTATCAATATAACGATACACAGTCCTTATATTCATCTCTAACTTTTCTGAAATTTGTTTTGCAGTAATTTTTTCACCTGAACTAAGCATCCATAGAATTGCTAGTATATTGTCAATTTTAGGCATATAATTCCACCTCTATATAACCCATCAACTGTTCCTTTCTGATAGCTTTCTATATAATGAGGCCCTAGACACATTTGTAATTTCACAAATGTGGTTACAGTCATACTTCCTTCTTTAATATAGCTTTACCGCATAATTCATTCCAGCATGATTTTTATGATATTTCTTTAATCGGCCTTTAAATTTTCCTTCTTTATTGGCCAGATCAATCCCTTAGGGAACGAACCATACAGCATTAATTGCAAAGAGCCAGTGCCTTAAACATAATTATCAATGCCATCAGTATCTGGAACACCTTACATCTAACAAAAGCAGTTGAATATCAAAAACGGTCAGGTAGTTTTAATGAAGAATTATTGCACCATATGTCACCTCTAGGTTTGGAACATATTAATTACTGGCATAGGAATTCTTTTTTTCACCCAATTAATGTGTTCTTTATTACTAGATAGTATCAGTAAAATTATTCCTGCGATTAACGTAAATAGCCATAAAGATAAGTTAAACCAATCAAGCATTACCTTCCCCCTAACTTATTGCTACGTTTTCCTCCAAATACATTATATTCCTGATGAGAATCCGATTTTTTTCGATTACTTTTTGATAATCTTCGATATTAGTTTAGCTAAAAGAATTATTGAAGATAGCATAATTAAAATAACGAAAATCATTTCCCATTCCCAAATACTAGTGTTAGTTGCAACAAAAATTGTTATCTCCGGTGCTACAATAGAAATCAAAAAGAAAAACGGAGCTAAAAAATAGCTCGCTGCTATTAATAATATGTTTGGAGATACAAAAAGAGAAACCAAAATAACTGATAACCAAATTATATGAATATATTTGTAAATTATTTTTATAACTAATCCCCTCCTGCAGTTGAATATCCCCTTATTACCTTACTTGTCGAGTAAGTCAGGAGCTCTCCGCTCCTTTCTTCCCTAACAACCGTACTTGTTCCTTTCAAAACATTCTCCCTGTATTTTTCCTTCGCCTCCGAATCCGTTCTGTCTAATGCGGTAAGCATTTTCAGCAGCTCATCGAAAGCTTTGATCATGTTATCGCGGTGAATAGTGAATTGTACGTCGGCCGTCATGAGGGAGGATTTAGTTTTCCGCGGTTTCGAGCTTTTTTTCCAGTTCGGCAATTTTCTTCGCGGACGGGACCTCTTCTTTGGCCGCCTCCAGTTCCCTTTGCTTTAACATGACTTTTTCCTGCTCGGCGGAGTATTTCGACTTATAATCGTTCACCTGTTGCTCCAAGCTTTGGGTCTGAGTGGTTAATTGGGCGAGTTCGCTGCTTTTCAAGATCAGGTCATTTTTTTCTCCTGAATAGCCTGATCTCTGCCTTCACAGCCTGTTGCAATTCCACCCTGGTCATGCTCTCGACATCGTGCTCGGCGATAAACTCCTCCCGCTCCTCTTCCGGGATCCCCAGAAGGATGAGTGCCTGGGTGTAGGTCAGATTCGTCACCGGTGACGAATCTGACAAGCCGTCACTGTCGGGGGAGGCAAGCAGTTTCGTCCCGTACTCTTCACAGACCTGCATTAACCTATCGGCCGTTCGCTGAGAGTAACTGACCGATTCTTTCAACCACTTACCCCATTCTCAATAGGGAAGCAGATCCTTAGCCTCCTTCAGGCGCCGGCCAATCTTCAACGGCGCCGGCAAGGAGGATCTTCCCGGTTTGGTATCTGATCGTGTTTATTTCAGCCGCGATCACAAGCGGCGTGCGATCTGCGATCAAATCCTTCATATATTACCTGTCCTTTCTGTTACTTTATTCACAGAATATGGGGCCAGGCTTATGCGTGTGACAAACCTTATATAAATGGCTTGTCCCAGAATCGCGGGAACCCTACTTTTTTATAGGTCGGCCTCAGACTGTAACCTCCGGACAAGCAGGACCATAAAATAAACGGACGGGCTGAATTCAAAGGGGCCGGTCAATAGGTCGGAAAGGATGTGAGGACGATAGCGGTAAGTACGACGTCTTTAAATTCAACGCTGATTGTAAAATACCAGACCGGGACCACGCCCACCGGCGGCCCGGAACTCAAGCAGAAGAGCCTGAATTACCTGAAGGCCGATACCACCGAACAGGACGTTTATGATGTGGCGGCAGCTTTATTCAGTCTGGGACAGCATCCGGTAATAAACGTGCTCCTGAGGAAAGATTTTGAGCTGCTTATTGTGTAAATGATAATGTAAAAGTGTTGATAAATCAGGAATTACAATATTTTTCCGACTTGCTCTGGAGAATCTAATGTTTGATAAAAATCTCGCAACATTTTATTCCCTCCAATTGTTGCAATAACGCGAACTATACTTTGATGGTAATCCTACAGTTCAGTTCTTTTCTCAACATTAACTCCGTATTGTTCAAATATTTCTATTAACTTTTCAGCTTTATCTTTAAAACCATTGCTACTATGGACGCTAATACCATCCACGGATGTGTATTCATAGCTTAAATAACGGAAACCACCCCTAGGACCTACATGCACAATTACGTTTCGAGCACTCCTTAATTCTTCTATCTGCTTTTCTTGATGCAAAGCTACTACCTCTTCAAGGTACTCTTTGTCGATAATTTCAACGGAATCCATAAAACATCGAGTGTTGCAATTTTAGGAAAGCATACACCAACAAATCTGTCTGAGCCGCGACTCCAACTCCCGTATTGCCCAATAGTATATCCTTCAACACCAGGCAACAATCCATGTGCATATTTGGATAGATCTGCAATAAGTTTGACTTTAATTCGTTTTTTCATCTTCCAACCTCCTGCAGAATATGTATACCTTCATCATCAATCCCCCAATATTTTCGTTGATGTTATTTCACGGCATTACTACTTTCCCATCCAACTCCTTGATCCGACCACTTTTAAGTAGTACCTCATAGGCCTGTTGCAGAGATGTTTGAATTCGCTCCCCGGAGCGGGCAAATCCGTATTCCCGCGCTGTGGCTTGGAATAAACTATCCCTCATGATACCGTAACTGTTTGACACAATCACCAACATAGCTTCGGCAAGCTCGTCTTGGCTGATATAAATAATTGGCCTTGTGTTGCCTGCAGCTTTTGGGATAATCTTTGTATATCCAGCAGGATATAAGAAGTCACCTTTTCTAATTACCTCCTGCAATGAACTCAGAGCATAATCAACCTCTCTGCGGACTTTTACAGTAGCTTTTTCGTTGCCAAAAAGCGGCGCTACTTTTTTGCAAAGCAACTCATAATGAAGTGGATATTCATTCTTCACAGCAGCATTGATACAGTCTCCTAAATTCAAATAACCATACGAATCGTGGGGCAGTTCACCAAAGTTTGTATCCCCCTGCTGCTCAAAGGCGTAGGGATTGATGTTATCTTCCGGGTTAGAATCTTTGTCGTCTATTCTTAAAAAAGTATCATCTTCAACTATTGGCGGGGTAAGCTGGAAATAGTCATCCATTTTTTCTACATCTCCGCTGATTGCATTTTCAACAGCTTCAATGAGTTTCTGACCCTCTGTGATGGGGTCCTTGATCCAATCGGTTGACCAAATGCGGTAGATTTTCCATCCCATATCTTCCAGCACGGCCTGACGAAGACGGTCACGCTCGCGAGCTGTTCTTGCAGAGTGATACGCCGCACCATCGCATTCAATACCGATAACATACCGCCCGTATTTAGACGGGTGTTTCACCGCCATATCGATGCGATAGCCCGAACAACCGACCTGGGTGCCGAGATTGTATCCTTTCCTGTCCAGGAAGTTATAAACCGCTGCCTCAAAGGGGGAATCATGTTCGGCAATATCACTCTCTGTTGTTTCTCCTAGGATGACGGAGGGACCGTTTATGGCAAAGTCTATATAAGACCGCAACAGTTTCGGTCCCTCAGAACTGATGCGCTCAGTATCGATGTCTGTGGGCAGAATTGAACCTACCAGTTTCACATTGTGCTTTGCGCGGGTGATAGCAACATTCAGACGTCGCTCTCCACCAACTTTGCTCAGCGGTCCGAAATTCATGGCGAACTTACCAGTAGCATCCTTGGCATAACCAATGCTAAAAATAATGGTATCGCGTTCATCACCTTGCACATTTTCCAAGTTCTTCACAAAAAAGGCTTCTTCATTGTCTTCATTAAAGAACGTCTCAAGGCGATGATTTTCCTTTCTCATCTGCCTAAGAATGGTATCTATTGCCTGTTGCTGCACTTCTCCAAATGTAATGACACCGAGTGAACGATTAGGAAACCTTTTGAAATGCTCAATAATAAGCTCTGCAACACGCTTAGCCTCAATAACATTACCCTTTTTGCCACCACGATCGTAGAATCCCTCAGCGACATGGACATATTCCACTCCATTGTCAGGGAGTTTATCAGCATTAGCCGGGAAAGTAATAAGATTGTTTTTGTAGATTTTTGCATTTGAGAAGGCAATCAAATGCTCGTGTCTACTTCGGTAATGCCAAAGCAAGGTGCGCTCAGTAAGTAATCCAGCCTCATCCAAAATGGACTCGTAAGCATTGGTGTCATCGTATTCGTCATCGGAATCATCGTTATCAAAATCGGTATCGGACGTGGATGCATTGAAGAAATTCGTGGGCGGGAGCTGTTTGCTGTCTCCCGCGATAATGACCTGCTTCCCCCTTGAGATAGCACCGATAGCATTCTCGGTACAGACCTGCGATGCCTCGTCAAAGATGATGGTGTCAAAATTATAGCTTTCCGCTTCAAGGAACAAACTTACAGACAGCGGGGACATCATTAAACAAGGTTTGAGAGTCAAAAGCAAGTTAGGAATTGCCCGGAATAGTTTACGAATGGGCATTATGCGGCGCTGTTTGCTCAACTCTCGTTTGAGAATATTAAGTTCGTCTACTCCAGACGTCACCCTATCAAATGATGGCAGTGCATCAATAAGCTTTTTCTTGATTCTCGCTTTGGCAATATCAAACTGGAGCTTGTCAAGATAGACAAATTCATCAATCGTTCTTTCCTGAACACGACGTCGAAAATTAAGTACAGCGGGATACTTCGGTAGGATAGCATCTAGCCACAGGCGGTAAAAGCGCTTTTTGAACATGGGAATAATATATTCTACTTTGATATTGAGTTGAACGATTTGCTCAATATAATCGCCTAAACCCTCGTTAATGCAATTTGTGCGGGCGTTACGGAAGTCGATCCATTCCTCCAGCAAAGAAAGACTGCTAAGTCCTTTTTGAACTCTATCATAAAGGGCAGGCATTGAAATGCCCTTAATTTCCTCCTTGTTTTCAAAAAGTTTCAGATACCACGTAAACTCTATGTCTAAATCCATTATAGAGTTGGACAAATCAGCAAGACATTTGGAACATATAGAAATTTTGACACCGTCTGTGCAAACATATTCAATAAACTGTTTGCTGATATTATACTTGCCACACAGATTTCTGAAATCCCTGGCCCAATTCAATGATTTTAAAGCGCTATCCCAATCGGTTGATACACCGCTGTAAAGATAATCAAAATGTTCTCTGAGCTCAGCATCAGAGCTCTCAACGGTCTGTATAAGCTCAAGCAACTGAGCCAACTTTTCTTTGCTTTGGTTTATGTAAGCGAATGCTTTGAGCAATTTAGATAGTGCCTCAAAATCGGTCTTTTCTCCGGCAAAATTGTCGCCGAAATATTTTTTGATTATTGGCTCATTCTCAGTAACCCAAAGGTTATTCTCTTCAACCGACCTAAGTGCAATCAGCGTGTTGACCATTTCTTCATCGCTGACCTTTTTTACAACCTGTTTGTATAGACCCTGTATAGTTCTTTTATCTGCCTTATACTGGCTGTTAAAGATTTTGAAAAAAGATGTGTATTTGGTCTTAAATCTGGACAGCATCTGCTTAGAATCAACACTGAATATTTCCCTCTCGAATTTGGACAATAGCTGACTACGCATTTCCAAAATATTGTTTACATGCTGGTAAGTCTCTTTAAAAACTGATTGTGCTTTTTCATACTTACCGCCTTGCCAAACTGAGTAACAATAATTCTCGGATACCGTGTTATTTAGTTTTTCAATCTGTGTTGTTATTTGAACTAAAGAAGATAACTGCGCTGGAGCAGAAAGCAAAATGCTTGGATCGTTAGCCGCCAGTTCTGCAAAGATATTGGAGAGTTCTTTTTGTTTATATTGATAAGACCGTTGAAGTTCATTAAATCTGTCAATTTCACTCCATAGCGGTGTAATGTCATCTCCGATAACCCAAGCCATTGGAGCTTTTGGCGATTTTGCTGCCACAGTTAGTAAATCGCATATTTCGGCAATACCGGTATAAGATGAGGGAAACGTCAAAGCTAAATCAGAAGAAATTCGATCGCAAATATCTGATGTCCTTTTGATCTTTGGTAATATTTTGGGTAAAATAGCGCCGATATCGTGACTTAGCTCGTTGGTAACTCCCGGTATATTAGCATCATTCCACGGACTAGCCTTATAATCGTCACTCATCTTGCCTATAGTCGCGGCAAACTGTGTCAGTAAGTTGACATATCGGTTAAACTTTTTCGGTGTTGTGTCAGCAACATCGGAAATATCAAAAACAATATTCTCGTAGCTTTCGAGATTCGCCAAATAACCATTCACTTGATAAATGCTCTTGCCGAGCGGCTCAACCACTTCAAAAATCTGCTTTGCATATTCATTGAGTTTTTCCTTATCTTCTTGTAGCAAATCGAGCTTTTGAAAAGCCTCATCGCTCAGATTCGCCTTATGCTTTGACAAATTAAGCACGATAGAGAGCTGTTCCAAGATTTCTTTTTTGTTGGCCTTATAACTATGAAGCGTCAGACAAAAGTCCGCAAGCCCAGCAGCGGTTAGTCTTTTGCGCACCACTTCAAGAGCAGCCATCTTTTCAGAGACAAACAGCACTTTCTTGCTGGATGCAAGACATTCGGCAATAATATTGGTGATGGTTTGGCTTTTGCCTGTGCCCGGAGGCCCTTGTAAGACAAAACTAACGCCTTTTTTGGACAACATAACTGCGTCCTGCTGACTGGAGTCGGCATCTACCACTTGGAACAGGTCAACTGGCACTGTTTTCGCATCGTGATCGTAATTGTTAATATCTTCGTAGGTGCACTCAATGGCAGAGACATCACCTGTGAGCGCACGCACCACAAGGTTACTCATAATTTTATCCTTATTTATCTCCAAATCTCTGTACATGTTAATTTTGAGGAATGACAAAAGGGACAGCCCGATATCGTAAGTAACTTCCCACTTGTTGTTTTTGACTAAGGCATCAATTTCATTAAGATAGTTTTCAAGGCTGCCATCGGGGTCAAATTCAGGCAATTCAATTCCGAAATCATTTGATAGTTTGTAGAGCAAGGTCGGATTTATAGTGATTTCATCTTCATGCAGTCCCATTACAAACGGAGAAGTGATGGATTCCAATGTCAGCGTTACTGGCACCAACACGATGGGCGATAAGAAATACTGTTCAGAAATTGAACCTTCACGCCAGCGTAGAAAGCCAAAAGAAAGATAGAGAATATTGACACCCTGTTCTTCCATGGCAGTTTTTGCTTTTTCTCTTAAACTTCGCAGGGTTTTTTGTTGTTCCTTAATAGATTGATTAGTTACAACGGATTCTTCGAAAACCTCATTATCGTCATTTTCAAAGAGCTGATACTGCTCGTCATCATAATAGGGGAACTTAAGCGGCGTTTCTTCCACGACAAAGCTCTTCCACAATTCAAATATCGTGGGCTTTTTGATGCGTAGGCTTGATCGCTTTGTATCACGATAATTAAGCAAACGATTCCGTTTGCTTAAGTCGAGAAGTTTGTTTTTCCAAGCTTCAAGTTTTTGGTCTATCTGTACCATTAAGATTTATCACCCTCAACCAAATTCATTACATCTCCAACTTCGACCCACGTACGAAATATACTTTGATAAGTACATCCATATGCCGTTTAATAATCAAAGCAGTATCAAATATATATTCTTTAGGGATATGCATTATAATGCCAAACACAAGAACCTATCAAACCTAATCTGCATATTTCTTAGTGAGGTAATGTAATTATCCCTTTTCTTGCCTTCCTCTAAACTCAGAGATTTTCATTAGCTAGCCTTTCAAGGCATCTGATGACTCTAATCCTGAAACATCATTCATTCATACTATTCTCCTAAACACAAAAAAATATCAATAGAACTTCCAGTTATTAGCCTTTCCCGAAGTTAAAGCTCCTCAAAGTATATAGATAACTGAAATTATAATATTATCATCTTTATAAGCAAACTTAACCACATACTGCACGAGTTTTATGAAAGGGGACACAAGGGGACGGTTCTTCTGTGTCAACGTCTAAGCCTTTCGGACAATGGGGAATGAAAAGCCAGTAATCCTGCTGGCGATTCCACATACTATGAAAGCGAAAGTAGCCATATGTAAAACTGTCAGAATCCATGATTATGGCTATTTGTTCTCAAAGTAAAGCTCCGGTAAAACAATTCTAACCTCGTGCTCTGTGTTTTCTTTCTGCCAGTAGACAATGAATCTTATTTTAGCTGTTTTCGGCACATAATTCTTTTGCCTCATCGACTCTATTTGTTTTACAAATCGGTTGGAGAATTTGACAACTACCCGGCCCTTGGAATTATAGCAACCTTTCCCGTCAAAAGAAAGGAACTCCCCGCTATTCAGATCCTTAATCAAATGCCGGTAGTATAGGAAAAAATCCAACTGAACATCCCGATGGGATAATTGCATAACCAATTCTTGGGGTGGAAGATAGGTTTGAGTATCAACAACCACTTGCATATCCTCGGCTTCAATGGAATCCAAATAGTTCCCGTTATCGTAAAGAGTAAGATTTTGTTTGGCCCTAGTCATGGCAACATAAAGCTGGCGTTTTGCCTCGTTTGTTCCAGGGTTAAATAAGTCCAGCATCAGAAAGACATTGTCAAACTCTCGGCCTTTAGCCTTATGAATGGTTGACACAAAGATCGTTTCCATATTTTCCCCAATGAAATCTTCCAGCACGGATTCGCGGATAAAGATCTCCAGGTCAGATTTATACTTATACTTCGGATTCGCTGCCTCAAAATCTTTGATAAGATTAAGACAACTTTCTAAATTCAAGCTGCTGCTAAACCTCTCTGCCAGTCTCCCCTTGGCATTTTCCCAAAGATCGTCATGGATGATATAGACATCCTCAGCCAAATTGAGGCGGCTCAGAAAATACCGGATTTCCAAAAGGTTATATAGATTAAACCCTTCATTGGACTGAATCAGCTTGGCCTGCCTTCCGTTCTTCATGAGCAGTCCTGCAATCTGTAAAGCTTCTTCATTCCTCTTAGCCAAAACACAGGTGCTTCCGATAAGCCCTTCCGCGAGGATGTCCTTGACTAACGGAGTAATCAAATGACGACTTCGATAGCGGACCCGTTTAATTTTCCCATTGTCACTCTTTACAGCCATAATGGGCGTGTGCTTTAACCGGTTCGGAATGCGCATTAAAAACTGGTTGGTGAAATCGACGAGATTGCGCTTGCTCCTGTAGTTTTCAACCAGTTCAACCATCACCGCGTCTGGTCCCGTAATCAGGGTCTCCATATATTTGGAACTTGCGCCCCTGAATTCAAAAATATTCTGGTCATCATCACCAACGGCAATGATCCGCATCCCGTCGTTCTGTTCCATCAAAGCCTTGACCAAGGCAAATTCGTTGGCATCCATGTCCTGGGCTTCATCAATGACCAAGACCGTTTTCGTAATCCTGCCCGGTTCAACTTGTCCGTTCTTGATCCGCTTAATCGTTTCCTGAATGATATCCCCTGACTTTTCCAGGGATCCAACTCTTCCCAATAAGTCAAAGCAGTAGGAATGAAAGGTTTTGATCTCAATGAAGCTGGCGGCATTGCCGATCAGCTTTAATAGACGCTTCTTGAATTCCGTAGCAGCCGATCTTGAAAATGTCACCATCAGCAATTGCTCATGCTTGACATCTTCCATTAACAGCAGGGACGCCAACTTATGTACCAGAATCCGCGTCTTACCGCTTCCTGGTCCGGCGGCGACGACAATGGTTTTTGATTCCTTATCATTAATGATTTTTAGTTGGGTCGGTGATAATTCGCCAAACAGCTGTTTGAACTTTGAGGGTGTAATGTTTCGTTTGATTTCGTCCTGACGGCTGCCCGGAAAATATTTATGCAGAAAGGACGTGTAATTCAACTTGAAATAATCATCCACAAATTGAAGAGCCTCTTGATAATTCCTGATCATTTTCCGGGCATATTCTCCAACAATATGAATTTGCTGGACTTTATTCTGGTAATACTGTTCCAGTCTCTGGTAATCCTCTACTTTGTAACGCTTTTTGTTGTCCTTCTCCAGACGCTCAATTGTCAGCGCATTATAAACCACCATAAAGCCGCCCTCTATCTTCAAGGCTTCGATTCTGGAAAGATAGAAAATTGCGTCCTCGATCTCTTCCGTCGTCGCGCTAGTCCGAAAGAGAGTGGATCGATTGGAATATTTCTCTTTCAATTCCAAAACAGAAAATGCAACCGGCACTTCCTCCTGACTGCTTTCATCCGTATCTGAGTCAGCTTTGCGTAGATCATAAAGAACATCCAAAATAAATTGGGCGATATCATTCCGTTTTTCCAGCTTTGCTGTTAAGGTTTCCGGATCAAAAAGCGCAAGAACGGCAATATGGTTTTTAGAATGGGGTGTGGTCTGTCGTTTGATCCAATTTTTGATCGCCCAAAGATTTAGGATGGTTTTGATCTTATTGGGTGAGACATCTTCACAGGCCGACGCTTCAGCCTGCTCATTCAGCTCCTTGAGGTGAATAATTTTTTCCTCATCACTAATTATGGTTAGCAGAAATCTTTCGATTTGCCCATAGGTCTTCAGGATACTCAGAGAATTTTTCTTGCTTTCCTTTTTCTTGATAAAGGCATTCAGGTCTTTAGAATCTGCTAAAATCTTTTCATCCCGTAAAAGATTAACAATCTGGATGACTTCCTCTTTCTCAATGCCCAAATGATCGGAAATATAATCGATCCTTGCTTCCGCGACTTCATCATCGGAGCGTCCTTTGCTTTTACTGGAGATCAGTTTCTTAATGATCCTTGTGGCCTGTTCCTTTTGCTTACCCCTAAAACGACTGGAACTGGAAATCTTCTGAACGGCCTCTTCTGCATTTTTGGCTAAAATACCGTCCGCGTAGAGTCTTGGGCTATTCTGACCTCTTTTCAGATAGCCTGCGTTTTCCAAGGCAGCAATCGCCGTGGTCACTCTGGTTCCAATGTCCCTGATACTATCATCCCAACCGGCCTTTCGGGCAATCTCTAATGTGGATTGGGATGCCTGTTTCCGTGTTTTGGTGATATCCTTAACAGCCTTCCAGACCTGTTGGATTTCCTGGATACTGAGCTTGGTCTGATTCAACATCACAAAATGCTTACTCAGATCATCGTCATTAAACAGCACAAAACAGTCGGCCGAAATAGTTTCGTCCCGTCCTGCTCTTCCTGCTTCCTGAATGTAATTTTCCAGGGAATCGGAGATGTCGTAATGAATTACCAAACCAACATCTTTCTTATCCACCCCCATGCCAAAAGCAGAGGTGGCTACCATGATCTGAATCTCTCCTCGCATAAAGACGTCCTGATTTTCGGTTTTCTCCTGCTTGTCCATCTGACCATGGTAGGCTCTGGCCTGATAACCGTCTTGGGTTAATCGTTGCGCCAGTACTTCTGCTTTTCGGGTACGTGAAACATAAATGATCGTTGGACAATTCTTTTCTTCGATCATACTCCTAAGGGTATTGTACTTTTCCTCCTCATCATGCTTCTCGAACACTTGATACTGAAGATTGCTTCTGGAGGCATTGGAACTAAAGACTTCTAAATCCAGGGATAACTTTTCCTTGAAATAATCCCGGATATCTTCTATCACCTTCTGCTTGGCTGTCGCCGTGAAACAAGAAACTGGAATCCCTTCCTGAAGACTTTTGTTTACCTGAAAGCTTTTGATAAAGTCCCCAATATATAAATAGTCCACCCGGAAATCCTGACCCCATGAAGAAAAACAGTGTGCTTCATCGATGACGAAACGGACCACATTTCTCCCTAGAAGCAAACGTTCAATGGTCTTGGAACGCAATGATTCCGGCGATATATAAAGAATAGAGGCTGAACCATTTTCTACTCTTTCTAAGGCTTTGGCTCTTTCTATCGGGTCCAGCAACCCATTAATCGTCACAGCATCAGTGATATTCAATTTTTCCAGGTTATCCACCTGGTCTTTCATCAGGGACTGCAAAGGGGAGATGACCACTGTCAGCCCCTTGTTGTTGATCCCGCTCATTAAGGCCGGCACTTGAAAGGTAATGGACTTCCCGCCACCGGTAGGAAAGATGGCCAAAAGAGATTTGTTGTCAACTGCGGCTTGGACAGCATTCTTCTGTAAAGGTTCCCCTACATAGGTTCGATAATCATCAAAGCCGAAGAAACGTTTCAGCCCTTGATGAACGTCATGCGCCTGATCGCAATACGCACAGCCTGTCAGGCACGGGCTGCTTCTTAATAAAAACATGATCCGTTCTACTGCCGGATAGCTTTTCAAAACCCAGGGCGGTGTAATGGAATATCGGTTATCAGTATTGATCAGCGCCAGGCAGTAGGACAGTTCGACGGGATGTTCTACTATTATCTTGGTCAGATCACTGTCTTCACAGATTTGGGAATGAAACTTTTCACGAATTACTTTTTCGAGATTGATATTATCTGCTTGATAGCCAAGGAAATGAAAGAAGGCGAAAAACTCCTTTTGGTCTCTCAAGAGCTGATAATAGATCTGTTTTAAATCGGCATCTGTCTGCTGAAAAGCTGCAATCTCATCAAAGAAAAGGTCTTTTGCTTTGATGGAATCATTCAGCGGATTGTTGGTGTCTTCTGTTTGCAGCTTATCGTCCTTGAGCAATTTATGATAAGGTTTAGCTGGGAAAAGAAGCGGAGAAAGAAACAACGTATCAATTATATTTGCATCCTCAAGGCCAGCATCAATGAGTGCATTTCTAATGTATTTTAAATCATGATTAAAGATATTGTGACCGCAAACATATTCCGACCCATAGAGAAACTTGGCGAAGTCAACCATAGAATTGGAGTGAAATGAACTGCCAACGCCCTTGACACCGCCGATATCAAGTATTTTTCCACTTTTCGGTTCAATTTCGGTATCGATAAAGACGATGGGTTTCAGGTTCATTTCCTCCTTTCAAAAAAATTTGAAGTAACTCATTCAAACCTTACATTGATTATTTGCCGGATTCCATTGTATTTCTGTACCCAACGGGTGTAGAAGTCTTGAATTACTGAGAATCGTAGTATCAGACGATGTTATCTCGATAAAGGGACATCGTTAAACTCGTATCTTACTTTTTCGTCAAATCTTTTCAATATTCCTTCTAGGAATTCCAAATCTTTGAAAATACACGACAACTTGATTCAAATACACTTCTAACTGAACCTACTATCGTTTTTTTCCAGTTCATTTTAGCCGACACCTTTTAATAAAATTCCACACCCAGTAACAACACGGTCTTGGCATACTCCTACGTCTGGAATAGTGAGGTTTAGAAAATTTTTCTTCCAAGCGAAAGTAGTCTTGTTTGAATAGCGCCCATGTTTCTACAATACTTTGATGATAACTCTCTCAGAGGAACCCCCGCATCAAAGTCCCTAATCAATTGACTATCCTCTTCTGGCGTCCAGGGATTAAGATGAAGATTAATACCCTGAATTTGATTTATTGTATTGTCTTCTGACTCTATTTTACCTAGCTTTCTTAAGCGTGACTGTATTGCGCCTACTGTTCTGGAATGCTTTTCTGACAATTCCTTTATTGTTCTACCTGTGTCAAATTCTTTAGCCAAATCTTCATCTTCCGAAATAGTCCAGGCTTTGCCAGCACTTGGTGGGAGTCGGCTGTTTCTTTTTTCTTTAGACTCCAAAAACTCTAAACCTTTGATTGCAAGAAACAGCGCTCTCACGGTGTCAGGGTCTGAAAAGGACCCTCTATTTGCAATACCTCCCCAGTTTGGGGATCAACTCCATTTGCCAAAGCTGAAACAATCTTAATTGCACTCCCTACATCCACAACCCTATCTCCCTTTATGTGTTTTGATTTGTGATCAAATGTCTTAAGTCTTTTCCGTCCAAAACAAGATCTGAATCACTCTCACTCACTATCATTGCCATCGCTTATACAATCTTAACAATCTGGTTCGAAGTCTTTAAAATTTCCATGGGCATCTTTTCGTCGAGCTTATAGGTGATGCTGATGGGGGCGGAACCTTGGTGGGAGACATATTTGGCCAGGCCTAGCAACCGGTAAACTTCAGTGTTGCCGTAGGCGTCTGAGCGTTCTTTACGGACAAATAGGAGCACTCGTGATCCGTTTTCCCGCATGGTGATATAGCGCTGACCAGTTGGGCTAATGTCTGAGGTACGACTTTGAGATTGCCAGTGAAAGAGTTCTTCATTAATCGCGTAATCCTCATATCTTGTAGACTCTTTATAGTGTTTTTCGGACTTATTGAGTGTGACAAAAAAAACGTCCAAGTTATGACCGCTGAAATACTTGACACCTTCTCTGAAAACTTTCACTGAATTGATGGAATTCTCACCAACGGCTGCAAATACGTGGAGTGTTGAATAGGACGCATGCAGTTCAAGTGGGATGTCAGCTTCTATCGCTACTTGTTTAGGCAAATGGTCAATCTGTTCTAAGTTGTAACTTACCACATCTTGAATCTCTTCAATTATCTCGTGAGTAAACTCATAAACCCCGAGCATAAACTCTTGAATGGTTCCATGCCATTCCGTGTTGAAAAGAGTATAGTAAAACTGCGTTGCAAGACGAATATCTCGTTCCCTAACCAGTTCAAACGGACCATTAAAATAGTTCTGGATAAACTGCAAAAGCTCAACAGCATTAAGCTTAGCCACCCTAACCAACGCTCCTTTTAGAGACTTAATGCTAGCGAGCGGACTTCTAGAATCCATGACATAAGGCTGATTTACTAGTTCTGTGAAGGTAGTAAAACGGTAAACCTCAAGCGGCTCAAGATCGTAGCGTTTTAAAAAGTTAAGAAAAGTGCACTCCAGAACGTTATTCATCCTAAAGTCTGTCATTAACTGCTGCAATTTTCTTCTATTAATATACGCCGATTCAACGTTCTTTAAGATTCGTTCTTTAGCCAGTCTTTCCAGGTGGATGTGGCAATTATTCGGTAAAGTAGTAAAGCCCTCGTTTATCTCCGTAACAAGGGAACCGCGGGTACGGCCGATGAGACTTTGGAATTTCATACGATAGTCATACTGCATATGCGCCTGTCCTATAAAGTCGAGAACGGTGAGAACTTCCTTATCCGGATGAAGCCGCAGACCTCTACCCAACTGTTGGATAAAGACCGTAGCAGATTCAGTGGGTCTCAAGAACAAGACCACGTTGATTTCTGGAATATCGACGCCTTCGTTATAAAGATCCACGACAAAGATGACCCTAATTTCGCCTTTGAGTAGCTTGCCTTGAACTATCTGCCTTTCTTCCTTGGAAGAATCGGCATCCAAATGCATCGCAGGGATACCACGCTCATTAAATACTTGGCTCATATAACGAGCATGGTCCTTAGTGACACAAAATCCAAGCGCCCTCATCTTGGCAGTCGAAATGACATATTGATCAATCGCCTTTAAAATCCCGCTATTACGCTGCTCGTTGCCAATGTATTTTATACCGAGTTCTGCAAGATCATAGTGCCCACTTTGCCATTTAATTTGACTTAAATCCGTCTCATCTGAGACTCCAAAATAATGAAAAGGGCATAGCAAGTTCCGATCAATGGCTTCTCTTAGCCTTATTTCATAGGCAATCCGATTATTAAAGTCCGCTAGAATATCCACACCATCCATCCGCTCTGGCGTCGCAGTAAGCCCCAATAAAATCTGGGGCGTAAAATGCTCAAGAACCTTACGATAAGAACCAGCGGCGCCGTGGTGCGATTCGTCTAAAACTATGTAATCAAAGTGTTCCTGCTCAAATTTCAAATACTGTCCACTACTATTAAGGGTCTGAATCGAAGCAAAAACATGCTGATAATCTTGAGGTTGATACCCACCTACCCAGAGCTCACCAAAATTCGCATCCCTAAGAACACCTCTAAAAGCTGACAAACTTTGTTTTAATATTTCCTCTCTATGCGCCAAGAACAAAACCTTCGCCCCTGGCTTTTCCTTATAAAACTGCTTGAAATCAAAGGCCGCAACAACTGTTTTCCCAGTACCCGTAGCCGCTACAATCAAGTTCCGATACGACCCATAAACCTCACGTTCAATTTGCAAACGATCTAAAATTGTCTGCTGATAGGCATAGGGAATAATATCGAAATAGTACTGTGGATTATCTGCATCTTGTTTATTTGACTCTTCCTCCAGTGCTACTTTGAGTCTTTTCACATCCTCAAGCTTTTTCGGATCAAAGCTTTGAAACTCCCCAATATTCCAGTATGTTTCAAAAGTGATGCGGTATTTTTGAATCAGTTCGACTGAGGAATATTCAGATACCTTAAGATTCCACTCAGTCCCCTCACTAAGTGCCGCCTTTGAAAGATTAGATGAGCCAATATAAGCCGTACTGAAACCCGATTCCCTATGAAAATAGTAAGCCTTTGCATGAAGCCGAGTACTGTTTGTGTCATATGAAATCCGCACCTCTGTATTTGGAAGCTGTGCCAATAGTTGCACCGCCTTAAAATCCGTAGCGCCCATATAGCTTGTGGTAATAACGCGTAACCTTTTGGTTTTCGTATGTTCTACTAAATCATCATAAATCAGCCTTAGACCGCTATACTTGATGAA
Organism: Desulfosporosinus sp.; assembly: GCA_003513495.1. GTDB lineage: Bacteria > Bacillota > Desulfitobacteriia > Desulfitobacteriales > Desulfitobacteriaceae > Desulfosporosinus. The sequence goes on from DOPM01000009.1 coordinate 26,305, forward strand.
TGACACCAACAAATCAATCCGATCTGCCGATGGGATTTCTCGCTTTAGCTCCATATAAACCTTCGGTTCATGATCTCCACCGGTAAACAAACTACTTCTAGCAACAGAAGACACCGGCATAAGTTCCTTAAATCTATCCTTTGAAAGTAGTTTCTCGGTAATTCCCCTTAATAAATGATCCTCCATAATCTGAAACTGACTGAGTTCATTATCTTTAAGAATCCCACCGAGGTGTTCAATCACTTGATTCACCACGTGTATTTGAAATGACAAATGTTCAGGCTTTTTATAATGCCGTAACCCCGATTCAAGGACAGTTTGAATGTACGCAGCTAAAATAGACCCTGAGCTAACAGGATCTAACTTATCTTTATGAACGCCCTTTAAAGCTTCTAACTTATTAAGGGTTTCTTCTAAAGTTTTATTGATAATAGATTCGTAGAGTTGGATGTGAGACATAGAAAACTCCTTAAATGATGTGTTTATTTTCTAAATTTATCTGTGATTTTTCCATCTTCAAAAAGACTATGGCGTGACAGATGGGCCCTGCAGCCGATCAATAAACTGTTTGCTGCAAAAATAGGTTTTTCCGTTTTTGAAAGTAACCACATACTTCTGTGTCTGAGGGCTATACTTGCAAAAAGTCACGTCAGTTGTAATACCTTTGTCATTTTTCGAGATTATATGTTAACGAGTGATCATTTTTCCTTATCTCCTCCTTCCGCTAAGTCATTTGAATAATATCAATTTCTCGCAGTAAAGTAGAGTCTCCAATGCTTACACGCAAACCGAAGTTCGCATTATTAGCCATATGCGAAGTTCGCATATTTACTCAAACTGCGCATTCCTTGGATAGAAAGCTCATTTGCCAGCAAAAATAATTTCCTATATTCGTGAATCCCTGTATGTGAAGGATTGGCCCTACCGCAAATTGGACTAAACCTATGATCTTATTCACTACCTTTAAGAATCAATCGTTTGAAGTCGTCTACATTACCTACACAATTATCTCGTTTAAACCATAAAAAATCATTCTCTTTTGAGTAAATAAATCGTTCAGCGTACATACCAGTATAACTATTTAAAATAGCCAAATTTCGCTTTGAAGAAATAATAACTTTTGTTGGCATCTTCTCAAATCGACCTAATAGCATGATTCTACTACACAATGGTGCACTGACTTCCGTCTCCGTTAGAGCATGTCCAGGAGATGACCAAAAACCTCGTTTTTTTGGGGTTATCCAATGAAGATTAACTGGATTATCTGAGCATATGAAATCACCAACCTTAGGCGGCACATAGGCAACAGTCCAGTTTCTATCACCTAATGGAGGAATGATGGCGTCTACGGCAGTAAGTAGATTATTGACGTGCGTATTGTTGTCAAAAGATATCGTGTACTTTCCCTCGAAGACGAACTTCTTTAGGTCTTCATACGAAATCTCATCGTTGTATTCAACTCCATCTTCTTTCATTCTTTGCTTGATTGATTCAAACCTTTCGGGTGTTGCCACCATCATTTGTGACATGATTTTAGCTATGTCTTGCATTGGCCTCGAGAAGACCTCTCTCCGCGTCGGTGTCCTCTCGGACAATAGTGCTATGTAATTAATCAGCAAGTTATATTCTTCTGCCCCCTCGGGTATTTCTTGACTACTGCACACTTCTTTTATTATGGGGGCAACTTTATCTTCTACAAAAGCAAATACATCTTCAATTGCATCAGGTTCAGCATTAGGTAATTTCACTCGGTAAAGGTATTTTTGATATCCCACACTCCTCGGATAAGCTTCCCATTGTTTCCCGCTTGTCTGGTCAAAAACCCACAATTTACTTTCCTTAGTTCCGTTCTGAGTAAACAACGCGAGATGTGATTCGGGGATGAAGTGATGCCTTTTCTTCAATTAGATCTCTCCTCTTGGCCCCATGTTATCATTTTATAATTACAAAAGAATCGATCATTTTCTTTCATACTTCTTTTATCATGCCGATCTTTCACATAACGTCCCGCGTGTTTGCGACGCGTCCCAACCGCATTCATATTGACAAAGTGTCGAAAACACGCTGTTGTAGACTTCTAGAGATTTATGAGGGTCTCCATTCTGAACTTCAAGTTTAACCCCTTCTAGCTGTTCAATGGCTTTTTCTTTGTCTATGACCCTCATAAATCTCTAGAAGTTAGGTGACAGTTCAGACTTAGGAGCAACACTTAAATTATTTTTTCGGAACAAGATTAGGAAATTCGTATATGAACTTTAATAACATTTCAATAAAAATTAATAAATCCTTACCATCCTCTTGATTCATTGAAGTAATCTCATGGTTAGCCTCATTTCCTTTTTTACGAATATGATCAACCCAGTGTCTTCCGTTCGGAGGGATATATCCTTGCTCTGCAAGATAGTTTACATATTCAATAAACTTTAAACCTTCTCCAGCTCCCTGATTAACTGCAATATTCATTAACATCTTCCTACAAATCAATACAGTAGCAGTATAGCAATTATTTATCATACATTTCCTAGCTTCTTCATAAAGAGAATTTAATTCTTCAGGGACATTCGATACACTATTCCCTATCGATTCGCCAGGAATTTGTTCATTATTTGTGGTGAAGTAAGTTGGGCCTAGACAGTTTGGACAAATATAGATTCCTCCGACTTGTTCTCCAGATCCATCTCTTTGTTTGCCAATTCTATAACCTTTTTCTGAAGAAACTTTATTACCACAATATCCGCACTTATAAGAACGATTTAGGATTGTTTGCAATCCATGATAGTTATACAAACTCCTATTAAAGAATTCCACCTTAATACCCCACTTTCTTTTTCTGAACTATCAGATAACGATGTATTACCGACACGTGTCGCAGATCCCTCCAATTCCGTATGGTGTATACGACACATGTCGGTAATACTCCCTATACCGGAACTGGGTGTTAACATTAACAATTAAAGGTTTAAGCTACGGGCAACACTTCACTTAATTTTTAACAAAATAACAAATATTCCTATATTTTAATAAGATTATGCATCAGAATGCTCACCTCTCAATATATAGAAGGAGGAATTAAATGTAAATCATTGATCAACTGCTTCAACATCACATTATAGACATTATCTACACTTGTATTCTTGACTACACTTCACCGAAATCAAGATTCATCGCCTAGTTGGTAATTGTAAACCTACACTTCGGATAATTTTTACACCCTCTAAAATCTCCATATTTACCCTTTCTTGTGATTAACTCCCCACCACATTTTGGACAACTATTAGAGCCAATTCGATTCGCCACTTCAGCTTTCTTTTTATGTATTCCTTCGACGTGCTGAGTCCTTGCTTCCTTATCACTTACATTTAGATCTAGTAATTTCGAATATATCTCTTCCTTTTGCTGATCAGTAATAGTTTCCGCCGTAAACCCTTTAATCGTTTTCAGCAATTCAACAGAATATATAACCTTGGTGTTTGTCTTTACCTTTAAATCAGCATCAATGGAAAAAACAATAATAGGTACATAATTCAGCTCCTGATATTCTTGCAAATTCTGCTTCAGAGCCTGAATATGGCCATAGTTTTGCCTTATCGGATTAAAGAATTTTTTTTTCGCTTGTAGATTACTTGTGTCCAAGACTCTCCATACTCGTCTCCATAAATCCATCCCCTATAATTCTTCGTCTCTATTACAAAAATCCCGTAATTTGACACGACTACATGATCTATCTGGGATGTCTTCCCATCAACTCTCAACATTAAGTCATTTATGACCTTATATTTGGTTGGATCTAACCTTGTTAAGAACGCCGATATTGTTTTCTCACCAATGATTCCTTTGATTTTGGGCTTATATAATCCATAAACAAAAACAACTAAAACTAATAGCCACAAATACCATAACTCCAAGAAAGCATTTGTCATTCTGATCGTCTCCCCTCTCTTTCCTCTCAGTGTATATTCAAAACACTTAATCGTCTTCGAGCCCCTAAACTTCTTCTAAGGTACGGCGAAAAAATCACTCGGCTAAGCATCTAAACCCGCTTCCTATAATACTCCTCCAACCTCTCATCACACCGCCCAACAATCCAGTCCTTCTCCCCCTGCGTCATCCTCTTCCAAACATGCCGGTTAAACTCCACATACTCAATATCCCGGCACCGACTCATAAACCTCATATCCTCAAACCGCTTAAACGGATTGCTAAAGATATTTCTCTCAACATCCTTTCTCGTATATCCGTTTTTGCAATACAGACTAGATTTCTTCTCAACCACCAGCCCGCTCTCTTTTCTAGCCCTATAAAAATCCATAAAGTAATTAACGATGTCCTCGACCCTAACTCTTCCCTTTTCGTCCACATTCTCAAGCATAGCTTTGAGCAGTACCGGCTTATAAGAAAAACTCATATCCATAGTTCTGACCATGTCCATAAACTTATCTTTCATATTGGCGGGATTGATCAGCTCCCAGCCGTACTGTTTAGCATAGCTCCCTACGGTTGCTTCCTTAAAATATTTAAAGCTCCTTTTATCCCCGAAGGGCACCTCTAAATCAGGGGTTATCTTTCCTTCACGCAGATACCGTTCAATGGTTTCTGTTTGCACATCCACCATCCTCACAAACTCCAGCTGAGATATCATCCCTTTCACTTCATCCTGCCAGTTAAAGAGATCAATCAGCTCGTAATCCGCAACATTCACCGGGGAATCCAGAAAAACAGATGGTTTTTCTCCTCTAGCAATTAAATCTCTGTCCAGTTCAAACTGTTTCTGTGAAGCGACAACGTACTCTCCCGCCCTATATTCCTTGAAGTTAAACATCCTGTGCAGAGAGTAGGGCATGTTAAACAAGCCGGCATTATCAATAAAATCAAAGACCATCAGATAGGCCTTACCCGCGCACTTGCGCATCCCCCGGCCCAGTTGCTGAACATAAAGTGTTTTGGAAAGCGTCGGCCTGGCCATGAACAAAACTTCTGTTTTCGGACTGTCCCAGCCCTCGTTTAAAAGGTCACAAGCACATAAGACTTGGATATCTCCATGTTCATAAAGATCTAAAATCCGCGACCTTTCTCCTGACTTCATAGAACCGGAGACAGCCTCACAATTAATTCCCTGTTCCTTAAACAAGGCAGAAATCTCTTGAGCGTGGTGTACGGAAGCACAGAATACCACTGTTTTCTTATCCCGAACAAAATTCAAGTAGGTTTCTGCAATGAGCTTATTTCTTTCCGGCACAAAGAGTTTGCTTTCTAAGTCCTGGGCGTAATATTTAATGCCATTGATTCTTACCGCAGAAAGATCCACATTGGTCTTGACTCGAATACACCTGATTGGAACAAGCTCCCCTAATTCCACGGCTTGCTGCAAATCCAGTTTATGAGCCACATTTTTAAAGTCCTCCAGGATACTCTCGCCATCTGCTCGATCCGGGGTAGCCGTAAGCCCCAGAGTGAATTCAGGTTTGAAATAACTCAAAACCTTCCTATAAGTATCTGCCGTTCCATGATGACATTCATCGACAATGACATAGCCAAAGTCATCCGGTTTAAACCGTTCAAGATTTCTGGCAACACTTTGAATGCTGCTGCAAACAACATAAGCGTTCTTAGCCTTTTCTTCAGCCACATAAAGGCCTGTCTCTGCCTGATCCCAAAGTTCCTCAAAGGTGCCTTTTGCCTGGGTGATCAGTTCTTTGGTATGAGCCAAGAACAGGGTTCTTTTCCCCAGACGTTTGGCGTCACTGACTGCGGTCACAGTTTTTCCGGTTCCGGTAGCATGATAAAGCAGAGCGATACTCTCCCCTTGCTCGCGCATGGTCTGCAGGCTGTCTAAAGCAGCTTGTTGATGTTCCCGCAGTTCAATCACCTTGCCCTTTTGCTTAGGCAGATAATCCTCCAGCATTCTAAAGGAGGGTATTTCCCCGACAAAAATCCGCAGCTCGTCCTTGACCTTCTCAGGCTGATGCTTCAGTTGGTTGTATACCCAGCGGTAAATCTTCCAGTTATGATAGATCAGGCTATTTTGCTTGGTAAGGTCATCATAATATTTATTAGAAGAGACCTTATTTGGGTTATGATAGGTTTCACCGTCAATCTCGATGGCTATTTTTAAGTCTTCACTTTCCAGAGCAAAATCTATGGAGCGTCTATGTCCATAAATATCGGTGAACGGATACTGAAGATAGAGATACTCCGCTTGATCCGGACCAAAGGTATCACAGAACAGCTCGACAAAGAGATCTTCGGCGATGCTGCCCAGGCTTCCCTTCTGCTTGATCTTTTCTGTCAATTTGATTCAACCCCTCAACCGTTGTTAACTTCTTTCAGCAGGAGCTTATCCCGGAAAGAACCTCTCTCCTCAACCTTTTGCTTTCTGATATCCTCGAATTCCTGCCGAGAAACCCCTTTATAATCCAAGATGGCGTAGACCACTTCCACTAAATCCGCCAGTTCTTCAACGCTTTGGCTGTCCAGGTACTCCTGAAGCTCTTCCCCTAACTTGGCGTTTAATAAATCCAGGTACTCTTTGCCCGAGACTTTTTCTATAATGGCTTTCTTGCCGTTATCCTCGATGATCTGGGGTATTTTATCGCGAATCAGTTTATTGTATACTTTTATCCTCTCTGATTTACCGTCACGGACTTCATTCTCGTCAATAATTGGAATAGAAATGAACCCATCCCGATCATCCCCGAAAACCTTCCCTTTATGATTGGCCAGCCAATAAGCGGCGTAAGCACATAAAAAAGCATCCAGCTTGTCCTCAAGGTTTTTAAACTCCTTTTTTGACATTGCTTGAATGCTTGATGAATGATTAAAAAAATCTTCTATATTATGGACGGGGGGATTGAATTCACTCAATCTTTTCAAAAGGTTAACCATCCGACCCAACTCCGTTTTAGTTGTTTCAAATTTAACCTTATGTTTGATTTTGTATTTAATTGGAAAAGCGTCAGGAAAAAGGCCTAAAGTTATTCCCGTGGGAAAGGTTTCGATAATCACGTGCTTTTTATTTGTTAAGTCACCTGTGAGGAAAAAAACTGGCATCCGATTTCTAATGGCTTTTACGACTTCTTCTCCTCGAACTAACCTATAGTGTTTTAACATAAAGCTTCTACTGCAATTGAAAACGGATAGATTTCTGCCATTGATTTTTTCTCTCATTATTGCTCCATCACAGGATCTAGAGCCTGTTTCGTTATTCACGATTAAGGGAGCATCAATCCCGACGATTGCTCCTTCTTGGGCATACTCTTCAACGATCGCCGCAATCATTTCGTCGCTGAACACCTGAGACTCACAATAAACAATTTCTCCCTTGTCATCGATCACACAAATTCCCGATTCGTTGGCATAGGTCCACGCTAAGTCAATTCCGATATAACGCATTCATTTACCTCCAAAAACCTTTGGCTTTAATTCAACCCTCAAGGGAATGCGCCCTTATGGACAACATTTGACGTATAGTTACTTTTTCGCCGAACTTCCCGCTTTTCCTTCTACCAATCACCAAATATTTCAAAATCTATGTCAAGGGGCGTCCATTTGCGAACAATAATGACTGCTCGATAGATTAGATTATAAAAGGGCACCCAATAGGTACCCATTCTTGTTATTTATACTTGACGGTGACAAATGATCGGAGTAAACTAAGTTAGTATTCTAACAGTTAGATTTCTAACCAGATAGGTGGTGTAGGCTTTGAATTATTCTGAGACTAGGGAATTACATGATTTACTCTTTAGTTTTATGGATATGTTTCACGAAAAATTTCTTTATTCCTTTAGGAAAAATAATGAAAGTAAAACCGGCATGAAGAAAAATCATGTCAAAATCATTATGATGTTACATCGGTTTAAAAATTTGACCTCCACAGAAATTGCTAAGATGTTATATATGGAGAAAGGCAGTGTAACCACTTTAATAGACCAATTGACAGAGTCCGGTTTTGTTTTACGTTGCGATTTTGCCAATGACCGTCGAAAGTCCTTGGTAACGCTGACCGATTCCGGAAAGGCACAGATAGAAATCGTTATCGCCAATCACATCCAGAGTATGCATGAACTATTTCAGAATGTCGATTCCGATGAAATGGAGCAGTTTGCAGATAACCTAAAGAACGTTGTGCAATTTATGAACAAATTATAGAAGGTGGATTAATAATGAGCAATGAATTAGCCATGGGGAAGCAGAACGTTGGCAGTTTGCTTTGGAAATTCTCCCTTCCAGCAATCGTGGGTATGCTGGTGAACGCACTTTATAATATTATTGACCGAATATTTGTTGGCCGCGGAATTGGATCACTGGCTATTGCGGCGACAACAGTAGCCTTTCCAATAATGCTTATTTTGATGGCCTTTTCGATGCTGATAGGAATTGGGGCTACAGCGTTGATCTCTATACGTCTGGGAGAACAGAAAAAGGAAGAAGCGGAAAAAATCATCGGCAACGCCTTAACGATGTTAATTATCTTACCCCTAATTATATCGGTCATCTATCTTCTTTTTTCAGACCCCATTCTGATTCTATTTGGTGCCAGTCCGGAAGTCTTACCCTATGCCAGAGATTTCACGCACATTATCATGTTGGGTTCCGTTTTAGGCTCACTCGGTATGGGCATGAACAACTTCATAAGAGCAGAAGGCAATCCCAGATTGGCCATGATTACACAACTAACGGGCACGTTTATCAACGTGGTGCTAAACTATATCTTTATCTTTAAAATGGGCTTAGGTATTAATGGATCAGCTTTAGCAACAATATTAGGTCAGATGGTTACGACGTTCTTGGTATTAAGCTATTTCTTTTCAGGACGAAGCATAGTAAAAATCAGGTTGAGAAATATGAAACCTCAGATCGCAATACTAGCCAGTATCGTAGCCATAGGATTCGCACCTTTTGCTATGCAGCTTGCGAACAGCCTTCAAAATCTGATACTTAACAAAAGTCTGTTCGCCTATGGCGGAGATTTGGCTTTGTCTGCCGTAGGAATCATTATGAGCGTCTCTATGTTACTATTGATGCCTGTCGTAGGCGTTAGTCAGGGAGCTCAACCCATTATTGGTTATAATTATGGAGCGAAGCAATATGCCCGAGTAAAAGAGACTTTGCAGAAGGCAGCCATCGCAGGTACCGGGATCTCTATCCTTGGCTTTTTAGCTATCTATCTATGGCCAACACAAATTGTGGGACTGTTCAGTAACAACGATGTGGCACTTACGAAAATGACGGCTGAGGCCATGCTTGTATATTTTGCGTTGTGCCCTTTGATTGGTTTTCAGATCATTGGTTCCAGTTACTTTCAAGCCGTGGGAAAAGCAATCCCCTCCATTATACTCAGCCTGTCCAGACAGGTTTTACTGTTTATCCCTCTCTTAATATTCTTGCCAAAATTCTGGGGAATCGATGGCATCTGGAGAACAGCTCCTATTGCAGATGGATTAGCAACCCTATTAACCGCTATCCTAATTTATTTAGAAATGAAACACATTGCTAAAATGCAACATGATCAAGCATCAGGCGTAGAAGAGACGATAGATCATGTTGCCATGAACCCTTTCGGGGGCACGGATAATGGACCATCCCCCATAACTGGACGAAGCTAGGCATTGTCTGAAGGCCCGGTCGTCTAACTGAAAATACCCTCCTGCATTAAATCAGCGCAGGGACACAAGGGGACGGTTCTTCTGTGTCAATGTCTAAGCCTTTCGAACAATGTGGAATGGAAAGCCAGGAATCCTGCACGCTTATATGGGAGTTTACCAATCATTGACGCTTATGATTTCATTTGCGACATTGATAGTGTTAATACTTTCTTTCCATAAACGGAAATAGACCGCCTCGTGCAAATTAAGGGGGTTCCGCAGATTATACGGAACCCCCTCAGTTGTAAACTACTGCCAAAACTACTTAATCTCTACTGAACTACCGTCGGTTAAGTCTTTATGACCTACCGAAACAACCATCTCGTCACTTTTCAGCCCGCTCAGAACCTCCAAGCGGTTATCATTGGCATAGCCTATTTCTATTAATTTCTTTTCAACTTTACCTTCCTTTTCTACAAAAACATATTTTAGTCCATCTTCCGTGATCACTGCCTCTTTGGGTACGGACAGGGAGTCTTTGCGTTCATCAAGTAATATTTCCACAGTTGCAAACATTCCTGCCTTAAGCAAATTATCCCGGTTTTCTACTGTTATTTTGACAGGGTAGGCTTTTGTCGAAGGATCAGGAACCGGTCCTATATGGGTGACCCGGCCCTCAAATGTGTTGTCTTTTAGCGTACCGATATTGATTGTGACCCGTTGCCCTTCTTTTACAGCTACGATATCCTGCTCCGCAACCCCGGTTTCAACGTACATTCGATCTGTGCTGACAACGGCCAATATAGATTTTCCCGGACCGATGTTTTCTCCTTCAGATACGTCTTTTAAACTAACTGTTCCGGAAAAAGGACTTGTTATATTTGTTTCTTTTAGGTTTTCACTGGCCAATTCATAATCATACTGGGCCCGGTTTAGGTTTTCTTTGGCCATATTAAATTGGCTTTCTATAGTTTCAAAATCCGCTTTAGCAATAGCACCGGCTTCGCATAGGGCTTTCATGCGTTCATAGTTCTTTTCTGCATCCCCATACCTGATTTGTTCCGCAGATAGATCCGAAAGGGCTTTTCTATGTTGCAGATCAAACGTTGTATCCTCTATTTTACACAAGGACTGTCCTTTACCTACCTTGGTGCCAATGTCTACGTAGACTTTTTGAACGGTCCCGCTGACTTTAGCGGTGATATAAGCCTGCTCAGACGGCTGTAAATTACCGGGTAACGAGAGAAATCGTACAAAATCCCCAGCTTCTACCGGACTGGTCTTAACATAGACACTCTGTGATTTTTCATTTTCCTCTTCGGCTGGAGCTACCCCCGACTTGACCTGACCGCAACCGGTCAAAAGAAGGCTAATTACCAGAAAGTATAGTAATATCTTTTTCACTAGTCCCACCTCCTTGAAATGACTGATTCCGGCTTTTCTCAAGCCTTTTTTCTTTTCGCTCCTCTAACATAGTATACAGAACAGGAATAATAACTAACGTCAACAGGGTGGAAGCCATCAAGCCAAAAATTATGGCGTAACCCAATTGCTCAAAGAACGGTTCACTTAGTGTAATGGGCAAAATGCCCCCGGCAGTAGTAATGGTAGTGGCCATAATTGGTACAAACCTGACTCCAACCGCCTGGCTAACCGCCTCCTTTATCTCATAGCCATTTTTGCGCATATAATTCATATAGTCAACCAGTACAATAGCGTTATTCACCGCAATACCTACAAGGGCAACGACTCCCACAAAGGAAACAAACCCAAAATTATTGCCTGTAATCACCAACCCCGGCAAAACGCCGATCATAGCCATAGGCAAAGTTAACAGAATAATCCATGGTTGAGAGAGGGAATTAAACTGTACCGCCAAAATAAGAAACACGAGCACAGCAGCAATACTCATATTGGTAAACATATCTGAATAGGATTCCTCAATTTCCTGGTTTTCTCCTCCAAGTGTGATGGTTATACCCGTAGGTAAAGGATAGGCAGCGGTAGACTCCAGAAACTTTTTGGTCACATCCCCGGCTATGATCCCGGTCATTATTTCCCCAGTCACAGTTACCTGTCTTTTTGAGTCTTCATGACTGATTGCCGTTACGCTTTTACTCTCCTCCAGTACTGCCACCTGTTTAAACGGAATTGGCTGACCTGCTTTGGAATAAAGGTACAAGTTTTCAAGGTCCTGGATGGAGGATAATTTATCGTTTGTTGTACGGATATACACGTCAATCTCGTCCTGGTCTTTCCTGAAAGTGGTGGCTTTTAGACCGTGAACAGCATTTCTTACACCTGAAGCAATGGTCATCTCATCCAAGCCTAAACTGGCAGCTTTGGCTTTATTAATCTTAACCTGCAGCTCAGGCGTACCTTCTTGAATGCTATGTTTCACATCCCTGGTTCCTTCAATTTTCTCTAGTATGGAGGTGAAATCGTTGGCTACCTTTTTTAGCTCATCTAAATTTTCTCCCCTTATGTTCACAACTATGGGCGCATCCGTGGGAGGACCACTTCCTACTTCTGATACCGAAATTTTAGCCCCAGGGATATCTCTCAGGTTCTCCCGCATAATCGCTGCTACTTCCATACTGGAGCGTTCACGATCTTTTTCATCGTACAAATCTATGACTACCCTGCCCTTATAGGGAGTGGCTCCCATACCGGTGCTAAAATCATCAAAGCTGTCTGCACCGGTAATACCCACGTTGGAGACAAAACTCTTAATTTCCGGGAATGCAAATAGCCTTCTTTCCACTTCTTCTGCTATGACTGAGGTGGTATCAAGTGTACTACCCTTGGGAGTCTCAATATTAATATATAAGCGGGTAAAATCCGAAGGTGGAAACATCTCAACCTTCAAAAAACCCAGTGGTATCAACAGGATGCTTAATACAAAGGCAGTTAACGTGATCCCTAAAACAGCCCACCGCCGCTTTTTGCTTTGGATAACCTGTTCTATAAATTCACCGTATTTTTTTAATGTAAATGATCCCTTTTTTTCGTGTCGCTGGCGATAGTTTTTAATCACTAAGCCACTACCAATAATAATGGCAAAAATTAAAGATACAATGCCGAAACCGAAGATGCCACCCTGATCGGTTCGGAAGGCCAACATTGTAAGGCAAACCACAAAAATCAGTGAAATAATATAGTTAATCCTGGGGGGTATAAATTTACTTACCTCTATTCCGTTGCCCTTTGTTTTTTTGAGTAGCATGGAACACAAAGCAGGGGTAATGGTAATAGCCACAATAAATGAAGCACTTAAGGCATATATAACCGTCTGCGGGATTGGTTTTATAAATTGGCCCATGATTCCCGGCGTCAGCATAATCGGAAAAAAAGCAGCCAGAGTTGTCATGGTGGAAGAAGCTATGGCCGGAGCGATCTGGTTGGTAGCTGCTGCGGCTGCTCTGGCTGCATCCAATCCCATTGTACGCAGACGAGCAATATTTTGCATGATTACAATACCGTTATCAACCAACATACCAACTGCCAGGATCAAGGAAAACAAGGTGATGTTGTTAAAGGTCATTCCTGAACTCTTCATTAAGCCGAAGGCGGCAAATATGGATAATGGGATAACAATGGCAACAACAAAAGATTCCCTAAGGCCAATAAACAGAAATAGAATTACACCTACCAACAACAAGCCAGAAAAAGCGTTATCGGTAACCCCGCCTAACTGATCCTTGACGTATACCGCCGTATCGCCGCTAATTTCCACCTGTAGGTCAGCAGGATAGGTACTACCTTTTTCTAAGTTTATCTTCTCATGAATTTTTTGGGCAGTTTTAATGACATCGGCAGATTCTTTTTTCTTTATGGAAAGAGCTACGGAATTTTTTGTTACCGGGTTTGAAGACTCTAGCCCGGAAGACAACCGGGAGTAAGAATCCGGATCGGCGTAACCATCCTCAATTTGAGCAATATCCCTCAAGAATACCGGGTTGCTGCCATGGTAGGTAATTACCACGCCATTTAATTCATCGACGGTTTCCATTTCTCCCACCGTGCGAATATTATAGTTTTTATAATCGAGATCGATGCTCCCACCGGGAAAATTAATGTTGGACAGGGTAATGGCATTTTTAATTTGTTCCAATGATATGGCATAATGAGCCAACCTTTGGGGATCCACAATAATTTTAATTTCCCGTTCCAGCCCGCCAATGATTTGTACGTCCGAAACATCCGTTATAGTTTCTATACTGTCTTTGATTCTGGTTGCGATGCTTTTAAGGGTTATAAAATCATAGTCACCGGTAACATTGATGATCATAATCGGCGAGTTATTGGTTTCGAAATTGGATACGTCAGGGATTTCTGCATCCTTGGGGAGCTCACCTCTAACCGCAGAAACCTTTTCGCGCATCTTTACAAGCATATCATCTATATCTACTCCGGTTTCAAACTCAACAAAAACTGAGGAATAGCCAAAACCGGAGGAAGATGATATCTTTTTGACCTTGTTTAACTCGGTCATCTTTTTCTCGATTTTATCAGTAATAAGTTTCTCTACTTCATCCGGAGCAGCACCGCTATACACTGTCATCACATGGCCGAAAGGCAAAATGACTTCCGGCTGCAGTTCCCTAGGGATTTTGAAGTAAGAATTCGCCCCCCAGATGATTAGCGCAGCAATTATCAAAAAGACGATCCGGTATCGATCAATAAAAAATCCGGCCCAACGTCCAAGAATGTTTTTTTCCGTAGCCAGTTCAGGTATGGTATCCGACTGTATTTGTTTGTTTTCCTCCATCATTTTCCCTCTCTCAAATTCGTAATTTTAAATCCATCGTCTTGACCATTGCAGTGCTTGGCTTTTCCTTGTGGCAAACCCTATTGATAAACCTAAATTCTTCGTTATTCTGTAAAACCCTGCCAACAATGTTTCTTTTTACGATATTTTAATTAAAACCCTATTATTCCCCTATGTCAGGAAGCCCCCAATGATTTTAAGCAGAGAAGCAGTTGGTAAATCCCTATTCGTCCCACGGCGAGACCGTCACCATCCCAATCCCGAATCGTCAAAGAGAGTATTGGGCAATCGAGGTCGGATGAGCACCAAACCTGCTTCATTGCCTTGTTCTTTAATTGGCAAACAAAAAGGTGGTTTTTGTAGTCGGCATCCTCACCGGTCAGCCAGAAAGGTTTGACCGATCCAAAACTGCCCGCCAAAGCCACGAATCAGCTCGTAGTCCTGATCATCGAGTTGCTGGTTGAATGCCTCCAACCTTTCGAGGGAGGTCCGATCGGTTTCATTTAATAATATGCCCCACACCCTTGCCGATCCGGTTTGGGGCATAGCGGTTATTATATACGTTTTATCATCGTGGTATACAATGAGAGCAACCGAGTCAGATTCAAATACAAATGATTTATGAGTATATCTGCATTCCATATTCCGGTATTCTGGTAAATCATCAAGAGTTGGCATAATGTCTTTTGCATTTGTATCAAGTAAGGTGTCACTGCTAAGATAATCTTCAATATTTGAACTTCATACTTGAGCAGGGAAAAATAGCCTACATCAGTTCTTGACCTAGGACATTCCCTCATCGCTATGTTTCAATTATCTGTTTCGCCCCTAGTTTGAGTTTATCGGTCTGCTTTGCTTACCTTCCGAAGCCGGCCCTTAATCGGAGTGTTCTGCAGATTCTGCAGCACCAACTCACCCTTATTGTTTAAGATTTCAACAAAGGTTGATACATCCAGGATGTTGATGATTCCGATATCTGCCGGGGTTATGCCCTCAATACTGCAAAGCGTGCCCACAATGTCGACGGGTCTCATTTTTGTTTTCTTCCCGGCATTCACATGGATCTTCATGATTTCGGTACTCAACTGCACGCCTTTTGTTTCCTTGATTTCTGGCAAGGTATTGTTTTTCGCCATAAAATCCTGTTTCGACTTATGCACCGTTGCTTCTTCCGGTCTTTCCTTTAGAAGAATCTCTTTGCCGATGTAGTCGTGGATTTCCTTTAAAAACTTATCTTCATTTTTGGTAACAAAGGTTATGGCTTTACCCAGTTTGTTGACTCGGCCTGTTCTTCCGATCCGATGAACATAGCTTTCTCGTTCGTACGGGATGTCATAATTGATGACCAAGGTAATGTCCTCGATATCCAGACCTCTTGAGGCAACATCTGTCGCACATAGATATCTGAAATATCCTTGTTTAAAATCCTTCATGACATTCAATCGATCTCGTTGTTCCATTCCGCCATGAAGTTTATCACAAGAATAGTCCAGTTTCACGAGTTCAGTGTAAACTTCATCGACGGTTTGCTTAGTATTGCAAAAGATCATACAACTGTCCGGGTTTTCAACCATCGTTAGATCTCGAAGAAGCTTCATCTTGTCTGTCTGATCGATAAGATATCTTTCCTGAGCGATCCGATCGGCCGCCGGATTCTGTTCTTCGAT
>DOPM01000005.1 GCA_003513495.1 Desulfosporosinus sp.
TAGCGTCCATCATCGGTAAGTGAGCTTACAGAAACAATTTTCAACTCACTCGATACAGGTGTTACCTGACCAGCAGCAACGCCAACACGAATACCTTCAGGAACGACAGCTGTACCACCGAGAGCAGTTACAACAGCGCCAACTGGAGATTTGCTGTATGTGAAAGCTGCAGCAGCAGGAACGGATTTGCTATCTGTGAGTACGATAGCGGATTTGGTTTGAGCTGCAAGTGGAGCACCTGCAAGAGCATCAATACCAGTTTGTCCATTAGCGACATACACGTTGTCAAATTCAATGCTAGCTGCGAAGTCTTGGATAACTTGGTTGTTGGTGTCATAAGCAGTCATACCAAAGTGACGAGTCGCACCTGGAAGTGCAGCTACTACTGCATCACTGATGACGCCTGTTCCACCGATAACATCACTGGTTGTAACGCCAGCGCTTGCTAAGTAGGAAGCGACGCTTGAAGGAAGTGCATTTTTATTCGTTAAGAGAATTGGTTGGTTAGCAGCAGCGGCTATGGATGCAATGGAGAGTGCATCTGGCACAGTGTTAGCGATGGCTACTTTGGTAACGCCTGTCATTTTCTTAGCGATGTTGACGGATGTTTCAGCACGGTCAAATCCACCTAGTTCAATAACTTCCATACCCATAGCTTTTAACTCATCGATAACACCCTGTTTAATAACAGCAGTTCCGCTTGTTACATAAACGGTTTTAACCGCAAGTTTGGTGAGCTCAGCTTTAGTAGAAGCGTTCAGTGTGTTTCCAGCTCCGGTCAACAGGATAGGAGCTTGTAAGGAAGCAGCTAGAGGACCAGCGGTTAATGCATCAACCATACCATAAGAGGTTGAGGATGCAAGAATTGCTTTACCGGTATAACCGGTTTGTTCAGCAATTTGCACAGCAGTTTGTTCAGCAGTTACACCAGCGATACGGGTTGGAACTGGTGAAGCAGCGAAAACATTAAAAGGGATCATGCTTAATGTCATACCTGCGATAGCTAGGGTTGCTAAAGCTTTTTTAGTTTTCTTCATGTAATGAATTACTCCTCTCAAATTTGAACAGTTTTTAATCAGTGGACTATGGTTCCTTATAGAGATGCCTTTTCGCTCCTCCTCCTCTCTTAAAAGAAGTTAAATGTTTAGACATTGCGCATTATCTAAAAATATTCCACTGGATTTCATGGAAGCGTCCCTCCCTGAAAATGCTATTTTCAGCCCAGTGGGTACTTTTTAGAGCAAAATAAAGGCAAGAAAATAAAACGTTGGATTATTTGGTCATTTTTCTTTTGCCGTAAATAGAGATTAACATAGTGAACCATAAATTACATTTCAATTATATTGGGTGAATTTCCATTAATTATTTAAAACAAGAATATTTTCGTATGTCCTCCGAACCAGATATCACTCTATTTATATGAAATAAAATAATTCTATGGTTAAAAGATACAATGCAAATATAGTTTCA
Organism: Desulfosporosinus sp.; assembly: GCA_003513495.1. Lineage (GTDB taxonomy): Bacteria > Bacillota > Desulfitobacteriia > Desulfitobacteriales > Desulfitobacteriaceae > Desulfosporosinus. The sequence goes on from DOPM01000005.1 coordinate 1,471, forward strand.
GCACTAACTTAGCTGTTAATTGTCAATGAAGTCTCCTCTGTATCAGATACATGAAAAATTTGACCTCATCAAAGTAACTTTACATCTGAAACGACATCTGTTAGAATCTACCATGTATAAAGGGAGGAGGCATTAAAACAAATGTCAAAACGCAAATGGTTAGTAATAATAGGTTTAATAACAATGTTTCTTTTTCTTACAGGTTGTTCTGATTCCAAATCAACTCAAGAGAAAAATGGACCTAATCTTGGAACAGAATTGAAAGAAGAAAAACCACAGCCTACGAATAAACTTGAGAGTGATGATGACCTAAAGAAACAACTCGAGTCGGAAAAAGGAATTGAACGCGTTATGGTTCAGGTAGTAGAAGGAGAACAACGTGCTGTCAACGTTGATATTGAAATAAATAATGAGCAGGAACTGTCGGTAGACCAAGTTGTGGAGAAATACAGCAAGGTGATTAAAGAAAATTATCCTGATCGAACCATAGATATCATAGTTGCTAAAGAGGGAAAATTGCTAAAGCAAGCTACATTAAAATAAGTATTAAGATAATAGTTCGCACTGCGAATAAAAGGGGTCTTTCGCCTTTAGGGCGAAGAGCCTCTGTCGAATTACAATTGACATCAGAAAACTTGTAAACTACAATAAGCACATAGGTATCAGGAAAGGGAGTTTACATATGAAAAAACTAGTTGGAGTATCACTATTATCAGCCATGTTAATTTTGGGGCAACCTTTTATGGCCTTTGCTGACAGTACGGGATCGAGAACAATAACCTTTGAAGATCTTAAAGGTATCATCACTAAGCACAATTTGGAGGTTCAAATTAATGAGAACGAACGACTTAAATCTTATATCGATTTTACGGGTCTTAAGAGAGATATTAACGACTTAGAGGATGAGCTCGAAGAGATAAATACCCAAAGGGATCAGTTAAGAGCCGCGGGGGCTGACTCTAGCATTATTGCCCAACTAGGTTCTGTTAAAAGAGGGTTACTAGATGCACTTAAGCAACTGGAACGTACTCAAGTTGATCGACCTACCTTAGAAGCTATGTATGATCTTAAAGCCTCGGTAAACAATGACACACTGATACGTAAAGCAGAAAGCAAATACATAGAATATAATCAGTCGAAGTTGGATTCCTCTAGTCTTTCCATGGCAATGGATACCATGCAAAATCAATTAGTAGCGATGCAGTTGCAAGAGAGCTTGGGTCTGGTATCCCGCAATAGTATGAATGATCTAAAGACAACGTTAGTTGATATGCAAACTAAACTTGAAAGTACAAAGTTTCTACAGGATTCCAAAGAACGTGAAATAAAAAATCTGATCAATGATCAGGGTAATGACGTGGTAATTGCAAGTATTCCCTTGGATAAAATAGAATTTAGTATTAAAGATAAAGAAGCAGATTTAAAAATGGCTCTGGAAAACAGTTATTCGATAAAATTAATAGAACAACAGATTGTAATCTCCCAATCTGCCCTTGATAGAGCAAAAAAAGATAATGGAGTCTCATCTAAACAATATAAGAAGGCTGCTTATGATCTATCCAATGCGAATTTAAAGCATACCCAGACGAAAGACACGTTAACTACAGCCTATTATTCCATGGTTGACAACATTGCAAGAGTGCAAAGCGATCTTCGTTTAGCAGAACAGAGCCTTGCGGATCAAAAAATAAAGCTTTCAGAAGCTCAACTTAAGATGGGGTTAGGGATGCTTTCTAAGTTAGACATGGATAAAGCAACCACGGATTATCAGGCCCAAGAAAATACGGTCAAGACAAAACAAATCGATTTGTTTAATGCTAAGAGCAATTACGAGTGGTTTTTGAAAGGAATGTCTTGATTATTCAAAGCAAATATCCATATATCCACAATCTTCGGACGATATCAGTGGATTTATCTTGACTTTCGTAATCTTTAGTGCTAATTTTATTTTGTAAGTCATAAGACCCTTTGAACCATTGACTTGCGCAATTAGGACCTCCGGACGCGGGGGTCCTTTAATATGCCTTTATTTAGAAATCCTCGAAATATGTAAACTTTACATCAGTAACAGTGAATAGTTACGTGAGTAGGGGTAAAATTAAAGTTAAGAAGTTTAAGAAGAGTTAAGCACAGGAAGGATAGGACAGGAAAAGAATTCTTTTACGTTAGAGCGCTTTCTAATTATGGATAACTATGGTATAATATATAGTTGGTGCCATAAGCGTCTATTCCCTCGTTGGCGAAACTCACGCGCTATCGCGGATGTTCTGTTTCGGCGGTAAGTTAATTGATAGATTAATAAAGATTTTTTCTTCACAGTTATTGTTCGCAGTTATAGATAAGGACGCAATTGGAAAACTTAAAGAATATAACAAACAAAAAAGGAGACTGAACGTATTGGCGACATTTGCAGAATTAGGATTAAGCGAGTCTATTATTCGATCGATAGTAAACATGGGGTTTGAAGAAACAACCCCTATTCAAGAACAGACGATTCCCATTGCCATGGAGGGCAGAGATCTTATTGGGCAGGCCCAAACTGGAACGGGGAAAACAGCGGCTTACGGTATTCCCTTAGCGGAGAGGATTTCAGGGCAAGCTGAGCATATTCAGGGGATTGTTCTAGCCCCTACTCGAGAATTAGCCGTGCAAGTAGCGGAGGAACTAAATAAGATTGGCCAGTTTAAACGGATCCATGCCTTACCTATTTACGGAGGACAGGGCATCGATTGGCAGATCCGGGCTCTTAAGAAGAGACCCCATATCATTGTAGCAACCCCAGGACGTCTAATGGATCACATGAGACGAAAGACGATTCGTCTTAATGATATTAAGATCGTTGTTCTGGACGAAGCAGATGAGATGTTGAACATGGGCTTCTTAGATGATATCGAAACGATTCTCAAGGAAATCCCAGAAGAACGTCAAACCTTGCTCTTCTCGGCTACCATGCCCAGACAGATTCAAAATATCGCTCAGCGGTTTATGCAACAGCCTCAGCTGATTAGTATTAAAGCAACAGGGGTTACGGTTTCAGATATTGAACAGCATTATATTGAGGTTACTGAAAGACTGAAGTTTGATGTTTTATCCCGACTATTAGACATTCAATCCCCAGATCTGTCCATTGTCTTCGCACGAACGAAGCGTCGCGTAGATGAGATTTCTGAGGCCTTAAGCAAACGCGGTTATTCCGCAGAAGGAATTCACGGTGACTTGACTCAAAGCAAGAGAGACAGCGTCTTGAGACAGTTTAAAGACGGCACTATCGAAGTTTTGGTCGCTACCGACGTTGCTGCACGGGGACTCGATATTAGCGGCGTAACCCACGTCTTCAACTTTGACATCCCTCAAGATCCCGAAAGTTACGTCCATCGAGTCGGCCGTACGGGTAGGGCTGGAAAATCAGGTTTAGCAATTACCTTAGTCACTCCTCGGGAGATAGGTATGCTGCGACTGATTGAATCCGTAATTAAACGCAGAATCATACGTAAACCGATTCCGACTATCGTGGAAGCCGTCCAAGGTCAGCAGCGCTTAACCATGACAGAGATCTTACGTGTTATCGCCGAAGAAGATATCGAGAAGTATAAAGGCGTAGCTGAAGAGTTACTGGCAGAAAACGATTCTGTGACCCTTTTATCTGCAGCCCTAAAGATCATCACTAAAGAACCTGATAACGTCGAAGTTCGCTTGACAGAAGCCGCTCCCGTTCGGGCAAGAGGCATGGGCAATAGACGTCCTATGGGAAATAATGCTAGACCTCAGCAAGGAAACTATCGCGACGGCTATGGTCAAAAAGCGGATACCTGGTCGAGGAGAAAAGGCAACGATTTCCGTGGCGGATCCGGGGGTCAAAGAGGCAGAGATAACATGAGAAACGGATAAGGATAATAGGTTGATATTAAGGAAAAGGTTGTTTACGGCCTTTTCCTTTATATTTGGGCAAGATTTATCTTGTTGGTACAGCTTTAGGATGTTATAATTTTGCGAGAGAGGTGGTGAGACTGTGGAAAAAGAAAGTCAAAGAACACTTGAGTTAATACTCAAAAAGCTTAATGAGTTAGACTCTAAAGTGGATAATCTAGACTTTAAAGTAGATAATCTAGATACTAGAGTGAATAGCTTAGAATCTAAGATGGATTTAAGAATGGACAGTTTAGAGTTAAGACAAAATGAGATATATTTAGTTGTAAAGGCTATAGAACATAACAGTCAAGTACATAGAGCTGAGGTTGATAATCTGAAGTATACTATAAGTAATTTGGAAGGAACCATAAATACCATTGGCGACGTAATAACAAAACGGAAGGCGATATAATGACACATAATAATCTAAGGTTCAGGGTGTGAAGATGCTCTCTCTAGTTCGAGAAACTATGGGGGGCATTTTTTAACGTATTAGATCCCATGCTGCTGCGCGGCACCACAGATCCAATGAAAAATCCAGCGCGCCTTTGTCATTGTTACGATAGGAGCTCAAGGGCCGTGTCATTCTGCGTGTTATCCTGAAGGAGGCACAAGTGAAGGATCTAGATCCTTCTATCGCTTAGGATGACAATACACTTTAAAAGAACTTTTAAAAAGCCAAAGGATAAACTTAACTATCTGTCGAAATCTCTAAGTCAGGGAAAGGTCTAAGAACTTGGAGGAAAGATAACATGAAAGCAAGATTACTGACTAAGCGGGCATATAATAACGGATTTGTTCACATTCTAATTCTTTTAATCATGATGCTGAGTACAGCGACAACAGTTAAAGCATCTGAGGATGTCTTGCCTGAAATTCGTTCCCTCCTTCGAACTCAGTATGTCGAGGTTGTTTCAAAGGAGATCTTGAATGCTCCAACCGTCGAAGAAATGCTGGAAAGGCTGGGAGACCCTCATACAATGTATTTCACTCCAGAGCAATACCAGGACTTCCTCGAAACTATCGATATGAGCTTTACTGGTATTGGAATTCATATTGAGATGTTAGCAGAAGGAGTTAAGGTATTATCCGTCATTGCTGGCTCCCCGGCGGAGGAGGTTGGGTTAAAACCTGGTGATGTGATTATTCGAGCTGATGGACTATCCCTAGCGGGACTTAGTTCGGAAGAGGCAGTAAGCTTGCTGCGGGGTCTTGAAGGAAGCACAGTTCAGCTCCATGTGAAGCGAGGGACTGAAACTCAGGATTTACAGGTCACACGCAGAGCAGTGAACGAACCTACAGTGACTGGTCAAGTGCTTAGTGAGCATATCGGCTATCTAGATCTCAATTCCTTTGGAAACGATACCCCAGAGGAATTTAAGACCTTAGTTGACCAATTAAAAGACCAAAATGTCGACAGCTGGATTGTGGATTTAAGGGATAACGGAGGCGGGTACTTAAGCTCAGCCCTTGATCTCGCAGGCTTTTTTATTGGACCTGACGTTGCAGTACAAATCAAAGACCGCACGGGCATTCTGTATCCTTATAAGGTTCGGGATCCTGGTTGGATAATGGATCAACGGATTATCGTTCTCATCAATGAAAACAGTGCCAGTGCCTCTGAAATATTAGCCGCAGCAGTCAAAGATCACGACAAGGCCGCCCTGGTTGGAACGACGACCTATGGCAAAGGAACGGTTCAGAGCATGTTTCCTCTGGAGAATGGGGGAGTGCTTAAAATGACAGTAGACCACTTTTATTCTCCAGAAGGGCATGAAATTGATAAAGTAGGGGTCAGCCCTAACGTCACTATTCAGCACTCAGATGCCCTTAAGGCTGCGGTACTGATGTTAACCAATTCTTCACAAGCACAAACCCTGGCTAGAACCGACTCTTATTGGGAAGCTTGGGGAGAACTGTCTGGTATTGTTCCGACAAGCTCCCATGAACTGTCCTCAGATTATATCCATTATTATTCCAGCTACGGTCAAGTGGCTGAATTATCCGAGATCCCACTTGATAAGAAATTCATGGTAGATTTCTCTGCAGAGGTAGATTGGCAGAGCGTGAATAATTCGAGTATCGAGCTGATTAATAGCATAACAGGGCAAAGGGTGCTTTCAGAGTTTAAACCCCTTGGAGGTACCTCTGTTCAAGTAATTCCTGAAGTTGAGTTAAACCCAGATACGACTTACTGGCTAGTTATCCATCCTACTATCCTTGGAGTTAGGGGCCAGACCTTACAAGAGGGAGGCCTGGCCATCGCACATACCATACGAGAGTATCAAGAAATCTCAGGCACATCAAAGGTACAGTCCTTTGGGGTTAGCCACCGGATCAATGAGAGGAAAACCATAAGACCTGGAGATCCGGACTATGGTCAAGCGATTAAGGTTTTAGGGGAAAGGCGTTAGACAATAGGAGCTAGGAATCTGAGCTGGGGGGACGGAGATCGATGATTTATGAAGTGTGTGCCCTTGTTGCTACCATCATTTTAGGGGTGATCGGCATCGAAGTGATGCTTTGGTTTCGCTCCCTGCGGAAACTCACCAATGAAGCAAAGCAAACAGTGCAGGACATAAATACTCATTTACCCTATCTGTTGTCAGATGTCCGAGCGGTTACCGGCGTCGTGAGACAGACCAGTGAACAAGTAGGCGGAACGGTGAATGAAGTAGCGGTTAGTCTCGAGGAGATGAGGAAGAACCCCTTCCGCTTTATTGCTGTTTTCTTACAGAGCGTTAAACAACTCGTCGAGCTATGGCGTAACATTCGTGGACAAGGAACAGGACCAGAACCAGGGCGAGGACAGGAACCAGGACGAGGACGAGAACCGGAACCAGGACAAGAACCAAAACAAGAACCAAAACCCAGACCCGGAACGGGATGAGAGCAGGGACGAGAACGCAGTGAAGAATCTCGTTATTGCAATTAGTGCAACTCAAGGCCGTGTCATCCGAAGGAGGGACGACTGAAGGATCTAGATCCTTCGCTAACCCTCTGGATGACAGGACAATCTTCTAAGTGCACAAAATATGGGCAACTCATCAAACCAAATGAGTTGCTCATATTTTTGTAAATTAATACTCCACATGTCTTGATTTTAGAGTGTATTCAATGTATAACTAAATGGTGACCGAACAGTCGGTTTTGGAGACATGGACTATACATAGGTAAAGTGGAGGAGATAGGCGTTGGAAAAGAAAACTGGGAAATTGAGAAAGATCCTGATCCTACTCATGGCGTTGATGGCGCTGGGATTACTGGCTGGATGCAGTGGGAGTCAGCCTACTGAAGCCGTAGAAGAAAAATACATACCGGTGGAAGTGGAAGTTGCTAGCAAGAAGACGCTCATCAATACTGCTATTTTAAGTGGCAAAATTTCATCAGAGACCGATGTTTCCGTCGTTCCTAAGATTCCCGGTAAGGTAGAATTCGTGAACGTGAAAGTCGGAGATGCCGTACATAAAGGCGAGGTGCTTTTTACCCTCGAAACCACAGATATGAATAATAACTATCAATTAGCTGAGGCTCGCTATCAAACCAGCAAAGATCAGTGGGAGGCTGCAAAAACTTCTCTGGAGCGAACTAAAGTACTCGCTGCAGAAAAAATTGCCAATGCTCAAAAGACCTTGGCTAATACAAAGGCCCTTTTTGATGCTGGTGCAGCATCGAAGGTTCAACTTGACCAAGCAGAGTTGGGACTTAAGGAATTAGAATCTTCCTTTGCAGGTCAGATTGAACAATTGAGTGTTCAGGCCTCTGACAGCAGCCTAAAGCTTGCCGAGGTTCAACTTACCCAAGCCCGGGAGGCGTTAGATAATGCAACTGTGACTGCCCCAGTAGACGGAGTGGTCTCTCAAGTTAATGTTCAGGTTGGAAACATGGCTTCCAGTGCCCAAGCAGCCATTGGCCTGACGAATTCTAGTACTCTCTATAGCTCCCTCAGCGTAGCCGAAAACTTAGTGAACCGCCTGAAAAAAGATCAAGTTGTTAAAGTCACAGTCCCTTCGGCGTCTGAGAAAAGCTTTGTCGGAACAATCGATTATATCAGCCCTGCTTCTGATCCTCAAACTCGCCTCTATCCAGTTAAAATCACTTTGGATAATCCTGAAGGTTTGATCAAACCAGGCATGTTTGCCAAAGTTGAACTGGCGACGGATGAGAAGGCCGATGTTATGGCTGTTAAAAGCGAGGCCGTCGTTCTCAAAAACGAAAAGACCATTGTTTATGTTGTTCAAGACGACAAAGCCGTCTCTAAAGAGGTCACTACAGGCCTTGATACGGGGGTGGACATAGAAATAGTTAAAGGATTAGCCCAAGGGGATAAGGTAATCATTAAAGGACAAACCTTAGTTGATGAGGGCCATAAGGTGAAGGTTGTGGGAGGGGAAGAGTCTTGAAACTAGTCGAAGTTTCGGTTAAACGCCCAGTAACAGCCATCATGACCATGCTTATTATCATTCTTTTGGGCTTTATATCTCTGACCCGCCTTCCCATCGATCTCATGCCGAACATTGAAATTCCTGTTTCCATCGTGGTAACCCAGTATTCTGGGGTAGGTCCTCAGGAAATCGAGAAACTTATCACCAGTCCTTTAGAAGGAGCCGTTTCTACGGTAGGAAATATTAAAACGGTGACATCGACAACCTCCGAGGGGAGTTCCATTGTCATAGCGGAGTTTAAGTCAGGCACAGACATGGACTTCGCGACTCTTCAAATGAGGGAGAAGGTTGATCAGATCAAGAGTCGTTTACCCTCTGAGGCTGGGGATCCGATGGTTATGAAGCTTGACATAGGGGCAATGCCTGTTGTCATATTGACTCTGAATGGACATGACGCAGATCTTGCCAAGCTGCAAGCTATCGCGGAGGATGAGCTTAAACCTCAGCTCGAGCGGGTGTCCGGGGCTGCTTCTGTTTCAGTTATCGGTGGGTATGAAGACCAAGTGGAAATTAAAACCCATCTAGAGAAAATGAACGGTTATGGCTTGACTATCAATTCCTTAGCCCAACTCATTGGTGCAGAGAATCGAAATTCCCCGGGAGGACAGGTTCAAAAGGGAACTCAGGAACTTACGATCCGGACAACCGGTGAGTTTGAATCCATCGATGAAATTAAAGAACTTATGATTCCCCTGCCTAGTGGAGGACAGATCCGCTTAAAAGATATTGCCGAGGTAGGCATAGGACATAAGGACGTTAACGCCATTACCAAAGCGGACGGCGAAAAAAGCGTAAGTATTGCTGTTCAAAAACAATCAGGGACAAATACGGTCAAAGTGGCCGATGGGGTTAAAGCAGCAATCGACGAATTTGCGAAAGAATACCCGGACTTAGAGATTAAAACAGTAATGGACCAGTCCCTTGATATTAATAAATCCATTCAAACTGTCAAAAACGAAGCTATTTTAGGTGGAATCTTAGCCATTGTTGTGGTCTTTCTCTTCTTCCATAATATCCGAACCACCTTTATCACCGCGACAGCGATCCCAATTGCTATGATGGCGACCTTTGCGGTCCTTTATTTTGCAGGGATCACGATTAATATGATGACCCTTGGCGGGCTGACTCTGGCCATGGGACGCTTGGTGGATGATAATATCGTAGCCCTGGAAAACATTCATCGACATCGCCAGGAAGGATACTCAAAATTTGAGGCGGCTATTAAAGGGGTATCCGAGGTTGGGATGGCAGTTTTCGCTTCGACATTGACGACAGTCGCAGTTTTTCTCCCCATCGTCTTTGTTGAAGGAATTGTAGCTACCATTTTTAGAGAATTAGCCTTGACCTTTGCTGTATCCCTTCTGGCTTCCCTTCTCGTTTCCCTAACCCTAGTTCCGACGCTTTCTGCCAAATTGATGAAAACGGAAGCTGTTCCGGAAGGTCGGACTGGACTTAAAGGGCTAGTTGACCGCTTTAGCCGCGGTTTTGACCGGATCTTTGGGCGAATTGAAGCCGTCTATAAAAGGTTTTTACACTATGCCTTGCACCATCGCAAGACTGTGATGATTATTGCGACAGTGGTCTTTGTCGTTTCAAGTGCCTCCGCTTTCAGCTTAGGCGCAGAGTTCATGCCCGCTTCGGATGTCGGCCAATTAACAATTAATACGACTCTGCCGGATGGGGCAAAGCTTAAGGATACGGAAGCCACGGTTAATCAAATTGAGAAGAAACTGGAGGGAATCCTGGAGATCAAAACCGTCTTTACCCAAATTGGGACCAATGGTGGATTTTCCCTTGGAGGGGATACCGCTAATACCAGTTCCCTCAGTGTCCAACTCGTGGATTTAAAGGCTCGACAACGGAGTGTTGAAGAGGTGGGCGATGAAATTCGTTCTTTGATAAAAGACATTCCTGGTGCTGAGATTAAGGTCACAATTACGGATAATATGCAAATGGGTGGTTCCCAAACGCCGATTGATATTGCTATCAAGGGGGAAGAACTCGACGAACTCAAGAGGATTGGATCCGAGATCCAAGGGATTATCGCCTCGGTTGACGGAACCCGTGAAGTAAAAACGGGCATGACAGACGGGGTTCCCGAGGTTGTCGTCAAAGTTAATCGTCAGAATGCTTCCCAATATGGTTTATCAGCGGCCCAGATTTCTCAGGCTGTCAAGGGGACCATTTCCGGGACTACTGCAACAACTTACCGATATGAAGGGTCGGAAATTGATGTCGTACTGAGTGGGGATGAAACCTTTAAAACGAGTCTCGAGAATCTAGGACAAACGCCGATCCCTACAATGTCTGGGATCACCGTTCCTCTGAGTCAAGTAGCTGAAATTGAGATGGGACGAGGTCCGGTAAAGATTGAGCGCACGGGACAGACCCGCGTCGTTCATGTTACCAGTCAAATTATTAACCGTGATTTACGCAGTATCACCCTGGATATTGAAACTAAGTTAAAAGACTATCAGCTACCCAATGGGTATACCTATGAAGTATTGGGTGAGAATAAAGAATTGATGGAATCCTTTGCGGATTTAGGGCTCGCCCTAATACTGGCGATTCTGCTCGTCTACATGATTCTGGCATCTCAGTTCGAATCCTTGTTACACCCCTTTACGATTATTTTATCCCTCCCTATGGGATTTTCCGGCGGAATGCTGGGCCTGTTCATTACGAGAACAACCTTAAGCGTACCCTCGTTTATCGGCTTGATTCTCTTAGTAGGTATAGCCGTCAGTAATGCTATTGTCTTGGTGGATTATATTATTAAACGCCGAGAACGGGGAGAAGAACGGGAGGAAGCCATTGAAAACGCAGGCCCCATTCGTTTACGGCCGATTATGATGACCACTTTAGCGACCATCCTGGGTCTTATCCCCATGGCCTTAGGAATTGGGGAAGGATCAGAAAGTATGGCACCCATGGCAATTGTCGTGATCTTTGGACTTGCACTCTCTACACTGTCAACCCTGTTGCTTGTACCAGTTATTTATACGATTTTTGAAGATATTCGAGATTCCAGGAAACGAAAAAGGGAACGTAAGATGAAGGCTGCTCAGATTACGCATTCAGTATAATACGAGGCACGAGGATCGAGGCTCGACCCCGATCCCCGATCCTCAATAACTTAATTAAATGCCTGTTACAAAAATAAAAGACCAATCGTCATCCTGAGCGCAGAGAAGGATCTGGATCCTTCAGTCGTCCCTCCTTCAGGAGACATTCCCTTTGAGGTATTTGACATTGTCCTTGACAAGTCTTTGACGTAAGGACAGGGGAATTGCCCCGTGTGATTCCAGATAGGACGATTATCCTGCGAATTTTACAATTTTGTAACAACCTCTTTAAGACTGAGGCTCAAAGAGCCTCGAACATAACGCGTTTGTTTAAAAGGAGATGGTATCTACGGCGTCGCGAGAAGAAAAACAGATAGATATCCTGAAAGCTGCAATCCGAGTTTTTTCTGAACACGGCTTCGACGGCGCTAAGATGGAGTATATCGCCAAAGAGGCGGGCATTGGTAAAGGAACTGTTTACGAATATTTTGAAAGTAAAGATCGGCTATTTGAGGAAATCCTAAAGTTCAGTGTCGATCAGTTTAGCCTTGGGCTGAAAGAGAGCATTGACAAAGGGGAAACGATTGAGGAAAAAATCCTGAATTGCTCTCGCTTTACCGCTAAATTTCTAAGCAATCATATGGACGTTATGCACCTTGCCATGCAGGTTAAAATACTCTCCAAAGAAATCCGTGTCCATCATATGGCGGTCCAAGAGGTGATTTTTGGCTATTATAAAGAGATGGTTAAAGTCGCTAAAGAAAATGGAGAGTTTCGACCAGACCTCGATGAAGAATTAGCCATGTATTGTATCACAGGAGCCCTAGAGCAGTTCTGCAAACATAGGATCTTTATGGCTTCGGGACCTTTAGAGGAAAAGGATCATCAATTAATCGTGGATGTACTGTTGAGGGGACTTAAGTAATTCGTTCAGACTAAGTGAACTAGTTCAACATACAGACTAAGTGAACTAGTTCTGACATATAGACTGAGTGAACTAGTTAAACTAAAGATACTAGCGTAAGAAAAAGCTCCGCCGAAGAATTCGGCGGAGCTCTCTTTAATAGTACGCAAAAGTAATATAATATATAGTAAAATTACGTATTTTCTTCTGTATGACGAATTTATCCGCAGAATGAATAAGCTCGAAAACACCTTAGGGGCAATTCATGAATTGCCCCTACAACGTCTGCATGGATGTTAATGTTACGATGAAAGTCCGGAACCGAGGCTAGAGTCTGCCTTGTCTCGGGAATTTTCTGGCTTAGGCTCTAACATATATCTATATAAGGCGTGGTTTTGACAATTCCTCTCTAGAGACGATAATGCCTTAGCAGACGTCATAAAGTGAGGGGTTTCATCCTTTAAGCCAAGCATTAACCGATAGCGTTTATTAAGAATTCCATATTGAGTCTCTGCGAGCAGAATTTCGAGCACAGCGATTTCAACGTATTCCGGGTCAGCGTGATCCAGGCGGTTCCAGGCATAGTCTATTTTTTGTTTTGTTACTTCTATCTCTGCAAGAAGGAGTTCTTCCTCGCTTGGAGGGTCTTCTTCTGGAGGAGAAAACGACAACAATAGGTTTTTAAATAAAGCCTTCATACTCGTTAGCCTCACCTCACTTACCAAGTTGACAAGCAAAAAGACAAGACTAAATTATCTTTGCTTAGTCTGTATAATAATATGTATTACTTAGTAGGATATGACAGGAGAGGCTATAGTACTTTACAATTATTTCCTATAAAGATTTAGCCGGTTATAAAACTCACCTCAATTGGGAAAGACTAGAAATAGTCTAAATTCAAGAGGTGATTTTTATTTTATTACCACACCGGCGATGTCGGAAGTCCATGGCGACATTCCTATGCGGGATATTATGCTTGTTTCTGTGGCAAGTCAATATTTATCCTGTTCTAGGACTAGGAAACGAAACATTTAACAATGCACATAATCAGGGGCTCAATTCAATAGCCACGACGAAAATCGTGGTCCAGCGTGGAGAATCTCTATGGCAGTTGGCCCAAAAGTATCAAACCACGGTTGATCAACTCGTCAAGCTTAACCAGGTAAAAAGGCCCAATCAAATTAGAGAAGGACAACCTTTATGGGTGCCAAACTTAGAAACAAAGGGAAAAGTTGAATTGCTTCGGCCAATGGATGTGAAGGATTATTCAAGGAATGTCCTGATGATACCGTGGCAAGTAAGCCAAGAAGAGAAGGCTGTTGCTGAGGAAGCGGCTGAACAAGTAACCTTTACACCGTGGTGGGCGAACATAATACGGAGCATTCCAACCTTTGCTGCGGTCTATAAGCAAGTCTACCAAACAGCTGATTCAGGAGAAGTTCCTTTATCAGAACCTAAGGAAACGATTCAAACCTATGAAATAATCGTAAACCCAGACACAGAGTTACCTGAGGAACCTTCTATCAGTACCTTGTCGGAAAGAAAAGCAGAACTTCTGAAACAAGCGCACCAAAGAACAGCTTCCGCATCCTCTTCTCAAATCCACTCACGTGGCCTAGGACGTTTGGTCTCTGAGGAAGAGGTTGAATTACTAAGCCGTGTCATCTATGGGGAAGCTCGGGGAGAAGATTTCTTAGGACAAGTGGCCGTCGGGGCTGTCGTCCTTAATCGTGTAAATGATCCTCGCTTTCCAAATACGATAAAAGGGGTCATTTATCAGTCTGGTGCTTTTACAGCAGTTGATGACCGGCAAATTCATTTAGACCCCAATGATCAGGCTCATAAAGCTGCCGAAGCAGCCCTTTCTGGTCTGGATCCGACAAATGGGGCAATATTCTACTACAATCCAAGAACTGCCACAGATAAATGGATCAAGAGCCGTACTGTTATTAAGGAAATTGGAAACCATACGTTTAGTATCTAGGTCTTGAGGGGACTTGTATGACCCATCGTTCTGTCATACGACGCAGAGCAAACTAACCGTTCCAGCTTCCGGCCTTTGGGGAGCGGGGTTCATCCTTCGGCGACAGTATTGTTTGAAGAAGCCGCCTACGGCGATAATCTCCACNNTCCTTGGCGCATTGGCGGCAGTGTACATCCGCAGGCCATGGATGGCCAAGTGTCCCCGGAGCCAAGGATGGCGGGAGGGGACCCTGTACACTGCCCCGTCTTTCGGGTCAGAAGCTGGAACGGAAGTTTGCTTTTCTGCTTACGTATAGACGTCACGCTGTGTCATACTGCGTCCCGGGGCTTGGAGAACAGGAGAACGGATGGGAGATTTTTTTGCTTCCTATTAATATAGAAGGTAGCGATTCCTCTTTGCCGCTTAGATTGTTATTCATGTATGAACAAGCAAAAAGGGTCCCACAACTTAGAAGTTGTAGGACCCTTTTTGCTATCGGGTTTGTTTAGCTAGATCAGCAATGTTTCTGCAGTAATGCTTACTTCAAGGGCATGGGCGCGAGGTCGATTACCTCGTCCGGTGCCTTGGTGGCTCGTTTCCTTTATGTAAGGTGAAGAAGGCGATTTCTGGGGGAACATTGAGGCGTAGAGGGATCATGCTTTCTCCGATTCCGGTGTTGATGTAGAGAGGGACATTGTTGATAATATGATACCCTTCGTAAAATCCTAGGTCCCCCAGATAGGTGTTTGTAATTAGGGGCTTCATGCCAGGCAGTCGAATCTGACCACCATGGGTGTGGCCTGTGAGCAAGAGTTCGGCGCCGTGTTTTGCTACATCATCCAGGCAATCTGTGGAATGGGCTAAGGCTAGGCGAAAGGGCGGGTTTGTCGGACTTGGCTGAGCAGAAACCAGGTTTTGATAAGCCAGATCCACATCGTCATGAGCGGTAGCAGGGTCGTCAATCCCGATAACCCACAGATTGAGGTTCGGATGAAATAAGGCCTCGTTAATTAAGGGAGTCCAGCCTAAGCTTTCAAACTCGCGGAGATATCGTTTTAACAGAGTCCTAGAAAGGTGGCTGTAATCGTTATTTCCCAGGACAACATAGTTTCCGTAAGGGGCTGTTAGTCCACTTAAATAAGGCTCTAATTTGTCTAGATCCGTACGGGTTGAAATAATGTCACCGGTAATTACGAGGAGGTCTGGTTTTTGATCCATCACACCTTGGCGTATGCGTTTGGGTGAAATTCGTAGGGATTCGAGATGCAAATCGCTGAGTTGGCAGATAGTTTTTCCTTCTAATGCCATTGGCAGGGTTGGGTAATACAAATCCCAATTATGGAGCTTCAGTTTTAGGGTATCATGTTGAGCCCAGCCGACCACGCCTGTACCGGCGACGGGTAGGGAAGCAAGCAGCCAATGATTCGCTATAAAACCGCCGACTCTCCGAAAAAAACCGCGGCGGGATATTGTTTGTGAAAGAGGGGGTGTTGATTTCTTGGGCAACTGTTTTTCCTCCTTTCAGAACCCTTCCTTGTGAACTATCATATCATGATATAAAGTCACATTGAAGCAAATAAAGGAGGGAGCAAAGTGAGGTTCGTTGGGGATAAGCCTAATAATCCTTATGAGCCCATCGGACAGCAGGGGTTCCCTAGTCAATTACCCAATGGTCAATTTGGCTCGGGATATTCTCCGGGTTCGATACGCAATACACTGGGTTCAGGACTTAAAGCCAGTGGGGTCTTCCAAAAGGATGGACAAATCCAAAACTTGAGGGGGGGCTTTATCGGAGCTAAGCAGCCTCCGCCTGTAGGAAATCGGTGGCAGGGTCCAGCACCTGTACAGGGTGGTCCTAATCAGGGCCAGGGCATGGGATACATTCCAGAGCAGGGATATAATCAGAATATGCCCTATCATCAAGGGCAAGCCCGTCAACTAGTTTTACAAGCTGCCCAAGATGGGATTAACGGTAATGGGGTAGCAACTATCTCGCCTGATAATAGTTTTCTTCTGATAGCCAATCTTCCACCCCCGCAAACCTATCTGGGGTATGGTCAACAAGCAGTGTATGCCGCTTATTTGGTCGATGACAAAGGAAAGACAGGCTTTTTGGTGGGACCTTTACGTCAAGTGGGTAATGGAGTTTATCGGGCACATTTTCAAAGTCCGGTTCCCCTTCATCACTATAGCCGTGTGGTAGTTTCTGCGGAAAGTCCAACTCAACTAGGGCAAGCGCCGAATGGTCCCCTTATTTTAAAAGTTAAAGACCCAATGGGTGTAATGACCTTTTTACGCCCGGTGAAAACCACCGCGACGTCTATTTGGGGAAAGATCACGGGCTTTATCAGTAGCAGGAAAAAGCCGCCCATAAGTCCGGATGTAGTACCAATGCAGCCCGAAGCAGCCCCAATTTATTCGGAAACAGCGCCCATAAGTCCAGAACTAATGCAATCTCTAAACCAGATGGGTGTTAATTCTGAAATGTCAGCACCACCGCTGCCGCCCAGTACTCCTCCAATTAAAGTGCCAACCAACTTAAGATAAGGTCGTTTTTTCTAAATCATGGTAGAGTAACCCTAGAGGCTGAACTTTTTAAGAATAGTCACGTTAAGGTCTGTAACAAACCTTTTTAGGGTTGTTACAGACCTTATTTTTAGAAGATGAAGATTTAAATTACGAATATTAAACTCAAATGATCGATTCGATTTTCTGCTTAGAGAGTAAGGATACCTTTATCTATAACAAAAACAGAATGAAAATGATCAAGGATAATATGGCAAGAGTGCTTATAGTTACGACAATGCCTAAGGTCAAAGAAGTTATATTTGCTAAAATAGGATCAGAAAGAAAGGCAATAAAGAAGAAAAAGGTAAGGGCTAAAATTCCCGTTCCAACCGCCGGAGATTCCAAAAGCGGTACCAAGCGCTTAAAGCTAAAATCACATGGAGGCTTGGGATCCAAGGGTGTTGAACAAGGGTCTAACTTAGGTGGGCAGCCGGAAGAGGAGGGGGGGCATGCCTGAGGGAAGTAAGCTGGAAAGCCGGAATTACCCGGCATAAACGACATTGACATTGGAGATCCCCCCCTTACCGTTGTTCACTGTGCTCTGTCCCTTTGAAGAGTTGTTCCCATTGGGAGTCCCGACTCCAGCCCGCTCGATATAAAACTGAGCAATAAGAATGCATGCCGCAATAATTAGGTTACCAGGTGCACCTGGGATTTCAAATAACGGGACGTTGAAGGAGGTGTCTGGACTACCATCAAAGGGCGCAAAGGGAGCGGATAGAATCAAGGAGACGCTTAGGTTGTCTGGAAAAAGCGGTTGATCTGCTCCGACAGGACCAAAGCCTTGACCGGGAACCGGTGAAACTGGTGAAGGCAACGGCACATCCCCGTTAAGGGTTGCTTGTATGAGTTGAGTTAGTTGTGGCATAGTCAGCGTCACGGGATATTGTTCTGGAGCAGGGTTAGCTGGGTTAGGAGGATGGGCCAAAGAACGTTTAAAGAGAAAGGCCATTAATACATCTAATCCAGCAACAATCATAGAAGCAAACTGAATTCTTGTTTTAGCTAAAGGAAAGACAATCGAACTAACAGGGCAAAAGAGTAAATTACGGCGGATTGGGCTTGTCACTAAGATGGAAAAGGAAAAAGGAGTAGCCGGCAAAAAGGGTATACAGTCAGGTCGGTTCAATAACGGCATCCTCCTTTCTAGTTAACCATCAGAACCAGGTACATATAGTTACCCATCCCCCTAAAATGATGACGATCAGGAACGCAATTAAGGTTATAGGGTTCGTGATATCGCTAATAAAATGCGCTCCCTCATAACCGACAGGTCTCATTTTTTCGTACTCGCCTTCTAGGATTTGAAGTCAGGCGGCAGTTTAATCCCTTTCAGCATTTCGGGGGTAATTTGCATCTTCTCCATTGGATTTCCGCCGCCGATTTTGTCAAGGATTTGTTGGGCCATACCTTTAAACTCTTCCGGAATAGGAAGGTCATTGGCGGATGGCATTCCATGCATTGCAGTCGTTAGGGTTAGATTTACCATAGCCATTAATTTTTCATAGTTTTGCTGTTGAACAAAATAAGCTTTGATAAGAGGATGTTTATTCATTAAACGAACTTTAAGATCAAGAAGCGCCAGGCTCTCTTTTTCTGGAACGACTTTACTAATCATTTGAGTTGTAACAAGCCCGCGTTCTTTTTCTTGGTATTGAGCAAAGGCTTCTTTGCTCTTAGGCTCAGCCATAATAGCAGCTTCAGCAGCTTTTAATCCTTGAACCTCGGTGGTTTGGGACAAGGCTTCCCCTAATTCGCGAGCCTTGATAATGTAATTCATAAGGCTACCTCCTTTTTTCCTTATTACAAACTATGCGTTAAAGTCTGCTCTGGTGTATGATGTCTTCTATAAAGATCAATAAGAATGGATGTAGAACGAAGAAGGAAAGTGCTTAAAGGTGTAGAATATTAAAAAGGAAGGAGGAATTTTCATGCGTACATATCGGACGGAGATCCGCTTAATTCAAGTCGCAGTTGGACTTGCCCTTATCGTCTTGATCTCAGGTTTTGCAGGATTTTGGGGTCAAGGTGGAAAAGTACCGGCGCCCACGAATCCAGATTCAACAGCAGCGAACCCAGCCTTTAGCAATCCAAAGATTGTCGCGTTAGGAGATTCTTTTACGCTAGGATACCCGTTGGATCCTGAATATTCTTGGACTACCCAGGTAGCTGAGGTTCTTCAGGTCCCCGTCGTTAACAAGGGAAAATCAAGGCAGACTGCCAAGGATTTACTGGATCGCTTTGACGCAGATGTGGTTGCTGAGAAACCTGGGCGGGTTATAATATTTGCTGGAATTGGGGACGCTCTTCAGGATGTTACCCTTACGGACTATCAAACTAATATTAAAGCACTGGTAGCAAAGGCCAAGTCGAATCACATCGTTCCTATTCTTGCTTTACCCTTTGGCTATCCTGGAGTTCGAGAGAGTATTGCAGAAATGCGAGAGTGGGAGTTAGGCTATGCCCAGCAGGAAGACATCTTGACCTTGGATTTTTCGACTGCTTTATTTGACGCAGAAGGGCAATACTTAAGCGGATTAACTATTGATGAGAAGTATCCCAATGCCAAAGGGTACAAAGCGATGGGGGATTACGCCGCTAAAGTATTGAAGTAGACGAGAAGTTAGGAAGAAAAAATGGATTTAAAAACGAGAGACGCAGCGAATTATGATTCGCTACATCTCTCGTTTTTGTGTATTTCCTTAACCTGTCAGACTTTCATCCCGCTGCGTGTCACCACTGATGAATGAAAAATCCAGTGTGCTCTGTCATTGAACGAAGTGAAGAATCTAAAGCACTAGATCCTTCGCTATCGCTCAGGATGACAGGTTATTAATCAAGATTCAAGTTGTCAGGTTGATTTTTCTTTAAGAAACTTTCATATTAAAATTAATTTATAGGTTAATTAAGCCGGAAGCAGCAGACTGATTAAGGAAAATAAGATGAACCCAACTGTTCCTCCAAGCAATGCGTAGCGAGGGTGCCGTTCACGGGAGAGGGGCATTAACTCAGCGAAGACGAGAAAGGTCATTGCGCCTGCGGCAAAGGCAAGAAAGAAGGCGAGGGAGTTTTGAACACCTTCCAAGGCAAGGAGACCGAGTAAGGCACCAAGGGGTGTGAAAAAGGCAATTCCAATATTGAGAAGCAGGATCTTCCACCAACGGATCTGAGCCATCTTTAAGGGCGCAGTCGTGGCCATTCCTTCAGGAAGATTGTGTAAGGTAATACCAAAAGCAATCAAAAAACCCAGCCCGGGAGCAGCTTCTTGGCTGACAGCGATGGCCATTCCTTCAGGGATATCATGTAAGGCAATGCCAGTAGCAACGAGGAGGCCGGTTCTCTTAAGACGTTGACGTCGTGATAGAGGAAGCGTGTTATTAGACACATTGAGACGAGCGTCAGCCAGATACATGAAAAGCAGGCCTAGAACGAAGCCCAACCCCACTTGAAGCGGCGGTCCGACCTCCCAGGCCTCTGGGAGTAAATCGACACTTACCACCGCTAGCATCACTCCCCCGGCTCCAGCTAAAAGAGAGGCTAAGACACGTTCTTTTGGCTTACCAAACATGAGGACAAGAAGGCTGCCCAGGGTTGTAGCCAGCCCCGCTATCATACTTATCCAGACGATTTGAAAGATATCGTGCATAAGTGCTCCTTTCTAACACTAGACAGACCCCAATACCGCTTTGCGGCACCACTGACGCGTGTGAAATCCAGTGCGCTTTTGTCAGCTTTTGACATTAACCTAAACTTATTTTCAGGGAAGGCCTCCATGCCGCTACGCGAAAGTATTAATATATAGCCAAGTTTTTAAATTCCTCACGATACCCATATTTATGGCGGATAATCCTGCTTTATACAAGGAAAGGTGTTGTCCCCTAAAGAATATTATTCCTGGCAGTTGCAAGATTGTTTAAACCTTCACATTCTTGGGTAGGCTTGTATTAGAGAGATGTTTTTCAGAAGAGGGGTTAAACAGTATGAAAACTCGAGGGATTATTGGGATTATTATATGTATGATTGGAATTTTAGCATTCGGGGCTATCCGGGAGCCAATTCGGGTAGGGCACGGAAGTGAAAAAATACTAGCGCAAACACCTGATCAATTAATACGTTTTCACGTACTGGCTAATTCAGATAGGGATGAAGATCAAGCCTTGAAGCGGGCAGTTCGGGATGAAATCCTCAAAGAAGTTGCACCACAGTTGGCTGTTTCCAAGTCTTTAGAAGAATCACGGCAAATTGTTCAGCGGATCCAGCCGGACATGGATGCCATTGCTCTTAAGGAAATTCAAGCTTGGGGTAAAAACTATACAGTACATACAGACTATGGAAAATTTTCCTTCCCGACTAAATCCTATGGGACCTTGGTGCTGCCCGCTGGGCAATACGAAGCATTACGTGTTGTGATCGGGGAGGGAGAGGGATCAAATTGGTGGTGTGTCCTTTTCCCAGCCCTCTGTTTCGTGGACATCGAGCATTCCACAGCGGTTCAGGTTGATGGAAAAAGCCAAACCGAGTATGCGCTAAATAGCAAGCCAAAAGTCCGCTTTTTCTTTTGGGAGAAATTGAAAGGGATTTTCTGTTAGAGGCCCTTCTTAAAAGAAGTCGGGAGCCTCAGGATAAGGTGATATTATAAGGAAGAAGCTTGTAAAGACTATGAGCTTCTTCCTTTATAGTTAAGAACCTGTACTATTTTATGGGACAAAGTCATAACGTTAGAAAGAGGTTATTTATGAAGATTTTTTCCGTAAATACCTGGCGGGTCATATTCAGTAAAAGAGTTGATAAATTCGTCTGGGGAGGGGCAAAAAGAATGAAAGTACGAGCTCAAAGTTTTTTACTCATTGGGGTTGTTTTCCTCAGCCTAATACTTATGACTGGCTGTGGAACCCTGGAAACCTTAGTGAAAAAGGATGGCACTTCGACTCCATTGGCTGAATGGATAGGGGGAAGTGGGGACCAACAGGCTTCTCTTCCCGCAACAACACGCCCTGGGGAGGGCATAGCGGTTGCCCTGTATTTTCCGGATATGAGTGGCAAATATTTATTGAAGGAAGAACGGATGTTGCCTAAGACTGTAAGCATGGCTAGAGAAACAGTTAACCAATGGCTCAAAGGACCGGTAGGAACAGGAACTATGCAGAGTTCTGTTTCCACAATTACAACTCTAAGGGATATTGCAATTCGAAATAACGTGGTCATTGTTGATTTAAGTAAAGAATTCCTACAGTCCAATTCTAATGTTTCCCCTGAGGTAGCATTATATGGGTTAGTAAATACCCTGACTCAATTTTCTACAATCAAGCAAGTTCAACTTCGTGTCGAGGGAAAATCCATCACCAAGTATGGAAACGTCGATGCAACCAATCTCGTCTACAAGGCGAATTTGGTTAAGGGGACTCTCACAGGAAATCAGACGGTTCCGAAGACAGGAACCGGAAATGCGGGCCTAGGGATAGTCGTTCCAAGCAGCAACAGTAATGGAGCGCTTCCTGATTCACCGAGTTCAATTAATCTTTTTAATTATCCCCCAAGTACTACCTAAGAGTGGCTCAGTAGAATCTACGATAATGAACAACAAGAAGGGGTCCTTAGTTCCATTAAGTGAAACTAAGGACCCTTTCGTTTAATTGATTATTGCTTGTGGTCTATCTTATCCGATTTAATCTCGGCCTCGATACATTTTTTGATGTACAAGCATTTAATCTGTGATAGTATATAATTATTGAATATTCAGGAAATGGAGGATTAGGATGGCGCCAAGCAAGGAATTAACAAATCGGTTAGAGGATACTTTAAGACGTGCCAATAATGTTTTACTCAAGCAGGGTCGCTCAATTCTGGTGAACTTGGAGATTTCTGCTCTTCAGTTCAATACACTCTTAAGCATACGGGAAGTTGGATCTATGACTATGGGAGATGTCTGCAAAAACTTGTTTGTAGCTTGTAGTACCGCTACTGACTTAGCAGACAGAATGGAACGAATAGAGCTTGTCGAAAGGGTAAGGGACGACAAGGATCGGCGGGTTATCAGGCTGCGCTTATTGCCTAGGGGAAATGAAGTAATAGATGCAGTGATCGCAGAACGACAAAGGTTTATCGGAGAAGTTCTCAAGGAGTATACAGAACAGGAATACTTAGAACTGTCACGTGGATTGGAACTATTAGCAGAGCGAATGGAGTTAATATAGAAAAATACCCTCGTTTAAGAAAGCTTAAGCGAGGGTATTATTTATATACGTGTGTGAACGTGCTATGGCCCCTTACCCGTCCCTGCGTCCCCCCGTTCCCAGCCCAAACGACCAGAAATAAGGGGACATTGCTAAGCGAACACTTTAGTGGGAGTTCACGATAAAGCGAGTGCCGATGCTGAAGGGACTATTGCGCCCGGGTTCACATGCAGAACAACCCAGAGGTTGGCGCAATTCCTTCAGCATCCAACGAGCCAGTGAACGGGAACGTGTGTGAACGTGCAATGGCCCCTTACTTTCCATACCCCCAAATCTACATAAAATCTTCAAATCTTCCCTAGATACATCTCAAAGATTAACGATATACTTATTAGCAAAGAAATGGGAAAAGTGGTGGCATAGGAATGAAACTAATGTTAGTAGATGATGAACCGGAAATACTCACCCTTGTTAGAGATTACCTTACCCGGGAAGGATACACTGTTGTAACCGCCATGAATGGACTAGAAGGCATGGAACTTATCGAACGAGAAAAACCCGACCTCGTTCTGTTGGATTGGATGCTTCCAGGAATAAGCGGACTGGAAATGTGCAAACGGTTGCGGGAGACAAGTACAATCCCGATTATCATGCTCACAGCAAAATCAGAGGAAATTGACCGTGTCCTTGGCCTAGAGTTCGGGGCGGATGATTATATTGTTAAGCCCTTCAGTCTACGAGAATTGGTGGCTAGGATTAAAACTGTACTTAGGCGTTCAGCTGGAGTGCCGCAGGAAACAACCTCTTCAGTGATTATTCGCGGGGAGTTAAGCTTGGACATCTCCAGCCACAAAGTTTTAAAAAGAGGACAAGAAATATTGCTGACCCCAACGGAATTCAACATTCTCCATTTACTGGCAGCCCGCCCTGGTACAGTATATAGTCGTCTACAACTCTTACGTCAAGCGATGGGAGAGGAGTACCTCTACTATGAACGCTCCATTGACACCCACGTCTCAAATCTGCGTAAAAAGATAGAGGACAACCCCAGCGAACCCAAGTATGTAGAAACTGTTTTTGGCGTAGGGTATCGGTTTGGTGAAGGCCTGTGACCTTACGGCGAAAGTTTATTTTTGGGCTAATTGGTATGGTTTTTTTTATGACGATACTCTTCACAGCTATCTCTATTACGTCAACTCATGCTCTACTTGGGCATGCTGAAAGTTATGTTCAACAGACATACGGGGAGAATTGGAAGCGACTTTTGAGTGTCTATTATGAGTCTCGTGGTGATTGGGGGGGAGTTCAGAGCTACGTCTCGAAGGTTACGGAGGCAGAACGGAGATTTGGACCCATGATGGAGGGGATGGAAGGAAAACAGGGGTACGGGCTCTTTGTTGAAGGAAAAACCTTTGTGCGAATTATACCTGGTTCGGATCAAAACTTGTATCTTAATCGACAGCATAGAGAGATCCCTCGTTTTTGGGTCTTTGATTTAGAAAATAAAGTCGTAGGAGATTCTTTGGGTAAAGATCTTGGTAAATACCTGATTCACTTTCCCTCGAATAACAAAATCGCCAAACAATGGGAAGAGATTAAGGTTAAAGACCAAACCGTTGGTTACTACTGGCAAGAAAATCTTCTGACCGCAAATAATAATCGACTTGCCAAAACAATAGGAACCTCGATTATCCAAGCTATGCTCATAGGGTTAATTCTAACTTCGATAGTTGCCCTACTCTTGGGTATGTTATTGACCAGGCATTTTACGAAACCTCTAAACCATCTCATGGAAGCGGTTCGAAAAGTGGGAAAAGGAGATTTGTCCTCACGAGTTCATGTAAAGGGAAATGGAGATATAGCAATTTTAGCTCAGGATTTTAATCGAATGACAGAACAATTGGCGCGCAATGAAGAAGTGAGACGCAACATGGTGGCAGATATTGCCCATGAATTGAGAACCCCCCTTTCGGTGATCCTCGGAAAACTAGAATCGATTCAGGAAGGAGTTTTGCCTTCAACCCCGGAAACGATTCTTCCTATTCAGGATGAAACCCTCAGACTCATTCGTCTGGTGCGAGATCTCCAACAACTAAATCTTGCGGAAGCGGGTAAACTGCCGATGGCTTTACAACCAGTTAAGCTTAGACAGTTAGTGGAACGAATTATTGAGCAATTTGCTATTGAATTTGAAGAGCGGGAATTGCGAACTGAAATCCTGGGAGAAGTGCCTGAAATTATTGCCGACCCGGATCGCTTAACTCAAGTTTTTGTCAACTTGATAGGGAACGCCCTTTTACATACTCCGGTGGGTGGAACTCTTCGCGTGGTCTTAGCGGAGATAGATAGGTTTGCTGAAGACGAGACGGTCACCGATGGAAATTCTCATCGCTTACGGGATGTCTTCCGACGTATAGGAGAAAGGGCAGATAAGACGGATAGAACCGATAGAACCGATAGAACCGATAGATGGGTAGAACTAAACGAGATCAGAGAAAACAAAGAAGCTAATCCGAGAGAAGTTTACAAGGGCAAAGATCCTTTGAGATTTGTTGATTGGGTACAGGTCTCGGTAGAAGATTCTGGAGAAGGAATTCCGGAAGAAGAATTGGAGCATATATTTAATCGCTTTTATCGGATCGATAAAGCGCGAGAGCGAGAAAGTGGAGGAACCGGTTTAGGTCTCGCCATTGCTAAGGAGTTTATTCAAGCACATGGTGGCTCGATTCACGTAAAAAGTAAACCGGGTGAAGGAAGTTGCTTTACGATTCTATTGCCGGTCAAACCTAGTGTGAATAATCATTAAAACCTTGACAAGATCTTAAGAAGTTAATCGTTGTTTGACCATATGGCTATGGTATTCTTTACTGAGA
Source organism: Desulfosporosinus sp. (assembly GCA_003513495.1). Taxonomy (GTDB): domain Bacteria; phylum Bacillota; class Desulfitobacteriia; order Desulfitobacteriales; family Desulfitobacteriaceae; genus Desulfosporosinus. Next base: position 27,371 of record DOPM01000005.1, read on the forward strand.
ATTTCATCCAGCGGTAAGATGTTCAATTATGCTCAGATAGCTTGGAAGCCCATCTGAGTAGGTCCTTTTATTTTTATTTAACGAGTTAACTCAAAAGGAAGTATATAAAGGAGAGAGAGCATGAACAAAAAATGGGTAACCATCGGGGTTTTAAGTGTTTTGGTCTTAGGAGGAGGGTATTGGGGTTATAAAACGTTCACGGCTAAACCGGTAATGTCCCCTAACATCACGGCCAAGGCAAAAATCGGAGATGTTAATAAGGTGATTACCGCGACTGGAACTGTGACGTTTCCTCACACCATTCCCTTAACTTTTCCGGATACCGGGCGGATTGTGGAGCTTAATATCCAGCCGGGTGACGAAGTGAAAGCAGGGCAAGTGCTTGCCAGGATGGATGATACAAAGCTTCAAACCATAGTCCTGCAGCAAGAGGCAAACTTGATGTCTGCCCAATCCAAACTCCAAATCCTCAAAGATGGATTTAATGCTCAAACAAAAGCCCAGGCTGAAGCGGCTCTAGCGAAGGCACAACAAAATTTAATTGTAGCGAAGCAGAATGCAGAACCGAGCTATTTAGCCAACCAAGTCTTCCTTGCCAAACAGACGGTTCAACTGGCAAGTGACGATTTAGCCAAGGCTCAGATGAGTGGAAATTTACCCTCTATTCAATCTGCTCAAAACTCCTTAAACCAGGCTCTGACGGCCTTAAGAACGGCAGAAAATGCTCAAAATGGAGGAGCAGCTCAGGCTTTGGTCTCTGCTCAGGCGGATTTAACATCCGCACAATATCAAGTCGATAAGGAAGCCGATGGACCTAAATCTGGCGATCTTCAATCGGCACAAGCCAGTATTGCTATAGCCCAGGCCCAGCTAGCCAGTGCAAAAACGGATCTGGAAAATGCAACCATTATAGCTCCTACGGACGCAATCGTCGTTAGTTCACCCCTGCAACTGTATGAGTATACCAATGCTTCTTCCATTATTACCCTCACGCCAATAGGGGGTAATCTACAAGTAGATGCGATGATTGACCAGGCGGATATTGCGCAAGTCAAAGTAGGGCAAAAAGTGGATATTACCCTGGATGCCTATCCAGAGGAACATAGCAGCGGAACCGTGAGCTTCGTTGCCATCGAAGGGACGATCACTTCGAATGTAACAACGTTTAAAGTCACCGTGACGGTAGATCAAGCCAGCGATAAACTGCTTTCAGGAATGAATGCCAATCTAGATATCATCGTTGCTGAGGCTAAAGATGTACTAACCGTACCTAGCGAGGCGATCAAAACCAGAGGGACAGAAAAAGGTGTCATGGTTCCTATGACTTCAGGGGATACTAGTGTGAAAAAAGAAGATCAAGACTCTCAGTCTGATGAACAACCTAAGGTTGTAACAAAATCAGGGGGTGGGCAGGCTGGAGCTAATGTCAAATTTATTCCTGTAGAATTTGGCTTAGATGATGGAATGAATGTGGAAGTCAAAAGCGGTTTAAAAGAAGGACAAGAGGTCATTACAGTGATTAGTGCACCCGCAACAACTCAAGGTACCACCGGAGGATTTGGTATGGGCGGCGGAAATGCAGGGAGAGCACCAGGAGGAGCTGTAAGGGTTAGATAGCGAAACGGGGGGACAGGTGCACTGTTTCACTTTATGTTCTCTAAGCGGAGCGATAAGTCAGGGAGGAATGTTATTTGATCAATCTCAAAGGGATCAAAAAGATTTATGCTACCGGTGATATTCAAGTAGCGGCTTTAGGTGGGGTGGACCTGCACGTAGGAGCAGGCGAGTTCGTAGCTATAATGGGGCCTTCCGGTTCTGGCAAGTCGACGATGATGAATATTTTAGGCTGCCTGGATACCCCCACGGAAGGAGAGTATTATCTGGACGGAACGGATGTAGCCAAGGCTAGTGGAGATGATTTATCCGTGATTCGGAATCGCAAGATTGGCTTTGTCTTTCAAGGGTTTAATCTCCTGCCCAGGACAATGGCAGTCGAAAATGTAGAGCTGCCCATGCTTTATGCAGGAGTGGGGGGAAAAGAACGGCGAGCTCGAGCTATTGCTGCCTTGGAATCCGTTGGTCTTGGCGAACGAATTCATCATCGTCCTAAGGAATTATCCGGAGGACAGCAACAGCGGGTAGCCATCGCCCGGGCACTGGTTACAAACCCTTCGATTATCTTAGCGGATGAGCCTACTGGGAACCTTGACAGCCGTTCCAGTGAAGAAGTTATGGCTATTTTTCAACGTTTGCACACTCTGGGAAATACGATTATTATTGTCACACATGAACCGGATATCGCCGAATTTACAGAGCGGATTGTGCGTTTCAGAGATGGTCATATTGAAGGGGACGAACTCGTTAAAAACCCTCGTAAGGCTCTAGGGCAAGTTGTTGAGGAGGAAGGAGTTTAAGTGTGAACTTTTTAGAAAGTATCCGGGTCTCTCTCAGAGCTCTGCGAGCAAATAAGCTGCGGTCGGCATTGACCATGCTGGGGATTATTATTGGAGTGGCTGCTGTCATTGCCATGGTTGGCATCGGGAATGGAGCAACCGCTTCCATCACTTCTCAGATTCAAGGCATGGGCTCAAACTTACTTACCATTAGCCCTGGACAATCAAATAATGGAGGGGTTAATGGGGGAGCGGGTAGCTCAGCCAGCTTAACTATGACGGATGTTTCCAAGATTAAAATTGGATCAGCGATAAAAGCTGTTGCACCAATGACCAGTACTAGTGGGCAAGTGGTTTTAGGGTCAGGAAATACCTCGGCAAGTATTAATGGGACCACAGCTGACTATCAAATAATTAAAAATGTCACAATTACAAGGGGACGGTTTATCACCCAAGAGGATGTGAACAGCAGTGCAAGAGTAGCTGTCCTTGGCCCCAACGTTGTGGAAAACCTCATGGGGGATGCCAACGCCGATATTATAGGAAAAAACATAAAAATTAATAATGTGCCTTTTCAAGTGATTGGAGTGACGACAGCTACGGGGTCCACAGGATTTCAGAGCAATGATGACATGATTACTGCACCGATTTCGACGATTCAAGCCCGCTTAATCGGAAATAAGACCGTGCGTAGTATACTGGTTTCGGCGACCTCTGAGGATCTTATGCAGATGGCACAAGATGAGATTACGATTGCCTTGCGCAAAGCCCATAAGATTCCGGAGGGCAAAGAGAATGACTTTAGGGTTCAAAATCAGGCCGATATGTTAGAGACTATGCAAAGTGTCACCCAAACCATGACCATGCTTTTGGGCGGAATCGCGGGAATTTCCTTGCTGGTTGGAGGAATCGGAATCATGAACATCATGTTGGTTTCGGTCACAGAACGAACTCGAGAGATCGGAATTCGTAAAGCCATCGGGGCGAAGGGCCGGGATATTTTACTGCAGTTCCTTATTGAGGCAGTGGTACTCAGCGTCTTAGGAGGAGGCATAGGCATCGCCCTCGGCTATGGGGGAGCCAGCTTAGTTGGGAAGGCTTTTGCCCTGGACACCAGTATTTCTCTGACTTCCGTAATAATGGCTTTTGGGTTCTCCGCCGCCATCGGGATAATCTTCGGAGTTTTTCCGGCACGGAAAGCCGCTGCAATGGATCCAATTGATGCTTTGCGATTTGAGTAAGGGGACGGTGAAAGTAAGGGGACATTGCACGTTCACACACGTTCCCGTTCACTAGCTCGTTGGATGCTGAAGGAATTGCGCCAACCTCTGGGTTGTTCTGCATGTGAACCTGGGCGCAATAGTCCCTTCAGCATCGGCACTCGCTTTATCGTGAACTCCCACTAAAGTGTTCACTTAGCAATGTCCCCTTAATTTCTGGTCGTTTGGGCTGGGAACGGGGATGGTGAAAGTAAGGGGACATTGCACGTTCACACATCAAAAAGAATTAGCAAGAAAGGAAGAACTTTATGATAAAAAAGAAACGGATCCAAAAGGTGTTAAGTCTTCTGTTGATGGTCTTTTTGCTGATTGGTATGCTCCCCGGGGTGTTGATTGCTGCTGAGGAAGAGGGGGAGTACATTACCTTAAGAGGGCTTGAGTTTGTATCAGAAGAAGATTCTACTCTAATTCTTGGGGAACCAACCACCGTCAATCTAAAGTTGAATAGAATTCCAACAAGCAAACTTTTTACAGGAGGGGTCAATGCGACCTTGACTGATCCCGACGGTAAGGTGACACACTATTCCGTATCTGGGGGTAGCGGTTATTACAATATTAATAACGTTATTTTATATACACCTGGAGATTATACTCTCAAGGTTAGTGCTGTTGCTCCGAACAAAGGCTCGGCGACTGGAATCATAAAGGTGCTTGATGCAGTAACTACGGTAACAAATCCTCTAGTAGTCAATAAAGAAAACTCCATAATTGTCAAGCTGACAGATTCGGATGGGAATATTTTGCCCCAACGATCCGTCACCGTTGATGGATCGGATGTTGATGCCAGTCCAGCAAATCAAAGCTATACGACCTTAAATGATGGAACCTTTGTCCTGAAAATGACTCCTACAAAAGCCGGCAATGTAAATATTATCTTTAGCGGCAAGGTTATAGGTACAATACCTGTCAATTCAGCCTTCGAAGTAGGTGATCGCATTGGTTCTCTAGCCATGGATAACGTGGCATTATCGGTTGAAGTTGCCAAGCAAGGCTGGTCCAGCGCCGCGAACGTGATTTTAGCCAGGGATGATCAGTTTTCGGATTCTCTCGCCGCAGCTCCACTTTCTAAGAAACTTGATGCCCCTATCCTGATGACGGGTTCTTCCACTTTAGATTCTCGGACATTAGCAGGAATTCGTGAGCTGGGTGCTCGGAACATATACATCGTTGGCGGTACAGTTGCAATCTCACAGAGTATTGAGGATACCTTGAGCAAGGATTTTACGGTCACTCGAATTGCGGGACAACAAGGCTATGATACAGCAGCCCTGATTTCCGCCCAGGTAGGGATCGATCCTAGCCAAACTGTCTATCTCGCCAATGGGCATGCTATTCCTGATGCCATCGCCATCAGCGCGTTTGCCGGAGCACAAGGAAACCCAATTCTACTTACCAATAGAGACGTGTTACCGGCTTCGACCCTTCAAGCTTTGGTGAATCTGGGGGCAAGTAACGTGGTCTTGCTAGGAGGAACAGCTGTTATCAGTAGTTCAGTGGAAAATCAATTGAGTTCTAATTACTTGGTGAAACGTTGGGGTGGCTATGACCGTTATGACACCCAAAGCATTATCTTCCAGAATCTCCTGGACAAGCAAGCTCCTCAATCCCCACTTTACTTTACATCGGGACTAGTTCGCCAGGATGATGTCAGTTCGGGTAAGCCCTATGCCGATGCCTTACTAACCGCTGCCTTAGCGGCTAAAAACGGGGGATTTGTGGCAATGACCCAACCAAACACCATTCCATCCGGTCTAAATTACTATTTGCTCTTCAATAAAGGGTATATCTCAAAGTCAGTTGTAGTAGGCAACAACAGGGGCGTATCCTATAACCTAGAGCAACAACTCCAACAATTGCTGAAGCATTAATAGAGAATGAAGTCGTCCAACTAAGTTGACATCGAGACTTCAGTAACGAAAAAATAACAAACCAGTAGCTCAGAGCTACTGGTTTGTTATGTCAAAGACTGTGTCATATCCCTCTACATCATTAAGAAACCAATCATTCTCCAGAAAGGAATGAGAACAGTGAAAATGAAGACAACAGTTAAGATAGTTTTTGCTGCTTGGAACTTAATAAAATCGGATAGCTTAACAATTCCAAAAGAAAAGAAAATCAAGTATAAGACGTATTCGTAGGGCAAAATAATTGCGTCAACGGCTATTTGGATGAACATATACCAGGCAGCAGGGTTAATCCCAAAGCTCATAGCAATTTCGGTCAGAGGTAAAGTAAAGGCCGACATAATTGCCAGGGGAGTCATTAAGAAGTTCAGACTAAAGATCATTGTATAGACCGTGCCAAAAATAAACATGATTCCTTTGCCTGCGAGTATGGGCATGATAATTGCTGCGGCAACTTTTCCTAAGCCTAAAGCTCCAGCCGTTGTCCCAATCCCCATACAAGCGGCAGTAAAGATTGCCATTCCATAATTGACGTTTTTGAGATCCTCATTGGTTGCTACATTAAATCCAGGGAAGTAGAGTAACATCGGGAAAATTACAAAGCCCCAGCCAGCCTCTATTTTATGGTATTGAGTCGTTAAGAGGAAGGCAAATAGCATAATACTCATAAGGAGAATCTTTTTTTCATCCAAGGACATTTTTCCTAATTTCTCTAACTGCTCTTTAAAATAATCTTTAGCATTGATAGGGACTGTGGGTTTAAACATTTTGGTGATGATCCAAAACATAAAGGCATAGAAAAGAATGTTTACACTGTTATACATAAAGTACTGAATCCAGGTTAAATTGACTTCACCAGCTACACCTTTGCCCAATCCTGTCAGTAAACCATAGTTGGCGTTGAAGATGAACCATCCCGGAAGCAGTGAGGCAATGGCGGCGGCCATAGTTATTCCCGCTGTTTCTTTACCTACATTAAGATTCAAGGCTTTGCAAAGACCATAGGCTAAAGCTGCCAAAGGAAAAACCGTATTCCCGGGAATCAAGAGAAAGAGTAGGACTCCCGCCAAAGCTAATCCCCAAATGACTCCGTTATAACTAGCTCCGGTCAGCAAGATGGAGTTATAAGCAATTCGCTTAAGCAAGTTGGTTCGTTCCATTACATTGGCTAGAAATAAACCGCCAATGACAAACCATGGAATATAGGTTGACCAGGGAGCAAAAACCGCTGTAGCAGGTGCTTGAGCAATAACTACATAAGTGATCGGTAATAAAATTGCTACGGCGGTCTGATTTATGTTGCCAAAAATAAAGGTTAGAATTGCGAATAGAGTTATTGATAAATACAGTCTAATCTGGGGGGTTAAAAGTTCGTTCGTTGGGATTAGTAGAATCGCTAGTGGCAGAGCAAACGTCATGATCATGATCATTAAACTCTTCAGACTCATGGGTTGTTTTTCTGTTTGAACTGACATATGTTAATCCTCCTCTTATATTGTTTTAAAATCCTCTCACTGCTATGCCTTGATTTCCTTTCTGTCACCCTTTCTGTATAAGTTATTATCGATTTTGTACCGGGAGTTAAATTAGTTGTGAAGGTTATTTCAAGCACAGTCTAGAGGGTTTTGTGCCGTTTGACCAACAATGTTTTATTGAGACAATACCAACTATTTATTGTAATAATAGTTCTCATTGAAAAAACTAATACTTTTTATCGACCTTACCTTCCTAGCTTGTCTTGAACTTCGAGACTTGTTTGGTTCCCTTGGGGTCCTAAAAACTGCCGAATAGTGCCTTATTGACAAGGTTTGTGAGGGGCACAAAAGGAGCTGTCTCAAAATGA
>DOPM01000019.1 GCA_003513495.1 Desulfosporosinus sp.
GAGCAATTACAAGGACCTCTTTTGAATTATGGTTTTGGATATTATTTCATGGCGATAGATTCTATTACCATATGGTGTTTCCAGTTAATGTTTACTTACGGAAATATGCCTCTAATATTCTTTGCTTGGACCAACCTATTAACGGCTACCATGTAGGCTCCCATTCTCATAGTCGTATCATTTTCCTTCTTCTTGTCCCATACTTCATTAAACGATCTAATCATAATTTTCTCCAAGGCACGATTCACCGCTTCTTCATCCCACATCAAGGACTGTATGTTTTGCACCCATTCGAAGTAGGATACTACAACACCGCCCGCGTTGGCTAAAATATCAGGAACAACAGTTTTGTTCTTCTTTGCGAGAATCTCATCTGCCTCTACCGATGTCGGACCATTCGAACCTTCGACGATTACCGTTGCTTGAATATCATGGGCATTGAGCTCCGTTATCTGGTTTTCTAAGGCAGCAGGTACCAGAACATCACATTCTATAGTCAGCAGCTCATCATTGGTAATATGAGTCACTCCGGGGACATTGTAATCTTGGAGAACTTGCCCCCCGTTACTAGCAAGAAAGCTGCGAAGCTCATCCACCTTCAACCCGGTACTACAGTAGACGCCTCCACTGACATCGCTTACAGCCACTATTAAACAGCCTTCATTATGCAACAATTTGGCTGCCACTCCCCCAACGTTCCCCATACCTTGGATGGCTACCTTCGTGCCCATTAAGGGTATTCCCAAACGATGGAGTGTCTCCCTGGTTATTAACATAACTCCACGTCCAGTAGCTTCTTTCCTACCCAGCGAACCTCCGATTTCCACCGGTTTGCCGGTTACAACTCCGGGCACTGGATAACCCTTAAACATACTGTAAGTGTCCATAATCCAGCCCATAACCTCGGCATCCGTGTTCACGTCAGGCGCGGGAAATATCCCGTTCGGGACCGATCAGCGGCAAGATCATGGCCGTATATCTTCGGGTAAGATTTTTTAGTTCAGTTTTACTCAGTTCCTTAGGATTAACTTTGACAGCACCCTTACTTCCGCCATAAGGGATATTTACAACACCGCACTTGAAAGACATCCAAGCCGCCAGAGCCTTTACTTCATCGATATCAACCTGCTGATGATACCTTAGTCCACCTTTGCACGGACCTCTCAGACTGGAATGTTGAACGCGGTAACCTTCAAAGACCCTCATCTTCCCATTATCCATCTCAACCGGGATTGCCACTTTCAATTCTCTTTCAGGGTACTTGAAAACCTCATAATCATTTTCTTCAAGACCCAATAGATTTGCCGCTTGCTCCAGTACTTTCAGCATGTTGTCATAAGGGTTGTAAGTCTTGCTCATAATACTCTTTGCCTCCACTCTCTCTGCATCCACTTGCTTTAACACCTGACCAATCATCTTTTGCTGACCATCTTCGGTCCCTCTTAAATCAACCTCTCGGCTTTGTATATTTTATGCAATATCCATGCCAGACTATAATTGGCATAATAATACGAAACGAATAATGACACTTCGGAGATAATATTTAGAACCTCAAGTTACTCATCCATGCATAAGTTAGTCATTTAATCTGAATTTCGCTTACCAATTTCTCCGTCAAACTGTTATATAACTAAAGAACACTTGGCGTAGCGCCAAGCCTTCTTTAGACTTCCCTTACTTTTTAGGGAGACATTAACCCCCAGCTATAATAGGAAAGAACTTAACTTCATCGTTTTCTTCGAGCCTGTAACCTACATCTCGCTTAACACTATTGACAACGACCAAGCCTAGTGATGAGTAAGGAACCCCAAGCTGCTCCACTAACTGAGCAAGGGTAAAATCCGACTTAATCTCCTGCTGATATAGACCCAGCTGACTACCATATTTATCCAGAGGTCCATAAAACCTGATCGTTATCTTCATATTCTAGCCCCCTTGGCCATGTTGCTCCATCCCTACGATTTAATTTACCCCGAGTTCTTGTAATTTCGCGTCAGTTGGTCTCCCATCACGATCCCATCCCCGCAAACTATAATATTCTGCAAGCATCTTTTCGTATTCCTCGAGGGGTAAAAGCTGGCCTTTTGTCGCTCCTGTTTTTAGGGTTTCCTTAAATATCCGCCCCGGCAGAGTATCATTATCTTTAGTAAATCCTTCCCTGACATTAAATTGCCTGGCCAAGTTTACCACCCGTTCGCCGACTTGTGAAAGTTCCTGTTCCGTCACAGTCCTCTCAAGCAAGTTAGACACAATGGTTCCCATAGTTTCCAGAGATAGTGCCCAGAAATCACATAAAATCAAGGAGAATTTCACGGCATTATAATGCTGTAACTCTATGACGAGCTGGGCTTTGCCTTCGACGGTAAAGGCATCTAAATCTCCATAAGCCTCTTGCGCTACTGGCCAGGCCCTCATATGACAAGCTCCACGGTCAGAGGTGGCATAGGCTAGTCCCATTCCCCAAGACCCCCGTGGCTCATAGCCAGGAAATTCTAGGCCTTTAACATGCATGGCAAAGTCGCTGCCGCCGTATTTTTCAGAAAGCTTCTTAACTCCCAGTCCTAAATCCACGCCAATTCCGACCTGGGCGGCAATCAACCCCGGGATCTTTAAATAGGCCTCTACATCACCAAACCGGAGGCCAAAATCTTTAATTCCCTTTTCCGTTAATTCCATAGCGAAGGCGATAACATTCCCCACAGATATGGTGTCCATGCCAAGATTGTCACACAAGTCATTGAACTCAATAATGGCTTCCAAGTCACTGATCCCGCAGTTGGAGCCTCCTAAGGCTAAAGTTTCATACTCTGGACCTTCCACCGTCGACCTGCCGGTCCTTGAATAATTGCCACACCCTAGTGCACAACTAAAACACCCCTTTTTGCCTGAACGAACCGCTTTCAGGGCATCGGAATTAATGGCTTGGTAATCGTCAAAGGTTCCCTGCTGGAAATTTTTGGTGGGCAAAATACCTGTATCCTGGTTGAAATCCACAAGTAAAGCTGTGCCATCTGTATTAGCCCAAAGATTAGTATCCGTCAAGATGTCTGTCTGCATAAACTCTTTCATACTTGAAGCGAATTGCTTAATATTGGGCACGGAGATACTGCCACTTCCCCGCACTGCAATAGCTTTAAGGTTTTTGCTTCCCATGACCGCGCCCACTCCACCTCGGCCAGCCTGTCGGTAAAACTCTGAAGTAATACAGGACATGGTCACTAGATTTTCCCCCGCAGGTCCGATGGCCAGTGCTTTTACTTCCTGATTGATTTTTTCTCTTAAGATCAGTTCAGTTTCCTGTGCCCCCTGTCCCCAGAGTTCAGACGCGTCCCGAATTTCCACGATCTTATCCTCAATATAGAGGTAGGATGGCTTTGAGGCCTTTCCTTCTAAAATTACGGCATCATACCCTGCATACTTTAATTCCGCCGCGAAATGTCCTCCGATGGAACAATCAAGGATGGTCCCTGTTGCCGGGGATTTTGTAATTATAGCTAGTTTCCCAGAGAGAGGTATGATGGTTCCCGTGAACAGGCCTGTCATTAAAATCAACTTATTATCCGGTGACAGAGGAGCCACCCCTGGCGCAAGCTCTTCATAGAGGTATTTTAGGCCGAGGCCTTTGCCCCCTATATAATCCACTGCCCATTGTTTATTTAACTCTTCAACCTGACTATGACCCGTTGTTAAGTTAACCCTCAATAGTTTTCCGGTGTAGCTCATCTTAGTTCCCCTCCTGGTTCATCAAGGCTTGATGGGGGCACCACTCGACACAAGCCGGTGACCCACCGCAGAGATCACAAAGAGCTATACCTTCTGCTCTGGAAGCTATAACGCTTTCAGGGCATGCTGTAATACAAATTCCACAGTTTGTACATTTATCCTGATCATAAATCAAGTGCCCGGCCTGGTGAGAAATCGCTTCGGTGGGACAAATATTGACACAGGTCAGACACATATTACAAAGGGAAGTTTTGTAATTCAAACCCGATTTAGAGTATAGGGAAATAATCTTGAGCCTTGCTAATTCAGGGTTAAAGACCTCTTCTTTTGCGACAGAGCAAGCCAATTGGCATAAGCGGCACCCAATACAAAGCTCCTCTATTAATTTTAAAACCATCGTTTTCCTCCGTTCACTATAGCTTACGGGATTAGCACCTTGTATTAATGAGCTTTTTCACAGGGTTTACCATAAGCCTTGCTGTCGGGGTAGTAAAATATGAACAGTTCCACCGGGACAGCAAAGCAATCTGAGTTTAACATGGTTATCCAAGAAATCAGTTAAATACACCTAACTCACGAACCTGCACAAGTGCATTTTCAAATGCGACAATGACACGATCCGCTTCTTTAGAGGTGATTGTCAATGGGGGTTCTATTCTAATGGTTTTAGCGTTAATCAGCGTACCAGCTACAAGCACACCGCTATCAAACATCGCCTTCGACACCTCATAACCGATTTCATCTGATTGAAATTCAATCCCGATGAGGAGACCTTTTCCTCGAATTTCCATAACCAGCTCTGGAAACTCAGCGGCAGCATTACGAAGCTTTCCCAGCATATAGTCGCCAAGTTCAGCAGATCTGGCTGGCAAATTCTCCTCTATTAGGACATTAAAGGTTGCAATCGCTGCAGCACAGGCTAGTGGATTACCGCCAAAGGTCGTTGTATGCATGAAAGGATTCGGAAACAGGGTTTTAAAGACTTCCTCTGTCGCAACGACGGCTCCCGCCGGCATAATCCCGCCGCCAAATGCTTTGGCAAGACACAGTATATCCGGCACCACATCATCATGTTCACAACAGAACATCTTCCCAGTGCGGCCCATTCCGGTCTGGACTTCATCAAAGATAAGCAGTGCTCCAAATTGATCACAAAGTTCACGAACTTGTTTCAAATAACCCTCCGGCGGTAAAATAACCCCGCCTTCCCCTTGAATCGGTTCAAGAATTACTCCAGCCACATCTTCACCGACCAGAGCACAACACTCCATGGTCTTTCTCATCATCTCAAGATCACCAAAGGGAACGTGGCGAAAGCCGGGGATCATTGGTAGGAAGGGTTTACGGAAAACGCCCTTAGCCGTTGCAGACAGTGAACCTAAACTTTTACCGTGAAAAGCGCGAGTTGTAGAAATAAAGATCCTTCGATCGCTGTACATCTTAGCAAGTTTAAGGGAACACTCGATGGTTTCAGTTCCGCTATTCGTGAAGAAGCAGTATTTTAATTCCCCCGGTGTAATATCTGCCAGGATCTTGGCTAACATGGCCCGTAAAGGATCTAATAAATCTTGACTATGCAAGGCTTGGCGGTTTAATTGATTCGTTACAGCTGCCATCACCTTGGGATGACGATGTCCCACATTATAAATTCCAAAACCGCCCAAGCAATCGATATACTCTTTTCCATTCACATCCATAAAGCAGTTTAACCCCGAATCTTTCCATTCTACGGCGGCAAACTGTTTATCCTTAGTGACACTCTTGCGATATTCTAAAAAACCAGGGTTGACATGATCTCTAAAACCTTGGACAGTTTCCCGGGTGACCCATTCCGCTTCATCCTTTGTAATGTCTTGTTTGCTAATTAAGTCAAGGACTTTATTAGAATACTCATAGACATCGGCGTACTTATCTTTCAAGTCTTCTTTGTTTTGCGGTGTAGTATCTGTCATAATAGTTCCTCCTAGATTCGTTATGTTTGAGACATCTAGATGCAAATGTTATGCCAATAAGGAGGCTGAGGAGTCTCAACCAGATATATTGGATTCGTTAAAGTCAAATTCCGGAGGTTTGCTGCGGAATAAGTTTGTTAAATAGGCTAGATAGAGAACTCCTAATGCCAACCAAACTAGACCAAGGGTAAGTGAACTAGTCTCCAGATTCCACCAGAGAATTCCTACGAAAAGCGCTCCGATGATGGGAAATAGCAGGTAACTAAAGAAGCCTGTGAAGGTCTTATGCATTTTCTTCCGGAGGGTATAATGAGCAATAACTGATAAATTGACAAAGGTAAAGGCGGTTAAAGCACCAAAGTTAATAAGCGCTACAACAATTGCCAAATCAAGAAAAATGGCCAGTAAGGCAATACAACCGATTAAAAGTACATTTAAAGAAGGGGTTCCCCATCGAATATTTACATAGCCAAAAAACTTTTTGGGGAAGACGTTATCTCTGCCCATTACATAGAGAAGACGAGCTACACTGGCATGTGAGGTTACACCTGAGGCAAGTACGCCAGTAAGTGTAGCGGCCAAGAAAAATATCTGGAATAGTCGCCCTCCTACCATCATGGCAATTTCTGGTGATGCAGCCTCAAAATCTTGAAATCTTGATATATCCGGAAAGAATGCTTGAATGAAGTAGGACTGGGTAATAAATAAAATTCCGCCAATTAAGGCCACAAGAAAAATCGCCCGGGGAATCGTCTTAGTCGGTTCAGGAGTTTCTTCCGAAAGGGTAGTAACCGCATCAAAACCTAAGAATGAGAAACATAGAATTGTCGCTCCGGCCAGTAATATGCTCATATCCATATCAGGGGAAATGAAGGGTTGAAGAGTAAATACCTGACCATATCCTTCCCCTGCCATGAGTCCCTGGATATCTAAATACGTAAATATACACATAATCAAAATCTGACACCCAACCAGGATTGTGCTAAAATTGGCAATGAAATTTACAGTAAACAAGTTAATTCCAGTCATGACTAACGTAAACACCAGAACCCAAAGCCAGGTTGGAACATCAGGAAATAATGCCGAGAGGTATATACCTGCTAACAAGGAATTTACCATGGGTAAGAAGAGATAATCGAGTAATACGGACCAACCCACCAGAAATCCTAAGTGTTTACTGATGGTCTTTTGTGTATAGGTATAGGCAGACCCGGCTTGTGGAAATGCTTTGACCATCTTTCCATAGCTTGCCGCCGTGAAGAGCATAGCAATTAAGGCTAAGAGATAACTAGTGGGAACATGTCCGCTTGTAACTTCAGATACAATCCCGAAGGTATCGAATACAACCATGGGAGTCATGTAGGCTACCCCGATAAGAACAACTTGCCAAAGTTTTAACGTACGTTTTAGTTTACCTATGTTTTCCATTTATCATCCTCCTAGTGTATTTTGTATTATTTATGCAATTCATTGAATATTTTGACTATTTGGGGCAAAAAAATTTGTTCTCCCTTCTTATAGTTTTACAAAGCTCTTCCCTCCTTAACTAAACACTAAGCAAAATGCATGCCAGTAAATATGGTAAATATTTATTAGTATACATTTATTAGTATACATTTTGCCTAATAATTATGCAGAATAATGTTCTAGGTTTATCGGGCCAGCCAGTTAACAGGGAGTCCAAAACTTTTAATTCCCTGGTTTTCCAGAATAAAAAGATCTTTATTTGTTTTAATAATTTAAATTGTTCAATAAATTTGAATTTTGTGGTATATTTATGAGGAAAATTATTCACCCATGCATAAGTTAGTTATTTTCGTATAGAAGGAGCTCTTTTCGATGGATTTACGAACATTTTTACGCGATCCAATCTTTGTAGATGGGACGACAGGTCTAAATGAACTCTCCAAACGCCTAAATATAGAAGATCACCCTTTTGTTTTTACTGAGAAGGATGGAAATATATATCCGTTAAAAAGTTTTAATTTCCTCATCGAGAGGCAAGAACCCTACGAGAGAACCATCGAAAAATCCGTGAGTGAACCACCCCTTAAGATAATCTCCTATGCTGATTTAACAGTTCATGTCCTTGACGTACTCGCCGAATTAGTGACACTAGTCAGATATGAGGAAAGTTTAAAGTATATCTTAAGAGAAGATTTTTTATTGACAATGATGTCCACAGGTGCGAACAGTGAAATTGCCTGGTTACGCAGCCTCTTTGCGTCGATTCCCCGCGGTCTGATGGTGGTCGATATCAACTATGCAGTAGTGAATAGCAATGCAGAAGCACACCGCATGTTACGAATTTCGGAAGCTGATCTATCCACTCTGCGTATGCAGGATATTCTCGGCTTGAACAACTTTCAATACGTGTACAACACCCAAACGTCTTTACTGAATCAATTTATTACGACTCCCTCAAGTCAAGCCGCAATATTAGTGGATTTTGTGCCGTTAGTGATGTACCAAGTGGTCACCGGATTTGCATTAGTTTTGCAGGATCTCCCCACAGTTGAAGGCATAGCCATGGAATTGGATTCTGTAAAGCTGATCAATAACGACCTCGAGGCAATTCTATCAACCATCTACGACGAAATCATCGTCGTTGATGCCCGGGGCAAACTCTTACGTGCCAGTGATCATTACATAACCTCCCAATGGAATCGCCCGCCTAACACCTTAATTGGGCATCAACTTTTAAAACTAAAAAAAGCGGATGAATTACTCCATAAAGTAGTTCGAGAAGTACAAAAGAAAAAACGAAAAGTTTCTCTGATGCAAAACGATAGTGAATCTCACCGTCTGTCTGTAGGCAATCCAATCTTTCACAAGTCCGGTGACATAGAGCGTATCGTAATTACTTCACGTGATCTTACGGAAGTATCCCGTCTCCAGACAGAACTGGAACAAACGCGCAAACAAAGCGAGAACTACCGTGAAGAATTAGAACGAATGCGTGAGCGTGTTACTCAAGCTCAAGGAATACTGCCGATTTATACCAGTCAACAAATGCATGAGGTGATGCAAGAAGTCGAACGGGTGGCCCAATTCTCTGCTACGGTTTTATTAAGCGGTGAATCCGGGGTTGGCAAAGAAATTATTGCTAATGCCATCCACTCTCTGAGTGAGCGAAGAAAAGAACCACTTATTAAAATAAACTGTGCTGCTATTCCAGAATCTTTACTCGAAAGTGAATTGTTCGGTTACGAACGAGGTGCGTTTTCTGGCGCTAATCAACATGGTAAAACTGGCCTGATTATCAAAGCCCATAAAGGTTGCCTTTTCCTTGACGAAATTTCTGAGATGCCCCTTGTTATCCAGGGTAAACTATTACGGGCCATTCAGGAACGAGAGGTTTATCCCGTTGGAGCAACCCAACCCCTTAAATTTGATATTCAAATTATTGTATCCACTAACCGCCCTTTAGCTGAACTTGTAGCTCAAGGCAAATTCCGCGAGGATTTATTTTATCGGATTAATGTTTTCCCAATCGAAATTCCAGCTCTGCGCGAGCGCAAAGAGGATATTACCCTGTTGGCTAACTTTTTCTTACTACAATTTAATCAACTCTATCAATGCAATCTTCGCTTCTCGAGTTCAGCCTATGATTTATTGGAAGCTTACCCCTTCCCGGGGAACGTACGGGAGCTACAGAATCTGATCCAACGAATTGCAATAAAAAACGATGGAGATGAGATTAGTGCGCTAAACGTTGAACGCGTCTTAATGAAACTCGACCCTATAGCGACCAGACAAACGGGACGATTTAATCAAATAATTCCCTTGGATCAAGCTTTTAGCCAGGTTGAAACAGAACTGATTACCCTGGCTATGAAGCAGTACCATTCCACCACGAAAGCAGCTAAGGCACTTGGGGTTAGCCAATCTACTATTAGTCGTAAATATCGACAAATCGTTAATAAAACCGGAAAGCAACAACTATAAAACGGGGGCTATCAAATTTAAAGTGGTCCCCATGTCAAGGACATTTTGAAAAAGGGGCATTATAAAATCAAGATATTTCATATACACTCCGGAAAGGAGGAGATATTGACAAAAGCACTGGTTGTTGCATCCCTGCGGATACAATTTCCGGTGCTTTTATTCAAAACTCATATCTTTATATCTTATGGAAAAGTTAATGAAATCATTAGATATCTTCAAGAAATATATGTGCAGTTCGCAAGTGCCTAACTATGTAAGGCGCTACTGTGATAACCTTGATGAATTCAAATGGCAGTGGTTTTATAACCAAATGATAGAACCGATGGAATTCGTGGCTGATACGGATTATCTGTTTTATGTTTTAAAATGGATTCTAAAGTACGATTTCGACGACCTTGGATATGCGGTCTATTTCCAGACCATCCTGAATCCTGAAATGTTGCCGGAACCACTCATCAAGGATGAATGGCGTACAATCCTTGAGAATAAGATATCAGGAACGCTTTCATAATGATATATCTGAAATGCACTAAGACAAGAATGACTCTTTAGGTAGTGTAAATTGTAACTTTGTTTGGTAATACTATAAATGGCTCTTATCTGCCAGGGGGATAGGGCTCTGCTGGAGAGCAACCCGAGCACCTGACAGGGTTCTGCCAGGAGATGGTTGGGGGATTTTTATCCCCTACATTTCCGCTTATCTCCTGGGAGAACAAAAGCGATAAACTCACGGAGCTAAGCCCCGTTTTTCTTTTATATAGCAAGTTCGAGCTTTAATCAATTGGAAGATGGCATTGGGGTCATACTTTGATGGGATAGTCACCGGTGCTGATATATTCTGCATACTCCCAGACCGCGCATGGCTCCGGTGCTAGGCTTGTTTGTATAGACGCTTCTTCCCCGGAACCGAACGTTAGGCACTTTGTAGGGCAGATGTAACATAGAGGCGGTGTAGAACATCACTACAATACCCCAGCCAGCGTAAGCGCCTTTATCCAAGGTGTTATCAAAATCTACGGCTTGGAGATAACCATCCTTATCCAGGCCCATTTTAACCTTCATATGGCAGGGATGCCGACCTTTATTGGTATAGAATACTTCTTGGCGAAAAACACCTCTATTCCCCAGCCTCGGTAGATTGTTAAACCCCTTAGTGTAATAACGTAAAACACTAAGGGGTTAGTCTTTTAATTTATCAGTCTGTTTCCTAATGTATACAATTCTAAACAAGGTCCCATTTCTGTTTTATAACATTTCTCATTAATAAGCATAAATGTGCCTGCTGGCTCAACTTTAACTATACTTCCATCATTCATGGTCAGCCTGAATTGTACCAACTGTCTATTCCCTTCTTTGCCCCTATCATCCTCTTTATAAATAACAACAGAATTTAAGGCATCTACGAGTACTTGAATTTGAAATTCATCCTCAATTTCTGCTGTTTTTCTAGGCGGATCGACAAATAGACTGACATCAACAATGTCATTTCTAGTTAAATCTTTAAATGGCCATTTACCGATACCATTTCCAAATATCAGGTAAGCAAAGATCATTATCAAAAAAATAATTACTGTCTTTTTCATACTATTCCTCTTTCTCTTTCAATAGATTCGATTATCACTTCCTATTGACTAAAAATTGTTAAGAAAGTATAGCCCTCAAAAGGCCTAATACTTGATACTCCATACCGTACCGTTTACTTGAATTTCCCAGTTGTAATATATGTTCTACATTTTACATACATTTCCTTTTGAATAGAGCAATAATATTTCCAAATATATACCAAATCCCGGAACCTTCCCTTATCTAAAATGCCAGTCCCAAAATCGAATACGCATTCGATTTTGGGACTGGCATGGCGACAGCGCTGATTAATTGTCTTTACTGAAACCGTGGTATTATGTTGACACTCGCTCTTTCGAGTTTACGAATCTATAACCATTTTATCATGTCCTTAAAATAGGTTGCTAACCGGAAGAACACATTCAGGTACATCATTACGCGGAGAGTTTACCAGTGACGATACCTCGTATGCAATCATCCCTTCAGCTGGAAAAGGGGTAAGCAGGCCTTTGACTTCACGGCTTGGGATATCCGCCCTCAGCCAAAGTGGCTCTGTGTCCTTTTGCAGTATCACAGGCATTCGGTTGTGTATTGGCTCCATCAATTCATTCGGCGTAGTTGTAATGACCGTACATGTGTTTATGGTTTGACCTGTAGGTGATAACCACGAGTCCCATAGACCAGCGAAAGCAAATGGTCCGCCATCTTTCAGCGTGATTCTGAAGGGTTTCTTGACATGACCTTCTTTTCTCCACTCGTAGAAACCGTCTGCCAAGACTAGACAACGCTTTAGCTCAAAAGACCTGCGAAAACTCGGCTTTTCCTCCAATGTCTCAGCACGAGCGTTAATCAATTTGTTTCCAAGGTGTTCATCTTTAGCCCAATAGGGTATTAGCCCCCACCGAAGCCCAAGTAGATGGTTGCCTCCATCTTTATGGATCACCACAGGAACTTGTTGAGATGGAGCAATATTATAGCGTGGCCCAAACTCAAATTCAAGCTGGACTGGACCAAAACGTTTTATAATGTCATTGGATTTAAATTTGGAGAAGGAATAGCGGCCACACATTTAACTTTCGCCCCTTTAAACACGTTTGATTTAGTATCTGGTCCATACTATCTGGAATCCCTTAATACAATTATACATCAAAGCAAACCCAAGGTTGCCTTCGTTTCTACGTTTTGGCATTTATTCTGATCACTACTTCGAACACTAAATGAGAGATGAAAAGGAATGAATTCATCATTTTGCCTTGAAACCAATAACCAGCTCGTTATTCCCTGCAATCAAAGGTCTGATCATTGCTTTTGGATTGATCGAAAGAAAGCTGGCAACTGCCAATTCGTTTGATTCCTCGAGTTCCTTCCCAAGATCCTTGTAGGTTTTGCTTTTCTTGTTAAGCAAACCCGAAACGGAAATTCCCCCTAGTTTCGCTAATTCTACTAACTCATCAACTGAGAGAGGTTTTTTAACAATGTTACGGTACTCAAACTTAACATTTTCTTGCAGAAGACCCGCTTCTGCTTTACGACAAGTCGTTCACTGAGGAAAACAATATAATGTAAGCATTCTTTCACCCCTACGTTCATCATGTCTATACATATTTGTTCCAGTTGTGGCTGGATCATCTTGGGCTTTGTGAATTCACTGTTTGTTTAAGCCACGGACAAGATATCTTGTAATCACCAATTACGATTGTTTCATAAGTTATAAATCATATATATTGTCAAGTTGTTTGTAAGTTTCAAAAATTACTCTATCGAATGCTCCTTTGTTGATATAAGCCTCATGGATTCCTCTAAGTCCTTGGCTAAGACATTCTTTAAAGACAATTCGTGACTGATTCTTATCCTATACCAAAAAGAACACATTTTATCATAGCAATAAGTGAATCAAATTGCCTAACGCTTTTATATCCTCTACAGAATTAATAAGAACCCTTGATTCTCCTACTCTTTTAGGAGCTGCTTCAATGATAAAACCTTTAGAATATCTCTCCAGAGTCACCCTTGTCATCTTTTTTGTTTTCAACAGCAACATTAGGCTCAACATTGGTAATAAATTCCTGACGATAAAGACCATCACTTACCCTATCTAACACAGCATTGGATATTGATTGTTTAACGATAGGTCTGAACTTTTGGGGGACACAAGGGGACGGTTCTTCCGGGGGGGACACAAGGGGACGCGGGGGGGACACAAGGGGGACACAAGGGGACGGTTCTTCCGTGTCAATGTCTAAGTCTTTCGACAATGTGGATTGGAAAGCCCGTGATCCTACATATTTGTCGCAGACTTAATCCACTTTTTTGTGGTATCAAGGTATCTCTGAAAATCATCTTCTTCGTGAAAAATATCCTGCTGGCCGATTCCCCATACTATAACATGGTAGATTCCTGTTTCACTCTTCTTTCTTGGCTTTCTGGGCATTCATTCATGCCCCTTCTCCCCAATGCATTTTAATTTGACACAAGAGAACCGTCCCCATGTGACCCCCGGAACGGAGGACTATCCCCAGGAGATTCTCGAGAGCCTAACCCAGGCGGTTGAGCGGACCATAGTTCTACAGGCTGTGAAACTCGCAGAGCAACTGGGCAATATCCGAACCCACAATATTGTACTCCTAGGTGTGCTGGTCAAGGCTCTAGGCCTAGAACAGCTCGATTGGGTTCAAGTGATGAAGGACCTTATCCCGGAAAAGGTCCTTGAGGCCAATGTGAAGGCATTTAAGACCGGATTAGCCGTCTAACATCCCGCTGTCCAGTCCAGGTTTAAAGGGAGTGTCGCAAACTACTTCATAAGTAGTTTTGCAACACTCCCTTTATCAATAAAGTTCAATTATCCCATTTTAATTCAGAGTTGCAAGTATTTGAAAAATCTCCTCATTATCTGGTTGGCTCTCGATTGGGTGAACATCAATAAATTGTATCTTACCCTCTTTGTCGATGATGAATAAAGCCCTTTCTGCAATACCAGGAATAGGATCTCCCTCACGAAATACTCCATAATTCTTTGCTACTTCTCCATGGGGATAGAAATCTGAACATAATGGATAGCTTATGCCACCTATGGATTTCTGCCAGGCCTCATGGCTAGGGATACTGTCTACACTTATACCCAAAACTTGGGTATTGAGCGCTTCGAAACGAGATAGTTCTTTCTCGTAGGAAGGCAATTGGGAACTTCAGACTGGAGTCCAATTAAGAGGATAGAAAGCTAAGAAAACATTTTTCTTTCCCTTGAAATCACTTAGAGAAATAGTGCGTTCTCCATGCGCTTTAAGTGTGAAGGAAGGGGCTACGTCTGTCACCTTTAAGGTTTTTGTTTCTGTCGCACCCTGTGGCATTATCCTTTTCACTCCTTATGTTTGTTTTGTAATATACTTAATTATTATTTGAAATTCGACTTTTCTTTATACATTTTTATCAGCGTTACTAAACTGTTTCTAAAACCAAAGGGGTGCTTCTTTCAACGAAAGGGCTCAAAATGAAAAAAGCACCGCTTCAAACGATGCTTTATCTACACTCATTTCGACGCTCATTAATTAAATTGGAAGATAAGTTTAAATGATCATACAAAAACATGTCTCCCCACTCTACCCCCTAAGTCCACGGAAACATATCCATTTCCACAGAAATCACAACATATAGTGTTCGAACACGAAGGGTTCGAGTCCCCTCGCCTCTACTGTCTAATGACTCAATCTTTGATACAAATTAACGATGCACCCACTCTTTTTTCAAAGGGGGTGCATTTGCTTTTAGGGGGGTGCAAAATTGAAAAAGGGGGTGCAATTTTTTTCGGTTCGGACGTGGCGGGCATCAGATTTGAACATTCGTGGCGATATCATCGATGCACGTTCGGACGACGTCGGAGGCATAGATGTTTTGACCGAATTGACTAAAGATGTAATAGCCTCCATCTAATAATTAAGCGTACTTGAGTTGACGCCTGTCAGGCTTAGAGATAAATATGTTTTTTATGAACTCGGCAAAGGCCACGGATACATTACCCTTACATTTATCGAATATGGCTAAATAGCAAAACAGCAGTCATTTTGCTAATTGAACATGATGTTTCCAAAAGGTTCAAATGCTATAGGAAGACGTCTTATCATCCAATAACGCTCGGAGTTTTCTAATGTTTTCGCTACTTCACAATTTTTTATTAAACTGTGTAATCTTTATATAAGAATTTGTACATTCTAATACTATTAAAAAAAATAATAG
The DNA here is from genome assembly GCA_003513495.1 of Desulfosporosinus sp. Classification (GTDB taxonomy): domain Bacteria; phylum Bacillota; class Desulfitobacteriia; order Desulfitobacteriales; family Desulfitobacteriaceae; genus Desulfosporosinus. The sequence continues at coordinate 15,417 of DOPM01000019.1, forward strand.
AGAATGGTGGTTTCTAACATTTATGCCTAAGTATCTTATTTATCCTTTATATGTAGCAGTATTTGCAGTAATTTTAGCAGTTGCTGTACCAAGAAAGGATATTTATCGTTTATCAATTCACGGAATTATCTTCGGTGGTGCTGCTGAATTTATACTACATATGTTTGGAAAATTTACCGGCTTATATGTATGGTATGACCACGGCCCACTTGGATATAAAGGTATACAAATATTTTCACCTGTATCGTGGGGAATTTTCTTTATTTTATATTATTATTTCTTACCAAAACACAAACCTTTGAACTACATTTATATGGTAATAGCCATATTTTTTAGCATACTATACACAAACCTTGTTATAAGTTTGGGGGTCTTTTATTGTTATGACAGATTTTTCGTTCCCTTGATTGCTTTTATTGTTTGGTTTTCAGTAGCTACATGGGGGTATTATAAGTTGAATAACTTCATTGAAAAGAAAGAAGCAATAGCAAGGCAAGAGAATAAATATCAACCATAGTTATTAAAAAGAGTATACATTCTTATGAAGCGAAGTAGAAAATAATAGAGAGCTATTCCTAATACAGAGAAATAGCCGCGATTTTGCTAACACCAAGTCGTGGCTATTTTCCTGCTAAAAATTGCCGGACTGATGTACCAAAAGTATGTTTAGATATTACAAGTATTTAACGTTTCTCTTTTTCAGGAAAACCTTCAGCTTAGTTTGGGGAATAAAGTACTTCTGGAGCATGTATTTTTTACTGGAGCCCGGTTTCATTAGTAAGGCTCTCGCGCTGGATAGGTCTCCCGTTTTAGACAAGTCAACCGCTCCAATAGCAAAACAGTTTCTGAACTCCTCTACATCGAAGGTCCTCGGATTGTTTATGTCCTCAGCGTGAGCCAGGCCGCTGCATTGTTCTACTTAATGAATACGCATTCGATTTTGGGACCGGCATGGCGACAGTGCTGATTAATTGTCTTTACTGAAACCGTGGTATTCGGTTGACACCTCTCTTCGAGTTTACGAATCTATTACTATTGTATTATGTCCCTAAAATAGACTGCTAACCGGAAGAACACATTCAGGTACATCATTGCGCGGAGAGTTTACCAGCGACGATACCTCGTATGCAACCATTCTTTCAGCTGGAAAAGGGGTAAGCAGGCCTTTGACTTCACGGCGTGGGATATCCACCCTCAGCCAAAGTGGCTCTGTGTCCTTTTGCAGTATCACAGGCATTCGGTTGTGTATTGGCTCCATCAATTCATTCGGCGTAGTTGTAATGATCGTACATGTGTTTATGGTTTGACCTGTAGGTGATAACCACGAGTCCCATAGACCAGCAAAAGCAAATGGTTCGCCATCTTTTAGGGTGATTCTGAAGGGTTTCTTGATACGACCTTCTTTTCTCCACTCGTAGAAACCGTCTGCCAAGACTAGACAACGCTTTTGCTCAAAAGACCTGCGAAAACTCGGCTTTTCCTCCAATGTCTCAGCACGAGCGTTGATCAATTTGTTTCCAAGGTGTTCATCTTTAGCCCAATAGGGTATTAGCCCCCACCGAAGCCCTAGTAGATGGTTGCCTCCATCTTTATGGATCACCACAGGAACTTGTTGAGATGGAGCAATATTATAGCGTGGCCCAAACTCAAATTCAAGCTGGACTGGACTAAAACGTTTTATAATGTCATTGTCATTGGATTTATATTTGGAGAAGGAATAGCGGCCACACATTTAACTTTCGCCCCTAATCATTTTGCTTTGAAACCAATAACCAGCTCATTGTTCCCTGTAATCAAAGGTCTGATCATTGCTTTTGGATTGATGGAAAGAAAGCTGGCAACGGCCAATTCGTTTGATTCCTCGAGTTCCTTCCCAAGATCCTTGTAAGTTTTACTTTTCTTGTTAAGCAAACCCGAAACGGAAATTCCCCCTAGTTTCGCTAATTCTACTAACTCATCAACTGAGAGAGGTTTTTTAACAATGTTACGGTACTCAAACTTAACATTTTCTTGCAGAAGACCCGCTTCTGCTTTACGACAAGTCGTTCACTGAGGAAAACAATATAATGTAAGCATTCTTTCACTCCTAACGTTCATCATGTTTATACGTATTTGTCCCGGCTGTGGCTGGATCATCTTGGATTTTGAGAATTCACTGTTTGTTTAAGCCACAGACAAGATATCTTGCAATCAACATTTTATGGTTGTTTCATAAGTTCTAAATCATATATATTATCAAGTTGCTTGTAAGTTTCAAAAATTACTCTATCGAATGCTCCTTTGGTGATATAAGCCTCATGGATTCCTCTAAGTCCTTGGCTAAGACCTTCTTTAAAGACAATTCGTGACTGATTCTTATCCTCTACCAAAAAGACTTTACTTTCATCAAAAATGTCGACACGCGGAACTATATCGAAGCGAGCCCACATTTCCTTAAGTCCGACCTCTTCGTACTCGGAATCTTTGTACCCGTATAGAACTTCATTTAATCTGTTAAATAAATCGAACTTACTCAAGTGAAACAGTTCCTCATGTATTCGTTTTCCATTATCACGAATCTTTTTGTGTATATGGAACATTACATCCCTCAATGAAGTGCCTAATTCATAATCACCTATTTGCTTGCCTTTAATATAATAACAAATCATTCCAAACATCCATACACCACCGTAATCTGCAGCTAATTCGTATTCAATTGCAAATTCCGATTTGTTACCTATAATCATAAATCCCCCTACTTACAAAAAACAATATCCTAGTGGTTTCACGCAAATTACCAAATAAGTTCGTATTGTACTAAATCTGATATGAGAATTAAATGGTTGGTAGAAGATAGCCTCGTTGCCTTGGCTCTAAGTTCAGCTTCTAGTTCCGCAATTCTGGACCTGATAGGGTCTTGGCGCTCCGTTGTATTGTACCCTAACTTACCTGTGGAGGCAATTTAATACCAGTTATGGAAATGTATGATACAATTGATTGTGGATGTTGGATACCTGTCTGGAGGTGAAATTTATGTACGGTCTTGGACCGAAGTTTTGGCAGGAGTTATTCCTCCTGATAACCATTGTATTATTATCGCTAGTTTCATTCAATGCGGTCATGAGAAAACTACTAAACGTTGAGAAGAAGAATCTTTTTTCATCTCACTATGTTAATGAGAAACACAAAAAAATTGATTGGATGATCAGGATTATATTTTTAGTCGTCCTGCTAATCGGGCATTTTGTTAATATATCTAGAGACCCTATGGATTGGATTTGGTTTTTTGAACCATGGTTTTTAATGATGGGATTGGTCCCTGCGACTGAGGTAGCTAGAGCTATCATAGAGTACAAATATGCAGAAAATCGAAATGACTACAAATTAACAATTAGTCAATTGGTATTTATTTTTATTCTATTTTTCACATTATTTTGGAGTGATTTTTTTGGAATGGCAAATTTATAGTTTGCCAAGATAAGCTACTAGGCTCTAAGTCCTATACTTTCCTGCTCGGTGACACAAGGGGACGGTTCTTCTGTGTCAATGTCTAAGCCTTTCGGACAATGTGAAATGGAAAGCCAGTGATCCTGCATATTTTCGCAGACTTATGGGTATTCCCTTCACGCCCCTTCTCTCCCACGGATTCTAATTTGACACAAGAGAACCGTCCCCCTGTGCCCCCCCTGTGCCCCCCTTCCTCTAATCAGAAATTCATCTACTAATTTCTGGGCTCTTCTTTGCGATTGCTCATTAAAGTTTTTCGAAAACGGATCACTAAAACCATGTTTTCCGTCTAACACACTGACATTGACGGACTTCTTCTCTTCAAGAACGTTTGTCAATTTTGAAACATTAAAAGACTTTTCCTCTTTTGCGAAAATAAGTAGTGTTGAGCATCTGGGAGTTATATTTTGATAATCTCTTATTCGAGAACCATAATAGCAAATAACTTCATCTGCCGTATTTCCTTTTTCGCTGCATATCCATGCTGCGGTTGCCCCAACACTAAATCCTAAAAGAACAATATTATTGTAGGCTGCTCTTAATTTAATGAGTATCTTTCCAATTTCATCAACCATATGTGGAAAACCAACATGATTTACGAAATACTGATAAGCTTCTTCTTCTCTATTGTAATCGAAATATCCAATTTCCGACTTGATAAAATTTGGACATAAAACATCGTATCCTGCTTCTAAATAATGTTCGCAAACCCATTTTATATGCGGGTTAATTCCATATATCTCGTGCAGAACGATTATTACAGATTCATTCCCTCTAATATAATTCAGCATCCAACAATTCTCCGACCTATTTAAATTATTTAAGGTTACAATTTCCGAATCTTGTCCAAGCTAGGTCAACCAATAAGCCCACCCCTTAATTGAACAAAGCTTGTCATATGTAACTTACACCTTCGACAATCTTTCTTTCGTTTCCTCCTAAGGCTGTGAAATTAAATATAGCTGCAACGCCATTAACACCTCCTTCGACTAGTTTTACATATCGAAACACGGTTTTATATCATAAAATATTCTTATTTTCCTATGAAAAATCGAAGTATTATAATTAGTCAAAACCCCAATAAAAGAAGTGAGGGATTTAATGAATCAATTCCACAATGATTATATAACTAGCATTTTAAGAGTTTGCGAAAAAGTAGAATCTTTAGCCGATATTGGGATAAAGCAAGGCTTCTATCAGCCAACGAATTTTTTTCCTTACTTAACAAACTTAAGGTATGAAATTTTGAGCATTAAGACTGATGACGGTTTTAAGAGCTATTATGGAAATTGGGGGGTTCATGAAATCAACATTCTAATAAAGCAAGTTTGCGGTAAAGTATGCGTTTGTAACCATTCTTTTACGATAACTGTGAACGAATGTCATAGTTGCCCAATTTTCTGTTACCGCGAGACCTACAGATCTGATGAGGAAGTTTTATTCTAAAGTACCAAACTAACAGTATTCATATACACTACCTCCACCGACCTGATGCCTTTATGCCCTATCGAACGGCATAATTAATGCTACAGCACCGTATATCGGTGCTTTGTTCTTTGTCTTGTTTAATGTTTATTTATTATGTAATATTGGAATACTTAACCAAAAGCCTAGAAACCTTGTAGTGCAAGGATTCTAGGCTTTATCCCCTTTTAATTTCACTATCAAATAAATATTAGGTAAAGTAGCCCAGTAGAAAAGTTATTATTTATTCTCCCGCCTTGAAGTTATAGATCGGCTGAATTACTTTCACAATATCTGCTGTCGGGCCAACATGCTTTACGATGTCATCCATAGTCTTATAAGCCATTGGACACTCATCCAAGGTTTCTTTGTTGACAGAAGTCGTATAGACTTCCTTCATCTGTTTTTTAAAGTCCGAAAGGGTAAAACATTGTTTGGCCTTGGTCCTGCTCATGAGCCTTCCTGCACCATGAGGAGCAGAACAGTTCCAGTCCTCATTGCCTTTGCCAACACAGATGAGGCTGCCATCTCTCATATTAATGGGAATTAAAAGTTTTTCCCCTTTCTTTGCGGACACGGCGCCTTTCCGTAAGATCATCGTGTCGGTGTCAATGTAATTATGAGTGGTAGTGAACTGCTCCACTACGTCTAATTTCATTCCTTTCACGATCTCAGCAATCATAGCTTTACGGTTGAGCACTGCAAACTGCTGGACGATTTTCATATCATGAATATAGTCCTCAAACAGGCTGCCGGTTACATAAGCAAGAGGAAAGGGAATTTCCGTCAGCACCTGATTTTTAAATTCCTTTAAGGCCTTCTGGATTTCCTTATCACGGCCTTCAGACTTTAAACGAGCAACTAGTGCCTCCATATCTGATTTGTCGTTATGGTTTAACTGCTTATACCCAGCGTCTTGATAATATTTTGCTACCTGAAGTCCTAAGTGACGGCTCCCTGAATGTACTACAACATATAAGCTGCCCGCCTCATCCTTATTAACCTCAATAAAAGATTGCCGCTACCCAAGGTCCCAATACTCTTTTCTGCTCTGCCCAGTTGCACTGCTTTAAGACAACGAAGGCTTGTTAAATCAATTTGTTCGTTATACCGGTGGGGTGTCTTCCGCACCTCAAAACCTGAGGGTATGTTCTCATAAATCAACTTATCCAGCTTTTGCAGTTCCAACCGTTTGTTGCTGATTGAGATAGTTTCCATACCGCAACCGATATCTACCCCTACTAAGTTAGGGACTACTTTATTCGTAATGGTCATCGTGGTTCCAATTGTGCAACCGGCTCCGGCATGCACATCAGGCATGACCCTAATTTTGCTTTCTTTTACAAACTCCTGATTACAAAGGGTTTCAATCTGTAAAGCAGCCCCTTCTTCCAGAGTATCCGTATACACCTTTGCTATATTATATTTCCCTTCTATTTGTAACATTTTTATCCACCGTTCCATTTCTAATATTAAATAATCTGGTCGCACCTAGCTTCATCAATTATCCAGGATTTGTGTTAGCTTAAACTCCTTGCCTTCATAAACTCTCATTGGGTTTCCTCTGGTAAGCAGGTTGTGCTGCTTCCACATAGATTCTTTATGGCTACTGTCATTATCTTCGTTCTTCGCCTCTATAAGGTTTGCCAACCGGGCAAGTGCCAGCTTTTTATTCATGTACTGTGATCGTTCCTCACCGGCTGTAACCGTTAACCCAGTAGGTACGTGAACCGCTCTGACAGCCGTTTCTACTTTATTTACATTTTGGCCACCCGGCCCGGAACTTCTCATGGCGACAATCTTTACATCTTTTTCTGTAAAGTTAAACCTCTCAGCTGACTGATATACTTCAATGTTAATAAACCAATTCTTTCTTCGATGGTTAGGTCTGTATGGGCTTGGACAAATCCAGAGGATTGTACCTTTCGTATAGCCAGTATCACCCCTGGATTCCTGCGGATCGATGGATAGAAGAACAGATTTAAAGGTACCGTTATAGTGTCCGGGTACTGTATCAATGACTCTTGTAGTTTGGTTTTCCTTCAATATTGTTTTCAGGAAAAGACCTACTGCTAATTCACATTCATCCGGACCTTTTCCTGAGCTAATTTGCATCCACATTTCTTGAACCTCCTTGATTCCCTTCCGAAGGAAGGAAATCTCTCCTACTAGCCATTGGTTCTTCGGAGAGATTTTTAACGAGCCCTCACATTAATTCATTGCTTAGCCGAGAGCAAATTGTTCAGCTGTTCAAGCAAGCTGCCTCCACCTGTAAGGGATATATTTCCGATCTTATCACAGATTTTTTCTAAGAACTCCAGTTCCTTTAACCGATAAAGAGTCTGGTTTTCCTCCATCAGCTTTGCCGTATTTAACAGGCTTCTGGTTGAAGCAACTTCCTCTCGCCGAGTGATGACGTTGGCTTGCGCCTTCTTTTCCGCAATCAACACGGTATTGAGAATTTCTTTAATTTCCCCAGGCAGAATAATATCTTTCACCCCAACAAACATAAACTCCACACCAAAACCGGAGCTTTTCTCTTGGAATTTTTCAAGGATGTAGTTTCCAACTTCTTGCTTTTTCAAAAGAAGATCGTCTAACTTTAAGGATCCTATATATTCTCTTAAGATGAGCTGCAAAATGATATAAAGCTGTTCCTCAAAGGACTTTACTTCAATGACTTTTAGTGGATCGATAATTTTGTACTGACAGACAAAGTTCAATCTTAAGGTGATCTTGTCTTCCGTCATAATTTCTTGACCCGTCATATCCATCTGCTGCTGTCTTAGATCAACATTTTTCACGGCAATATGTACCGGACTCTTCCAGAAGTAATATCTGCCGGGTTCCAATATCCTTTGAATTTGATTGTCGTAATAGAGAATTCCTTTTTCATAGTTTGCAACTTCAGAATAATTCAAAAAACCGGCCAGCTTCGGGTTACTATAGACTGAAGGGTCTATATCCGATTGGACTTGGGGATTGCGTATGTCTATCATGATAAACTCATGGTTTTTCATGACGTTCCAGAAGGCATACTTTCCTGGCTTTAGCACCTCAACAAGCTTCTTATCTTCAAAATGGATAGCAATCTCATAGTCCTGGATATCAACAACTGTGAGTTCCTGCAAAAGTTCATGATCTCCAAGAAACAGATTGATATTTTTACCGTTCGTCTCAAACGTTTGGTTAACATCTGATGTCACGACCTGATATTTAAGCAATGGATTAAAGTAATGTTTCCCAGGTTTTAAGCATTTTGTATAGTTACCGTCTTTGAATAATAAACCTCTTTCATCATTCTTGATGCTTACCTTCATTTTAATCCATCCTTTTCTAACAATTTTTGCTGAATCTTTTTCGAGAACCCCTTCGGAACCTTAGCGGAGTACTGCTTTAGGACAGAGTTACCTACTTTGGTCATGAAGAATTGTTAATGCCTCAGACTTAGCCTTGGCGTGAACGACTTCAGACTAGTTTAGGTTTTCTTTATCCGGTATCCGCGCACTTCATGGCTTAAGTCTCCATGTCCTTTCAGATGTACTGCCTAAACGTGGGATTCTCTCCAAAGATCCAATCTTCAGGTGACCATTGAGAGCTAACCATAGCTTCAGATCCTTAAATCTGATGGGGATTCGAACCCCTTCTTGCCGAAGGCTCTGCCACTGAGCTAATTACCTTTATGGTAATGGAGGTATCGAACCTCCGTTCCTCGGTTCTTGAGCTCCACATTCCGATACCGGCATACCTAAATCTTAAAAGTCAGGCACCGTAAGATTATACAGAAATCTATGTAAAGGAATTAGGAACATTTTTAGTATACCGGGATAATTTGCCGGTCAAAAGACAAAAAGTTTGCAACATTTATCTTGTTGCAAACTCTAATGATTTTTTTACTCGGCTTACTATTTCATCAGCGATTCTTTGAGGGGATGTTACCTTGACATAGGGTCCTAACGAAATAATATTCCGTATTAAATTTTCTTCTTCAAATAGGTAGTAATGAAGTTGTAACTCGTATTTATTATTTCCTAAATGTTTTGCTGATCTCTCCATACCGGAAAAGCACATGAAACTTCTTTCCATCGCTCCCTTTTTGTCCGTCACTTCTATGACAATGGGTTCTTGGGAGTATTTTTCAAAAAGTAATGCCCTTGCGGCTTCTCTATCTATAGGGACCTTTTCGTTGACGATCCTTAGGTTTGACAGCGTAAAAAGGTTGGCCATAATCGGCCTGTTATCATCTAGCGAAAACATAGATATGCGAAATCTACCGTCTCTTATTGAATATTCAAGGCTAACCGGCATGGCCAGTTTATTCTTATGAACATTCCCTTTTCTATCTTTGTTATCATAGCGAATAGGTTTATCTTGAATCAACGCTTCTAAGAGCAATCGAAAATTAGTTTCGTAAATCTCCGGGTTAGAAATCTCAGGCAGCTGAATGATATTTGTCATTTCCAGATAGTCTTCTTTAATCGGTGTATCAATGTCACGCAGAATGGTTTGAAGTTGGGCCAAAGTCTCGTCACTTAAAATCATTTCTATTCCCGGTTGGCTAAGCAGCGCTTTTAGCCATGCTTTTTCCAGGTTTGTAAAACGAATCGGTAAGGGGTTTTTCCCAGTATCTCTAATGCACGGAAAAAACAGATCATTCTCTTGCTTTAAAAGGTTGAAATTATGGTTATCATCACCACTATTCAATACGAGATCAGCAAAAGTGTGTTGATTTTTTCCGATAACTTTTTGATCAAATTCTCCCTCATCAATAATCATTAAAATCTCATCTTTGGTTTTCCCGAAGACGCATTCGTTAATAATTATAAATAGCAGATGAAAATATCTGTTCTTTACTTCATCAAACAACTCCATAGGACAAAAGAATCTCCTTCCAGTCTGCTGCAAGTTTTTCGGCAAGCTCAGCACTTTTTAAGACACGGATGTTTCCGGCATAGCTTCTAAGCCAGGGAATCATCTCACCACTGTCACTGACCTTCAGGGAATAATGATAGCGACCTTCCTCAATTTTCTCCATTTTCCCACCGGGCGCCTCGTTTTTTATCTTTTCAATCAAATATCCTTCCGAGACTTCATCAATCAACAGTTCTATTTTAATGTTTTCCGGTTCCTTTCCATCTGCCAAAGCTACACTTGACCAAGTGTATTTCATACGCTCTTTGTAATTTTTTTTATAATCTTCTCTGCTGAAGGATTCCTTTTGCAGTTCAATACTCTCGATCCTATCCAGCCTTGAAATAATGCACTTACCATAATTATTGAAGGATATTAGATAAAATCTGCCATGACGTACATCATATCGTAGTTTGTAAGGAGTTAGAACTTTATATGAGTTCTTATCGGGTCTTTTTGCAGTATGATAGTAGAGTTTAATCTTTCGTTGTTGATGGATTGCCTTCAGAATCTCCCATAGGATCTGTTCCTCAATTACAGGATGAAAGTGAACATACTTGTAATTAAATAAGTTAACAGTGACGCTGTGATTTCTTTCATACTTCAAATAGTCCTGAAGTGTTTGGGTGCAGAAATAACCGATAGTTGTTGGAAAAAGAATATTTTTATAAAGATCAATGGCTCTAAGCAGCTCTAGTAACTGGTCGCAGCTAAGGAGATCTAATATATCCGGTGCTATATAGTACTGTTTTGTCCTTTTCTCCGTATTACAAGAAAGTATGCCAATTCCTTTAGACATTTCATTAAGTTTTCTTTCGATGGTCTTTACGCTGATATTTTCGAAGTTTAAATTTCCATTCTCAATTAGTTCATCGACGATAGTATTTACTGAACAAGGAGTATTTTTTGACTGAAGGTACAATAGAATCAGAAAATACAAGTAAAGGTCAGTCCTGGTAAAACTTTTTGTCAGGAATGTATTCACCAGAAAATTGTCTGGATGTCTTAAGAAATCGTAAGTAAGGCTAATGAGTTTATACCGCCCATCCATATCTACTTTTACATACTTCTTTTCAACATACTGTTGAATACGCCGTATTTCATAGCTCACTTTTCTGGGGCTAATATTCCTTTTAGTTTCAAGATCGTCAATCGAAAAGCATCCGTACAAAAAACAATCTCTGAGAATATCTCTAATAGTATTATAATGTTTAATAAAATCGTTAAACATAATGCTCCTTATAATAACTAGAACTCATTAAACTATAAATTTATAAAGCCCTTTTAAATCATCCCAAATATAATTATTATACTCTAGTACTTTCCTTGAAACACTGTTACCTTCAAGGGGGTCTGCAATGATTTGAGCAGGTTTTTCATTCTCAATAACCATTTGAGTTAGTTTGTTAACGATCTGCTTTCCAATTCCTTTGCCTAAAAACTCTTCATCGCCGATAAGATAATCAATGCCGAATGTGCCTTCCGACTCATTGTCCCATCCGTACCCCTCACCAGTTTTACTACAGTCGTAATACTGGCAAAATCCCATCGGCTTATCTTCATATTCAATAATGTAATGGTTTATCCAATCATATTGGCTTTCGCGATTATAAATTTCGTTAAGCCATTCCCTAGGATCACCAAACCATTTTCGAACATGCTCTTTGTTCAGCCATATCTTAACCAGCGGTATATCCTGGTTATTCATTTTTCTGAGCTTCAAGTCCTCCCTACCCATACTGTTCTTGATGACTCCCTTCCTTACACAAATAATAATATAATGCTAACATTCCTGTCAGCCCCATACCATCAACTCAAAAATATAGACCGCTAAACAGGCAATAATAGATACCTTGAACAGACTACCACCGCGATAGGCCAGGATTAAGGCCGTGCCAAATCCTGCCAGGGCGGACCATAGGTTTGCCGTCGCGCTTAAGATCGCGGGAAAGGTCATCACCGCCAGGGTCACATAGGGAACATAATATAGAAAGGATTTAAGATAAACATTCCTGATTTCCTTACGCATGAAAATCAAGGGAATCAGTCTGATCAAATATGTAACGCCCGCCATAACCAGAATATAGAGATAGATATTACCCCTCATGGGCAGCCTCCTTCACCGGAAACAGAAGAGCAGCAATTCCTGCTATCGCTACCGTTAAGATAATGATTTTAAATCCCTGGGAGATTTGACTAAGGATGGGTAGTTGGGCAAACAGCAAACTCAGCAGCATGGATGAGATAATGATTCCCGTCAATAGTTTGTTTCCTTTTGCCGGCGGGATAATCACAGCGATAAACATCCCATATAGGGCAACACTTAAGGCGCTGATGATCCTTGCGGGCAAAATCTCCCCTGAAACAACACCGCAAAAGGTGCCCAGCATCCAGCCCGATATACTAACACTCATCAGACCGTAATTGTAGAAAGGGTTCAGTTTACCTTCTTTGCAAACGGATACCCCGAATATTTCATCCGTAACGCCGAAGGCCACCAGAAAGCGATGAGGCCAGCCTGTTCCTACCTCTAATTTTTGCGATAATGAGCAGGACATGAGACAGTATCTTAAATTAATAACCAGTTGAGTCAGGGCCATTTCCAGATAAGTTGCGGAAGTCCCGATTAAAGCCAGTGCACCGAATTGTCCGGCTGATGTCAGGTTGGCTCCGGACATGAAGACGGCCTGAAAGGGCGTCAGACCGGCCTTCTTCGCCACAATGCCAAAGGTAAAAGAAACCGCGAAGTAGCCGAGAGCGATGGGGATACCGTCTTTGATCCCGTTTTTCCAGGGGATAATCTTGTTGCTCATTGAAACTTACCTCTGATCTATCATTATATTTGCTTCATCATACTCTCCCCTCTTGACATAAGTAAAACGAATTTCCATAATGAATATATAAGTTATTCTAATGTATATGAGGTAAGCCATGAACCGCTATCAAGCTTTTATGAAAATCATCGAGACAGGAAGTTTTACCAAAGCCGCTGAGGAACTCGGTTACACCCAATCCGCTATCAGCCAGATGGTCCGCGCCCTAGAGGAGGAACTCTCCACCATACTCTTTTTGCGTTCGCGCAAAGGGATCGCTCTAACGCCTGATGCAGAGGAATTCCTACCCTACATTAAAGGGGTACATAATTCCCTCCGAGAGCTTGAGGAAAAACACCGGGAAATGCAAGGACTGCAAAAAGGGATTATTCGCATCGGCACCTTCTCCAGCATTTCAAGCAATTGGCTGCCTGATTTGATCAGGGATTTTAAAGCCAGGTACCCTTCGGTATGCTTTGAGCTTCACCAGGGGGAGTACACCAGCATTGCCCAGTTGATTAAAGAAGGAAGCGTGGATTTCGGCTTTGTCAATCCCGACGCTCAAGCTGTATCCGAACTAATGACAATCCCCCTCCAACAAGACGAAATGCTGGCGGTCGTTCCCAAAAACCACCCCTTAACGCGCAAAAAGAAACTATCACTCCGGGATCTGGTCAATGAAGCCTTTATCCTCTTGGATGAAGGTCAATTAAGCGTGCCCTTGGAGTTTTTCAAACGGGAAAATCTTCATCCCAACATCCAATACCGTGTTCATGACGACTATACGATTATGTCCATGATTGAAAGCGGTTTAGGAATATCTATTCTGCCAAAGTTAATTATCAGCAGGTCCCCTTATCATATCGCAACCTTAGAGCTGTCTCCGCCCATCGTCCGCACCATCTCCCTGGCCTTTAAAAACAAGAAGGTATTGCCTATCGCCAGCCGGTACTTTATGGATTTCATTGTCGAGCAGTATGGAAGGAGTTCCTGAGTCCGCTGAGATGAAATGAGCGCAAGGAATCAGTCGCGGACCTCTATGGCCTCCGCAATCTTAAAAGCGTGGTGGTTATGATTCGACTAACAATAAAAGGCTAACAATCCTGTCAGCCCCATGATGCCACATTATATAGTTAAGCCTGTCCCTCTGGTCATGTCTGTAAGTGTTACAACTCCAATAGTTCAAAACCAGTTTCCGGATCTACTTTTCTCTGTGCTGTAGAATTAGCTAATTCAAAAATAATCACCTCGCCAATATGCCAGATCTTGACCCCTTCTCTTGTACATCCTGTAACAGTGTCTCTATTACGCCCAAAAGCGGAGTGTAAGTGCAGTTTTGGAACCTTTTGTTCGTTGGTAAATATAGTTCCAATTCCTACAGCCTCGCTTGTACCCAACAATTCTGTAACCATGGGGATTGGTTTCCTGGCTGTACCATCTTCAGGCCCTACCACAACTTTGCTATTAGTGTCCGCACCGCCAAGAAAGTGCACAATTGCAGAGTTAATTTGGTATGTTATGGCAAAGTTCTCAATGGTATCTGGTATTATATCCCCGTGTTCTAGTCTCAGAATAAAAATCCTTCCTAAGTTTGCCTCTGAATATTTCATACTATAAATCTCTCCTTTGACAGCGTGCAAATACTCGTATCTTAAGGTCTTGGCTCCTCAATTTTCCGAAGCGTTTAACTCAAAAGTCTCCTGATTGTTATTCCATTTTAAATTTTACTTAGGCTCATTTGGGTATTCATTACCACAAATGAACTCCTACTAATCCTTCAAAAACACCAGACCTAAATCAAGGTACAAGTCAGCAAATATTCCAACCTTGATTTTATCAGGATATTGATAAAGTCCGGTTCGTTCATATTTGTTATCCTCATTAAGCGCATATACATCGATAACACTATCCAAGGGAAATACCAGCCAGTATTCTTTTACACCGCTACGTTCATACAATAAAAATTTTTCCTGCATATCCTTTTTAGCAGTTGCAGGGGATATTATTTCTATTATCAAATCGGGCGCACCCTTGCACCCTCTTTTGTCCAATTTACTCCGATCACAAATAATCGCTAAATCGGGTTGCACCACTGTTTCAATTTCCTCATCTTTTTCTTGAGCTAGCGGCAACCTGACATCAAAAGGAGAATAGAAAACTTCGCATGGTTTATCTGTCAAATATCGGGCAAATTGCAGAACCAGTTCACGAGAAATTCTTTGGTGCTCAGTAGAAGGAGCTGGGGTCATATTATAAGGCAAACCATTGATAAGCTCCCAACGCTCGTGTTCTGGCCAAGTTAAATAATCAGCGTAGGTATGCTTTTTAAGTACATTCGGTAATGACATAACACACTCCGCTCCTTTTTTGTCTTTTCTATATATTACCATGAAGAAATGTATAATCAAAGTCTCACTAATGCATACGTATTGCCTGTCTTCAACGTGCCCTGTCAAGTCAAAAAAACTGAGAGAGTTCGATATAACTCTCTCAGTTTTTTCTTCTTAAACTACATCCAGTAGCGTTTAAAATCCTTGGTGTAGTTATTAGCCCCCTACCAACATCGGTGTAGTTAGGACAACCGTGTCTCCATCCCTAAGTTCCAAATCCGCGTATCCTTCCATACAGCAAACCCCATTTACAAGACTCCAAGCTGTGGATCGCAGCTTGGATATCTCCTAAGCCATCCCTGTTGGCTATTTTTACCAAAAGGGCATTAAGTCCTCGATGATCACCCCAAGTTGGGGTTTCTGAGGCGAATTCAGACCACAAGCCTTTTTCTCCACACTCCATTTCCCATCATTAAATTATAGATGTGCCCCATAATGTTGATTCATCACCGTCGATGAATACTTTAGGAGCTTCCATTCCGGAACCTTACATATCGGGCAAGCACTTATAAACCATTTATTCCTCAGCCAGCGGGCTGCCCGACTATGCCTCGAATTGTAGATAATAAAACGTCGGTTACAGTGAGTTACAATCTCTGCCCTATTCCCTCTCCGAGTCAATGACTTGATTCCATGCAATTTACCACTACGGGAAGGCCATAGTTTAATTTTTTCTACTAAATTACAGAAGTCTGCATTTTTGCGATAATACCTTTTCTTTTCTCTAAGGGCCGCTTGGGACATTTGATCCCCACCTCTTTAATATTTCCAACTCCAGTTGCGTGGTTGATGTGGGCTTTACGAAAGTTCACCCAGGCTTGATAGTTTCCATTTGTTGCAGCTTCCAGCCTGTTGGCCTTCAGAACAGGAAGCACCTTCTCAATGGACCGGTTTCCATCATCGATATCCAGAGTACTTTGAGATACTCCGGCCATACCCACCGCAGGGGGAATGATTGATGTGATCACGTTTGCTCCGGAATTCAGCCGTTGTTCCAACCCCTTTAAACCATCCACATCCAGAGAGGCAGGAATCAAGCGATCGGGCATGACAATACGCATGACAGCAATGATCAGCAACTCGCGAAAAGGAGAATTGGTTTTCCAATTTGCCAAGGGTGTGTTTTCTTGAGGAACAAAGCTCATGACCCGAACTTGGTCCGCTCCCATTCTTGTCATAGTCAGAATAGAATCTGCCATATCTTCATTGGTATCACCAACTCCGGCCAGCAATCCTTCTTCGATTAAGTACCCCATTTCTTTAGCCTGGATCTTCCGATTCATCCGTTCCTCATAACTCTGCTCAAGTCGTAATCCTTGATAAAGGATCTTATTGTGAGTTTCCTGATAACATGCATACCAGTCGGCACCGGCTTCTTTGAATTTTCGAAGAACCTCCGGAGAAACGACCCCCGGTGAAATCATAATCGGTGTTTTGGTTTCCTTTTTTAGCTCTTTAACAATTTCCAAAAGATCATCAAATCCATGAATTGATTGATAATACAGGGGATCCTCCCCCATTGTCAGGTCTAAAAGGTGCACTCCGGAATTAACCAAACCTTGAGCAGTCGTCACGATTTCTTCCCTGGTTTTTCTATAACGCGGATAATTCCGATTGGATTTTCGGTAGAGACAAAAGGTACAATCGTTCCGACAGTATGTAGAGAAATATACAAAGCCATAAAAGAATACTTTGTTTTCAAAATACCGTTCACGAAGCTCCCTCGCCACTTGTGAAACTTTACCCAATTCCTTCTCTGAGGTTATATCTAATAATCTCAAGATTTCCTCACGGCTAAGGGAAATTTCTTGTCTCGCCTTATCGAGAATCCCGTCTATTTTAAAATCCTGCATTATAGCTGCCCCCTTGCTTCGTCTGATGGATTATGCTCATTATGTTTTGTCTCATTTACTTTGGAGGTATGGGCGACGACTTTTTGTTTAGTTTTAATATGAACCACCAAAGGAACGTTAATCGTTCCTTTGGTGGTTTTCCAGTGTTTCACTCATCTCAGCCTTTTGGGGCTTGAGATAACTATTTGTCTTTTTAGAATTCCAACAATTGTGAACGGTAGGCGTTAAGGTAGTTCGAGCAGAAATTGTCACGTCCAAATAAGGTTTCAGCGGTGACAAGGCCTGCCATCATTCGTTTATCTAATGGATTGATAATTAAGCCATCCAGACCTTTTGCAATGGCCATAATTGCAAAGGCTTGATTGATAAATTTCCGGTTAGGCAATCCATAGGAAATGTTTGATAACCCGCACATGGTGTGGACACCCTTGAATTCCTTAGAAATTGCCTCTATGGCATTGAGAAATTCTATGCCAAAATCGTTATTGGTCGCGATAGGCTGCACCAAAGGGTCGACGTAAATATTATCGATCGGGACATTGTTTTGTACTAATCCGTTGATAAGTTTATCGGCAATTTTGAGTCGCTGCTCGGTGGTCTCAGGCATACCTTCATCACTCATGCAAAGAGCAATGACTTTGAGATCGGTTCCGGCCACGACAGGTACTAGGGAATCAAAACGACTCTGTTCTAAAGATATGGAGTTAATCATGGCCGAACCTTTGTGTACCGACAGTGCCGCTTGAATCGCCTTTGGATCCGGGCTATCGATGCAGCAAGGCGCGTCCGTAGCCTCTTGAACCGTTTTTACTAACCACTGGAGGTATTCAGCTTCTTTCCCCACGAAGATTCCGGCATTCACATCGATGAAGTTCGCACCTGCTTCACGTTGGTCAACAGCAACCTTTTTAACTGCCTCTGCATCTTGTGCCCGAATAGCTTCCCCAATTGCCTTTCGGCTTGCATTGATGAGTTCTCCTACAATTAACATATCATTCGCCCCCACTAAATAATAGTTCCAGTCTTTCTAACTTCCGTTTTTACTTCTCAACTCATGACATCATTCATTAGTCAAATTTCGACATAAACATTGAACAATTTCTCCTTTCTGTCTAATTTTAATTCTGCTAACAAGTAATTAATTGAAACATTTGGCAAAATAGTCGAAGGAAACAATATTGAGTCGCAATATTCAGTCTTGTTAGACTAATGTAATCTATATATAATTTTTAATAAGCAATTTTTATGCCAGTCTGGACAATGACCTTAAAACCAGTCAGCAGAAGAGATCGCGATGTCGTTTTAACATAAAGAAATAGATCTCACTCCATAACTGTAAATACACCTTTACAGTAAGCTGTCACTTACTAATAAAATGGATGTAATATAATTTTTCCATGGAAAAAACAATTACAGGTGGATCCATCAAACTCTGCTTCTTCGGAAAAAGCCGCAATCTAAAAAACTTGGTTTTGGAGGATTTTTCAGTGAATAAGACAGTTGATGTTATGAACGAAAAACTTCAAAAGGAAAACGAAGAATTAAAGAAAGAGAATGAATTGCTTAAAACCGTTATTGATAGGATTCATGAAGCTGTATATATCGTAAATGAAAAAGATGAAATCATTTTGTATAATACCGAATCGGAAAAAATGGAAGGTCTCGATAGAAAAGATCTTTTAGGGAAAAAGGAAGAGGATGTATTTTCTCAGCCTTACTACTTTTCTGAGGAAGTAACCAAAAAAATTCTAAAGACGGGGAAGCCCCTGATTAACCAGCCCTATTGGTATAACTTAAATGACGGAAGAAAAACGAATATGATTTTTAGTGCATATCCTTTTTATTACAAGGGTCAAATCACAGCAGTTTACGTTATCTTTCGCAATATGAATCAGCTCAGTGATTTTATAGCTATTACTTTAGAGATGCAGAAAAAATTTAGCAAAGACGAACTTAGTCGTCATGATGGAGCTATGTATCTCCTCGACGATATAATAAGCATAAACAGCAAGATGAAAAAGATTACGGCAGAAGCACGAAAAATAGCTCGTCGTAACTCTCCCGTAATAATCGTAGGGGAAACCGGTACAGGCAAAGAACTATATGCTCAGGGGATTCATAATGCCAGTTTGTATTCGAGAGGTCCCTTTATCCCTATTAATTGTGCCGCTATTCCAGATACACTTTTGGAGAGCCTGCTCTTCGGAACGGTTAAAGGTGCTTTTACCGGTGCAACAGATATGCCCGGCCTATTTGAACAAGCCGAAGAAGGAACTATTTTCTTAGATGAAATTAATTCCATGTCCTTGTCCCTGCAGGCTAAACTGCTCAGAGTACTCCAGGAAAAATCAGTGCGGAGACTTGGAAGCAAAGATCAGATAGCCCTTCATTGCAGAGTCATAAGTGCTGCAAATATGGATCCAATTGAGGCGGTTAAAAAACAAATCATGCGCTCGGACCTATACTTCCGTTTGGCTACCATTACCATAAATATTCCTCCCCTAAGGGAGAGAAAAGAAGATATTGAAGTTTTGGCCAGGCATTTTATTAAAAAATACAATCATCAATTTGGCCTATTCGTTAAGGATATTTCGGAGGAAGTGATTAGTTTCTTTGAACAATATGACTGGCCGGGCAATGTTCGGGAATTAGAAAACTTTATTGAAGGTGCAATGAATTTTATTCATTGCAAAGAGAAGATGCTGCAGCTGGATCATGTACCTGAATACTTTGAAGAAAGACTTTTTCTTCTTAAGCTTAAGAACGACTCTCAAAATAATACAGACTATAAAAATCAAAAAAAACCAATTCATACCGGAACGCTTCAGGATGCTTTGTTGGAAACCGAAAAAAATATCATCGAGAGCACCCTAATGCGCAATAACGGGAATATTAGCCGATCAGCCAAAGTACTGGGGATATCCCGGCAGAATTTACATTATAAACTTAAAGCATTGGGAATTACGAACAAAGAGTTATAGTCCTTGATTGTATTCCTTTCTATTTTCCATATTGGCCTTTCTTTCATGCTCTTCGGCAATTTTGATAGCTTGGGGAACGGATAGCTTATCAGCTATAAAAATGCCCATAATCCCCCCACATAATTGTCCGCTGAAAACAGGCACGATTAAGGTTGGTTGGAAATTAGCGGTGAAGGACAAATAATCTCCCAAAAGATAACCGGCACAAACGCTGTAGGCAATGCACTTAACCTTATCCTGCGGAGGCATATCCTTAACCGTGGCAAACATAGCTAAGACGTTGGCAGAGGCAGCTAAGAGCCCGGCACTGCCAGAGAAAGTTAACCCTAATTTTGTCCCTATTTTTGTTAAGGGTTTCTGCAAATACTTTTTCAGCAAATAGACCATAGGAAATGCTCCAGCCAACATAATTCCGATAATACCCGAGATTTCTAATGCCCTAAAGGTTTCTTCCTCATCGGCAATAAAAGGATCAAAACCCCATCCGCCTAAAACCTTGGAAAACACTCCAGTGAAGTATTCTATGATCGCAAAAGCGACGACCAGTTTTAAGGCTGACATAAGTATCTTGCCATAGATCATAAAGCCCTTAATCATCTTCTTAGGTATCAGCTTTAGCCCCAAAGCGAATAAAACACAAATGATAATTAAAGGAAGAAGGTTAATAAAAATAGTACCTAATCCTAAGGTCAATACATACGCGGCATCGGCATTCGTGGAGATAGCTTCCCGAACCGGAATATGAGAAAAGAAGAGGATCATGCAAGTGACAAGAACCCCAAAAGGAACTGCCAGCATTCCGGACATCATACCTAAAGCTAAATATTGGTGATCTTTTTTATCTAACATAGTCAAGCCAATGGGAATATTATACAAAATTGTTGGCGCCGCCATAATACCCACCACCATGGACATGATCCAAGCTTCAGTTGATTGGGCAAGGGCCTGGGCTAAGACATATCCCCCTATATCGCTGGGAATAAAAGTCGTTGCAGCTATAGCCAAATCCGCACCTATAAAACGATAGATTGAACCAAAAACCTTCTCAATAAAGATCGTTAAATACGGAATAGAGATCATAATTCCTGCTATAGGCAGAAAAATAATTCCTATGGTTTCTATACCTTTGATAAATGACTGTCCTAATTCAGAATCCTCTTTGATAACCGACGCGAGAGCTCCCGCTAAACAACAGACCATGATAATAAAAATTATTGCTTTACCAAATATAATCATCAATATCTCCTCCCGACAAATGTTTTTATAACGCTCTTGACAACAGAAGATTAAAACGGAGGAAATGCACCTACATCTCCTCCGTTTTTCCAGCAGTGTTTTGCTTACTAAATAAGATGGCACCTACCACTTATCCGGTAAACCAACCACTGTTTGTCCTTCCAGAATGCCTCACATTGGGGTTTTATGAGGTTTCATTAATAATTATTTTTCTACCTCTTCGATGATATTTCTGAGTTGTTGTTGTACTTCCTTATCCAACGGTTCGGGTTTGTATTCGTTGAGAATTTCTCGGGCCTTTTCAGCGGCACGCTCTCCGGCATCTTTGCCCCCGGTCTCCCCTTCCCAGATTTGGCGCATTTTCCGGTCAAACAGATTTGCCCTGGATTGCTCTTGTTTAACATACGACATGGTATGTTTTTCCAACAAGTAGTGCTTGCCGCTGCCTCCGCCTACTCGCTTGATTAGATCAACCGCCAAGGTTTCATCGTTAACTTCCACACCGCGAACCACTCGTTTTACCATTTCTGCTATTTCGTTATCGATGAGCAGTTGAGCATAGCTGAAGGTTACCCCTAACTCCAGCATTCCCATCCCATAAATCAGGTTAACTCCTGCCAAGGCCGGCAGCAAAGCCGTCATGGTCTTTTCATATCCTGCCTGGACATCACATAATTTGCTATCTGCCTATGTCCCTGCTGTGAAGCTGGGAAGTAAGTAGAACTGAGCCAAAGCAGCCACACCCGCGCTGCACATTCCAAGCTCCGGCGAACCCACTGGAGCTGTAGCAAATTGCAGGTCAAATGTCGTAGTAGAACTTCCGTACATTACCGGCGCACCCTTGCTAGCGAGCTGGGATAAGGTAATCCCTGCGAGAACTTCGGCATTGTGCACAACTAGGGTACCGGCAATGGTTACTGGTGTGGTGGCCCCAGACATAGCCATTGACAATATATTGCAAGGTACACCTGCCCGGGCAAATTCCATGATAATATCACAGCACTCTTTATGAAGCTGGAGTGGACTTTGCGGACAGGTTAGGGCTGATAAAACAGGCCGCTTCCTGAGATTATCCCAACCACCTGCAATAATTGCACCCATTTCAAGATATTTTTTGGCATGATCACCAGAGGTAAGGTCAATATGCATAGCATGTTTACTAGTATTGCTCAAAAAAGCTTCAGCTTCATGCAGATCAACGGATACTTTAGGGCAATCCCTGGCTGAAACCGCATGAGAATAAACGTCAACTCCATCCAGATAATCGGCAACTAGAGCTGTTCCGGCAACGTCAGCCTTGGTTGTATTTCTTAATACTCCTGTTACAGGGTCAATAATTTTTACTCCCGCGCCAAAAGTGGTGAAGCTTACCCGGCTGCCCTCTAATACGCAATCGTTTTTGGGATTACGACCGGCAAGGGTAATGGTGCTCGGAGCAGACCTAATAGCATCTTCCACAAGGTGCGCAGGAATGCGTACAACGGATTCACTGCGGTCTACCATAGCCCCGGCATCTTGGAAAAGATCGAGAGCCTCTTTAGAAGTGATATGGACCCCTTCCTGCCAAAGGATTTCCAGAGTTGAATAATGAATTTGTCTTAATTCAGCATCAGTGAACATACTCAGACTAAAACCATGTTTTTTAGGATTATCAGACCAAGGATTTCTTATGGTCACCTTTTACTCCACCTTTCTAAGAACATTTATTGAAGCCAAACCCTAGTCGGATAGGTTACTTGGCCAGTAAGCCTTTAGCAAGATCGCAAGCAGTAGCGGCATCCGGTGCAAAACCGTCGGCACCAATTTCATTGGCATATTCCTGAGAAATGGGTGCCCCACCAATAATAATGCGTACCTTATCCCTTATGCCCTCTTCCTTAAATAGCTCGATAGTATCTTTCATTGCTGGCATAGTAGTGGTCAGCAGAGCAGACATAGCGATCATATCAGCTTTTTGTTCCTTAGCTGCTTCTACGAACTTTTCCGGTGAAATATCGACGCCTAAATTGACGACTGTAAAACCGGCACCCTCCATCATCATAGCTAACAAATTTTTTCCGATATCATGAAGGTCACCTTTAACTGTACCAACCAGCACTTTGCCTAATGAGGGAATATCTTTTTCAGCTATATGGGGTTTAACCAGATTAATACCTTCTGACATCGCTCTAGCTGCCATAAGTACTTCGGGAACAAACATTTCGCCCTTTTTAAATCGTGCTCCAACTACGTCCATACCAGCAATCAGACCCATATTGATAATTTCTAAAAAATCCTTCCCGCTATCAATTAAACTTTGAGTTAGAGATTTTACTTGATCATCCTCACCCTTTAATACTGCTTTTGCTAAATCTTCATAGCCCGCCATAAAATATTACCTCCTATTGTCCTTTACTTTTAACCCTAAGTTCTTCTGACTTAATAGAAAATGTTTATTCCCTCCTTTTCTTTTCTACTTTGTTCACACTGTTAAAAATAAGCAATATTAATGCCAAGCTTATAAAAAATTCAGAAAAACCAGATATAGAAGGGACTTCAATGTTTAGCCGGTATAATAATTAAGAGGACATCATCGGAACTGNNCAGTTCCGATGATGTCCTCTTAAAAAACAGGTGTAACTGTTTTTTACATAGAAAAAAACAATTACACCTTTAATTGACTTATTAACAAAGCTATGACTTTAACTGGCGAAGTCATAGCTTTCATTTTTATCCTATGAAACTAGTCTTGATTTTTTCATAGTTATTTTATATTTAACCTTACTCCATCCAGATAGGTTAAGCTTCTGGCCATGCTCTGAACATTCTGTGCACCTTCCCGAATCATAAGAAGCCTTTCCAATCCAAAACCTATGCCGACCCAAGGATCAAAAATTCCCCATTTCTCGTCCAAAAAATGAGGCCCCATAGCACCTGATCCCAGCTCAAGATCACCTTTCATCACATCTACAGTATCTCCATAGACCACAGACGATTCGGTAAGAAGCCCATAACCTTCAATTCCTGCAGCCTCCATAACCCAGCGAGCCATTTCTTCAAGCCGTTGATGCCTCTCTTCAAGGGGGGTACCCAGTTCTGTCAGGTTAAGCATCGTAAATTCATTCAAATGCTGCGCCCCCTGTGACTCTTTCCGATAGCAGGTGCCGATTTCAAATATCCGAATCGGTTTATCCCAAAGGCGTACGAGTTCCCGCCACAGTGTATAAAGATTCGGAGCCAACATAGGCCGCAGGCATCGTTTAGCATCTAACCAAAAGACTTGAGAAAATAGCGGGTGATCGTCTGAAATGGTCATTTTCGCTAATGAAGTCTTCGAAATAATTGTCGGTGTAACAACCTGAACAAATCCTTGCTGGCATAATGCCTCCGCCAGTCTGTCTTCTAGTTCAGGTAAGGCCGGCCGGCGCTTCTCATCACGTAATTTTTTAAGCCGTAATTTCCCCTGCTTAACTAAGCTATGTTCGACAGCTTGGAATGCACGGTCGCGGCTTGATGTTTCAGTAAAGTTCATATCCAGTTGTTCAGACGACGCGTTAAGTTCTTTTAATCGTTGCAATTGAACCGTTGACCATGAAATACTCAAGAGATGAACCTCCTGTCAAAACCCTTAGACATAAAAATGGCGAGGAGTACGGGAGTTTCACCCGTCTGCACGAATTTAGAGTCCGTGTGATCGATTCGATCTACCCCCCATGTTGATTTTAGATTACCATTAATTCCAATTTTGTGCAAGCTAACTATCCAGGGCCACTTTAATCCTTTCTGCTTCCCGCGTAAATAAAGCGGCCCAGCCAGGGGCATACTCAGCAAGTTGTATTTCTACATTCTGAGTATTTCTCTATCCCCCACTCGTCTTTAATCGACTGGATGATCATGTCTCTTTTTAACCAAGCCTCTTGGATATTCACCCCGGTGATAATCAGTGCAGCCACCCAATCCGTTTTACCTAGAGTATAGTTCGAGATTGCTTCATCTGCTCCATAAAAATCCGGATATAAATATAGCGGACCAGCTTCAGCCATAATGTGTTCGCCGCAGATCTCAAGTCTATCATTTATTATATGGATGTGTTCGAAAATCACGCTTCTTTTCACGAATACATCAAACTCTTGCCATGGCTCACCTTGTACAAATGCGTTACCAATGATCTCCAGCATATTGATCCCTGTGGTATGATACACTGAGATTGGGGTTTGGCTAGGCAGACGAGCGTCGATTTCAAGAACCTTTAACTTTCCTTGATGAAGAATAGTTTCAACGTCCATAATTCCTTCAAGATTCAGATTTCGGGCTAACCTTAGTGCGATCGATTCAAATTCTGCTCTAAGCTCTTCCGGTAAAACAGCTGAACCCACCACACGTTTACAATCATAGTTTTTGTCCATGTGTAATTCCGTGACTTGAAGAACTTTATAAACACCTGAAAATCCTATGACTTCCAACGAATAAGATGGCCCATCCAAATACTCCTCTAATACCCAATCCTTCAAACCATTTTCAAATAATTCCTCGAACTCTTGAGGATTATTAATTTTGTTAACCCCTTCGCTCCCACTAGCACCTGAAGGTTTCAAAATGATTGGAAAACCACATTCCGGCCACGGTAGTGGAGCAGGGACTCCAATTTTAGCAAACAATCTGTTAGAGTCAATTTTTGAAGAAGAAATAGCATAAGCATCCTTATCAAATAATAAAGGAGTCTTGGTAAGTCTTGCACTTCGTACCAGACAATCTATTGCTTCTTGATTTTCAAGAGCAGGAATAATTAGATCAATACCTTTAAGTATCGGTATACACTCCAAAATTTTTGTAACGTCGAGCAAATAAAATTCATTACAAAGCACCGCCGCAGGAACCTCCGATTTTTTATCAATTAGGAGAACTTCCCATCCGGCTTTCTTTGCCAGATAAGTTGCCTCAACTCCCTGCAGTTTTCCACCTACTATTGCAACCCGCATATCAACACCCTCTTCGTCATCAAGCACTTTGCAGTAATTGTTAATCAAATCGTTTCTTTTATGGATATAATTACAGTAGGTTATAAAGTGTATTGTCTGTATCTACTTGGAGCAATTCCCTCAATTTTTTTGAAAACTCTTGCGAAATAAGTGGGATCTTCAAAACCGTTCTTTTTAGCAACCTGTATAATATTGTATTGACAATTCTTTAACATCAATTTAGCGTTTTCTAGTCGTACCTGAGTAATATATTCCGATATTGTACAGCCAAGATTCTGTTTAAAAATTCGACTTATATAACAGGGACTGAGATAAACTGCTTGGGCTATGTCTTCAATGGTTATCTTTTTACGGTAATTAATTCTTACAAACTCTGCTGCTTTCTGAATTGCTTTGAAATTTCTTTGATATTTTCTAAGATCAGGCAGATTCATATAGTTTTCCAGCATATCTTTAGTCCGGGCGCAAATTTCTTCAGGTGTTGTTATTTCAAGCAACTCTTTATAAAATAAAAAATTATGCTGCAAGATCACATTTAAATCGGCTCCTCTGTTTACAGCGGCTCTTGAGATAATAATGACTAGTTCCATAACTCTGGTTTTAAAAGCATCGAAGTGTTCATGCTTAACTTCTGTGATATCAGATAATAATTGTTCGAGAAGCTGCTGAGCTGCTCGCTTTTCACCATTTCGCACCATCGTTTTAAGCTCATATTCTTTATCCAAAGAGTTAATACTCACTGCTCTTGACTCAATTATTCGCATAGCAACTTTGGGACGTTCGCAAGCCTGTATTTCTTCAGCCAGTCTCGCCTGCTGATCTGTGCAGTCCCTGCTTTGCGTTAAAACCTTTGTACCATTTTTCAATATTTGATTCGACATAATAAATAAAAGATCAGCCGCCGCCTGAAGTTTATCACTAGACATAATCTCTAATTGGGTCGACGCCCATTTAACCGCGAAAGAATCGACACTTTTACAGATGATAGAAAAACTATATTCATTTAAGACGATGGGCACGGCCCACATTAGCAAACCTGCATGACATCTAAAAATATAAGGTTCACCATATTTATCAGCCTCTGTACAGGCGCGGGCATAAGACCTCGTACACTTTTTTATTCCTATATTATCCTCTCTAATCTTTCGACAAAAGTTAGAATCTTTAATCTCATGATCCGTAGAATTAATAAGGGTATTCCCTTGAGTGTCAACGATGATAGCCTTCAGCCCGGTAGATTTCGAAAACGAACTGAGCATTTTTTTCAACAGATTCCACTCCGCTAGGTTCTCAATCCATTGTAATTCATTTTCAGAAGTAATATTTACTTGTATCACCTTCCCACCTCCGAAAGAAATTTATTTCAACTCGATCTAACCCTTTTCCTTAATTCCTTTAAGGATTTCAGAGATCATTGTCGCAACACCCAATTGAAGTGGATCATGGATTAACCGAGGTCGGATTTGATCTAACCCTCAATACAACATACCGGGTCCATAAATCATATTGGCACTTGCCAATACGGGAAGGAACCGTTTCGTAAAAACTCCTTTCATCTTTGATACCATTATAAATTGCAAAAAGCATGCCAAAACAAAAACAACACCAAAATGCCTGTTCAGCGGCATTTTGGTGTTAAATATCATTATAAGAGTCTATA
The DNA here is from genome assembly GCA_003513495.1 of Desulfosporosinus sp. Classification (GTDB taxonomy): domain Bacteria; phylum Bacillota; class Desulfitobacteriia; order Desulfitobacteriales; family Desulfitobacteriaceae; genus Desulfosporosinus. The sequence continues at coordinate 43,169 of DOPM01000019.1, forward strand.
CTTGTCAGAATTTACTACACTAAGGTTTCTTATTTAATCAAAACTGTAACATTATTTTTACATAAAAATTTAAAATTACTAGGAAAATGTACTAGAATTATTACAAACCAAACCCTAGCTGTTTTTCTTTTAATGCATCTTTAGACCTAGAATACGCCGGGGCGGACTCTTCTTCAAAGCGGGTTTCTGCCACACTCATTAGTTGTTGCATCAACAACAGTCTTCACCCCGAATTTCTTGAGTCGTTCAGCTACTCCGATACCAATCTCAAGGGCAGCCTTCCGGTCACATTGATTGAGCCTAGTACAGTGTTGACAATTGCAGGGTTTGATAATATATTAATTTTCTTTGAAAAACTGCACCGCAGTCTTAATTACCCGATCCAATCCGCCCGGTGTCATAATACGGTGATCTGCACCTTTGACCTCAGTCAATCTCGCTCCGAACTGCTTTGCAAAGCGCCGAGCGTCTACCACCGAGGCGGTCTCGTCGGCGTCACCGTGGATCATCGCTATCTCCGCCATATCTGGCCGGCAGAGTTTGAATACATCATGCGCCTCTAGGTCGTCGTAAAATTCCCGGGTGAACTTCAGAGGGCGGATGTAATCAAAATCCGGCATAATGTAGCCCTGCTCCCTTAGCTGAGTGTATTGCTCCTGGGAAGTAATGTTCCTAAACAGCCCCGGCATATCCACTGCCGCACAGCGTAAAAAAGATTTCATGCCTGCGTGGGTGCGCGTCGCCAGATAAATCAGATTAATGTACGCGCCAAAGCTGGACGAGAAGTAGGCGATCTCCGCCCCGAGCCTGAGCTCACGCACATGGGCTTCCACCGCAGTAAGGTCGTTTAGACAGTTGGATATCCTAAACTTCTCGCCGTCTACCGGGCTGTCACCATGGGCGGGAAAATCAAAGCTGTAAGTCCCAATACCGTGTTCCGTCAGTGCTGACGCCATAGACTTAGCCGTCGGACTTTCCTTGCTGCTGCCGAGTCCATGGCTAATGATGACGATCCTCCTCTCGTCACCGCTCAAATTGTTCACGCATGGGATATCATAACCGTTTAATCCTCGGATGGTTTCTTTTTTCATGACAGCCTCCTTCATTCTCTTAATGAAGTATTTTAATCATGGTCTTTCCATGTTTTAAAGCTGAATAGAACTAACTAAGGTTTAACATTTAAAGGAAACAACGTTAGGGGCAGCATATTACCAGTAATCGGAAACACTAAGCTGGTTATTTTAAGGCAATGAAAATATCAATATCTGCATTCTCCCAATCACTATTAAGATATTCTTCAAAATCTCCGGTAAAGCTTCTGTTTAAGTCCATTTTCCAGATTTCTCCCCAAGCCTCGGCAACTGCTTTTTCCATATGCCCGTGTACAGAGAACTTCGCATACCTTCCTGCAGGAATTATTTTTACAGTCAGTTCATCATTTTCCGCTTTAGAAACCTCATTGCCGGCAGTAACGCAGTATTGGTCATCTGAGTAATCAGAATAAAGCCCGATGGCATACTCGTTAAGCTTATTTTTGATTGCGGCATTTACACCACCGTGATATAACGTTTCCTAAAGTCCACCGATAATTGTACCCATTTTAGGATCAGCATTGCCGGTAATTGCACTAACACCGACGATTGTTTTTTGCTCAAAATTTACGATTTGATAATTCATAATAATAACCTCCCTCTCTTTGATAAGGCTATTATACTTTGTCAAATACGACAGCTGTATGTCATATTAAAGATACAGTTTCAAAGTGTTCTGCAGTTCCGCTTGGACATCATTTCTCACGTCCAGCGGTTCCAAAACTTCACAATGCCTACCGAAGGTTGTGATGTAGTAAACTAACCATTCACCCTTTGGATAGTTAATATCCGCAATGAAACTTCCGTCCGCTTGTTGATCATAGCTATCGAATTCATCATATACCCGATAAGCAACCTCCGCAGACAGCTTTAGCTTTAGTTTAATATATTCTTCTTTAAACACGTTCTCGTTAGAAAGAATTTGGTTAGGAGATTTCCTCTGAAAAGTTTGCTCTGATACACAAAGCTCCCTGATTCGCCTTAACTTAAAGAAACGGAAATCACATCGTGACTTACAATATCCATATAAATACCATGCCCCACTTTTGAAGCAAAGTTTTAAAGGTTCTACTTCACGGGCTGTCTGCTGTCCTTTGGCACTGGCATAGGCAAAAGAAACGATTCTCTTGCCTAATATTACAGATTTAAGTGTATTGAATGTTACAGTTTCGTTCTGTGCATTAGACCAAGATGAAAAATCCACTTCAATCCAATCTGTATTTGATTCACCAAACAGGCTGCTGAGCTTTTTAAGCGCGGTATCTGTTTTGCTGAGATTAACAGCCTTTACAGCTTTTAACGAAGATAAAATATCGTCTCTTTCTTCATCCGTTATTACAGCTTTATTCAGCACAAAATCAGGCAGCAGTGAAATACCACCGCCCTTTCCTTTGCTCATATAAACAGGAATTCCTGAAGAAGACAACGTTTCAATATCCCGGTAAATAGTTCTTGTTGAAACCTCAAATCGTTCTGCCAGCTCCTTAGCCGTTACTGCTTTTTTATCAAGCAGGATATATACGATTTCGAATAGTCGGTTGATTTGCATTTAATCACCCTATTTCAATATACCCTTATAACATGACACCATCAAGTCATATTTAAATTACCTATGATTAAAAGTTGAACTCGACGGTTCCTTGAATAGCGCATCTTTCCATGGCATCAAATTGGTTTCAACAATGCTTGTGAGATTTTATCGTTAATTTTTGAAGGATTTAATCGATAAATCTAGAATAGAGTATCAATTACATAAAATTTACCATACCCTCTCGAAGCGACTTGTTAGCTTCACGGATGAATTACTTATGATAGTTTTTAGAAAGCACCGATGAGAAGGGAGGCGGTCTCGGAATTGTCGAGGAAGAAAAAACTTTTGATTATTAGCGGTGCTCTTTCGCTTTGTTTTTGCCTAATCCTATTGACAAAATTACCTGCACTTGGTTTAGATCGTTCCGAGTTTTGTGGGCAATGTCATGTAATGGATGAACAGGTTGATACGTTTCTACATTCTGCTCATCGATTAGGAGCTAATTGTGGTGATTGTCATATTCCCCATAGTTTAGTTCCCGGTGCAATGTACAAGGCATACACGGGAACCAAAGATATCATTTCCGTACTTGCAAATAAAGACCCTTACGAAATCCGGATTAGTCCTATTGGCCGGAATATTGTGCAGGCTAATTGTTTGCGTTGCCATAGTGAACTCCTTCAGGCTGTCGGGGATACAAGCGAGAATGGAGGAAAGTATTGCTTTGATTGTCATCGTAGTACTCCTCATCAGAAATAAGTAAGGAGGGAAAAACGTTGGAGAATAAAGCCTATTCAAGAAACCACATTGGGATTGCTGTGCTTACTACTATTATTATTGGGACGGTAATGTTCGCTGGGACATTTTTCTTCGTATCTCATAATCAAGATCTTAAAAAAGAACAGTTAGGAGAAATTGCCGCTAATGAGACCGATCCCGCTGTATGGGGGAAGTTTTATCCGCTGCATTATCAGACATATCAAGAAAATCTTAACAATACAGAAAAGCCTTCGCATTTTGACACAAAACCTTATATGGAATCTCTTTATGCTGGCTTGGGTTATGCCAATGAATTTAACGAGCCAAGAGGGCATGTCTATACGTTAGATGATATTAGGGAAGTCGATCCTTCAAGATACAAGACTGGTGCAGCCTGTAATACCTGCAAATCCTCACAGATTCCAGGATTGATCGAAAAGTATGGTGATCAGTATTATACAATGTCCTTTGATGAGATTAACTCTCAGTTAGAAGATCCCATTGCTTGTTTGAATTGCCATGACCCCAAAACCATGGAGCTAAAAATTACTCAGCCAGCCCTAATCCAAGCCTTTGAAAGACAAGGGAAAGATATTACTAAGGCTACACGACAGGAGATGCGTTCACTTGTGTGTGCACAATGTCACGTAACCTATTATTTTAAACCTCAGTCTAAAATCGTGACGTTTCCTTGGGATAACGGAATCAAAGCAGATCAAATTTTATCCTATTTTGATGATGATAAGTTTTCCGAATGGAAACATCCCGATGCTGGTACAGGACTTGTAAAAGCACGACATGCAGAATATGAGATTTTCATGGGTAGTACGCATCAGACTGCTGGCCTAGCTTGTGCCGATTGTCATATGCCTTACGTCAAAATCGGTAATACAAAAGTTAGTTCCCATAATTGGACGAGTCCGTTGAAGACAATTGATGAAAGTTGCGCAGTCTGTCACAGAGAAGGCAGCGAATGGCTAACCGCAAGGGTTAAAGATACCCAGGAAAAAACCAAGGAAGTTCAGGATCTGGCTCGAAAAGCTATGGTAGAGGCAATTAATTCCTTGAAACTAGCTCGTGAGACGAAGGGAGTTAATACCGAAATACTTGCCCAAGCTCAAGAAATGCATCGCAAGGGTCAGTGGTATTTAGACTATGTCATGGTTACTAATGGTTATGGCTTCCACAACCCTACAGAATCGTTGAACAATCTAGGTAAAGCCATAGATTATGCCCATCAGGCAAAGCAGCTTGCTCAGGATGCCGTTGTAAAATCAATTGAATGAGTCTAGGAATGAAAGTTCGATTTAGAAATTAATTGTATGTTGCACGTTAAATCCAATCCTCCGGGAATCATAATACGGTGAGCTGCGCCTTTGACTTCAGTCAATCTCGCTCCCAACTGCTGTGCAAAGCGCCGAGCGTCCACCACCGAGGCGCTTTCGTCGGCGTCACCGTGGATCATCGCTATCTCCGCTATCTCCGCCCTATCCGGCCGGCAGAGTTTGACTGTAACCTTGTGAACTTCTCCCACCTCCAAAATACTACCAACATTCCAAATGAACTATCACCAATCTCCGGCGGGATCTGCCCCCCGCTATCCCAACTGGTCAAACATCTAAATTCAATCCGTACGGGGTATGGTTTTTAATAAGGGCTCTCCCTCTTTAACTTTTCCGGACTAAAAAAAGAGGGATAAATCCCTCTTCCCCAAAACGTATAACTTACATAGATGATTCTAAATTTAAAGCTGTATCTGCATTTTGTAAGTCTATTTGGATTTGACGTTGCATATTATATGCATTGTACCAACCCTTAGAACCCATATAGCTTGAAATGCGTTCATGATTCTTTATAGAATCATCTAACATACGTTTTAATAGATCTCGGACTTCTGGAGTTGATGCTTCAGTTAGAGCGGTTGCGCAATCTTTAACGGCTGTTTTTGCCCCAATTAAAAAGTCAGAAGCAATAACTTGATCAGTTATTTTATTCATACCAGTAAGATTCTCGACTATGCTATTCATATTAGCACCCTCCCTATTGTAATGTAGTAACACCCGATAAGATTTGTTTTAACTCTTGAATATGAGCTTTACTAGTTTCAACGTCATCCCGTAAGATAGAGGTTAGTTCACTGTCAGAAACAAGAGCCTGAAACGTCGTTGACTTTGTGCAGCAAACATTCTTAAAGCTAAGGATCTCGTGTAAATCAAGGGTTTCGTGGGCAGCTAGTCTTTGATTTTCCATTTGTTTTTGCCTCCTAGTCGAATTTTTCACTACCTTAATATTCACTTCGAACGATTATCTTATTCCGTTTTTTTAATAGAAAAGGCCCTAATCTAATGATGTAAACCCTCCTTGGAATGTTTATTTTGCTTATCAGATTCTAATCTGTCTTCGAGTCTATCGATAATAGAGAGAAACTTTCCTGCCTCTCTTGTTACATGAGATGCAAGTTGGGGATTAATAATGCTTTTAATTTGGGACATTTGAACCAACTTTGTTGCCTGTTCTTTAAAGGATCTTAGATGCAGGGTTGAACCTTTAAATACTGTTAGGTGAGTTCGTAGTATTTTATCCGACCTTGGTTCAAAGTGAATACTTTTTGCTTGACTTAATAGAACATCAAACTCCTGACCAAACGCAGCTGCCTGGCGAATGAGTTCTTTTTCAGTAGGATCAAGCAGGTGAGCCATAAACCTGGCGTGATCAGACATAATCTCTAAGAAGAAAATGTTTTCCTTAACAATATCGTCGTCAACTGGTCGTTCGTTTCGGCTGTTGATTCGTTCAAGTGTCTTCAAAAAGTACATTGCTTCCCTTCTTACGTGATCAAGTAATAAAGGGAAGTTAAACCCACGGACAATTCCGACTAGAGCATCGTCTAGAACCTTTTGTTTATACATAATAATCTTTCTTGTTAGATCCAGACTATCCTCATTTAACTTTTGAACTTCTCTTGGATTTGAAGGAGTCTCAAAGGATCTTTCTAATTGTTTTTCAAAGGCTTCCTCGAAATGCAATGCTTGACTTATTAGTTCCTGAGCATCCGGTGGAAATCCATTTCTTAAAAACATTGCATGTTCCATCATGATACGTAACCAAAATTGATTTTCCTCAAGGGATCTTTCTACAAACTCGGAATCGCTTAAGGGAATAACTTCTTGGTTTGTCCTCCAGACTGAGGAATTAATGGTAGATTCAGCATTAACTTCTTTAGTCATTGATCCAACATCCCATTCATCCAAATCTACTCCCCGTAGAAAATGAGATACAACAAATCTGCTCATCCTGCATCGCTCCTTAGCCCATATTATAAACTCTAAAAAACTATTTAGTGCTGTTGTTTTACACGTGCTTCAAGTCTATCTAGAACCGAAAGATATTTTGCTGCCTCTCTTGTTACATGGCCTAACAGGTTTGGGTCCATAACACCACGGATTTCCCCGGTCCCTGCCAGTCTACTTACTTCAACTAAAAAATCATGAAGTGTAATAGTTGCGCCTCGGAATATTGTTAAGTGGGATAAAATTGCAGTCTTAGTCGGAGGTTCGATCTCAATATTACGTGCTTGGAGAGTGAGCAATTTGAATTTCGTAGTAAAAAGCCTTGCTAATTCGATTAACTCGTCTTCATTCATATCCAAAAAATGCGATAAGAAGGCGCCATGCTCTGCCATAATCTTTAGGAAAAATTCATTTTCCTCAATGATATCTTCACGCAACGGCCGTTCGATTCGCTTGTTAAGTCGTTGAAGTGTTTTAATGACATATAAAGGTTCTCTTCTAATGTGTTCAGCCTCCATGGTCCAAAAAAGCCCACGATATTTGCCTTCAACATTGTCCTTAAAGACTTTCTCTTTGAACTCTGCGGCTTCGTATAAGAGATTTATACTTTCCTCATTTAATTTCTTAACCGCCTTAAATTCTTTAGCCGTTTCATGTAGGGCCTTATGTAACTGTTTTTCAAAGGACTTTTGGAAGTCCTCTGATTTCTTAATATACTTGGTAGCTTCATTAGGCAGAGGAATTCTTAAAGCAAAAGCATGCTCCATCATAATGCGCATCCAAAACTGATTTTCCTTAAGTGATCTTTCTATGAACTCCTGTTCACTTATAATATTTCCACCTGATAACTTAAGAAAAAGGTTATCTTGTGCAGGTTCAACTTCCCGTTCGGGTAGATTTGCAATAGTTTTATTACCATCTTTAATCAATTGTTTTATAGACTCATACCCTAACTCGGATCCTGGTTTATCTCTATTCTCTTCGTTGTTTACGGCTTCCATACGATATCACTCCTTACAAATCGAACTTTATGGGTATCTTGTGTTATTTAAGAGGTTTTATGTGTATGGGTATTGATGATAGACAAAAGCACCTGGTCCATATTAAAGTAAACGGCCTATCCCCAAAATCTTATGCGCGTAAGATTTTGGGGATAGGCCTGAGCTTATATGGGGTCAGGTTGTTCGTCAGATGACCTGGTAAAAACCATACTCTTGGATTTCCCTCGAGAATGATTACCTTATCACTGCAAAACTTGTCTCATCATCTACAATGAGCATTTCTGATTACCTGCTCCAATCCGCCTGGAATCAAAATACGGTGAGCTGCGCCTTTGACTTCAGTCAATCTCGCTCCCAACTGCTGTGCAAAGCGCCGAGCGTCCACCACCGAGGCGCTTTCGTCGGCGTCACCGTGGATCATCGCTATCTCCGCCCTATCCGGCCGGCAGAGTTTGAATACATCATGCGGCCTCTAGGTCGTCGTAAAATTCCCGGGTGAACTTCAGAGGGCGAGTATTATTAAAGTTACTCAATGATATATCTCATTTTTCCTGACATTTTAATTCATCGTCTGAGGAAGTTGTTACAGCGTTGTGAATTTTAACTATACAAATAAGAGGCCAAAACTTGGCCTCTTATTTGTTCCTGACTGATCCGTCCGGAAAACTTGAAGAAATAACAGGATTTGCCTATTGTTTAGAGATTTCTCTTTGTTCTTAGCATAAAATATTTTTCGTTCAATTTAATGAATCCTGCTGCTGCTTGACCTTGAATTAGAAAGGCTAGGGAGACCATCATTATAATAATATACTTTCCTTGATGAATGGTTATTTTTTGCCTCTATACAGCTAAGTTGGTTTAATGAACGGAACGGAGATATAAACGAGAATTTAAACTATCATAAACCTTTCGTTTCGTCATACAAATAATCAACCACCGGATCAAGTGGGTCTATGTCGTCATCCTTCACTTTATAATTTAACGTTTTCCCAACAAGACCTGAGAGAAATAGAACTATTTTTTTATTTATATCGTTAAAGAACTGGGGAATATCGTGTTCTACAACTTGAATGATTCCTTCAGAATTGATTTTTAACTTACAAAGCAAATCTGCTGCATCCCATTTATCTTCATTATAGTAGTCCTTAAGGACAAAGGTCATGACTCCATCCTCTTCGAACATTTCAGAATCCACATAGCCTTCCACAGGCATAACTTCTTTCAGCATCTTCTTTAATTCATCGAGTTCAATCGTTAACTCTTCAAAGTAACTATCTATAACTTTTTGGATAAAACTATTTTCTGTCATATTAATCTCCTCTTTAGACACCTTTATGTTTACTAACATTATAGGCATTCATTAAAAATGCTATACATGTAAACCCCATAATAATGACAATAATATCCCAACAATGGGGCAAAAAGGCCAAAGAGCAGTTTCAGCGTCCGCTATACGCCTTTGATACCAGAAAAGTCCTCCAGATCAGTCCTTTTCTATCAAAACTCCTGTTGTTCAGTACGGAGAATAATCTCATTCTGCAGCTCTTCGGTGAGGTTATTGAAGTAATCACTGTAACCTGCCACACGGATGATGAGGTCATTATAATTCTCTGGATGATGCTGGGCATCCCGAAGCATATTGCTGTCCACAACATTAAACTGAATGTGATGGCCGTCCATACGGAAGTAAGCTCTAATCAGATCCTTCAGGCATTCCAGACCTCTTTCCCCTTCTAGGACCGCGGGGGTGAATTTTTGGTTGAGCAGCGCGCCGCCGGTTCGGAGCTGGTCCAGCTTAGCAGCCGACTTTATAACCGCGGTGGGGCCGCATTTGTCTGCGCCCTGCACCGGAGAGATGCCTTCGGAAAGGGCCACACCGGCTTTACGGCCGTCTGGAGTGGCACCGATAACTGATCCGAAATATACGTGGCAAGTCGTGGGCAGCATTTCCACCCGATACTGACCACCGATGGGGGTTGGTCTTCCATTGACCAGACTGTAGATGATCTCGAAAACATCCATGATGATGCTGTCTGCCTGGTCGTCGTCGTTGCCGTATTTGGGGGTCTTGTTCAGGAAGATCTGGCGTTCTTTTTCGAAACCTTCAAAGTCTGAGTCCAGGACGTCCAGCAACTTATCCATGTTCAATGTCCGATCATCAAAAATGTGCTTCTTGATGGAACTTAGGCAGTCAGTAATTGAGCCCAGGCCCACAAACTGAATGTAGCGGCTATTGTAGCGAGCACCGCCGGCATTATAGTCCTTGCCCTTGGTGATGCAGTCTTCAGTGATAACACTCATGAAGGGTGAAGGCATATATTCGGCATATAGTTTTTCGATAACATTGTTACCGCGGATATCGACTTCGATGAAGTAGGCAGTCTGTTTCCTAAAGGCTTCCATAAGGTCATCTATGCTTTGGAAATTTCGTGGATCCCCTGTCTCCAGACCAATCTTTTTGCCGGTACGGGGATCAAGGCCATTGTGCAAGGTAATCTCCAGTACCTTCACCATATTAAAGTAACCAGTAAGAATGTAGGCTTCCTTCCCAAAAGCACCTACCTCCACACAGCCGGAGGTTCCCCCTTTGCGGGCGTCTTCCAAGCTCTTGCCCTGGCGAAGAAGTTCCTTTACCACTGCGTCATGATTGAACACAGATGGGAAGCCCATGCCCTCGCGAATGACCCTGCAGGCTTCAAGGACAAATTTGTCAGGATTCCTTTTACTGATCTGTACGTTGGTGGAGGGTTGCAGGATACGCATATCCTCGATCACGTCCAGCAGGAGATAGGAGACATCGGACACACCGTCGGTACCATCGGCTTTCATTCCGCCGATATTGATGTTGCAAAAATCGGTGTATGTGGCGCTTTCCTTCAGGGTTATACCAACCTTAGGCGGAGCAGGCTGGTTGTTGAATTTTACCCAAAAACTTTCAAGCAGCTCCAGGGCACTTTCCCTTGAGAGAGTACCGGCTGCCATCTCTTTCTGATAAAAGGGATTAAGATGCTGGTCTAGATGGCCTGGGCTGAAAGAATCCCAGGTGTTCAGTTCTGTAATTACGCCCAGATGAACGAACCAGTACATCTGTAATGCTTCATGAAAGGTACGGGGCGCGTGGGCCGGAACCCATTCGCAGTTCTCTGCGATCCGGATCAGCTCTGCTTTCCGTTTCTCATCTTGGCATTCGGCAGCTATTTCACGGGCCCTCTTCGCATAGCGCTCGGCAAAGATCATAAGGGCGTCGCAGGCAATGTCCATGGCTTTCAGTTCTTCTTGCTTATCGTAGGCTTCAAAGTCGTTGACAAAGTCCAGTTGATCAAGTTGTTCCTTGATCTCGGCTTTGAAATCCAGCATTCCTTTGTGATAAATTTTGTCGTCACAAACGGTGTGGCCGGGGGAACGCTGTTCCATGAATTCGGTGAAGATACCAGCTTCATAGCAATCATGCCATTCTTGGGTCATCTGATCCATAATCAGGTCACGAATGGCTTTCCCCTTCCAGAAGGGGATAATAGTCTCTTCTTGAATCTTCTTGATCTCGTCACTGACCTTAAAAAATATTTTTTCGCGTTGATCCATGATCTCAAGATCTTCAACACTATGGCAGCACAATTCGGGATATGTGGGCGAAGACTGGGGTTTAGGGCCGCGTTCGCCCACGATTAATTCCCCATCTAGAATGACTACGGTCTTGTTCTCGCAAAGATGTTTAAAGGACAGTGCCCGAAGCACTGGAATGGAGACCTTACCCTGATAGTTCTGATATGCTTCCGTCATTAAAACGGCACGCTCGATGGAGATGCTTGGCACGGTACTGACGCTCTCTTGACGTAGTTTTTGAATACGTTTATTCATGCCTAGAACCTTCATGTTTTCGGTAGTCATTATATCTAACCTCCTATATGAACATTCAAGCCCTGTTGCGACAGGATTGCAGCCAGTTCCTGCATATGCTCTGCCGTAGGCTCATTAATGTGCGAAATAATATAGGGCAAATGTAAACGATGATATTTGGCCTCTGCCATTTTATGATAAGGGAGCAAATATATTTCTTTTAAACCAAGATCCCGCATTAGAACACTAAGGCTTTGAATAAATTCAGGCGAATCGTTAACAGTGGGCACTAAGGGTACACGAATCCAGACCTGAGCTCCTTTCTCCACAATGTGACGCAAATTGAGCAGAATGGGCTCAATCGGTGCCTTTATGTACGTTTGGTGTACGTCATCCTCCAAATGTTTGATATCGTACAGAAAGAGATCCACATAAGGCAGCACGGCGTCAAAGACGCTCTTCGACACAAAGCCGCTGGTATCGATGGTGGTATGATAGCCCTGTTCCTTGCACCGTTTCAGGAATTCCACCGCAAACCCCTTGTGGCTTAAGGGTTCACCACCGCTTAGTGTCACCCCGCCGCGACTCTGCTCATAGAAGACCGCGTCTTTATCCACCTCTGTCAGAACCTGTTCTACAGTCATTTCCTTTCCCAAAATTTCCAGAGCAAGAGTAGGGCAAGCGATAGCACATTGGTTGCAATAGTTACAATGTTTAGTATTAATGACGATACCCTGTTCTGCAGCTTCCAGTGCCTTATGGGGGCAGACCTCAACGCAAGACTTGCAGCCTAGGCATTTCTCGTGGTGCCATACAATCTCTGGCTGAAAAGCCTGAGTTTCAGGGTTATGACACCATGGGCAATGCAGTGGGCAGCCCTTTAAAAAAACCGTGCTGCGAATACCCGGGCCGTCGTGGATGGAATACTTCTGGATGTTGCTGACCAGCGCAGTTGTCAAGGTAATACCTCCTAAATCAACGTTCACCATAGCGAGAATATGGTTCTTTTCTATTTATGTATAATTCTTTACGATTAAAAAATATCCTGCAAAAATAGTTAATTTTCCTGATTCATCCGAACTCCATTTGGACACACAAAGCAACGGTTAATGAAAGCAAAACAAGGCGGTAACAGAAGGAAACGAAGTATATATTCTACATAAAAAGGAAACGAATATCCATTAAGAGATAAATTTGACTTTAAAGGTGAAAATAATGGAGCCATTAGCTGTTGTCACAAGAGATGGTTATGTAGAGAGTATTCACTATGGATATATTTGCGTTGTTGATTCTTCTGGACAAGTACTGTATAACATCGGTAATTATAATACCAGGATATTCTTCCGTTCCGCCGCAAAACCAATTCAGGTAATACCTCTTATTCAATCGGGGGCTACGAAAGCATTTAATTTTTCAAAAAAAGAAATTGCTATTACATGCGCTTCCCATAGCGGACAAAAAATTCATCAAGAAACTGTAGGGGAAATTTTAAGGAAATTAAGTCTTAATGAAGTAAACCTTCACTGCGGTATTATGACACCCTACAGCGAGGAAGAAAATAAAAGGCTTATATCAGAAGGACAGTCTCCCTCAGTCTTTCACTGCAGCTGTTCGGGCAAACACTCAGCAATGCTGGCTTTAGCCAAATTCAGAGGACATAGCACGGATGATTATGAAAAAATGAGCAACCCAATCCAGCAAGAGATTTTAAAGACTATTGCTGAATTTACTGACGAAGATATACATTCCATACCTATTGGTACAGACGGATGTGGTGCCCCCATATATATTCTGCCGATTAATAAAATTGCACTATCTTATGCAAGACTGGTAGCCCATGCACAAAATTCCAAAAGCCCTTATAGTTATTCCTGCAAAACCGTGTTCGATGCCATGACACAATTCCCCGAAATGATTGCAGGAGATTATAAATTCTGCACAGAGCTGATGAGGGTTACTGAGGGTAAACTTATCGGAAAGGTGGGCTGCGAAGCAGTATATTGCCTTGGAATAAAGGAAGGCAACCTGGGTGTATGCATCAAGATTGTTGATGGAAATGAACGGGCAGTTTATCCGGTCGTTATACAGGTACTAAGAGAGCTGGGGATTTTAAGCACCACTGAATTCAATTCCTTAAAGCTTTGGTATAGACAAGCATTACATAATAATATCAGTGAGATCATTGGGGAGATTTTGCCTGCTTTTAGTTTAAAATCACATTCAGATAACCATTTATCACTTGGAACTAGGTATGAATTAAATAGTTAGGATAGTATAGTTTAATCACATGGAAATTCGGCCTGTAATTATTCAAAAGCAAATCAAGCTATTGGCGTAAGGGCTTCTTTTTTCTGCTATAATTAACTGTCAGATAGACACCAATTTCTACGTCTGAACGTAATGGGAGTGATATCTCCATCAATTATAGCTTAAAGGAGGCGAGAAGAATTGGCAGTAGGATTTATAGGCATAGTAGGAATCGTTCTATTCATCTTGGTACTTCTTATAATTGCAGTCATGCTTTCAGTTCGTTCACGGCAGAAAAATTTAGATCCTGTCAATCAAGATGAAGGGGGAAAAAAGATGATTAAGACGGTTTATACGTATCTTATTTTGTTTGCCACCTTGATGATGACCATTGGGGGAAGTGTCGCTTCCTTTATGGCAGTGGCTGACTTGATTTCACCACCAAGTTACTATATGACGTATGAGGATTTTAAGAGAGGATATGTTGTGCCTAAAGAGTATATTGATACAAAACAATCTCAACCAAAAGTCGAAGTAAAAAGCGAAGAGGAATTACAAAAAGACTATGAAAGCCTTGTTAGTCAGGAAAAGGTTCGAGCCCGTGAGCGTGCTTTAAATAGCCTGATTAAGAGTTTTGGTTGGATTGTAATCCCACTACCGGTCTTTTTGTACTACCAGCGAAGGTTGAAGCACGAGTAAAAGAAAACGGCCCTTCCTTCGTTTGATTTAACAAAGGGGAGGCCGTTTGTTAATGCTTAAATTAAGCTTTAATCTGGTGGTATAAATCATCTAAGAAGGTTTTTTCATTTTCTATAGCATCAACCAAAGGAAGTCTTACACCACCAGCATTAATCCCATGATGCTTTAACAGGTATTTAACCGGTACAGGATTAGTAGTGACGAACATTCCTTTGAACATGGGAAGCAGTTTCAAATGCCATTTCAAAGCCGTTTGAGTATCCCCCGCAAACCAAGCATCCACCATGCTTCTCATTTCGTCACCAATAACATGTCCAGCCACACTGACGATACCAGTGCAGCCCAAAGCCAGCATCGGCAAAGTTAAAGAATCATCACCGCTATAGATAGCAAAGTTCTCAGGGAGGATGCGTTTTAGTTCGCTGACCTGATCCATCATTCCGCAGGCTTCCTTAAGCGCTGTAATGTTAGGGATTTCGCTAAGTCTGAGCACGGTTTCCGGGAGCATATTAGTAGAGCATCTTCCCGGGATATTGTAAAGCATCATAGGTAGCGGGGTCGCATCAGCTATTGTACGGAAATGCTGATATAAACCTTCTTGTGACGGTTTGTTGTAATAGGGTACGACCGCCATTAAAGCGTCTACTCCGACTCCTGCAGCTTTTTTGGCTAATGCGACACTTCCATCAGTTGTATTTGAGCCTATTCCGGCAATTACTACTGCCCTTGAGCCAACGGTCTCTTTAACCACCTTAAATAATTCAAGTTTTTCTTCAGTAGTAATTGTCGGAGACTCCCCTGTTGTCCCTGCGACGACAATACCATCATTTCCATGTTCAATTAAGTGTAAAGATAGATTCCTTGCTTCTTCATAATCGACTTCTAAACGCTCATTCATGGGCGTGACCATAGCAGTTAAGATTTTTCCAAATGACATACTCCCACTCCTTACCTCTTATTACTCTATTATGTTTACATGTTTAATTCGGGGTCTAAGATATCAGTTGGGTTTTATCGCTGCAAAAACACAAAAACAAGGCGCAGATTAAGCTGACGCCTTGTTTAAAACAAAATTAATAAAAATTAAATAATGCACACAAAACGATAGCTCTTCACCAAATACGGTGACAGTTCAAGGACTCTTAATCCGCGAACCAGGCATGGATTTTAAGAGAAATCCACCCTTCGGAGCCATCCCCTTTCGCTAAGGATCATAGGTATCTCTCCAACCTCATCTTAGCTACTCTTGTTTGACCCGCCTCTATCTTCTTTTATTCAACTACTTTGATTATAACGAAAATCATCATACTGTGCAATCTTTATTTGCTTGCTTTTGGCTTATATTACCTATTGAATCTGTTTTCATCTTCATCTATTGTGTTACAATCCTTACAAGGTTCAGATAATCCATTAAATGGAATATTTTACGCTTATTCCTCCTTGCCTTATTTTGCTACTATGAGGAAGGTCTATCATGAATTCAACCTACACTAAGGCGGTTAACATGTAATTGTTCGAATGTTGTCTCTGAATGTACAACAAGATGAGAGGCCGTTCATTCGACCTCTCATCTTGTAATCCCCCGTATGTTACCATGTCGAACTATTTTTTGACAATCGGAACTTGTAACTCGGTTAACCAATCTTCTTCATTTTCCTTGTTCCAGATACCGTCTATATAACTTTCTCTCGGAGCGTCTGCAACGGTGTAACCATTTTCTTCAATCCACTTGAAAGCATAGGCATACGCTTGTGACAATCCTGAATATGCACCTTTATGCATAACAGACACAGCGGTGGTGGACTCGATCTTTTTGAATTTGATGTCATCAAAATCTGGCTTCATCCGGTCGATTGCTTCGCAGAATTCAACATTAAAATCTCTTTCCTTATATTCTCCATCGAGATAAACTATAAAGCAGTATTCCGGCACCATACACTTGATGTCTGGATATTTTTGAGTAACCTTTTTGCCTAATACAGGAATAAGTTGGAAGTACGCATCATAGCTTGGCACGGTCATACGCTTTGAATAAACGATGCACTCTTGTAATTCCTTAATTATTGCTTGATAATTCATAAAATTCGGCTCCTCTCGTCCTAGTAAAATAAATTGAATTCGGGAGAGCTGTTCTTGTGCAAAAGATATTTCCGCAACCAATTCAGACTTGCGCCTTTCTAGTATTGCTTTGGCGCTAATTCCTGACAGTATCTGCTTGATTTCATTAATGGACAGCCCCATTTGCCGCAGGGATTGTACATGATGAAATTTTACTAGCTGGTTGGTCGTGTAAAAACGATAGCTTGTAAATTTATCGGTTTCTTCAGGTTTCAAGAGCCCGATTTCATCATAATAGCGTAATGTTTTGATTGTCGTTTTGCACATTTTAGAAAATTCTCCTATACGGAACATCCCAGCATCTCCTTTCCTTTCAAATTCATTCTACTAACTCCTGTAACGGGAGAGTCAAGAGGTCCTGAAACATAATCTGAGGTAACACCATGGACAGTGCTACCTCAGACTAATCCTTTCTATTGGTTACTTTGACTGCCTAAAAACCTATTACTATCCCTACATATCAAGCTGTAACGATAATAATTTACATTTCTATCTACAACTGAAAAAATGCCCTAAGACTTCTTAGCTTTGGTAATATGGTTTAGAATTGCTTCCTTGTTCATCTCCACATAGGAACAACTAGGGGTATTTCCACATTTGCGGCAGACCATATCATAAGCAGAGTTTAGCGTACGACATTCCGGACAGGAATAATGCTCACCCATTTCCCTAGACCATTGTTCGTACCCTACATCTTTAATCCTCTTTTGTGATTGCCATAAATCAAGTCTATGGGGCATAAGAGATTGGAAGGTTTTAATTTCTTCACAGGGAAATTCTTCACATTCACCGCAAAACTCAATTCCCTTTCGTCTGGCACACTCGATCATAGTACAGTTCTTACAATAAACTGTCCTATGTTCAGAACGACAGCCTTCGCAATGAGTTTCTTCAATAGTTTGATTAAGAATTTTCGCAAGTCTTTTTAACCGCTCTGGATCCTCTTTAGTCGCAATATATACTGAACAAGATGGGCAAAAAAGACCACAGACTGCTGAAGTCATTTTAATAGGGTCCTTAACGTGTTGATTGTTACTCATTTCAGTTCCTCCTTTTTATTCGTTCTAACTTCTTAGATACAAAGAGAGGTGGAAAGTGACAAACAACTTTACTAAAGCTTCACCTCTTCAAACTAATTGCTTCGGAGGTTCCATTCATAGTTTATTCTATAGTGCATAGTCAATCATAGCAAGGCATGTGACCACTGTTTTCGTCATGCTTAGCTACTATTAAATGTCAACATTAGTCAAAATTATCCCTATTTTTCATGTGATCAAAAAATTATCCTTATATTTTGCAAAATATAAGAAATGCTGAATAAGTTATAAATGTAGCGTAAGTTAAAGGCTAAGGTTATTGAACCTTAGCCTCTTGTAATAGAGATAGAGATAATTCAAGATTATCACGCCAACCACACACAGAATTAAATCAATGCTGATTTCTTCAAGGAACCGTAGACACTCTTTGTCAGGATGCCCGCAACAATCGTTCCAACAGTGGCGGTTAAGCTCGACGATAAAAGTGCGATCTTCCAGTCAAGATGAAAGACGTAAATCAATCCAGCCATGACGCAAAGGTTACCGGTAACGGCAGCTCCGAGCATTGATAATATATGATGGCTTAGTTTCTCCATGGAAAACTTACTGGAAATTAAGGAGTAGACTATGGATCCGAGGACATTTGCGAATAAGAAGAAAAAGCCCAGCGGTGAGTAGCCTGTAGCCATGGCTACAACAGCCTCCACTACCCCGGCGATAATACCCGCCGGTTGCCTGTACATTAAGACAATCAGACCTGTAAAAAATGCCCAACATGTGCCATTTAGGAGTAAGAGGGTGGGATCCAATATTGCGTCGATACGTCCTGTAACCTGCATCATTATCAGCATTACGATCCCTATGATGACGGAGCCTACCAATGCTTTTGTATCAGTTCTAAATAATTTTTCATTCATTTCTAAATATCCTCCTCTAATTCTAATTATAGTAATGGTAATACCTTGTTAACCAGGCTGATGCTTATTACCATTAACATCCCAGAAATTAAGGCAATATCGTAAGGCTTAAGGGCTAAATTCGACGTAAAAGTACGGGTTTTGGTTCGTCCATAGCCTCTTAACTCCATGGCTAGGGCAGTTTCTGCAGCACGCCGGACAGAGCGATATAAAAAAGGCAGAAACGTCGGGAAAATACCTTTGAGATTGTCCATGGCACTCTCCATCTTAAGGCCCCGGGTACGCTGGCTATCGACTATGGATATATATTCAGCTTTCATGATTGGAAGGAAGCGGACGCTTAACCCCACTAACATGGCAAAACGGTAAGGAATTTTGAATTTCATGAGCATCAGGGTAAACTCTTGTGCTGAAGAAGAGGTAAAGAATCGCATACTTGCAAAAACAATAATGCTGGCCTTGAGGATCCCGGTGATCGCTAGAGGTATAGCTTCACTGTATATTTTGAGGATTCCCCATTGGTAGATCAGAACACCCTCCCGACAAAAGACCAACTGTACGGTCAGTATCTGTAGTCCCAAAAGGAATAAAACCACGAGCATTGCTTTATACCGCTTCAAGGAACCTGTTAAGATTAGCGAGGTCACAACCTCTACTAATAAAACCATACTTAACTGAAGGGCGGACCCACTAATCAGTGAAAAATAAATCATTAAAACATACCAGGCCAGCTTAGTCCTGGGATCAAGCTTCGACAGTCCCATTTTGAACCTCCCGGAAAGAAATAATATTATGGAAATTCAAACCAATTGCTTTAAGGGTTTTGAGATATTCCTCGAGATCTCTTGTCAAAATATCTAGTTGAAGACGGTGATTATGCATGGCCACTATCCTGTTAGAGTATTCTTTTGCCATGGTCAGATCGTGAGTGATGAGTAGAATGGTTTTGCCACTTTTCGATAAATGAAAGAGTTTATCCATAATCATGTACCCTTGGGTTTCGTCAAGGCCTGAAGTCGGTTCGTCGGCGATAATGAATTCCGGATCACTGACGAGTATGGAGGCTAATGCTAAAAGCTGGCGCTGGCCGCGACTTAAGCGATGAGGATGGAGCTTTTTATAGTCCAGCAGCCCCACAAATTTCAGGCACTCATCAATCTTTTGTTCTATTACTTCATTTTGTTCCCCCCTTAGCTTGAGTGAAAATCCAACTTCTTCTTCGACGGTACTTGCGAAAATTTGATAATCAGGGTTTTGAAACAGAAAGCCCGCCCGGAAACGGATTTCTGCCAGCTTTTCCTTATTCAGAGTCTGGTCAAACACTCTTATTTCACCTTTAGAGGGCTTTAAGAGACCGATAAGCAGCTTAGCTAACGTTGATTTTCCCGAACCGTTTAATCCTATGATTGCTAAAAAGTCACCCTTTACTATTTCTAAATTAATATCTTCACAACCGGACAAATGGTCTTTGTACGTATAGGTGACATCAGTGACTTTAGCAATCAGTTCGTTGAACTTACCCTGAACCGTATGTAAGGATTTCAACCTTTCTTTTCGACTCTCGATTTGCTCCTTGTAATATGCCTCCGGCGAATACTGTTTAACGATTTCGCCTCCCTGAATATAAAAGACCCTGTTGGCATAGTTGAGGACTTCTTCAATTCGATCCATGACCAAAATAATGGTAAGGTTTTGAGTTTTATTCAACTGACCCAACCGCTTATAAAGCTCATCACGGCCCAGGGGATCAAGTTCAGCGGTGGGCTGGTCAAGAACTAAAATAGGAGCATTAAGGGCTAAAACACCCGCTAAAACCACTCGTTGGGCTTGCCCCCCTGAAAGAGAAGTAGTCTCCCTGTTTTCATACCCTGATAGACCCACAAATTCCAAGGTGTTTTTAACCCTCTGATCAATTTGTTTTATGGGAATTTCCAGATTACCAAGGCCGAAAGCAACATCTTCGTAGACATCCAAACCAATAATTTGATTTTGGGGTTCTTGCATCATGTATCCAACATAGTCGGACATTCTATTGAGGTGCATATCCTTAATATCTTGCCCCATGATTGTGACTTTTCCGGTTAATTCTGCTTTATGGTAGTGAGGGATTGCGCCTGTAATGGAATGCAGCAAAACTGATTTACCAGAGGCTACACCACCTGTAATGACGATGAAATCTCCCCGATTTATTTCGAAATCAATGTTTTTAAGTGCGGGTTTATCTTCATCCGGAAAGACGAGTTTTTCGATGTTAACCTTCGCAATTGTCTCCATAGCAACTCCTAAATCAATGATTTTAGAAAACCTGGTGGTCTCAAAGCGGTAAAAGTACAAAAAAGTTCTAGCTTTAATAAGCTAGAACTTTACCTTTGTCCTTTTGCAATATTTCATAGGCAGGTTTCCTGACTTGTAGACTAGAATGTACGCCTTCCCAGTTTCCCAGTGGCAAATGTACATTTTTCAAACATCTACTTACAGTGGTGGGTCCGTCCAGGATTAGAACCTGGTTCCCTATTATCCCTTGCGGGCACCTATTAAATAATATATTTAATTGACTTCATGATAGAATAATTTAGATATTTTGTCAACAGGAGTTTATGAAAATTAACCCAGTTGTATTGAAAGTGCTAATCAAGCAGGAACCACTTCTTTCTTATTTTGACGGTACCAATGACGATGCTGGGAAATGGCCTTCATGAATTCTTTACTAAAAACACTCATATCTTCTGCATTACAAATAGTAACTACGCCCAGTTCTGTCACCAGCTGTGCCTGTGTGGCTGCACCAGCCATTGCCACTTCCTTTATAGCAGAAGCCCTTAGCAGGTTTACACCTTCATTAGCGGCTCCAATTGCTTTTGCGTGTTTAAAGGCTTCATTGACAAAGTGCAGTGAATCACCCTGTATCACTAAACTATCCACTGATTGTTGCCCTCCGGCTATATATACAGCATCATACTTGATAGAGCCAGTCGTCACATAGTTCTTTCCAACTTCTAATTGCAGTCCATCCGAGCTTGTAAGTATTCCTAAATTTTTACTTATGATTTCACACTGAATACCGTTGGCCTTCAGTGTCTGCATAACTTGAGTCAGCTCTGGATAATTAAATCCATTCTCCGCAAGTATGGCAACCTTACGGGTACGAGCATTCCTAATGGTATTCTCTTGGCTCACTGCCGGTGAAGATGCGGTAACTCCCGATCCGCTGGGAGTATTAGGCGGCTGTGCGCCTACACCTAAAGCAATCGCATTGGCTAATTGGGAGTTCACATTATTAAACATATCTACGACTCTCTGTTTGATATTCCTATCCATAACACTTCCAACTTCGAAGTGGAAAGCTTCAATGATATGCTCCTTTTCTGCAGCAGACATACTATTCCAAAAAAGAGTTGCTTGACTATAGTTATCCTTAAAACTTTCGCTGCGCTCTCGAACTTTATTCCCTTCGACTTTTTCCGTGTAATGGGCATAACCTCCCTCAGTCTCTGAGGCTGGCTTCGGGTAATTCCTATTAAGAGAATTGGGCGAGTAACTTGTCACTCCCCGGTCTATAGTCATACGATGAGAGCCATCTCGCTGATTATTATGTATAGGCGCAATAGTATGGTTAATAGGTATTTCGTGGAAGTTGGGCCCGCCTAAACGAAGAAGTTGAGTATCCAGATAAGAGAAAAGACGTCCTTGTAATAAGGGATCATTGCTAAAATCTATTCCCGGAACTACATGCCCCGGATGAAAAGCAACTTGCTCTGTCTCCGCAAAAAAATTATCCACGTTACGATTTAAGGTCATTTTTCCAATCAGTTTTACAGGTGTAATTTCCTCAGGCCAGATCTTCGTTGGATCCAGAATATCAAATGGGAAATTAAATTCTTCCTCTTCATTAAGCAGCTGTACACCCAATTCATACTCTGGGAACTCGCCTGAGTCGATTGCATCCCAAAGATCACGCCGATGAAAATCCGGATCCTTTCCAGCTAACTTTTGGGCTTCATCCCAAACCAAAGAATGTACCCCCAGCAGAGGTTTCCAATGAAACTTAACAAAACGTGCCTTACCTTGATTATTGATAAATCTAAAGGTATTGACACCAAAACCCTCCATCATTCTGAAACTTCTAGGAATAGCCCTATCCGAGAGCAGCCACATGATCATATGAGCGGTTTCCGGCGTACTCACTACAAAATCCCAAAAGGTATCATGGGCTGCAGAAGCTTGAGGTATCTCATTATGCGGTTCAGGCTTAATAGCATGAACAACGTCGGGAAACTTAATGGCATCCTGAATAAAAAAAACAGGAATATTATTGGCAACCAGATCGTAGTTTCCTTCTTCAGTATAGAATTTTGTGGCAAACCCGCGAACATCCCGTACTGTATCTGCCGACCCTCTAGAACCAACCACTGTTGAAAAACGTACAAAGACGGGTGTTTTTTTGGATGGGTCTTGGAGAAACTTAGCCTTCGTAAACTCACCCATAGACTCATAGACCTGAAAGTAACCATGTGCACCAAACCCTCGGGCATGGACAACACGCTCTGGAATACGTTCATGATCAAAATGAGTTAACTTTTCTCTGAAGTGGAAATCTTCCAAAAGAGTTGGTCCTCGACTACCAGCTTTTAAGGAGTCATCAGTACTAGCTACATATAACCCTTGATTCGTTGTTAGTTTATTGTCATCGTGACTTACCTTGAAGACTTTTAACTGTTCTTCTTTGCTCTGTTCTCCAATAGCAGTTTTATTCCGCTGCAATAGATCCATTTTTTCCTCCTTTTGGGATACTTAATAGCATTCTTAAGCTTCAGATAGATTGATACTGTAAGACCAAAGCTTGTCTTTATTAGTATTTCTTAGATATATTTCCTTATACTTTAGATAACCTTTGCAAAATCGTTCCATGAAATCCAAGTTTATGACCTTATAAGTTTTCAATCTGTTATTGAACTTTCAACTAAGTTGAACATCGAGACTTCTGTTGTAGGAGTCTATCTTATGTAAGCAGAGTACGGCAATCCCACTTGTAGAAGAGGGATTAACATCATTGGATAAAGGATAATTGTTAGTCTTCGCATAACGGCTTAATTAGAATGGCATGCTGTAAAGATAGGATTAATCTCTATGGAGGAGGAACCAAATTAATGCAACAGAACCAACAAGCTCAACAAGCAGCTCAACTGGCTGAGCGAACAATTCAGAAAGCCTTACAATCGATTCAACAAGCAATACAGATAGCCGATCCTCAAGCTGTTCAACAAGCACAACAGCATATACAGCATGCTATCCAGCAGGCACAGCAAGCCCAAAATAGTTCTCTAAAAGATCAAAAACAACAATTTCAACTGGTTCTACAACAACTACAGCAAGCACTTCAACAGCTGGAACAAGCTAATCAATTGCAAAGCTAAGGAATACAGAGATAGACGCCTAGTGGAAGTACCCCTAGGCGTCTATCTCTGAGTTTTTATTGATCATTATTCAATAGTTCCCATTACCGGTAGAGCCGTCTGCCAGAACTGATTTTACAGCTTCTTCAATTTCTTTATACCCCGTACAACGGCATATATTTGACTCCAGGCAATCTTTTATTTGTATATCATCCGCTTGTGGATAGTTGTTAATTAACGAGTTGCTATTCATAAGAAATCCGGGCGTACAATAACCACATTGGAAAGCAAACTTCTTTATGAACGCTGTTTTGAGAGGTATGTTTTGCAGCCCTTCCACCGTAGTAATTTTCTTACCTACAGCCTCTATGGCAAGCATCAAGCAGGACTTCATTGCTTGGCCATCCACATCAACAGTGCAAGCACCACAATCACCGTTTAAACAACCGGGCTTAGCTCCTGTCAAACCCAGTTCTTCACGGAGAACATATAAGAGGGTGTCTGAGTGACGTACATAAACTGAACGCTCCTCACTATTCACATTCAGTGTAATTTCTGATTTATTCAATTTCCGTTCCCCCAATAGTATCCAGCACGTCGAGTAATGTATTCTTGAATACAAACCTCCGATAATCCTCAGAGCCATGAACATCTTTCAATACAGGTGCCGGGATTTGCCGCATTGCTTCTTCGATCCTCGCCTCTTTAGGCAAGGCTTGATTATTTAAGCTCCCATCCATTTTTTCGTTACGAAAGGGATAGGAGCATAAACCACTAAACGCGAATCTGATTTGTTGATCTTTTTTTAGTGCTGCGATGGTCATTAAGGGGTAACCTACATCCCATTGTCTCCGTTTTTTGATGCAGAGAAAAGGCAATTCGCTCTCCTTCTCTTCAATCATGATCTGGATCAGCAGTTCTCCTCTTTGCAGCCTTAGAGTCTGATCGAATACCTCATTTAGAGGCAATTGTTTTAACCCTCCAGGGCCAGCTATGATAACTTGACTGTCTGTTAGCAAAAGAGGTAAGATCGTTTCCCGGTAAATAATATTAGCACACATGTTTCCACCAAGAGTAATTTTATTTCTAGCCGTATGGTCAGCAATTTCCCCAATTGCTTTGTTTAAAAAGCGAAAATATTGGGATTCTCGAATCCTATTTAAGGTTTGGGCTGCTCCAAACGTTAGTTTATTGGATTCTCTTTTTAAGACGAGACATTCTGGGATCTCCTTAATATCAATGACCGCACCCGTCTTAATTTTATTAACTCTGCCAAGAGTGATGATTTCTGTACCCCCGGAAAAATAGATGGGCTCCTTCCCCTGTTGATCCAAGGATTGAAACAGTGAGATCGCTTTGTCAATTGAGGACGGCTTGAAATATTCGAAATCATAGGAAATCAATATTCATTCACTCCTATTTTTTTTCTCCAAATTGCCTCAGGAGTAAGGGGAAGTCTATTCAACTCCATTCCGGAAGCCACTGACAAAGCGTTTGCTAAGGCTGCAGGCATACCTATCAAGCCATGTTCCCCAAGGCCGCGGGCTCCGTAGGCACTCTCGATATAGGGTGTTTCGATAAAGCTAACCACATACTCCGGATGATCACCATATCTGAAGGGAGTATAGGTACGAAGGCGGGAATTAAGCACTTCTCCCTGCTCACTAAATACAAAGGTCTCACTACTTCCGAAATTTAACCCCATTTCCATAGCCCCCATTACTTGCCCTTTCGCTAATTTCCTATTGAGCACTATCCCTGCATCGATAACGGAGTAGGCCTTAAGAATTTTGTATGTATAATCCCGCGTATCAAACTCTATTTCTGCCCCTTGAGCAGCTACTGTATACTCGGGTCCGGGACGTCCTACACCTGTTTTTGGATCGATATGTGTCAAGTGTCTTAACATATATTGCCCTCGGCCAATGACCTGGCCGCCTATCGCATAGCCATGGGGGTATTTATAGCCATAACAAATATCTTTTACCTTTATGTAAATGTCGGGTTCGTCTCTGACATAAACCCTTTCATTGCCTACCTCAAGCTCATCGGGAGAACACATCAGCACACGGGAGGCAATATCCTTCATTTGTACAATGGCATCATCTGCGGCCTTCAATAAGGCTCTACCAGCCATCAAGGTACCCCTGCTGGCCACAGTTTTCCAATGCTCGGGTATGGATTGCGTATCGATTTCCATTTTGACAAATATTTTATTGACATCCATTTTCAATTTCTCTGCCAGCATCTGAGCAAGTACGGTTTTTGTTCCCATTCCGATTTCAACAACCCCAGACTCAATGTTTACACTGCCATCTCTATTAAAAACTAAAATTACTCCTGAGCTAGCATCGCTATCAATAGTTGATGTCTTCCAAATACAACTTATTCCTTTAGCACGAACTTTCCGATCATTGATGGGAATGACTTGTCCCTCATTCCAGTTCATTTGTTGCTTTAGGGTTTCAATACAATTGGGTAAATTTCCAACGGTACTTTCATTAAGACGAATTTGGGTCGGCGTCGTCTGACCTGGCAGAATTGCATTTTTCATCCTCAGTTCCAGGGGATTCATATCAAGCTTCTTAGCTAACATATCCATAGCTCTTTCAAAAGCAAAGGAAAGCTCAGAATGGCCAAATCCTCTGTAGGCTGTTACATAGGGGTGATTCGTGTAGACACATAGAGAGTCACACCATACGTTATCAATATGATAAGGTCCTGTCGAAGTGACTGCCGCAGCTCGGCTTATGGTTGCTCCCTTATCGGAATAGGCCCCCGTGTCAAACATGTAAAGGATTTCTGCCGCGGTTAGTTGCCCATCCTTTGTAGCTCCTAGCTTGATAGTGGCATCCAGGCCTATATGTACTGGAGAGGTAATCATGTCCTCTTCCCGTGTATTTACTAGCTTTACCGGTCTGCCCCCAACGGCTAGAGATGCCATATAGGCAATCAATTCCAACTGAACAGCTACCTTTCCACCGAAAGCTCCGCCGACTAAGGGGGTTTTGACGATAATCTTCCCGTCCTCAAGGTTAAAGTAATCGCTCATAAGGTGCTTGATCATATAGGGAGACTGAGTAGCTGAAGTAAAGACAACACAACCATCCGGGTGTATTTCGGCAATAACACATCGTGTTTCCATAGCCATATGATCCGATTGAGAAAAGGAAAAACTAGCCTCTACCATTTCATGGCTAGCTTTCCATCCTTCATTCATGCATCCCTTGCGAATCTTGATACGATCTGCAATGTTGGTATTGGCCTCCGGATAAACATGTTCTATTCTTTCGTATACGGCTAGATTTTCGTGAACTAAGGGTGCACCTGGAAGGAGGGCATTCTTAGGAGAATTCACAACGGGCAGCGGTTCATAGGTAACTTCGATTAATTCAGCGGCCTTCTGGGCCTGTAACGCAGTATCTGCCACGACGACGGCGACAGGTTCCCCATGATACCGTACCTTGTCATAGGCAATTGGAGGTCTATCTTTGATTTCCTCTCCTGTTAAGGGGAAGGGCTGACCAAGTACAATCCCCCGAACGCCTGATACTTTCAGGGCCTTTGTCGTGTTGATTGCCTTTATTTTGGCATGTGCATAGGAGCTTACTACCATCTTTATATGTAACATATCCTTGCTCGAATGATCACCAGTATATTTAGCTCTACCCGTTACCTTTTCCAGCCCGTCTTTACGATAAACACTATGTCCAATACTCCAGCTCATGAAATTACCGCCTTTAGAAAAATGTATCTAAATATTAGTGCGTTCTATTTATTATGAACTCTACTAATCTCATCTATTCTCTTATTTATGGAATTAACTCCGTTTGACTAAAGCTGACCTTCGAGACTTCGGTGACGTAAGTCTCCGTAGGATAGTCTTTGGTAAGATTATCGCGCCCCCCGTAGTAATACATTCGTAACCAGAGCAAACTATGAGACACCCATATTCTAAAATGGGTGTCTCATAGTTTGCTGGAAGGTCCTTCACGCTCTTTGTATAAAAATACTTATTTAGCAAATTATACTGCTATGTGCTCAAAGTACAGGATCCGTATATATGATCGAAATGAACGATTAGGAGTAATTAAGATGCCAAACAATAATGATTTAATCTCACCTGAAGTGCTTACTCTCATTATTACAGCAACTATTATTGGAACCTTGAGTCGAATTTTGACCATTAAACTAGATTACAGACAATACCCCAATTATCCAAATGGCTATTTAATTCATGCAGTAACAGGTGGGCTTGCTGCTTCAATCGGTGCGTTTATCATACCGGCAGTTGTGGCAAAGCAATTTACAGCGGTTACCTTTTTAGCCTTAGCAATACAACATTTTCGAGAAGTTCGAAAAATAGAAAGAGAAAGTCTCTCAGATCTAGAAGGAGAAGAGTATACAAAACGTGGTAAAGCTTACATCGATGGGATCTCGAAAATCTTTGAAGCACGCAACTACATAGCATTTCTGGTTGCCCTTGTTACGGGCATTACCATTCAGCTCTTGCAAAGCCTTACGACTGTTTCTATGTTGATTGAGGTTGGATGTGGTTCCGTTGCGGGACTTATCGTATTTTACATTCTTAAATTATTTACAAAAAGGCAAAAAATTAGTGATATTGCTACCGTAACAGAAGGCAAAATTGAAATTACTGATTCCAGTCTATATGTTAATGGTATGTTTATCTCTCATTTAATGGGTAGAGAAGAAGCTAAAAAGTGGTTTATAGAGGACGGGCTTGCTGCAGTTATTAATCCTAATCATAAACACTTCCAAATCCCTCTTCTGAATAAAGGTCAACGACAGGCAATTATATTTGAAGTAACACGTAGAATAGGGCAGAGAAAGATATATAGCGTTCAAGAGATTAATAGCGGAAAACTAATTATTGCCTTAGTTCCTGTTATCAAAAATTTTAACTTATTTAAAGAAACGATTTTATTAACACCTTTATTAGAAACGGTAAAAAAGAATCCCGAATTATTGCGCAAAAATAAAGGAGTGTAGCTGATGACAAACAATGGAGGCGGAATCCAGGGTATACTCGCATATGTCACTACTGATAAAAATCGCTATCTAGGTGGAGATCCCTTGGCATTATTAGCAAAAGACAAAGAAGAACTAGTTGAAATATCTGAAGCAATTGCTGAAGCTTTTTTGGCGAATATTCTCCAACTTGTAAATGGAGACTACTTAATCATAAAAAAGTCCTAACTCACCGGAGGTACCCTTCGACCGCTTACGCTTATTCCGTTTTATAATATAACTCTTTGCCTTTAAAACAAAGCAAAGAGTTATATTATATAGATTTAAAGAGAAAACTAACACTTCTATCCGGCTTGTTGAATTTTTTAGTCGAAACATTTTAAGTGATATCTTTCCTGGAAAATTTCCGTATGGCTAAGATCACAAATCCAAGCATGTAGGTGACAATATAGATAAACATCCATATACTTGCAGGTTTACCGCTGCCGGATAAGCTAGCACCAGACATAGCGCTTGCCGCAAGCCCAGAGCTGGGGACCATCACCCGTTCCATGGTACTGTAGATCGTTTGAAAAGGCGAAATCAGACTAATAAAAATCCCAGTACCAATGACCGAGTTATTATTCACGTACTGCCCAATCATCTCGACCATGCCGCCGACATTACCTAAAATATAAACAAAAATCATTAGGATACCATTAGACACGGCTTTTAAGGACACAGATCCAAAGACTGTTAAGCAAAGGATAGCCACCGGGAGCAGAAGATATAACAGCCATCCTGTAATGATTTGAGAGAATGTTAAACTGGTTATGGTGCTAAGCCCAAACAAGGCTCCGATGACCAGAATCAATGAGAAAAGCAAGGTTGCGTAGGTACAGGCTAAAATAATCAATCCGCCAAGTTTCCCAAGAATATACTGATAGCGTTGAATGGGACGAGTGAGAACTCCTTGAATTAGGCCTGAATCGAGTTCTGACGCAATGGCACCCGATCCGAGCATAATGGTTAATAGGGCAATTAACATGGCAGAAAATTGAAAGCCCATTTTTGTAACCATTTGAATGGCAAAGGGTCTGAATTGATCTCCCATTCCATGAGTCACTGATGAGTTGGGAAAATAATTGAGCATGACTGTCCAAAATATCAAGTACAAAAAGGTGACGATACCCATTATGATAAACGTCTTTTTTCGAATGGCTTCATTAAGGGTTGTGATTAATATGGCACCGATGAGTTATCCCTCCTCCCCAACAATTTGCATAAACACAGTTTCAAGGGTCTCTCGATGAGGTGTTAACTCATACAGGGTCACACCATTTGAGATAAGGCTAGCTGCCAGGGAAGGAATTTCTTCATAATCTTTTAAGGAACATGTAAGACTACCATCTGCTAGTTTTTGCAATTCGTAGTGTTTATTCAGTTTTGTAAACAAGTCTTCAGTTATGCCCTTAGCACGGATTGTTAGGGAAATTTTATTCATGAGTAACTCGTCCATCCGGGCAGATCTAACAACTGTTCCTTTGTGAATAAACGTAACACTGTCGCAAACTGCTTCCACTTCACTTAAAAGATGACTGTTTAGAAAGACAGTTGTTCCTTCATCTTTCAGAGAAACAATGATGTCTCTGACATCTTTACGACCAATGGGATCCAGAGCAGACGTCGGCTCATCCAGAAAGATCAGTCGTGGGTTGGGCAGCAGCGCACAGGCTAACCCTATTCGCTGCTGCATACCTTTACTATAGGAACCGACTTTGTATTTTTCCTGCCCTTCAAGTCCTACTAACTTTAAGACTCTGCCGATTTGATCCTTCTTATTCTTTAATTTGCCTAATTGGGCGTGGAAATTCAGCAAATCTAAACCTGTCATCCAATCTTGATAACGAAAGAGTTCAGGGAGGTAACCCATTTTTTCTCTCGCTGAAACATCACCAAGGGGTCTGCCAAGGACTGTGCCGCTTCCCGATGTGGGAAATACCAATCCTGTCAACATTTTTATACAAGTACTTTTCCCGGCACCGTTACGGCCAAGGAATCCATAGATTTGTCCGGCTTCTACCGAAAGATTGATTTGGTCACATGCCGTCTTGTTACCATATGTTTTAGTAAGGGCATGTGTTTCGATGATCATTAACGAACACTCCTAGCGATTTTTGCAAGCTCTGCATCCGTCTTATTACCAATTAATCCATATAAATTGCCATCTTTGGTCCAAATCAGCACAGAAGCATTCTCCATAGTTGGCATTTCTTCCATAGCGATTTTATGAGCTTCTTTCATAGCAGCAAATTTTTCTTCGCCGTATTTGCTAATTAATTTTTCGCTCATTTCATCCATTGATGCTTTGTGCGATTCAGTTGTTATTTCAAGAGATTTCGTATGAGCTAGGGAAGATGTCATGTCTGCAGGAATAGTCTCACTAAGTCCTTTTAAATCCGACAAGGTATAGATGTAACCATTTTTTCCGCCTAAATCTACTTCTCGTCCGAAGCCAACTAGGACAGGAAGATAGATATCAGAGCTATCTTCATCGATTTCAGCCAGTTGTTGGCGCAGATTCGTAGGAATTAAGGGGAAATTTAACATGACATCTCGCAATTCATTTTTGGCAGTTTGCGGCGCTTCTAAATAAGATTTCTGTGTCGCTAAGAATAGGACATCATTGTATTTTGCGAAGGCAGCAGCGGAGGATACCATAGACATTTCCACGTTTTGCAGATCACTGGACAGCTGTTTTGGACTATTAACCCCTTTCAGCAGTTCATTGAAAGCATCCACATTTAAGGTGAAGGTCATTTTGCTGGAATCCATGGCTGAGATCTCAGGGGTTTGAGAGTCTAATTCCCGTGGCAAACGCAGCTTGAAAGCATCAAACTCCTTAGCCTGGTTTAGTTTTTTCACTTCATGTTGTGGTTGTGAAACAACGTTAATAAGAGAATTGTGCTCAAAGGTCTTTCCTTTGGATTCTTCTTTCAGCTTAGAAATGGTTTGCATACCTTCTTGCAGGTCCGCAATGGTAATATGAATTGTTTTCACATCAGTTACACGGAAAATTGACAGAGTATCCAGCGCTAAGGTTTGCACTGGTTTTACAAAGGTAATCAGTCCCAATACAAGCGCTAGTGAAGCAACAGTAAAGATTTTTCGTTTCATAATTTCAAATCCCTTCATACAATTATTCGTTCCTTCTCTTTTTACATCAAGAATATGTCCTCAATGTGACGGTTTTATTAATATCTAAAGGGTAATTTAACCACAAAGGTGGTCCCTTGACCCGTTTTACTTGCAAAATCTATTTCTCCTTTATAGATTTCCACGATCTTCTTAACAATGGCTAAACCAAGACCGCTGCCCTCTTTGGAATGGGATTTATCAGCTTGAAAGAATTTCTCAAAGATTCGTCCTTGATCGATTTTGGCGATACCAATCCCTTGGTCCTTAATCTCGACGATTACCTTGTCCGGTGTTTTTTTTGCTCGAATCCATATAGTTCCAGACTCAGCAGAAAATTTGACGGCATTCTCAATTAAGTTTACCCATATCTGTTGGATTAAGGCTTCGTCCCCTGTGTAAACTATTTCATCAAGATCTATGTCCAGGTCTAAGTTTTTCCTCGACCATTTTTCCTCTAGAAGGACTATGGTCCTCCGAATCTGCTCATCCAAAGAAAAGGGTCGCGTGCTCTCTGGAATGAATTGATGGTCCAACTTAGAAAGCCGCAGCATATTGGAACTTAAATGGCTTAATCTTTTTGACTCATCAATGATAATGTTTGTGTAAGCTTGAAAATTTTCTTCCGACAAATCTTTGTCTAGGAGCATTTCAGCGAAGCCTTGTATAGAGGCAATAGGTGTTTTGAATTCATGGGATACGCTGCTAATAAAATCTTTTCGGAGATACTCCATATTCCCAAGTTCAGTGATCATTAGGTTGAAATTTTGAGCTAACATGCCTATTTCATCGTTACCCTTATAGTCCATCCTCACTGAAAAATCACCCTTAGCAACGTCTTTTGCTGAATTGCTAATCCGAATGATTGGCTCAGAGATTTTTCCCATGGCAAAGTATAATAATGAACCTCCTAAGGCTACACATAAAAACAATGTTACAAACATAAAACTTCCAAAAACAGCATGGGCTTCTTTGATGCTCAGATCCCCATGATAGAGCACTAAGAAAAGAGTCGTCATCAGTGCAAAGGAAACAAAACAGGAGAGAAACAAGATTCCAATGGCCATAAAGGAACCCTTGGCACGAATTGAATTAGATAATTTCTTAATCATAGTACTTTTCCGCCTTATAACCAAGTCCTCGAATGGTGATGATCTTAAACTCCGGCCTGTCATCGAACTTCTTACGAAGCTTTTTGATATGGCTGTCCACCGTTCGTTCATCGATATCCGTATCCATTCCCCAAATTTCAGTCATTAGTTGCTGCCTTGTGAAGATTTGCTTTGGATAGCTTAGCAATTTAAATAGGAGCAGAAATTCTTTTTTGGGCAATTCTATATGGAGGTCCGGTCCGGTTACGCTTAAATTATCGTAGTCCAGGACGATTTCACCGATAATAATTTTATGTTCATTGGTAATTCTAGCCCGCCTTAACAGAGCGGCTACTCTCAAAACCATTTCGTTCATATCAATTGGCTTTACCATATAATCGTCCGTCCCGAGTCTAAACCCTTTTTCTTTGTCCTCAAAGGCTTCTTTAGCAGTAACTATTAAAATTGGCATATTAAAGTTTGCTTCTCTAAGGCTTTTAACAAGTTCGAAGCCATCCATTTGCGGCATCATAATATCACTAATAATTAAATCCACATGTTGGTCTTCTAATATTTCGAGAGCTTCTTGACCATTTTCAGCTTGGAAAACTTTATAACCAGCTTGTTCCAACCGAGTTTTCATTAACATTAGTAAATTTTTATTATCCTCGACAATCAAAATTCGAAACACAACAAACCTTCTTTCAAAAAGATTACCTTTTTATTCAATTCAAAATGAAAGCCTAGTTAATTCTATAGCTTGTTATTTCACAATTAACTAGCATTCTATACATGTTATATCACTCTTCGTATATTCGTTATATAGAATGTACCTTAATATTGTGACTTCAATGTGCCCAAATTAAAACGACCCTAGAAATGATATATCTCAGATTTCTTTTAACTGCACAGTTGAATTATGCTCTATTTTACTGGTAGTATAGTATAAACGAATCAGAACGTACATTCTGCTCAGCTATATTGCACTAAAACAAATATTCGTAACGGAGGTTTCATAATGGATACCAGATTTCAGTACCCCCTTCCCCCATTTGCTAAGGATTTTATAAATCACCTTGCCGTTACCAATAAATCTAAATCCACCCAAGTCGCCTATACCTACGAACTTTTTATGTTTTTTCAGTACTTATGTAATTCAATGGAGAGTTTCCCCTCTTCCCCATCAGATATCGGGCTATCAGATATGGAGGTTATCGGGCATCGCCATATCGAGTCATATTTAAGCTGGGCAAATTCTGAACGTACTAATGGCCCCCGTGCTCTGGCTCGTAAACAAGCCGTTATTAAGTCGTTATATCGCTACCTGCTCCGGGAAGATATGATACATAAAGATGTTACAATTAAACTAGATCCTATCAATGTTCAGCAAAAACTACCCAAAGCATTGGAACCTAATGAAATTGCTGACTTAACGGACGCATTAGAAACGGGTATAGGCTTATCAGATGGCCAACTTAAATACCACGTTTATACCGAGAAACGTGATTATGCCATCGTCCTTACTTTGATTGGTACAGGTTTACGTTTATCTGAGCTTTGTAACCTAAGTATCAGCAAAACAAATATTAATAAGGGCTATTTTGAGATTATGCGTAAAGGGAATAAAGAAACGGTTATTTATT
Organism: Desulfosporosinus sp.; assembly: GCA_003513495.1. GTDB lineage: Bacteria > Bacillota > Desulfitobacteriia > Desulfitobacteriales > Desulfitobacteriaceae > Desulfosporosinus. The sequence continues at coordinate 77,989 of DOPM01000019.1, forward strand.
TTAACGATGATGTGGGCAAGGCTCTAAATGATTATTTAGTGAACGAACGTCCTCGTTATGTCCATAAAGATTCTGATGCTCTATTTCTATCTATACAAGGAAATCGAATAAGCAAGAGAGCGGTACAAAATCTTATCGCCAAATACATGACAATTCTAAAATCTCTTGGTCATAACACGGAGGGCTTCAGTGTCCACAAGATGCGTTCGACCTTTGCTACTATACTCCTTCGTGAAACTGACAACTTAGCTATTGTACAGGATGCATTGGGACATTCCGACCCTAGGACAACGAGAATATACACCAAAGTGCTGGACGAGCAACTGAAACGAGCTGCGCACTTAATTAAATTCAAATAGGTTTATGCCATATGGTGTAAGTTGTTTATTCGATTACTTCTTTAAACATCTTAATGCTCCCTTATAGTTAACAGATTAAAATCTGTATACCTATAGGGGAGCATTTTTTGAGCTCATGTTGTTAAATAACTTCAGTGCTTGTGGTAAATGACGCACAAAGCTGTGCTAAATGACTCAATCAAGCTAGGAATTTTAACCTTTAGGTTAGCCTACAAGCAAAATATACACCGCAGACTTGGCACAAAAATTGCTAACTAGGATATACGTCTTAAAATTAGAAGGAGTGGAAAAAGGTATGCATTATAAGATGATGTCATCTCGAAAAGGATTATCCATTGCAATCATAGTTATCGGCCTATTATTAAGCTCTGCCAGTATGGGTTTTGCTGGTGAAAGTGATAGCTCAGGTGGGCATGGAGGAATGGACATGGGTGGCAGTTCGACGACACATTCTGAGCCTAAACCCAATGAGGTTCCTAAGGAAACAACGAACTCGCAACCTGAAGACAATCATTCTAGCCCGGATTCGGGGCATGAAGCAACACCGGATATGGACCCTAACATGCCTGGGCACGTCGAATCAAGTGATATAGGTACAGAAAGTAGTGATGGTCATGGCGGAAGTAGCGGTGGACACGGTGGAGGAGCTTCAGACCCGGAAGGAGTTAATTGGCCGGTAGTTTGGGGATTCGCAGGAATCAATGCCTTAGTAGTGGCCATAGCCGGCATTCTCAAATTAAAGCAATAAATCATCGACAATAAGGGAGTGAAACCATAAATGTCAGTAGCGAAGAATATTAAGCCTAATACACAAAAAGAACCTCCAAAGAAGAATTTATTAGAGAATAATACAATCAAGGGAATCCTAAAAAGTCGTTGGTTTCCAGGAATAATCCAGTTACCTGTTTTAGCTATTTTTGCACTGATTGTTTTCGAATTGATGGCTGGACCTGGTTCCGCTCATGATAATTTTGGAACGGCTGGAACTTGGGTATTATGGTGGCCACTTATTCCAATCATTTTCGTATTGTTAGGTCGGTTCTGGTGTGCAATTTGTCCTTTTGCAACGGTGAGTGACTGGATTCAGAAAATGGTAGGAAACAATCGTCCCGTTCCTAAGTTTCTAAAGAAATATGGAATATGGTTAATCGATGCATTCTTTATCCTAATCACATGGGCTGATCATACCTTTGGTGTTGTTGAGAGCCCTAGAGGTTCAGGTGTTTTACTACTAATCATTACAACAGGAGTTATTGTAAGCGGAGCGTTCTTTGAGCGCAGAACATGGTGCCGTTACTTGTGTTTTCTAGGCGGATTGTCGGGGAATTACGCTAGGTCAGGTTCTCTTGAGTTAAGAGCTACTCCTGAAAAGTGTGCAAAATGTAAAACTCAGTCTTGTTATAAAGGCAACGAAAAAACCCCGGGGTGTCCGATGTTTGAATTCCCACGAACTATGGAAAGTATGGCAAGTTGTAATCTGTGTGCGAATTGTATTAAGACTTGTCCAAACGACTCGATTCAATTAACGACCCAAGTTCCATCTAAAGGCTTATGGTCTATCAGAAAACCAAAATTTGAAGAGTCCTTCTTAGCTATTATCATCATGGGCATCGTCTTTGTTCAGAATATTACCATGCTTGAAGTATGGCAGGAAATGCTTACTAAGCTCGAAAATTTTGTGGGAACAACGAATTACTTTGTAACCTTTACCATAACCTTCATTATTGCAATGGCAATTCCAGTATTAGCATTATTTGCTAGCAGCTACTTCGCAAAAACCTCCAATAAGAAAAGCACTATACAAAACTTTGCAATCTTCGGATATTCCTTGATTCCTTTAGACTTAGCAGGTCATATTGCTCACAATCTGTTCCACTTATTAGCCGAGGGTAAATCTGTTATTTACACTTTCGTAGCATTATTCGGTGTAGATACTCATGGTGCATCAGCTGCTATTCTAAGCAATTCTACCATTCAACTACTTCAGTTTGGTCTAATTGCCCTTGGAACCTTTGGTTCAATCTATACGGCTTATAGAATTTCCAAGCATAATTTCGATGCTGAAGGGAAAACAATATCCAGTTTTATGCCTTTTGCAGTTTTGTGCTTAATACTTGGGGTTATTAACATCTATCTATTCGTTCTCCCAATGGCAATGCGCATGTAAAGCGAAAATTAACGGGCTTGATGAATAAACATCGAGCCCGTTAATTTTCGTGCTAAGTATTCTACATAAAAGCGACTAAGGATTAATTCCTCAGCCGCTTTAACAAGTTTATGGTGCTGCATTGCTGCCACAGCCGGGCAGAGCAATTTAAGGGCAATTCTAATACCTATTAGCTTGAGTTCCATCGACAGTAATACAGACGTGTTTTCCATCAGGTTTGCATATAAGCCAGCTCAACTGATCATTATCGCGTTTGGTATACAAATATCCCCCCCTACCACCGATATCTGCTCCCAAATAATACTTAATCGCTCCTGTAGGGCATTCCTTTAGACAGGAGGTACAACCCCAACACTCTTTCGGATATTTCACGTAAGCTTTGCCTTTATCACCCATATCCAAAAGATTTCCCGGACAAACATTAACACACTTTTTGCACCTAATACAGAATTCTTGATTAATCTTGATGCTCATATTGTTCATCCTTTTTCACAATTTCTCGGAAAATTATCTCGATGTTTCCATTGCCATAGCGTGAATTAACATACCTAAAAAAATGTTCATCATCCTTTTTGGGATAGTCGGCGTTCTCATTATAACAATGCCACCTAGTTTCTTTTCTAGCTATCAGATGCTCTATCACTACCTGGCAGACATATAACCGATCAATCACCTCATAGATAAACACCAACTCATGCATATCGTTAGCTCTGAGAAAGGTACTTCTATCTAACAATATCTTAATCTGTTCTCGGGCGATGAATAATTTGTCCATATTTACCATATAACCCGCAGATATCCCTCCGGCATATTCATCCATCACTTTTTGCATAGCTTCTTCAAGGTCTTCTACACGTAATAACCCGGGTGAGTTCTTTAAGAATCTTGTAACATTGTTAAATTTATTAATAATCTGTTCCCTATCAATAGAAACGGGTTTTATTCTTTCAATATACGACATTGCAGATAGTGCTGCTATCTCACCTTCAGCAAAACAACCCGTCACATATTTCTGCGGACTGCCGCCCGCAACATCTCCGGCAGCATATAGTCCTACCAGGGTCGCCGCTCTTTCTGTATCTACCCAATAACCGCTTGCCGTATGCCCACCAACAATGTATGGTTCCGTACCTTCAATCTCTACATTTTCAACCGATGGCCCCTTTCCACGCTCAATCCAGCGCAAAGTCTGAGCTGGTGCCATGTTTAGATAAGCTTTGTAAAGTTCCTCCTGTGTCTCCATGGGCATTCCTTTAGTTTCCAGATAACAAGGCCCTCGACCTTCCATGTTTTCCCTAATGGTTGAGTACATGCGGTTGGGGGTTGACGGCGCCCCGTAGTTTCTTTCGTATTCTTCTCCCTTGCCGTTAATCTGCGAAGCACCCACTCCCTGAGCAATCGTCCCGGTTGGAGCAATCGTATCCTTACACCTCAGAGCAATAAAACGCATTTCCATACTAGTCATTTCAGCCCCGGCACGGATGCCCATGGCATAACCAGCACCGGTATTGAATGGTGAATACCACATTTTATGCCGCGAAAAACCCGGGTTGTTCGGACGGTATAATCCTGCAGCACCGCCTGTAGCACAAATAACAGCTTTTGCTTGAATTGTGTAAAAAATGTTGTCCTTGATTGAAAATCCATAAGCGCCAATTACCCGGTTATCCTGAATAACGTAATCAATCATATTTACTTGGTTAAGCACCTGAACATTTTTCTTTTCCTCAACAGCCTCAGCCAGAAGCGGCTTGATATTTTCTCCATTGATTTTGATATTTCTCCGGCCACGGGCGACGTAATCGCCCTTCGAGTCCTTTTGGATTACCAATCCCATAGTTTCCACTTTACGCGTAACTTCATTTAACCTCTTGGCCATAGAAATGACGAGATCTTCTCGAATTATCCCTTCCGCGTCGTTGCGTACATATTCGAGATAGCTCTCTGGGGTTTCTCCCTTAAGAATATATGCATTAAGGGCGTTAACCCCTGCTGCTAGGCAACCGCTTCGTTTGATATTGGCCTTTTCTGTGATAATGACCTGGCAATCGGAATTATTAGCAATCGTTAATGCCGCAAAGCACCCAGCTGTTCCTCCACCGATAATAAGAATGTCTGTATTTAATATCTTAAGCTCTAAGTTCATTAAATCTTTCACCTAGCTTTCACATCAATCATTTAGTTGTTTCTATATGGAATAATCATAACTTATTTACCAGCTAACCTTAGTGTATCTACAAAAGGAGCGAGAAGATTTTGAAAGGTTCCTATTCCAAACCGAGAAACAAAATCATAAAACGATTCCTGAGGAAATCTACTATTTTTATAGAACCTAATAAAGCATTCCAAAACCTCTTCAACCATTTCGGCTGGAATAGCCCCTTGGAGCGCAGTCGCAAAGCCAGCATTAATTCCGAGGCTTCCACCAATGGATAGTTCAAATTTCTCGACTGTTTGACCATTGAGCTTTCCTAATGTCCCCTTTAATCCGATGTCAGCAATTTGTAAATGTCCACAGGAATTAGGGCAACCAGTAACATGGATTCGGAGTGGCGTATCTACCTCGACCTTTTCAGCAAGGGTTTGTGACAATTTCAAAGCAAACGCTTTTGTTTCCACTAAAGCTAAATTACAGAATTCCTTTCCACTACAAGAAACAGTGTATCCTACAAAGGGTTGCGGATTTGGGCTAAAACGTTTAATTACTTTTTCCTCGAGGAGTGCCTCGATCTTTTCAGTCGGTATATTAGCAAGGACCAGATTTTTCGTAGGACACACCCGAAGGGAACCATCTCCGTATCTATCCGCGCATTCTGCTATTTCAATTAAATCTTCTGGAGTTAAACGACCAAGAGGTACCGATAGCCCCACATAGCTTAGCAAAGGTTGCTTTTGAGCATGAACGCCGTAATAATATCCTGCGTTCCAACCGCGAGTTAAGTCAATTCCTTCGGTTTCGAGGGGGCCAGTCAGCATAAGAAGCTCCGTCTCAAACTTCTCTCTTCCCCAATCCGCTACAAGAAATTTAAGCCTTGCATGTCGACGATTCTTTCTGTATCCATGATCTCTAAAAAGAGTTGCAACAGCAATTGAAACCTTTAACACTTCATGGGGATGTACAAACAGATTCAACTTCTGGGCAATATGTGGTTTTGCGGATAAACCACCGCCAACATAAACATGAAATCCGTAAATCTCCCTTGTTCCATAGTTCTTCATGGCCGGTGTAAATGCCAGATCATTGATTTGTGCATGCCCGGCATTATACATATTTGCCGAAATCGATAGTTTAAACTTCCGTGGAAGATTTGAAAACTCTCTGTTTCCCTGAAAGTATTCAGTAACCTCTTGTACGATTCCCCTCGTATCAATCGTTTCATTAGGGTCAATTCCAGCTAAAGGATTCCCTGTAACCGTTCGAGGACAATCTCCTTCGGCCCCGATCGTTTGCAATTGGACTTTATTCAAAATGTCCATAACGATAGGGATAGTTTCTATTGTAAGCCAATGAAACTGAACCGCTTGACGAGTCGTTAAATCTAATCTTTCTCGACCATAGTCTTTTGCAATATTGGCTAAAACACGAGCTTGTTCTGAATTGATGACTCCACTAGGAATTTTTACTCTCATCAGAAAATATCCCGCCTCTCGCGGTTTTTGCACATTCACCCCAGCCCATTTTAAGAGAGTGCGCTCATTAGTATTTATAGCTTTAAATCCAGACTTTTTATATTCCGGAATTTTTTTAACGATATCTAAGCCATCGTTAACTAGCTTTACCTTTTCAAAATCATTCAGTTCCTCATAATTCTTTACCCAAAACTGGTTCATATGATTACCCCCTATTCATAGCGAATTACTAGGTTTTAGCTATATGTTATAGACTACTATATAATAAGGTTTTGTGCCAGTCCCAATATATAGAAGTATTTTAATCCAAATACGAAATTCAATATGTGGTTTAACAAAAAGAGGGATGCTCATGTGAGCAACCCTGAAGACTTCAGATTTAATTTTTCTTTCTTCTATAATATAGAATTTCTAATGTTTAATTTTTATTTTCTGACCGATATAAATCAGATTTGGGTTCTTTATTGAAGGATTAATGTGAAGCAAATGATGAACGGATGTGTGGTGATGATGAGCTATTTTCCAAAGGGTATCCCCTCGCTTTACGGTATGAAACATCATATGCATTGTCAGCACTCCCTTTACCAATTTAATCCATAATATTTATTCTTTGATTAAGAAGTGCAAGGCCACATAAAAATCTCAAGAAATCTAATCAAACATCCAATCCTACTAAAAAAATACCGATAGTTTTACCCCATATGTCCCAAAACTGTTTAACTGGAAGTGGGTTTGTTCCACGTCCACATTCCACCGTGAATCCCGGGCGTCTCCATTCTTGAATAAACCAGTCCTTGTACCCGGCATCACTCTCGACGTATCGAATAGATTTGTAGCCGCTTACTTCCACGAATCTTTGTACAATACGAATTGATTCGTCTGGTTCTAACCCTCTGTAACCCCAATAGATTTCCTGACCTTGTGTATGAAAAGCAATCACCAAACGAAAATTGTGAGAACGAGTAAAATTGGCCATTGCTCTTGATTCCGGTTCTGAGAGGGGTGACGGGCCTGGATAGTCGCGAGGAGCTGGGGCCAAACCTGAGCGCCTGGCTACTTCTACTTCCCATCTAGCTGGGAACTGATCATTCAAGTCAACACCTCGGAGATTAGCCTTCCATCCCCTAAAGTCTCTTAAGCCACGGTTTATCCTCATGACTGTATCATAAAGTGGATCAGTGGGCTGAATGCCATTTTGCACAAGTTCAACCCCATCCGGATTGACCATCGGGACAATCCATAAAGATGTTCGCTCAAAGAGATTCTTTACATTAAAATGTCCGATATATTTTCCATCTCGATAAGCTTTAGCATAAACCTCTAGAAACTTCATTAATAGAAGAGTTGTTATCCATTCATTGGCATGGAACGATCCGTTATAATGAACTTTCTTAATACCTTTACCAATCTGAACTGCAGGAATAGAACGCCCTGACACGGACTTTCCAATAGTACTTACTTTAATGAAAGGATAAACCGTTGACAGAGCATCTAAATCAGACATCATTTTATTATAGTCATAGTTCTCTTGAGGGACTACAATGGTCTTACTTAAACTAGGAACGTGTATTGCCTGCCCTGGTATTATTAGAGACGGATTCTTAATATCAGGATTAGCTGCCAGCAGCACATTTACAGTTAGTCCATACTTCTTAGCAATAAGAAATAGAGTTTCTCCCCGCTGTACAATATGCCTAATCATCGGGCTCATATAAAACACCCTCCTCCATAGCTATCTTATTCACGTTTATAAATAAGAATTACCAAAAGCGACTAAGGATTATCCTCAGCCGCTTTTAGGTAAATTACTTATGGTCTTTACACTTCACACATAACAAATGTTGAACGGAAGTGAAGTTATGAAGTCGGAGTTCGGCAGGGTACACCTTTTTGATCCAATACTCGTGTTCTTAAATATTGCCCGATAAGCTCAACGAGAACCACTAAAAGAAATATTGTAATAATCAAAGTTGAAACTTCCTGATACATAAAGAGTTTCATGCTAATCATGAGCTGGGTTCCGATGCCTCCCGCTCCCACAAATCCCAGTAACGTAGCGGATCGCATATTACACTCCCAACGAAACACAGTATAGGAAAGGAAAACGGGCAATGTTAAGGGGATTCTCGTCATAACCAAGATCTTCAGATCATCCATGCCTCCCACACGGGACATTTCCACAAGTCTTTGGTCAACAGATTCGAACATTTCAGCATATAATTTGCCGAGAATTCCTGTGCCATGAGCCATTAGCGCTAGAACCCCGGGAAAGGGGCCCAGCCCAACCGCCACAACAAAAATAAGAGCCCACATCAATTCTGGAACACCTCGAAGCAAAGCTAAAACACCACGGGATAAATAATATAGACCCCAACGCCAAGACCATAAAGCGCTTCCATAAACCCTTCTTGAATATTCTTCCCCCCGGGGCCTCATGGCAAAAAGCGAGAGCGGTAAAGCGAAAAAAATGGCCAAGACTGTAGCGACTATGGAAATTTCGACGGTTTCTAATAGTAATTCGAAAACAGTATGCAAAAAGACAGGACTGGTCTCTGGAGGCCATAAACCACCTGTAAAACGAGTCATGGCCTTAATATTCCCGGGATCTAAAAATTCACTGGGAGAAAAATTTGTATCAATTCCGCTGATAATCACAATTCCCAGGATGACTACCGTAATGACCCAATTAAGGATGCTGGATTTCTCGTGCTTCATACGACCTTTACCCCCCTCTCGGGGAAATTTCCCATTAGCTTTTTACTGACGTCACTTTTACAATAGTCCTCGGGAGATCCGTTGAAGGCTATGGTACCATGATCAAAAGCTAATATTTTAGAACAATACTTAAGAGCACTATCAATTTGGTGCAAACTAAGAAGTATTGTTTTTCCTTGCTTATTAAGGGATTGAAATAGTTGTAGGATAAGTTCAGCAGTTGCAGGGTCTACTGAAGCTATAGGTTCATCTGCCAAAATCAGTTCCGCACCTGAATAAATAGCTCGGGCAACAGCAACACGTTGTTGTTGTCCACCTGAGAGTTCTTGGCATCTCTCATAGAGCTTATCTTCAATACCGAGGGTGGTTAGGATCTCTTCAATCTCGGATTCCTCTTTTGCGGTAAGGCGAAAGGTTCCTCGAACCACTGAAGCGAAGGACATTTTACCAGCCTTTCCCATGAAAACGTTTCTTGCCACATCCAAGGAGGGAATAACATTAAAGTTTTGATATACCGTAGCAATCTTGCCTCGCAAGGTCTGAAGCTGTTGGCGATTTAAATGGCTCATAGTTTGACCCAGGATCGTTAGATTCCCTTCACTAGGGAAAATAGCCCCGCAAAGCAAGCGAAGTAAGGTTGATTTACCTGCACCACTGGGGCCGACGATACCTATGATTTCTCCTTTGCTTACGGAAAAGGAAGCATTGTGAAGTCCTTGTCCGTTAGGGTAAACTTTCGAAAGTCCTTCTGCGAGAATGATATCCATAATAGCCTCCATAATATAAGTTGGCAGGAATGAGGTTCCTGCCAAGCTGGTTCTTATTTGTTAGGGTTAATTAGGCCGAGTCGATTCGCTTCTTTTTCTATTTCAGTGTAATTTGCTTCAGTTACTCGGGTAAAACTCTTAGCTCTCATTAGGGTAAGGAGTCCGGGATCATTCATTTCAAGAAAGGAATTGATGATTTTTTCTTCGAGAGATTTATCTAGGCTATCTCGAACAACCCATGGATATCCCTCGACAAGATGTTTATCAATGATTCGAATCTTACTGGAGTCGACGGTTTTATTAGTAATAAGTCGGTTCAAGATACGGCCTTCGATTCCCCCTGCATCCACCGTCCCATTCTGAACCGCTTGAGCTGTCGCATCATGGCCACCGGAGTATAGGATATTCTCTAGATCATTTGGTACTTTGATCCCTGCTTCATCAAGCATGAAGCGAGGATACAAGGAGCCAGAGGTTGAGCTAATATCTCCAAACGCAAAGACTTTACCTTTGAGGTCAGCTGTGGATTGAACTGGGCTGTCTGCGGGAACGATAATTAAACTATAGTATTTTGAGGTTTGTGTCTCCTCATCGATTTCCGTTACAATTGGATGGATATTAGCTCTTTGTTTTGCCTGCGCATAAGTAAGACCACCAAAGTATGCTAGATCGAGTTTATCATTTGCCATCGCTTCTACGACTCCTGCATAATCGGAGGCAACGAAGAGTTCAACAGGCATGTCCAATGTGTCAGATAAGAATTGACGAAAAGGCTCATACTGCGCTTTAATCTTATCTGGAGCTTGATTAGGCACAAGTCCAACTCGCAAGGGCGGCTGGTTTGTTTCTTTAGTCCCTTGTGACTGGCTCGGGCTTTGGCCGCAACCACCTATAAGGAGAGTGAAGGATAAAAGAACTGAAACTATGAGTGCGATCTTTTTCTTCATTGATAGTCACCTTTTTCTTGTATATTTCGACAAGAAAATTATATAACTAACTATAAATACGTGTCAATAACTAATTAGTTATCTTCCTTCAATTTGTCGTAAGGATTAGCACAAAATAGTACAATTCTTACCACTTTGTTTAGCCCTTAAGAGTGCTTGGTCGGAAGCCACAATAAGATCATGAATAGTCTCGCCATCTTCCGGATAACTTGAAACCCCTAAGGAAATCGTAATTTGTGGGTATGAGCCGTTATCAAGCTCACTAATTTTGGAACGGATCGTTTCGGCCATCTTCCAAGAGTTTGCTTTATTGCAGTCCCTTAAAAGTAAAACTATTTCTTCTCCACCATATCTGTATACTCGATCGGTTGTACGAACACTAGCCTGAATTGCTTGTCCAACTTTAACCAGTACGCTATCTCCAACATCGTGACCAAACCTATTATTAAAATCTCGAAAATTGTCAATATCAATAAATATTAATGCGTATGAACCATTATGTTCCAAGTTTTTTATATCCTCATCAAAAGCTCTTCGATTAAGTACTCCGGTTAGATTATCGGTCTTAAGCTTCACTCTTAGTTGCTTATTTATTTTAGTGAGTTTATCGAGTCTCCGAGAGAACAGTTCCGCTACTAAGAAATTTATTAATCCGAAAACTATACCTAGTACCAAGCATTTAGCCACGAAATTGTTAAAGAAGGGTACCACCATGAAGTGCGTAAGTGCTGAATGCATAATTGAGATAATAACCATAGCAAAAAACAACCAAACTCTGATCATAATTCCAACTCCCTTTATCCAGTCTTTAAGACCCTACTTCTTGTAAGTGGGGGGCCTTAGTAAACTTCGTGGAGTAGAGTAACGTACCTCAGCGCAATAGTATTCGTTACAGGCTGGGCTTTCGGTGAAACCTCCACATCAACTACAAATGGTACCACTGACTAAATAAAAAGTATACAGTTATTTATAGATCGAACCAAGCGTTTTTGCTTCGTAATAAGTAAACAATAACCTATAATCGTAATTGAAAAGGAAACTTCTTTCTAAATGAATCATTGTGCCGATACTTGATGAAGTCTTCCGAATTTATCACAAATTCTCTCTCTTCTTCGCTGTCTAAGTGTTTTATAATTACTTTCATTCCTGTTTGTATCCGTTCAATTGGAAGATCTCGGCCTCTTACAGAAAAACCCAATTCATGACTATTATCTTCATAGAGTCTACTACCACCCGAACTATAACCAGCGCCCATAGAATCTACAACATTTATACTTATGTGATCCTCAAAATACTCATTGTATTTTTCAGACTCATTATATTCTGTCGAGTCATTGATGTGGTGTGTGAACTCACATTTGCCAAAAAGGGCCGTCGTATAGCGTTTATTGTCTATTTCATAAGGGCTGCTATATAAATACATTATTCTCCAATATGGCATTACCAACGATTTCGGAAGCGCTGAAAGCAATTTATATTTGAACTTTTCAGTTTCATTAGTATCAAGAATGGGTGCTTTACGTTCAAAGTTATAAAGCACCAAACTGTTCAGATGAATACTTACATCATCAAATTCAACTGTTTTGTTAATTTTCGCTTCTTTACCTACTACGGAATGCTTAGTTATAAAATATAAGGTGAATCCGAGCCATATTACAAACAATACCGTTAAAACACTGATTACTCTTTTCAATTAATTCATCCTTCCTCCAAGTCTTATCGGTCTGGTTACGTTGGTTCTTATATGCTGACCTAATCATCTCATAATTGTTCTGCAGAATATGGGGAAACCTGTATCTCTTTATTGGAAAAAGGTCCCCTACTTTTTATAGTAAGAGACCTCACTGTTATACAACCTCTTGATACCTTAGACTACCCATCATGCTGGCAATGAACAAACAGTCTGGTTAGTGGTTAGTTAAATAATCGGCCATATGGAACAGGATTGTTCATCGCTATCTATAGTCTTTTTTGATATTTGTATCAAGGTTTTAGACAAACGCTGTACACTTTCTAGCAAAACTGCTTCATTGTGAGTCGTAAAACAAAGGCGAAACTCTTTGTCATGAGTGGGTACTGTATGGAAAGCTTCACCAGGCACAAAGGAAATTCGGTTCTTTGCAGCTTCTTGTAGGAGCCGCTGGGAAGTGACTGCTTGTTTTAATTTACACCAAAAGAAAAAACCTCCCTGGGGTAAGTTAAACTCAATTTGGTGTGCACATAAACGCTGGAGAGCTTTTGCCATTGTATCTCGGCGTTTTTTATATTCCCTACGCACCGTGGTCAAATGTTGAGGAAGCATCCCTTCGTTTAAGAACATGGTCACAAGCCATTGGGCTATGTTATTTGAATGTAGATCAACGAATTGTTTTTCAAGGGCAAGCCGATTAATTAAAATCGGCGGACCTACAAGATAGCCTGTACGTAAACCAGGGAAGAGAATTTTAGAGAACGTCCCCAGATAAACCACTCCCCCGTAGGAATCTAAAGCTTTAAGAGCCTGCGGGGGCTGTTCGCCATAACACAAATCGCTATAGGGATCATCTTCTACAATAACCAGTCGATGACGTTTGGCAAGTTTAATCAAATCCTGGCGATCATGTTCTGATAAAACTCTGCCGGTGGGGTTTTGATAAGTAGGTATCATATATAATAATTTTGGCCGGTAGCGTATGAGAAAGTCCTCCAACAGCTCCAGAGATAATTTTTCAGAGTAAGGCAGGCTTAATACCCTAGCACCTGCAGCCTGAAAAACTTGAATAGCTCCGATAAACGTCGGTGCTTCCATCACAACATAGTCGCCAGGCTCTAGTATTACTTTGCTTAATAAATATAAGCCTTGTTGAGATCCTGTAAGAGTGAGTATGTTCTCCGTCGAAGTGGGTATGCCCTTCTCGCTTAACATTACGGCGATTGCTTTTCTCAACGGAGTATAACCTTCTGTAGGAATATGTCCAAAATGGGCAGGGTCAGTCTTGCCAATATTGCGGTTAAACAGCTCTGTAAAGGTTTCCATAGGATAAAGGGCCGGATCAGGCATACCTGCTGCCAGAGATATAGTTCCTGGCGCAGGAGTCGAAACGAGATCCCTTAAGATTGATGTTATGGGATTTTGTGGATAGGCAGTAAACAGTTGAGGCCAGGGAACTTCGGATAATGACTCAACTTCACGTGCTTGCGCTACATATGTACCGCTGCCCACTTTTGTCCATACCAACCCCTGCTGTTCTAAGTGGCGATATGCATTGATAGCCGTAGTGCGGCTTACAGCGAATAGTTCAGCTAATTCCCGCTCAGGGGGAAGTTTCGTACCCGGCTGCAGGATTTGTCTTCTAATTTTATCAGCAATGAGTATGGCAATTTGCATATAGAGAGGTTGCTTATCCGAGGAATCCAGTTCCGAGCTATTTAAATGTTTGGATATGTCCATTTGGCATTTCTCCTTAATTAATATCCAATTATGATTATATATTGGTAATTGGATATTTACAATGTTTTGCCAACTAGTTAAGATTGAGAAAACATAAAGAGATAGGTGGAAGGATTATGCAGCTATCAAATCTGCTCTCAGGTAAAAACGAACTAGCGGAAGAGGTATGGATTGCACTCCGTGAGTGCACTCCTGTCGTCCTAGGGGTAGTGCCCTTTGGTATCACCTGCGGGATAATGGGGCTTACAGCACAAATGTCGGGCTTAGAAACTATTTTAATGTCAATCTTTGTTTTTGCCGGTGCGGCCCAATTCATTGGCATTACCATGCTGGGGGCAGGCATTACGGGTTGGGGAATTATTATCCTGACTACTTTACTGGTAAACTTGCGCCACTTGATTATGGGGTCATCTTTAGCACCCTATATGACTAAACTACCCTTTTCCCTTCAAGCATTTCTGGCTTTCTTTCTGACCGATGAAGCCTATGCTCTGACCATTAGCCGAATTTACAAAGCTAAATACAGTATGCTCTATCAGTTGACCGTAAGTACTACTCTTTATCTGGTTTGGGTTCTGGCTACTGTAGCCGGGGTGGTCTTAGGCAGTTACATATCAGACCCTCTAACTTGGGGACTCGATTTCGCCATGCCGGCCACGTTTCTGGTACTTCTGATACCGTTATTGGTAGACCGCAAGAGTTTAATTGTATTCGGTATGGCTGCAGTAGTCTCTGTATTAGCTGCGATATATTTACCCGGTAAATGGTACATTATTATCGCCTGTTTAATAGCCAGTTTAATGGGGGGATTATTAGAAGGTGGTAGTAACCATGCGTAGTGAAGCTATTTATATTATTATGGGGATGGCCTTAGTAACATACTTTACCAGGATCGGTGCTCTAGTTTTATTTCGGTTTACGGGGGTACCAACCTGGTTAAACAGATGGCTTAAATATGTACCGGTTGCAATATTGACTGCCTTAATCGTACCGTCATTACTCCTGCCACAGGGATATTTAGATATTAGTTTACAAAACCATTACCTGATCGCGGGTATAGCTGCTGCTATTGTGGCTTACAAAAGCCGTAATATTATTGCTACTTTGGGCATCGGAATGTCAATTATGTTTATCTTGAACGTATTATAGATAATTACTAACTTTAAATACCCTGACACTACGAAAGCGACCTTATTGGTCGCTTTTACGCAAAAAAACGCCACTTTTCTCACGAAAAATGGTGTTTGTAATCTAAATAGCGTATGAACAAAGTTCTTGTTTGATCCGCTATACTTCAATTGATTTCGATAAGGATCCGCGTTTGTGTCCGAAGGTTACGTGGAACTTTTTATAGACTTGAAAACATGAAGTTACGATAAATTTAACACTTGCAATTGCTAATAGAACCAACAGGACTATTAAAAACCAAGTAAAAATTGTTTCAGCCATTATTTATTCCCCCTTCAATATTAAATTATTGTATACTCTTTTCCTATTTTAATTATAGCAAAATGAATTTGTAAAAGATAGTGATAGTTCACACATTCCCAAAGTCTTACTCTTTTGACTAGTTTAAATTTTTAAATTATTTCGTTAACACTAGGATCTATAATCTTTCCCTAGTTAAATGCTTGCCTCCGAGCAAAAGGGAGGCAAGCATTTTATCTTTTCTTACTTAGCAGAAAGTATAACTTCGTTGCATACTGCGAGAAGGCTAATTCGTGCGAAGACAGTGCTGCAAGAAGGTTTTAACCCGTGCGAAGACGGTGTCTTCGTCGTCTAAGCATAAGTGCAACCAACGGTTTCGCTTTCGCTAAGGCTCGGCGAAGCCGGGTTTTCTTTAAATGCTTTTATGTGAGATCAGGTACCACAAAAAGTACGGTAAGGTTGAGTTGAAAGCTCAGGTAGTGCAGAGTAATCCTCTTGTTCTGGGGAATGTGCGTAGGGGCTTGAGAGAACCTTGAGAAGCTTCTCCATGACGCTGTAGTCTCCATGTTTCACTGCCGAATCTAAGGCTGCCTCGACCCGATGGTTACGAGGGATTATCGCCGGATTGCTGTTTCGCATCAGCTGATGGGAAGAGGCTTGCGGTTCCTGCTGCCTGCCTAGTCTCGCGTGCCATAGCTCAAGCCACTGAGAAAATTCTTTAGTGCCAAATAGAGCAGTATCCTCCAACCTATCAAACGTTAAAGCCCTAAACGTATTGGTATAGTCAGCACGATATTTCTTCATCATACTGAGCAGATCTTCAATGAGAGATTCATCCTTTGGCTCTTCATTAAATAATCCCAATTTCCTTCTCATTCCTGTCAGCCAATTACAGTTATACAACTCAGTGAAGTTTGATATCGCTTCCTGAGCAATATTGACAGCTTGTTCCTCATTGACATGGAGTAGGGGTAACAGAGTTTCGGCAAACCGTGCAAGATTCCACCCAGCTATACTTGGTTGATTGCCATAAGCATAACGACCTTGAACGTCTATTGAACTGAAGACAGTAGCCGGATCATAGATATCCATAAAGGCGCAAGGACCATAGTCTATGGTTTCTCCGCTAAGCACCATATTATCGGTGTTCATCACCCCATGAATAAAACCAACTAGCTGCCAATTAGCAATCAGTCCTGCTTGACGTTTGATTACTTCCTTAAGCAGGGAAAGATAGGGGTTCTCTACATCGTCAACCTCAGGAAAGTGTCGTTGCAAGGTATAATCCGCAAGGGCCCGGAGGTCTTCAACGCTGCCCCAATTTGCAACATATTGAAAGGTACCGACCCGGAGATGACTGGCCGCTACGCGGGTCAGAATTGCACCAGGCAGGGCTGTCTCCCTGAATACAGACTCCCCGGTTGTCACGACTGCTAAGCTGCGGGTGGTTGCTATACCAAGTGCATGCATTGCTTCGCTGATAATGTATTCGCGGAGCATCGGGCCAAGTGCCGCTCGGCCATCTCCTCCACGAGAATATGGCGTTCGGCCTGAACCTTTGAGCTGAATATCAACCCGCTCACCCTGAGGAGTGATCTGCTCACCAAGCAACAAAGCTCGTCCGTCCCCTAACATGGCGAAATGTCCAAATTGATGACCGGCATAAGCTTGAGCAAGAGGAGACGAGCCTTCTGGAACCTGGTTACCGGCTAGCACCGCTACCCCGTCTTTGCTACCCAGCTCCTGGAGGTTCAAACCAAGGGTTAATGCCAAAGGCTCGTTGAGAATGATCAACTTTGGGGACTGGACAGCAGTTGGTTTGAGACTAGTGAACATCAGTTTTGGCAGACGAGCATAACTATTGTCTAAGTTCCATCCGGTTGCATTTATTTCATTTTCTTTAGTCATGGTATCTCCTTTTCTTCTTTAGTTCTCAAACACCATATAGGTCAACATTTTTGGGATATGTACTTTATTCGGATATGATTCTCCATTACATTGTAACCCTTTTTAGTGTCTACCTCTTCAATTATATTATACCGTTACATATACATAGGAAATGAAATGAATTATTCAGGAACATAGGAAAAGCCAGTCTTAAACTGGCTTTCAAACGATTCTTCGAGCTCTTCCTCTTTAAAATCAACGGGTGTGTGAAATGATTAAGTCAACGGACTGAATTGCCCTTTGTTTTAATCTTATAGCTCGTGTTAGGTCCTTTATGCGGGTGATCCGTTGTTTTATCCTCGGTATTTAATAGGACATCGTCAATCTCAATTTCTGCATAGTCCCCCTCGGGGGTTTTAATACACTGGCAACAATCATCACATTGTTTCGTCGGATCTAAATCACAAACATCACAATCACCGCATTCAGTACATACACGATCCTCTAAAATACAGGAATCTCCAAGGTTATTCAAATTTCAAATCCTCCATTAAACTTCTGTGATCAAGTAAATAAATAAGTCCTATGAATACTAGCTAAAACAATCCCGGACTCAAAATTAAGGATCTTGGATCTTTAGCTAGCCCTTTCAGAGCAGCTTTTGGACGCTGCTCAGCCCAGGTCTCATCGAGTAATAAAATAGTATCTTCGTAGCGTTGCTTGCTTCCCAATAAGACCAGCAATAAGTCTCCGTCTGGTCGTGAGACATAAGTTACCAGACATTGTCCTGCTTCTGTCGTAGTTCCCGTTTTTAAACCTTTGTCTCCAGGATAAACCTCAAGGAGTCGATTTGTATTTTGTAAATAGGCATTATGTAATATCCCTTCCGCATCTGTCCATTGGACATGAGCGCTGACCTCTTGAACAAATTCCATGAGTTCCTCATTCTCGATAAATCGAAGGGCAATTTTACTCAGATCATTGGCTGTAGTATATTGACCTGGTTCGGGCATTCCATGCGGGTTTGTAAAATGAGTATTTTGACACCCAAGAGTAGCAGCATATTCGTTCATTCTCTGAGCAAAGGCTGGAATTGACCCACTGATTTTCACCGCCAAAGCTGCAGCTGCATCGTTAGAACTGTTAACATAAAGGGCAATTAATAAGTTTTGCACAGATATTTGGTCACCTGGACTGAGCCCTAGTCGAGACCCTTCAACATTTACTTCCGTTCCCACTTTTACAATGTCTGTCGTTTTCAATGCATCTATTGCTATAAGCCCAGTAATTAATTTTAACGTACTGGCAGGGGCTCGTTGGGTATCTGGGTTATGAGATTTCAAAATTTGATTTGTCTTAGGATTAATAAGGACATAGCTTAAGTCTTGCGTTGAAAGATTTGTTTGATGTGAATTTGACTTCGTTATATCTTGTTTTGTCTCAGCGATTGCTGGTTTGATCACGGGGTTAAGGTTAGCTGTACTTAAATAATGAATTGACACTAATAAAATAAGAATGGTCAGGATGGATATTGTCATTCTTTTAAGTTTAGATTTAACTCTCGAATATTGCTGTTTAGGTTGTTTCACAATAACCCCTCTTTTTGTAACTATAAACAACGACATTATAACTAATTTAGGGAATAGAGGCAAGTTAATGGCTCTTTATGCGGAACATGGCTATTTTCCTTCCTCCCAAATTTGCCATACTACCAAAAAAGGATAGGGATTAATCCATTGCCCGTTAGGGAGTTCAATACCAAGATGAAGATGATCGGGTGTCGTTAAAGCATCTCCTGTATGTCCCATCCCTCCAATTAGCTCCCCCGCTTCTATTCGATTCCCTTTACAAAGTTCCGGGGAAATATATTGGAGGTGTGCGTAATAATAGTAATTCCCATCGTCTCCGCGTACACCCACACGTTCTCCTCCCAGACGATTCCAACCAAGCTGTTCGATTATTCCCCCGCAAATATTGACGACGGGCGTACCTTCTTTTCCAAATACATCCGTACCTTCATGTCTGCGTGCTCCTCCTTCTCGATCGGCACCAAAACTATCTTCGAACCAATACTTTCCGATGACCGGAAAATGATATAGATTTGGTTGGAAATAGGAATACTGCTTAAGAATTTCACGATGTCTTCCCACAAGCTTAACTGTTTCCTCCGGGAGTACACCCCACTTTAGATCTGAGAAAGGAACATTAGCATTAAGTTGGTCAACTAGGGGTTGGGCCTTTCTTTGTGGAATTGTCGAACGTATTGCTAACAAGTCCTCATAGGAGATAAACGAAGATCTGTTTTTTTCTTCTAGACATTGTTTAACTAGTGTTGGAGGTATTGAACTGAAATACGGATATATATCTGGAGATATGTTCGGTGGACGATGGATTACCTGCCAAGAAACTATCCCTATAATAATCAGAATGCACAACTGTGTAAATCCTCGAAAAAAGTTAAAGGGAAATTTCATAGTTTCCTCCTACTCTACATTTATAGGTTTATAGTTTTGCTTTTAACGAACATTTGTTTGCACATTTTCGAGAAGAATGGTACAATATTCCTTAATAGATGGGGGTGTTTTTTTATGTACCCGGATTTATCTCAGCGACAAACAAAGATTTTGGAATTTATTAAGGATCAAATACGAAAAAAAGGATATCCACCTGCCGTTCGGGAGATAGGGGAAGCTGTTGGCCTGCTATCTAGCTCTACGGTGCATGGCCACCTCCAGACTTTGGAGGAAAAAGGATATATCCGACGTGATCCTACCAAGCCAAGGGCAATCGAGATTCTGGATAGTTCTAGTGAAGTACTCCATATTCAGAACGTAGTGCAAGTCCCAATTGTAGGACATGTTACAGCCGGCCAGCCTATTACAGCTATCGAAAACATCGAAGGTACCTTTCCTCTCTCGGCTGATTTTGTTCGCCAGGACAACATGTTCATGCTTCGTGTGCAAGGAGAGAGCATGATTGAAGCAGGAATTTTAGATGGGGATTACATTATCGTACGTCAACAGAATCAGGCTCGCAATGGCGAAATTGTTGTGGCCTTAATTGGTGATGAGGCTACAGTAAAACGCTTCTATAAAGAAAGAACGCTCATTCGACTCCAACCGGAGAATTCTGCAATGGAGCCGATCTACTCTCAAGATGTTTCAATCTTAGGAAAAGTTGTTGGTGTTTTCCGTTCTCTCTAAGATATAAGGCACTTATAACAAGATATGCTCTAGACAAAAAAGTTAACCTTATTACCTTTATATTTCTTCAAAAAAATAGTCTATGTTCTTCTTTTGTTTGCTCAGACTGTCGTTACCTTATGTTTTCTAAGTAATTAAAAAGCCGGTTCTCCTTTTTGAGGAAAACCGGCTTTTATCTTTGCTTTAAGTTAGATTGAGATTTTGCTGATTTGCTTGTCCTTGAACCGTTCCAGGCCTAAAGAGATTAGACGGTCAATCAATTCAGGATAGGGTATTCCAGTAGCCTCCCAAAGCTTAGGATACATTGAAATTTCCGTAAAACCTGGTAAGGTATTTATCTCATTAACAAATATTTCACGTTTAGACGTTACAAAAAAATCAACTCGACTTAATCCGTTAGCTTCAACTGCACGAAAGGCTTCAATAGCCATGCTTTGTAATTCTTTAATCACTGAGTCCTCTAAGGCAGCTGGAATCAACAGACTGGATCCAATGTTTGAATATTTTGCTTCATAAGTATAAAACTCTTGCGCAGGTAAAACTTCCCCTGGAATCGACGCTATAGGCGCATCATTTCCCAGGACTGAGACTTCTATTTCTTGACCAATGATGGTCTCTTCTATGACGATTTTGCGATCAAAGATAGCTGCGGTCTTTAGGGCTTCCATCAACTCTTCACGATCATGAGCTTTAGAAATACCCACACTAGATCCTAAATTGGCAGGTTTTACGAAGCATGGATAACCTATCGTTTCTTCAATCTCGTTCAGACATTGTTCCGGACCATTGAGGAGATCAGATCGCAAAAGAGTAACATAGCGGGCTAAGGGCAGATTCTTTTCCAGAAAAACCGCTTTCATACGATCTTTATCCATACCAAGAGAGGATCCTAATACCCCTGAACCTACATAGGGAACATTAGCCATTTCAAGTAAACCCTGAAGAGTTCCATCTTCTCCAAAAGGACCGTGAAGGACCGGAAAAATAAGGTCAAACTTCCCTTGATCTGGGAGGGTATGCCCATTTAAAGACATAAAACGTGGGTTGGTTGGATCAATAACCAGATTAACCTGAATGGACTCATTTGGTTCAGGAAATCCATCCTTTAAAAGAGTTTCTGGTAAGACACCCCAAAACCATTGGCCTTGTTTACTAATACCGATGGTTTCAACCTTGTAACGGTTTCGGTCGATTGCTTTGTATATTGACCGTGCAGAATTTAATGAAACCTCATGCTCACCTGAGCGACCGCCAAAAAGAAGAACGACGTTTAGTTTGTGATCATCCACAATACTCCACCCTCTCAATAAGTAGTTAGATAGTAAAGTAAACCAGTATGTGCTCACTGTCCCATAAATTTTAAACTAGCCTCTCGGGATAAAGGTGCAACTTATAAAAGTATATGCGTAAAAACGAAAAAAGCTCCCACCTAACGGGCAAGAGCTCCTATTTGATCTATTGGCCAATATCGAAAAAGAGTTCTTCCAGTAATATTTTCGACGGGTAGAAATCCCCATTCTCTAGAGTCCGCACTGTTGTTGCGATTATCTCCCATAACAAAGACCGAATTGTTGGGAACCACTATTGGACCGAAATCCTTCATTGATGTTTCAAATAAATAGGGTTCATAAAGAGGTTGATCGTTAACATAGGTTTTCTTATTTCGTATTTCAACTTTATCCCCTGCTAAACCCACGACTCGCTTAATATAGTCATCCGTGGCATGAGCACTTGGCGGTGGATGAAAAACAATAATATCTCCAGGACTAATATGATCGAACCGTTTAAAGAAAAACTTGTCCACTATGACTCGGTCCTCGAGCTGAATGGTTGGAAGCATGGAACCCGTTGGGATTTTACGTGCTTCAATAACATAGGTGCGCAAAACCCAAGAAAGAGCAAAGGCAATGAGGACAATTTCTACGAGTTCTATCAAAAAACGTGCTGAACTTTTTGGTTTCTCAGATTCTTCCATATAAGCACCTCTTTTCCCCTTTCATAGTAACACAGATCTACGGATGTTTAAATGGTTAAACCTCTCTAGCGCAGCAGCCCTTGTTCCCACATAGTTAGGGCTGCTAAGATATTCCCCATTTGAACATAGGTGTAGGATATACCACCTTGCTGATAAACAATATACGGTTCACGAAGAGGTCCGTCAGCGGAAAATTCGCTGGTGGATCCTTGGATAAACGTTCCGCCAGCCATAATGATTTTATCTTCATATCCCGGCATTTCCGACGGGATAGGTAAAACATGAGAATCAATGGGTGATCCTTTTTGAAGACCTTGGCAGAAAGCAATCATTTTTTCTTGAGATCCAAGTTTGACTGCTTGAATGAGATCTGTTCTCGGGGCTTCCGGTTCCGGATGGACTTCAAACCCTAAAGCTCGCCAAAAGGCGGCAGAAAAGACTGCCCCTTTAATAGATTCGGAAACGGTTAAAGGGCTGAAGAATAAACCTTGATAAAATAACCGCTGCCATTCTAAAGTTGCTCCCATGTGCCCGCCAACCCCTGGTGCCGTTAGGCGCTGGGCACTAAGCTCCACTAAATCTGAGCGCCCGGCTACATATCCACCCGTTGGGGCTAGACTTCCTCCCAGATTTTTAATGAGGGAACCTGCCATTAAATCCACACCAATGTCACCTGGTTCCTGGGCTTCGACCAGTTCTCCATAGCAATTATCAACAAAAATAATCAGTTGAGGATAGTTTGATCTAATAAAATCCACTAATTCCTTCAACTGAGCGATCATAAGTGCATTTCTCCAAGCATATCCCCGGGAACGTTGAACCATCAGCAGGCGAGTTTTATCCGTTATGGACTTTTGGATAAGATCGAACTGTAGTTTACCCATAGAGTCCAAAGGAACAGTATCATATAATACCCCAAAGTCCATGAGACTCCCTTGCCCTTTTCCCCTTAGTCCAATCACTTCTTCCAAGGTATCATAGGGTTTTCCGCTCACAGAGATAACATGATCTCCCGGGCGTAGAACTCCGAATAAAGCTGCTGCAATAGCATGTGTGCCTGATACAAACTGACCTCGGACAAGGGCTGCTTCTGTCCCTAAGATACGAGCCACTATGCCATCCAGAACCTCACGTCCTGAATCACCTAAGCCATAGCCGGTTGTTCCCTGTAAATGATAGCTTGCGACTCGTTCCTCTTGAAAGGCCTTCAAAACTTTTTCATGGTTTTGTCGTGCTATTTCTTGTAATCCAGGTAATTGACTAAAGAGTGCCTCTTCTGCTTTAGAGACTGCATCGTTAATCAATGTCGGCCATTTCTGATTCGAATACAAAAAAACTTCCTCCTTGTTAGTTGGTACAATGCCTGGATCTGTTCATGAGTTTAGCAAAGAACTAATATGTTGCCATACCGGCCTCAGAGAGTCTCCACGGGTAAGAGATATCTTGATGGGATAAGGAAGGTACCCTGCCAGCTCATTTAGATTATCGTCATCATCAACCTTATCGACTTTATTGAGCAACGTGATCATAGGTTTATCCGCACATCCCAACTGGTTTAGAACCTCCTTAACCGTTTCAGCGTGTTGGAGTGCTTGGGGATGACTGGCATCGACAACATGAATCAAAACATCCGCTTGTTGAACTTCTTCTAAGGTCGCAATAAAGGCTCGAAGAAGTTGAGTGGGCAATTTACGAATAAACCCAACTGTATCGCTTAGCAGGATTTCTAGAGTAGAGTCAATTTTAATACTACGAACAATCGGATCTAAGGTAGCAAATAACTTGTTTTCACCGGCTGGTAAGTCTGATCTGCTGCCGGCTCTCTCCATAGCAAGTTTCATAAAGGTTGTTTTCCCGGTATTAGTATACCCTACTAAAGCAATGATCGGCAGTCCACTTCTGGTTCTTTGTCGGCGCTGTACATCACGGTGCTGTAAGACGAGCTTTAATTCTTTCTCAAGGGAATTTATACGGTCTCGCATTCTTCTTCGATCAAGCTCCAATTTTGTTTCGCCAGGTCCCCGGGAGCCAACTCCCGCACCTAAACGAGAGAGAGCTTGTCCCTGTCCGGTCAAATAAGGCAGGAGATGCTTAAGCTGTGCTAATTCGACTTGCAGTTTACCCTCTCGAGACTGAGCACGCTGGGCAAAGATGTCCAAGATTAATCCCGTACGATCGAGAACTTTTAATCCGGTTTCCATCTCTAATGTTCGCAACTGGGTTGGAGATAGTTCATCATCACAGATTAGAACATTAGCTTCCGTCTCCTGTAGACGGTGAACCAATTCTTCAAGTTTTCCGCTGCCAAAATAGCTGCGTGTTTGACCATAGCGACGTAACTGGACCAACTGACCGACCACATTGACTCCGGCGGTACGAGCCAGTTCCCGCAGTTCTAATAAATCTTCATTCGTTTCTTGTTCACTTTCTTCCAGAGCAATTAAGAAAGCACGTTCTTTCCCTTGCGCGGTCACAGTTTTAAGCTTTCTAGGTGAACTTTCTTCAAGATTAGAAAGACCCTCAAGATAATCAAAGGTATCCCAATTTTGGGGACTTAGGTCAACTATATCGGGATCCCTTTCCATTCTCCGATAGGCAATTTGAATACCCGTGAGCGCCCCATCGTGAACTCCGACAGACGACATACTCTCCAGTTGTAGGGATGCCAAAGCACTATGATCCAAGGGGCTTAGTTGGTAGTTTCCATTAGGATGAGTATGAATGCACCTGAGGTGTTTTCCGATCGACCTACCCTTAATTGGTGGAAGAGCTACTGTCGCATGACGCCCTACTGCAGCTGCCAATAGGATCCCGTTCCGAGAAACATAAATGGCAATTTCTCGATTCCAAAGCTGAGTAAGGCGTATAAGCTCTTTAAGGATTTCAGGATGAATTAGTTCAGAACGCTCAGTCTTAATCTCAGAAAGATGTTTTAGTTCTTGTACCTGACTTGCCCGAATTCCAGACAAGTCTCCCGAAATGTCCATGTTCATAGATTACCTCGAATTCAAAGATTTTAATGTGATGAATGAAAAATCCAGTGCGCTTTTGGTCATTCTGAACGAAGTGAAGAATGGTCCCACGGGTCGGGCAGCTTCGCCCACATCCGCTCACCAGCACTCCGAGGCTCGCCCACTCACCTGCGCGGGACTTCCTTCAGCGGATAAGTATTCTTTGGAGACAGCCGCTTCGGCGAAAGTGTATCCTACGCCGGTAGGGATTCCTTAAGGGATCGCGGCTTCGGCGATAGTCTCCACTGGAGACTATCGTACCGGACACTTTCGTGCCAAACCTCTGGGCAGTACCTGATGTGAACCCGTGGCTCCGTTTCCCCCGCACCGGCTTGTGGTCTTTTACCGCCTCTCCATGCAATGGGTTCGCTACTGTGGACGAAGCTGCCCTGCTTGCGGGTCTAGGGATTCTTCTGCATGTTTTTAGGGTCTTTTTTCAGAGTAGACAGTTAGAGGTTTTCCAAGTTAATATCAGCGGGCAAAATCTGAATGAGCTCTTCACGACTTGAGCTAGGCTTTTGGAATAAACGCACTGCTTGTTTTCGCACGGTTTTCTCCACTAGGTTTCGTACAAGTCTTGCATTTCCGGCATAACGATGGGAACTAAGTAAAATTTGAAGATGAAAACGAAGGGCATCCTCAGCTTCTACAGTTAACTCATATTGTCGTGACTTGAACATTGATTTTCCGATGGCTAGCAGTTCATCAAGTGTGTAATCCGGAAAATCAATATGTATTGGAAAGCGGGATCTAAGTCCTGGATTGGTTTGCATAAACCAGTCCATTTCTTGACTATATCCTGCTAAGATTAGCACAAGATTATCCTTATTGTCCTCCATGGCTTTTACTAAGGCATCAATGGCTTCCTTGCCGAAATCCTTCTCTCCTCCTCGGGCTAAGGAATAGGCTTCATCTATAAATAGGACTCCACCCAAAGCTTTTTTTACTTGCTCCCGAGTCTTTTGAGCAGTATGGCCGATATATTCACCGACAAGATCTGCACGCTCGCATTCAATAATATGTCCTTTTTGAAGAACTCCCATTTCTTTAAACAGTCGCCCGACCAAGCGTGCCACTGTTGTCTTGCCCGTCCCGGGATTCCCTTTGAAAATCATATGGAGAACAAGGGGTTCCGCTATTAGTTTTTCATGTGTTCTTCGCTTTTGGATTTCCACAAAGGCTTGCAAGTCTCGTATAAGTCGTTTAACGATCACTAATCCAATGTAGGAATCTAATTCTGCCAGGATTTCTGCAACTTTATTTCTGTCCTTATCCTTGTCTTTATCTTTTTCTTTGTCTGAGGCAGAGGAATTATTTTTACGCCCTCGCCCAATCCCCACCATTTCTACTGCAGGAGTAAGGGTGTTTTCAGTTTTGGGGGGTAAAGGAGTCTGAATTAGCGGCGGTAATTGCTTATCCTGTGCGAAGGTTATTCTGATTGTCATATGTACAGGCACCTCCCATCCTTACTACTATACGCAAGTAAGGACGAAAGGTGTCCTAAAAACCTGATGTTATTATTTCCCTGTTAAGCTTTTGGCATAACGCACACGTGACGTGTGATCAAGGAATTTCTTACGGAGACGAACGCTTTTAGGTGTAATTTCAACCAATTCGTCATCATTAATAAATTCTAAGGATTGCTCTAAGGACAGTTCCCTTGGCTTATCAAGGCGTAGAGCCTCATCCGCTGAACTGGTACGCATATTTGTCAGCTGCTTTTTCTTACATACATTAACTTCAATATCTTGCTCCCGCTTATTCTCTCCAACAATCATACCTGCATACACATGAAGGCCCGGATCGACAAATAAAGTGCCTCGCTCTTGAGCTGAATATAACCCGTAGGCGTTGGTTTCCCCTTCTTCAAAGGCGATGAGGGCACCACGATTTCGTCCTGGGATATCTCCTTTATAGGGTTCATACCCCATAAACATATGACTCATCATTCCCTCTCCGCGAGTTTGAGATAAAAATTCTCCCCGGAATCCGATCAGTCCTCTCGCTGGAATTTTAAACTCAACGCGCATCTGAGTTTCAGAGAGGTTCGTCATATTAGCCATTTCAGCTTTACGCTTACCGAGCAGTTCCATAATTGCGCCTAATGAACTCTCATGAAGGTCACATATTAAGAATTCCATAGGTTCGCATTTTACACCGTCAATGATTTTATAAATAACTTCCGGTTTAGAAACCTGGAGTTCGAACCCTTCCCGCCGCATATTCTCAATCAATATCGAGAGGTGAAGTTCTCCCCGACCTGACACTTGGAAGCAATCAGCAGAGTCTGTTTCTTCTACTCTTAGGCTGACATTCGTCTCAACTTCCTTCCAGAGACGCTCGCGGATCTTACGAGAGGTTACAAAATGCCCTTCACGCCCAGCGAAGGGGCTATTGTTAACCATGAAATTCATGGATAAGGTTGGCTCATCCACTTCAATGGTGGGTAAAGCTTCCGGGTTTAGAGCACATGCCACGGTTTCCCCAATATTAGCACTGGTTAACCCGGTAAGTGCGACAATTTCTCCGGCTGAAGCCTCGGAAACCACTTCACGCTTTAAGCCATCATAAATCATGACTTTACCGACTTTAGTACGTTCAAAGCTTTCATCCCGTTTGATTAAAGTTACGTTTTCATTCTGATGAATTGTTCCACGGACAATGCGACCAACCACAATCTTGCCAACATAATCGTCATAGTCCAGTGTGGTGACGAGCATTTGGAAGGGTGCTTCCAGATCAACAACGGGTGCAGGGATATGCTCTAGAATGACAGAGAATAAAGAGGATAAGGAATCTTCCAGAGCATCTGGGTCAAGCCCTGCTATGCCAGTACGTGCCGATGCATAAACCACCGGAAAATCCAACTGATCGTCGTCTGCACCAAGCTCAATAAAGAGGTCTAAAACCTCGTCGACCACTTCTGCCGGACGAGCATCCGGGCGATCTATTTTATTGATTACGACTATCGGAACAAGTTTAAGTTCTAGGGCTTTACGTAAAACAAACCGTGTTTGAGGCATCGGCCCTTCAAAGGAATCGACAATGAGGAGTACTCCATTAACCATCTGTAATACACGTTCAACTTCGCCGCCAAAATCAGCGTGTCCTGGGGTGTCAATAATATTGATCTTTGTTCCTTCCCAGTGGACTGCGGTATTTTTGGACAAAATTGTAATTCCACGTTCACGTTCTAAATCATTGGAATCCATAACGCGTTCAATTACTTGTTGATTAGCTCGGAAGGTTCCACTTTGTTTTAACATAGCATCAACAAGCGTGGTTTTCCCATGATCTACGTGAGCGATAATAGCAATGTTTCTTAAGTTTCGAGTTTCCATAGTTGGGCTGAATTCCTTTCTATTCCTAAATATAATTATATCACTTAAAGATATCATAGTTGACTATTGAATTCAAGCATAAAGAACTAAGTTCGATGTTAACCGAACTTAGTTCTTTATGCTTGGGGCAACCTTTAGTTATCGTGGATTGTTTGCTGCTGATTCTGCTGCACTAGCAGCCGCTATGTTGATCGGGCGAATTGGCATAACCGTCGAAATAGCATGTTTATAAACCATTTGTTGTCTACCTTCAAATTCGATGACAACGGTAAAGTTATCAAATCCTTTTATTAGGCCCTTTAGCTGAAATCCGTTAACCAAATAAATGGTCACTGGAAGGTTTTCTTTACGCACCTGGTTTAAAAAGGTATCTTGTAAATTGATGGGCGATTTGTTCATTTATTTTCCTCCATCACCTTATATTTCTACTCTGACCCTATTTTACACGAGATTGACATGCTCTGCAAGCTTGAGCGACTGACTCAACCAGAACATTGAGATCTGTCTTTATATCGAACCAACGGATCCTAGGATCTCTTCGAAACCAAGTTAGTTGACGTTTGGCAAAATGTCGGGTATCTCTTTGTAATAAACGCAGCATCTCAGGTTTTGTGACAACTCCCTTTAAAAACCAAAGGGCGTGACGATAACCAATACTTTGTAAGGGTTTTAAGCTTAAAGGATAACCCTCAGATATAAGCGCTAGGGTCTCTTCTAATAGGCCTTGTGAAAGCATTGTGACGCAGCGTTGATTGATCCGTTCATAGATTAAATCCCGTGGAGCAGTTAGTCCAATATACACAATCGATGGGTCAAGAGGCTGGTACTCATAATCATTAAATTGACGTTGGCTTGAGAGAGTTTTACCAGTTAATTCGTAAACTTCCAGGGCTCGAACAACTCGCAGAACATTGTTGGGATGTAACTGCTCAGCCGTATCAGGGTCTCGTTTTCTAAGTTCTTCATGTAATGCTTCATTCCCGTTTAATAAAGCAAACTCATTCCATTTAGTCCGAATTTCTTCACAACCCTGTTGAGCAAAGTCGTAGGGATCGAGTAAGGAACGGATATAAAGCCCAGTTCCACCTACAACAATTGGAACATGTCCACGACCTCTAATCTCTTCAATTAAAGACGTAGCCATAACCTTAAATTGTGCGGCGGTAAAAGGCTCCGCAGGATCAAGAAAATCAATCAGATGATGTGGAACGAGTTCAAGTTCTTCACTAGTGGGTTTAGCTGACCCAATGTCTAGTTTTTTGTAAACCTGGACAGAATCCCCGGAGATAATTTCTCCACCTAGCTTCTGGGCAAGAGCTAAACCGAGGGCTGACTTGCCAATGCCGGTTGGACCAATAATTATTACAAGTGGATGCACGAAACCACCTCCATTAAACTAGACCGAAATCCTGTTATTAATCGATGGACACCACTTGTTCAACTTAGTTAAACGAGTGAATCTGCCTTATTTTATTTCTAGCCATATTTAGCCTATTGATTAGTATACCCGGCACAGCATGCAGGCAAACTCCTGGGGGTTTTGTTCACAAAGTCACTTGGTGGCAACTAATCTAGGTGCGATAAAAGCGTTTTTCTAATTCAGTACGAGTCATTGTAACCATTGTAGGCCGTCCGTGTGGGCAGGTATAGGGATTTTGAGTATGGCTAAGCTTGGCAATAAGTTGTTCCATTTCAGGCAAGTTCAGGGGATCTTGGGCTTTAATCGATTCTTTACAAGCTAACATATAAACCCATTCTTCCAACATCTTATCGAAGGTCGGCGGAGAATTCTTTAATAAGACCTCGTCGATAAACTCACGAAGTAAATCATCAGGTTGATTGGATCCTGTTTGAATGGGCACGCCGCGCAGTAAATAAGTTCGTGAACCGAATTGTTCCAGAATGAACCCCATCTCGTTTAGAATCCATAAGTTCTCAAGTAAGGCTTGTTCCTCTTGCAGAGTAAACTCCATAGCAAGGGGAATCAAAAGCGTCTGACTGGCTAGTTCTGCTTGTCTGAACTCCCTTAATATCCGCTCATAGTTTATCCGCTCATGAGCAGCATGTTGGTCTATCATAAAAAGTACGTTACCGTCAGTCGCTAAGATGTAGGTGTTAAATAGCTGGGTTAAGGGCCATATATGGTTCAGAGGTTGATCGGCTTGCAAAGGATCCAAGTCCTGAGAATTCTCCGGATGTTCTAAGATCTCTTCTGCCTTTGGTTTGATTGTTGCTATACTGTCCAGGGGTTTTAACTGATGTTCTAAAATAGATTCAAGGAGTTTAGGTTGTTTCGTTGTTTCAGGCTTGAAATTGATTTGCGGTTGGCTATAGGTTTTGGGTGCTTCTGACTCTTGAATAATTAACTCCGTTGTCTTATTGGTAGGTCGAGAAGGTGTCTCCGAATTTGGAACGCTTATAGACGTGTTAGGAGCTTTAGGAGGAGGTGAAAGGGTTACTTTGGTTAGAATCGAAGGTAATGGTTTACTATTAATCAACGTATTATGAACAGCCTCACGAATAAAGAGGGTTAAGGCATGCTCCTCCTTAAACCGCACATCCATTTTCGTAGGGTGAACGTTCACATCATACTCAGTAGGCGGAACCGTCAAGTGAAGCACAACAATTGGGTGAAGCTTTGCCGGGATCAGAGTGTGATATCCATCAGCAATGGCTCGACTTAATAATGGTGAACGAATGATACGTCCATTGAGCATAAAGAATTGAGCTTGTTTCGACGATCGGACTAAGTTGGGTGGACTGATAAAACCTTCAAGGCGCCAATTTTCGTGCAATACGTTTATAGGAATAAGCTGGCGAGCGATGGCATGTCCAAGGACTGCAGCGATGGCTTCCCTTAAATCCCCACGTCCGGAGGTTTGTAAAACAACCTGATGAGGATGGGCTAGGGAAAAAGCGACATCCGGATGGGCAAGGGCCATTCGTCCAACGGTATCGCTGATTAGACCAAATTCGGTAGGGGTGGACTTTAAAAACTTTAAGCGTGCAGGGGTATTAAAAAAGAGATTTCGAACCGTAACGGATGTTCCAACAGGGCAGCCGATTTCTTTAAACTCGCCTTGTTCTCCGCCGTCCAGAGTATAGCTTATTCCAGCGGCTTCATTAGCTGGACGTGAGGATATTTCTAAATAGGAAACCGAGGCAATACTGGGAAGTGCTTCTCCTCTGAACCCTAGGGTCTTCAGATGATCTAAGTCTTCAATCTGAGAAATTTTACTAGTTGCATGTCGGATGACTGCCAGAGGTAAGTCCGCAATTCCTATTCCACTACCATCATCCCGCACCTGAATTAAAGGGACTCCGTTTCCTTCTATGGTTATATCTATACGTTTTGCCCCAGCATCGAGAGAATTCTCGACCAACTCCTTGACCACAGAGGCAGGACGTTCAACAACTTCTCCAGCGGAGATTTGGTTTGCTGAGTGCGCATCAAGAATATGAATTAGCGGTGTCAATACTCCCTCAGTCCTTCTTTCTTAGTCCAAACATAGTATCGATCCTGTAACTGATTTTGCAACAGCCCACTTATGATATCCTCCCTCGATTGTTGAATATGCTCCCAAAGGTCATACCCCCCTTGTTCGCAACTCGGACAGGCCTGGAAGGGAATCCTCACGAGGATTGACTTCTGCGTATACCGTCTGCTTTCTATATAGACGGTTCCTCCACAATGACTGCACTCACGAATGTAATCATGGCGGGTTTCTTGAAATCCCTCTGTATCATAATAGACGGAATGAGGACTGTAAAACCAATTTCCTTTTGGAAAATGGGCCTTGTTCTGGATGGAGAATTTTTGCTTGGCAGCTTGCTGTTGCTTTTGAAGCTCTTGAATATAGGGTTTTAGTGCGGTTAAGGTTAATGAAGAACGTTTCTGTTTCTGGGGTTCACGAACGTGATGATAGTCTTCTCCGGCAAGGGCAAGTAAGATAGCTAAATTGACATAAGGTAGTGCCCCTTCAATAGAATATCCACCTTCAAGGACGGCTAGATCCGGCTGAAGCAGCTCAGTAATCCGACCATATCCACCAGCGGTTAGATTCATGGAGGCCAGTGGATCCGTGAAATGATTATCTTGTCCTGCAGAATTAATAATCATTTCAGGAGCAAACGCCTGAAGTCGCGGCAGTACCCAATTTTCTAAAACATAGTGGTAGCCTTCATCACCAGTGCCTGGGGGAAGGGGAATGTTTAAGGTCTGATCCCATGCATTAGGACCTCCCTTTTCATGAACAAACCCCGTTCCGGGAAAAAGGGTGCGACCATCTTGATGAAGAGAAATAAAGAGAACATTAGGGTCATGGTAAAAAATATCTTGAGTTCCGTCACCATGATGGACATCCGTATCAACAATCGCAATTCGTTTTATTCCAAACTGGGCTCTTAGATAGTTTACAAGCATACCTTCATTATTTAGAGAGCAAAATCCACGATTTCCCCAAACCGTTGCCCCCGAATGATGTCCGGGGGGCCGAGCCATCACAAAACCATTATGAATGTCACCCTTCACTTGGGCTTCTCCGAGGAGAAGTGAACTTCCTGCAGAAATAAGATGGGGATCTAGGGTTTCCAGATGTGTTCCCGGATGAGGAAATAAGGCTTGCGCTCTAAGTACATCTTTAATAGCGGCGACACGGGGGGAAAACTGTTTGATTTGAGGTAAATCCAGAATTCCTTCTTCAAAAAGTTGTTCTTGAGTATAAAGAAGACGCTCTTCACGCTCCGGATGGGAATCCCCTAATGACCAATCAAAGGCTGGGAAAAATAAAATTCCTGTTCGTTTCATTCTCTTACCCTCCCGATCACACCTGGTCGCATATGAACAGCCCCACGGACAATTTGACCTACCGTTTGATAATTTTGCACGATGGGAAAGAAATCAAAGGGTTCCTTCTCCATATCTTGTAGTTGAATATCATAGTGGGCAGCCTGCTTTTGTACAAGGGTTTCCAGAAATCCCTCCACTTCCCGGTGAGGGCGCAGTGATCCCGTCCATTTCCCTTGTTCTCCCGTCTCTTCAACCCGATAATGCTTCATATATGTATCAAGATGAAGGGTACAGTCAAAGGTGGGTCTAGCCAGTGCAGCACCTAAGGCATTAGATACTTCCGGGAAAGCGCCGAGACGAACAGAGGTCTTTAGTCGTTTTCCTAAGGCGGTTGCAATTCCTCTTGCTCCCCCACCGCTGACCAAGGTATTAAATTCTTTGCTCTCATGGGGATGGAGAACTTGCCAAACTTTATAAGCCGGTTCGTCTTCCCACTCTCGCTTAAGTGAACCAACAGCCTCGATGATTCGGTCAACCACTCTATCGATGATTCCCGTAGCCAGTTCCTGAAGGAATTGTGGGGTTCTCTGTTCAGGCGATAAAAGGTTGGCCAATCCTTCTTCAACCAGTTGTAGGTTTCCATAGTCAATTAAGCCAAGATAACGCATAGCATCCGTTGGGGTTGGTGCCTTTCCACCCAGACAATAGGCTGCTCCAAGTCTATATGGCTCAATGATAAAGCCTCGATCATTCTGATCATTCGAGCGGACAACGGAGTCACCACCCACTGGAATCGAACGAACCGCTAGTGAGCGAACTAGCGTAGAAAACCCACCTATCTTGGCACCTTTAGAGCTCAGTAGTGGAACACCGGACAGTATGAGGCCAATATCTGTCGTTGTACCGCCAATATCAACAATAATCGATGAGGAATCCGGTTCAATTTGAGTAAGAGCTGCTAACACACTCGCTGCCGGTCCAGAATAAATAGAATCTATGGGTCGAATCTTGGCGAGGGGCAAATTTCCCCCATCTGCTTTTAAGATAAAGATAGGAGCTTGAATTTTTCGAGCCCTTAATGCATTTTGCAAGTTCTGGGCGAATTGCTGATATAACTCAGAAACACCTAGATTTAGATAGGTTGTCAGACTACGCCGGTAAAAATTGGCTTGTCCCCACTCATGCCCCAAGGCAATCCTCAAAGATGGATGTCGTTCTTTTAAGAAACCCGCCAGCTGTTCCTCATGAAGAGAGTTTCGGTGAGAAAACTTTCCCACAATGGCAACATGAGATCTGTTAGCCTGAGCTGCTGATAATGGAAGGCTCTCCCATTCCTGTTGATTAGGGGCCTCAATTTCTCTACCTCTAAAATCCATCTCACCAGTAAGTTCTGTGTAGTTGACTGGCCAAGGAAGCGCATCGATTTTCATCCCATGTCCTGAAAACAAAAGTAACTCAACGGGTGGTATTCGATTTTGGAGAATTGCATTAGTAACAAGTGTGGTACTTACCGTGATCTGGTTAATCTCTTGTTCATCTGAGATATTCAAGGTATCAAAAGCATTCATAAGGGTTTCTACTAAGTTTTCCGACTCGGTAGGTACCTTTGCTGTGTGTTGGATCCGTCCATTTTTAAAAAACACGGCATCAGTATAGGTGCCTCCCACATCAATTCCTACTCGATTATTCATAAGATCCCCCCTACTCGATGTTTGATATTAGTGGTTCGTGGTTCGCTTTTTATGCTCAAACGTCTAAAGACGTTTTTGACTATGAAAGCTGAACGCTGAACGTTAGCCTTTGAACTTAGGATAGGAATCTGTCCACTTTTCATATCACCAATTTGCAATACTGCTTGGTTTCACCCCGTCCCATTGACACATTGACACTCCCTTTCGCGTCATTGCTGCGAAAGCATCTCATAGCTGTGTCATCCTGAAGGAGGGACGACTGAAGGATCTAGATCCTTCGCTATCGCTCAGGATGACGGTTAGCCAAAACTCTCACTCAGACCCTCATCTAGATCTTCGACGAACTAACTACGACCTACGAACCACGAGTAGCTACATGGTTTCTGTCGCTTGTATGCGTTCTCGTAAGTCAAAGAGGTACTGAAGGGCTTGGCGCGGAGTCATATCTTCTAAGGTTAGTTTTTCGACTTCTTGCAAAAGTGGATGGATTTTCGGAACGTCAAAGAGAGAAAACTGAGTGATAACCTCGGTTGGTTTTGCTGCTAGAGTATGTGCGGGTTCTGAAGACTCTAATTCTAATAATAATGTCTTAGCTCGCTGAAGTAAATCTTGGGGAAGACCGGCTAAACGAGCTACCTGAATACCATAACTACGGTCTGCGCGACCAGGTAAGATTTTGTGTAAAAACACAATATCCTCTCCCCGTTCTTTTACGCCGACATGGAGGTTAAAAAACCCGGAAAATTCGTCTTGAAGCAGAGTTAACTCATGATAATGAGTAGCAAAAAGGGTTTTGGGGGTGAACTCAGGATTTTGTACAAGGTGTTCAGCAACTGCCCAGGCGATGCTGAGTCCATCGTAAGTAGCGGTCCCCCGCCCAATTTCATCTAAAATGATCAAACTTTTTCTACTAGCGTAATTTAAAATATGAGCTACTTCCTGCATCTCAACCATAAACGTACTTTGACCGGCGGCTAAGTCATCTGAGGCACCGACTCGTGTAAAGATACGATCAACCAGTGAAATGCTTGCTCTGTTAGCGGGGACAAAGGACCCAATATGAGCCATCAGAACAATTAAAGCAACCTGGCGCATATAGGTCGATTTTCCCGCCATATTGGGACCAGTGATTAGAGCTAAATGCTGACCTTCGGACAAATACGTATCGTTTGGAACAAAGACACTTTGATCCAGCATTTTTTCAACAACTGGATGACGACCATCTGTTATGAGAATCTGACCATCGTCCTTCAACTGAGGACGTACATAATAGTTGCGAACTGCCACCTCTGCTAAACTGACAAAAACATCAATTTCGGCAAGTGCCCGAGCTACACGAATTATTCTCTTAGTATTTATTCGGACGTCTTCACGTAAAGCTAAAAAAAGGTCATACTCAAGTTCTTTAAGCTTTTCTTCTGCGCCAATAATTTTAAGCTCATATTCTTTGAGCTCTGGCGTAATAAAGCGTTCTGCATTGGACAAGGTCTGCTTGCGTTGATAGTCCGTCGGAATAAGATGGGCATTGGCATGGGTAATTTCGATGTAGTAACCAAAAACTTTGTTATATCCTATCTTTAGGGACCGAATCCCTGTACGTTCTCGTTCAGCATTCTCCAGCTTAGCCAACCATTCTTTGCCGCCTGTCGAGATAATCCGTAATTCGTCCACTTCTTTAGAGTACCCAGTTTTGATTAGGCTGCCCTCACGTAAAGAGAGCGGCGGATTTGGGTTAAGCGCCCTTTGTAGTTTAGAGACTAAGGGATCAAGACCCTCCAAATCGGGAATCTTTAGTTTTAGGGTTTCTGCGGTACTTGGTGTGATAAGTGTGCAAAGTTCGGGAAGCAAGGCTAAGGTTTGAGTTAGAGCTAGTAAGTCTTTAGCATTAGCCGTTCCGTAGGACACCTTCCCCATCAGACGTTCTAAATCATAAACCTCCGAAAGTAGTTTAAACAGATCTTTGCGAAGAAACGAATCTGATATCAATTCTTCAACAGAGTTAAGGCGACCTTCTATTTCATCTTGCCTAAGCAAGGGTTTATCAATCCAATGCCTTAAGAGCCTTCCTCCAAATGCGGTTTGGGTTAAGTCAAGAACTGAAAGTAGTGTTCCTTTCTTCCCATCCCCTCGAAGGGATTCAGTAAGTTCTAGGTTCCGTCGTGTCCATTGGTCGAGGAACATCCATCGTTCGGGACGGTAAGTTTTGATTTCTATGATATGGGTAGGATCTACCCCCGGCATAGTTTCCAGCAAGTAGGTCCATAAACCTGAAGCAGCTAGGGCAGCGACAGGAAACTCATTAAATAACGTCTCCTGACCTTTAAAATGTTCGCCCAGCGTTTGGCTGTCAAATGTCTTTCCGTCGCGCAGGGTACAATAATATCCCACCCAGTGTTTGGGCTTTTTCATTAACTCAGAAGGCAGGAGGAGTTCAGCAGGGTTGATTCGAGACACTTCCGCAAGCAAAACATTGAGATCGGTGGTTTGGAAAATGGTAAACTCTCCAGTGGATAAATCTAAAAAGGATAACCCCCAGCTTTCAGAGTAATATACACTAGCTAAGTAGTGATTTGAACGGTCTGAAATCGATTCTGTTAATGTACCCGGGGAAACAATTCGGATAATATCACGTTTGACAATCCCTTTGGCATCTTTGGCATCCTCCACTTGTTCACAAATGGCAACCTTGTGACCCGACCGAACGAGTCTTGACAAATAATTATCAAC
Organism: Desulfosporosinus sp.; assembly: GCA_003513495.1. Classification (GTDB taxonomy): domain Bacteria; phylum Bacillota; class Desulfitobacteriia; order Desulfitobacteriales; family Desulfitobacteriaceae; genus Desulfosporosinus. The sequence goes on from DOPM01000019.1 coordinate 116,056, forward strand.
AGCGTGATAAGGAACTCCGCACATGGGAATACGTTTACCTTCCCCTGCATCTCGTCCGGTTAAGGCAATTTGTAAGATGGGTGCTGCAAGTTCAGCATCTTCACCAAACATTTCATAAAAATCACCTAAACGGAAAAACAGAATAGCATCGGGGGCTTTTTCTTTAATACTACGATATTGTCTCATCATGGGGGTAGTCATACTTGTCTTCTCCCCTTTTAGATTAAGTTCTGATTCAGGCGTAGAGATTCATAAATCGCCCCTATAATTTTAAAAAAGGGAAGAGCTACCAATTAGCCCTTCCCTCTTCTTGTTAGACATTCGTATGGGGTTTAGCTGCAACCACAGCCTGAGCTACCGCAGCCACCTGGATTACAACCTCCAGGCTCGCAGGTGTTATCCGCACAGGAACAACCATCCGAAGAATTTGCAATAGCACCTGCTAGAATAGCATTAACGCTATCTAACATTTGCGTGAAATTGTCTTGTGCTTTCATATAAGCTGCAATGGCCTCGTTCGCCTCGACTTTAGCTTCAATTTCATCGACCGCTTTTTTATCAGCTTCAGAAGGCTCTTCACCATTTTGTTGCGCTTCCATAAACCGTTCTTGAGCTTTCTGTAATTCTGCAATCAAAAGTTGGGCAGAAGCATCAGCAGCCATGGCATCTTCCTTGCTGTGTAGTTCTTCAAGCTCTGAGCTTCGGGCAATGGCATCTGCCAAGAGTCGGGCATTTTCAATAATTTCATTCGTCATGTGTGTTCCACACCTCCGTATACTACATTCTACATAGACTAACTTGATTCCTGCTTTAAATTGCGGGTTTAAACAAATTCTACGCTTTAGTTTGAATATCTCCAACTAGGGTCCAGGTCCCAGCTTCAGTTATCCTGATATTAACTAATGACCCAATCTGATCTGGATTTCCATCAAAAACAACTAATTCGTTTCCCCGGGTTCGTCCTACTAGGCGCTCTGGATTAGTTTTACTAGGTCCTTCAACAAGAACTTCATAAGATTTTCCGAGCATCTTTTGCCGCCATTCTAAGCTGTTCTGGTTTTGTACACTCATCAATCTCTGTAAGCGACGTTTTTTAACATCTAGAGGAATTTGATCCTCCAATTCTGCAGCCAGGGTTCCTGAACGTTTAGAATACATAAAGGTAAAGGCATGACTATAGCGAATTAACTTCATAATTTCTAAGGTCTGTTCAAAATCCTCTTCCGATTCACCAGGAAACCCAACAATTATATCCGTTGTTAAGCTTGCCTCAGGCAAAAATTCGTGAATCTTATCAACTCGACTTAAATAGTATTCCCTTGTGTATTTCCGATTCATGCGTTCTAAAATAAAATTACTGCCTGATTGAATGGGGAGATGAAAATGCTCGCAGAGCTTCGTTCCTTGAGCGACGGTCTCAATTAACTTATCGGACAAATCCTTAGGATGTGAGGTGATAAAACGGACTCGTAATAAATCCGGTATTTGATCTACTTCCTGTAACAAGTCTGCAAAGTCATAGGTGGGGGTAAATTCCTTACCGTAAGAATTTACGTTCTGGCCAAGTAAGGTTACTTCACGACATCCACTAGAAACAAGGTCTCTAATCTCATTAATTATTTCCTCAGGTTTACGACTTCTTTCTCTACCACGTACATGAGGAACAATGCAATAAGAACAGAAATTATTACATCCGTACATAATATTTACGTTTGCTTGCAGCTTACCTTTTTCTGCTTGCGGAGTGGATTCTATCGTCGTTTTTGGTTCTTGCCATACTTCAGCGACTTTTTCTCCCTGCTCTGCTTGATGGAGAAGAGTCGAAAAATCGTGCAAATTATGTGTTCCAGCCCAAATATCAATATGAGGAGCTCGTTTCTTCAACCGCTCTAAGGCACCCGGTTGTTGGACCATACAGCCGCTAATAGCAATTTTCAAGTTTGGGTTGTCTTCTTTTAGTTTTTTTAATTCACCAATTTTCCCAAGTATTTTATTTTCCGCGCTTTCTCTTACACAGCAGGTATTTATGATAACTAGATCTGCATTTATAAGATCATCTGAACTCGTGTAGCCTTCTTGTCTTGTAATATGAGTCAATGTTTCAGCATCACGCTCAGACATCTGACATCCGTAGGCTAATGTAACAACTTTTTTATCTTTTTTCAAGATCTGTTCAACTCCAAATCATGACCATTATTTATATAATCTCATTATAATGCTTTATTAATACAAGAACAAATTATGGCCGGCATAATTTGTTCTTGATTTAGTATTTCACTTCATTTTAGTATGATTTGAATGAATACTTCCCGTTAAATCTTTCCTTCTAGATAGCCGAGCCTGTCTCCGCCAATAACGAGCCTTTTTTCTTTGATTATTATTGATAATGAGCCCAATTACAGTAATAACCATGATTGACCCGATAATCCAGGATAAATGAGAAGAACCCAAAGAGTCGATACTAGAAGAAACCGGTTCGACGTTTCTTGATGTTTTTAAGGGAAATGTATTTACGAGAGTATCCCCATCTCGAACATCTACCTTAGCAACCACTTGTCCTTTGTCTACAGAAGTCAATTCTCTGGTGTACAAGGGGGTTACCCTTAGGCTAAGCATTGGCTGCTGTTCATTCAGTTTATGTGTTACGATGATCGGATGGTCGATAACGAGATCAACTGGTTCATCATTTACGGTAATGGAGGAAATGATTGAACCACTCGGTTTGAGGACCGAGTTGTTAAACTGGGTAAAGCCATACTCAAACATAGCCTGCATATCAGTGTAGATCTCACTTCCTGGGGACTTGAGTATCACACCAATGAGTTGACGACCATCTTTTGAGGCCGATGCAACCAGACAGTTTTTTGCAGCGGCAGTATAGCCTAATTTAATTCCATCAACATAAGGGTCTCTCCATAATAATTTATTTTGATTAACCATCAGTACGGGAACATCCGTTTTGGCTCTGGAGATAGGCTGGGTTTTAGTTCGGACATACTCTGCAAATACTGGATTTTGATAAGCTACACGCGCAATAAGAGCGAGATCGTGAGGGGTTGTGACATGTCCCTCTTCTGTTAAACCACTTGGATTAACAAAGTGAGTCTGAGTTGCACCAATCTCCTGAGCTCGTTGATTCATCATATCTACAAATTGTGGTACACCATTCCCTATATGTTCCGCTAATGCAACTGCCGCATCGTTAGCGGAATTTAATAAAGTAGCATAGAGAAGGTCTTTAAACTCTAGTACTTCTCCTGGTTCAAGATATATTTGAGTACCGTAAACAATCTTATTGTTTAGCATTGTAGAACTTGCAGTTACTTTATCACTAAAATTTCCTTTTTCAATCGCTAATAGTCCGGTCATAATCTTGGTAGTACTTGCCGGTGCTAATTGTTTATCGGGGTTTTTCGTATAAAGGGCTTGTCCAGACGCTACATCAATTAAATATGCCCCCTCTCCACGTATGACCGGCGGAACGTTCTGAGCATTAACAATGGGCGTAAAACTAAACGTCAAATATACTGCTAGTATAATAGCCGTGATGAATTTCAACGAAAAATGCCTCCTATAACCGAAAAAGTTTATCAATTAGAATATATTTAGTATTGGTAAAGAAAAATTTAGTTTATACTTTCTATTTAGTGTAAAAAAGCGCTAGTGTTCCTGGTCCTGTGTGGCTTCCCACAACGCAACCAATATCACTAATCCAAATATCTTTCACTTTAAACCGTTGCTTAATTTCATCTGCTAAGATTTGAGCATCCTTAAAACAAGCTGAATGAGATATTCCGATCACTTGTTGCTCAGGATTAGCAATCTCTTGTTCCATAACATTCACTAATTTACGAATAGCAGCTCGGCGAGTTCGAACTTTGGCATAAGGTTCAATCGTTCCTTGAGGGGTAAAATGCAAAACAGGTTTGACATCAAGTAGTCCCCCAATAAACCCAGCCGGTTTGCTAATCCTTCCCCCTTTAACGAGGTAGTCAAGAGTGTCTAAGGTGAAAACATAACGCATGTTATTGCGGTACTTTAAGATAGTCTCTTTTACCTCAGACCATGAAGTCGCTGATTCTAAGGCAGTCTTGGCGAAAAGAGCCAGTAATCCATATCCAAATGAAGCACCTAAGCTATCAATTATATGGACCCTTTCCGGAGCTGAGCACATTTCACGAATCATTTGAGCCGTGGAAAAGGTAGCACTTAAACCGGATGAAAGATGAATTGCTACCACTTCATGCCCTTCGGCTAAGGTTTTTTCGTATTGTTCCAACAATGAATTCGGATTAGGCTGAGATGTTTTAGGAAGTTCTTTAAAGGAATCAAATTGGGCATAAAAATCCTTGGTTTCTAAATTAACTCCTTCTAAATAAGTCTTATCATCAATGGTTACAGGCATTGGAACAACTATGATTCCAGCTGTAGTTGCTTTGTCTATGGGGATATCAGACGAACTATCAACAATTACTTTGAAGGACACATAGCACACCTCCAACAAAAAGATAACTTAATTTTTATTCGTGGGTGGGCAATAAATCTCCTGCAATCTACAAAAAAATAAAGCCCATCAAAGCGATAGGCTAATTCTTACTTAATTATGAAGTTTAACACAGGTAAGAATGAGGATGATCTTAGAACTTTTGGATGATTGCATGGTGCCCGAGGGTAGCCATTAGGTTTGAAAGTTCCTGCTTCTTCACAACTCGATAGTTTACTTCTTCTCCTTCAATCCAAGTAACAAGAAACATACAATCCCTTCTCTCCTTGTATTATGTATACATAATACCACGTAAGATAGGATAACACAATCACTTTATCAATAACTTTTATCTATGATAAAGGCACCACTGAAGCAGTATGTTTTTCAAGGATCGGTTGCAATCGCTGCCAAATTTCATATTTACGGACATCTGACGGACGGCCATTTTGGTTAATGAATACGTGAACTGTCTTTCCATCAGCCACAAGAGTTTCATCGCGATAGACGTGATAAGTAAAGGTAACGCTTCGGGACGTCATACTCTCAACTTTTGTAACGATTACTAGTTCATCGTCGTAGCGAGTAGGTTTTCGATAACGACAATTTGCTTCCACTACGGCTAACCCCAACCCTTGTTTCTCAAACTCGGTATAAGGAAGATTTAAATCTCGAAATAATTCCGATCTGCCAACTTCAAACCAGATAAGATAATTTGAATGATAGACTATTCCCATTTGATCTGTTTCCGCATAACGAACTCGCAAATTAGTATTTGAAGATAAAGCCAATTTAATAACCTACTTTCAAGTGTATTTAAGATTGATTCATGCTAGCTATGCTTTCTAGGAGAGAAAATTGTAATTAATTATACCTAATGGTATAATGTGCAAAACATTGATTGACAGGATAAAAGGAGGACTCTTTCCCTTGAGTATTTCACCAATGCAAGTAATTATCGAACGAATAAATGAGTTGTCCAAGAAGCAACGATCGATTGGTTTAGAAGAATGGGAGCGTGCTGAACAAGAAGCCTTACGCCAAGAGTATTTGACATATATAAGAGAACAAGTTAAAGATACCTTGAGCAGAGCTCAAACCACACAGGATTCCCCTATCCAATAGCCCCACCAATTTGAGTATTCGACAATTTATTGCCAATCCCTTTTAAAAGATGAACATTCTCTGGATCTTGAAAATGTATTTGTTTTAAGCATTAGGCAAATAATAAGTAAGGATCAATAATCTAAGTATAGATTAAGGAGGAGGATCACCTTTGCCTGAACGTATTCTAAAGTATGGTGGAGTAAAATTCCGAAATCTTGTACCGCCAGTGAAAATCAACCGTTTTATTAATCGTTTACCGCGTAATAAGCGTGAGTCATTGTTTGAAATCGCTACTGAACTTCAGCAAGCGGGACTCATCAGAGTCTTTAATGACCGATCACATAGTACTATTGATAAAGATACTATTGATAATCAGATGACTAATACAGGTAATTTTTCTCATGAAATCCAGGGACTAAAAAGACATACTGAAGATACCAAAACTCTTCCCAAGTAATTTTTAACTAGGAGTACTGTTGAAATAACGCGAATAGCCGATGGGCTATTCGCGTTTTAGGTAATTGGGTTTAAAGAATACTAACGGAACCTTCATACATCATACCAGTCAAGGCATCAACTGTTATCGTTTGTCCATTTGATACCTTAGTAAATGCCTGTTTAGCACCTACAATGGCTGGAATCCCATATTGTAAGGCTGAGATAGCCGCGTGGGAGGTCAAACCAGCCTCTTCGACGACTAATGCGCCAGCCCGTGCAATTAATGAAACAAAGCGCGTATCCGTAAACTCTGCAATTAGAATGTCTCCTTCATTAAAAACATCCTTTTCAGGAAATTTAACGTTTCGTGCAAATCCGGAATAAGATCTCCGCCCTATTCCGGTACCCTTGGACAGAATGTTCCCCATGATTTGAACTTTTATCATATTTGTCGATCCAACCTTACCAATAGGTACACCGGCAGTTATCACGACTACATCACCAGCCTGTATATAGTTATGTTTTAACGATGTATTTACTGTTACTGACAGCATTTCATCCGTTCCGGTGCTTTGAGGAACAAGAATAGGTTGGACACCCCATAGAAGAGCTAGTTTTCTAGCCGTCTTATCAAAAGGGGTTGCCGCAATGATCATAGCCAAGGGGCGATACTTAGAGATCATCCGAGCAGTTAAGCCAGAATGGGTTGGAGTCAGGATAGCTGTGGCCTGAAGGTCCTTGGCAATCGTATAACTTGCAAAACTGATTGCTTCAGCAACATTATGCTGAGCTTGCCGGGAGGATTGATTTTTGTTACAGGTTTTTTCAGTACGCACAGCAAGTTTATCCATCATTTTCACAGCTTCAATGGGATATAGACCTGCTGCGGTTTCTCCGGAAAGCATAATCGCATCTGTTCCATCTAAAATTGCATTAGCTACATCACTTGCTTCAGCTCTTGTTGGTCTCGGTTGGCGTATCATAGAATCTAACATCTGAGTTGCGACAATAACAGGTTTACCTAGTAGATTACACTTACGAATCATTTCCTTCTGTCTGATGGGGACTTCTTCAACTGGAATTTCAACCCCCAGGTCACCACGTGCAACCATCAGTCCGTCAGCAACCTCAAGTATAGCGTCTAGATTATTAATCCCTTCTTGACTCTCAATTTTAGCTATGATATGAACATCTGCTCCCATTTCTTCGACAACTCTGCGAACGTCCAAAATGTTTAAAGCTTTGCGCGTAAACGAAGCCGCGATAAAGTCAATACCCTGGGAAATTCCAAAGCGTATGTCTTCAATATCTCGTTCAGTTACAGCAGGCAGATCAATCAGTGCGTTTGGCGTATTAACTCCTTTTTGTGATTTTAGGATTCCGCCATTACGAATAATCGTACGAATAATTTCCGGTTCACTTGACGTAACTTCTAAATCTAGCTGACCATCATCGATAAGAATATGGCTGCCTGGTTTGACTTTACGCCATAAATCAGGATAGGTGATTCCTACCCTTTGATGATTGCCAACGCTGTTGAGATCGGTATCCAGGATAAATTCCGATCCATTTTCTAGATTAATCCCCTTATCCGGAACTTTTCCAGTGCGTACTTCCGGACCTTTCGTGTCAAGTAATATCCCTAAATGCTTTCCGACCTTAGCTGCTTCTTCCTTTAAGATTGAAATTCTTCGACTATGCTCTTCATGAGTTCCGTGGGAAAAATTAAGTCGTGCAACATCCATACCGGCAGCTAGAAGTGCTTGAACCTGTTCCTTTGATTCACTTGCTGGACCAATTGTACAGACAATTTTAGTCCTTCTCATGCCTATATCCTCCTTCTAGCTATAACCCTTTTGTTACAATACGCTTTGCCAAATCTAAAATGCGATTCGAATAGCCCCATTCATTATCATACCAGGCTAAAACTTTAACCATGCGATCTCCCATCATCATGGTCGATAATCCGTCTACAATAGCGCTGGCAGGATTCCCGTTAAAATCACGAGAAACAAGTGGTAATTCAGTATAAGCCAAATATCCCTTATAATTACCCTGGGCTGCTTGCTGTAAAGCAGCGTTTACATCGTCTCGAGAAGTAGGCTTAGTTAAATTAGCGACAAAATCGACTAAGGAAACATTGGGAGTTGGTACTCTTACCGCGAGTCCATGCATTTTCCCTTTTAGTTCTGGTATTACTAGACTGACTGCTTTAGCGGCTCCGGTGGTTGTAGGGATCATGGATTGATATGCAGCTCTAGATCGACGCCAGTCCTTATGTTCTAAGTCTAAAATACGTTGATCATTTGTAACTGAATGAGTTGTTGTCATCATTGCTTGTTCTATTCCAAAGGTTTCTAATAATACCTTAGCGACTGGAGCAAGACAATTCGATGTACAAGATGCATTTGAAATAATATGATGCTTTTGTGGATCATAAAGATTATCATTAACACCCATAACGATTGTAATGTCTTCGTCTTTTGCCGGAGCTGAAATAAGCACTTTTTTAGCTCCGGCAGTGAGATGTTGTGCAGCATCCTCTCGCTTCGTGAAACGCCCGGTTGACTCAATAACGATATCAACTCCTAGCCTACTCCATGGTAAATCTAATGGACTTTTTTCAGCTAAAACTTCTATTCTTTGATCGTCAATCATCATAGTACTTCCATCAATTTCAACTGAATTAGAAAGAACTCCGTGAACTGAGTCATACTTAAACAAATGGGCTAATAAATCCGGACTTCCTAAATCATTGATGGCAACCACTTTGAAAGGCAGAGTCTGACTAAGGGCTGCTCTCAAAGTAAGTCTACCGATTCGACCAAACCCGTTAATTGCTACGTTTATACTCACTTGTTAAACCTCCTATGAATTTCAAAATCTGTCATGCAAACAATACTCTCTTATACTACATAGATTTATAGGTAACCAGTTCCTTAAATATTTGATATTGTTACTTTGTATCTATATAAAGGACCATTTTGTAATAAAGAGATTAAACTATTTACAGGTTATGATCTTATCTTTTTTATAATTCCCTAAAAAGAAAAAAACTTGCAAAGAATTGCAAGTTCAGTACGAACACTTTATTAATTACGAGTTTGTTTTTGGGCTTGTAGTAACAACGGCTACAGCTTCTTCAACATCATATTCCAGGATCCTATCCAACACTGTTTTAAGTTTTTCCTCAACTTTCGAGAAATTCATCGCTGGTACATAGTACGTTTCTAGTAAGTCGTGAGTAGCCTTCGCTTTTGAAGAATGTTTAAGGGCCCTAGTAATATGTTGATTTACTCTGATCTGACAATCCCTAATATCTTCTCCGCATTCTTCCATTAGCTGACTCTTATCAACACTTTCTTCAAAATCCAGGGTTATCCTTTTACCGTTAAAATTAGGAGTATAAGCATAGGGTTCAGCATCAATAACCATGGCTATTTGAAGATCTGGAAGAATAATAAGGTCCAATTGCTCAGGGTCAAGGGTATTATGATAATACTCAATATCTAGGCCGTAAGTCTTTCCTCGCTCTGCAATTTTTGAAAGGAATGTGGACTTTCCCGTTCCCGGTTGCCCTTTGAGTATATAGAGAGTCTCTGTTCCCTTTAGCAGCGAATCAATAAACTGTGTTTTTCCTTGCGGAGTATGACCCCAAGCAAATAGATGACGTTCTTTACTCCGGTCTTTAGGGGGGATTTTAAAGATGTCTCGTTGAACTCGTAAGGTCATCTGATTAATCTGATTCCAATCCTGGTAGGATGAGGTATAATGTTTCCACTCACTTAAGGCAATTTCAGCTTCTTTTAAGGCAAAATACGCTCGAGGGAAATAACCTGAGGCCTTTGCACTGCAGGCGATAATTTTATCTCTGGCTTTTTTAAGCATGTCTTCGTTCCAATATTCACCAAGGTTGATAATTTCGTCTACTGCGCCTGGGTTTTTCGGATCCACGATATGAGGTGCTGTTCCATCTAATAAACCAATTTTAAGTTTAGGAATGACAACTCCATCAATCGATCCATTATCCGAAGAACAACAATGATACTCAATTTCGTAACCGCGATCTAACATAGCTTGAGCAATCTTTTTCATAAAGGATGATTTCCCTACACCGGGTCCCCCTTTGAGGACAAAGATATGGTTGGCGTCTTGTTCAATCAAATAGTGATAGAATGAGTAAAATCCTTGGGATGTAACGGCACCAGGAAACATTTTCTTTATATGTGCATTAGACATGTAGAAATCTCCTTTCCTCTTTAGCGTCTGCACACCATTTTTATTCAGATAGACTAGTTTTAGTTCCTGTTTTCTAAAATATTCATAACGCGAAGACACTGTCTTCGCACGCATAAGTCCTTCTTGCAGACACTGTCTTCACAGGCGTTTGCTTTCTTGCAGGTATACTGCTGCAGTAATTTCTAAGAAATACCGAGACATGCGCGTGGGTATTTAAGGTAATGTCGAAACGAAGGTGCTTGTCGTTCTGAACGCAGTGAAGAATCTATCCCGCTTCCGAAAACTTGGGTTAATAAGATCCTTCGCTGCGCTCAGGATGACATGAGTAAAAGGGTACCTCAAACCTTATACTTCAGATAAATATATGAAAAGACCAACTGATCATGATCAGTTGGTCTTCGGTAATTCTTCGATACTGGTTTTACAACGCTTTTTCTAAAATCTCTGCTACATCTAGTGCCTTCATTTGTTCCCCAGCTTCTCGTGCAGCAATTCCGTCGGCAAACATAGTAAGACAGAACGGACAAGCGGTGCCAACATAGTCAGGTTTAACAGCGATAGCCTGATCTGTACGCATTTCATTAATACGTTGTCCTTCGTGTTCTTCCAGCCACATACGGCCTCCACCAGCTCCACAACAGAAACTTTTCTCGCCAGTATGTGACATTTCTTTGAGACTTAACCCGACTGCTTTAAGTAATTCACGTGGTTGTTCGTAAATTTCATTATAGCGGCCTAGGTAACATGAATCGTGATAGGTCACTGATTTTCCATCTGAGTTCGATAGTTTCAGTTTGCCGGATTTGACCAAGTCTAACAGGAAGACGGTGTGGTGAATAACTTCGAAGTTTCCACCGAATTGTGGGTATTCATTCTTTAAGAAGTTATAGCAGTGTGGGCATTGAGTAATAATTTTCTTAACGCCATAACCATTCATAACCTCAATGTTTTCAGTGGCTAAGGAATAGAATAAATACTCATTTCCTAACTTACGAGCGGAGTCACCGCAGCATTTTTCTTCATTTCCAAGTATGGCAAAATTAACACCTGCAGCTTGGAGCAACTTGACAAGGGCTGCTGAAACTTTTTGATTACGTGCATCAAATGCTCCGGAGCAACCGGGCCAATATAAATACTCAGCGTCTGGGGCTTCTTCAAACGTTTTAACCCCTAGGCCTGTAAGAAAATCAGCACGTGTACTCCAACCAATCCCCCATGGGTTACCGTTATTTTCCATATTACGGAAGGCAAGTTGAGCCTCAGATGGGAACCGTGTCTCCATAAGAACAAGGTTACGACGCATATCAATCGTTTTGTCAACATGTTCTACGAACACTGGACATTGTTGTTCGCAAGAACGACAGGTTGTACAAGCCCAAAGATCATCCTCAGGGATAACTTCGCCAATGAGGGCTCTACCAGTCCACTCTTCAGTCTCTTCAGCCTCGCTTGCAGCAGCAGCTTCTTGACCAGCAGCCTGGGCTAATCCTTTTGCTTCAACTTGGAGAGCCGCACCGGTTTCTTCCATCAGAACCCGCATATCTTGAATAATACGTTTTGGACTTAAGTGTTTACCGCTTAGGTAAGCAGGGCAGTTATCTTGACAACGTCCGCAACGCAAGCAAGCATCCGTATTGAACAATGTTTTCCAAGAAAACTCACGTAATTGGCTTTTACCAAAGGTTTCAAGGTTCTCATCTTCAAAGTCAATGAGTTCAGGTATCCCAATAGGTCCACGATTACGGAAGAACTGATTGAGTGGTCCCAATAGAATATGAAAAAGCTTAGAGTATGAGAAATATGCAATGAAGGCCATCGCTAAGACAAGATGGAGCCACCAGAGGAAAACGTGTAAGGACAAGAGTTGGGCTTCATTAAGTAAGGCTTTTAATGGAACAGCCATCCACTGTCCAACAAAGGCATACGCTGCCCAAGGATCAGGCACTACAGCCATACGTGCTCCTTGGATAACAAAACCCGTCAAAAGAATAGCAAATAATAACGCAAGGGTGATAGCATCATCTGCTTTATTATCTAAACGATCGGGTCTTTGAATATACCGTCTGTAAGCAGCGATGAGGATGGCGATAAGAGCTGCAAGTCCAAATAAGTTAGCTGTTACTTTAATGAAAAGATAAAGCCAACCATGAAATATGTTTAATGAGAAATCCGCTTGTACTGTGATAACGGCAGTTGCAAAAGCTAGAAATAAAAATCCATAGAATATGCCAGCATGCATTAATCCAGGATAACCGTCCTTAAGAATTCGCTTATGGGCAAAGGTATAAACAAGAACGTCTTTAATTCCTGGCCATATATCTTTCCATCGATTCTCAGGCTGGCCCAGTTTCCAGAGCTGAAGCCGTTTATAGACTCCATAGCCAAAGATAGCAAGAGCAATGATAAAGAATAAATAAAGCCAATTATGTCCTTCAATGTTCCAATACACTTGACGTGTTGCCATTCTTTCCTCTCCTCACCCTTTTATTTAAGGAAGCGCCTTGAGAGGCGCTTCGCTAAATGCTATTCCTTATTCATTGACGAGTTTCTTAAACTCTCCAGTCAATAAGGGAACTACTTCGAATAAGTCTCCAACAATACCATAATCAGCAACATTGAAGATGTTAGCTTCAGGGTCTTTGTTTACAGCTACAATGAATTTTGAGGACCCCATACCAGCTAAGTGTTGGATTGCTCCAGAAATTCCGCAAGCAATATAGAGGGTAGGAGCAACAGTTTTACCTGTTTGTCCAACTTGGAACTTGTGCTCCTTCCAACCTGAGTCTACAGCAGCACGGGATGCTCCAACAGCAGCACCGATTACATCTGCCAATTCTTCAAGGATAACATAGTTTTCAGGACCTTTCATACCACGTCCACCAGAGACAATGATATTTGCTTCTGTAAGTTCTGGACGTTTGGAAGCAGCAACGGCAACTTCCTTCAGGATGGCAATTAGGTCAGAAGGATCAATCTCTGCAGCTTCTTTGACCACTTCAGCCTGACGTGCAGCGTCTGGAGCAGCTACAGGGAACGTGTTGGGGCGAATCGTAGCCATAATTGGGCGAACATTTGATGTAAGGTGCGCAAATGCTTTACCTGCGTAAATAGGACGTTTGAAGTTCAGGAAGTTACTGGGGTCAATTTCCATACCTGTGCAGTCGGAAGCTAAGCCAACGCCAAGTCGTTGAGCTAAACGTGGAGCAAGGTCCTTACCAACAGCGGTATTTCCAAGTAAAACAGCCTGAGGCTCTTCTTTACGAATGAGTTTATTTAGGACAGAAGTATAGGCTCCTGTTGTATATTCAGCTAGCTTAGCGTCATCAACAAGTATAACTTTATCTGCTCCGCATTCGGTGGCAGCTTGAGCTAATCCATCAATACCCTGACCGAGAACAACAGCTACCAAAGGTTCTCCTGTCTCATCTGCAATTTTTCGGCCTTGGCTGAGAAGTTCTAATGAAACTTTACGAATTTGCAAGTTGCGTTGTTCGACAATTACCCAAATCCCTTTAGCCATGTTTAATTCCTCCTTTTACAGAACCTTTGCTTCTTCACGCAAGAGTTTTGCTAATTCACTTGCAGCTTGTGCTGCATCACCAGGAATCACTCGTCCCGCCTTACGAGGAGTAGGTAAACTAAATTCATTTACCGTCATTTTTGGGGCAAGATCTCCGGCACTTAATCCAAGATCAGCAACAGTTAAGGTTTTTAATGGTTTCTTCTTAGCTTTCATGATACCAGCAACAGATGGATAGCGAGGCTCATTCAGCCCTTTTTGGGCGGTGATAACGGCTGGAAGGCTAACTTCAATTAACTCTGTTCCACCATCGATTTCGCGAGTTACAGTTGCTTGTGTTCCAGCAATTTCGAGCTTAAGTACACTGCTGACCGAAGGAACATTTAATGCCTCTGCTAAACGAACAGCAATTTGACTTGCACCATCATCAATGGCAATACGACCGGCTAAGATTATGTCATAAGGGATTTGAGCAACTGCTTTAGCTAGAATTGCAGCTCTGCCACACTCGTCCGTATTGTCAACTTCTGGATCATTGACCAATACACCTTTGTCTATCCCCATTGCCAATGCAGTGCGGACAGCTTCTTGGGCACGTGGACCTCCCATAGCTACTACGGTTACTTCACCGCCAAATTTTTCCTTAAGCCTGATTCCTTCTTCAATGGCAAATTCATCATAAGGGTTGATAATTAAATTAACCCCATTGGCATCGATTTTACCGTTACCATCTAGTACGATTTTTGCCTCAGTATCAAATGTTTGTTTGATGAAAACGACAATATTCACACTGTTTCCCCCTTACTGCAACAAAATAAATACTTAAGATTACGACTCTGGTTCATTAAGTCTCACTGGTACCATTGATAGACGAGGTGACGAGCCTCCACTCAAAACAACTTCGTCTCTGACTCATAAAGTCCTCTTCCAATAGGTCCCTAAAACGTCTGTCTTTTTTTTCATAACACCCCCCATAAATGCGTGAGAAGGAATTTATTTTCCAACACAAGTATTGTAGACCCTGACTAGACACAGGCTAAGCAGAGTTCCCGGCAAAATCCTTGGATGAACGCATAAATAAGATTTCTTTCACATATTTAATCGAATGGGTCATTCAAGATTAAAACATTGACCTAGTGAACGTAATAAAATGCACAAGCTATTATATTGTTGCTTCTCACAAACTAAGACTAGCATTGAGTGCTCAATAAGTCAATATGGCCACAATTAATAAATCATATAGTACATTGATTCTACTAATGATTTACAAACCAAATTTTGGTCAACTTTTACCTAACCATTATTAATCTTGTTTTCTGTATATTCGACTAAAATCAGACAAATCCTTCTTTTCAGCCAATTACATTTGTGATTGAAACATTATCAATAATTATAAAGAACAAAAAAGGAGTGGCTTCTCAGCTCACTCCATTTTAATAAGGTATTAGTAGGTTTTATGTGGTAATGTGTTTTGAATATTACGCTCTTTATGCGTGTCAAACTCTTGATAATGTGGATCTCTTACAGTTACTGGAGATTTAGGACGTGATACTTTCTTGTGAGCACCCATTTATGTGACCCTCCCTTTTCCTACTAAGCGAATCCTAAAGTTATTTTTCCCTTAGCAGACATTGATATGCTGGTTTTTAATGTTAAATAAATGTCATTCAAATTTAAGATCATATTCAATTGGCGTGCTATAATAAACATAGAAGTGAACATCAAGTTCAAATAGTCTGGAGGAATAGAATGCTAAATGAGCAACACCTGCGAGAGGTTTTATCCACAAAACTATTCTCAGGCAAAATGACGCCTGAATTTGTAGACTTCTGCCTATCACATGGAAGACTTCGTCACTATGCACCCAAACAATACCTTTATTTCTCTGGGGATGAGGCAACAACGGTTTATTTCCTTATCTCGGGAAGAATTCGACTATACTTAATGGGTGAATTCACTGAGAAGATAATCCGCGTACTGAAGCCCCCAGTTTTTTTTCCGGAAATAATTCTCGACGGAAAACCCTATCCACATGCTGCTCTTTGCATTGAGGATACGGAGGTTTTAGCTTTAGACCAGCAAATCTTTATGCGATTTATGGAAAGCAATCCATCCTTACTGTGGATTTTTTACCGTGAACTTGCCCTGGATTTACGCCGCTCCTACCGACAAATAAAAAATCTATCGCTGGGAGATGCTCGTCTACGTTTAGGAGCTAAACTTTTTGCTTTAGCGCATGTACATGGGATAAAGACACAAAATGGTGTATTGATTACTATTCCCCTATCCGCTACGGAACTTGCAGGAATGTGCAGTCTTGCTCGAGAGTCAGTGAGCCGAATTTTAACCGAATTAAAGGACATAAAATTAATTGAGATTAAAAAGAAGAAGATTACAGTTCTAAACACTGATGAATTAAGTTCATGGATTCGCGAACGAGCAGCCCGCTCTCGCTCTCTAAACTGAAATAGTTTTGCGTTCAAGAAAGTGTGTTAGTCTCTCTTGTGCCTCACTATTTTCCATATAGTCGAGGATGGTTTTATAAACCCATTGGACCACTTCATCAATCGTTGAAACTTTTCCGATGAATGTTGCAAATCGTGGATGTCGCCCTACTCGTCCGCCAAGTCGTAAGATCCATCCACTTTCTCCTCTTGTCAACGTCCCTGAAGGGCAAACCCTTTGACAGTTTCCACAGGAAAGACATCGATCCTTGTCAATACTTATACCCTTCGGTTGCAATGAAATAGCTCCTTCTAAGCAAGAACGGACACAGACTTCACATTGTAAACATGGAGCATCGGTAATTAAAGGGTTTACATATCCAGAAATACTAAAGTCTTTAATATCCGGTTGGGAGCAACCATTGGGACAGCCCGCCAAGCCAATCTTTGGGAGATGGTGATGTAAAATGGGATGAAACTTCTGTTCAAGAGTTTCATTTATCTTTAAATCAACAAGTTTGGATCTCAATGCTTCAAGAAGGCCGTTCCATTCGCAAGCAGATTTCGAGCAATTCGACCGACAGTGTTCGATTTGAAAGCCAATTTGGTTCAATTTAATTCCCCCATAGATTTTCAGAATTATGAATGAGGACTTACTTTATCTTTCTGAGTTAGTGTAGCAAATATACTAAACGATTGATGTGTTTTTGATCACACTGTGAATTTATGGCTAAAAAACAAATCACTAAGGTCAAACAATTAACCTTAGTGATTTGTTTTTTTCATAAATATATAGAGCTTCTAACTGGCATAGTAAATACTGTTTGTTATTACTCGTTCAAATCCATTCTTTTACCGTTACAAATATAGACGATTTCCTCAGCAATATTTGTACAGTAGTCTCCTAGTCGTTCTAAAAAGCGACTAGCAAAGAGTAGGTAATTAGCTTGGGTCACTTTATTAGGGTCTTCCATCATGATAGACCTAAGTTCTCCAAAGACACCCGAGTAAATTTTGTCTATCTGATCATCAATCAATGACATTTCTGAGGCAGCACCGCAATCTTCATCTACATATGCTTTTAGTCCAATATCTATCATTTCTTGAACCAATGCACTCATACGAGGAATGTCAACGATGGGCTTAATAAACTCTTCTTCCCCTATTCTGATAGTTACCTTTGCGAGATCAACTGATAAGTCACCCATTCTCTCTAGGTAGATGGAAATTTTAAAGCCAGCCACAAGCTTACGTAAATCTCGAGCAAAAGGTTGCTGAGTTGCTATAAGAAGAATACATTTTTCTTCAATAATTGCTTGCAGATCATTGAGTGCAATATCCTTAACTACGATAGCGTTGGCTAGTTCAAGGTCCTGGTTAATCAAAGAACGTACGGCATCGGTTATTTGTTCGTTCACCATATTTCCTAAGTTAAGGATGTTTGTTCGGAGTTCCTCTAATTCATGATCGAATTTCTGACGAGTTGGCATTTCTGTCGCCCTCCTCTCTTTAAATGGTTTAATTATAAGCGTCATTCCTATAAAAATATAGAGGCAAGTAAGATTTTCAAAATCAGTGATATAAATAAACAAAAAGTATTAACCGAACCGACCGGATATATAGTCCTCGGTTTTTTTCTTAGCTGGGCGAGTGAAGAGGATACTTGTTACATCTTCTTCGATTAAGTCTCCACTTAAGAAAAAAGCAGTTCGGTCAGAAACCCGAGACGCTTGATGCATATTATGCGTAACAATCATGATTGAATATTTATCTTTCAATTCTGCTATCAATTCCTCAATTTTCATGGTAGAAATGGGATCTAGCGCTGATGTCGGTTCATCCATCAATAAAATTTCTGGACCTACTGCTAGTAGGCGTGCTATACAGAGACGTTGTTGCTGACCACCTGAAAGGCCTAGTGCTGATTCATGCAGGCGGTCTTTGACTTCATTCCACAAAGCGGCATCTTTTAAACTGGTTTCTACGATCTCATTCAATCGTTTCTTATCGGATTCCCCATGAATTCGTGGACCGTAAGCGATATTTTCAAACACTGACTTGGGAAATGGGTTCGGATTTTGAAAGACCATTCCGACCTTTTTCCTAAGTAACACAACATCGGTACCAGGAGCATATATGTCCTGCCCGTCAATCGTTATTTTACCTGAAATCTTAACACTTGGTGTTAAATCTTGCATCCGGTTAAGAGTTCGC
Organism: Desulfosporosinus sp.; assembly: GCA_003513495.1. Taxonomy (GTDB): domain Bacteria; phylum Bacillota; class Desulfitobacteriia; order Desulfitobacteriales; family Desulfitobacteriaceae; genus Desulfosporosinus. The sequence continues at coordinate 134,501 of DOPM01000019.1, forward strand.
AAGAACGTAGACTTGCCACAGCCCGAGGGACCGATTAAGGCAGTCACACTTTTCTCCTTCATTGTTAAACATATCTTATTTAAAGCCTGCTGATCACCGTAAAAGAGGTCCAGTTTATCAACTACGATCTTGTCCATGTTAATTCTCCTCATCCACTTCTAGTACTATGCCTTATTTTTTCCTTGATGCCGATGTTGCAGCCAACGACTAGGTATTGTCAAACATATATTAAATACAATTACCATGATGATTAGTAAAGCGGCTGTCCCATCAGCAATTTGATCAGCATTGGTTCCTGGCAGCGGATTCGACTTAACGGCAAATAAATGGACCGCCAAGGTCTCTCCGGCTGCCAGAGGATTTACGTCAAAGGGTATTCGAGATACATTCATCCCCGCCGTAAAGATCAAAATGGCTGTTTCTCCTAAGGCGCGCCCAGCAACGAGGGTTATTCCAGTTATAAGTCCAGGCAGCGCAGTAGGTAGAATGACTTTTCGCAAGGTTTGCCACATAGTAGCGCCTAAAGCTAAACTAGCCTCTCGATAACTTCTAGGCACTGCAAGCAAGGATTCTTCCGTAACACGCACTAAAATCGGCAAATTCAGTAAGGCTAGAGTGGCTGCTCCTCCTAAGATAGTGAATCCTAGGCCCAACATGTTCACAAACAGTATCATGCCGAAGAGACCAAATACTATAGAGGGAACGCTTGCTAAACTTTCTGTGCTTAAGCGAATTAGATCCGTAAGTTTGTTTTTAGGAGCATATTCAGCCATATAGATCCCCGCACCTAAGCCGACAGGCAGAGAAAACACTAAGGAAAGGAATAATATATAAAAAGAATTGAATAGTTGACCTCTTACACCATCAGGACCATTAAAGAACTCAACCGTTAGATGGGGTAGACCTCTACCTAGAATTAAAACTAAAAATGCAACAAGTAACATGACAATGGCTGAGGCTCCTACCCAAAGTAAAGCACTGGCTAAACGATCTGATTGATGAGCTTTCAACGTGCTGCCCCCTTTCGTGAGGCTGTTCGAACAAGAATTATCATGATAAGGGCAATGATCAAAAGAATAAATGCCATCATAAATAAGGCATTATTCCAAGTTGATCCAAAGGGAGTGTTGCCCATTTCCATAACAATATTACTGGTCAACGTGGATGTAGGGCTGCCTAATGAATCAGGGAAGCGTGGAGAATTTCCAATAACCATCTGTACTGCCATTGTTTCTCCTATGGCCCTAGCCATTGCTAAAATGATTGCTGTTAATATTCCAGGAGATGCTGCTGGTACCAAGACCCTGCGAATTGTCTGCCAGCGAGTTGCTCCTAAGGCTAGTGAAGCTTCTTTATAGGTTCTCGGCAAAGAGCGTAAAGCATCTTCCGAAAGACTTATCACCGTTGGTAAAATCATAATAGCTAATACAATCCCTGCTGCTAACATGCCGTACCCGGTTGGGGAGTCGGTAATCTTTCCTGTAAAACTTACGATGACTGTAATCCCAACGTAACCGTAAACCACCGATGGAATCCCAGCAAATAGATCAGTTGCCGGGCGCATAATAGAGCGTACCCACGGAGGAGCAATCTCTGCTAAAAATACAGCTCCTGCTAGTCCTAGTGGGCCTCCAAGTAGTATTGCAATTATAGTCGTCCCAATGGATCCAGCAATGAACGTGAGGGCTCCGAATTTACCATTATCAGGACTCCATTTGCTACTCGTAAAAAACTCAAGGATGCTGGCCTCTTTAAACGTGGATAAGCCCTGCATACCAACGAACCAAATAATACATAAGATAATTAGTGAAACTAAAATCGCGCTGCTGATAAACAAGTATCGTGCTAAACGATCATTAAGATAAACCCAGGACTTACGGTTCGTCAACCTTTTACACCTCCAGCCTTTACTAATCATTTATTCAAACTGCTAAATAACAACAAACTTCACTATTAAATTATTCAGCACGATTTATTCTAGCTTATTTGTGTAAACTGTCGATTAAGGTAGTGTAAAGTTTAGGTTAAGTTTGCTATAGACTTTAAATAATTATTTAATCCTACTCGTAGAGATAGGAGCAAGGGAAACCTTGCTCCTATCTCTGTCGTTTATCCATCGTTTCAGAATTCCCATACGTTACCCGTGTTACTAAACGAAAGATTATTATGTCATCCTTGCGTTAGCGAAGGATCTCGAATCTTTCAGTCGTCCCTCCTTCAGGATGGCATAGCGCTTGAGTTGCTTTTGTAGCAATAAAGTATGTGGCCACCTGCTAAAGTCACGATTATTTCTTAAGCAAGCTGACTGGGATAAATCCAGTTTTTTCTACATTCTTCTCTTGGAATTCTTTACTCATAATATAATCTAAGAATGCCTTTACAGTACCTGTCGGCTCACCTTTAGTATACATGTGTTCAAAGGCATAGATAGGATACTGTCCATTAACAACTGTTTCTACGCTGTATTCTACGCCATTGTACTTCAATGCCTTAACCGTATCTTTCAAGTAAGCTGCATCACAATAACCGATTGCTCCAGGAGTTTGTGCTACACCAGTAATTAAGTTTCCAGTTGAGTCTTGAGCAGCTGCTGCATCAGTAAAATCTTTTCCGTCCATCACGATTTTACTGATGGTTGCACGAGAACCGGAAGATTTTGCACGACCAATAATCGATATTTTGGAATCCTTGCCGCCAACATCTTTCCAGTTGGTAATTTTCCCTGTGAAGATGTCTGTTAGTTGTTCTTTAGTCAAGTTATCCACAGTGACATCTTTATTAACGATAATTAGAAAAGGTGCTATCGCAACTTGGTGATCAACTAATCCTTTATCTTTTAGTTCATTAGTAACTTCAACATCTGAGTTTCCGATATCAATAGAACCACTTGCTACATTATTCAGGCCTGTAAACGATCCACCGCCGCTAGTGTTAACTTGTACTCCTGCATTTTTTGACATAAACTCATCGGCAGCTAATTTGACGAGTGGTTGGAGGGCTGTAGAGCCAGCAGCAGAAATCGTCTTCTTCTCAACAGTTGGGGCTGGTGCAGGTGTTGTTGGATCTGCCTTTTGGCCACATCCGACCAGTGTTAGTAAAGCAATTAAAGTTGTACTTACAAGAGCAATCTTAGATTTCGTTTTAAACAAGTTTGTTTCCCCCTTAATTTTTTCTTAAGTTTTAATCTTAAGTGCAAATTGATTATACAAAATGTTTGTAAAGTCTTAATGAACTAAATGTAAAGTTTAAGTTAAAGTTTTAGCTACTTTCGACGGATAAAAAGATATCCAACTCCCCTAACTGAATCAAGAACTGGTCCTACTGACTTAAGTTTATTTCTTAAATGACTTATATGCACATCCAAAGCTCTGGTCCCTGTGCTGGAAAGATTGCCCCAAACCTTCTGAATTAAGTATTCGCGGCTAAATACTTGGTAAGGATTGGTTACAAAGAGAACCAGCAGTTCGAACTCCTTCGCCGTAAGGCTTAGAGGCTGTTCATCTAAAGTAACTTGATAATTTTCTTGCCAAATTTCTAGGTTCCTCCACCTTATTGGACAATTTTTAGCTTCAGCTTTCCGTTGAACTTCCCTAAGTCTCGCTTTAATCCTCGCCGATAATTCTCTAGAATTGAAAGGCTTTGTTATATAATCGTCCGCGCCAAGTTCAAGCCCAATTACTTTATCTGTTACATCATCACTTTCACTTAAAATTATTATTGGCGTAGATAAGAATTCATTTAATGCACGTAATTTCTTACAAACATCTAATCCATCAATCAAAGGGAGAGTTTGATCTATTATGATGAGATCCGGATTTTCTCGTCTAGCTACATCTAATCCCTGTTCACCGTTGACAGCAATGAGTACAGTATGCCCTTCTTTTTCCAAATCATCGCGAGTGAGTTCTTGAACTCCAATTTCGTCGTCTACGAGCAAAATTTTGGCCACAACATAACTCCCCTCAATAAAGTTTCCTCCCTTATGAATAATTTTTCTAAACAATCAACTACTCCTATCATAAGGGTTGTATGTAAAGTCTGAATGAACATTATGTAAAGTTACTGTTAAAGATTGTTATCATCGATCGTATAAACGGTCAATTAACATAAATAACAGCTATCTCCCAAAATCAATTCGAAGACAGCTGTTATTATACTTATTATACTTTTTAAATGCTTTTAGGCACTTTTTTATAGGAACCATCCCCTTTTTGTTACAAACAATTCTTAAAGAAATGGAATAAAATCCGAATTTCCTTCTCTACAAAGCAATTCCCTGCTTATGCCTAGTAAATCCTTTAATGTTTGATTCTGAGCGTTGGTAACGGCGTAAAGCCAAATATTTCAAGACTCGTTCAGGCGAAGTATTGAGAATTAGATGTTCTGAAATCCCGACATCACGAACTAACTCCACTGCTTCGCTAAACTCACCAACCCGATCCCAAAAGTGAGCATCACTTCCTAAAATTACGGGACCTTTATACTTCGCCATGTACCTGGCAATAGAACGACAATTATCCTGCGCTCTAGCCTTATCTACAATCGTTGACAGTGAACTATTATTAACCTCGACAGGAATATTCAAACGTGCCGATGCGTGGGCAATTTTTTCTAAATCCATATCAAAATCAGGTCTTCCAGGATGAACCATTATATCTGTATAGGGATTTTCCATTGCTTTTATATACGCTTCAGTATTTTGTTCGCAGGTCCCACCCTGATAGCAGATCGGATGCAACCCGACAAGTATAAGTTCTAAATGATCTAAATAACTTAACGGCATATCCAGTTCGCCTTCGTGGTTTGTGATATTGGCTTCAACACCAGGCAATATTTTAACTCCATATAGTTGATCTGGAATAATTGACAAATTGCCAAAATGGTAAAGGTTAGGAGCGCCTGGCATACTTGGGCCATGGTCGGTCATTCCTAGTAATTTTAGTCCTTTGCGTGAAGCCGCTAGCGCATTTTCTGTTATAGTACTGTACGCATGTCCGCTTGCAATGGTATGAGTATGCAAATCAACCAAAAGTTTCATTCTAACATCACCTCATTACTTTTTTCTAATGACTTTTTACTCATTATATATTTCAATTGTTAACAAGGAATTAGGGTTACGTTAAGGGGATGTTAAATAATTCAAACGTCTTACGCATGTTGATAGTGATACCCTTCCTTAATCAACATCTTCTTTACTCTAGTCAGTTCTACTGGGTCATAGAAATGTACATCTTTTCCGCTGCGCAGAGTCCAAATCTGTGGATTTAATTGTCCTTCCTTAATAAGTTTTTTAAATTTAAAAGATGATACTTCGAGATAGTAGGTTGCTTCTTTAGTATTCAGTAAGGAATATTTATATTGCGGGGTCATTATCCAGCCTCCTTTTACTTAAACAGGCGTTCACTCTAAAAATGAATCTTTTGAACCCTCGTGCAATTGAGTTGTATCAAACTCTAGTTATCCAGTTTTTTGCTTCATTCTTAAATGTGACACTAACTGAAGTAATTCATCGACGGTGCGTTCTGCGGAGCGACCTGGTAAAGCGAACGTTGCTTTTTCTTGCATTCGTTCAATATCCTCTGGATAGCTTAATAAGCGATCTAGAAGTTGTTCCAATTCCTCTTCAGTTCCTGCAAATAACCCTGCGCCTTTGCGCTGCACAAACAGTGCATTTTCAACTTCCTGGCCAGGGATGGGCTTAAATATACAAAGGGGCAGGTGCTTCGTTAATGCCTCAGTAACCGTTAACCCTCCGGCCTTTGTGATAATCAGATTGGATACCTCCATTAATTCCTCTACATTGTCAACATACCCAAACCGCACAATAAGGTTAGGAGTCTGTGCACTTAGATCTTCTAAAGAGTGATAAAGCTTTTCATTCTTTCCACAAACAATCAACGACTGAATTGGAACCTTAGAATCTGCGAGTCGCTTGCAGATTCTTTTTACGATTTCTCCCTCGTAGACTCCGCCCATCACTAAAAACGTTGGTAGATCCGGACTCAAGCCTAATTTTAAAAGAATATGCCCACGATCCTTTACCCTTTCGAATTTGGGACTGACTGGAATGCCTGTGACACGAACACTTTGCGCTTCAATTCCCCAAGACACTAAACTTTCCTTAACTTCCTCACAAGCAACCATGTAGCGATCAACTCCTGGATGGACCCAAAGACTGTGAACTGCATAATCCGTGATTACTGTAATCACTGGAACAAGAAGAATTCGTTCCAGCCTGAGTTGGGCTAGTATCGAGGAAATTGTTGGAAAAGTACATACAATAAGATCTGGCTCAAACCCCTTTATATAGTTAAGAAAATCACTACGACCTAATTGATTCAGAAAACGCTGCATTATTGACTTAGGTTGCAGTTTAGCTGTTTTATAATAAAATTTCCCCCAAAGCCTCGGGGTATGTTTAATCATCTCCATGTATAAGCGTTTAGCCATGGTGTTCAGTCGTTTACTCAAAAAATCTCCAAAGTCCAGATGGTTAATTTCAGCATAAGGCTCCTTAATACGTATGCCTTCAATCACAGCTTCTGCTGCCCGAAAATGTCCGTTTCCAAACCCTGCAGAGAATACGAGAATCCTTAACTGCTTCAACTCTGTATCTCCCCTTTCAGCATACTTCATCAAAAATTTCAAAACCACTTTCACCCTATATAACGACAACTGAAAAATGATCTATTCAAATCTTAACAAGCGTTTTCTCGCAAAATCCAGAAATCCTGCTGAAGTGGAAATTGTAAGAGGGATCAAAACTTCAGAAGCCCTTGTATAGCTTTCTTCGTTACACCCTTCGCAAAGTGATACCAAGGGGTATAGGGGGGCAGAAACGCTGGCATTATGATCAATCCATTGAGCGGGGTGAGAGAAAGGCATATACATACCACTTTTTGCAGGAAACTTATCCCAACGTTTAGTAGCCCATGTTTCGAACTCTTTATGACCGTCGAAAAGAACCCCTAAAGAATGGTGTGGTACACACATATCTTGTAATAAGTGCAACGCTGCTCCTAAAAAGAACATACCTTTATAGACGTTATTCGGGAAAAAGGTGAAAGCCTTGTTGAAATAATACTGGCACTCAGCAGTAGCCCCTGGCCATCCGATAATTCCTTGTTTGCTGGGATCACTATAAAAATGATTGACGTTTTTCCAACCACGGTCTGCCCAGTATAGTCCTTTCGTCAGCGAAGTGTGATGTGAATTGAATAATTTAGCTACATCCTCTTTTCCATCATGTTTCAGAACATTGTAAGCCTGTTCCAGACAATGAACGTGGGTTAAGCCTGGGGAGTCTAAAAAACATTGTAAGGGGCCTGCAGAAGCAAGAAGCAGCTTTGTCATCTTAGATAGTGTCTGACCGATAAGTCGTTCATACATTTTTTAGCCAACACCTCTCCTTTGTTCTCAAGATCATTTTAAGGGATGACTGTAAAGAACATATTATTCTTAAGTTAAGACTGAATTAATTCTTGTTAAATTTAAGATATTTATGCGAGATTTTTTCTTTACCTTGAAATGATACAAAATCCTTGATACAACACCTAATGAAATGGTAAATATCACCTAAAGAATAAAAGTTTAACATTACATTTACATGCAGTTCATCATTTCTTTACAAATATCTATTACTATTATTGTTGTAGGGCTGTACGTTAAAAACATATTCGAAATCAGACTCTATGCTTGGTTGAAAGAAGGAGTTTCAAAAATGTTTAAGTCAGTCGATATCAGACAACAAAAGCTTTACCGTCTACTAAGGGAAGAGAAAACAATCTGGGTGTTATATCTTGATATCGTCAAATTTAGTGAGGTTGAATTTCGATACGGTTACAAAATCTGCAGACAAATCCTAGACGAAATTGAGCGAGAAATTAATCATTCGATTAGACAGCAACGCAATCTCTATCTTTTTTCTCATTTCGAAAGTAGGGGCGGTGATGACTTTGTTGTGTATTTAGTTCCGGGAAAAAATACATATTGGAATATTACGGAAGTCATTGAACAATGGGTTCTCCCGATGGAAGAACGATTTAATCACAGGATTAAGAAACTAGTTAACGAGAAGATACTCTTACGTTCGGGACTTGCTCAATGTGTAAATGAAATCGGTCGAAGCGCAGATTATTTACTGTATGCGGCTGTGAAAGAAGCCTTCCTTATAAATAAATCGGAACCGGATCCCAATTTTTTTGCTCGCCGCGAAGAGATTACACACCTTATCGAAGAACCCGCCACGTACCTGAAAGCTGCTTTTCAACCAATTATTGAAACCCAAAGCGGCGAGGTGTTTGGATTTGAAGCGTTGGCGCGTATACCAGGGTCTACTTGTTTTAACAATATTGCTGACCTATTCCCATTTGCAGAAAAGATTGGGCAACTCTACCCAATCGAAACACTGTGCCGGCGGCAAGCTATTACCTCCTACCCTTCTATTGCTCAAAGCGATGAAAGGCTCTTCCTGAATATTAACCCTATAGTACTAATTGACCCCGAGTTTGCCTCTGGTCATACTCGTAAACTGCTCACTGAACAAGGATTAAGTCCAACGGATGTAGTACTAGAAATTACCGAACGAAGTGCCATAGAGGATTTTTCTACATTCCGTGATGCCTTAGAGCATTATCGTAATCAGGGTTACCTAATTGCCTTAGATGACGTTGGTGCGGGCTATTCTTCTTTACAGTCTGTAGCGGAGCTACATCCTGACTTCCTTAAAGTAGACCGGTCTTTAATACAAGGAGTGAATGCGGATCCTATCAAATGGGCCTTGTTGGAGACATTTGTCACCTTTTCTAAGCGTATAGGGTGTCGTATCATCGCCGAAGGAGTAGAAACTGCAGAGGAAATGCGTACAGTGATCCAATTAGGGGTTGATTACATACAGGGATACTTTATTGCAAAACCCTCTTTTGAACGTAAGAGCATTAATCCCGCAGCTAAAGGAATTTTGGATCCTAAACGTCGGCTTAAATCCATAGAAAAAAGTCCTATTCTCTCCATTGTTGAGCCCTTACCCCTCTTCAATACCCATACCCTGGTCAATGCTGTCGAAACTTACTTTCGTGAACACTCGAATCAATGGCTGGTGGGGATAACCGAAGACTCCCGTTTAGTTGGAGTCATGCAACGCGACAGACTTTTCGCAGCCTTAGGAACACGCTATGGAAACTCTCTTTATTTAGAACGTACTATTTCAATATTAATGGATACAAATCCCCTCATAGTAGAAGACACCACTCCCTTGGAAGTGGTGTCTAGTTTAGCTATGCAGCGTTCTGATGCCCAGCTGTATGACGGCATTATTGTAGCTAACCAACGCAGACCGATCGGCATGGTTTCAGTAGCAAATTTAATCAAAACCATGTCTGAGAAACAGATCCAGATCGCTCGAGGTGCTAACCCACTTACTGGGTTACCAGGCAACTTACTCATTGATCAGAAGATCCGACAGCATTTAGAACAGAATGCCCCCTTTGGCCTTATCTATGTTGATCTAAATAAATTCAAATATTATAACGATTCATATGGCTTCCAACAGGGAGATGTCGTTATCAAAATGTTAAGTGAGGTTTTACAGAATGCATCCTATAGTACTACTGAGGAAACCTTTATCGGACACGTTGGGGGGGACGATTTTATTCTAATCTCTCCACCCTCAGACCTAGAAAAGCTAGCCGTTAAAATACTCTCCCAATTTGAACAAATATGCGAGCATTTACCAGGAGCTGAAAACCTAAGTGTTGCCCTAGCCTGCCTAATCATTAACAACACTGATCAGATTTGGACCCCTTTACTCGTTTCTGAACGAGCTGCCCAAATAAAGAAAGAAGTTAAAGCCCTAGGCGGTAACACTTTTTTACTACGATAGGAGGAATACTCTAAATGAAGTGGTTAAATAACTGGAAAACCTTTCACAAAATTAATGCTTTAGTCCTTGTCATGGTTATCTTTATGATCGGATTAAGTTCTATGGGTTACTATTATTATCGTCAAGTCAACGTTGCCATGAACGAAATCTATTCAAATTCCTTGATGTCTGTAAAACTAATCAATGAGACCAATGCCAATGTTCGAATGATTCGTAGTGTTAATATAGAGTATCTTTTAGCCCCTCTTGACTCTTTAAACAAACAAAGCCTACTCATTCAGACCTCCGTACTTAAAGGCTTCATTCTAGAATCCCTAGACAATTATACCCCCCTCGCCAAAGAACCCTTTGAAGTTGCAAAGCTAGCTCAGGTGAGAGACGCTCTGCAAAAATACGAAGAAGAATGGCAAGGAATTGTTTCTCTAGTGGAGAGTGGTGATAATGAAGCGGCCTATAACAGTTTTTCAAATAATGTTACCCAACATTTAGACGAAATTAATACCCTTCTTCCAGAACTAGTGGACTATAGCGCTCAAAAAGCAAAAAGTACCATTGTCCGCGAAAACTATAACTTTGACAATGCAGAAAAAATGTTGTTTGGATCTCCTCTTGCCGCTGCAATTCTCGCAATTTTCATTGGGGCTCTAGTAGCTCGGGCAATCTCCAAACCTCTACAAATAATGCTAGCAAATGTTCAAGAAGTCGCAGCAGGTAATCTTCAGCTCACCAAGAGCAGAACCCAATCCAAGGATGAAGCGGGATTATTAGCTCAGGCTTTTAATCAGATGACAGTTGCACTTTCTAATCTCATAAGACGAGTTTCAGAGTCATCTGAAGAAGTTACTTCCTCTGCCCACCAGCTTTTAGCGATTACTGAACAAGGCTCGAAGGCCACCAGGCAAATCGCAGTTGCAGTCGCAGAGGTAGCATATGGTACAGAAAAACAAGCTGAAGCAGTCAGTGAGACCGTAGTAGCTATAGAACAAATAAATGCTAACATTCAATCGGTTGCTGAGGTAGGTCAACGCGTAACAGCATTAACGTCTAAATCTGCTATTTCTACTGAAGATGGGCAAAGAGCACTCACCCAAGCTGTTGATCAAATGGCTAACATAAGCAAGGGCACTCAAGTTGTTAAAGAAGCTATCTCTTCGCTAGCAGATAGCTCCGAACAAATAGCTGACATTGCGAACTTAATATCAGGTATTACAGAACAAACAAACCTTCTCGCATTAAACGCTGCTATTGAAGCCGCCCGGGCGGGTGAACATGGGCGTGGTTTCTCCGTAGTGGCTGAAGAGGTTCGTAAATTGGCAGAAAAAGCAAAAGCTGCCACCGGGCAAATCACAGCGTTAGTTGTATTAAACAGACATAACATCGCTCACGCTATTGTTTCGATAGAGTCGGAAGAAGGTCACGTCAACGAGGGAATCAAAATGGTGAACAAAGTGGATTACGCCCTAAGTGATATTCTAACGATGGTTAATGAAGTTTCCGAACAAGTAAGCGGAATTGCTTCTTCCATACAACAAATGACAGGCGGCAGTCAACAAATCGTCTCAGGGGTTCAAGAGATTGGGTCGGTTAGTCAGAACAACGCTGAACAAGCGGCTAATGTATCCGCGGCAATTGATGAATTCGCGGCTACCTTCGATGAGATTAACCTTTCTTGTCAGAGTCTGACTAACCTAGCCCAGAACTTACAAGTCGGAGTTAGCAATTTTAGAATCTGAAGTCTTTTCCCAATCGATTCTAAGTGAGTCCTCCATCATAAAAATTAATCGTATAACCGTTAATCCTGTCGAATTGCAGGAAATTGCGTTAGTTTGTGGAAGAGTTACAGAGTGGACCTTTCCTAAACTAACTTTGAAAGTAGGGAAGTATATTGAAAAAGAGGTTTGTGCTTATTTTTGTCTTTGCGTTCATGTATTCTTTCACTTCGATTGCTTATGCTTCGACTGCCAAAAGACTTGCAGGGGAAACCAAATATGACACATCTGCCTTAATTGTTCAGGATGGCTGGCAACAATCCGATTACGCATTACTGGCATTTGGGGAAAACTACCCTGATGCGCTTAGTGCGGTTCCTCTTGCCAAAAAATATGATGCTCCAATACTATTAACCAGTGGGAATAGCTTACCAACCGTCACTAAGGAAACTTTAATCCGCCTACAGGTTAAGAATGTCTTTATCATCGGAGGTACAGCAGTAATACCCTCCTCAATTGATACGGAATTACAGGGGATGAAAATTAGCGTGACCCGCGTTGCTGGTCGCGATCGATATGATACCGCTATTAAGATAGCAGAACAATTCCCTTCTCCTACTGAAATCATGATAGTTACGGGAGAAGATTATCCGGATGCCCTGTCGATTGGTCCCATCGCCGCCTTAAAACAAACGCCGATCATACTCGTGCCAAAGGATTATTTGCCAGCTTCGGTGCAAGCATATCTATCAACAAACAAGATTAACAAATCCTATGTTGTCGGTGATTCGACCATTATATCCGATAACCTCGTTGATCAATTTCCTGGTTCAGAAAGAATCGTTGTAGGTGTTGATAAATACGAACGCAATATCAACGTTAATACTGAATTTGATCATTTATTTAGCTCAAAGGATTTTTGCCTAACAACGGGCGAAGGATATGCCGATGCGTTAACTGGTGCTGCATATGCGGCAAAGAAAGAACTACCCATAGTTTTAGTGAATGATAACCCACCTTTAATTACTAGACAATTTACAGTTGATAAACTCAATCAATATAATGATGGAGTTCCTTATGTATTCGGTGGCAGCGTGGTAGTTCCAGATAGTGTTGTGGAATATTTATTGACCCTTCCCGATACAGACCAGACAAATAAGCCCTCTGCTCCAACTAACTTGGTTGCGACCCCTATTTCCAGCAGCCAAATAACGATTCAATGGGATCAGATTAGTGATGCCGATTATTACCATATATACTACACTCTCCATGACCCAAACTCATTTCTCTATTCATTTATTAATAGCGACGGCAGTAAATTGCAATGTAAATGGTTTCCTCAAAGCTCTGCTCAATTGAATGATATAGAGGCTAACACCACTGTGTATTTTAAGGTAACCTCTGTCAAAGACGGAGTTGAATCAAATTACAGTAACGTTGCAAGTGCATTAACTTTTCCTTGACATTGGTCCTACATGAGCTGTCATACAAATAATTAACTAATTAACCATTAATTTTAGCAGATCGATAGGGTCATTATTGATTTTCCACGTCAGCGGCTAAGTTAAGAATAGCCTGAGTATACACTTTGGTCGTCTTTAGAAGATTTTCGACAGTTATGTATTCATCTGGACAATGAATTACTTCCGGCTCACCAGGAAAAGTGGGCCCAAAGGCGACTCCTTGAGGAAGCACTTTAGCATAGGTTCCCCCGCCAATAGCAAAAGCAAAGGGCTCCAGCCCAGTCACATCGGAATAGGCTTTCAGCAAGGATTGAACTAAAGGACTGTCTTTTGGGACATGATGAGGTTCTTGATGGCTTAGAATCTTAATAGTAAATCCTTCGCTTTGAGCTATCTTTTCAATTGGCAGAAAAACATCGTCACGCTGGTAGGTAACTGGATAACGAATATCTAATACGAAGCGAAGATTTTCTGACGTCAAATCTAAAATACCCAGGCTGAGGGATAGTTTACCAGAGGGTTCATCACTTAGCGCAACTCCAAATCCTTCACCATAAAAACCTGTACCAGGGTAGGTCAACATAGAATCAAGGGTTTGCTTTTCCTCAGAGCTAAGGGGTAATGTCCTCAGAAATCTCAAGGCATAAAGCACTGCATTTTTTCCATTCTGGGGGAGGCTTCCGTGTGAGCTAACTCCCTTGAAAACCAGCTTAACCTCTTGCTCTGATTCTTGGCTCTCAAGATTTCCGCTAACCCCTTCTGGGAAAGAGAAATTCTTTAACTGGTTAACCAAATTAGTATATGAGATTTCCTTTAAAGTTACGTCACATCGATCCGGCACGACATTCGCTCGTTCTCCGCCCTGGATACGAACTAGATGTGGGAATGAGGTCATATAGGATTTACTTAATTCCAGATGGAGTATTCCTTTCTCTGCATGGATCACCGGAAACTCTGCATCGGGCGCAAATCCGATTTGAGGAACTTCTTCTTTCTTCAAGTAATAGGCCATATCATCCCAGCCTGATTCCTCATCCGTACCTAAAATCAGGCGAACTCGCATATTCAAGGGTATGTTAGCATCTTTAATCGCCTTCATAGCAAAGAGAGCTGCAAGAGTTGGTCCTTTATCATCTAAGGCACCTCTGCCAAAGATTTTTCCGTCCCGAATAGTTCCACTATAAGGGGGTACAGACCATCCATCCCCTTCTGGAACGACATCAAGATGCCCTAGTATTCCCAATAGTTCACCCTTGCCCATTTCAATATGTCCAGCATATCCTTCGACGTTTTTAATCGCAAGGCCAAAGCTATTTCCTAATGCTAAAGTCCAATCTAACGCCTCTTTAACACCCGGCCCAAATGGAGCACCAGGGGATGCATTTTCTATATCTTTGACACTCTTAATTTGGATACATGCCTGTACCGCCGCTGTTATTTCTTCTTTCATTAAATCAATTTGTTCCTCGAGAAGCATAGTTTGAATCCTCCATTTTTTTATTAAGTAATCCTAGCATTCCCTAATTTAGTAATGATTATGGTAAAGGAGAAAACTTAACCTCAATGGTTGTACCCTTTATTACTATTTTCCCCGGTTGAGGGAATTGTTGAACTACTAATCCACTACCGGTAAAATCAAAATGCAGTTCTGATTTTGCCAGTGTTTCTCCTACCTGCCGCATAGTCATACCTGTTAAATCAGGAATCACAATTTCACCGGCAACAGGTGTGCGTTCAGGGACAACTGGTTGAGGTGTTGGTCTAACTGCAGAATCACTGGGTAAAATGGTGACCGTACTTTCAGTATCGTTTGCTACAGGAAGACCATAGTATTGGAGAGCACCTTCTATAATTGCTTTCGCTCTCGGTCCTGCCAAGGTTCCCCCTTGATGTCCTTCCTCAGTTCTTGGTGTATCAATAATGACAAGGACAGCAATTTTAGGATCTTCTGCCGGAGCATATGCTGCGAATGAGGCAATGTAGTCTGTCTGAGAATACCCCCCTGTACTTGGATCTACTTTCTGAGCAGTTCCCGTTTTCCCTGCAACTCTGATACCTGGAATATAAGCCGTACGTCCTGTTCCATCGGAAACAACTTGTTCAAGAATGTTTGTCATTTGCATAGCCGTTGATTTCGAAATGACTTGACGTATTGGGGTGGGTTCTTGCTGTTTCACAAGCTGTCCATTATACGATGTGATTTTATCCACGACATAGGGACGATAAAGAGTTCCACCATTGGCTACCGCGGAAATTGCGGTCAACAATTGGATAGGAGTCACTGAATTGGCTTGGCCAAAGGACATAGTCGCGATATCAATGTCTCTAATCTTCTCTTGAGGAAGGAGTAATCCACTTTCTTCCCCGGAAATATCAATTCCTGTTTTTGAACCAAATCCGAAAGCCTTTAAATAAGTATTAAAGGTCATTTTACCTAACTTCATACCAACTTGCGCAAGTACGACATTAGAAGACAACTGCATACCTTTTGTAAAGGTAGGCTGCCCGTGGGGTTTTTGGTCAGAGTCCCAGTTCGTAATATAAAGCGGAGGTATGCGCAGGTACCCGGGATCATCGAAGGTTTCATCCGGGTGGGTTATTCCTTCTTCTAATGCAGCCGCACCAGTAATTATTTTAAAGGTTGATCCCGGTTCATAGGACATACTGATTGCTAGATTACGGCGAACTTCGGGTGAGACTTGATTGTAGTCTGTAGGATCAAATGAGGGACGAGATCCCATACCTAATATACGTCCTGTCTTCGGGTCCATTGCTAGAATTGTAACACTATTGGCTTTAGTCGCTTGCTGCGCTTCATCTAGCTGTTGTTCAATAAAATACTGAATTGTGGAGTCTATGGTTAATGTTAGGGAATTTCCGGGCCGCGATGGATCACCTTGATTAAGGGCATCCAATATAGAGCGTGCTCTAACATCTTGTTCCTCGGATTGAAAACCTGGCTTACCATACAATTCCTTATCATAATAGTATTCAACCCCTTCTACACCATGTCCGTCTCGATTAACGATGCCAAGTGCAGATGCTGCAAACATACCCATGGGATAGACACGTTTTTCTTCGTCACTGGATCCAACTCCAGGGATCTTTAGATCCATAATATTATCAGCTTTATGTATATCTACTTGATGTGCCAGGCTAATCCAAGAGAGATTCTTATTTAGTTTATCGAGGACAACTTGAGAATCAATTTCCAAAACACTTCCAAGTTCCTTCGCAACCTCTTCTTTAGTTCGTTTAAATTGACCTTTCTCAATTAGATTGCTTAAGGTCTTCGGGTCAGCATAGATTTCCTTGACTGGGATACTTTGAGCTAAAACATTTCCTTGTGCATCAAAGATGGTTCCTCGATCTGGTCTTAGGCTTTGATCAATGGTTCTTCGCTCTATTCCTTTGGCCTTAAGGTCTGACGCCTGTACTACTTGAAGGATAACAAGTCTACAGGTTACAAGCAGGATTATCACCAGTAATATTAACTGAATCCAACGATCCCGTGAAAAATATTGGATCTTTGTTCTGCTTTTTCTCAAAGTGTCCCCTCCTTTCTTGGTCATAACAACATTTTATCAATGATTTTTACCTTTCTTTCATGTGAAAGATTTAATTTATAGGAATTTTCACAATGAAGATTTCATATCAAGCTACGAATCAAATCGAGGATCCTGCCGAAAAAGAACTTACGCTTTCCTAACTAACGATGACTTTTTTCAAAGCCACCTTGCTAAGAAACCGCAAGCTCTTGATTCTATTTTGTCCTCAGAAGACGGAAAAATACGCTGCAAAAAAGTGGTATTTTTATGAAACTCTGGTACAACTTAGACACTCTTATCATGTGATGAATTACTAGGCTTTGTTAAAAAAACACTACTGATTAATCCAATAACCAGTCCTCCAAGGTGCGCATAATTATCAATGCCCGGTTGAGTGAGTCCAAACCCAAAATTGATAAGAATGACAACTACTAGATTCATACCTAAGCCTGATTTCCAAAGGGATGGGCGCTTTAAACTATAATATAACAGAGCTCCTAAAAGTCCGAAAATCGCCCCTGAAGCTCCTGCGGAAAGAGCTGGCGAAAAATAAAAACTAGCAATTGAGCCCCCAAGACCACTCAAACTATAGATTAAAATGAACCGCCAACGCCCGAACCTTTCTTCCATAAAGGGACCTAAAGACCATAGTGCATAAAGGTTGAAAATCAAGTGCATTAGCCCAATATGAATAAACATACTAGTAAAAAAGCGCCATACTTCACCTGCTTGAATCAAAGAGTTAACCTTCGCACCAAAAGTAATAAGAACACGTTGATCAGTCGATCCTCCCGCCATAGTCATTAGTAAGAACACGATGATATTGATACTTAGCAGGAAGTAGCTTAGTAAAGGTATTGTATGATTATTCCCCCTGCTTTGCTGGTGAAAAGTTGGATTACCACTGGCAAGCTGCTTTAACCAATTAGGAATCGTTGGATCATTGGTTGGAGGAAATGGTAACAGATTCCCCCTCTGGGTATCCCAATACCAAAATTGAAGATCTGTATGCTTGTTATCCCTAAGGAATGACGAATCAACTCCTTCAGGGCATAGAACAATAACATCCCATTTTGAAACTTCGGTATTACCCTGGATCAACTGTTTAAAGTCTAAAGGAAGATCATTAATATCTCCAAACAGAAGCCCACGTTTAAGGGACTCGTGTGCAGCAGACAACCAGGTTCCTTCTAATTTGACAAGTTTCCAGCCCGATTGTTGGAGCGAATGAATAATATTTGCGAACATAGTTCACCTCTGTCTCTAAATATCTCCTAAAACCGCTCGCAATAAACTTGGAATGCCATAATCATTTTTTCCAGAACCGTATCCAACATTGATTAAATTCATCTCAGGAAACGTTGATTGTTCTGCTAAGGCACTCACGAGAGCAGCTCCGGTTGGAGTAATAAGTTCGCCAATTATTCCGGATTCACGAAATTTATATCCTTTTAAAAGCATAAGTGTAGCAGGTGCCGGGAGTGGTAATGTACCATGAGCACACTTCACAAAACCATGAGACCAAGGTAGAGTAGGCACCTTTATTGTATCAATATCCAGGTGATCTAAAGCAATGCACGTCCCTACGATATCAACAAGGGAATCAACTGCTCCAACTTCGTGGAAGTGAACCTCTTCGAGGGTCGTTCCATGAACGTGGGCCTCTGCTTCAGCCAAAACATTAAAAACCCTGAGGGCATTGTTTCTGGAACGTTCAGATAAATTTCCACTTAAGATCATCGTCTGAATATCCGAAAGACGGCGTTTTCGTTTATGATGAGGGGCAGGGTCATGCTTATGATTATGATTATGATTATGATTATGATTATGCGCATGTTTAGTATTATGAGCGTGCTCAGGTTCGTGATGATGATCTAAAGATTCAGTAAGAACAACATTAATGTCTGTAGCCTGAATACCGTGGACTTGCCGTTTATGAACCTCGAGCACAAATTCAGTTAATCCCATTGAGTGAAGTTCATTAACAATAATTTCAGGATCAACACCTAGGGCAATCAATGATCCGAGAGCCATGTCACCGCTGATTCCAGCAAAGGTATCCCAATATAAAACGCTCAAATAAATACTCCTCTCTACCGATCTTTTATTATGCGGCGTACTATGGCAGAGGCTAAGGAAGCTGCCCCAAAACCATTATCAATGTTAACAACACCGATTCCTGAGGCACAGCTGTTTAACATGCTAAGTAATGCTGCTAGACCTTGAAAGTGGGCACCATACCCCACGCTGGTAGGTACTGCAATAACTGGTTGCTCGACAAGGCCTCCGACCACGCTGGCTAAGGCACCTTCCATTCCTGCAACGACAATGATTACGTCTGCCTGATCCATAAGTTCTCGTTGTCCTAGCAGCCTATGTATCCCTGCTACCCCAACGTCAAATAAAGTATCGACTTCATGCCCCATATATCGAGCAGTCAGCCAGGCTTCTTGAGCTACTGGTAGATCTGCGGTGCCGGCCGTCATAATAAGAATCCTACCCGGAATAGTAGGCTCAGCAAGGGGCCTGAGAAGAAGGCAGTGAGCCTGTCGATCATAATAAGCCTCTGGGAAGTGAGGCAGAATCACTTCTGCCGTCGGATAGTCAAGCCTTGTAGCCAAGACATTTTGAGCCTTGGTCCCTAAGTGTTTTAAGATTGAAATAATATGATCAGGTTGTTTACCTTGACAGAAAATAACTTCTGACTGCCCTGTTCTCAGGGCACGATGATGATCTAAGCGAGCAAAGTCTAAGTTTTCATAGGGTAGGTCCTTTAACTCCTGAAGCGCTTTATCTGGGGAACAGGAACCTTGTTGAACAGATTCAAGAAGGGCTCTAATGGTCTCTTCATTCATATATTTCCTCCTGTTAAGCCGGATTGAGACTCCCTGAACGCAGTCCCATTAAGTCCAAAGTAACAAATCGAAAACCCAATTTTAACAAGTGAGTTGTGATTTCAGTATGTTCTTGAACTAATCTCGAAAAATATTCGATAGGAATTTCAATTCGTGCAATTTCTCCATGAACTCTAACTCGACATTCTATGTATCCTTTTTCATGAAGCAGGGCTTCGGCTTGTTCAATACGCTGAAGTAAATCTATGGTAATGGAATCTCCATATGGAATTCTAGATGCGAGACAAGCCATAGAAGGTTTGTTCCAAGTGGATAGCTGCCGACGTTTTGATAACGTGCGGATTTCAGCTTTTGTAAGTCCCACTTCCTGAAGTGGGCTAATAATACCTAACTCTTGGAGAGCAATGCGGCCCGGGCGATAGTCTTGAGTGTCTGAAGCATTTGTTCCCTCGATCACTATTGAGTTATCGAGAAGTTTAGCATATTCGACAAATGTCTGGAAGAGTCTCTTCTTACAATAATAGCAGCGATTGGGGGGATTATTTCGAAACTCTTCAAGGGCTAAGATGTCTATATCAAGTATTTCAACCTGGAAATTATGAAGTTTGATTAAGGCTAATGCTTCTTTTTCCTCCTCGAGAGATATCATTGGTCCATGGGCAAAAACCGCTTTGCAATTTTCCCCTAAGGATTCTTGGGCAACTGTCAAAAGGTACGTAGAATCTACTCCGCCGGAAAAGGCCACTAAGACCTGCTTCAAAGATTTAAGTCTTTTTATTAGTTGGATTTCTTTTTCTTTAGCCTCTTCTAGTTGAATATTATCCATGCTAGCTTAATCCCTTCCTTCGTCTCTATTCTACCTATTGTAGAAATGACTGTCAAAGAAACTTTGCTGAAAAACCGTAGGGCAATTCATGAATTGCTCCTGCAACAAGGCTGAGTAATAAAGTAAGAGAGCAGAGGAGGTATAAGCTCTCTCTGCTCCCAGTATCCAATTTTCTAAAATGAAAATAAGGTGTTTAGCTTTAACCATTCTTCCAAGAGACTCCAAAGCCGCCTCTCGGGTACTTCCAGTCGATATTGCCAAAGGGACAACCAATGAGGCAGGTACCACACTCAAGGCATCCTTCGTACCCTACAGCAATGCGTTTTTCTTCTTCGTCCCAATCATAAACATGGGCTGGGCAAATACGGGTACAAGGTTTATCTTGACACTGGTGCAAGCATACATTAGGGTCATTGATCTTAATATGGCTTAGTTTATCCGTGTTGAAGCGCACTAAATAAAGCTTATCATCTAATTTCATAAGAGCGCCCTCCATGCTCCATAAATATCTTTGATTATCCCGCCTTTAGAACGGTTTTCGAAGGCCATCTTAATAATTTCCTTTTGACGCTCCTTCTTAGGGGTCCCATCGGCTGTCAGATACATCTTAGCAGCTTTATTGAATAACTTAGGGTACACTTTTAAGAGATGGGGTTTTTCTTCAAAGAACTTACCCATATGACGATAATGGTGAAGGTCTTTTAAGACGAAGGAATCACGCAAACGGGTTTCATACACTGACATAGCATGGTCGCTGACATCACCAGCTTTAATGGCCTGAGCAGCAACTTCTCCTGCAATTTTACCAGATATCATAGCAAGGTTAGAGCCTTCTCTATTCAACGAATTCATAAGCATCGCCGTATCTCCAACCACCATCACGCCTTGGCGATGAAGCTTGGGCACCTGAGTATATCCACCTTCAGGAATCAGGTGGGACAAGTATTCTTTAATTTCCCCACCTTGAAGAAGCCGTTTCACATAGGGTTTTGATTTAAGATTTTCGAGGAGATCATTTGGTGTCCAATTATTGCGGATAAATGGTTGAAGGATGGCACCAACCCCAATTGAAATAGACTCCTTATTGGTATAGATAAAACCTACACCCATCATTCCTGCTGTTGAATCTCCATATAATTCAATGGTTGCTCCCTGTCCTTCTTCAAGACAAAAACGATCCTCGATTTTTTCTTTAGGCAGTGCAATGACTTCTTTTGCGGTGACCGCCACAGATTCTGGTCGTAAGGGTTTGGCAAGTCCCGCTTTTACGGCTATAAAATTATTAACCCCTTCAGCAATAATTACGACCTTTGCTCCCAGGTCCCCTTCAGCACGACCGGTTCGGACTCCCACAACGTCGTCGCCTTTATATAATAGATCTTCGACGATAGTTTCTGGAATAATCATAACTCCGGCTTTTTCCGCTTGTTGGGCAAGCCAACGATCAAATTTAACTCGAAAGATTGAATGCGCATTATAAGGTTCGGTACCCCAGGCCGGATCTCGGTACCCAGCCATGATGGACTCATCACCGCTTAACATAGCGATACGTTGTTCAATAATTGGACGTTCTAGGGGTGCTTCTTTCCAAAACTCTGGCACAACCATGTCAGTAGCTTTTGTATAGAGAATACCTCCCATTACGTTTTTGGTTCCTGGATAATCACCGCGCTCGATGACGACAGTTTTCATACCGGCTTGTGCAGCACTGATCGCGGCAGACAGGCCAGCAGGACCACCACCGATGATTATTACATCAAAGTTTTCCATGTTTGCCCTCCTTAATTTGCCACGCCATGCTGAAGGCGTTTTTTAAACTCTGCAGTCAATGCAGGAACTATTTGAAAAAGGTCTCCGACTATTCCGTAATTAGCAACTTTATGGATCGCTGCTTCCGGGTCATTGTTAATCGCAATAATGAAGTCCGATGTTTCCATGCCTACGAGATGCTGTATAGCGCCGGAAATTCCAATAGCTATATAGACCTTAGGCCGAACTGTTACCCCAGATTGCCCCACTTGTTGATCATGATTAAGCCAACCTGCTTCTACCGCTCCACGTGATCCAGCTAAGGTTGCACCTAAGACATCCGCTAATTCTTCAGCAATTGCCATGTTCCTTTTTGCAGCAAGGCCTAAGCCAACGGCAACAATAATTTCTGCCTTATCTAAGAATGCACTTTTAGCATCAGTATTGATAAACTCAAGGACTTTCGTACGGAAATCACTTTCGCTAAGGGTAAATTCCTCCTGAATTAATTCTCCCTCACGTCCATCGACACGTTCCGGCATTGCCATAACTCTTGGACGTACCGTCGCCATTTGTGGACGACGAGTGCGACAAAGAATAGTTGCCATAATGTTTCCGCCAAAGGCAGGTCGAGTTTGTTGTAGAAGCTTTGTTTCTGGATCGATACCAAGGACTGTACAGTCTGCCGTAAGTCCAGTTTGCAATTTTGTTGCGATTGCTGGAAAAACATCTCGCCCCATGGAGGTAGCGCCCATTAAAACAATCTCAGGTTGATACTTTTGAACCAGGCTGGTTATTGCTTCTGCATAGGGTTCAGTCCGGTAATCTTTAAGAATGGGATTATCGATTACATAGACTTTTTCAGCCCCGTATGCAAAGGCTTCCGGAATAACGCTGTCGATCTGATGGCCAGTGATTACTCCGCTGAGCCCGCATCCAATCGCATCGGCTAGTTTTCGCCCTTCACCCAACAGTTCCCAAGATACCGGAGCTACTTTGCCATTCGTATATTCAATAATAACCCAAACTCCACTCCATACATCTCCACCTGCAACAGGTGTTACTTGAGCACGGATTGTCTTTTTATCGTTATCTTGGGCGTAGTCTTTAATAGCATCTGGTTGTGGATCATTAATGTTGAATTCTGAACCTGCTTTTGGATCAAGTTCTTCTTTAGCTTTTGGGGATTGATTGGGTATTGCCAGTGCATTCGTCGGACAAACAAGGACACATTTGCCGTGATCTTCACATTTGCTCGGATCCACCACTGCCAGCCCATCGATAAGGTCAAGCGCTTCCACTGGACATTCCACAACGCAAGCGCCGCACCCAATACATTTTGTCTTATCAACAGCTACGGTCATTATCTCTTTCCTCCCTTCGCCAGGGGATTAACCATGATTATATTCGATTGAAATAGTTTTTGTACGACGGTTGCGGCTATTGAAGCAGGATCTTTGGTCGCATCAAAAATTTCTCCGCCGCTGCGGCCGGGAGGTGCGAAAATCCTAGAGACACTGGTGGGTGATCCCTTTAAACCCATTTGTTTGACATCAAAGGGAAGGGTCTTGGCATCCCACACTTCAGGTTCATAGGCTGCTGCTTTCATCATATTAGGAAGAGATGCGTAACGCAAATCGTTAAGTTCTTTCTCTACTGTCAGTAAGGCAGGGAGCTGGGCTTGAACTATTTGTCGTCCGCTCTCTGTTTTGCGTTCTACGGTTACGGTTGTATCAGTGAGCTCTCTTACTTTTATTGCATAAGTCAATTGAGGGAATCCAAGGCGTTGAGCTATTCCTGGGCCCGTTTGGGCAGTATCTCCATCAATTGCTTCTTTGCCTGCAAAGACTAGGTCAATGGGTTCAGTTTCATGAATCTTTTGCAGGGCCATGGAGAGTATGTACGCAGTGGCCAAGGAATCTGAACCACCAAAAGCACGATCACTCAGGAGAATTGCACGATCAGCACCGTAAGTCATTGCTTTCTTGAGTGCTTCTTTGGCTTGCGGAGGACCCATAGAAACGATGGTAACTTTCCCTCCCATCTTTTCTTTAAGGCGAATTGCTTCCTCTAGACCATGCGCATCGTAGGGGTTAATAATAGATGGTACGCCCTCTCTCATGAGGGTATTAGTAACTGGATCAATACGCACTTCAGATGTATCCGGAACTTGCTTTAGGCAGACCACGAAGTTCACAAAAATTCCCTCCTTTATATTGTAATTTTCTAAACTTTTTATAAATTACAAATCTGTATACACAAATAGTTTAGTTCAAAAACGACAAATTTTCAAGGTATTATTCGATTATTAGGATAATCTGTAGAAACTCGTAGAATCGAATAATAATTTATGGGCTTTACTTGTCATTTTCCGATAGATATTTTTCCACTTCTACCGCGGCTAAGGCACCATCTCCTACAGCGGTCGCTACTTGACGCAAGGGAGTGTTGCGAATATCTCCGGCAGCATATACACCTTTGATATTCGTTTCTAAAAGGTGATTGGTTATAATATATCCACGGTCATCCGTCTCAAGCTCTCCATGCAGGAATTGGGCATTAGGATCAGTTCCTACGTATATAAACACCCCATCCGCAGGGATTTCTCTGCTTACTCCACTAAGTACTTCAAGGATTCGAACTCCTTCAACATGATTAGAACCTAAAATTTCCTCGACAACCGCATTCAGTTCGAAACGGATTTTTGGATTTTCCTTAGCTCGATTCAAAGCGATCTGAGAAGCACGAAAACCCGTTCTTCGATGGACTATTGTTACTTCTTCTGCAAATTTAGTTAGGTATGCTCCTTCCTCGATAGCAGCATCCCCCCCACCGACAACGACAACTTTTTTACCTTTAAAAAAGGCACCATCGCAGGTTGCACAATAGGATACTCCACTACCTCGAAATTTATCTTCACCTGGGACTCCCAATAACCGAGGTTTAGATCCGGCGGTGATTATGATAGAACGTGCTTCTAGGACTTGACTGTCCGTGTGGATTTTTTTAATGTCATTATTAAGTTCAAACTTTTGAACCTCCCCAAAAATAAACTCAACCCCGAAGGTCATGGCTTGCTTATAAAATAAGTCCATTAGTTCGTATCCATTGATACCATTGGGGAATCCAGGATAGTTTTCAATGTTCTCCGTTGAAGCCGCCTGGCCACCGGGCATTGCCAATTCAACAATAGCAGTTTTGAGACCACCCCTTGCAGCATATATTCCAGCTGTTAGACCTGCAGGACCAGCACCGATAATAAGAACGTCATACATGACTTTCAACCCCTCTTACCCATTATTTATACCCCTTAAGGGTATTGTGTACTTTGATAGTATACCATAGTTTATCCAGAAGTAAAAAAGAAAACAACTAAATTAATGGAGGGATTTTCATTTGTTGGGAAGAATATAATATTATTGGTTCTGTAGAAGGAGGAATAATTCTTGCATCGTTTTGTCAAATTACTGATTGGCTTTATTGTATTAGTTACATTTTTTACCGCCTCAAGTGGTCTATATGAGGATTGGTTATGGTTCAGTGATCTGGGGTATTCTCAATTATTCTGGACTCCCTTACTAAGTAAAGTGCTTTTTCAAGCAGTCAATGGAACCATCCTCTTTCTCTTTATCGCTGGTACCTTATTATCTATTCGTCATGCTATTGTGACCTATGTTAACGAACGGTTACGACTCCGTTTACGGCTAGTACAAGATATGAACCGCCCTGTCCTAAAACTCAGTCAACGTAGAGTAACGATATGGTTACTAATTATTTCGGCCGTTGTCAGCTTCGGCATTAGTTTTGTGGCTGGGTTCACAGGCTGGTTAGATATTTTAGCCTTTGCTAATGCCACTCAGTTTAATCAAGCGGATCCGATTTTTGGTAAGAACTTAGCGTTTTACTTCTTCCAACTTCCTTTCTTAAATACCCTATTTGATTCTTTCTTTGGTCCCCTGTTTTTACTCACCTTGTTTACCATAATCTTCTACATTGTTACCGGTGTTATTCGCTTTCATTCGAGGAAGCTTTGGCAAGATGGTTCCGTTTCAATGAGCATCAGTTGTCGGAAGCACTTAGCCTTCCTAATCGGAATCCTCTTTGCATTAAAAGCCTATGGTTATTACTTAGACATTTTTCAATTGCTGTATTCTACTCACGGACACGTCGTTGGTGCCGGCTACACAGACTTAAATGCTACACTCC
This sequence comes from Desulfosporosinus sp., assembly GCA_003513495.1. GTDB lineage: Bacteria > Bacillota > Desulfitobacteriia > Desulfitobacteriales > Desulfitobacteriaceae > Desulfosporosinus. The sequence goes on from DOPM01000019.1 coordinate 160,737, forward strand.
CCGCACTGAAGCTATTAATCGTTATCAGTGTACTAGGATCTATTTTAGCTTTTATTTCACTTATTTATCGAGATTCACGTTTATTGACCCTTCCTGTTATTGGGAACATTGTTATCGGTATCTTAGTCTCTAGCATTATACCCGGGCTTATTCAATCATTCCTAGTTATCCCCAATGAACTTAGCAAAGAGCAACAGTATATTCGACACGAGATACAGCTTACTCGCTTTGGCTATAGTTTAGATAATATTAGAGAAGTAGATTATCCAGGAAATACAGCTCTTACAACAGAAGCTTTAAAAATGGATCAAGGAACACTTGATAATATTAGGCTTAACGATGCTCGTCCTATGTTACAGACTTATAACCAGAAGCAGGGCATCCGACTTTACTATAAATTCAACGATATTGATACGGACCGGTATGTGATTAACGGTGAAGTTCGGCAAGTTATGATGGCCCCTCGAGAAATTTCAACTCCGGATTTGGATTCTAAAGCAAAAACCTTTGTTAATATGCGCTTTAAGTATACCCACGGTTTCGGGGCATCAGCTTCATTTGCTAACGCCGTCACCTCGGAGGGACTACCTTCCTTTGCGATAAAAGACGTTCCTCCCCAGAGTGAGTTTTCAGAGTTCAGGCTGACAGAGCCAAGGATCTATTACGGTGAACTAACAAACGACTGGGTTGTTGCCAATACAACAGTTAAAGAATTTGATTATCCACTAGGAAACTCAAATGCTGAAAATTCTTACCGCGGTAAAACTGGAATCCCCTTAACTCCACTTAACAAGCTAATGCTTTCTCTGCATCATGGTACCCCTCGTTTTTATCTTGCAGATGAAGTGACCCCTGATAGCAAAATGCTTGTGTATCGAAATATCAATGAACGTGTTCAAAAGCTAGCACCATTTCTAACCTATGATATTGATCCTTATATGGTTATTAATGCTGGCCGAATAAAGTGGATTATTGACGCCTATACAACTTCAGATGCCCTTCCCTATTCACATTTGGATCCTAATCAGGAATTTAACTACATTCGGAACTCAGTAAAAGTAATTATTGATGCTTATGACGGAACCGTTGACTTTTATGTAGTTGATCCCAACGATCCAATTTTAAAAACGTACATGAAAATATTTCCGGGTGTTTTTAAGGATGCCAATAGCATACCCCCCAGTCTAAAGGGCCATCTCCGATATCCAGAAACACTTTTCAGTATTCAAAGTAATATGCTTAAGAACTTCCATATGACAAATTCCTCAGTTTTTTATAACAAAGAAGATTCTTGGGATATTGCTAAAGAACTCTTTGATACAAAACCTCAAAATGTAGATCCCTATTACACCATTATGAAGCTTCCGGGTGAAGATACACCTGAGTTCGTACTAATGCTTCCCTTTACACCAGCATCTAGTGCTACTAATACACGAAACAATATGATTGCTTGGATGGCAGCACGAATGGATGGTGAGCATTATGGTGAGCTAATACTTTTCAAATTGCCTAAGAATATTGAAATTGACGGGCCATTGCAAATCGAGTCCCGGATAGATCAAGACCCGAAAATCTCCGAACAGCTTTCCTTATGGGATCAGAAAGGTTCACGAGTTATCCGCGGGAATCTCCTTGCCCTTCCAATAGGCGGAAACTTTCTTTATGTTGAACCTATCTATTTACAATCGGATAAAGGTGGTAGTATTCCAGAGATGAAAAGGGTTATCCTTGCTTATCAAGATCGTTTAGTCATGACTGAAACTTTAGGATTAGCCCTAACTCAACTCTTTGGCGAAGGAGCACCCCAACCGACAACCCCTGGTCAAGGTATCCCACTTCCTGAGCCTGCTCCCCAAGCTAAACTTGCCTCGGAGCAAGATCCTCAAATTATCACATCCATTATAGATCAGATGAATCAAATTCGTACGTTGCTCGATGATCTAGAAACCCAACTGAAAGGATTGCAAACTAACCCTAGTGAAACGCCCTTAGAGTAAAATGTACTTACAATCAAATACATCTTCCCGGCACGACAGTAGGGGCAATTCGTGATCTGCCCCCTCAATCCTAAGAACTTGCCCTTTCCTTCATCAGTGGTGCCGTTAAGCGGCATAGGGGTCTTGAGAGCATAAAAAAGAACGCCTACGACGTTCTTTTTTATTTCTAATTAATTGCCTTTTGCCTGAAGGGGTAATAATTCTACGTGAGTTGATGTTCCAGATCTATTCAGTCGAATAAGCTCAGAACCATCATCAGAGATATAGTTTTCGTCTCCCAGGAGTTCGAGCTCTTCAAGTTGGCCATTAGTGATGAGATAAGCAGTTGTTTGACTATAGATTACTACCTGACCGTTAAAACCAATGAGAGTCCTCACATCTTCAAAAGGTATTGAACCTTCCCACTCTGTTTGCAAAGAGGGGTTATTCTTCATTTCTGAATGATCCTGTGTCGTTTTGATCTTAATTAGTTGGTTGTTTTTAACTTCACCTATATACACTTTGCCATCTCTGACTCCTAAAACCTTATCATTCGTATTCTTCGAAATAACTTGACGATTTCCGACACCTAAAGATATGACTTGTTTGTTGCCATTCAATTTACTATTTATAAAAAGTGTTCCATAGCGATCAGAGGCAGCCATACCATTAATCGTTTCCCCAGTTCGATTCAGCGTACGAACATTCTTCATAACGTCAATTTCCATGAGTACATCTGTCGATCCGTTTTTAATGGCGAGGTAAATAAGATTGGTGGTGGTTGAAACAACTAATGATTTAACTTGACTATCTGCTGGGAATTCGTGAATAGTTTGATTAAAACGATCATCTGGGGGAATGTTCTCATCACTATTGGGGAGTTCAAGGGTATACAGTTCTGTAATTTGTGGATTACCATACCGGGCTACAGTTTTAGTCTTAGGAACTGCCTTCTGTTCAACTTTTTGATCTTGGTTATCCGGTTTTTGGTTGGGATCTTCTGTTTCTGGATCTGTTGAAGAAATAGACTGTGACTGAGATGATTCAACGGGTACAGTAATATAAGTTACCGGATTGGGATTTTTCTTGGCATAAAAGTAGACTAAGGTATCTCGATCAGGCAGCCATTGATAGGAGATAACACCCTTGGATTGATCATTTCCAGGGGGATTCTTTACAAAAACAATTTTTTCTTTTTTAAGGTTGAATACTTTTAGTGTGCCATTTTCTGAATAAGCTAAGTAATCCTTAGCATAGGAGATTTGAATATTCTCGAGGTTAGAACCTGGTATAGTTGCTTCAAGTTCCTCTGTAATGGGCCTCTTGGATTCAGTAACTGGCCCTAACACTTTGGCTACCTGTTTGTCTAAAAGGGAGTAGGCTCCCAATTGCAGCAAAAGCGAGATTAATGTCCAAACTAATATAATACGCAATGTCTTCCTCATGCGTTACTTCTCCTCCAGTTCTAAACACCACATCCTAAGTGGGGTCCATGTAGACACGAGTGTATCTGAGTGATTTCATTCTAAGGGGTAACAACAAAAGCCGTTGGGATATAGCGTTCACCAAAAATATTCCACAGCTTATTCATGACTTTACCATCATAGACGAGTTCTGATGAAGAACCGCCATCCAGATTTATAGCATTAACTGCGTCATAATCAGCAAAAACATTCATGAGATCGCGCAAGGTTGCTCCAATACTCCAAGTGGGTTGACGTCCGTCAATAACTACAAAAATAACGGTTCCATCTGCCTTTTGGCCAATACCTGTCCGTGGGGCAATTCCCCATCCGCCATCTCCAGTAATCATAGGTTTACCATCAACGATTAAATTGGGTTCGAAGGTAACCGCTTCGCGGATGTTTTTTTCTACTAATTGCTTCGCATTCATACTACCAAGAATGAGTTTCCCTTGGTCATTAAATCCGACAATATTTACAGCTTTATCCCCTACATTGTTGTGGACTATTTTCCCATCTTTAACTGTTAAACCGTCGGGAAAAGCTCCGTTTCCTTTACCATTAGGATCGTAGAACCCGCCGGCGTTAATCCCGGCTATTGCACCCATACCTTTGACTAGATCACTAACCCGTTCCCCTGTAACTCCTATTTCCTTAGTAACGGCTAATTTTACGCGTTTCGGATCTTTAATTAACACTACTTTACCTTTAAAGCTTCGTCCTTGGATATCTTCGATTGTTATTCCGGAAGTCTTATCTGTAATGACTTCTTTACGGCCTAAATCTAAGCCGTCAAACCCACTTGCATTATTAGAATTCATAATACGACTAATTTCTTCTTGAGAAAGAAACGCCTCTACAACTTGCGGATGCCGTGATGTGGCTACTGCACCAACAGCAACAGTCTTTAATGACTCAAAGGGGCCCCAAAACAATATAAATGGAACTAGTATACCTGCAAAAATGATATTATACATAAGAAATCCCAAAATTCTTTTAATCTTAATTCTATTCTTTTTTCTCAATTTCCTCATTGAGCATTCTCTCCTTTGTGAATGATAAAAAGTACACAATATAAGAAAAACGCCACGCGTCTTTTTAATATGCATGTCTTTGCTATGAAAGCAACTCAAGGGCTATGTCATCCTGAATAAGGTACGACTGAAGGATCTAGATCCTTCGCTGCGCTCAGGATGACATGAGTGAAAGAGGACCCTAAAAATACTTTCTGACACTACAAAAAAATAAGTCGCAGTTTGCGCGAGTGATGCGACCACGACTCCAATGTATAGGTTTAATTTTTCGACGTTCTTAGTATAACAAAACATGTATATTCTATCAAGGATTGTCTGTAAACAGTCTGGTGATATTTTTTATTAAAAAGAACCGACTTAAAAAGACGGTTCAACAAGACGACTCTTTTTCCTGTAATACTTCTACATAATCTCAATTCGATATGTTAAATCTGCTGCTTTATCAATCATGTTAGCAACACTACAATATTTTTCCATAGAAAGTTGAACTGCGCGCTCTAGTTTATCTTTAGGCAGTGCTTCACCCCAAAATTTATACACTACTTCAATATCTCTAAATACTCGCGGATGGTCATTAGCTCTTTCTCCTTCTACAGTTGTTTCGAAACGTTGAAACTTGACTTGCATTTTGTCAAGAATTGTAACAATATCCATTCCACTACATCCCGCTATAGTCATTAGTAACAGTTCCATTGGATTAGTTCCATGCCCTGTCCCTCCAGCCGTTACACTAGTATCCATATTTGTTAAAACTTTTGCACTACCCTCACCTTGAAAATGCATTCCCCTTATATGCTTGACAGATACTTTCATTAATGCCACTCCTTCCTTACTTTGCAACGACATCGAGTTGATCTTCTTCAGTACTAAACTCTTGTTCTTGAATAATAAGGGACTGACCACGTAAAGGTGTATCTAATCTCAATGGGAATATTAGGATAATCAAAGCGAGTCCACCGATGGCTAGAGATAGAGATTGTAACGATAATATGGAAAACGTTAATGGAACTAGTCTAGCTGAAGTGCCAATCGAATAACTAAAAGGCTGCACAAGTTCTAAGTTTGCCTTTTGTCTATTTTCTAAGGAACTATTGGATCCAGTACTGTTATGGATCCAAACTGGTTTCCTTTCAAGATCAACAGAATTAATTAACTGACTACCCATTTCATAAAATGGATCTATTGAAGAAATATAGATAAAACCCTTTGTCGTATATATCTTATCTAATTCTACTGGTGAACCAGTAATAGCTGCTTTCGTATAGGTTCTTTCAATTCTTAGAATATCTTCCTGTCCAATGTTTACTGGCCCATTATCTGTGATAATCGAATATAAGTGACGATCGATTAATTCGATATTTGTTACATTAACCTTTAACAAACGTACTCCAAGCATTGACATTAGTATTACGACTAGACTAATAATTATTATAGCTCCGGTTATCCGTTCACGATCTATCTGTCCTTGTTTAAATAACACTGTTACACGTCCTTTACTCTACAATCAAATTAACTTAATATTTCTTACCTATAGTTTACCCACAAATCACATTGTACTATAAATAATTTAGTGTAACAAATATATAATCAACTATAACCCTCTGAGGGAAGGCGTTTTCACCTTCCCTCAGAGGGTTATCTTATTTTCTTGAGGATTTAATGCAATTTCTAATCATTCTGATTCTGCTAGAAAAAAAATTATGAGCTAAAGTGTTTTCCAAATTTAGTTAGCAATTGCAGAAGATCGTTCGGGGTAAAAGTAAGAGGAGTATTATTGGTCGAGGTGTCCGGTTTTGTCAATGGCCTTGATCCCGTTGTTTCAGGCGGGACAACGGACCTGACAAAAATCGTAGCTAACAGACCCACAATTAGGAGCGGAAGTGCTCCTCGAAGTCCAGGAAAGGTGAATATGGGGAAAATAATCTCGACAATAGGTGTATAGGGCTTATTCGAAAAGTTTCCAATTATATATATTGCTATTACAATGGGGGTTTCAGGTAGTTGAGGAGTCCGAAAGCCTCTATCTTCTAATAGTCCAGTGGGTGCCTCTCTAACCGCATTAACAAGTCCATTACTACCATTAGGAATACTACTTAAGTTAGAAGAATTCGCTCCGTTGTTCATCCATCTCAAGAAGTCTTGCAGCTCAGAAAGAGGTAACTGTACAGTTTGATTATTCTTCAAGTCAAGAGCAGGGACGCTTCTGACACCAAAAAAATGGTGTGCAATTAATAGTATAATTTGAGCCCCTATAACCACTGCGGAGGATTGAAATACATTTCCGGTTAGGAGTGGTTGAGTAAAAATTAATGCGGAACTACCTGCTACTGAACTGATGGGAGCAAAAAGCTCAACTCCCAACACCATAGATTCTCCGCAATTGATACCAGGCTGATTCCCGGACATTTCCACCCCTCCCTCAATACAATATATGGGAAGGAGCAGCTTCGTGTACCTGTTAGTTTCCCGAGAAGATTGTTCTCTTAACAAGCCTAAGTATTTGTTGGGCGGTTTTTACGTCGGGAGGCTAAATAATCCAGTACTCGTTCTGGGGAGGTATTCAGAACTTGCTCCTCCTTAATTCCAGCCTCTTCTACTAATGCGAGGGCATGGCTAAATTCTCCGACACGGTCCGTAAAATGGGCATCGCTTCCTAAAATAATCGGCCCATTATATTGAGCCATGTACCGAGCAAAACGTCGGCAGTTCCCCCAGGCACCTCTCTTTTCGCTTGACAAGGAACTGTTATTAATTTCGACTGGGATATTTAGTTGTGCTGACATATGAGCAATACGTTCAAGGTCTAGTTCAAATTCCGGCCGTCCCGGATGTACCATCATATCTGTAAAGGGATTCTTCATAGCTTTGATATAGGCTTCTGTATTTTGTTCAGAGGTTCCGCCAGGGTAACTTATAACATGAAGTCCAACCAGTACAAGCTTCATCATCGCTAGGTATCGTATAGGAATATCTAATTCTCCCTCATGGCTGGTTATATTCGCTTCTACTCCGGGTAGAATTTTAACTCCATACAACTCTTTAGGGATAATTCCCAAGTTACCAAAGTGATAAAGGTGTGGCGCACCCGGCATTGATGGTCCGTGATCAGTCATGCCCAATAATCTGATACCTTTGTGCGAGGCTGCCAGAGCGTTTTCAGAAAGAGTGCTATAGGCATGGCCGCTTGCAACAGTATGAGTATGTAAATCGACGTATAGTTTCATATATTCCACCTCACTTAGAGTTATTATAACCCTAATTCCATGAAAAAAAAATAAGTGCCCTGGATCGGACACTTATTATAAATTCCTAAAACAATAGGTTATTGTTGCTTGACTGTTGCAGGGACTTTAACCGTAGAATCGACATTGAAGCGAAAACTTGCTTCTGTAGCCTGTTCTACTCCCCCTTCGGGATTGGCATTAATTCTCAAGGTAATTAAATGCTGTCCATCAGTAGCGCTTTTACCCAATGCGTCTCCTAATGCTTTGATCTGGCGGAATGCTACACGAGCAGTTGCCCCTGGTTCTAAGGTTTGCAGACTCCCAGGGGATGTTACTTTCTTAGTGTCATCTCCAATGAGAGTGACTTGCAACTCTACAGGAACATTCGTCATTGTTTTAGCCGTCATGTTTTGTACTGTCACAATAAGATCAAAGGTTTTCGTAGAAATCACCTGAACTCCTTTTAAGGCAACACTACCATAGGTAAGATCTTTTACAATTGAAGCCGGTTCTACTGTAACACCAAGCATCTTGATTTCCGGAGTACTATTATTACTTACGCTAGCACCTTTAGTTTCCCAGAGAGAAAATCCGGCAAATCCGAACAGACAAAGCACGAAAATACTGGCGACTAAGGCAATGTATTTACGGTTTATTGTTATGATTTTAGCCATTGTTGTACACCTCCTTTTTTAATTCACTCTTTAAAAAAACCTATGCACGTCCTTGTTAGGACATGCATAGGTTTAGAAAAAAATTTTTTTAGTTTTTCCCTTCCCGCTCTTGATATATTTGAAGGCGGATATCTTTCTGCACGGTTAAGCGAAAAATTCTTGAAGACTGGATTATACGTGAAGTTGTTCGAACACCAATATATTCCTCCATTTCATCGAGAGAGAGATTAGACGTAATTATCGTAGGAAGCTGCTCATTTAGACGATAATTAATAATTGAATAAAGTCTATTCCTAGTCCAATCTGTATAATTATGAGCGCCTAAATCATCGAGAACTAATATGGGAATGCTTCTAGCTGTATCCAGCAAATCAAGTTCGTTAACATCTGATTTGTAGGTTGCTCGCAGTTCGTCTAAGAGATCAGGTACCACTAAAAAAAGAACTTTTTTCTCAAGTTTCATCAGTTCATTGGCAATAGCTGCGGCAAGGTAAGTTTTTCCTGAGCCAACGGGCCCGGTAAACAGAAGACCAAGTCCGTGAGAGCTGTTCAAACAATTTTCCACAAAGCTCTTAGCTGCTTTTAAGGCCTTTATAGCACCTTCTCGATGGGTTTGGTCGGTTATTTCAGACGAATAATAATCAAGCCTAAACTTATCAAATTGACAGTTTATTAATTCTCGAGAAATCCTGGCATGTCGAAACTGATTTTCAATTTTTTTTGTTTGCATACAGTTACAGGGATAGGCTGAATCCCCGTCTAATACAATTCCTCGATCCTCACAGATCAGGCATTTAACCATTCCATTAGGACTTGAGTGATCATCCGTTGAACTTAGGTTTATATAAGCTGTCTTAGAAGATAGGGCATTAGTTTTTAAGATATCATTTATATGTTTCATAGGTTTTGGATATCCTCCTTGTAGACGTATCCAATTGAATAGCTCATGTTGAGATAATTATAAATAAAAATTTTCATATTTACTAGTCGTAGTTTTTGAAGCTTTATTTTTGGGTTTAGCCGTCTTTTTTTCCTGACGAGATTGAAAAAATGCATCTTCTGCTTCTATTTCAGCTCGTGTACGCAAACCCTTCTTTTCCCATTCTCTTAGGATTGAATCTAAATAACGGAAATTTCGAATACCTGCACTAACTCCTCTTCTTAAAGCCTCAATAATTAGCTCTTCTGAATAATGAGAGGACAACCATCGATCTAAGTTTTCACATTCCAGACGAGTGAGCAAACGACCTAGTTCTTGCTCAAAGGTCTGAACTAAGTTCTCCATGGCAGGGTTGGTTTTTTCACTAGGACTATTTGGTGAGACTTGGCTTTGCTTCAGTACTCGTTCTTCTTCCAATTGCTGTGAACGTTCGATGGCCCAAAGTTCAGCAAGTTCTTCGATTAACCCGACGAAGCTATAACTATTTCCCCACTTATTCTCTATAGGATTCCAATATCGTTCTATCGTAAGGAGCTTTCGTTCCACTAGGCTGCCAAGATCCTCTTCAATTTCTGTAGCCGAAATAGTCATCCGACTAGCCAAAGTTGCAATGGAAGGATATGGATTTGTTTCGGATTCACATAGTATCTGGATTAGCACCATCATTTCGTGATCATTAATTCCGATTTTCTTATAATGTGTCAATAGATATTTAGGAATTGATACGACACCGGAAAAGAAGAGAGCCTGTGTAAAGCTCCCATAAACACTAACTTTATTCATTATAACATTTCATCTCCCCATGTCCCCATAAAAAATAAATCTAAAATATTCTTATAATTTATACATAATCCTTTTAAAAAATCTTTCAGTAAGGAAAAAATGACGACATTATACAAATATACTCATAAAAGCCTTGCCCCTTAATACCATATTATGGAAGGATTCTGGGAGGCTTTTGGCGTATATAGTACTATACAAACTAAGGAGGCAAATAATATGGAATTTAGGGAAGATCTCATTCAAATCGTAGAAAAATCGGGCGCCCCTTCTGCTTGGGGAGTTAATCATTGCTACAGAGTATACCATCTATCTAAAGAACTCTCTAGTCATTTGTCCTTAGATGACGAAATTCTTTATACCGCAGCTATGCTGCATGACACGGGTAAATACCCAGTCTATGCTCTCAAAAACATTGATCATGCATTGCGCTCAAAGGGAGTAGCCTCAAATTTGCTCCAACAAATGAAGTTCTCATCAGATAAATTACCCATAGTGTTAGATGCTATTGAAAACCACATGTATTACTCCGAACCAGGACGTAGTGATGAAGCGGTGTATTTACGCGAATCGGATATTCTTGATAATTTAGGAAACATCGGCTTAATGCGTCTATTTAGTTTAGTAGGGCATAATGAATTAATACAAACCCCTGAAGATGCAATCGATCGCGCACGTCTTTTTGCGGAGGCTCTTCCGGACAAAGTAGCAACTAAAGCAGGAAAACGTTTAGCTATAAAACGCCGTGAAGAAACCCTCCGCTTCCTTGCCGGTATCAAACGTCAATCACTGGAATTTGCATGGTTATAATTCTGTCTTAGTGACGTTTTTTTCGTTCTTGTTCTTCAATCCATCGTGTTAAACTATCTAGAATGGTTACTACTCGATCAAAATTACGAGTTCTATTCCCTTCATCAATAACTTGTTTTAGGCGATGTCGTAAACGGATGTAGGCTCTATTAACTTGTGAACGATTACCCTTAGATCGAGTCTTTGAACTTTTACTAGGGGCAGGAACAGGACGAAGGGGTATATTGTCCACTAGTTTGTCAACGATAGGTTCATTGCTGACTTCGACCTTAGGAGATATCGTTAACCAAGCTTTTTCCGGTGCGAGCCTCAGGACGGTTTCATCTTGGAACTCTATGGTTTCTCCTAGTTGAGGTATTATGGATGTTTTTCCGAATGCCTCAAAAACTTTCTCTGAAAAAGCAGATTGAGACTCTATTTCACCATGTACAAGAATTATTTGCTCAGCTTTTTTTCCTAAAAGAGATAACCATCGAATTAATTCCCCTTGATCAGCATGAGCAGAAAAACCATCCATATGGCTAATCCTAGCATGAACTGCAACTTTTTCACCGTGTATGGTTACAGTCTCGGCACCATCCGAAAGCATCCGTCCTAGAGTCCCTTGTGCTTGATACCCTACAAACAGTATTGTAGCATTCTCACGCCAAAGATTATGTTTTAGATGATGTTTGATTCGACCCGCATCCGCCATGCCACTAGCAGCAATAATAATTGCTCCGCCTTCAATTTTATTGAGTGCCATGGAATCTTGAGCTGTTTGACTGAAATGTACATTGGGCATTTTTAGAGGATTATTCCCCGTTCTAATCAATTCTTGAGTAACCGCGTCAAAATTATCCGTGTTTTCTTGAAATATTTTCGTGGCTGCAATCGCTAGAGGACTATCAATATAAATAGGTAAAACAGGTATGCGCTTTTCATCCTGTAATTTTCGGAGATAAAAAAGCAAATCTTGAGTTCGTTCAATGGCAAATGCAGGGATTACCAAATTTCCTCCTGCCTCGTATGTCGTACATATGGTTTCAGCAAGTTGTTGATAGCGGTCACTAGTCCCTTGGATAGATTCAGAATGAAGACGATTTCCGTAGGTGGTTTCCATTACAACAATATCCGCAACACTCAAAATGCTGGGATCTTCAATATATGGTTGATTAATATTCCCAATATCCCCTGAAAAAACAATCGATTTGTTATAATTTGGTTCATTAATTTGAAGCATTACATGAGCTGAGCCAAGAATATGGCCAGCGTCAAAAAATTGAAATGACAACGTAGGTGTTAAATCAATCGGTTTTTTATAAGGTGTCGCCTGAAAGTAGCCAATCGTGTCGATTGCATCCTGGACGGTATAGATCGGGATTAGCGGTGGAAGTCCCGCTCGATTCCTCTTGCGGTTTTTACGTTCAATTTCCATTTCCTGTATATGTCCACTGTCTGGGAGCATAATTGAACATAATTTTATTGTTTCCGGAGTAGCCCAGATCGTTCCCTTAAAACCAGCCTTAATTAGTTTAGGTAACATTCCAGAGTGATCTGTATGGGCATGGGTCAAAATAACGGCATCAAGACTTGCTGGATTATAGGGAAAATCCCCGTAATTTAACTCTTTCAACGCCTTAGAACCCTGAAACATTCCACAGTCAATTAATACTCGTGATTCTCCTGATTCGACGAGAAACGATGATCCTGTTACGACCTGTGCAGCGCCAAAAAAGCTAATTTTCATCGACTACTCAATCCTCCAAAAATAGCGTCTCGACTGCCTATTCTTTAGAATTATAATTCCGGAGAATAGTACTTCGGACGCTTTAATTTGAATATGGACTATATTTAGAATTTACGCCCCAACTAATATAAGCTTCTACCTATTCTACCTGTTTATCCTGATTTTAGCAATGAGTTATAAAACAGCGTTGATTAGTCCAGCTGGAAAAAATTAAGTTTGACGGCTTTCAGAGCTGCTTGAGTACGGTCTTCGACAGCTAATTTACGATAAATACTAGATAAATGATTTTTTACAGTTTTTTCACTAATAAATAAAGAGGTCCCAATCTCACGGTTTGAAGACCCCTTGACAACATAATGGAGTATTTCCATTTCACGATCACTAAGACCACATGTATCTTTCAAAGGGCTCGTTTGGCTCAATTGATCCAGCAGTTTTCCAGTAACGGATGGAGATAAGATGGGGTCACCGGCATAAACCTTGCGAATCGAATGAATTAAAGTTTTTGAATCTACATCTTTGAGCAAATAGCCTGCAACACCAATTTGAAGAACCTGGAAAACCTTCTCATCCGAATCATCGACAGTAAGCACTAGAATGCCAATGTTCGGACACTCACGACGTATTACCCGGCCGGCTTCTAAACCATTAACACCAGGCATATTAAGATCCATTAACAAGATATCAAAATCTAAAGACCTCGCAATATTTATAGCGCCTTGACCGTCACCAACTTCGGCAATAACTTCAATCCCATCTTCAAATTCTAAAATTCGACGTAGTCCTTCTCTTATGAGAGGATGATCATCTGCGATTACAATTCTTATCAATTTGTCATTCCTCCCTCTTGGCTTGATGGAATTGAAAAATCGATTGATGTCCCCTTTCCAATGATTGATTGGATGGAAAAACGTCCAGAAAACATTTCGACACGTTCTCGCATACCAACGAGTCCGAAATGTTCTCCAGGAGCATTCATAGCCGTTTTCACTTCAAATCCTCGACCATAATCTCTTATTCTAGCGATGGTCCAATCTTCTTGATAGATCAAATGAATGTCTACTCTGGTAGATTGTGCATGCTTGGCAACATTAGTCATTCCCTCTTGAACTAATCTGAAGAGCGCAACTTCCATAGCTGGCAGCAGTCGCTTTTCTCTTCCTTCGATTCTCAGCTGACACTTAATACCATAGGTTTCTTGGAAATTATCTAAGTATTTTGAGATTGCTGGTACAATTCCTAAGTCATCCAAGGCCATTGGTCGAAGATCGAAAATAATTCTACGAATGTCTTGTAAATTCGCTCGAACTAAATTTTTAAGATCGTTAAGCTCCGCTTTAACACGGCTTGGATCTAATTCAAGTAATTTTTCAGCTATCTCAAGTCGTAAAACAATATTTGCTAAAGTTTGCGCTGGACCATCATGCATTTCTCTCGCTACACGACGACGTTCTTCCTCTTGGGCTTTTATAACACGCAAACCCATTTCTAGTCGTTGTTCATGATTTTGAGTTTGCAAAGCTTCAACGACTCCACCTTGCAATAAACTTATCGCCATGCCCACTTGAGTCATTAAATTTTGGGCCCGTTCAATCGTAACCTGCATTTGACCCAGAGATCGTTCCAGATCATCTCGGCGCTTACGCAATTGGACTTCTTTTTGCTGCAATAGTTGAAGTTTAACCTGGGCATCTTTAGCCTCAGTATAAGCCTCCATCATTTGTTTGTTAGTATGTTCTTGATGCGCTCGATTAACTTCCATAAGTCGGTGGCGCAAACGTCGTTCTAATTTTTCTTGATAATCAACTTGTGAAATAATTTCCGTAATATCTGTTTTAAGCTGAGAGAGTTCATTAATCAGTCGATGCGTCTCAGTCCGGGATGTTTCTGCAATAAAAAATATTTCTTCTTTTCCTGATTCGATCGCTTTGAGGGTGTTTTTTAATATTTCTCCCAACTGGTCTGTCAATGTTATTCCTCATTTCAATAGCTCAAATGTCTCAAGATTCTGCTCCTTCATATTTTCTTAATTCGACATTGAAACAGTAAATCCTACTTTCTAGCAAAAAAATAAGTGATATTATTAACTGAGGTTCAGATTTTTTCTTCTGCGCATAATATGTTTGATTTTCCTTTCTAATCTACGGGGATAAGTTAGGTCTTCTTCGTGGCACAACATAACTCTCCAGCCATCTTTTTCAAACTTTTCCGTCTGGCAAGGATAAGCAGGGTCAAAACGACAGATGAGAAGATCTTCTACTTGAGCTAAAAATCTTTCACCCTGTAAGGTTGTATTCCACAGAATAGGTGCATCAGGAAATATATAATTTAGTACATCTTTCAGTCGTTCCGCTTTATGAGGAACCGGACTGACTTTATCAAAACTATTCATTACAACTACACTATCTATCGAACTGTCAATATCCGAACTAATAGATTCTCGCTCCAGCTCATTTACTTCGCTTACTACATCTACTAATTGAACTTTATTTACTTCAATGATCTCACAAATATTGTCCTTTTTAATAATGTCTTTATGATCCATTGAGGCAAAGGCAGGCATTGTAATATCCTGATCCAAGGAACTTATAATATCCACCTTTTTGTTATTGAGTACTTTTACCATACCTTCGTTCAGCATCTTATTCATTGTCTCTTGAAACGTCGGAAAATTATTAATAACACGGGAGTCAGGAAGTTGTTGATCTAGGATTTGTCTAAGTCCATCTGCTAGGTATTGTGATGGAAACATAGACAATCCCAGTAATTGTGTTGTCAGTTTCTCGACAATTTCGCATCCCTTTTGGTATTCCTGATCTGAATCAGTCCCTGTTAATAAACAAGAAGTTAATACTGTTTCGATAATTTGTTCTACCCACTCTTCAATTCTTGGATCATTAAGGTAATAAGCCTCCAAAAAATCCACCTCCAGATTACATATCTGTTGATAGCTATGCTTATCCAGAGGCAGGTATGATATAATTTCTAACATTTTCCTAACTATATAAAATAAGGATATCACCCGTAAATGGTGTATATCCTTATTTTTATAGTTTATATAGGGTCTGAATAGCATACCTTTATCTTCAAACCCAATATTGTTTTAATTTATAGCGATGTCAATTTTAGCGTGCGCGGAAAACCTTCAGATAGGAGTCAGCATAGATGCTTCTATTTAGAAGAATCTGTGTGGTAGCTGCTACGTCTACTAGGTCATCATCATTAGCATCCATGATGGCGGCATCAAGTCCGCATGCAACAGCCATGGCCATATAGGTCCGGTTGATCAAGTTACGATCCGGAGATTTCTGCGAAACATTCGATAATCCTAGAACCGTTCGAGGTGCTGGATTTGCCAACATTTTCACCTGTCTTAAGGACTCTAGTACTTCAGGTGCATGCTCCTGTGCGACATTTACAGGGAGAATTAGTGGATCGATGTATAGATCTTCCATGGGTACGCCATACTCATCAGCAGCAGCAACTAATTCCATAGCAAAAGCAACCCGATTTTCTGCATCTTTTGGAATCCCTTTTTTATCCATAGTTAAACCGATGATACCAGCATTGTATTGAATAGCCATTGGAAAAACACGTTCAATCTTAACTTGTTCTGCAGGGCAAGAGTTAATGATCGCTGGGCGCTTACAAACTTTTAGACCTGCTTCGATTGCATCATAGTTCGTGGAGTCTAACACGAGGGGTAATTCTGAGACTTCCTGGATAACATTAACCATCCACTCATAAGCTTCGACTCTTTCGTGAGTTGGAATTGCAGGGCCTGAATTTACGTCAAGGTAGTGGGCTCCTCCCTCTTGTTGCTTTACAGCCCAATATTGAATAGCTTTTGGGTCTTTATTGCGGAGTGCATCTCCAATATCAGTAAACATACCGTTAATCCGTTCGCCAAAAATAAGCATTCGGTCACGTCCTTCCATTTTATTAAATTATTTACTAAATGAAGGTAATTTTACGGATATACTATAAAGCTCTATTTAGGATTAATCGCCCATCATATCAGCAATGTTTTTCTTGACAATACTTACTGCAGCTGGGTTACGCATTACAAGAATGCTGGCTCCAACTTGAAGAACGCCAGAAGCAGTTACTGCCTCCCATAGCACACTACGATCTGCGAGATCCCCCCATCCAGGAAACTCTTCTACAGACGCATAAGCTTCCTTGCAACGATTAGCCTCATGTCCGACTGTACAAATAATTGGCATAGAGAGCATTTTGTCATTTGCTAAGGCTCCTAGTCGTGCGCGCTCCATGATCGAATAAACATACTCAATTCCGAATCCAAGACCAGCAACTGTAGGATCAATAACAATTTTATTTAGGGGTAGTCCCATTTCATTGATCAAGATATTTAACTGTTTACAGATATTAATATCAAGTGGTGAACGAGCAATGAGAGTATGCTTGTGAACCATTGCGGCAGCGGTAATGGACTTATAGTTGTCCTGTTCAGCAATACCTATTAAGAGGTTTTCCCCTGCTGCAGCCTCAGCAATAACTGCCATAATCTCATTATTCTTTTCACCGTCGTCGCACCCTTCTACAATGAGGGGTACTCCAACAGCTGCTAAGACATCTTTAACGATGCGTGCACAATCTTCAGGGGAACGGTTTTCTCCTTCGGGATCTGCACCATCCAGTTTGAGATAGATGAGGTCTGCACCAAAATCATCAACGCATTTTTTAGCCCATGCGGCTGGATCATTGATCACATCCCCAATTCGATTCTTGATGGTGTCAGGCCATGAGGGTACTACGTCAGTGACCTCCATAGCGATCACTGGACGATTCTTCGTTTCCCCTTCAAAGTGGAGAAACGGTAAGGCGCTGTCTCCTCCAACTGTAATTGTGGAGGTTCTTGTTCCTCCCTGTTCAGCAGTTGCTCCGAGTACTACCTCTCCAACCTTACTGGAATACTTTTCTTTCACTAACGTTACGGACATGAACTTCTCTCCTTTCTAGTTAAAGATTCCGGCACGGTTCAGAATACTTTCCACTGCCTGGACCGAGACGGCATCATCTGGCAAATCAAATAATGGTTTGCCTGCCAAGTCATATTCCACAACTAAAGGATCTAACGGTATGTCTCCTATAACAGTAAGACCAGTACGTTCGATTTCTTCTCTTAAGGATTCCATACTTCCCTCGGTACTCTTAGTTACGATTAAATAAACTGTTTGGACGGCAGACTTTAGCCCTCGAATAAGATCGTGGACTCTTCCTGCTGAACGAATTCCACGTGCGGAAGAATCACTGATTACAAACATTACTTCAACCCGGGGGATTGTACGACGACTGATATGTTCCAATCCCGCTTCAGAATCCACTGCGACGAAGTCATAGTTTTCTCCAATGTCCTGAAGATGTTTGCGCAAGATGTCATTTGGATAGCAATAACACCCAGCTCCCTGAGGTCCTCCCATGACAAGTAGATCGATATCTTTTGACTCAACTAACGATTGTTGGAGTTTGTATTCGATAAAAACATTTTTTGGCATTCCCTCGGGGATTGCTTTAGGATCTTTACTCTGTTCAAGTAATTCCGATATAGTGGATGTAACTTCTAAGCCCAAAGCTTCACCAAGATTTGCATTGGGATCTGCATCAACAGCGAGGATAGAAGTCCCTTTCTTATGACGAACCATTTGCCTTAGTAATAAAGCGGTGAATGTGGTTTTTCCTACTCCACCTTTGCCAGCAACTGCTATATATTTTGACATAATTGACCTCCATAATAACGTTTATTGAAAAGATGGAAATAGGGTCATATCCGTATGGGGTAAAAATAAGGCAGCCATATATTCGTCCATATAGGTTACCCCAACTGAAAGCTCGACATAGGTCATTTTCCGTCCTAATTCTTCTGCTTCCCGCCAGGCATTCTGAGAAAGTAAGGCTAGACGAGCACCTTTTACAGATGCATTCCCAACAAACTCAAACCGTTCTGGTTCAAGGTCTGGGAGCAGTCCAATCTGAACAGCGTCATGAATATTAAGGTAATTACCAAAACCGCCCGCAATGACAATCCGGCTAATCATTTCAATATCCACTGCAACCATATTTAGTAAGGATCGAATTCCAGCATAGATAGCACCTTTGGCCCGAATAACATTCTTGACATCATTTTCAGTGATGACCACATCTTTTTCTCCACCGGCTTGATGAGCCCAAGCCAGGACAAACTCTTTATCATCAGCGGTTGCTCTTAATCGCTGTGAGTCTGACTTATGCCCTAACTGGAAATTCCCAGCACGGTCTATGATACCTGCACTGAGTAACTTGGCTATACAATCCACAAGCCCCGATCCGCATATTCCAACAGGAGTCTGGTTATTGATCACTTTAAGGGATACATCTAAGGTCTCGGGATCGATAATGATCCGTTCAATTGCCCCTGGCATAGCTCGCATACCGAAGGTAATACCGCCACCTTCAAAGCTCGGACCTGCTGAACAAGCACAAGCAACAAGCCAATCCTGGTTGCCGAGTACAATCTCCCCATTCGTTCCAATATCAATAAAGAGAATAATGTCTTCCCCATTAGCTAAATCCGTTACCAGGGTTCCAGCAACAATGTCTCCTCCCACATAGCTTGCTACTGAAGGATAACAGTGCACTAGTGCCTCCGGCAACATATGCAGCCCAATTTCCCGAGCAGTGTATGAGGGAACATTTGTCATAGTTGGAATATAGGGTTCCAATCGAATATAGCGTGGATTAACACCTAAGAACAATTGTGTCATCGTCGTATTTCCAGCCACCATCGCACTAGCGATATCCTTACTACTTAAGGATTGGCGAGCAAGAATCTTATCCAGAAGGCCATTGATGGTTTCTAGAACAGCATCCCTGATCTCTATTAAGCTCTGCTCACTTTCAACTGCATATACGATACGAGTGATTACGTCGTCCCCATATTTTGCTTGTTTATTGTAAGTACCCTGTTGATCAACAATCTCTCCAGTTAAAAGATTAATTAGGTAAACAACAACTGTCGTGGTACCTATATCAATAGCAAGTCCATAAGGGGGTACATCGTTGCCCTGTTCAATGTGTGTAATAGTTAATCCAGCTTCAGTATCTGTCATGGTGATAGATACATCCCAATTAGCTTTGCGAAGTGAGTCAGGAAGATGCTTAAGAACGGATAATGGTATATGAATGGGTTTATCTCCGGTTTTTAAGACGCGACGGAGTTCTATACTAAGACGAGACCAATCACTGGAGTTTTCCGTCAAAGTGGGTACTGAAAGTGAAATCCTCTGCTTCTGTGCTAAGGGTTGACGCCCGAACTTCTCGAGTAAATCATGTTCACTTTCCTGTAAGAGCCCTTTCGGGACATCTCCCAATAACACTTGGTGTTCTTGTAACCTTGACTCAGGAGGTATTTCGATGGTCATATCCCCTTGCACCAAGGTCTTACAGGCTAGCCGAAGTCCTTTGGAAAGTTGCTCTGGTGTTAAGTTTCCCGTACCATTTATTATTGGGTCCCCACTCAGAACGTTCACTTTACAAGCTCCGCAAGTTCCCTTTCCACCGCACCCAGATTTTATCATAATACCGGCTTTTGCAGCTACGTTAAGCAGGGATGTACCATGATCAGCTTCGATAACACGGTTCTCGGGCATGAGTTTAATTTGAAATTGGGACATCGCTTTCACTTCCTTACTTTCACCAAGAAATCCCATCTGGTATGATGAATACTATGAAAACATCGTTCTCACCTACGACAAAGCGTAATTACATTAAAACCCTACTATTAAATACTTAGGTAAGAGATTTCGAGAAAGAAACAATCCCACTAGATTCACGTGGTCCAACAATAGCTTTCCAACCGGACAGTTCAGATAGTTTTCCTGAAATTACAGCGACATAGCCTGGAATAATAATGTTACGATGTTTCACCTTATCTGCTATACCACAGGCATTCATTGCTTCGACAATTTTTTCCGGTTCAAACTTCCCAGCAGCATAAGCCGTAAGAACGGAAGTGCCATCAGTATCAATAGGTAAGATATAGCTAGGGACTTTAGAGGTTTCAACTTCACCTTCGACACTATAATAGGTAAGGGAGAAGTTCGTTGTAATATAGAATGGTGAGTTTTCATCAACCGCCCCGACGGAATGTAGTTTGGGCTCCACTTGAATAGGTTTTTGGGGATCTGTGTAAATGTTCTGTCTCAAAGTCATTAATGGCAAAATATGAGCTTTTGCACTAGTTTTTAAGACAACTGCACTTGCATATTTAGCTACATATACAGTGGCTTCCATAATTTCTTCCATTGGCTCTGTCTTGGTTGTAAAAGCAATGACAGGGAAACCAAGGGGTCTGAACTTTTTCTTAATAGCTAAACGGCGGATATGCGTAAGATTCGCTAAGGTATCTACTGGAGTTCTTGAACCAGGATCCAAGACGAATTCTTTATAGCCTAAAGCTTGAGCTTTAACTACGAGTTCTTCCAGAGCATCTAATCCCTCTGCTTTAATGATAACAGGAACAGAATTTTCCTTAGCTAGGTTGACCATAGCTTCGTAGTTATCGGCTGTTGCAGATCCAATTAGAGGTTTACGGGATGCTAATGGCGCAAGAGCCCCTTTCATAGCCTCTGGATCATTGCTTAGAAGAACTAGCGATTTATCCGTAGCTTCTGCTACAGTAGCGACAACTTTAGCAAAACGTCCAGCGTCTCCTGACTCTTGAACGATAGCTACACCATCAATAGAATATTGAAGACCGACACGCTCAAATTCTAACCCCTTGATCTCCTGAACTTTAGCATTTAATTCATCATCACTTAGGCTATCAGAGACATAGATAAGCAATGTTGTGGGGTGGTAGAATGTTTTGTCATGACGGAAAAGAACTGTTTCATCTCCGAGTACAGAATCCTTACCAAACTTAATGGCCTTGATCGGGGGGGCTGCAGCAGAATCCAAGTTCTCTCGCGCTGCTTCAGTTACATGTGGACAGGAGTCTAAAGATGCTTTTCCCGAAGCCAATGCCATTGCAAAGGCCAGGCAAGTTGGAACTCCACACTCTCCGCAGTTTTTCTTGGGCATTTGTTTATAGATTTCTAAACCTGTAAGAGCCATTTTAAATCCCCTTTCTAATCGATCTAGAATAAGAGCAGACTGTCAAGGCCCTTGGAGTGGGCCCTGGCGTCTGCAGTGATAGTTACATTAGAGGGTCAAGATTAAAGCATGGATGTCCGTTTTCCTCAAGGAAAGGTAGGATTTCTTCTACAGTGGCTCCGACTGACTCATCGGCAATTTTATCAATAAAATCTGCGCCTAAGCCTTCATCAATGGAGCGTTGAACAAAGTCCTCACGAATGAATTCTTTGAGTTCTTTAGGCATCCAAACAATACGAGCAATCCCGCCATCAGCAGGGATGAATTTCTTACTGAGAAGATAGGTTCGTCCAATTCCCATAAAGCCAGGGGTTTGCATTCCACCGCCGCAGGTACCTGCCAGTGAGGAGAATGTCATTCCACAAGGGGTCATCCCTGAGTGTTCACGAGTCGTCAGCATGAGACCGTTAGCTTCAGGAACGATGGCCATGATTGCCTCAAAGCAACCGCAAGAGGTCATGGGTTTATCCATAAGGGTATAGAGATTTACCTCTTCCAAGGTGTTGTTCGAAGCTTTGTACAAATACTCGTTCGTACTATGCCACATACCTTTATACTCATCGATTGCTGGACCTTTAGGAATTGGCTGGTTTGGACCATTTGGTGCAATCTCATAAGATGCTTTAGCATCTAACCAGCTCACCGCGCCGCATAAGCCAACCCGTTCTGGAGTAACAATACAAACGTGGTTTGGAGCAAAGGACTGACAAAGCAAACAGGAGTAGAAGTCTTCAACAGATTCGTCTGTTAAGCTCCTCATGCGATCATCGCGAGCTCTATAACGTTCGCGTGCAAGAACGAGGCCTTCCTCCACCGCAGCCTGGTCAAGCATAATTGTTACTTCAACACGGTCGATAATAGCTGGGAATTCCTCTTTTAACTTAGCTATCAACAGCTCTCCAAAGTGTTTCATTAAGAAACCTTTTGCTCTGGCATCCTTAGAAATCCGTACCCACATTAGATCACGTTGGGCCACGTGCCAAACGCCTTCGCCATAGTTTGCAAAATAATGGATTCGACGTTCAAAAACCCCTTCAAAATCGGCCTGCATTTTTCGTCCGTATATATCGATTTTGAGTCCCAAAGGAAGTTTTGTACCCTCAGGAACAGTATCAATGTCGGGTCCTATAACCGTGACCTGACCGTCAACGATATTATCAGGTCCAACCATTTGCACAAGTTCGAAGGCAGTTGTACGACCGCCGCCAAATTCGACGTAGGTATCCCCTTTACGAATCGTCTCGCCCTCAAAGGCTGGTCCGAAGTTAACCGGGATCGGCAACTCGACGTTGGTCAATTTAATTCCACGAACTTCTAAGGCCAATGGAACTATTTTCTCATAATCCGGTTCAGAAATATACCAATCAGGGATTTGCATATCATCGCTTAGAGTTTGATCTGTCAAGACAGGGAAGCCCATGAAGATTGCACCCATAGAAGCAGCTATTTTGACATCATCCAGTTCGCCTAGATTAAGGACGAAAGCCCGAATCCGACGACGCTGATAATCACGATGGTTTTCACGTTCTCCTGCAGGAATTCCCCCGAAAGCAAGACCTGCGCGGAAAGCATAGTTTACAGCATGAATAATTTGAGTGAAGTTTCCTAGAGGGAAAGCAATGTAGTCCTCACCAATTTTTACGTTAACTTCGAGCAGCTGTTCAATGACCTCATCACATAGGAAGATCATGAAGCCTTTACCCATGAGATTATCAACGATTTTCTTGGCAGCTTGAGAATCTTTGGCGCGTCCAAGAATAACGGCAACACCAGGAATGGTCCAGTCTACCATCTTAATTCCATGTTTCCGAACGATGGGGTCACCTAAGAATCCAGTCCATGGTTTAGTTTTAGGTTCCTCTCCACGGAGATAATTAAGTGTTTCAATGATCTCTGCAGCATAAAGAACAGATTCACCCCAAAGTCGTGCGTTTTCAAAGGTGAGATCTGTTCGAATTTGACTGCGCATCCGGTTTAGAATCGGAACAAGTTCACCAAGTTTTGTTACTTTTTCACCGGAAAGGCAGGTAATTACTGGGAGGTGATAGGCTGTATCCGGATAGCCGACGTCTTGTTGTGTACCAAAATCTTTGATTGCACGATTCAATAAGATTTCTGCATATGTCATTGCAATAGTGGTACCATCGAACGCTCTACGTAAAAGTGCTTTTGGTTGATGACTAGGATCCTTAATTGCGTCTGCGTAAATTTCCTCCATAGACATAAACATTCCTCCTTTCTTACCAACCTTGGGCTAATGCTGTATCATTTTTCTCCGCTGTTTGCTTGTGAATACCCAATTTCCAAGACCTATACTCTAAGGCATTTAAGAGTTTTGTTGCACCAATGACAGGATCTACTTCTAGAATAAAATTACCACCGAATACGTCATGGGCAATTTGAGTCGTAATACCATAGACAAGGTCGCTTCCTTCAACAGGAGGCATCGAACCTACATGAACAGGTATTCCCATAGTGACGCAGTAAGAACCGATCGCAACAGCTTTTTCATGCATAGCTTCTGGAGCAGAAACTACGAACGGAACTTTAGGTGTATCTACTCCAAGCTCATTAGCCATAGCTACTAGTACTTCGATACCACGGGTGTAATCTACACAAGATCCAACATGGAAGACTAAAGGTAGGCGTGTTGACAATTGCGGATTAGCCTCTTCCAGGGTTTTAAAGAATGATTTAAGTCCTTCACCAGCATAAGCATCAACCGCTAAGGGCGACATAAAACCAAATTTAGCATACGCACCCGCGGAACAGCCGCCGGTGATAACAAGCACATCATTTTTAACGAGCTCTTTTAAAATTGTAATATGGGACTCATCTTGAAAACGTTTGAGGTTGTTACATCCAATGATGAAAGCAACTCCTTTGAGTTGTCCGCTCTGAATAGCATCAGTCAGTACAGATATTGGACGCTCTGGGTTGATTTTCGCAAATAAATCTGTCAACACTTCACGACTGAAGCCAGCGACAAGCTGGTGTTTTTCAGAAGGAATGGCAATTTTTTTAGGATCTCGTTTACCATAAGCTTCAATAGCTATTCGAATTAGCTTCTTAGCATCGTCCATAGCAGTATCCGTATCAAACGCAATGTGTTGAGCACCAGGTATCTTCATAATAAACTCTGTGGTTATAACCTTGGTATGAAAACACTCGGCAAGGGTTTGTACAGAAGGATAGATACATTGGATATCAACGACCATTGCATCTAAGGCTCCGGTTAAGATGGCCATTTCCTGAGAAGCAGAAGATGTTGCCAGGTAAACCCCTTCGCGCATGAGCAACTCATTACCGGTACAACAAATACCAACAATGTTAACACCTTCAGCTCCAGCTTTCTTGGCATCCTCTTTCATAGCACGGGCTGCAGCAACAACCATTTCACTTAAAACCGGGTTGTGTCCGTGAACCGCAATATTGACCATTTTGGGGTTAATGACTCCCAAATTAGCCTCTGAAACGATAGGCTCAGGAATTCCGAACAATACATCACTCATAGTGGAGCCCATATATGATCCGCCTAAGTCACTTAGCGAGGCTTTAAGTCCACCAAAGATAATATTAACAGGATCAGCGTCAACTCCCATGGCGGTTTGAGCAATAATTTCAGTGACAGTGCCATCAATGGACCTTGGCATAATATTAGTATGTTTGAATTTATTACGTCGACCTGCTGTGATTAAGCAGTCTAAGAAAGCAAGTGGACGATCTTGGTAGCGACCAAAATCGGCATATCCAATTCCCACTACATCTTTAAGAATTTCCTTGTCTTCACGATTTAGTGTTTCAACCCCTAATTTTCCAGCAATTTCATGAAGTTTTGCTGATGACTTAATATCATAATCCGAGGCATGTCCTTCGACCAAGGCATGAGCAGTGTGCAAAATATGGCGTGCATGCTCAGAGTGAGAAGCAGCTCCTCCAGCAATCATTCGAACAACATTTCGAGAAACAATGGTATAGGCCGTTGCTCCGCAGATACCTCTACTGCCAGGACCATCTTCTTTTTTTACCCGACAAGGCCCAGCGAGACAAATACGGCAACATATCCCTTTATATCCAAAGGCACACTGAGGTTGTTGAGCAACTACCCTATCGTAGACCGTTTCAATTTGTTTATCCTTAATCATTTCCAACATTTGCAGGGCACCGGGGTCAGTTGTGCGAATGGGATTCTTAGGATCAACGACTCGTGGTGCGTCGGATGGTCGGGCGGTATGGGTTAAATCCCGATATCTAGGCATATTACACCCTCCTCTTTATTAAGATCTTGTCTCATACAAATACTCACATCTCTACTACGAAAACCTCTGTCATCTCCCTTCATCAACAATTCTTTGATAAATTGTATTGAGCTCAACTCCCAGAGACCCACCAGGTAATTGAACACTACCTGTATTTAAGGACATTTCCAACAGCTCATCACTGTAAGGGATTATGCCAATAAGCTGTTCTGTAGGAAAGTGGTCTCTAAGAAACTTTTCATCTTTAGAATTACGAACTTTATTACCAACGACAACAATACGAGGAATTCCTAATTCTGCAGCTAGCTTTTGAATAACATTTACAGTTTGTACGCTTACTTTTGACGGTTCAGTGACAATGACCAGAACATCAACACCTAATGCTGTTCCCCTAGTAAGTTGTTCAATTCCCGCACCCATATCTAAAATAACCGTATCGGTTTCTCCGAGGATGAGTGAATTAACTAAGGCTTGGAGAAAGCTGTTTTCCTTACAATAGCAAGAGGTCCCCCCTCCTTTTATGTTACCCATACGAAAAAACCTGAGAGCTCCCAGTGGGATACTGTAGTCATCCAATATATCGTCAACATTAGGATTAAGGGGATAGTAGGTTCCACTCCCTCCCATACGCTCTTCAATTAATTGCTTCATGTCAACAATTGGCTTAAGATTCGCGAGAACATCCTCAGAAATTCCCAGGACTGTCCCTAAACTAGCATCCGGGTCAGCATCCACTGCCAAAACCGTTATATCTCTCTTTGAGAGCCACTGGGCAAAATTTGCGGCAAACGTAGTTTTACCGACACCACCTTTGCCAGAAATTGCTATTTTCAACGAACCTCCACCCCTTCTCCCGGTTTAAATATTGACTTATATCATAATCTTGCGAATTTATTAATTATATATTCTTTTTTTCTTCGCTAAATCCTTCAAACTTTCTGAATATATTTTTTATTTTTAGCCTATTATTTTGAAATTATAAGATTAAAGATACTTATCACCAAAATAATAAAGATATTTAATTTTCAGTATATTTTGAATTTACACTCCTTTCACAATTGTTGTAAAGTCGTGCTATATTATTATTCCTATTCGCTATTAAAGACAATTAACACTATTCTTAGATTTGGGTTTATAACATAAATCTTTTATTATTAAATATAGCTTTCAATTCCTGCTTAAACATGTTTAGTTTTTCTAATGACAATATTAACTATTCTAATCAGACATTAACGTATTATCACCGAAATTTAGGGTATAGGCCACGGATGAAATGTGAGACCAAAAGCCCCTGCTCCAACATGAGTTGCAATCACTGGCCCCGCTTCAAATAGACGAATTTCATGCTCCGGAAAACGAACCTGAAGTTCATTTAGTAATACTAAACCCTCTTGAGGTATATTGACATGCATAACACAAATTCTATAATGTTTTCCCGTTGATAAAGCTCTAAGTAACTCGTCAAGTACACGTTGCCAAGCCCTTGATCTTGAACGCACTTTGTCAAACACGTCAATTTGACCCTCTTTATTAAAATAAAGGATCGGTTTAATTTGCAGTAAAGTTCCTACTAAAGCAGACGCACCACCTATTCGTCCACCTTTTCTAAGGTTATCTAGGGTGTCCACTATAAAATAGAGTTCAGTCTGTTGAACAAGAATTTGTAAATCCCTCATAATCTCTAAAGCATTATGTCCTTGATGTGCCCATTCGGCTGCAGCCCAGGCCAAAACGCCAAGCCCTAGAGCAGATGATCTAGAATCAAAGATATGGATATTGGGGCGAGAGGCTAGGTCTTTAGCCATTTGAGCTGAATGCAATGTTCCACTAATTGCTGCTGATAAATGGATACTTACAATATCCTCAACGCCTTCTGAAAAAAGAGATTCATAAATTTCTAGAAAGTTGCCCACAGAAGGTTGAGAGGTTGTCGAAAGGCCCGAAATGTGACTTAATTTCTCAAAATAGATCTGATTAGTTAATTCCGTCTCAGCAAAGGTCTCGTTCCCGATATTAACGTTAAGGGGTATAACACGAATTTGAAATTGTTCTAGGATATCCTTCGGTAAATATCCTGTAGAGTCCATAACAATCCCTATTTTCCTCAATTTTCTTCTCTCCCTCATATTCTGTCGCATTGGAAACATATGTATATTTCTTGTATAAAGTATATCTCAAAATAAAACCTCTAGCAATCCAAAGGGGAACTAACAACATACATATCTCATTATTCCAACTATTAAATTTAGGGATTATTTTATCTAGACTTACAACATCTAAGTTTATTCTATAATAACATCTAGAAATTTACAATGAATAACCATTCATTTTCTTGATCTTTATCAAACTTTGTACGCTAATCCCCGAATAATCTGAGATTATAAGAAGATGTTGACAGGTCAACAGTGATTTGTTAATATGATAGTCGTTCTTAAATATACGGGGCGTGGCGCAGTTTGGTAGCGTGCTTGGTTCGGGACCAAGAGGCCGTGGGTTCGAATCCCGTCGCCCCGACCACTTGATATTAAAGGGATTGCCGCTGTTGGCAATCCCTTCGTTTTTATATTTTGACCCTCTTTTGACCCTCTTATTTTTTCTTTGCATTTTTCCTGTTGCTCATAACGCACTTAGCTTCAGTTCCAATGAAAATTAAAACTAGCGGTACACTATATAGAAGGTTTAATTTATTAATCACCTCAACTGGTATCAATGCTGAATTTCTTTCATATTTTTTAAGTGCTTTTATTGTGATACCACAATGAGCCGCGACTTCGCTTTCCGAATATCCACAAGATTCCCTTGCAGTTCTCAGTGTAATTTGAAACATAATCCCTTCTCCTCAGTGATGCGTTTTACGCCATTTTTTTGAATTGCCACTTGTAGTTATTTGCATTTTCTAAGATAATTGAATTACAAAGACTCCTTTTTAAAGGTTGTTTTTGACGAGGAAGTCCGTCGGATCCTGGGGAGGGTGCACGGGCTTCCTTATTTATTTACCTTTGTTTTACTGGGCTTATTTGATAACTCAATACATAGCCCGAAATCTCCCTCTAACACCTTATACTTTTCGCCATTTATCTGGAATACTTCTCCCACCTTAAGCCCTGATTCGTCGATGTCACCTCCAAGGTTAATCCTCCGCCTAGACCACGTCACTCCACCGTCAATACTGACCTTAACTTCAATAAGCGCATCCACTAAGTCTGTGTCTAAATACACTTCGTCTTCATAGGCATGATCATATTCATCCTTGGCCAGATCCTGAATTCCCATATTTAATCCCCCCTCCAGAACGTATATTCTTTTATTATTAGAACACATGTTCTATTTTGTCACAAGGGGTAATTTGTCGAAGGTTTTCTTTAATCACTCTCTCAATAGTAATTCTAACTCAACATCTAGACATTTCGCGATAAGTGCTAATGTTTTTATCTTAGGCCTTATCCTCCCTTCCTCTATAGCTGCAATATAACTCTTACTCAGATTAACAGCGTCAGCTAGGTCTTTTTGAGTCCATTTTTTTCCTTTCCGCAATTCAGCAATTAAATCTCCAACCATTTTGTCATTCCCTTGTTGATACCTATAAGTTTACAACCTAGGCCATGTCGAAATAGGCAGGATGGACTCCTTAAAGAAGTACCTTTTTTGCGCTAAATATAACATAAAATCGACACAATTTATTAACTAAAATATATAGTTTATCCACAGCCTTTAAAATCAAAGGAAACAGCCTATAATTGCCGAAAGTTTACGTCGGTGATGAATTTGAGGAGAAATAAGCGACATAAGGTTTGCAGGCTTTATGATGTTATTATTAGAAAAGGCCTATCACAAGAAATTGTTTCTAAAAGAACGGGTTACTCTCAATCCCATATATCTCAAATCATGAATGGAAAGGATCTTCTATTATCTACGGCCCAAGACATTGCTGCAGCTGTTGATGAAAAAGTAGATTATTTATGGCCAAACTATTTCCATTGAGCAGGATTTTCGAAAAGGTTTATGGAATATATTTCCTGTGGTGATACGAATGAATAGAATTAAAGAAATCCTAGCTGAGAATAAGTTAGCTAATGTTAAACCAATGACCCAAAGACAACTTGCTGAACTATGTGGGGTTGCTCAGCCTGAAATCAACAGAATAGCAAATGGTAAAAAGGAAGACATTGAGTTAAAGACCGCAGCCAAGATTGCAAGGGGCTTAAACAAATCTATTGAGTACGTATTCCCAGATTATTAGCGCTGGGAATACTTTTTTATTTTATTTGATGTGCGTTCATACATAATGATGTATGAACGCACATATATTTTCAACAGGTAATTTGTGACACAAGTGAATCACGCATGAACCCCATCTGAAGTACAGGAGGTGCACAATTATGGCCAACACATTAATTCTCAAGGCGAGGATCCGTAAACGTGATAAAGACATCCGGCAAGCAGTTGAACATCTTAAACTCGAGGAGGGAGAAATGGCCGATATGATCCGGGACGGACTCCGCAAAGTATTAGTCGAAAGGGGTGTGCTCATTGGCAAGGCAACAACAGAACGTTATTGAGGAAGTCAGGGACAGTATTAAGTCTCTTTGGCTCCATCGCAAAGGAAACGATGCTCACGCGGCAGTGCAGGATGTCATAGACGCTCTATATTCCAAGGACGAACTCAAGCCCCTTATTATGAATAAGTCCAAGGAAGGCGATGTATGGAAGTTTACTATCCATCTTCCTCCGGGTACTGGGTTCGCTGAATTCAAGAAAAAATCTAATCTATTCAGCGATGCAACCGGCGGATCCGTTCATATCGAAAAACGCGGTAAGGCTGTTACCATGGAAGTTATGGCCGAGGAGCTAAAGAAGAACTATCCGTACAGCTTATATGATCCCACGAAATACGACGATATGTATCTCCCTCTACCCATTGGGATGTCTGCAAAAGGTTTGATCGTTAGGGATCTAACTGAATACCCTCACTTCTTCACTGGCGGGGAAACAAACTTTGGTAAATCTAACGAGCTGCATGTATTCGCTAACTCCATCCTGCTCTATCGACCGGAAACCTTTATGATCATCGTGGATCCAAAGAGTACAGAGTTTGCTTACCTTGAGGGTCGGGCCTTGGTAGTCGATGAGATGGGAGATGTCGGCGAATTATTAGAGAAGCTTAACGAAGAACTCGATAAGCGCAAAAAGATACTCAAGGCCGCCAATTGCGTTAAGATCCAAAAGTATCTAAAGAAGAGATATGAAATGGGATTCATCGTTCTAATCGTTGACGAGTGGGCTGATCTACCAGAGGATGTACAGAATGATCTATGGAGACTTTTGCGGATGGGAAGGTTTGTCGGGATCCACGTAATAGCCGCCACTCAAAGGCCATCGAGTAAGACGTTTGAAAAGTTCGGGGATATGAAGGCAATGTTTTATGGACGTTTGAGTTTTGTGGTAGCCGATGCGATTAACAGTCGTATGATTATCGATTGTGACGATGCCGCTAATCTCCCAGCAATCAAAGGCAGGGCGATTTACAAGTGCGGACTAGAGATGATGGAGGTACAGACTTTATTCCTAGACCCCGAGGAGGCCATAAAACTCTACGATAAGAGCAATACATGTAAGGTGGTGAATCCCATTGCAATTAAGCAACCACGCAAAATGCTCCCGCCGAGATAAGGAATTGTTTAGACTCTTAGAATCCCAGGGCGCACTCAGTACAGATCAAATAAGACTGCTACTCTTCCCAGGTACTTGCCTCAGGATCGTTCAACGCAGGCTAAAAAAGCTTACCGAGGCGGGTAGAATTAGGCGTGAGAGGATTTCTATCGACGAACCCTACTATTACTACTCAAATAAAAAACCCGGTCAATTAGAGCACGTTTTAGGGGTTAGTTGGATTTATACATGGGTAAGGCTGTCGCTCAACGAATCACTGTCTCTGCACAGCTTCGACCGTGAAGTTACTTACAAAATACTTCGTCCCGACGCTTTTATCGGTATTAAAAGCACCTGGTCTGACAGATTTACGTTTTTTTATGCGGAGATGGATATCGCAGAGAGTGGGCACGATTTCGGCGATAAGGTAAAGAGATATTGCGAATACTTCAGCTCAGGAGCATACCTTGATCAATGGTGGGTCCCATTGGCGAAACGCTTCCCTGTCATTCGTGTAGTAACAACGGGCAATGTCAAAAAACTTGAGAAACGTATTGTTAAAGCAAACTCAAGTAACCTTGAATTCCAGGTATTTAGCCTAAATACTGTGAAGGAGGAATGTCTAAATGGCAGAAGCAGCAGTCCAAGTATTCGGGTTCGGTAGACCAGGCTTTGTGATTATCGTACTTGTAATGCTCGGTGTAGGTTCGTGGCTGGGGGAATTAATTTTAGGAGCAGTTAATAAAGGGCAAATTGGCGCAATGCTTAAAACAGTAACAACTATAGTAGCGATCCTTTCCATGTTAACTGTTGCTTGGCAATTGCTTGAAAAGTTTTTTGATTTCACATCCGGGAAGATGTGAGTAATGGGAAAGTGGATTGCCGATCTCCTACTTATAGCTGTATCCGGGTTCGTCGCTTATTGTATATGTATAGCTGTGGAACGCAAACAGATAGCCAACATGATCGTTGTAGTTACTGTCATGTTAGGATTACTGACTACTATGCAGGACTTTACCCCAGTGATCAAGCGATGGTCAGCAAGGGTTGACTCTCTCCAACAAACAGCCGATAGAGTTGCTAGTATAGGTCAAGTGCAGTGGGAGATACCTATGAAAGGAGAGATAACGCAAGGCTACAAAGGTGAATTACATCATGGTATCGACATAGCAGCTCCCGAGGGGACGTCTGTTAAAGCTACTCGGGAAGGAGATGTTTCGCACGTTGGTTGGCATGATATCTATGGCAATGTGGTCATCGTAGATCACGAAAAAGGAATGCAATCGGTCTATGCTCATCTAAAAGGTATCGCAGTAAAGCCAGGATGGCCAGTGTTATCAGGGAAGGAGATCGGGAGCTGCGGGAGTACCGGGAGATCGTCGGGACCTCATTTACATTTCGAGATAAGGAAAAACGGCACAACCGTCGATCCTATGAGTTTTTTATAAAAATCTCTCCCTTCCCCACTCCTTGTCCCTTGGGTATCCCTTAATTCTCTCCCCCTTACCCTCTCTTTCTGAAAATATTTGCTTGATTTTAGCGAGTTTTGGCTTGTACATTGGTCGTATTAGCGACCCAGTAAACGATCAAGTAAGCGACCATGTTAATGACCAGTTTGTAATTAGTCGTAAAACAATTAAGAATGTCGAATGGCAGGAAAAACAATAATTGGGTAGTAAACTGTTATTTATGAATTTAATTAAGGAGAGAGATTATTTATGAGCAAAATCCCCGGTTTCAGATCAGGCAAGATCTGGAAAAAAATAATCGCTACCGTTGGGTACATCTTTATTGCGCTTATTGCAATTGGTATGATTTTTGGAGATGAACCCAAGCCTACTACCCTAACAACAGCTACAGCACTCGAGAAAACACCCGAGCAAATCGCACAAGAAAAAGATGATGCTGAATTAAAGGCAAAGGAAGCGGAGGCTAAGGAAGCAAACGAAGCTAAAGAAAAGGCTGATGCTGAGGCTAAGTTGGCTAAAGAAAAAGCAGCCGCACAAATTTCAGACGCTGATAAGGAATTATTAAAGAAAGCATACAATACTTTTAATGAACAACAGTTAAAACAATTTGCAGAAATTAAAGAGAAGTATAAGAAGTTGTCTAATGCCGAAGTTGTAGATATTAGCGCTGATTTTGCAAGGTTATCTAATGAAGAAGCCACGGAAGAGAAAAGGAAAGCTGAGGCTAAAGCAGCAGAGGAAAAGGCCGCAGCCGAAGCTAAGGCTATTGCCGATGCGCAAGCAGATTATAAGGCGTGGGTGGATGGCCAATTTAGCGCATGGGATGGCTCAAATAGGCATTTAGTAAGCTTGCTTAAGGATAACCTAAATGATCCGAAAAGTTTTGATCATGTTGAAACAGTATACTGGGATAAAGGAGATCACCTGATAATCAAAATGACTTACCGGGCTAAGAATGGTTTCGGAGGGTTAGTACTTCAGAATGTTACCGGAAAATCAGACTATAAAACCCAAACGATAAGTATAATATCTCAGAACGATTAAACCTAAACGGCCCCCCGGCACACCCGCCGAGGGCTTTTCATAAGGAGGCGATTACGATAGCAGGAGCAACAGGATTTTTCTTTGCAAAT
Source organism: Desulfosporosinus sp. (assembly GCA_003513495.1). GTDB lineage: Bacteria > Bacillota > Desulfitobacteriia > Desulfitobacteriales > Desulfitobacteriaceae > Desulfosporosinus. The sequence continues at coordinate 195,030 of DOPM01000019.1, forward strand.
TTAATTGTCCTGGGAATTGCAGCCCTTGTCTTATATACAATCATCAGGCTAGCTGTCCGGAACGGCGTCAGGGAGGCTAATGAGAAACAGGATTTACAGCTGCAGGTAATTACTGATTTGTTGTCGGCCTTAGTCAAGGAGAAATACAAGGCCTGATAAATAACTACCGCCCCCAGTCGCTGTCGCTGGGGGCTTAGTTTATGGGGTAATTAAGATAAAAAGTGTATTATATTCACAGTAAAGATATATACAATTGTCGAGGCTTTTTGAGAGGGTTCTAGGCCCTGCGTCACAAGGGGTTCGGCGTTCTCGTATATTCCATCAAGCAGGCTAATAGACGGATTAACGATTCGCCACACGTTTAGCCCTACGATTCGCCTGAGCTGAGGGGACCAAAAAGGAGAGCAATAAAGCTCTCCTTAAAAGCAGAAGCCCGGCTCGCCACACCGGGTTTCTGCTTATCACAAAAAATATTTTCCTCACTCCCACACTACACTATATGTCCCTGTCCAGGATGTGTGACAAGCGCCGACTACTGATTGCCGTCGTCTTTTTTATGCTCCAGCAGCTCCCCCACTCCCACGTCCAGGTAGGTGCAGATCTTTAAAAACAAAAAAGCCCCCGCCGTTACCGATGAGAGCCGAAAAGGAGAAACCTAGTTGAGCGATATCTTGCCCAGAATTATATTATTATTCGGGGGCGCACAGACAAAACATACCAGCTTACTGACTCACTACTTTGGAGATGATAGCAGAGCTTCTTGGAGAAATAATGCCTGCAACTCCACAAGAAGAATCACAAAAAAGGGAGAGCTCTATTGCTCTCCCTTGTACAACGTCTTTCTTCTTCTTTGGCCCACGTAAAACTTTTGTTAATCAACGCATTACTACTCTGGGATCTGTAAGTTCTTTATCTAAAGCAATCTTTTGCATCTGTAATCTTAATTCTTCGATTTGCTCAGAGACCGTGAGTTTCACCCGCGAAAACCTCGTTTCAGACTATAATTGCACACTTGGCTATTTTAGTACTATGTAGCGATTTTATCAACGGATAGAAAAGGTAAGGTTTTGTCGAATAAAGAGCAGGGAATTAAGCGGTTTAGCTTGAGTCTTACATCTACATCTTCCATAGAAACCACTTGCAGGTGCCCATCTCAAACTTAATCTCAAATGGCCTGAGCTCGCCTTTGATCTCACTCTGACATCGGAAAACGAGCATGCGATTGCCAGCCAGCTTTTCCTCTATCGTGGAGAGGACCTGCTCGATCCGGAGCTCTTTACCGTTGATTTTTATCCGGAGTGGATGCGGTGTGCCGTTTTCTTCGAAGTGAGCTAGGACTTCGATGGGGGTTGAGTAGATTTTCATGGGATTAGCTCCTTGTTTTTGTTTTTTAAATTATAAAAGAAAAAACGCCTAGGGTGATGAATCCTAAGCGTTTCTGCTGTCTCTTATCGCATTTGCGCAACTTTAGCACAACCCAGCTACTTTACACTAGCTGATAGTAATCGACCCTTGTTAGGTTACCGAGCCTTATCAAGCACCGAATTATCAAGCTAAAACTAAAGTAGAAATGGAACAACTGACCGTCAATTGCGATAACTAGAGACATCAGCCCCAACACGATTAACTAGTTGGGATTCCATACGGGTAATCGCCAACAATATTGTATCACATAAGGAGTTGGACTGGAAAGTAAATTACAGCTATCTTCGCTTTGTCTCCCCGAGAAAGGTCAAGTTAATCACCCGCCACATAAGGTCATCACTCCTCGGCCTACTCGCGATTTGACTGTAACCACTTACCATGAGTTCCAACTTCCCCTTTAAGTAAAATTACTTAAACAGTTCAACAATAAGAGCAATAGTGGCGATTATTACACCTAGGATATCCCATCTTTTTATCATTTGGTACCGTGCTGGCCTTTCTGACCAAACCCGCAGGAGGGGTAAGACTATTATTTCATAACTACCTCGCGAAGTAAGGGGAAACTTGTCTTGAAAAATAAAAACTCCCATCGTTTGAGATGAGAGTCATAAGTGTGCTAGGACGGTGATGGAGTTATGTAGATTTCATAGTGTTCCCCTTTAAGCTTCCTGTTTCAAATTGTCCAATTCACTTATTCGTTTATATATCCTTTCAGATACAAGAAATTTTAAAGACGTACTTTTCCGATAAAAGATATGATTGACTTCATCATTATAAACCACTAAAACAATATAAGTTATTTCTGAAATTAACTGTAGTAAATCTCTACTTCTCTGAAGCATCCTCTCTTCCGATGAATGACTGTTTTTCAATTCTACATAACTACTAGTTACAGGTAAATCAGCCCTGCTGTTATTATGTACATAATCACATGCTAAGGAATAATAGTTCTTAATTAATTGATAATTACCTAGTCCTGATTCATTGAACCTATAAAATAAACTTGTGACACTCATCTCATCATTATCTTCTAACCGTAAGGAAACACGAAGACTATTCTCAATTAGAGATCTGATATCAAAGTAGCAATATCTTTCATTACCTTTACAAATAGAAATTATCGCATTTAGCGCATCGTAAATTATGCTGTTAAAATAACGTGTGTTATGTAAATTTGATTCCTTGATTGTAAGATTAAAGAAAATTACTTTTTTCAAAATAGATATGAAAGTATTAACTAATCCTTCATTCCTTATATCCTTAAATTCTTCCCTAAATGTATCTAACGCATTTTTAACATTGAATGGATCGTGTGTGAGTATACTATTGTCCATTCTTAATACCTTGTATCCACTTTGAAATTGATGGTTTTTCTTTACTTATTTCTGGTTGACCTTTGTTTTCTTGGTTGAAATCGAAATAATCAAATAGCCTTTTAAGCATTATGTTCAAACTTTCCTTATCATAATTGTAGATTGTTCTAGTAAGTCTAGCCCCTATTAGGCTCCTAGATTTCATTACATACGGTAAATAATTCGTTTCAAAGACTTTATTTAAATAGTCTTCAATATCAGAATTCTTTTTAAAAATTACTTTTGAAAATATAATAGTTAAATTGGTTCCAATAACCATCTCAATACTATTTTTTTTCCTATTTAATTCAATCAATCTGTTTCTAAAATCATTTTCATTTTCAATCAGCACTATACCTCACTCCTTAATATCGTTTCCATTTCCTCGCAGATAAGTGCTATATCATCTTTCGATTTTTTGTAATGCGATGATATATTACCTTGTAGCCCAACTTGCAAATCTCTAACATAAGTTGTTCCATTTTGAAAAACGTATAATTCCCCTATGTTCTCTACTTTTTCAAATTCATCTTTTAATGTTTGAGTTTTCTTGGTTAATTTATCATCTAGGTTAGTGTATATTACACCAAGTGGCTTAATATTCAATTCTGCATCTGCCTTTAAATTACCAATTACATTTGTGAGATTTGTTAGACCTAAAATCGAATATTTGTCGATTTTAACTGGAACTATATAGTAATCTGAAGCAACTATTGAAGCATCTGTATATATTGATATAGTTGGAGGAGAATCAATTAGTATGTAATCATAGTCATCCTTTAATGAATTACTTTTAATGAATTTCAGTACTCGTTTAATCCTAGTATTATCCATTGTGTTATTATCAAAGATCAAGTTAATATCCCCAAAGACCATATGTAAATTATCGTTAAATTCATGAATAACTTCTTCTTTTCCTATATGAGCATTCCTTTGGTACACATCCGTAGTAGTTGCAAACAGTTTCCGAATAGTTTTTTCTTTACGAAAAGTAGATAGATATTCGTCTACTAATTCATACTTGTCGAGTAAAGATTGGGTAGCATTAAACTGTGGATCTATATCAATAATTAGAACCTTTTTTTCTAACTCATTTGCTAAATATTCCCCAATACCTATGCACAAGGTTGTCTTTCCAACCCCACCTTTCATATTAATAAAGGTTATAACGGGTGCCTTATTACCCTCTATCATACCATACAGCTCCTTTATATTTATTTAAAATTATCTCGATATCTACAATTCTGAATTAATTCAAATCACCTAATCATCTCACATCCTCCTTGCGAAGTAAGGTGAAACTTGTCTATAACGCAAAAAAAGCCCCCTCCAATAAGGAGAGAGGCTTTCGCTATGTCAATTTGTACTTATCCAGGATCCGTTATTTTACTTTCTTGGAGCTCTTCCTGCTTAGGCTTATTCTTATTTAATCCAGTTAAATAATTTTTAGCACTAGCATAAAGTGAATTGGCCATCTCAGTAAACATCTTGTAAGTAATAAATAATTTTACTCTAGCAGGGAGTAGTTGATATCCATAGTCGACAACGAACATAAACTTCTGATCTTCGTTTTTAAGCAGCAGCGCCTCAGCTTCCTTCTCAGCTCTTAACATCAGCGACAGGATGATCTGTTTTGCCTTGGACCGTCCCTGGGTAATTAGATAGATCACGAAGCATAGCGCAAACAGGATTATCCCCCAGTAATTCTGGAGAGTAGATATAAAAACTTCCACTTTAGTTTCCTCCCTTTTTTAAATTGGCAAGCGCTTGCCAATTTCGCCTACAGTGTTTGAGCATATCGGGCAGCCAAGATAGCCGTCTCCGGAGCACCAGTACCGCAGCAATTAGTAGCTCCTGGGATATTAAGTTCAGCCCCGCCAACAATTACAGGATGCTTACAATTCTCAATGTCTTTGTGGATATTGGCATTGTTGCCATCTCGACAATACATCGCACAGCCGCCTAGCTTTCTCGATATTATTCGAGCGCTTGAAAAATCAGTATCAGTAAAATAAACCACGGCATGATCGAACACGTTTTCTCCCTCCTTTCTTGGCGCTTCGACACTCACACCAAAATGATCCCCAATCCCCTGAGCTATAGCCAGCGCAGCCTGATCTAGTTTGGCCAAGATCACAGCTTCTTCAGAATTAATAAAACCGTACTCAATGAGCACGGCCGGCATCTCTGTCCACTTTAGGACATACCAATTTGCATATTTAACTCCTCGGTCTACCATACCCAGCAGAGCCATTCTTGCCCGGATGGCTTTTGCAATCTTCTCTCCTTCGCCGCCGGCCGAGAGTGCATAAACCTCGTTGCCATATGCCTTAACTGCAGCCGAGTTATTGTGAAAGGAATAGAATGCATCTCCACCCAGGGTGTTAGCCACTTTTACCCGATTCTTTAAGTCGAGGTCAACGTTGAATGGCGCTGGTGCGCAGAAGTCTTTGTCCGTGGTCCTGGTGAACTTTACCCTGAAGCGGTCAGTGGCTTCTAGGATTACTGCCGTTTTCTTGACCAACACTAAAGCATTATCCTTTTCCTTCGTCGTAGGGCCAACAGCTCCCGGATCCGCGCCGCCATGTCCGGGGTCGAAGATCAGGTCATATATTTTATCGCCCACTTGGATTTTCCTCCTTCCCTGCTGGACTCTTATCCTGAAGTACTTCTAATGCTTTGTAAAATACTTTTGGAATCCTCACTCCCATGCGGCCTCCGTTTTCAAATATGCTGAAAGTCTCATTTACTATGAGGCCCCAAAGAACAGCATTTCGCCAAAAGTCTGATCCGCCGAGCATAAGATCAATTTTGTCAGCAACAACGACCAATGCAATAATAAATGTTTTTTTGGCAATACCTTGGAGACCTCGCGAGCTACTGAGTATTCCTTTAATCCACGCGGCTGCTACTCCAGATGCGTAGTCAATCACGATGAAAATAACTAACACTTGAAAAAGATAGTCGAGCCCTCCAACTAACCAGGCTAAGGCGGCACCCATCGCCGCGGCAATATAGCGTACATTATCCAACTGTCCTCCCCCTTTCTTGCTACCCGTATGTAGAAGGGCAAAGAAAAAAAGCCTTTCGGCCCTTTACTTTGCCCCTATTGTGATTAGGCCACTGGTACGATCTTGTCTTGGAAACCATCCGCAATCAAGATTGCGTCAACCGTGTCCTTCAATGGAAGGTACTTTGGAATAGAGAATACCGCAGCGTAATCTAAACGTCCTTCTTCGATTCCATCAGCTAAATATAAAGCCATTTTATCCACCTCCTTCTCCCCTTTCTTAGAAGTTCATAACAATGAAGTCCGTTGCTCCTTGAAGCATCGAAACGTCATTTTGAAGCTCCTCAATTTCTGTAGGAGGAGCATTTTGCGCATCAATGATACTTTGTTCTTTGGCTTGCTCTACTTCTTCTCGGGTGAATATATACGGATTTTCTTGGAAAGTGTACGTACGTAGCAGTGTCTCAGGCACCATAACAGGATCGTAATTAATCCATTCTTTAGGATAAGTCGCTACGGGGTGAATCTCCTCGTAGATATGGACCGACACGAGAATTGGATTACCTTCTTCGTCCGTAGACTCTTCTAAGGTTTCACCGACGACTACTCGATAGGTGTGAGTTATTTCCTCCCATTCGGTTACTTCTCGGGATTCGGTGGTTTCCAAATAGATTACCCCATCCCAGTCAGTAATCTCTTGGGATTCGATTGGGTCTATAAGTGGTTCTTGTCCAAGTTCCTCATCCCAAACTCCTTTGGAATAGAGAGGTAACCCTTCCTCGTTGACTTTTTGAACCATATTTCCCGTACGTTCTTCAACGGTCTTTGATAACTTAATCGGATACGGAAGGTCTATATTTCCCTCAGCGGGGAAGGGGTCGCGGTTGACCCCTTTTATTTGATTTGTGAATAAATCATAAACAGCGTTCATATTCTACCTCCTTTAGGTTGTTATAAGTTGTCCTGTTGCTTTATCGACGAATCCTTGAGCTACGAGCGGGGAGGTTTTCCATGCAGTTGAACCAAGCGTTCCTGCTCTAACCAGCCCATCAAGTTCTTTGGTAAGTGGTTTCCCCGAAATTGGAATTACGAACCCTGTGTATCCAGACGTACTTAATTCTCCGTTTGTAACGTACTTGCTAAGGATCAGAATTTTGAGTTCTCCATCGACTTTTACTAGAAACCGCATTATCTGGACTAAAGGTTTAGCTAACATTTTTAGTCCAACTACAATGGTGTAATTACTCAAGTAGCCGTTAGGTGGGACTGTTATCTTCGCTCCAACATTAACGCCCACACTATCAGGCGCGAACGGCACACTACTAAACCCTAACTCACCCGCCAGATCTAGCTTATCCTGACCAACTCTATGGGCTAGATTCATCCAATGATGCGTTCCTTGCTTGTATCCTACGGCCGAGCTGAGGTCGGTTATGAGAAACTCAGGAATCTCTGCTAGGATGGTTACGTCCGTATTAGCACTGATAGGTGTAGGAGCCTCGATATACTCTGAATACGTACTTAGCAGATACTCATTAGTATACGGGAATACGCTCTGTACCTCCTTAGTCTCCTTCCGAACATCAAGGATGGCAGACATTCCAGCATCACGTCTTGGGTTCTCTGGGACTAATCGATCATACCCTGCTGGTTGAGCTTTGAGGGTTAATTCGATGTTGCAGTAGTCGGTGTAGATTGCGCTGGGGGTTACTCCGTCTGAGGCTCCCGTATACGCTAGTGCATATACGAAACCATCAGTGCTTATATAACTCGCAGGTATGGCTACATAAGCTTTAGTCGGTGCGGAAACTCCGTTTAATTCATACTGATTAGAGACTTCCCAATTTGAACCACTCCATCTTCTTAAACAAGCATAAGCGCCCTGTCCATACGGGGAATTAGCAGGAGGGTTTGCTCCAAATCCCCACCAATTACAAACAATACTGGCCAGATTATCCTTCAACCACTGAACCTTATCAATGGCTGGGATTGGGCCGTATTTGTCTTCAAACTCGCGGATGAGGTTGTAGGAGTAAAGCATCTGTGCTATAAACCCAGAAGTATTTGCAATATACTGTCTTAATGTCCCATCAAGCGAAGAGATTTGACTATATTCGGTATTGCCTTCCTCAGTTATGAATTGACTTGGAGTGTATAATGTTGTTTGTCCTGTTCTTTTAACAACATTAGGATTCTCAACAACACTCCCCGCTACCTTCCCCGCAAAATCATCCCTCACAGCTAACGTACCATTGACAAGTTTGAATGAATTGACGATTTTATCGGCAAATTTGATGTCTAGGGAAGCGTAGTCTACGTTGATGACGGATGGGGTTACGCCGTCGGAGGGGTCGGCGTAGGCTATATAATTTATTGTACCCTCGTTTGAAATGAATCCTTTAAGTTGCAAATTTGTACTTATTGAACTAGTTCGGTTTGTTGGATAGGAATTAGTATGATAAAGATTGTTTTTAGCCCAATCATCAAATATGTTGGACGCAGAGTTCCACAGGGTAAGGGTAGCCTTATACCCGCTTACGGACGATCCGTATATCCATGAACCACACTTTATACTAGCCAAGTTATTTTCCAACCAAGCAACCTTACCCGCCTTCGTCTTACCCGGAATCTTACATCCTAACTTCCTCTCTGCTATTTTGATTAAGTCAAAGCTCAACAGAATACACGCTTGCTCACCGTTAACGCTCGTACTAAAAGTCGTTACAGTCCCATCCTGCACTCCCATTTTGACGTACTCAGAAGTTGCTAACTCGTCCGTAAAAGTATCAGGAGCAGGATTATTCGCTACGATCTTCGACCCCGTCTTAGCCACATTAGGACACGCCCATGAGCTACCACTGACTTTATCCTTGTAGTCTGACGTAATAGTCTGCTTAGCATAAGGTATTCTAAATCCTGCTTCTCCGCCTAACGTGGTTGTCGTAGGTACTGTTAACGCTGGTTGACCTGCTGGCATGATAAGGGAATGGTCAATCTGGATATCTTGGTTGGTTAGGGTTGCGTTGGTTCCAAAGGTGAGTATGGCTTGGTTGGTTCCTAAGTTCGTCCATGCGCCAGCGACTGTTCCACCTGAGAATTTGACGAGGGGTACGGAAGAGGAGGCGGTGGTTTCGAATACGAGATACCCTTCCTGTACATTTTTAGTGACGTTTAGCGTGATGGTTTTATTCGTCACATCTACCGCTGTAATTGTAGCCCCAGACGTAACCGCTATAGAGAAATCTTGTACCCAAATGGTTACTAGATCGTTTACTGAAAACTTAGACATATCGGTGTCAGTGCCTAGAGATATCACATTGGTAGAGATAGCTGTTGTTTTAATTCTCGCCAACGCCGTATCCGTATCAATTACCCCTGAAATCAGTTCCCCAGCCATACCTGTGACTTTAATTGTATCTCCACTAGCCCAGACACCCGGTGTAGCTTGAGTATCAGTAATTCCTCGGGTATGACCCGTCCCTGCGCCTTTAGTAATCGCATTAACCGTCTGAATCATTTGAGCTTCTGAATGGACTTTACGTTGCTCGGTGTAGGCTGGCATTATGATAGCGTCGCCGCTTATGAAGTCAGGCGGGAGATTGGGGAAGAGGTTGCCACGGTCTATGTTGGAGATGTGGATGTCTGAAATAATCGATTTAGGCTGATTAGATAGTCTACCTAGCAGTAGTTTAGAGGGAACCAGTCTAGTACCGCTCGCAGAACGAGTTATTTGAGATGGTGTAACTTGGCCATTTATTCGAATGTACAACTTACTATTATCAAACGAGACCCTTATGGCAATGTGCGGAATACCTTTTGGTAGGACAAGAACAGCTTGAACTGGTGTAACATCTGAATAATACTCTTTAAATAACAGTTCACCAGTACTTAAAACGTATATTACTTGTAATGCCACATTACCGCTGGAATCATATATCTCGATCCACGTAGGGTATGGGCTTGTTTCATACTTTAAACTATTTGCATCTAACCAAAACTCGATAGAGCCTTTATTAATATCAATTCCGCTTACATCAATTTGGGTTACGCTGTCTCCATTAAACTTATACCCACTTCCAGTAGGCATAGGTTTAAATGATCCAGTACCAAGATTCATAGCAGAACTACCAACAGGAAACTCTGGTACAGTCGTCCCATCAAGTGAAGCGTAAAATACAGTATGCTCGTCAATCTCTGACTTCGGAATTCCATGATAGACCTTCATCATCTTCTTAGGGCTTAACTCGCCACGATTAAACTGTCCATCAGCTTTTGCTAGTTCGTATTGGTAGTTGTATTGTGCTTGGACGCGGTGACGGAGATCTGTGATGTCATCTTTGGCGATGACGTTGGAGTAGAAGCCTTGGGGGTGGGTTGAATATAGGTAATAAACACTGCTCGAATTGCCAAATCCGTTGCTAAGTACCAAAACATTAACTGTAGTACCGTTTTTGGCAACTATTTGATATGGTCTAAAAGTACCGCTACATAAATAATCGCCTACATTAGCCTCGTTATAGAGGTTGACTCCAATATCAACATTCATTAATACTTTACCTATATCGCTTATCGTAGGTAGAATACCACCATTAGCTGTGGCTGGGAAGAAAGCCCCCGCTACATACCCCCTAGCCCCACTCGGATTCTCAACACTAAATCCACCAGAATTCCGTCTTGGAATGCGGGCAACAGGTAGTGCGTAGGAGTAGCCGTCGTAGGTTTGGAGGGTTGATTTGGAGGTTAAGGAGCCATCACCTGCTACGTAGAGGCCTACATCATTGAGGGCTATTTTTTTACCAGTTGCAATAGTCCCTTTTCTATATTCCTTACTGAAAAACGCCCACATAACCTGAGTGTTACGTTCAGGGTGGTTTAGCGGCGAAATATTACCACCTTGAGCTTGAACGATTAAATTACCGCCAATACCTGGATAAACACAAAAACCGTCATGAGGGTATGCATTAAAATCAACCCCCGCTACCGTCCGATAACGCCCAGCCATTTTGTAACCATTACCGTCGATGGGGAAATAAGTCTCTAAGAAAGCTAAATCTTCTCTTGTACCCTCAGTCGGAGGATCCGGTAGAGTTAATACCGTCTCAGGCATTGTAATCTCTTGACCGTGTACGGAGTACGTAGTCTCAGGGATGGTTATGGAGTTAAGGTTGGTCGTGGACCCCGTTACTATAGGTTTAAAATCCACTACCCCCGAATGTCTCGCGCTTCTCACTAACTTCGCCTGAGCTAGATTAACGTCCGTCAGATCCATTACAGTCGCACCACCGTTGAGGCTGAAGTTGCCTTTGTATTCCCAGGCGGTTCCGCTATACATATACCAGTTACCGTTGTCTAATGTTTGAGCACACCAACCCTTGACCGCTGTAGGATAAGTGGTCGTTAGAGCCGCAAGGTTAGCCACAGGAGCCTTCCAAATTGGGGTGGAGTTAATCATATTTATGGTTGCGTTATTTGCTGCTGACGTAGCGTTCTGAGCATTCGTAATAGCTTGATTCGTTGCGTCTGTAGCTGCTAGGGCTAGCTGACGAGTCGATTCTGTCTCAATCATCTTGTTGTCAGCCTCCGCTATTATATTGTTTACATCAGAATTCCACTGAGTCGAATCGTCATTGTACTGCGCCTGAATATCAATAAGTTTAGCATCAAGCTTTGGCAGCTCATTGATACTCGTTAGGATATCTCCGTTATCCAGGGACACTGTGACGTTAAAGATAAATTGAGCTGTACTAAGTTTGGTTCCAACGGAATCGAAGTTGACTTCCCCCTTGACAATTCCTGCGGCTGCAAGAGTGTTAGAGCTTAAAACGCATTCTAGTCTACCATTAGAGCCGTCTAGAACGGAAACTCCCGTAAGGCTATCTTGTATAACTAGGGTTCCGTCCGGTTTAAAAAAAGCTACAGTAACTTCTTGGTTTGAAATGTCTACTGGTTGGCCGCCGTCAACGATTCTAAATTCAAGAACGCTAGTGTTTATGTTCCCCTGAACAAAATTGACATGAAATACAGACTTTTGCTTAAAATCTAACGTTATAGCGTATCTGTTTTCCAACGATATTCGCCTCCATTTCTTCGGTTATTAGGCCAAACTAAAAGCACTGGCTATAGCCGGTGCTTATTTCTTATCCCGTATTCGGTTCTAGAATCTCCCATACGACCTGCCTCAGGTTGGAGATGTTGGGGACTGACTCCTTTGGATATTTGTCTAGTTCCTCGCTTATCAGTTTTACCCATACCTTGACTAGGCCGCTCTCACTGGTAAAGACTATCATGAGCTACCTCCTCCTAGTAGAATACTTAACTCGGCTATAGCCGAATATAAGAGTGCGTTTTCCTGTTCAAGTTGCTCAAGTTTCTTTATCAGAGGGTTTTTGGGTTCCTCCAACTCAGCCTCGGTTAGTTCTGCGATGCCTACCCCATCCCATTTGAATCTCCTGATGTCTCCGGCTGGTACTTCTTGATCGCTTACATATACTCCAGCTAGTCTCTCAAGGGCGTTCGGGTTATTTTGATAGATACCCTCAACGGTTTGATGATCTCCAGAGAACTTAGCCTGAAAGCGTCCAGTAAGTTTTTCGTATACCAGTAACAAGTTCTCTCCCCCTTTACAAAATAGTAGTGACCAAAAAGTCAATTCCATTAAATACCCAACCGTCAGCAGCATAATAAGCGGTGTTGTAAGCTACCACGTGTATCCTGCCAAGCGCCTTATTAATTGAATCTATCTCTAGTTTCACATAACACCCGCTGGAAGCCCCCTGCGGAATATCCATGGCTGATATAGACAAAAAACATTGAAAGTCCTTACCCCAAAACCTCTGTGGCAAATTAACGTACATCCCGTTATACCAAACCTGTTTGGCGGCATCTTCCTCTTCTGACGTCCAATCTCTATCTATCCATCCTACGCCCAGACCTTTAGTTGAAGCCATTAAAAGATAAGTGTCGTATTGATACGGTTTGGCTTCTCCCGCTACGAGTCTTTGTAGCCCTGCAGAAGTGAGTCTCGTATAACTCCCGTCTTCGTGCTTGGCTTGTAGTCCATAAAGATCGTCTCCAAACTTACCTAAATCAACAACCTCTGAACCGTCAGGCTTTTTAACTCGGGTTCCGTATATCCCTGGCGCTGGATTACCCGTGGTAACGACTTCGCCTCCGATTAAATCCTTGACCTGGAGACCGTTTTCAGTAATGTACGCGTTGTTGTAGCCGAAATCTTTCTGTACGGCATTCGCCGCATCAGAGGCTGCTTGATAGGCTACTACTGACGCATCATTCCAATCTCCAGCGCTAGATATTAAGTCATCAGATATCCCTGTATTATCGTCACCGAGAATAATCTGACTTGCTCTTAATTCAACGAATTCACCGAGGAGTCCCGAGATGAAGCCGGCCACAATATGACCATCCATGGTTATTGCTGTTTCGTATGGCCCATCGATCCCGGTCCCTGAATACCCTAGGCCGTTCAGGTTCCACCGCCAGACCTTCTCTGCTGTCGCTTCATCTTCAGTGTCCATTATAAGAATCTCACCGGGTTTCTTGACTACGTACCCGCCAAGGGCAGAAGCTAGCAGTGCAGTTACACTTTCTACCGCTTTCTGAAAACTGCTCTTGGTCTGTGTGATATCTTTCTTTACATTTTGAATTTCTTTATTGGTGCTCGTTGCAATATTAGGTTTAAAACTACCAAGTTCGACCTTCTCAAGCCGATTCGTGAGGACATTTTTCGTTATCTTGATGACCTTGGCTTTGAGGTCAATGTTAAGTCGACTATGCCGGACCGTTACCGTATCCCCGAGATAAACCCTCTCAAGCGGGGCGTAATCCTTGTATTCTATTGTCTTGCTCAGCTCGAGGAAATCAATCCGATAATTAAAGTCCGGAACGTCAATTTTCCCGTTTAGCATGTAGTTTGTGCCGGCTTCCCTCAGAAGCTCGATTGCCATTTCCTCAGTTATACCAAGGGTTTCTTCCGGGCCAATGTCGAATTCCTGCTTTTTGATTTTGGGATGCGGATAATTGTCAATGTACTGACTGTCAATATATTTTTCCGGCAGCAGGAGTCCGTCCCGCCCGATCGGCATCAACCGGGTGCAGATCCCGTCCGTATCAAGCGTTTCTTCAATGCCCTGGATGTTCTTCCCGTAGGCAATTAAGACGCCTCTATCAAGGCCACGAGCTTCCAAGAGCTTAATGATGAAATTATCCCTGACCAGTTCCCCTCCCCAGGTCGCAATGATTCCTTCGTCACCAAGAATTGCCTCGACGAGGTTTTTTCTGATGAAGTATCTTGTGTCGTAGCCACCCACATCTGACATACTAACAAATGGGTGGGGGTATTGAGTATGAGCAAGGATCCAGTCCAGCGCTGCGGATCCGCTTAGGTTTGTTGGCCGCACGTCCTCAAGAAAGTTGTCCAAAAGATCAAAGAAGATGTGACGAGCATTAACTTTAATAGCGTTTAAAACTTTAACTTTGCGATAAATTCGAAAGAGCTGTCCGTCAGCTTTAATGATATTTCCCTCGAGGAGATGCTGCCATTTGCCACGGGTGTCAATCGGATATTCGAGAGTTAGCCCATAGGCCCCGTTGAGTTCTTCGGTGACCGGGCATGAGAGTGTGTCCGATAAGACAACTATGCCGTTATGGTTAAAGTTTGTTTCTGCTGAGTCGTATATGCTAATCATCAGCGCCACCGCCAATTAGGGGTGATTTCTATCTTACTGACATCCCCTGTCCAACCTATAGAATTTTCCCCGGGAATCAATTCCGGGAACTCACCCAACATATCGGTGTTTTTGAGCTCAAAACCTTTATACGCATCCATCAGATTACTGTCAATCGTCACATGATCGCTGACATTCGTCAGATGGATCGTTTTGTTATTGATATTAAGCTCAATGGCCCCGGTTCCGTAAACCGTAATAACCGGCTTACTCTTGTGGGTACCGGCACCAAAGATACTGCCTGGGGCTGTAAGTGTAATAACCTGATTGTTTATCGACAAAGCAAACGGCTGACATTCAAAGATTATAATGAATTTATACCACTTGCGGATGATCTTATTGAAAGGAACTTGATTCATGATACTAGCTTGATATTTCCGGTCATCCTGGTTACTAAAGATAACCTCTCCTGATCCGTCAAGCCAAGCGATGACCTGGTCAACCATTGAGATATCTAAGATGGTACATTCAACTGACTTGACAGTAGAGCTGTAAGTTTCGAAGTCTTGAGTTAGGTGTCCATCTCTTCCCGGTATTGTTATCTTACTCATATCCCGGGATGCCTTAGTTATCGGCGGGAGTACGTTTACCATTACCCCCATATCCTTACTGTTAATGTTCTTGAAAATAAAATAAGGTAGCATTAAGTTTCACCCCTTGCTACACCAGCTTGTTTACGGTAGAATTCAAATTCCTCGGCGATTGCCTGCATATCCTGAGGCCTATTGTTGTAGAGGTTTTCAACGACGAATAAAGGACCGCTCTTTCCTGGAGCTGTCGTTGTTGCTCGATCTTTATTGACCAGGCCTCTCCTAGTTACATTGGTACTCGAGGTGATTTCGGCATCTGCAATAATATTACGATTCAGCCTGGCCATGGCAGCCTTAACATCGCTTATGCTGTCATCGATCCCCACTGCCATCCCTTTACCGATCATTATTCCTACCTGATCACGCATGACACGGGAAGGGGATTTTACGTCGAATGCATCCTTGAATCCCTGAATGATGTTTTCTGCAAAATCGTTAATCCTGTTTAATAACCAACTGGCACTATTTTTAATACCATCCCACAACCCTTTGACGATGTTGCCACCGATATCAAGCATCTCCCCAGGAAGCTCTGCGAAATACGATACAATACTGCTCGTGATTTTCGGAATTTCTGCTTTTGTGCTTGAAAGCATATTTCTCGCCCAAGACACCAAATTATTAAGAGTACTTGATAATTGCGATTGAACTCTACCAGGTAGCTGAGAAAAGAATGTCATAATATTGTCTATGATAATAGGGATATTTGTTACTACCCAGCTCAACATATCGACTCCCCATTGAGAGGTCGTATTTAGTGTGCCCGTAAGTTGCTCCTTGGTTCTGCCAGGGAGCTCAGAAAAGAAGCCTATTATCCCATTGATTATTTTGGGAACTTCGCTAATTACCCATTTGATTGCATCTACTCCGAACTTAACAATTGTCCCAACTACCATTCCAAGGGTATAGCCTATTTCTCCAGGTAATTTATTTATAAACGTCATAATGCCTTTAATGAACTTAGGAATCTCTGTTGCGGCCCAACTAATGATATTGCTTCCAAATTCAGATACCTCATTGGACGCTTCCCCAAGGAGACTAGAAACCATGCCTGGTATTTGTCCAAAGAAAGTAGCGATACTTGCAGGGAGTTGGGCTATCCATTCAGTGGCAGTTGTGATGGACCCCGGAATAGAGACGGTGAAGAAGTTAGTCAACCACTCTCCAACTGGCCCTACTGTATCCTTTATTGCCTCCCATGTCCCAGTAACTGCTGTCCTGAAGCCTTCATTGGTATTCCAAAGAACAACTAGGCCTGCTACCAAGGCTGCAACAGCAGTTACAATAATCCCAATCGGGTTTGCCAATAAGGCGAAATTTAAACCAGTTTGTGCTGCAGAAGCTGCCAGCATAGCTGTGCGCCATACTTTTACAGCCTCCACAACTGCCGTTATCGTAGACACTACGCCCCATGTTGCCATCCCTGCCCCAATCCCTACGGCTAGAGCCGCAATAGTGCTGGCATTATCCATTATCCATTTAAGTGAGTGGATAATTGGGGCCATATCAAACTTTTTGACCTTTTGAATCATATCATTTATCTTTGGCAGTATTTCATCTCCGATAGGTTCGGCCAAATCTGTAATGAGTTGTCGTTTTAATCCCTCGAGCGCAGCGCCGATATCGTCATATTTTACAGCGTTTATTTTTCCTAAAGCATCAACCGTGTTAGAAATTGCTCCCTGGGTATTGGTTAAGGCCGCCATACCTTTTGATTGGACTTCTTCCCACATCGTACCGAATAATGCTACACCTGTGTTATATTTTAAAATGGGATCCTGAATTGCATTGAGTCTTTTAGTGACTTCGGTGAACGATTTCTTCGCTGCTTCTCCACCCTTACCGAATTCAGCAGTAGTTATTTCAGCGTTTAAACCTAATGCTTCGAAGGCTTCTGATGACGTTTTACTCTGGTCCTTAACGCGGATTCCGAGCTCGTGTATTGCATCACCGAGTTGATCGATACTAAAGACTCCCTCTGCCGCGCCGTTGGCCAACATATTAAACATTTCCTCTGCTCCGATTCCGAGAGAAGCAAAGTGTGGGGCATATTCGGCGATGATATCGACTAGATCGCCATTCTTATTTAGACCCTTTTGGGCACCTTGGGCGATGAGGTTGTAAGCTTGGTCGCCAGTTATAGCAAAGTTTTTCATTAACACCGTGGCGCTGTTTACTGACGCATTTACGTCCATTTCAAACGTGTCGCGCAGCATTAACGCGTTAGTAGCCATATTTTCTAGTTCTTTACCTGCTAATTTGGTTTGGTTTCTGACCGTTCCAAGGACCTTACCGATGTCCTCAAAGTTTTCACCGAAATTATTATTATAGATGGATAACATCGTATCTTTCATGCCAATCATGGCTTCATCGGTTTCGCCAGTAGAAGCCTGTAAACCATTAAGCGCTCGTCGAGATTCATCACTAGAAAACGCGGCTGCCCCGAACGTGGCAGTTATGGCACCCGCAACAGCGAGAGCAGCGCCCTTGACGATATCAAGAGTCTTCCCAAGTTCCTCCTGGGCTCGCTGCATTTCTTCGCTATCTCTTGCCGCTTGAATTTGAGAACTTGCATAATTCTCGATCGCTTCATTGTTTTGCTCAAGCTGTCTCTCGGTGTTTCTAAGAGCAGTCAAAGTATTATTTAACTGGATTCTATACCCAACAGTACGTCTGTCAGCTTCACCATACATCTGGGCACTTTGTTCAACAGCCCTGGTAAGAGCAGCAACATTTTCTCTTTGCTGGGCAATCTGTCGCTCGTAAATTGCACTACGGGAAGTAAGGGCTTCCATAGAATCGGCATTGTCACCAAATGACGCGGTGTTCAGTCTCATCTCTGACCCGAGTAAACGGAGTTCGCGAGCAGCCGCCTGCATTTCCTGCTTGAATTTCTGTTCTCCATCAAGGGCCAGTGTTGTTCTTATCTCGCGTACTGCCATTTATCCCTCACCTCGCGTTTTCTTCCGGACAATGCCTTGTAGATACTCGTCATATTCCCGAGTCCATTTCCAAAAAGCTATAATGCGCCCCGGTGTAGTGAGCCAAGCCTGTTTCTCACTCATACCGCAGCGCATTCCTAAAAATACTAGGCGCAAAGGATCTATTCCCCTGCGCCCATCTTGTTTTTTGATGCCAGTACCTCTTCTAAGACCTCGTCGACTTCTTCATCAGTTTGATCCGGATTCGTTCCAGGATTCATCCCATCGCTTATCACGCTAAAAATGGTTTTGCGGTGCGCGGTAAATTCATGAGGTTTCATAAGTAATTGGATCTGGTCCGGAGTTGGTGCTTTTTCGTCTGTGCCTTCTTCGAAGTTTTTTAACGCAATTCCCTGGCCAATAAGTAAGGCAATGATCCAAGAGTATTCATCAATCGCCTTCACATGATCTTTCTCAAGTTCTTTACCCATTCTTTCAATACCACCGTAGCGTTGCGTGATCTCTTTTAACGCTACAACATTAAAAACGGCTGTGTAAGTTCTTTTGCCTATCTTAATTTCATTATCACTCTCGTACATACGCTAAACTCCTTAAACACGTGTTACTAAGGCGGCTACTGCAGCCTCAAGGAGGCTCTCGGCAGCATCCACTCTTGCCTGTGATGGACTAGCCATTGCCGCAACCTCTACAGCTTCAGCAAGGGAATTAGCTACATCAACCCAGGATATAGAGGTGTATGTTTCTGGGTCAAGGGCTTGAGCACTTGCAATAGCCGCACTAAGGTTCGATTTATTTGCCGGTTCGCCGATGTTAGCAAGTTCATTAAGCCAAGCTACAGCATCGGATTCAGTCGTGAATGTTGCCATGTCGCGCCATGAATTGTCCGCATCTTGGGCAGTCATAATGGTTCCCTCGACCTCAGGGGTTTGCCATTCAATAGCTCCGTCTGGTTTAGTGGAAGCATCCTCGGAGGGCATTCCCCATTTTGTTTTGTAATACCAAAGGGCCCTGTAGGATCTAACGCCGTTTTTCTTCCTAACTCGGTAGTATCCGAATCCGCCATTTGGTGCCTCATAGCCTGCTGCAGATCGGATTGTCGCAACTCCGTTTAAGGTTGCCGCTTTCTGCCCAAGCCATATTTTCAGCGCATCGTCTGATAGATCATCGATACCAGTTGTAATGGTACCTGAGGTAAAAGAGTTGTCGATCTCTACAACCATGTCATCTGCCGGTAATTTGCTGTCTGAAAGCTCTATCGAAACATTTGCAGCTATCGCATGACCTACAATAAGCCCCGCTCCATAAACAGGGAAGCCGTTTGCCGGCTCATTTGTAATAGGTGCAAAGACAGGATGCTTTAATCCGATATATGCCATTTATATCACGCTCCTTGTAGACTTCTTAAAAATCGATCAAAAACTTGTTCCATAACATCAATTACTAACGGGCCGGCTGCTTCGTCGGCATCATCAACCCAATGTGTTGGACGAATGCTGGAAGATCCGTAATGCAAGATGAAGGCCTTTTCTGCGTTCCTGGTACCACGTCGGTCAGTTCCCTGGGGATAGATATCAATTGTTTTCACGCCGCCAACGCTCTTAGGCTTATTTGGGTACCCGATTGACTCAATCATGTCGCCGGTCCACTTCAAGCCGTGCATTCCTGCGCTGATTCTCCACTGCTGCTTCACTTCTTCAGCTGCAGCCATCAGCATTTCTTCTCCAACTTGTTCACCGGCTTCGCCAAGCTTGGTAACCTCCCTGATAAGTCCTTCAAGGCCCGAAGTATTAAACCGTGCCATTAGGCCACCCCCTGTATTAAGCCACAGTACAATCCCAGATATGATGGATGTAACCCGTATTTTCCTCATAGTCAACTTTATAGTCAAAGGAAATATCGTCGGTGCTTAAGGCAGTATCGATCAATTCAACAATGGGATCATATTCGATCTTCGTAAAGCGATCCACTTGGATCCTCCACTCTTCTTCGGGAGTCTTCCTTCTTTCGAACTCCTTCCATACTGTATAATTTGTATTTTTTACAGATTCATAATGAGATGCTGTAGGATCAGCAGTAAGCAAAAGGTTACGGAATTCTTGCAATGTCATAGTCTGCTTCCACCCTCTCCAGGGATAGATCCATTGCCGGCGGATATACGTCCGGCGGGTATTGGACCTGTTTTATTTCATACTGCCGACCGTCGTTAGGGATGGCAATGTCTTGTGACGATACGTTTTGAAACCGAGGAACACGAAGCAAACGATCAATTTTTACTTTGGCCTGTTTTGCTGTCCAGAATCTTCCCATTCCCACTGTTCGCTCTTCATAATGCAAATTTCCAAGCTTTAAGGTCAGTCCTTCTTTCGGCTTATTGCCTGCCTGGGCAATGTTACCCACACTGTAGATATTGAGGATCCCGTCATTGAATGTCTGTGTTTTGCTCTTGATCATAACGTTTTACCTCCTGGGCTATCTGCAAGGATAAGAGCTCATGCAGGTAATTTCCTTGAAACTCACCAAGTGAATGAGAACGGGCATACAGACAATAATCCAACAGGAGTTCGCGCGGCTTGTCTTCCTCAGAGTAATCAAGCTCTCCGCCAGCAATCTGGTTCAGATATTTCATCCCACGGGCAATAATGCCGGTGAGCTTTTCGTCACCGGCAACATCATCCCAAGTGATATCGAGATAATTGCGAACTGCCTCAAGCAGCCCTGTAGGCAGCACCATTATTTTTCAACTCCTTAGGACTTCGTAACGATCACTGTATAAGTTTCAGTTTCTTCTCCACTCGTTACGTTGATCGTTAAGGTATTTTCTCCGGTTGCCCATGTTGCAGCAGCTCCATTGGCTACCGGAGTTTCACCGTTTAAGATCTCGACTGTTGCTTCACCATCTTTTGCTAGCGCAGTGATGGTATTGGTTGCGTTAGTAGTTGCTGCAGTGTAAACAAAGACGGACTTGTTAAATGCTGGAGACAAGGTTAAGGACCCAATGGCTAAGCTTGCCAGTCTAGCATCAGATACTTGATAAATAGGAATTGGTGCGCTCTCAAGGTTAGCAACTTGAACTTTCCAAGGCGTCGGCTTGAGGTTGGAAATGTCGAGCCGCTTAAAGGATGTATTATCCAACGGACGACCTTCGCCATAGAGTTTAGTCAGGTACATACGCTCATCTTCAAGGAAACGATACTCATCGGAGTATTCAACTTTTCCACCCTTGCCGGTACCAAGACCCATGAAGTACCGGTTTCCAAGGCCAATGACTGCTTCACCTTGCGGAACATAGGCCGATTGAATCAGTCGAGTTGGGAACGGGAAGATATCGTTGCTGTAGCTCCCGTTCGTCTGCCGGAAAGTTGTAGCCGGGAAGATTTTGCTGAAATAATCGGATGGGCTGACAATCAGTAGTACTTCACGGACAATCCTCTGAAGTCCGGTTGGGGCAACTGTAAGGTCTGCAATTAGTTCCCCGTATGATTCCGGAGTAATCTCATTGATTACAACCAAGGGCTGAAGGCCATATCCATCAGTAGGATCTAGGGCAGAGTTTGGATTTCTTCTCATGCCAACTGGAGAATCAATGCCGGGACCATCGATGATCCCATATTCTAGTCCGTTAAAAATAGCCTCAGATAAATGTGCCCGTACATATCGGTCGATCCATACAGGGCCAAGGTCCAACATAGCCTTTGCTATAGGGAGGAAGGCCGATAATTTTTTCTTGTCCAAGGGGATGCTTATGAATCCTGCAGAAAGCTCTTTGATAATCTCGTCGGTGAGTTTGCCCCAGGTCCCCATTTGCCTACCATCCAAGGCGCTAACCAGAATTTCAGTAAGGATCCCTGTTGGCTGAAAGGTGATTGCATCGAGTAACGGATGCGCCTCTGCAATATCCTCAAACACTGTTTCAATGACAGTTTCAGGCAAGACTACATCAATCTCTGTCAATGCCTGTTTTGGATTCGAACTCTTCATTGCTTCAATCAACTTTTGGTAGTATTCGGTTTCAGTGCTAGTCAGCGCTCTCACACCACGACCTGCAAGCACATGACTGTCTGCTGCATGGACGAGACCTTTTGCCTCGGCTAAAACTGCCTCTTGCAGTAGTTCCGAAAACTCATTGAAGGCTAGTGCAAACGCTTCTTCATTGCCATCTTTTACGGCTTGGTTAATTTTCTGGAGGATTTCCATTTTCTTTTGATTTAAAATATCTAAGTTTTTCAATTTTCTTCGCTCCTTTTTCGCATAAAAATTAGCGGAACAATGCCGCCATAAACTTCATAGTTTTATTTTCTTGTGGTTCGGGTTCGGGTTCTGGATCAGGTACCGGAGGTTCTGGCGCTAGCGCCGGTGGCTCTGGATTAGGAGAAGCTGACTGTAGAAGGTCTGGGTCATTTTTTTCTTCCGGCTTAGGCTTGGTCGGAATGCTTTTTTGGCCTTGTTCTTTTCCAATAATCTTAGCAAACAAAGCTTTGCGAACGCTCTGGCTGGCCTTATTGCTTGAATTATCATTAACAATGGATGTTGCAAAGCCCATTTCAAGCGCCTGCTGTGGCAATATCCATGTCTCATTGTCGATCATTTCCTTTAATTCATCCTCAGAAATATTAACAATGGACATAAAGGCGTTTATGCTGGCTTGCGTAATTGTTTCAAGGTCGTCTGCTTGCTTGCGTAAATCATTTGCATTTCCAGAAACATAAGATAACCACACGTTATGCACTAATAACAGCGAAGCAATGGACATAATCCTTTCATCACCAGCCGCGAAGGGTAACACAGCAGCCGAGCATATAAAGCCATCACCATGAGTCCTTACTTTGGCTTTGTGGCGTTTTAATGCTGTGAAAATAGCCAATCCTTCAGCAACCTCACCACCATAAGAGTTGATATAAACGTTGATAACATTGACCTCAAGCCCTTCGATTTCCCTGGCCAATGTATAACTGGATACGTCACTCTCGAGCCATTCCCAAGATGTTATGTCCCCATAAATATAGATGTTCGCTTCATTGTTTTCTGTCACGAGCGAATAGTATTTCTTCAAGATTCTTCACCTCCTCCCGCCGGTCGACCATCTATGTGCATGACAAAATTACCGCCGCATTCGCACATTTTGTTGCAGTCGTAACCGCTCCAATTTTCGGTACTCTGTTCATTGTTTTTTGCCTGGTCTTTCCCGCAGTTCTTACACTTAAACTCAATCTTAGCTCTTTTCAGTTTTACCGCCTCCCTCCAATGCTGCCAATAGATCAGCAACCGTCGAATAATTCTTGGTCATGAAATGTTGCCAGGCCCACGCCTCGTCGATAACTGAATCGCCGCAAGCTTTGCGAATATCATTAATGCAGTAAGCACCTGAACCAATAATCTTATCGATGGCATTTGCCACGCTGAGCAAATCAATATGCTTAATCGCTTTTGTATCAATCTGCAGATAAGTTCCCTTTAGATATTCCGTTCTCCCAACACGCTTCCGGATAATTTCTTCGGAGAACATATCGGTCAAAGGATCAATACCGAAAGTCAACAACTGATCTACCGCATCCGATGTCCCTTGAATATCTCCTCGAAGTAATGCCGGAGGAATGTTAAACCCCTTAGCCGTGAAGTCAAATATGTCATTAATCATAGCTCTAATATCTCTGGTACCCTCACTCGAATAAGTTTTCGATGTGAGCTCAGTAAACTTCTGGCCCTTTCCAAGAGGGATAACACCATTGTCCGCTTCTAGCCATGCTTTAAATTTTTCATTTACGAGACTATTGAAGAGCTTTCGTTCCTCTGTGCCATTAACCGGTAGAGTTTCGTATTCAAATTTCCCCTTTGTGCCTCGTGATTTTTGATAGTACTTCATGGAGTAAGCTATCAGTTTTGAATAACTCTGATAAAGCCCATTAATTACTCGCCGCATGTCCTGGCTTGAGAGCTGCCAATATAAGACTTCGCTCTGGTTAAAGGATCGTTTAAATGTAAAATCACCGACAGTCACGCCGGTGAATACATCATCAAATAACGCATAGGGAGTTCTAATAAAACTGTCAGCAACGAGCAATTGTTCATTGTGTCCGATAATCAGACATTCGTTATTCCGGTAGAGCTGAGAAATCCACTTATGGATAAATCCACTGGAGTTCTGATTCTTATTCGGTTCAATATTCCATAGGTAATATTCATTCCCCTTAGTCTCCTTCCCGTTCAAAAACGTCTTAAACTCGCACTTACTTACTGCGTTGGCAATGATATTGACTGCACTCCAAAAGGCCAGCTCACGAATATAAATATCTGCCATCAAGCCTGAGTATTCATCCAGGGCACCTGTCACATCGGTACCGCTCAGCAATACGGCCTGTCCGCCAAGTCTGTCTCTAATCCAAGTTATTAATCCCAAATTTTCACCTCCTTAGCAGACGATCACCGGTAGATCATCATAGGTACTATCTCCATCGCTTAGTTCACCCTCGATGGTCATTGCAGCCACCAAGGCCATGAATGGATCAGTCTTTCTGCTTTTGGCTTCGATCTTGGCATAGTAATAGTTGCCCGTGTCTTCGCCTTCTTTTCTGCCAGACCTAACTTTCTTTGTGTTATTAACGGCCCATCTCATGAGAGGGTTATCTCCCCAAGCAAATTTGTGATTGATAAAGCAACTTTTTATGACAGGTTCGACAATCATCACATCAGATGGTCTAACTAACTTAACATTTTTGTTATCTTTGTAATCGAACCCAATAGTTTTAAGAGATTTTTTCACGAGAGCGTATCTGAAATTATCCAATGCGAGTTTCGCCAGATTATGTTCGACAGCCTTGTCAGCTATCCAGCTAGTAATTAAATCCGGACTAATCTCTGCATCATCAACAAATGTTAGCAAGCCCTGCTTTTCCCATTCCCTCAGAGGAGCCTTAATTCTCGGAAGATCCAAAGACTGTGTGCATACCCA
>DOPM01000047.1 GCA_003513495.1 Desulfosporosinus sp.
GTTGTTTAGTTTTCAAAGACCAAAGTCTCTGGCCTTCAAGGCCGGAATCACATCTTAGCATTTTCAACTTCCGTTGTCAACACTAATTTATTAAGGCCATTAATTTAACTACCTAAACGTTTGTTGTTTTTAGCAGTTATTTTCGCGGCACTTCGATATACTAACATTTGATTATCGCATTGTCAACCGTTTTCGAGTAATTTTTAAATAATTTCCCAGGTTGAACACTATCTTTAGTTAACCTATTACTTTCCGCTAGAGAAAATAAATAATCTCGGTGCCAAACTGCTGTAAATACAGCACTTCGGCACCGGCTCTATTCTTAAATGTTATACCTGGAATTTTATCAAGTAATAGTTTTTCTTTCCTCGTCTAATGACAAGATACTTTCCATCCAATCGTTCCAAATCTGAAACGGTTGCTTCTATCGTTGTATGACGAATATCATTAATATAGATAGCTCCGTTCTCGATGGACTCACGGGCTTGTCGTTTAGAAGAAACTGCTCCCACTTGAACTAATACATCTACTAAACTGGCTTCAGGACTTTCAATTATCGTAGAAGGTACATCGCTAAATCCCTCTTCAATTTCTAGGGCAGTTAGATTTCCAAGGCCTCCCCCGAAAAATGCATCTGAGATCTTCTCTGCCCGATCGAGCGCCTCCTGTCCGTGAACCAACTTTGTTACATCTTTGGCCAAAGCCCTTTGAGCCCCTCTTTTCTCAGGCTCCCTTTGTACCCCTTGGGCCAGTTCTTCAATTTCTTCTAAGGATAAGAAGGTAAAGTATTTTAAGAACTTAACAACGTCTTGGTCATCGGTGTTCAGCCAAAACTGATAAAACTTGTAGGGAGACATCTTTTCGGCATCCAGCCAAACGGCGCCTCCTTCAGTCTTTCCAAACTTTGTACCATCACTTTTAGTGACTAGTGGTAACGTCAAGCCGTGCATTTCATTTTCTTGAGTCGTAGTACGACGAATTAAATCAATTCCAGAGGTAATATTGCCCCATTGGTCACTTCCTCCAATCTGCATCTCACATCCGTACATTTCATTAAGTTTTAAATAATCGTAAGACTGCAGGATCATATAGCTGAATTCTGTAAAAGAAATCCCCTTGCTCAAACGTGACTCAACCGAGTCTTTAGCAAGCATCGCTCCCAAGGGGAAGTTCTTGCCGATATCTCGGAGGAATTCAATCACGTGAAGAGAGCCTAGCCAGTCATAATTGTTTGCAAGTATCGCAGGATTGTCCGAAGTTTCAAAATCCAAGAAACGACCAAATTGATCCTTAATCTTTTGAGCCCATTGCTCTACAACTTCTTTAGGATTTAAGGTCCGTTCAGATGCTTTGCCACTCGGATCACCGATTAGTCCCGTTCCTCCACCGACTAGAGCAATTGATTTATGTCCGGCTAGTTGAAATCTCCTTAATACTAAAAGTGGCAGTAGGTGTCCAATGTGCAAACTGTCCGCGGTTGGATCGAATCCACAATAAAGCGCCATTGGTCCACTTGATAATCTGTTCCGCAAAGCGTTTTCGTCAGTGTGTTGATAGACAAGCCCTCGATCCTTTAACTCCTTAAAAATGTCCATACACTTAATCTCCCTTTATAAATTTTATATGGCGCGATCGGTATCTTGATCCTCGTTTAAAACGAGGAAGTCCCCCAACACAAGGTTGAGGGACGAAAACACTTCCGCGGTACCACCCACATTGAATCCGTAAAATAAACGGATATCCAGCTTCACCAGCGATAACGAGCTGATCCGAGAGTTTTTTGACTCCTAGTCCTGAGGTGTAGCCCTTGGTTTCTGGATCGGTTTGCACCTAACACCGACTCTCTTCAACCTTCTACCAAGTTTCTTCTCAATCATTCCATTAACTTTATGTATAAGCTAAATTTATTATATTATACAGATTCTCCAACTTGCTCGCAACTAACAACTCCTAATATTATTTACCCTCTTAAAATTCCTCTTAAATTCCTTTGTAAAAATTCTCGAAAGATTGCCCTCAATTGCCTCTAATTTTTAGAAGTTCCTTGTCCTTGTAAAAGTATGCTATAATTCTAGGGGAAATAAATAGTGTTCTAGCCTCATTCTTTTTATTTATAGGAGGTTGTCTTATGCCATTATCCAGAAAGCCAAGTAGGCCTCAACGCCCTAGGCGACGTTCAAAACTACGAATTGTACTCTTGTCAATTACTTCCCTTATCGCACTTATAATAGCTGGCTTAGCAATTTTTGTAGTAGTTGCTGCAGCAGGCACACCCAAATGGGACCCTGCCCTGTTGAATAACTCCAAACAAACTTCATATGTTTATGATAAGGACGGCGTTGAATTTGCTCTATTACATGGTTACGAAAATCGCCAAACTGTTGAATATTCAGAAATCCCCGACCTTGTCAAGAAAACCTTTATCGCGGTTGAGGATAAACGCTTTGAACAACACTTTGGGGTTGACCCCATTCGAATCATTGGCTCCGCTATAACGGATATCAAAACAAGAAGTGCTAGAGAAGGTGCTAGTACTATTACTATTCAGCTTGCCCGTAATGCTTTTATCTCAAACCCTACCGAGAAAAAGTTCACCCGTAAGATTCAAGAAGCAATTCTAGCTATTCAGCTTGAACGAGAATACACCAAAGAAGAGATCCTTACGTTTTACCTGAATAGAATTTTCCTTGGTGAATCATCCTTTGGAATCCAAGCCGCTGCCAAAACCTACTTTGGCGCAGAGCTTGAGGATCTGGCGCCGGCCGAGGTCGCTCTATTAGCAGGTTTACCACAAGCCCCGAGTCAATATAACCCTTACTACCATCCCGATTCGGCCAAGACTCGACGTAACATTGTCCTCGGCGTGATGAGGGATGCTGGGATTATCACCCCAGAAGAGTATGCGAAAGAGAAGGAAGCGCCGTTCACTTATGTGGAGTCCATGAAAAAAAGTCGCGGTGGTGCTCAGAAGACAGAGGTAGCCAGTGCAAGCTATAAGTTTCCCTACTTTGTAGATTACGTTATTGAAGAACTTGAAACAACCTATAACTTAGCTCCTGATCAAATCTTCAGCGGAGGATTGCATATCTATACTACCGTAAATCCGAAAATCCAAGCTGCGGCCGAAGCAGCCTTCGCAGACCCCGCCAATTTCCCCCAAGGAATTAATGACACAAAGGTCGAAGGTGCGATGACCGTTATTGATCCTACGACCGGAGAAATTCAGGCAATGGTTGGAGGGCGAGACTATACGCCGCGAGGACTTAACAGAGCTTGGCAATCCAAGCGACAACCTGGATCGACTATTAAACCCTTAGTCGTTTACGGCCCAGCCATTGAAAAAGGTGGGTATTTTCCGGGAACAGTTCTTGATGATATGCCTGTAACCTATAACTCAGGCGGCAGTTCATGGTCCCCGACGAACTTTGATACAGCAACAAAAGGATGGAAAGGCCTTATCACCATGCGTCATGCTGTCGAACAATCTGTTAATATCTATGCCGTCAAACTACTTGATCTTATTGGAGTTGATTACGGATGGTCCTTTGGTAAGAACAATCTTGGACTGCCTCTTGAATCGGGAGATCGAGTTTTAAGTCTAGCTCTAGGTACAACCCATGCCAGTACATTAGACATGGCAGCCGCTTATGGGGTTTATGCCAACAATGGGGTTAGCATCACTGATCATGCCGTAGTGAAAGTTTTAGACTCCAAGGGAAACACTGTAATTACCCCTAAAATTACAAAAAACCGAGTTATGAAAGAAACTACGGCCTATATTGTTAACAGTATGCTGCGTAGTGTTGTAACAAACGGTACAGGAACCAATGCTCAATTTGGAAACTGGGCTGTTGCCGGTAAAACCGGTACTTCTTCTTTGCCCGATAACCTCAAATATAAGACTGGTAATACGGATGCTTGGTTTGCCGGATATACACCTAACTACACCGGGGTTGTTTGGATGGGTTATGATTCTAACCCTGACCTTGATAAACAGGGAACTCCGGGACCTTATTATTTGCGCAGTGTGTATGGCGGTGGTTTCCCCGCCAAAATATGGAAAAATGTTATGACTGCCGCTCATAAGGATCTCCCTGTAAAATCAAAGTTCGATCAACCTTCAGGTATTGTTAGTGGCTCTTTCGATAAAAAATCTGGGCTTCTTCCCAGCAGTTTAACCCCTACAGAATTTATTTCAACAGAAATAGCAGCTCAGGGAGACTTACCCACACGGATCAGTGACGTCTGGATTGAAAAAGAGGTCGATGCGGATCATCCAAATATGCTGCCATCTCCCAATTCACAGAATACCATAACTAAAATTTTCTTGAATTTACCTGACCGAGATCCTGCCTGGACTTGGGCTTCCAATGAGATTCCTTACAAACCACCTACAGAGGTGGCTCCAGATCCAATCTCAGATACAATTAAAGATCCTGATATAATAGAACCTGTAGACGATGATGATCTTCCTACAGACTCTTCCCTCCCCACACCAGTGCTTGGAAGCGTGGAATATAAATCCAAAACCTCTAAGGTGGAAATCCCGATTACAAGCCTTTCAGGAAACCCAAAAAACTATTCTGCGATTGTCTATATTCAGCGTCCAGGGCAGCTTCAGGGTATGATCCCGGTTAAAGTTTCTAACGGTGCTCTTTCCTTTACGCTAGCTATAGATGACAAAGCTCCCACTCCAGGGTCTTACTTTTTCCGCGCCGCGTTTCAAAACCCCCAAAAAACCGAAGTTGGTCCCTCATCCAACTTAGTTAAACTAATTCTAACAGATTAGATAATAATTTTTTCGATTAAGTGGACTCGTTCAAATAAGACAAAAACAGCACTGAACCTTCACAGTAGGTCTTCAGTGCTGTTTTATTACGCCGAGGTGTTATGGCTACTTTAATTCGACAACCGTCACACCTGAATCTCCCTCACCATACTCTCCTATTCTAAAACTTCGTACATGAGGGTGTCCTTTTAAAAATCCTTGTATCCCTGTTCGCATAGCGCCGGTCCCTTTGCCATGTATTACATAAATCAGACCGATACCACCGAGAACTGCGTCATCCATATATTTGTCCAAGGCTTCCCTGCCCTCCTCCACAAGCATTCCTCTTAAATCTATCTCGTTGCGTATCTCTTCAGCTTTTCGGACTCCAATACCCATTTCACGTGAATATTTGGGTGTGACTTTCTTTTCCTCTTGAGCTAACTTTAATTCTGTCAATGGTACCATAACCTTCATGATACCGACCTGGACAAGTACCTCACCATTGGTATTGGGGAGCTTTACGACTTGACCTTTCTGCCTGAGCTTTGTCATATATACTGTCTGTCCAAGTATTATCTGACCTGTTGATAATTCACTATCCGAGCGTTTCACTTGCCGACCATGATCCAGCTTTGCTGATATTCGGCGAAATCCCTGACGGGCCTTTTCAATATCTTGTTGTTGCTTATTTTCCTTTTTTAAAGCTGCTTTTAACTCTTCAATTATAGTATCAGCTTCTCGTTTAGCTTCTCTGATAAGCTCGTTAGCTTCATCCCTTGCCAAAGCCAGTAATATTTCAAATTCCTCATCTAAACGTATTGATTTTTCTTCGAGGTCTTTACTTTGCTTCTCTACTGCTCGCCGGCCTGTTTCGGCCTTTTCTTTCTCTAGCTCAATCTCCCGATGGGTTTCGCCCAAATTTTCAATAAGATCAGCAACTTGCATTTCCCGCTCAGTTACAAAGGTATTGGCTTTTTCAAGGACTCTCTCACTTAAACCCAATCGTCCAGCAATGGTAAAGGCATTACTTTTACCGGGAATGCCTACTAATAATCGATAGGTCGGACGCAGAGTCTCGGTGTCGAACTCTACAGAAGCGTTTTTGACCCGCGGTGTTTCGTAAGCAAAGGTCTTTAAGGCACCATAGTGGGTTGTTGAAACGGTTCGACACCCTCGTTCATGTAGTTCCGCCAGAATGCCCATGGCAAGTGCTGCCCCTTCTGTTGGATCTGTTCCAGCCCCAACCTCATCAAGTAATATCAAAGAACGGGCATCAGCTCGATTAATAATTTCAACGATGTTTTTCATATGCCCAGAGAACGTACTTAAGGATTGCTCCACACTCTGTTCGTCCCCAATGTCGGCAAATATCTGAGTGAAAACTCCCATTTGTGAGTCACTTTCTGCAGGAATTTGTAAACCCGATTGATTCATAGCTGCCATAAGTCCGACAACTTTAAGGGCCACGGTTTTTCCCCCAGTATTAGGCCCAGTAATTACTAGGGTATCAAAATCATTTCCTAACTCTAAGGAAAGCGGTACAACTCCTCCGCTAATCAAGGGATGTCGTGCTTGGACGAGCTTCATTTGTTGCTTAGTCACTAATTCTGGTGCACCTGCATTCATGGTCACACTCAAATGAGCTTTAGCAACCACAAGATCCAATTGTGCTAAAGCCTCATGCAGATCGGCGATCTCATCCGCACGTCCCTCGATTTGAGCTGAGAGCATTTGCAGAATTCGTTGCACTTCACGTTGTTCCTTCAATATCACTTCACGAAGTTCATTCCCTAGATGGACAACGGGCATAGGTTCAATAAACAACGTTGCACCACTCGCTGATTGATCGTGAACAATACCGGGAAATGCCGTGCGGTATTCCTGCTTAATCGGTATTACATAACGATCCGAGCGCTGAGTAATAATAGGATCTTGTAACATTTTCTGATAACTAGAGTTCCGTAAAGCGCCCTCTAAGGTTTCCCTTATTCGGTTCTGTAATCGGTTTATAGCTCGCCTCAAGTCTGCTAGTTCTGGGGAGGCATTGTCTGCGACCTTCCCATCTTCCGAAACACAGCGTGATATTTCATCTTCCAGTTCCTTTTGTGGCTCGATGGGTAACATAATATCCCATAGCCCAGGAAATTCTTCTTTATATTCCAGAAGGTGTTGTTTTGTCTTCCGACCAACTCGCAAAGTATCTCGAATTTCAAGAAGTTCTTCTCCCTGAATCACTCCTCCGCGCAAACATCGCTCAATGTAAGTCCGAATCTCCTTCGACCCTCGGACCGAAAAAAGCGGATTTCCCCGCAGCAGAATTTTTGCTTCATTTGTCTTTTGTAATTCTAAACGTACCAATTCCAAATCAATATAAGGTTTTAAGCCAAAGGCTAATTCTTTTGCTCTTGGAAGAATACAAAAGTCTGCTAACTTTGCTAATACTTTTGGAAATTCCAATTTATTCAGGACTTTATCATCAATTCCCATTAATGCCTCCTTACCTAAATAACGCCACGGAAGAAATGCCCTTTAGTAAATCCCTCTGGGAAAAGAGAGGTTAACTCAGACATCCCATCATTAGGAGTCCATATGCCCTTCTTGTTTACATTTAACGCATCCCAAGCCTCATTAAACAAACGAACGGTCTGACGAACTTGCGCCGGGGTTTGTCTAGTCAATTGTAATCGAATGGTCGAAAATCCCATACGTCGTATTTGGGCAAGCTCTTCGTAGAGGTTGAGAGTTTTAACGTTAAAAAGATGCATCCGACACTCCTGGTCAGTCTCTACTGGAAAATCATATCGCATGCGGTCACGTAAGAAATGAGGTTCTTTCATACATGTCCTAGCACAGTGTTCACCATTTTTTCCGCCTAAGGTTGACCCTACTGGGCAGTATTCGCTTACCATCATCTCCAAATCCCCAAAGGCCAGGACCTCTGCCCCCTGCCATTTAGCTAAATAACCCAGTTGTTCATGGTGCAGTTCGGGAGAAAGGGTTACCCTTTTAGCGCCTTGCCTATAAAAGTAAGCTAGACTCGCTTCATTAAAAACATTTAAAGAATAGTCCACTTCAAACGGCCAATCCGGATTAATGGACTTCAACATCTCTAACTCTCCAAGGTTTGCTACCATTATTTTAGGGGTTTCTCTCCACTCCACCGCTTGTTTAAGATCTGAGAGAAGATGTTCACTCTGGGCTTGATTTAAAACCCGTGGCAAACGCCAGGTACAATCAATTCCTAGCTTTCTGCAATTATTAAAGCTCGTGCGAATTTCTTCTAGGGAAAAACCTCTCCGAGAGCGCCAATGCTCTCCCCCAATCAAAACCCGCTTAGCTCCTGCTTTAAGGGAAGCTTCTAGGGTTAGTACATCACTAACAGCCACTGAAACCTGGGGGATGATCTTTTCCCTATTTAGAGTTGACTGTTCCGCTACCTGACGTTGTTTCCAAAGCTGGATTCTCTGCTTATATATCTGCCGATCAACCCTTTGTGGTGGTTCTATAGTTAAGAGTTTTTCCACCGCTAGGCGACGCATTTCATTAAGGTCACTTACCGGTAGCATAATATCCTCATCAGTCTCCAATTCCAACTTGTCTAACCAAAAAGGGGTTGTCCCTAATCGCCCTAACTGCTGGAAGGCATAGTCCCAGGTCAACGGTCTTTTCAAGGCTTTTTGCGCTGCACCCGCTGAATAAACTATTATCCTACGCTGATCGTCCACCACCTCTAAGCATAGTTTTTCTCCTATATGACCGGATAGACGCATAGACAGCGGGCTTTTCCGTTGTTCTCGCCCCTCTTGAAAGCTTTGCCGGGCTTTTTCCATTAGTAAGGCATCATTGGTTTTAAAAACTCTATCCCCGGGTTGTGCTACTCCAGAAAACTCTATCTGTACAGTTTCCCCAGGCAATCCTTCCATGGTTTCCTTACGATCGTTCCAAATTTGGCCGACTGTAACCCCTTCCCGCCCACGACCTGTCCAAAATTCGATCCCATCTCCCGGATGCAATTCGGCTTCCAGCTTAATCCATAAACGTCCATGTTCTAGTCGAGCCACTCGACCGAGGCGGGTTCCGCGATTGTTTGGCCGACTATAACTCATAAGTTCTGCGCCAAGGTTACCTTTAAAATATCCCCTTGTAAAATCACGATTAAACACCTGTAATAGTTCCTGATGCTCCTCAGGGGTTAGTAAGGGGGTAACTATGTTACCTTCTTGCTGGCCTCCAATTCTGTCTATAGCTTGCCGATAAAGTCGAATAACAGTAGCTACATATTCTGGCCGTTTCATTCTTCCTTCTACTTTAAGAGAATGAATCCCAATTTGTTTTAGCTCGGATAATTCCTCCGACAAATTTAAGTCCCGAGGGCTTAATAAATGATCCCCGGTGTTCTTCTGGGCTAAAAGGTTCTCCTTTTCATTATTAACGAGCTGATATGTCATCCTGCAAGGCTGGGCACAGGTTCCTCGATTTCCACTCCTCCCGCCAATAAAGCTCGACATTAGGCACTGTCCTGAATAGCCTATGCAAAGCGCTCCGTGAACAAAGACTTCAATTTCCAAGGGTGTTTTTTCCGCAATAGCTTTCATTTCATCTGCCGAGGTCTCCCGTGCTAAAACAACTCGGCTAAAGCCAAGTGATTCTAAGTGCTTAACACCCCAACTTGTGTTCACCGTCATTTGCGTGCTGGCATGAATCTCCATTTCCGGAAGAATACTTTGAATGATTTCCGAAACTCCAACATCTTGCAAAATAACGGCATCGACGGATATTTCCTGTAAGGCATACAAATACTCCAACAATTCCTTAAATTCCTGATCTGCAATCAGAATATTTACGGTCACATATACTTTAACTTGACGTTCATGGGCGTAACGAACCGCTTTTTGCAATTCTTCTAAATCAAAATTTGCAGCGCTTGCCCTGGCACTAAAGCTTTTTCCGCCAAGATAAACAGCATCCGCTCCATTTTCTACCGCCGCTTTAAAGGCTTCGAAACTTCCTGCTGGAGCCAATAGTTCTAGTGGTCGGGACTGTTCCGATCTTAGTTCTTTCATTTGATAATTCTCCTGTTTCCACGACGTGGAATTACTCCTTAATTCCCAATCCTGCTTAGAGCAGGACAATACCTTAATTATAATTGTTTAGCTTTCATTTG
Source organism: Desulfosporosinus sp. (assembly GCA_003513495.1). GTDB lineage: Bacteria > Bacillota > Desulfitobacteriia > Desulfitobacteriales > Desulfitobacteriaceae > Desulfosporosinus. The sequence continues at coordinate 9,936 of DOPM01000047.1, forward strand.
TACAATTGGGCATTGGAAGTTTCTAATTGATCGATTCATAAGAAAAACAGTATTTTATTATTGACACCTTTAAGCATATACTTTAAGATTAAATTAATTGAATAGCGGTAGCATGGCAGGACAGTAGGAGTTGGGCAACGAGGCACTTCTGCGGAGGTGTATTTTTTATGCCCAAAATTATGAGGAGGTATGATGGTGAAAAAGTTATTTGCATTCGGATTAAGTCTATTATTGTTACTTAGTTTAGTTGGATGTGGGGCAGCTAAATCTGGGACTAGTTCTACTGGGAATGAGGAGCAAAAGCAAATAAAAATTGGGATCGTTCAAATTGTTGAGCATCCGGCCTTGGATAGTGCACGCGAAGGATTTTTAGAGACCCTTAAGAAAAACGGTTATGAAGTTGGCAAAAACCTCACGGTTGACTATCAAAATGCCCAGGGAGATCAGTCGATACTCCAATCAATTACTCAAAAGTTTTCTTCTAGTAAATTGGACCTGGTCCTAGCTATTGCTACTTCATCTGCGCAAGCAATGGCAAGTGCCAGCACCGATATCCCCATTCTAATCACCGCTGTCACGGATCCAGTGGAAGCAAAACTCGTGAATAGTATGGATAAGCCGGGGAAAAATGTTACAGGAACAACTGATATGAATCCCATTAAAGAGCAATTTGAACTGATGAAGACATTGGTTCCCACCGTAAAAAAAGTCGGAGTTATCTATAACGCCGGGGAAGTTAATTCTCAAGTGCAAATTGCTATCGCTAAGAAAGTAGCCTCTGAACTTGGCTTGGAGATTGTTGAAGCGACTGTTACCACAAGTGCGGACGTTTTACAAGCTAGTCAATCATTGATTGGAAAAGTTGATACAATCTACGTACCTACAGATAATATGGTGGTTTCTGCTGCTCAATCCGTGGTACAGGTATCACACAAGAACAAAATCCCCATCATTTCCGGGGAAAGCAGCGTTGTTGACAAAGGTGCTCTAGCTACCATTGGTATTAACTACAAAAACTTAGGTCAGCAAACTGGCGAAATGGCCCTACGCGTTTTCAAGGGAGAAAAACCACAAGAAATGCCTATCGAATCTCAAAAGGACTTTGATACGGTGCTTAACCAGACAGCCATCGATTTGTTAGGTATAACCGTACCAGAGGGAATCTCGAAGAAAGCAATTATAGTCAAATAATAACATATCTGTTGAGTAAACTTGTTTAGCTGAAGCTGTCAGCGAGACTTATACCACCAAAGCGAATATGGAACACCCACTGTAGAAGTGGGTGTTCCATGAATGAATCAAGTTTCAAACCCCCTCTTCTTGTAAGTGGGGGGATGTTCTTTTTATTGTACAGGTTAGGCTAAAATGTTTACTTGTTAAAGCAAATGTAATTGGGGTGTTGAAGATGTTCGCTCAAATAGCGCTCGGTACAATGGAACAGGGTCTAATGTATGCGATCATGGTTTTAGGTGTCTATCTGACGTTTCGGATTCTTGATTATGCAGACTTGTCTGTGGACGGGAGTTTTACCCTCGGTGCAGCTACTGCTACAACGATGATAGTCGGCGGGACTGACCCATGGTTAGCCACTGGAATGGCGTTTATTGCCGGAACCCTAGCCGGGTTATTTACGGGAATACTTCATACCAAGTTTAAGATCACACCCTTACTCTCAGGTATTTTAACAATGACAGCACTTTATTCGATTAATCTCCGAGTGATGGGTAGAGCTAATATTTCGCTCCTTGGCTCACAGACCATCTTCTCTGATTTTTCAAAGTTGCCTTTAATGGAAGAGTATGGTGTCTTTGCGCTCAGTTTGATTTCTGTGATATTAATAGGCTCTGTCATTTATTTCTTCTTGCAAACTGAATTAGGGCTTGCCTTACGGGCCACTGGGGATAACGAACTGATGATACGAAGCCTCGGGGTAAACACGGATTTCATGAAAATCCTTGGACTAAGTCTATCGAATGGTTTAGTTGCCTTAGCCGGAAGCTATGTGGCTCAAAAATTACAATTTGCCGATGCTAGTATGGGGATCGGGATGATTATTGCCGGGTTAGCTTCAGTTATCATTGGAGAAGTATTGATCGGAACCTCTTCGATTGGACGAACTATTATCGCCGTAATATGTGGAGGTATACTATATCGCGTAATCATTGCCGTTGTCTTACAGCTAGGTTTAGAGGCAACCGACTTAAAATTAATAACGTCCTTCATTGTCATCACCGCCTTGGTTTCACCAACCGTCCGGAAAAAGATTGCGTCCTGGAGTGCAGGGGTTGCGGGAAAGGAGGCACAATAACTTGTTAAATGTCCATGAGGTTTTAAAGACCTTTAACCAGGGAACTATTAATCAAAAGATAGCCTTAGATAAGGTTTGTTTGCAACTTTTACCGAATGATTTCGTTACGATTATTGGAAGTAATGGTGCCGGCAAATCGACACTTTTGAATGCCATTGCCGGGAATTTTCTAGTGGATTCTGGTAAAATATCGATTGAAGGAATAGATATCACACGTCTTCCTGCTCATAAACGGGCTGGCTTAATTAGCAGAGTTTTTCAAGACCCCTTATCCGGTACTGCAGCCTCAATGACTATTGAAGAAAATCTTATTATGGCCTTTCGCAGAGGAAAGGTCCGACGTTTACGACCAGCCATTGGCTCCAAAGAGAGAGACTTGTTTCGGGTAGAATTAGAAAAACTCGGTTTAGGTCTTGAAAATCGGCTGACCCATCGGGTAAGTCTTTTATCAGGGGGACAACGACAAGCCCTAACTCTACTTATGGCAACATTAGAAAAACCTAAATTATTGCTTCTTGACGAACACACTGCGGCACTCGATCCTAAGACGGCCGAAAAGGTCTTAGAATTGACCTGCGGTGTGACAGAACAACAAAAACTAACGACCTTGATGATCACCCACAACCTCGACCACGCTCTTACCTTTGGGAATCGAACAATTATGATGCACGAAGGCCGGGTGATTCTTGACATTAAAGGAATAGAACGTACTGATATGACGATAAGTCGCTTGCTCGAAATGTTCGAGAAAGCTAGTGGATCCCATATGAATAACGACCGCATGATTCTGGCCTAAATCTTTTCCAAGAGGGTAAGTTGATTACCCTCTTTTTTTTGTGCATTCAACGTATCGCGGCCCTATGTCAGCAGAATTTGAGGAGTAATATCCCAATTTATGAGAACACTAATACTGTTCAAAATAAGCAAAGAAAGACTTCCATTGGAGTGTCCTATCTAATACTAAAAATAGTTTGCATCAGATGAAGTGGAGGCAATTTTATTAATGTGGAAAAAAGGAGTATTACTGGTTGGATTATCATTTATAGGCTTATATGCCCTATTCCAGGTTGCTTATTATGCTACATCGGTTCCCTCTTTCTGTGGATCATGCCATGAGGTAACCCAGTATGTAACTTCATGGCAAACCTCTGCACATAAGAATTTTAATTGTATGGAATGCCATCAACCCAGTGGAGAATTAGGGAAATTTCATGCTAAAGCAAGAGGTTTGAATTATGTATTCCAACATTTTAGTGGTGACTATACTATACCAACCAGCGCTTCTATCTTCGAACAAAATTGTATTCAATGTCATCTAGGTGATAATAAAGCATATCCGACAATAAGGCTTAAGAATACTTCTAAGGTTAATCATTATAAGACAATAAGAAAATCCCAATCATGTCTTGAATGCCATAGGGAAACTGGCCATTCGACTGACATTTATTTAAGTAAGGATTTGAAAGGAGCCAAACCCTAATAAACGTCACCCTACCTTAAGTTGTAATCATAAATAATGTTCATTTTGGTAAGCATAACATTATCTCTAAAACCTAAAAAGTTAAGGGCTATAGTAGACAGAAGATCGGATATATAATTGCAAGAGCATTGGGTTTCTAGGAGGAATAACTTTGAATTACGATAAACCATTGCTAGCCATGTTAATTGGGATAATTGTAGTTATACCTCTTGAAATAATGGGATTATTTTTTAGACATTTAAGGTGGATAACCATTACCCCCGGAGAAGCGTGTAGTATGATGTTTATGCCTGAAGGAAGTTGGACACTGGGACTATTAGCACTCCCTTTAGTTGGTGCACTAGCGATTCTTATACTTTATTATCTTACTAAAACTATAGGAACTGATTATCTTCCTATAAAGGGAGCGCTAGTCGGAATGTGTACATATTCTTTTATATTTACAGTCTTTGGCACTCTCTCAAAAAATCATTCTATGCTACAAGGTACCTTGGGTAATTATATTTTCGCATTAAGTTCAGGGTTTGCTGGTTTTTTGGCGGGAATTCTAATGAAAAAGTTTCTGTTTAAGCCAAGTCAACAAGTAAAAGATTAGGTATTGACCAACGGTTTATAATAAAAAAGAGGCATCGCAAATTACTTTTAACTGAAGTAGCTTTAGCGACGCCCTCTTTTTTTTTCATATCTACCTAATATTACTCTGTCTTTTCTCCAAGTAATTGCATTAAGGTCTCTTGTTCTTCTCGAAGCTTAGCGAGTTCATCGGCTAAATTCAAAGCAGTTAGTACCGCCGTCTGGTGAACACTCAAGCGAGGGAGCCGTTGAGCGATCAAACGCATTTTCTTATCAACTTCATGCGCTAAACCTTGAATATACAGTGCTGTTCCTTCACCGCGGACCACATGTTTTTCTCCAAAAATCTCAACGGTGATTTTGACTGGTTCATGTGCCACACTTTCTCCTCGCTCTCTTGTACGCGTCACTCACTTGTCTTTATTTTCGCCGTTCCGCGCCAAATTCCTGCTGAATTCCCTCTAAAATACGCGAATTTAGTAGATTTACTTCCTCATCTGTCAGCGTTCGTTCTAAGGACTGATAACGTAGTGAGAATGCCAAACTTTTGTAACCTGCGGGTATAGGGTTTCCGGTATACACGTCAAATATTTCGACTTGCTGCAATAAGTCTCCGCCCAGCTTTTTCATTTTGGCCATAACTGCTTCAGCTGAAGTCTCTACAGCAACGACAAGGGCCATATCCCTTTGTATTGCCGGAAAGCGCGGGATGGAATGGGCGCGTACAGTTTGTCTGATCCTCGCAAACAAGGGTGCCAATTCTAACTCGAAAACCACCGCTCGGTCAAGTCCCCATTCTTTTCCTAATGAAGGGTGGATTTCGCCAAGGAAACCAACATACTGATTCTGAACATAAATGTCTGCTGAACGGCCTGGGTGTAACAAGGATTGGCTTTCAGCGACACGATATTCTAGTTTAAGCCCAAATTCGAGGGCAAGTCCTTCCAAAATTCCCTTGAGATAGTAGAAGTCATAACTAACAGGTTGCTCAAGCCAATGTCTCTCACTCTTCCCTACTGCGACCCCAGCTGCTCTCAATTCTTCCCGAGGAAGCTTCTGCAAAGGATGCTCGTCTCCCCAATACGTATTTCCAATTTCGAAAATACTTACGTCCATATTGCGACGTGCGACATTCCGTGCTGCTACATCAAGGAGTCCTGGTATAAGAGTGGTACGCATTACCCCAAGTTCCTCACGCAATGGGTTAAGCAAGGGAATCGAATGCTTTGCACTTCCCCATTGGGCATCTGATTCTGCGCGAGTAAACGTATAAGTCATCACCTCATCCATCCCAGACTGGGTGAACGTCTTACGTAACCGCCGACGAAACTCTTGTTCAGGAGTTCTCCTGCCTTGAGTCTGATCTCCTTGTGGAAGAGTAGTTGGGATTCGGTCATAACCAATCAAACGAGCAACTTCTTCCATAAGGTCTTCTTCAATCTCAAGATCTGAACGATAGGTGGGAATCTCAACTTGAAATAATCCATCACTTTCCTTATACTCGAAGTTTAAATCCTCTATCACTTGCTGGATCTCGGATACTCCCAGTTCGATTCCTAAAACCGTCGACGTATGCTCCGTAGATAGTATAACTTGACGACGGGTCGGCAGATTTTTGATTTCATCCACAAAGGAAACCGGACGTCCCGCCTTAAGATCTTGTAGTAAATCACAAACTCGCCCTAAAGACGCTGCGATTCCATAGGCATTGATTCCTTTTTCGAAGCGGTTCGAAGCCTCCGACCTAAGACCTAGGCGGCGACTTGTCCGACGGATACTAACTGGTGCAAAATGAGCAGCTTCAATCATTAAGCGTCTTGTATCCTTCGTTACTTCACTGTTTAGCCCACCCATTACCCCGGCTAAACCTAGAGCTTGACGGTCGTCTGCAATTAGCAGGGCATCTTTGTGAAGTGTGCGCTCAACCCCATCTAAGGTCACTAGTTGTTCTCCTGGATAAGCTGGTCGGACATGAACATCCCCTTCAATCTTATCCCTGTCAAAGGCATGTAACGGTTGTCCCATTTCCAACATAACATAGTTCGTAATATCAACAATATTATTAATCGGACGAACTCCTGCAGCTTTAAGCCGACGTTGCATCCACTCTGGAGAGGGTTCAATATGGACATCTTCAACCACTAATCCAGCATAACGCCAACATAAATCATTGTCTTCGATAACAATCCGAAGGTCGGAGGCGATTGGAAGGGAGAGCACTTGATCTGGCTCCGCCCACTTCGGCAAATGAGGTTTCTTCCGAGTGAGAGATGCAACTTCACGAGCAACATTGACCATCGCCAAGCAATCTGGGCGATTCGGGTAGAGCTCCAAATCTAAGACACTATCTTCACGTCCTAAATAGTGACCAAAGTTTTCTCCAATCGGAGCCGTGGAGGGTAGAATAAGAATTCCATCTGCACTTCGATCTAATCCCACCGTATCATCTAGCAGAAGCTCTTCTCGCGAACATAGCATCCCTTGTGAAACGACCCCTCTAAGCTTAGACTTTCGGATGGAAAGATCATTAGGAAGGGTTGCTCCTACTAAGGCCACTGGAATACGATCTCCATTAAGCAAATTCTGTGCGCCAGTGACAATCGTTATTTCCTCTTGACCCACATTCACAACACAAACCAACAATCGATCTGCATCGGGATGCTTTGTCAAACTGATTATTTCGCCGATCACTACTTTTTCGAACCCCTTATTTAGGTTCTCGACATCCTCAACTTCAATACCACCACGGGTTAGAGTTTCTGCCAACTCTTCTGCACTCTGGTCTATATCAACTAGTTGGTTCAACCATTCTAAACTGACTTTCATGCCCTTTCCCCCTTAAAACTGTTGCAAGAATCGTAAATCATTATCAAATAAGAGCCGCATATCTTCGATACCAAACTTCAGCATGGCAATGCGCTCAACTCCCATTCCGAAGGCAAATCCTGTGACTTCCTGTGGATTATATCCACCCATTTCTAAAACCTTCGGATGAACCATGCCTGATCCTAATATTTCTATCCAACCGGTTCCTTTGCAGAGACGACACCCTGATCCTCCGCAAAGCATACAAGAAACATCGACTTCTGCACTCGGCTCAGTGAAAGGAAAAAAGCTCGGCCTTAAACGAATTTCTCTAGACTCACCAAACATCTCGCGAGAGAAATTAAGTAGGATTCCCTTGAGATCTGACATTCGAATTCCACGGTCAACAACAAGCCCTTCTACTTGATGAAACATTGGGGAATGAGTTGCATCATCGTCATTGCGATAGACTTTCCCTGGAGCAATAATTTTTACAGGAAGTTGAGGATGGAGCTTCTCCATGGTTCGAATCTGTACTGGAGAGGTCTGAGTTCGAAGCAAAATCTCCTCTGTAATATAAAAGGAGTCTTGCATTTCACGAGCCGGATGTTCCTTCGGAAGATTAAGCGCTTCAAAATTATAATAATCCGACTCTATCTCCGGTCCTTCTGCAATCTGAAAACCCATCCCTAAGAAGATATCTTCAATCTCTTCGATGACTTGGGTAAGGGGATGATAATGTCCTCGAGGAACACGGATTCCTGGCAATGTAATATCGATTCGTTCTGTAGCTAATCTTTGCTCTAGAGCTATCCTCTCTAGCTCTGCACTACGTTTTTCCCAGGCTTGTTCCAGTTGGCTGCGGACCTCATTTACGACCTGCCCCATAATGGGTCGTTCTTCGGGGCTTAAGCTTCCCATTTGCCGCAGCATAGCGGTTAAAGACCCCTTTTTACCAAGGACTTTTACTTTAAGCTCTTGTAGTGCTTCTGGTCTGTCCAACTCGCTTAGTTCTCTTAATGCCTCTTCTCTGATGCGTAGTATCTCACTCTTCAAACAAATCACCCTTTCCAAATCTTTCTCTGGGACAAGGGGACAGGTTCCTTGTCCCACACTTGCCCCACTTGTCCCAGACAGAACACAAAAACTCCCGCCCCTGGAAAGGGACGAGAGTCTATTCTCGCGGTACCACCCTAGTTTGGTTATAAGCCACACTTAAGTTCCTTTTAACGGTGGAAACCGGGCCTACCTACAAATCAATAGGCCACTCCCAGGAGAAATTTAACCTCTCAAGTATTTGAAAACCTTAGGAGGTGGGTACCTTCTTAGCTGGCTTACAATCTGTGGCCATGCCTCCCTGAGAAGAAAATACACCTTTTAACCTGATCATCGCATTATCTTAACTAAAAAAGTTTATTAATTGTTCTGCAGAAATTATAGCATATTCCTTCTATGTTTTACAAGAAACCCCTTTGGCGAACAATTTCATAGAGCAAAATTCCTGTAGCCATGGCTACGTTAAGGGATTCTACGTCTTGGGCCATAGGAATTGTAATGCGCTGGATATCTGCCTCCCTAAACGCTTGAGATGGACCCTTGCCCTCATTTCCAACAACAAGGGCAAGGGGACCAGCAGATAGCTTTGTCTGATAAACTGGGACCCCTTCAATATCTCCCATGAAGACACTTAATCTCTGTTTCCGACAAAACTCTAATATCTCCTCTGGCTGTCGACCAGGTATTAGGACCAAAGAAAAGATTGCTCCCATTGTACTTCTCAACACTTTAGGATTATACAGATCAACAGTCCCTTGGGTTAAACAAACATACTGAACTCCCGAAGCTAAAGCAGTACGCAAAATTGTACCTAGATTGCCTGGATCCTGAACCCCGTCTACAATAAGCATGACTGTTTCCGGATTAATATGTAAATCAGACCATGAATAGTTTTTTTGACGAACAACTGCTAGAATTCCTTGAGGTTCTTCTGTCGCACTCATTTTACGGAGAACTCGTTCATCCACTTCTTCAAATGGAATACCTCGCTCACGCAGCTTATTAAGTAATGGCCTCCATTCTAACGGCTCACGTTCTAAGCAGACATAAACTTTTTTAATGGGCGCGTTTCTGAGGACCCCTTCCTCTACGAATCGCCATCCTTCAATAACAAACAAATTGGCTTCCTCACGAGCTTTGCGTCTTTGTAAGGAGACTACATATTTTACCTGCTCGTTTTGTAAGGACTCAATCATTTTTAAGCCACCCCCAAGTAGAAGTAATTCAAGGATTGCCCCTATCTATTATAAACTTGACTAACGTAAGCCTTCGGCGAAAGCGGTCCCTTCTCGCTATCCTTGGCCAGCGGCAGCCTAGTTGAACTTATGCTTCAGACGACGAAGACACTGTCTTCGCATCATCTGATGGTGTTGCGATGTGGCATGGGGGGTTGATAGTGCCAAAAAGAGGATGCCTTCGCACCCTCTCGTTTTAAGCTTTGATTTGAACTTTTGCTACATTAACTACTTCAGTAAAGGCTGCAGCATCGCTAATCGCGAGTTCTGCGAGCATTTTACGATTAACAGTAACCCCAGCTTTTTTCAAGCCGTTCATCATACGACTGTAAGACATACCATTCATACGGGCAGCTGCGTTGATCCTTGCAATCCATAGCTTGCGGAAGTTGCCTTTATTGTCTTTTCTGTGAGCATAAGAATATGCTAATGACTTTAGAACTTGCTCATTTGCTGGGCGATAGAGTTTACTTTTTCCCCCACGATATCCTTTTGCTAATTTTAATATCTTTTTATGACGCTTATGTTTAGTCACGCCTTTTTTTACACGAGCCATTTTTGAAGACCTCCTTTTACCTCAAGTTTTATAGATAAGCTACGATACTTGCAATCCGTTTTGCATCACTTTTGTGCATTACGGTTGATTTTCGTAAATTACGTTTTCTTTTCGGAGATTTCTTCTCCAAAATGTGGCTAGTGAACGCATGCATGCGGACGATTTTACCAGTTCCTGTTTTCTTAAAGCGCTTTGCTGCGCCACGATGAGTTTTCATTTTAGGCATTTGCGTTATCCCCCTTTTGCTATTAGTCGTGTTTGATTGAAGCTAGAATCATGATCATATTTCGACCCTCAAGTTTAGGTTCGCGCTCTACAGTAGACTCTGCTTTGCAAAACTCAGCAAGTCTTATACATAAAGCTCTGCCTAACTCAGGGTGAGTCACTTCCCGTCCGCGGAACATGATCGTCACCTTGACTTTATCCCCATCCTGAAGGAATCTTTGGGCATTACGGGCTTTAGTTTCGAAGTCATGGTCCTCAATATTCGGACGCAATTTAACTTCTTTGATTTCCATGCTTTTCTGCTTTTTACGAGCTTCTTTGTCACGTTTAGCTTGCTCGTACTTGTATTTACCGTAGTCCATTAGCTTACAGACCGGGGGTTTAGCCGTCGGCGCAATCTCGACCAAATCTAACGATTTCTCGATTGCCAGGCTCAAAGCATCCCTAGTTGCCATGATCCCAAGTTGCTCTCCTTCTTCACCGACGAGACGAACATCTCTAATGCGGATTTCGTCATTAATTCTTAAGTCCTTGCTAATAAGAAACCACCTCCTAAAAATCTATCAAACTAAAACAAAAAGACGGGTGTATACCACCCGTCTTCTAAACAATCGCGAGCAAATACTAGCTCAGGACCAGAAGATACCTTACCGACGTTTGCCGTAAGGTGAGAAGCGGATGGCTTCTGCTTGACTTGAATATCTTACATCAAAAGACCGCTCTTGTCAATTCCTTTTATTGTAAATTGTTTTCCTCTATCTACTCAGAAAGGTAGGGGCAATTCATGAATTGCCCCTCTTCATAATCTAATCTTCTTTGAGATTCGATTTGAGGATTTTTTTACTCTTAATTTCCTCCTGAATAAGAAGGATAAACTCATCAATCGTCATCTTTTCTCCAGCATTACCTTGACCGTACCTTCGGACTGCAGCCATGTTTGACTCCGCTTCTTGATCTCCGACTACTAAGGTAAACGGAATCTTTTCCGTTTGAGCCTCTCGAATTTTATACCCTATCTTTTCTTTACGTTCGTCCGTTTCTACTCTGATATCGAGTTCGTTGAAGCGAGTAGCGATGGATTTAGCATAATCGTGATGCCGCTCGCTAATCGGTAATATACGAACCTGAATAGGCGCCAGCCAAACAGGAAATGCTCCCGCGTAATGCTCTGTAATAAGAGCAATAAACCGTTCAATACTTCCATAAACAACTCGGTGAATCATCACTGGACGATGCTTTTGTCCGTCTTCTCCGATATAGGATAAGTCAAATTTCTCGGGCATTTGAAAATCAAGTTGAATCGTTCCACACTGCCAAGTCCGATCGAGGCAATCCTGTACATGAAAATCGATTTTAGGACCGTAGAAGGCCCCGTCGCCGGGGTTAACCTTATAGTCTATACCTTTCTCTTCTAAGGCTTCTTGAAGAGACTTGGTCGCTGTTTCCCAATCCTCATCCGAACCCATGGAATCTTCAGGTCGGGTCGATAATTCAACATGATAATCAAAGCCAAAGATCTTATAGAAATAGTCAACTAGTTCAATAACTCCAATAAGCTCTTCCTTAATTTGAGATGGGAGCATAAAGATGTGCGCATCATCCTGAGTGAAGTTTCGAACCCGGAGTAATCCATGGAGAGCACCTGATAGTTCATGTCGATGCACAAGTCCCAGCTCCCCCACTCGAAGCGGTAGATCGCGGTAACTGCGCATTTTGGTCTTATACATGATCATACCACCTGGACAGTTCATAGGTTTAACTGCAAAATCTTGCTCGTCAATTTTAGTAAAATACATGTTTTCTTTATAATGATCCCAGTGACCAGATTGTTCCCACATCGAACGATTTAGAATTATTGGAGTTTTAATCTCTTGATATCCACGCCTACGATGTTCCTGCCTCCAGAAATCTTCGAGGGCATTCCGCAAGATCATACCTTTAGGGTGGAAAAACGGGAACCCTGGGCCCTCATCGTGTAAGCTAAATAGATCGAGCTCTAGCCCGAGCTTACGATGATCACGTCGTTTTGCTTCTTCCAACTTAAACAGGTGATCTTCCAAATCTGCCGCTTTAGCGAAGGCTGTTCCGTAAATTCGCTGAAGCATCTTATTTTTCTCACTACCGCGCCAATACGCACCCGCCAAGTTCATAAGTTTAAAGGCTTTAATGCTTGCCGTGGAAGGCAGGTGTGGCCCTGCGCAAAGGTCAGTGAAACTGCCTTGAGTGTACATCGAAATCGTTGCATCATCCGGAAGACCTTCAATGAGTTCGACCTTATATTTTTCACCCAATTCCCCAAAATGGGTTAGTGCCTCAGCTCGAGAGACTTCTCTGCGTTTAAACTCATGTTTTTCCTTTACGAGACGGTTCATTTCCTTCTCTATACTAGCTAAGTCATCCGGAGTAAAGACATGTTCCGAGTCAAAGTCATAGTAATATCCTTTAGCGATGGACGGTCCGATCCCAAACTTTGTCCCCGGAAATAGATTACCTACCGCTTCTGCCATCAAGTGTGCCGTGGAATGCCTTAGTACATCTAATCCCTCATCACTATCTATGGTTACGATTTCTACAGCTGCATCTTCTGTAAGCTGATAGGAAAGATCCTTCATCTTATCATTGACTTTCCCGGCTACAGCTACCTTTGCTAATCCTCGTGAGATAGAGGCTGCAAGCTCTTCTATAGTTGTTCCTTGTTCTACCTCGCGTATTGAGCCGTCTTTTAAAGTAACCTTAATCACCGAAATCACTCCCTATTCATCAAAATAAAAAAACCTCGTCCCTAGTAGGGACGAGAGTTTACTCCCGTGGTTCCACCCAATTGAAAGGTTATTAAAACCCCTTTCACTCGATTTCCCTTAACGCGGGGTACGGCTAAGCTTACTCATTTCAGCCTAACACTCAAGGGTGGTTTTCTCCTTGCCGCTCGTGAGAAATGCTTACAGCCTTTGGCATTCCCTCTCTTACACGATATCAGTTCAGGGTACTATCCCTTTCAACGATTTTTGCACAATATATTTCATTATAATGCTCAACCTATTAATAGATTCCTTATTGCATACTTCTCGCCATCTTTAGCTACAGGGATACTTAGCCATTCATGTCCATCGCCTGTGGCTTTTACGATAAGCTAACCCCTGCGAAGACGCGTCTTCGCTCCTCTGAGTTAACACCTTCGAAGACAGGGTCGTAGAAGGTAAGTCCAAGTTTTATTCACACAATTATAAGGAACTTATTTATTATAGCAAACAAATCTCTTATCTGTCAAAACTTTTCACACAAGGAACATCCTTGACAATCATGTACACGATCTCCAAAAACATCTCGAATCGTTTCAAGCGTATCTTTGTACCCTTCGTAACGGATATGTAACGTGATTTCCCGGGGCGCAACAGCAATAAGTGCACTGACCAATAAATCCTCATACCCTAGTTCATGGACATTATCGAGTTGGTAGTCTTCTAGAAACTGATGGGTTACTTTAGCCCCTTCGTTGTTATAAAGATGAAACTTACCTTGCGGCGTCATTCCAACATGAAGATACTCTAACTTTGGTTTTTGACTATCTACAAAGTGTTTTAGAAGTTGAATAAATTCTGAGTACTCTTTTTCAACGACATACTCATCAATAGCAAATTCAACCGCTTTATTCACTTCGTTCTTATAGTCATGGGCACGAAACCGCAAAAACCCTTCGATGTCAAATACAGAACTACGATCCAAGCAACCTAATATCTGTGTAACTAGGCTTGTTTTGCGATTAACACGATATCCCGGGACTTGCCCTAGCCCTTGGTTCAAATAGTCTAAAGCCTTGTTAAGTAACAATTGCCAGTTTTCTTGTTTTAAATAATGTCTCTTCTTTAGCATCTGAACAACGTGGTCTTTTTCCCAATGATGCAAAATTGTCTCTGCTAAGGCATTAGCTAAATAGTAACGGTGAATCTTTTGAACCATACCTTCATCTTCTGTTGCTTCCAACGCAGAATCTTGAAACTGACACTGGATAATCCAACGTTTTCCCTGCTGGTGTTCTATAATTTGAAAGGGAAGTTCTTCTTGGTCACGCAGTTCTCGTAATCGTGCACAGATACTCTCCCGATAATATTGCGTCCCTAATTGTACGGAATGTTCCACTGGCACCCCTCCATAGTAATGTATATGACCTTCTTTAAGCCATATTTCGGTTGGGCCAATCTATTAGCACTTTTAATTTTTAAAAACGCCTCTACATTCCTTAATATTTCCAAAAACGCAATCTTTCATTCTTATCAGACATGACAAGGGGACGGTCCTTTTTGACACGAAAGTTTCGTGTCAAAAGGAACCGTCCCCCATCGACATGCATAGGACCTGGTTGATTAATCTCCAGCAGTTTCTAGAAGCTCTAATACATAGTTGGGCAAGGCGAAGCATCCTTTGTGGATTTCTGTATTGTAATACTTTGTTTTAATCCCGAGACTATTCCATGCCTGTTCATCTATGTGAGTTACTGGGTCATAGGTTTTAGAGGCAAAACCAAATAACCAGTGACCCGAGGGGTAGGTTGGAATGTGCGCCTGATAAACCCTGCAAACCGGAAAGAATTGCCTAATCCGTTTATGAGCCCTTTGCATAGCTTTAGCATCATCAGCATAATAAGGACTTTCATGCTGATTGACAAGGATGCCATCATGCTTTAAAGCCTTATAGCAGTTACCGTAAAATTCCTTCGTGAAGAGCCCTTCTCCCGGTCCGAAGGGATCTGTAGAGTCGACAATGATTAGATCATAAGAATTTTCCTTGGAGCGAACAAATTTCAGTCCATCTTCAAAATACAGCTGTACTCTTGGATCGTCTAACTTACAGGCTGTCTGAGGAAAGTATTCTTTGCACACATCCACAACCATTTTATCGATTTCCACCATATCAATGTTTTCGATGGAACTATAGCGCGTCAGCTCTCTTACTGTTCCGCCATCTCCCGCGCCAATGACTAAAACATTTTTAATCTTGAGATTGGTAGCCATAGGCACATGAACAATCATGTCATGATAGATAAATTCGTCCTTTTCTGTGATCATCATAAAACCATCTAAGGTGAAGAAGTTACCAAATTCTTTAGAGTTAAAAACGTCAATCCTTTGGAATTCACTCTCACCTGTATAAAGAGGCTTTTCCACTTTGATAGAAAAACGAACGTTGTTTGTGTGCTGTTCTGTATACCATAATTCCATGTTATACTTCCTCCACAACTCTAATGTTTTCAATTGTCATATCCTCTGTACCTGTTAGGGAACTGCCTTTGGACTTAGCGTAGGCGATATAATCAATGATTTCGTTTGTTATCCGCTCTCCTGGTGCCAAGATAGGGATACCTGGTGGATAACACATGACAAACTCCCCACTTATAAACCCTGTGCTCTCCTTGATAGGGACAGAATGTTGATCTGCATAAAATGCTTTCTGAGGTGTCATTACCACCTCTGGATTAATATACTCATGATCAAGCATTCCCTTTTTATCCCTCATATATAGTCTTTTTATTTCAGAGAGCGAAGATACTAGACGTTCCAACGCGAGTGCACGATCTCCAACGGAAATGATAGCTAGAATATTACCAATATCACCTAACTCGATCTGAATTCCGTAGTCATCACGGAGGATATCGTAAACCTCAATTCCTGCCAGACCTATTTCTCTTGTATGAACAGAGAGCTTTGTGTGATCAAAATCGTACACTGAATCTCCATTAATTAGTTCTTTAGAAAAAGCATAGTATCCACCAATTTTATTGATTTCCTCTCGCGCATAGTTAGCAAGCGCAGAGGCTTTTTCAAAGATGCTCTTCCCTGCTAAGGCTAAATTACGTCTAGAAATATCCAGGGAAGAAAGCAAAAGGTAGGAGCCACTAGTAGTTTGGGTAAGATTGATTGTTTGTCGTACATGGCCAGTGCTTAGACGTGTGCCTTTTAATAAAAAGGAACTTTGAGTCAGGGATCCGCCTGTTTTATGCATGCTTACAGCTGCCATATCAGCTCCTGCTGCCATGGCACTGATCGGTAGATTGTCGCCAAAGTAAAAATGTGATCCATGTGCTTCATCTACGAGGACATACATATTATGACGATGTGCAAGCTCTGTAATGGTCTTTAAATCCGAGCAAATACCATAATAAGTCGGATTATTAATGAAAATTGCTTTGGCATCTGGATTTTTAGCAATAGCCTTTTCTATATCCTTTATAGACATACCTAACGGTATTCCTAACATTTTATTAACACCTGGATTAACATAAACAGGGATTGCCCCACTAATGATAAGCGCATTAATGGCACTTCTATGAACATTTCGTGGCATAATAATTTTTTCGCCTTGTTTACATACGCTCATAATCATCGCTTGAACGGCTGAGGTGGTGCCATTAACCATAAAAAAGGCATGGTCAGCACCAAAAGCATCTGCTGCTAGCTCCTCCGCCTCCTTGATTACAGAGACCGGATGAACAAGGTTGTCTAGTGGTTTCATGGAATTGACATCTACTGCGAGGCATTTTTCGCCTAGGAATTCTGTAAGTTCTGGGTTTCCTTTGCCTTGCTTATGCCCTGGGACATCAAAGGGTACTACTCTCATTGATTTGTATTTGAGAAGCGCTTCATAAATCGGTGCCTTGCCTTGCCAAAACGAATTCATAAGAACCACCACCTTACCCTAAGTATGATATATGGAGACATTCCTGCCACTATAGCATTTCTAATCTTGCTACAAGTATTCTAAACAACCATTGTATAAATGACTCCACAATAAATTTAGCACATATAACATCTTGATAAAATCAAATTACCCATTGACCTAAATCAATGGGTAAAATCAGCTCTTGTCAATAGACACATTTATTTTAAAATTACCTTGTTCATATGGTGGGTTTGAGAGGACTCGAACCTCCGACCCCCGCGATGTCAACGCGGTACTCTAACCAGCTGAGCTACAAACCCATATGGTGCCGATGACCGGAATCGAACCGGTACGGATGTTAAGTCCGCGGGATTTTAAGTCCCGTGCGTCTGCCAGTTACGCCACATCGGCAAATTGATTGGAGGCGGCACTCAGATTTGAACTGAGGAATAGAGGTTTTGCAGACCTCTGCCTTACCACTTGGCTATGCCGCCAAATTATTATGGAGCGGGTGACGAGATTCGAACTCGCGACTTTCACCTTGGCAAGGTGACACTCTACCACTGAGTTACACCCGCGTGGTGCCTCAGGACGGAATCGAACCGCCGACACGAGGATTTTCAGTCCTCTGCTCTACCGACTGAGCTACCGAGGCATTTATCGAGGTACGAGGTCCGAAATTCGATATTCGAACTCAGGTATTCCTCTTTAGGGTTCTTTTCTCAGATCCATGTTCTAAGCTCTATTAGCGTAGAAGTTTTACCTTCACCTTTCAAAGCTCGAATCACGATCTTCGAATATCGATAATGGCGACCCCGATCGGACTTGAACCGACGATCTCCTGCGTGACAGGCAGGCATGTTGACCACTACACCACGGGGCCCAACTCGATGTTCGAGGTACGAAGTTCAAAATACGAACTTTGCCTCTATCTCAAAGTCTTATCCGAGAATCTTTCAAATCTCGTATGTCAAACTTCGGATATCTAGATTGGTGGGCGATGACGGGCTCGAACCGCCGACATCCTGCTTGTAAGGCAGGCGCTCTACCAACTGAGCTAATCACCCGAGAACTGACGATTATCAGTATACACAAAAAACAGCGATGTGTCAAAGCCTTTTTTTTCTACATTAAAAAATATACTTTTACATTGTATAGACACCGCTTTGCTCAATTCGATGATACTTTTTTCTGTTTTACAATAACTTCTTCAATACTAATTGAGCGAGTATGTTTAGTATGTGACCACTGTTTATCTTTACGATTGATAAATCCTAAAAACACGATTGGAATCCAGCTATAAATGAAGATAGGATATAGAATAAGCCCTACATAGGCACGCCAGGGTATACGGTCAAGTGCCAATGCCGCTACTGGATAAAGATATTGAAAAGCGGATAAGATTTGCCATCCCGTCCACGGCATCACTAAAGTGAATACCCGGGTGTATTCCGGTTGAAAAGCATCTATCATATTAGTCAACATAAAGAAAGTAGCAATCATTACAAGTGCAGGTTGAAAAAGATGTATAGCTGCATCAAAATACATAACTTTCTTTTCCCGTATTCCTTTAATAATTAAGGGGAAGAAATACCGTCCTGCTACGTCGACCTGTCCCTGAGCCCAACGTTTTCTTTGGTTCCAAGCCTGGATAAAGGTCAATGGTTTTTCATCATAAACCACCGCATCGTGAGCCCAGGTCGTTTTGATACCGTGGGATAACGCTTTCATGCTGAACTCAAGGTCCTCAGTTAATGATGTAGCCCCCCAGCCAAATTCTTTTAAAACATCTGTAGAAATACACATGCCCGTTCCACCTAATACATTAGAGAGACGCCCAGTATTAAACCTTGCAAGTTGTAACATTCTATTTGTTACCCAAAACGCAATAGAGAAAGTATTGGTAACCCAAGTATCAAATGGGTTTTTAGAGTCTAAATAACATTGAACAATTTTATGCCCTTGGCAAAGCTTACTGTTCATTTCAAACAGGAAGTTTTCCTTAACGAGGTTATCAGCATCAAAAATTACTATTGCATCGTACTGTCGCTCCATATTAAATAAACGATGGAACATCCACTCCAACGCATATCCTTTGCCGCGCTTTTCCGTATTAAACCGCCGATGGACGATTGCACCTGTATTTTTTGCTATCAAGGCAGTTCTATCCGTACAATTATCTGCAACAACAAAGATATCGTATAATTTCTTTGGATAATCAAGTTGAAGAAGATTTTCGATTAATGGGCCAATAACGGCCTCCTCATTATGAGCCGCAACAACTATTGCAAAGGTCTTCTCTGATGTATGTATTTTAAGTTCCTGTTTCCGGAATAGCCCAAACATCGAAAGAATGAAATAGTAAAAGGTCAAAAAGATAATAATAATTTGAACTGGTAGCATGATAACATTAAATATCTGAGTACCTGTAACTCCAGATAAAAAATCCACAGATTCAACCCCTTTCTTAACCCATAAAATTTTAACATAGGAATGGTTACCTATGCAAGAAGAGAGATACGACAATAATAGACAGATTGTCCGCTTGCAACTTATACTTACCACGAAAGTCGTAGGATTTTTTTAGTAGTAGTTTCTCTCTTAGTCTATTCTTAGCTTGTACATTTTACTGAGTCTGTATTAAACTTGTATTTTATTTTATCTTAACTTAGAACTATTTACTGTATATTTCTATTAAACTTAATAATTTCTAATAATAATATAAACCTCTAATAGAAATAGAGATCAATATCTAATACCTT
Source organism: Desulfosporosinus sp. (assembly GCA_003513495.1). Taxonomy (GTDB): domain Bacteria; phylum Bacillota; class Desulfitobacteriia; order Desulfitobacteriales; family Desulfitobacteriaceae; genus Desulfosporosinus. Next base: position 29,590 of record DOPM01000047.1, read on the forward strand.
ACGAGCCTTAGCTACTGCATAAAACAAGAAATAGACTCACATTTTTTAAGTACTGCAGGGGGCTAGATATGTATTACGATTTACGATTCATTGTTGGTCAACGTCGTTCACTTAGCTTTAGTAAGCAAAACGTAATTAGTGAGCCAACAAATAGTAGAAATAGAAAGCTTGCTTTTATTCCAAAAGCGAGTGAATACCAGTAGACTTCTCCGACACGTGGACCAGATACCCATGGAACAAAGGATCGGAAAATATAAGCAAATCCTCCTCCAATTACAACAAATAGTAAGACTGCTGAAAGCAACAATAGTATGCCCATCACACCTATAGGCGTATCCAACCTCCAACGACGTATTAAGTCACGTTTCAGCCATTGTAATTCTATGTTAAGTACCCTAATCCGTCTACGCCACATCTTTATCACCTCACAACTATTTTATGAGGGGAGTAGTAAAAGTGTTTATGGCAAAAAAAACTTGATTAGTACCTTCTTCTGTATAAATATCCTGTAATTAGGGTATAATCGCCGCAAGGAGGTGGTTTATTATGCCAGTTGCGGCACCAGATGGTAAATTTGTACACTGTTCCTATTGCGATCAAAAGTTTCGATTTGGATACGATGCAAGTCTACATGAGAAAGAGAAACACTCCGATCAACTGAAGTCATCTAGTTAATAGCATAAGTTATTATGACATAATTATGAGTAATGTAAATTTTAGCAAACAAATAGAAGACTACCCAACATTTGTGGGGTAGTTTTTCTACTTGTAACTTTGCGGTGATGACAAAGTCCTTTTGGACAGATTCACCTACTTTAAAGGAATATACCTCTAGACGGTGCCTTTCGCATAGAATGTGGCAAGGAGAGCTTTTCGCCACACTGCGACATATAAGCACTCTCCAGCAGTGTGGATCCCGAACGGGTGGAACCCCGGTATCTTAATTACGAAACACAGAAAGGACTAACTCATTAAGAGATAGTCCTTTCGCTTGTT
>DOPM01000052.1 GCA_003513495.1 Desulfosporosinus sp.
TCTCTCATTGGCTGTCCTTGTTGTTTAGTTTTCAAAGACCAAAGACCATCATTTTTTCTTGACCCGTTTGGGCCGGAATCACATCTTAGCATTTTCAACTTGCGTTGTCAATAGCTAATTTTTCCAAGAGCTTTACCTCTTACTTCGTGATTCTATGGCTGTTTAGGCCGGAGTTATATATTAGCATTTCCAACTCACGTTGTCAACAGCTAATTTAAAACTTGTTCGATTCTTGTCTTCTTATTAACCTGCTTCTTGGCCGGATGTATATATTAGCATTTTCTACTTGGGTTTGTCAACAACTAATTTTGAATTATTCGGAGTCAATAAAATGCTTTGTTGATGCGCTTATTAAGTAAGTTCAATACTATTTAGGTAATTTCCCTAAGGCCTTCCACACATAACGATGACATTTATGTGGCAATGACGGCTCAGCAAACATTAATATACAGTGGTTATGGATCACATTAATTCCGTTCTTCTTGCAGAAATCAATTGCGCCCTTGGATTCCGCGCCTTGCTGCAACCAGATATGATTAATTCCTGCAGCAAATGCATCTTTAACTACTTGTTCCGTCTGATTTGGCGGAACTACAATCACAACTCCATTCACTTGCTGCGGTAAAGACTGAATGTTAGCAAAGCAAGCTTCCCCGTCAATGCGGTCGGTATAAGGGTTAACAGCAGACAACTGGTAACCTTTGGACTTTAGAACTTTGTATAACTTATTTGAAAACTTCTTTTCGGACCTAGACACACCAACAACAGCCAACTTTTTTTGTTCCAGGAACTTTGTGATTCCTGCCATTGTAACCAAAACAATTCCTCCTTCATATGTTCGCGAGTGAAAAAACAAAACGCTCAAATCAACAAACCGTTAATAATCTTTGAACTGAAATTTCGACAGAGTATAAGTACGCACTTTCATATGAACCCTCATATCTAGTTCTGCGAACATCGTCTTTAAAGCAAAAAGAGTGCGATGATCACAAGGGCGTTGGCAACTGTTCCTACTTTGGCTGCCGGCCACCAAATAATGACTAGGATTTGCGATAGGATTGCCGCTCCTGCAGCCACTGCTTTCCACCACGGTTGACCGGTAACCAAACCTACCGCGGCTACCAAAAACACGGCCACCGCCAAGAGCCATAGGACTCCTAGTAAAGGTTTTATGAATTCCGAAATTGGTACCAGGGTTTGGGCGGAAAGACCCTCTATCTTGGAGAGTCCCAACTCGTTAACCCCACCCATCAGGTGAATTAGTCCGTGCAATACCATAACTACTGCAAAGAAATACTTCATGATAATCTCCCCCATTGAAATCTTTTGTATCTAGCTTACTAAGGAAACTATTTTTCACCAACCTTTACTAAATCAATTCTCACCGCCATTTCGTCTGCTCCCCGCATTAATTTATACATGGATTCCTTAAGGTTCAGTACTTCCTCTCCCGATAAATGTTGGAACAACTCTTCCAGATTAGCTTTGTCAACGTCTACTCTAGCTTGCCAAAGGGATTGACTTTGAGCCGTTACAGAAAGCCGGGTAACCCTTTTGTCTTTTGGATCCTTTTCTAGCAGCAGGAACCCGCGTTTTTCTAGGTTTAGGGCAATAGCCTTTATATTTTGATGAGATGTAGATAACTGTCGAGCCACCTCTTGGATCGATGGTTTGCCCTGTAGAATACCTTCAACCGCAGCAAGCACAAGCCACTGCTTTGCAGTAAGGTTTTCCGCTGCAAGAATCCGGTCAAAAGTGGCTTCAAGCCTTCTTTCTAACAAGAAAATAAGTGCGAAACATTCATTCATCTCAGGTTGCCACGTACGTATCTCCATCATGGATTTACTCCCTCCGAAAATAGGTAATACAATACCTTTTTTAGGTATTGTATTACCTATTAATTAAACCGTCAATATAAAATATATTCATATGTTCCATCAGTTTGCTTAAATCACTTTAAAACCACTCTTTCAATATACTTTACTGCCTTTTCAAGCCCTTTTTCAGATTCAATAATGTTTTTGATTTCTTCAGCCTTCCTTATATATTGATCATTTTCCATTTCTTTAAGTGCTTCTACCAAATCAGATGTTTCAAGATTCTTTTCCTTCAAAGGACTTATGGTATACCCTTTTGAATAAAGTCTCTGTGCCCAAAACGGTTGGTCTACTGTAAATGGCATAATTAACTGAGGTGCCCCGCTAAGAAGTGCTTCAGACGTAGTGCCAACTCCACCATGATGAATGATAGCTTTAGCCTTTTTAAATATAAGTCGATGAGGTGCTTGATTAACAGTAAAAATCTTCTCTTCATTCTCAAAAGCCATTCCACTTGTTCCGGTTAATACAACAGCCCTGTTTCCAGTTTCTTTTAAAGCTTTAATAAGCTTATCTTTAAATAACGTTGGATTTTTTAGAGGCATGCTACTAAAGGACACAACAATAGGTTTCTCACCACTTATCAAAAACTTCTCCAACTCGTCATTAAGTTCGACTTCACCTAAATCCAAGAAGAAGAATCCAGGAAGAAAAACCTTATCCCTCCAGCCTTCAACTTCTTTAAAAAGAAACGGACTAATAGGATATACGATTGGAATACTCTTACCGCTCACCTTAAACGCAAACTCTCCTGATTTTCTCTTTAATAGCTGTAGTGACTTCTTTCTAAAATCGTTAATTTCTTTCATATAAGACGCTTCCCCAAGGGAAGTCGCTTTATATGAAAGTTTATTTAGAAATGGTCCAAAATTTCTCTTACTAGATACGACAATGCTTGGGAAGTCAGGAATTGGGTAAACAATTGGAATTGGAGGCATGCAAATACAAGGAATGTTCAAATATGCGGCAATATCCACTGCCCCGAGTGCTTTAGGGTGGTAAATGATAAGGTCTGACCCTTTTGAGGCATCTAAAAAATCATCCATACTTCTTCTATAGGCAGGTGTGATAACCTCTTTCGCATAGTTTAACATCTTAAGAATATTATATTGTCCACCATTAAAAACCTTTCTTCCTTCCTCACTCTCCAGGATAGCCATCAAGTCTGCTGTTGCCTCATGAAAGCCCACGTCATTTTCTAATATTAATCCTCTAAAACTTGCGCCAGTACATACTAAGGCTTCATGCCCACTTTTTACAAGTTCCTTAGCAAGGGCAACGTATGGCTGAACATCTCCTCTGCTGCCTAAGGTTAAAAATACTACTTTCATGCTTAGTGCTCCTTTAGAGAAATTTGATAGTAGTTCCTTAAATCTATCTCACTATATAGTTTTGTGAATTTCGTTAACAATTAGTCATATTCCACTATCCACTAACTATCATCTCTCATGTAACTCACAGGGTAGTATTAAAAAATACAACCCTGTGGGTTCATATTATTGCGGACAAATTTACTAATCATTGAATTACTTACCAATGAAATTTTAGTTAAAGTACTTTATATTTAACTATGTTAAATAGTTTAAGGATAAAATATTTTATGAGGTGATTCGATGACGGAAAAAGCAAATTTACAACCAATAGAAGCAAAAATTGAAGAGAACGTTATCGATCATTACATTACTCGTTTGGAAGAGGCATGTTATCTTGCCATAAGTAAGTTATCCCCTGAGATGTCAGACTACTTAGACAAGGGCTTAACCAATGATCAATTCTTTGTTTTGAGAATTCTTTCTCAACGAGGAAGTTGTACAGTTTCAGAGCTTGCTAAAGAGCATAGGGTGAATCCTGCGGCTATTACGGCTATGATGGATCGCTTATCGAAACATGATTTGATCCTTAGAGAACGGGACACGAAAGATCGCCGAACGGTCAATATTCGGTTATCTGATATGGGCCGCCAAGTGTTTCGTCAATCGGAGTCCCAACGCAAGCAAATCTTCAAACAATATTTTTCCCAGCTTGAACCCGAAGAAATGAAAGCCTTGGTCGTCGTTACCGAAAAACTTGCCAAAATTGTACTCAGTAAGGAGGGGGAATAAGCACATGAATCTACCGAAGTTTTCAGTTCGTAATCCAATTACAACCATTATGATGATGTTACTTGTCGTTATTCTTGGAGTTGTTTCGGTTTCAAATCTTAAACTAGACTTAATGCCAAATATTAACCCTCCTGTCCTAGCAGTCATTACCAATTACCCTGGAGCGGGTCCTGAAGAGGTCAAAGAAATGGTGACAAAACCAGTGGAAGAAACAGTCAGTACCACACCAGGTCTAAAATCACTCCAGTCAAGCAGTCGCGACAATACATCATTAGTTATCTTACAATATGACTGGGGAATGGATGTATCCGAAGCGAGAGAGGATATTACCTCGAAGCTCAATCAATTGAACCTTCACAAGGATATCGGACAACCTATGATCGTCAAATTCGATCCGACCATGCTTCCAGTAATGCAGCTTGCCGTTGCTTCCGGCCAAAGCCTAGAGGAGATTCAGACAATTGTTAATCATGAATTAGTACCTCAGCTGCAAACTATTGAAGGGGTTGCCAGCGTCACGGTTGCTGGAGGCTTCAACGAAGAGGTTTTGATCCACTTAAACCAGGATAAATTAAACCAAACGAATCTTACCCAAGAAAAAATAACCCAACTGATTCAGGCAAATAACTTAACCTATCCTGGTGGAGTTCTAACCCAGGACAATAAAGAGTTAAATCTACGAGTCATTGGTAAAGAGGACTCCATCGATACCCTGCGACAGTTACCGATCAGTATGATCCCTGAAGGGAATGCTGTAAACGTCGTGACCTTAGCAGATGTCGCTAAAGTCGAAATGGTGAAGAAAGATATTAATTCCATAGCTCACACCAATGGTAAAGAAAGTCTAATGATCAGTATCCAAAAAGAAGGAACCTCCAATACCGTTGAGGTGACCAAGGAAGTTGGAGTGGTCATCGACAGCTTTAAGCAAGATTATAAGGCAATGGAATTCACAGTATCTGCTGACCAAGGAGAAATTATCGGACAGTCCATCGGAAATGTCTCTTCTTCCTTACTCTTTGGCGGGGCATTTGCCATTATCATGATCCTACTCTTTTTGCGATCAGTCGGTTCAACTATTATCATAGCCATTGGAATCCCTTTTTCCGTGATTGCCACCTTTGCAATGATGTATTTCTCTGGGCTCACCCTTAATATCATGTCCCTTGGGGGCTTGGCCTTAGGAGTCGGAATGCTCGTCGATAATGCTATTGTCGTTATCGAGAATATCTATCGTCATATCTCCTTAAATAAGACCAGAATTACCGCAGCCATCGATGGTACCGTTGAAGTTGCTGGAGCAATAACCTCATCGACTCTCACGACAGTTGCCGTGTTCCTTCCCATTGTCTTTATTGGGGGATTAGTCGGGGATTTGTTTAAAGAATTAGCCTTAACAGTAACTTTCTCCTTGCTTGCCTCTCTTGCTGTGGCCTTAACCGTCATTCCCTCTTTGGCTGGAATGCTCATAAAGGTAAAAACCGTAAAGCAAACTAAGGAAAATAAAATCTACAAAAATGTCATCACTTGGGCATTAGACCATCGTCTAGTTACCGTGGTTCTTTCCCTGGCGCTTCTTATAGGATCCGTTTTCTTGATCCCGAGAATCGGTACAGAATTCATTCCAGCCCAGGATGAAGGAATATTTAAGATTGATGTAAGCCTTCCACAAGGATCAAACCTTTCCAGTACCTTGAAAGTCGTCGAGGAAATCGAAACGATTGCTATGAATGTTACAGATGTGGAAATTGTTACAGCTGTAGTGGGTAACGCTAATCCTTTGATGAACTCCGGGGGAAATGAAACAGCTTCCTTGAATATTACCCTCATTGATAGCGACTCAAGGACAAAACCGACTGATAAAGTCATGAATGACCTAAAGGATAAACTCAGTAGTACTATTTCAAAAGAAGTACACTTAGACTTTAATCTTAGTAACTCAATGGCAGCCATGAGTGGACAAACTTCTGCCGCAGAAATTTTGGTGGCAGGCCCTAATGCTGCTCAAGTGAAGGAATATGTTGCGGAATTAAGTACCCGTCTCAAGACTATTAAAGAAGTCACGGCGATCTCTGATAGTATGGAAGTTGGCAAAAAAGAGTATCAGTTTATCGTTGATAAAGAAAAGGCTCTAAAAAACGGTTTAACCACGCATCAAATCGCGACTTTTGTTAACCAATCCATTCAAGGCCAAGTTGCCACAAAGTTAAGCAATAGCGGCGTTGAAAAGGATGTTCGTGTAAAAGTCGAGGGTCTTAATAACTCGAAACAAGCAATTGAAAATCTAAAAATCACTAGTCCTTTAGGGACAAAGATCGCCCTTAAAGACCTTGGAGCGGTGGTTGAAGGTCAAAGCCCCACGACGATCTCTAGGGATAATCAACAAGATGCTACAACGATTTATGCTAATTTCGAAAATACGGATATGGGAACCATTAGTGGTAAGATTCAAACCGAAATCGATACTATGATTCAGGACTTAAGTATTAACGAAACTATGTATCCGATAAAAATGGTTGGCGGAACCGAAATGATGAACGATGCGTTTGGTAGTCTAACCCTAGCTATGATCCTTTCAGTCGTGTTCGTTTATATGATTATGGCAAGCCAGTTTGGATCCCTAATTCATCCGTTGATTATCTTAGTTACCTTACCACTTGCAATGATTGGGGTCACCGGAGCGTTGCTCTTAACAGGGCAAACCTTTGGTATCACAGCGTTTATGGGGATTATTATTCTTGTGGGAATTGTCGTCAATAATGCAATTGTGTTTATTGATTATGCGAATAAACTCATCAAAGAAAACTTGCCTGTACGTGCTGCTCTTATTAAAGCAGGAACGACCAGACTCCGGCCGATTCTTATGACAGCATTGACCACGATGTTAGGTCTCTTGCCTTTAGCAGTAGGGTTAGGGGAAGGAACCGAAATCCAAGCTCCCATGGCAATCGCCGTTATTGGTGGATTATTGTCCTCAACAGTTCTAACGCTCATCGTCGTGCCTGTTGTTTATAGCCTCTTAGAGAGCCTTAAAGGAATTCGAAAAAGAATAAAACTCGTCATGCACACGTTAAAAGAGGTAGAAGCTGAAATGATTACAGCAAAGTAGGAGAAAGGCACATCTCTTGTGAGAGATGTGCCTTTTGCTTTCACTCTTCACTTGTGGCATACTTGATCCTGCAGCATTTCCTGTCAAATGATGCGACGTATCTATAATTTGTTGAAAGAAGTGATGATTTTGAATAGAACATAAAGCTGAGGGAGAACTTATTGTATGTATTCGCTTATTATCGGTATTCAAAAAGAGAGGATGTTGAAGAAAATGGAAAATCGTGAGCAATGGGGAACAAGGGCTGGGTTCCTTTTAGCAGCCGTTGGATCCGCAGTTGGTCTAGGAAATATTTGGCGCTTTCCGTATGTGGCCTATGATAACGGCGGAGGCGCATTTTTCATTCCCTACTTATTTGCACTTTTAACCGCCGGAATTCCACTTCTTATCATGGAATTCACCATGGGTCATAAATATCGGGGTTCTGCGCCATTGTCTTACGCACGCATGCATCGGAGAACAGAGTGGATTGGTTGGTGGCAAGTAGGCATAGCTTTTGTAATCTCTACCTACTATTCAGTTATTATTGCTTGGGCATTGGCCTACACCTATTTCTCAATAGGTTTACAATGGGGAAACGATACGGGTGGATTCTTAATGGCAGAATACTTACAGCGTGTCGATATTGTTAATGGCGCGGCCATTGGTTCGGTAGGATCGATTGTTCCAGGAGTTTTTATTCCTTTGGTGCTCGTATGGGTTATTGCTTTAGGAATACTGTTTAAAGGTGTTAAAAAAGGGATAGAAAAAGCCAATCGTATTTTTATTCCAACCTTACTGATTATGTTTTTGATGATTGTTATTCGTGCTCTTACCTTAGAGGGAGCTGTTCTTGGTCTCGAAGCATTATTCAAACCAGATTGGAGCAAAATTACCTCTTCAGAGGTTTGGATCGCCGCCTATGGTCAAATTTTCTTCAGCCTATCCATTGCATTTGCAATTATGATCACTTACTCTAGTTATTTGCCAAGAAAATCAGACATTAACAACAATGCATTCATCGCAGCCTTTAGTAATTCAAGTGTTGAGCTTTTAGCAGGTTTTGGTGTGTTTGCCGCTTTGGGATTTATGGCTACACAAGCAAATGTTCCTATCGAAGAGGTAGCCACGGCCGGTATTGGCCTAGCGTTTGTCGTCTTTCCAGAGATCTTAAACTCGTTTCCAGGTTTAAATGGACTTTTTGGAGTTTTATTCTTTGGTTCGTTAGTTTTTGCAGGCCTATCCTCCTTAATTTCAATTATTGAGACGTTTGTTGCCGCGGTAGAAGATAAATTCAAAGTGTCACGTACAAAGGCGGTCATGCTTGGTGGTGGTCTTTCCGCACTGATTTCAATTTTGTATGCAACGCAAGGAGGATTATTCTTCTTAGATGCGATAGACTACTTTATTAATAACTTTGGTGTTGCATTGGCAGGACTGGTATCCGTCGTAACAGTCGCTTGGTTTTTAAAGAAGTTATCATCATTACAAGATCATGCCAATCAAATTTCGGATTTACGTACGGGTTTATGGTGGAAGATTTGCTTAGGTGTTGTTACTCCGGCAGTATTAGGCTATATGTTTATACAAAATCTCGTGAATAACATTAGAAATAATTATGAAGGTTATCCCACGACATTTCTTCTTTATTCAGGTTGGGGAGTAGTAATTGCTACGATTCTGATTGGTTTTGTCTTAGCATCTCTTAAGTGGGCAGAGAAGGATTTGGATATAAAAACATACTCTCAAGGCGAAGGAGCGGATGACTAATGAGTAGTACTGCCATAGTAATGATGTTTATCGGTATCATCGTCATATGGGGCGGACTTGCAGCAAGCATTTGGCATGCTGTAAAATCTAACAAACAAAATGGCTGATAAAGTCCCAGGAAGTACCACAAAGTGTAATTGACTTTGTATATGCGAACATGATAATCTTTCAAAGGATAAGAAAATTGCATTATAAAAGGGAATCCTGATATAAAGAGGAAAGGCTGGAGGAGATGGATTTAACCACGGTATTATTCAGTTTTTTTGGGGGGCTGGGACTTTTCCTATTTGGCATTAAATCAATGTCAGAAGGGTTACAAGCCGTAGCCGGCGATAGGTTAAGGGTTATCCTCGAAAAAGGGACCAAAACCCCACTTCGTGGTGTTTTAACGGGCACAATTGTCACAGCATTGATCCAAAGCAGTAGTGGTACTACTGTCCTAGCGATTGGACTCGTTAACGCAGGATTGTTGACACTCAGACAATCTATTGGAATTATTATGGGAGCTAATATCGGAACGACCCTTACGGCTTACATCATTGGTTTCAAACTTGAATCCTATGCATTACCTATTATTGCAATGGGAGTTTTCTTTCTCTTCTTCTTCAAAACAAAACGAATAAACTATGTTGGACAAGTACTTCTAGGATTTGGTCTTCTCTTTTATGGAATGGATGTCATGGGGGATGGGTTAAAACCCCTTCGAAGTTCCCCCTTCTTTATTGGTTTGATGGGCGATGTTGAAAATAATCCTCTCCTTGGGGTACTTATCGGAACAATCTTCACAGTTATTGTTCAGAGTAGCAGTGCCACCATTGGTGTCTTACAGGAGCTTGCAAATCAAGGTGTCATTTCTTACTTTCAAGCAGTACCGATTTTATTTGGCGATAACATTGGGACAACCATTACAGCAATCCTTGCTGGAATTGGAGCTTCCGTCGCGGCCAAAAGAGCAGCCACCACTCATCTAATCTTTAATCTAATTGGTACAGCTATCTTTTTACCTCTCTTCCTGGTAGGAATTTTTCCCAAACTTGTTATTTTATTAACTAACTATATTTATATCCTGATTCCTGGTTTTGAGGGAACTTGGGATACGCTGGGAATAAAACTTCAGATAGCTCAAACTCATGGTGTCTTCAATCTTTTAAATACTTTTATTCAATTGCCTTTCATTGCACTTCTTGCGAGTATTGTCACTAAACTAGTTCCCGGGGAACAAGACGTTGTAATTGAAGCAAAACCTAAATATTTAGAACCTCGCTTTTTAGGGAATCCTTCTGTGGCCCTAGCCAATGCAAGCCGCGAGACCTTGCGGATGGGTAAAATGGCTAGTGATGCCTATGAAAATTCAAAACTCTACTTTTATCATCGTAACCAGCAAAATAAACAGTTAACGGTTCAATTTGAAGATGCAATCGATCAACTTGAAAACGAGATTACGGACTATGTCCTAAAAGTATCATACGGGAAAGTCCTCACATCTGAACAAACGGATCAGAGTTATCGTATTCTTCAAGTAATTGGTGACATAGAACGAATAGGAGACCACGCCACTAATCTCGTGGAACTTACTGATTATGCTAACGAATCTAAATTTAAATTCTCAGAGCAAGCCAATAATGAACTTATGAATATGTTTGAGAGAGTTCAAGAGATCTATACGATGTCCTTAGAAGCCTTAAAAACAGATGATATTGCTCTATCTGAAAAAGTCCTTAAATATGATGATCTTATTGACGATTTAGAAGTCTATTTGCGTTTGGGGCATATTGAACGCCTCAGTCAAGGGACTTGTCACGGAAGCTACAGTGCCACCTTCCTTAACATCATTAGTAATCTTGAACGTATTGGCGATCACTCTGTAAATATTGCAAAGTACACTCTTTTACACAGGCAAAATTAATACTATTACTCACTATAGGGTTGAATTTCAGTGCATATTTCTGAAATTCAACCCTTTTTGTTAACCTTGTTATGAACTCACGATTTGCAGAGATTCCTTTAACTTTTCCGACGATCGTATAAACAGTTCCCTCTCTAATGGATCCATGCTTACTTGGAGTCGGCTTTTAATCCCCCTTTTCCCCAAGACGCAAGGCACGCTAATCGCGGTACCCAAACTCCCATATTGGTCATTTAGATAACTGGATACCGTAAGGACTTTTTGTTCGTCCCGTAAAATCGATTGAAGGATATAAGTACAGCTTAACCCGATACCGTAATAAGTAGCTCCCTTACGGTTTATAATCTCATAGGCTGCCTTGCGTACTTCGGAGGTAATTTCTTCCTTCCAAGACTGATTATTAGTGCCAATAGCATTTTCACAGTGAATTAAGGGACTTCCGGCAATACTAGCTGAACTAAATAGAGGCACTCCCGAATCCCCATGCTCTCCGATTACGTAGGCATGTATACTACTCGCACTAATTCCATATCGTTGACTTAGAATATAGCGAAAGCGCGCCGTATCAAGGATCGTACCGGACCCGATCACTCGTTCAGGCGGAATCTGACTATGCTGACTGGCCAGTGTTGTTAAGACATCGACAGGATTAGTCACTATAATGAGGATAGCATTTTTTTCATATTGTTCAATTTCCTGCAGGATCGACAGTAAAATTTTCGAATTCTTTTGAACGAGGTCCAACCTTGATTGACCGGGTTCTTGATTAGCGCCTGCCGAAATCACAATAATCTCGGCACCTGCACATTCCTCATATCCCCCTGCTCGAATTGCAACCGGAGGAACAAAGGGCAATCCATGACTTAAATCCATAACCTCGCCTTCCGCTTTTTCTCGATGGATATCCACCATAACTAGTTCCGTGCATAATCCTCGAATCAACGTCGCATATGCGATACTAGTCCCCACAAATCCACTTCCGATTATGACAACTTTGCTGTCATGAATGCTCATAAAAACACCTTCCTTTATCCCTTAGGATTCCAAAGGAAAAACTACTTATGCGGAAACCCTATCCAAATAGCCCTTGCAGATATTGTTTTGTTTCTTCTGCTTGGGGGTTTGTGAAAAACGCCTCTGTATTACTCATTTCCATGAGCTTTCCTCCTAGAATAAAGGCAGTACAATCTGCAATTCTTTTGGCTTGCTGTAAGTTATGAGTAACAATAACGATGGTATAATCCCGAGAAAGATTAACGATCAGGTCCTCAATTATTTTCGTATTATGGATATCAAGGGATGAACAAGGCTCATCCATTAATAAAATCTTAGGTCCCACACATAAGGAGCGTGCGATACAGAGTCTCTGTTGTTGTCCACCTGAAAGCTTTAGAGCGGACATTGTTAAATGATCTGCTACTTCCTCATAAAGTCCACATAATCTTAACTTAGCTTCAATAGTTTTATCTAAACTTACCTTATCTCTAACGCCATGATATTTCAGAGCATAGGCTAGATTATTATAAATAGACATGGGAAAGGGTGTAGGTTGTTGAAAAACCAGGCCAATGTCCTTTCTTAATTTTACTAAGGGTTTTTGATAAATGCTTTCCCCCTCGAAAAGCACTTCACCAGAAACTCTTACTTGCTTTTCTTCCTCAATGAGTCTATTTATCGTCCTAAGCAAGGTAGTTTTACCACAACCGGATGGCCCGATAATTGCTGTAATTTTATATTCAGAAATAGCTAAATTAATCTTTTTTAGTACTTCCATAGTCCCAATAGCGACACTTAAATCCTTAAGTATTAGATGATGTTTCATCGCTTTCCCCTCATTCCCAGTAAAGTTGGTACTGCTGCTAATAAATTAAGGAGTAAAACTAAAATCATTAAAACAAAAGCGGTACCATATGCGTTTTCTAAAGAGATTCCTTGCCCTATTAAAACATAAAGGTGATAGGGCAAGGACATAAAAGGAGAAGCTATGGATTTTGGCACAGGAGCATTCATCATGCATCCTGTGAGCATAACAGGAGCAGCAGCTCCCATGGCAAAACCTGAGGCCAGGGTGATGATTGAAAGGATCTGTTTACTATACATCGGTATAAGCAAGTTAATGATGGTATAGGATTGATTAATTCCTAAAGAAGCTGACGCTTCCAAAAGCTGTTTATTGGTCTCTAGAAATAGCTTTTGGAACCTAATTTGAATAAAGGGGAAAATCATAATTGCTAGAGTTAGGCCAGAGGCCAGAATCGATAACCCAAGCTTTAGCTTAATAACTAAAAAAGCATAACCGAAAAGTCCCAATACAATGGAAGGAATACCAGCAATACACTGAACAATGAGGTTTATAACTAGCTTAATTCTTTCGTGGCGACAGTAAAAAACACTATAGACTGCTGTAAAAAAGGCAAGGACCGTGGCAAAGAAACTGGCAATCAAAGTAACCAGTAGACTGCCTATAACTGCTGGCCAGATGCCTCCTGCTGAACCCACGGGAAAACCTGCAGGTTTAGCTAGAAGGAAATTAAGGCTTATAACTCCTTGAGCTTTTATGAAAACGAAACCCAATAAAAAGAATAATAGGCCAATTGAGAAAACCGTGCTTAAGACAGTCCAACACCTCAGTGAAAAATCGATCCTCTTCATATTCTCTACCTCTGCTCCTCTCTACCTTCATTCGAGATGTTCTGTCAAGTTCTTCTTGATTAGATAGAAAAGAGCGTTCAGGAAAATCAAGAACATCATTAGTACAAAACCCGCGGTAAAAAGCCCATGGTAATGTAAACTCCCGAGACCGGCAGTTCCAATTTCCAAAGCGATGAGTGCAGGAATAGTCTCACCTTTCCCTAAAAGTTTCGGAAGAATTGGTGAATTTCCGATGACCATCATCACCGCCATGGTTTCACCCATGGCCCTGGAAAAGGCCAAAATCATGGAAGTTAATATCGCACCTTTGGCGTTCGGCAAAATGAGAGCTCTTAACATATAACTCTTAGAAACACCCAAGGCTTGTGACGTTTCTTTATACTTCTTATAGGATTTTTCCATTGTTTCTGTGGCGGATGAAACTATGTATGGTAAAACCATCACTGCCAGGACAATTCCACCGCTAAGGATGGATTCGCCAGTGGCAAACATGAAGGTTGTCTCAAAAAATTTAACAACAACCAAAAGACCAATAAAGCCATAAATAACGGAAGGTATTCCCGCTAACACTCCTAAAATTGAGGTGAAGATGCCCTTTAGCCTCTCATTTTCAAGGGCAGCTAACTCTAGGGCACAGCCAATTCCTATGGGTAGAGAGATTAAAACTGCTACTATTGAGACATAAAAGGTAGCTAAAATCATAGGCAGAATTCCTACCGCTGGCTCATTGGCTAATGGGTTCCAGGTAAGTCCACTTATAAAGTCTAAGAAACTAACTTCTTGAAAAATCTGCATGCTTTCCTTCGATATAAATACAATCACTAGAAAGAGCAAGCCTATGGAGATCATCGTAAAGATTGTACATACTATGATGAATAGCTTTTCAAATGTCTGATTCATATAACACCCCATCTAAAACGACAGAATTCAGAGGCGAGTAGCCCCTGAATTTTTTTATTGTCGTTATTAGGTCTATCTATTAGGGACAAAGCCTAACGTTTCGATTATGTCCATCCCTTCGTCTGAAACAACATAGTCCATGAATGCTTTTTCTTGAGGCAACAAATCTCCCTTTTTAAGTACAATCAAGGGGCGGGAAACTTTGTAGCTACCGTTTAAGATATTTTCTGAGGTTGACTCTATCCCATCAACTTTAAAGGGTGCAAGTTTCCCTTTATTCTGATTGACCATTCCATAGGAAGCATAGCCTATAGCATTTTCATTCTCGATAATTTTTGTTACCAACGCTCCCATAGAAGGTGCTTGAATCACATCGGCACGAACCTTAACATCTCCCATAATCGCTTTTTGGAAAACTTCATGAGCTCCACCCCCAATATCCCGAGTGACAACCACGATTTCTGTTTTTGATAAAGAGGAATCTACATCATTCCAAGTTTTAAATTCTCCAGAAAATATCTTCTTTATCTCTTCAGTTGTCAGTGAGTCTTTTAGTTTTGTAAGCTTGTTCTTAGGATTCACAGAAATAGTTAAGGCATCCATGCCAAGTTTGAACTCCTGATACCCTTTAATTTTACCTTTCTCTTCCTCGGATACCTTTCTAGAAGCCATACCAAAATCACTAACACCATCAATGATTGACCTAACACCTGCACTGGAGCCAGCTCCGGATACATAGATTGCTATATCCTTTTTATCAAGTTTACTATCAACTTTATCCCAGGTCCCGTAGTGCTCATTAAAGTTAGTCGATAATTGCGATATGACAGGAGCTAAGGTTGTAGAACCATAAAACTTTATTTCTGATTTGAATTCAGCCTTTGGTTCTTCAGCAGGTTTCGAACCTCCCGTTTGTCCGGAACATCCCACTAAGACAAAAGCCAACGCTACGACCATAAATAGTGCTGTTAAAACCTTTTTATTCATTTCTCTCCCCCTTATTCTAACTACATAACCATATAATTCATCTAAGGGAGATTATATGACCTAATCTCAAAGCTGTACAATATAACTTTTTAATGATGTAATTACCTAATATTTTAGTTATGTAATGCATAACGTAATGAATCACAAAATTATATACCTGTCGTTCGACTAAGGATCCGAGAGCACTGTCTTTATATAAAATTTTAATTGCTATCATGCTAATACACTATGGACTTATGCCGTTGAAAATGTTAATCTTGACTTGTGAATATCTTTACAAGTATGTCTAAGACGAATCGCAGCAAGCTTCACTATATAGTTACACTACTCTGAAAAACCGTTAGGTTAATGTCTATTTACACAACTTCCTACGAGTTAGTAACTACGCAGATTGGAGGTTTAACAAATGAACATCGCATTTTTCCTCTTACCAAAAAAAGATGTCATTTATTTAAACATCAATTCTACTATGCGACAGGCCATGGAACGGATGAAATTCCATCGCTATACTTCTGTCCCTATCATCGATAATGAAGGTAAATATGTAGGTGTTTTGACCGAAGGGGATCTGCTTTGGAAAATGAAAAACACAGCTGGTCTAACATTTATGGATACCAAAAAAATCTCCCTGGCGGAAATAGAAAGGCACACCTTCCATTACCCGGTTCCCGTTGATGCTCAAATGGAAGATCTCTTTGCCTATGCAGCAGAACAAAACTTCGTCTCTGTTGTAGACGATAACGGAATATTTATTGGTATTGTCCGCCGCAGCGAAATTATCAAGTATTGTTTATCCATCATTAATCCTCCCCGCTACTTCACATCAGCCAATATTAAAAATTCTAGCTCCGAAGAGATTTTTGCCTTTTAGCAGGTAGCTATCATATCTTTGTACCTAGGATAGTAATCATAGCTAATAATGGCCCGACAAAAGAACGTTTGTCGGGCCATCATTATTTGAAATCATTCGTTATGACCACTTATATCTCAATAACTTTGCCCTAAAGCAAGAGACTCCAAAAATTCATCCTGGAAGATCTTTTCCGTAGAAAGTTCAATATGCTCCGCATCCCGCGCCAATCTGTTTGACCTTTCCATTGCGTCGGTGGATAGCAGTGCCATTTGAGCGCCATTTCCTGCGGCATTGCCTATGGACTGGATTTTATCCAGAGATACCTGGGGCAAAAGTCCGATCCCTAAGGCACTTTCCTTAGAAATATAGTTACCAAAAGCACCCGCTAAATGAATCATGTCTAGGTCCTCTGTTTTTAAACCGAGATGGCTTAGGAGAATTCGAACCCCTGCTAAGACTGCACCTTTGGCAAGTTGTAGTCCGCGAATATCCTTTTGGGTTATTGTAATATTTTCTCCTGCAGCGGATTCTTCCTTCCAAGCCAAAACAAACTCCCGGCTGCCGTTCTCATAGAGCACTCTTTCCCGAAGTGACGTCGGAAGCTTCTCCAGATCATCTTCCGAGGAAATCATACGTCCTCCGGAATCGATGATCCCGGCTCTGTGCATTTCAGAAACCGCATCGATCAGACCTGAGCCGCATATTCCGCGGACTTTTTCATTTTCTTTTCCAATAATACCCAGTTCAATATCCTCTGTAATCTTGACTCGCTCGATTGCCCCATCAGCCGCTCGCATACCATGTTTTATCCCCGCCCCCTCAAAAGCCGGGCCGGCTGCAGTCGAACAGCTTAGAATTCTGCCCTTCCCAACCAAAACAATCTCTCCATTGGTTCCAATATCAACCAAAAGGTGGTTCCCTTCCAACTGATCAGCTTGGCCTGAAAGCATGACGCCAACGGTATCAGACCCCACATAACCTGCCACAATGGGCAAGACGGTTACTGCCCCATCGCTAAGGATTCTAAGCCCCAGTTCAGAGGCCTTAACAGTAACAGATTGACGGAAGCCCGGAATAAACGGTGCCGGTGCCAAATAAGTCGGATCTATGCCAAGAAACAAATGGCTCATCGTGGTATTGCCTACAACAACAGCCTGATAAATCTCCTCGGGTTTGATTCTTTCTTCTTGACATAGATCGGATATAATCTGATTTAAGCCCCCAACAACTTGGGTTTGCAACTGGTTTAAACCCGCAGGGTGATCAGCTGCATAAGCGATGCGGGACAAGACGTCGGCTCCAGCCCCTTGCTGGGGATTCGTCAGAGCTCCACGCGCCACAATTCTTCCTTCAACTATATTAATTAAATAGACAACAACGGTTGTAGTCCCGATATCAATTGCCAAACCATAGGAACCCGCACTGGTATCTCCTGGTTCAACCGCTAATAATTCATCCCCTGCTGTAACCACTGTGACTTGGAAAGAGGCCTCACGCAAAATCCTGGGTAATTTTGCGGCGATCCTGCGGTTAAAACGCAGAGGAGTTTCCGATTTTGGAAGTTCAGCTACCAAGCGCTCCCAATCCGAACGCTGATCCGAAGTGCTTGGAACACTGATACATACAAAGTGCTTACGGACGAGAGGAGCAAGTTCATATACTTTATTTTCCTGCCCAAGTTGGGTTTTGCGATCAAAGACATCCTTTTGCTCAATCAGAAAAACATCCATATCGGATTCGACAACTCGTTTACAGGCTAGAACTACCCCATTGGCACTTAGCTCGTCCCTTAAGAATTTCTTTTCCTCTGGCAAAGGTCCGGTACGATCCTCTGGGGACAGGATCACACGGCATTTACCACAGGTCCCCTTACCTCCGCATGCACTTTGAAGATGAACACCGGCAGCAATCGCTGCCTGGAGAAGGGTGCTGCCTGCAGGGACTGTTCCAACACATTCTCCCCCTGTGCCTATAGATTTCTGAAAGGTAACATTAACCATTTCCGTTATGGTAGAACTGTGCTTTGCTTGAGTCATTTCGTGAATCCTCCTACATGATTCTTGCCAGGTATTCCGGTTAAAGCTATTAAACGGATCATCACTCAACTTGATAGGGGTTAAATAAAATAAGACTTACGCACGAAACCGTATTTTTGCCGTTATTATAAGACATCCCACAACTCTTCTCCAATGCCATGACATCTATTCCATAAGCCTCAACGGAAGAAACTGCTTCTTCAGGGAATCGGCACTCCTCACCATCAAGGAAAGAACAACGACCACAGTAAGTACAAGGGCCAACATTTAGAGGCAGGAATTCTTTGAAAACTCTCGTGCTTTTTATACTATCCAATACCTTCCTTAATAGTTTAGTATGAGCTTCGGTGCCTTCTTGCATACCTTCAAAATCATAGGAATCTTCAAGTTGATACACAGTTTGGAATAATAGCCCTTGTGTAAATTTTAATGCCTTTTCCTTTAACTCACCAATTGAACCTACCGCAGGGGGGCACATCCAATTTTTATTGTGTTTACCACACGAATTTTGCTCGCAATACATCCTAAAATTGTCATCAAATTGAATATCGTCTACTGAAATAATTGCAACTTGGTTAACACCTAGAGAGTTAACGAAAGATATCAAGTTATCAATGTTTGAGTTCATTATTGTAACTCCTCTCGACTAAAGCATTGCTCAAAAACCTAATAGGAAAAAGACCCCCGAAGTCGGACTTCGGAGGCTTTTTAGATACTAACCGAAAAAACTATCTGATTGGCTTCAACAATACATTTAGAACATATCTTTGCTCATTTTATCGATGGCTTCACTTACCGTATCGTATACACCTGGGAAGGAACTAAAACCTAACCCCTGAGTTAAACAAGGAATAAAGTATAACTTTCCGCAATTTTTGCAAGCTCTCTCAACTTCTCTGGCAGCGATTTCAGGTGTCCAAGCCGGGAAATCAACCGTACCACTATCGATATCTCCCATGAAGCTAATTTGTTTGCCGTATTTTTCGATAAGCTCTGGGGTATTGTTGGTTGTCATGACCCCCTGCCAGATATCGATTCCCATTTCGATCATAAAGGGAACCAGGTTAGCTGCGTAGGAGTCACTGTGATGCACAATCAATTCAACACCGTTAGCTTTATAGAAGGCATAAATTTTCTTGTAAGCCGGTAAAAAGAACTCTTCAAACATGGCCGGTGAAATGAAGGACGATTTTTGGCTGCCCCAGTCGTCATGATGAAATAATGCATCGGGATGGAGGCGGTCAATCAATACTTTGGCCAAGGCTAACTCATATTCTGTAAGGTAATCGATAAGCTCATGCATGGCTTCAGGTTCTTCATAGAGTGCCATTAAGGCATCTTCCATACTCATAAGGTGATGTGTCATTTCAAAGATACCCGGTGCAACAAACGCTGTGACAAATTTGTCGTTGCGGTCGATAGAATTGGCATGTGCTACAGCTGCAGCCCAAGCCTCGTCCGACGATTCAATCGATGGTGCCTTAACGTATTTTCTCCATTCGGTGATATCCTTTAATACCTTGTGTTCTTCGTCATGCACAGGGAACTGACCGAGCTGACCTTCCGGCCATCTGAAGGTGATGCCCCAATCAGTCTTCAATTCCGAACCTGGTACTGTCATAAACTTTATTGGCATCTCCAGGATTATATCCATAAATTCATACTGATTGACAAAGCGGTCTGGATTTCCACCTTTAATTGTTTCCATTAAGTTCTGTCTCTTAGTTAACATAACGACGCCCTCCTTCTTTTATGCTTTTTTTCAAGCACTTACCAGTTCTTTAGCTTTTACAGCAGCACTTCCTGCATCGGGAGCAAAACCATCAGCACCGATTTCATCGGCCATCTCTTGTGTTACAGGCGCACCGCCAACGATGACTTTGAACCCTGTTAATCCGCTGTCCTTAAGCTGTTGAACAGTTTCCTTCATTGCCGGCATGGTGGACGTAAGAAGACCTGAACAGGCAACCAACGTTACATTGTCATTCTCTCTGATGGCATTCGCAAACTTTTCCGCAGAAACGTCTACGCCAAGGTCGATCATTTTAAATCCGACACTTTCGATCATCATGGAAACGAGGTTTTTGCCGATGTCGTGAAGATCCCCTTGAACTGTGCCAATCACGCATGTACCCAAAGAGGAAGTGGCCTCGCCTGTGAGAAGAGGTTTTAATACTTCGACACCCTTGGACATAGCTTTAGCCGCCATCAACATTTCTGGTACGAAAAGTTCTCCAGTGGAAAATTTGTCACCGACAACGCCCATTGATTCAATCATACCCTGAAGAATATCTCCAGCTTGGTTTCCTTCATCTAGAGCTTCCTGGACCAAACCCGCAACCAGTTTAGCTTTCCCTGTTTCTACCTTAGCTTTTACTTCTTCAATCTTTGACATTTTTAATTCCTCCTAATAATTTGATCATACATAATTATTATTATTTTTTTACACCAAATTTATCTTCTCTATAGGCTCCAATGTATTCCATGCAATATTCGTCCTCTCCTAAGAGTGCCTCCGTGGCATAGATCATGCCCATCATATCTCTGTTTAAGGGGTCGATGATTGCACTATCCATCCCTGCGTTCATCGCTAGAACGATAAAGGCCTGGTTAACGAGTTTTCTGGCAGGAAGATTATAGGAAATATTGCTTGCTCCCCCTGTTATATGGATTGTAGGATACTGCGCTTTGATCTCCTTGATTACTTCTACTACATTGTTAATGCCGACTTCCGAGGTGCAAAGCATCTGCACCAAGGGATCAATGTGTAAGCGAGAGGGATCAATGTTATATTCTTTAGCCTTTTTCATAATACTCGTAAAAACTTCCAGACTCTTTTCCGCATTCTGAGGAATTCCTGTGTCATCGCATAAGAGGGCGGCACATTCCCATTTTGTATCAGCTATCAATGGAAATACGACCTCAACCTTGTCGCCTTCCATAGAGACCGAATTGATAAGACCGGGCTTGTTGCAGTACTTAATCGCTTCTGCAAAGATACGTACATTAGGGCTATCGATTGCAATGGGGGTATCTGTTACCTCCTGTACCAGGTCGATAAGCCACTTTAGGGTTTCGAGTTCAAGGCTGTCTTCAACTGATGCACACACGTCGATAAAATTAGCTCCAGCCTCTGCCTGAACCTTAGCCAGATTCCGGATAAAGTCCGCATCCTTTGCAGCGATTGCTTTGCCTACGGAAGGAATTGTACCATTAATTTTTTCACCAATAATTATCATGATCCGCCAACCTCCATTTGTCATTTTAAGTTAAATTAATCATATTTTTTTCATCTTTTAAGATATAAACAAATTGCCTTTTGGGATAAAATAAATACAACTAACTTAATCCCTTTCTTTTTTCAGTTTAGCCTGTATATATTATAAAATTCGGTTTTTTTAAAATTATCCCTTTGTTCAACTTTACAAAATATTAGAGATAAAATGTACATCGTGCACTTTTCCTAAAAGATAAGGAGGTTTTTATGGAATATAATTCTCTTCTAGCTAATTATTCCCTGAAGTTAATTAAAGTGCTCAGTGAAGAATCAGGTCTGCAAGCCCTTGTCGATCTAGGGTATGAAATGCTGGGTAACCCTTTTACAATAACTGACTTAAGCGTCAAGCTTCTTGCTTCAACCGGTAAAACCAAGGTAACCGACGATCCCGTCTGGAATGAACTGAAAGTTAATAATAACTTTATCTTTCAGACCTATTCCTATTATGTGAGGAATCGTCTATTTAACGAGATAGCAATCAATGACACACCTTTTTACTGGTCAGATCCGTATTGCAAATACCCCAGACTGATCGGAAAGATTCAAATTAACAATAAAAATGTTGCTGTTATAGTAGTTTGCGCCCATAACCGTGATTTTAAAGAAAGTGACGAGGCATTGGTCTCTCTCCTTTGCGATGTCATTTCCATCGAGTTGCAAAAAACTAAATATATTCATTTCTCACAAGGACTGCTACATCAACACTTTCTACACGACTTGCTCGATGGCAAGTTTGAAGACGAACGATTAATCGCTGAACGCATGAAAATCTTAAGCCTAAAGTTCAAGAGCAAGCTGTTTGTCATAAGTCTTAATATACAAAACCTGGATAGTTCAATTTCGACTCTTCCTTATTTGCGGGATGAAATTGAAAAAAAAATAGTTAACTCAAAAGCATTAATCTATAATCATACTGTCGTAATACTCGCTAGTTGTGAAAATGAAATCCACTTTTTAGAGATTGAATTAAAGGCTTTAAAAGAATTTCTAAAAACAAATAACCTGCAGGCAGGAATCAGTCGCTCATTTTCAAAATTAGCTGATACCAAGTTATACTTTTCTGAATCAATAGAGGTAATCAACCTTGGAAATATTTTAAATAAAGAGAAATATTTTTTTAAGTATGATGATTATATTATTTTTGATTTAATAAATCGTTATCCCTCTGCCGATAAATGTAAACACTTAATTCACCGTTCGTTGATAAAGCTCATTGAATATGATAAAGAAAATGGTACGGAATACGTGCGTAGTTTTTATACTTATCTCTTGAATTTTAAAAACATTAAGGAATCAGCTGCTATCATAAACATTCATCGCAACACCATGTTTCACCGGATTGAAAAGATAGAAAGTCTTTTGAATGTTGATTTAAACAACGGCGATGTCTTATTTCAACTATATCTTTCGTATAAAATTCTGGAGTTTTTAAAATTACATAGTCCTGATACTATACAAACGATTACTCCCACTGCCCCCTTATAAGTAGATTAGTTGTGGTTAGGCTTAGCACGAGCTTTGACACCAAGTTCAGGCAGAAAGAGAGTTACGAGCCCGAATAAAGCAAAGAATAAACTGCTTATTCCGAAAAGGATGTTAAAACTTGTACCGGCCAAGGGTGTGATAACGAAAGCAGGAATCATAAAAGCACCGAAAAGTTGAAGGGTAGCGATCAATCCACCGGCAGTTCCTGCATAGGTAGGGCCTATTTCCGCAAGCAGCATAGGAAACGCCATTAGCAACGGCAAACTTACTCCCATTAATATCCCCAGAACAAAGAGGGTTAGCCACATAACCGGCCCCGTCGGTACAATCCAAGATGCGTACATAACGACTGCCCCTAGTATAGCTGCCGGAGCTAAAAAGGGCTTAATTAGACCAATACGATCAGACATAGCCGGGCCTACAATCGAGCCGACCATAGTCCCAATCGTTACAATCGCAGCCAGTAATCCGGCTGTTACCGGATCCACACCGCGTACAGCGTTGAGAGCATTAGGGAAAAATCCATTGAATGCCATATTAGTTCCCATGAAAAGCATCAAGCCTAGGCCGACGAGCCAAACTCTTTTACTCTTGACGACGACACCTATATACTTGCTTATGGGCATTCTCGGCATCTCTGGCGCGCCTTCAGGTTTATTCTTAATCAATATAAGCCAAGCAATATAGACTAACAGCATAGAAATCCCAGCCGTTACGAAGGCACTTTTAGTCGTGGGGAACAGCGCAGAGGTTGCTAATGCGACGGTTATCCCAGTGGCTGCGGATGAAAAGTAGATCCCCATGGCACTCCCCATCTTCTCCCTCGGAAACCACGCTCCCAACAACTTAGCTGCATTAGCATTTAAAAGTGCAGAACTAAGTCCCGCCAATACCATCAAACTAAACAAAGATGCAAAGTCTGTAGCCAGATAACGGAAATACACTCCTACTACAGAAAAAGCAAATCCTACAGCGACTACTTTCTTTACTCCGAACCGATCTGCGAGTGAACCTGCCACTAGACTGAGGAACACCGAAGGCAACATAGGGGCAGACATAATCAACGCAAACTGGGATGAGGTTAGCTGTAATTCCGGGATAATTCTAAATGCCAGAGCGGAAATTTGAAATTGAGGAAGGCTTCCAATAAACATAGCCAGCCACATTACGCATAAAATCACCCAACGATAAGGGGATGGTTTTGGTAAATCATTCAAATGAGCGATCCCTCCCTTTCTTTTACCCTTTTGTCTGTGGTGGAGTAATCCCTAAGGTTAGGGCTGAGTGATCTCTCCCGAGATAGTAGTTGTACCAAGATGAAGTTTGAAAGAGATTCCAGTTTGCAGGGGGAATATGATAAGAGTCAAGTTGTTCTTCTTCCCTATACTTTTTCAGGCGAGCAAATACTCGCACATAGATGCATTGTCTTTCATTGGGATAAACCTCGCACCACCCTTTGTAACTCCCTCCACACTGCCCATTGCGAAGATATTTTGGACATTGGGACATGGGACAGAGGTAAGCCAAATCTAACAAAGCACAATCTCCACAGTCTTTACAATCATAAATAACAGCTTTCACGAAATGTTCTAAGGCATATCGTTTAGGATGTTTCTTGGTGTAGATTCTTTGCATCGTTTTGAAAAGTCCTACATCGGGCGTGAAGGCAAGCTTATGCATTTGCCACATACTCCAAAATTGAAATCCTACCGGAGCTTCTATTGGAAGGTTATCCCTTTCTACAGGTATTTCAGAGTTAAGTCCCGTTCCTTCATCTTTTCTAAAATAGTAAAAACCGTCAGGCATAGGATAGTCAAACTCCTGAATGAGGTCGTGCCAATTGGGTGCGAGTTCTTCACCTTTGTCGATGATATACTCTACTTCCTCATATTTAGTGTTATGGCCGCCTACATGAACTCCGGCAAAACCCATTCCTTTCATGAAGGCATACATCTTGGCCGCTCTTAAAAGTCTGGCCTCCAAACCTTTATCTGGTGCTGTTCTTTCCTTATCAAGCTCGGCAACAAGCTTATCAGTGACGACACAGCCCGGAAGTTCATTCCTGGCCATTAGTTTTGCAGTGCCAAAGGATAAGATAAAAATATTACCGATCAGGGGTACCTTGAGATCGTGAAGTTTTATGAATTGAAGGACTTCATGGAACTTGCGCGCATCATAACCCACTTGAGTTACTATGAATTGTGCACCACTAGCAACCTTCTTTTTCAACTTATAGTATTGTGACATTTGTTCGGCTTCCAACGCTTTAAAAGGTGAAACAACCGCACCTGCAAAAAAATCACTGGGTTGATGGAAAGCTGAACCTTTGGGAACTTTGACTTCCAACCCTTCATTCATTTTCGTGATTAGTCTTAAGAGATGGGTCGAATCGAGATCAAACACAGGTTTAGGCCTGCCGCCAAACCCTGTTTTAGGATAGTCCCCAGTCATTGCCAAAAGATTACGTATTCCTGCTCTATCTAGTGCGTATAGTTGGCTTTCCAGCTGGTTTCGGTTTTTGTCTTTACAAGTAAAGTGAATTAATGGTTCGATCCCCAGCTTCAGGATTTCTTGACCGAGATAGTCTGCCAGCATGGCAGGGTTACCACCTGGGTTGTCTGTGATGGTTAAAGCGTTTAGTTTACCCCCTTTTGCAGCTTTCTCAGCTGCAGCTATCGCCGTTTCTTGGGATTTTTCCCGGGCACCTCTTCCTGGAATTAGTTCCCAAGTGATAGAGAAGTTATTCTTATTCAAGATCGAATTCTTAAATCGGTTCTCCATATCATTTGTCCAACTCCTCAAGTTTTTAAAAACCTTGGCTGGCGCCCGAAGGCACTGTCTTTTCCACGGGTTAGCTTATCGTAAAAACTGCAGGCGATTGCCAAGGTTGACCCCGAGTATCCTTGTGTTAAGTTGCCCTCACTTCTAGTTAAATATGTCTTTTAAGTAAAGAGCTACGAAGAGATTTTTGCCTTTTAGCAGGTAGCTATCATATCTTTGTCCCATGCATAATAATGATAGCTAATAATGGCCCGACAAAAGAACGTTTGTCGGGCCATTATTAGCTATCATTCGTTATGACTAGTACAGGCTTCTTAACAAATACGGTACAAGTATCATCTACTTTCCCACCTTGATAAACAACACAATCGCCACGAAAATTAAGGGAATTCCCCCTACTAGACCGGTCATGAACGGGCCAAGGATCGGATTATATCCGCTTACTGCCAGATACATAGGGAGTGCTGCACCGGCATTCACCGTGGAATGAATCATGGCTGCGGGAATAGCACTTTGCAGCTTGATAGTGGCATAGCCTACCACTATTCCTATTGCAACGCAGAAAATAATCATGGCTAAGATACCCAGCCAGGGATAGCCTATATACTCTGTTCCATAATTATGCCCCATTGCAATAACCGGAGCATGCCATACCCCCCAGACAACCCCGGTAATCACCAAGGCCCCTCTGTCGGAAAAAAACTCCCGCAATTTGGGTAGAAGATACCCTCTCCAGCCAAGTTCTTCCCCCAACGTCGGTATAATGTTGACCACCGGACCAATAAAAATAACCTGTAAGACGTTGATAAGCAGCAGATCAGACGCAGTAATCCCTCCAGGACCGTTTGCAGCCAGCACGTTCTTTAATACGGACAGTTCAGGGTCGAAGGTCCCGGGGAAAATCAAAAAATAGAATGCACCACTCAAAAATAATAAAATCGTAGGACCAAAGAAAACCAGCAGATACGCTTTGATATGACCTTTAAAGTGCGGACGCAGATACATGTTCTTAAAGCCTTCTTTGGTGATGAGCCTGGTCAATAGATTGCTTATTGTCGGTGTAAACATAGCCCCAGCTAAAATGGCTAAGGATAAATTTTGCCCATAGGTCAGCCCTAGGAGCGGGATGAGCAGAAAAGCAACCCATCCTAAGGTAAGAGATAATACAACAAATAGAATCAACCGTTTCTTGGTTGCTCTTTTTTCCTGTTCCATGCTAAATCCCCCTTGTCTTTTCCCTAATTACTTAAATGCAGTTGTTTTGAAGCTTTTCAACGATCCTTTGGAATCGCTTATCTTCCGCAAAGGCTGAGAATGCCGGATTATGAACCACTGCTTCCGCCAAGCTTTGTCGGATTGTCTTATCATCTCGGGGAAGATTCGTCCCCAAATCCAGATCGTCAAGCCAACCATCCAACCTATCAAAAAAAGCGTCTCCATGCAAATGCATCGGATAGATGTCGCTGGTGATAAGTGCTGTATACTGTTGAAGCATTTCCAGTGCTTTATCATGATTTCCCTGAGCAACATATCCCTGTGCCGCGGTTAGATAGAGGCCCACCGTAACGGCAGGGTGCAGACGCTTCATGTCAAAAGCTTCCACTATAACAAGAGCACGCCTCAGCATATCATCAAATTTTCCAGGAGTATCTGCGCAGAGGGCAAGATAAGCAGGAAAAAAATTGAACAAGACGACGATATTTTGATAAATCCCTACCTGTAAAATAGCTTTTGCATCATCAACACGCCCCGTCATTTGATAAGCAGACACCAATAAAGATTCGGGAGGCAGGGCAGGCTCAATTTTCCCTTCCAGCAGCGCCAGCACAGAATAAGGATCACCAAGAGCAAGATGAGACAAAGCCTCCAAATACAACGCCTGCTTTGTCAGGGATACATCGTTGCTTTCTTCCTTGACTCGAATGAAAAGAGTCCTAGCCTCTTCAAGCAAAGCCGTTGATTCTTGCTGATTCTTTAGCAGACCCGCATGGTTGATCATCAGGCTTCCTATTTGGAGTAATAGAGGAAAGCAGGAGTAATATTTTTTTATAATCTGATGGCATTCTTCCATCACCTCGTCAGCGGGTTTTGACGCAAAATCCGCTGACAACCTTCTGTATAATTGACGAATATCTTCTTTTTTCATTTGTGGTTTATAGTCCATCAATTCATCAATACTAATGTTAAAGTACGTGGCCAACTGGGGAAGAAAGGTCACATCAGGATAACTTTGCCCTGTCTCCCACTTGGAAACCGATGCTTTGGAAACTCCGATATAACTTGCTAATTCATCTTGCGTAATTCCCTTTTCCTTACGTCTATTGACAAGGACTTGGGCAATATTGATTTCTTTCATGATTCGTCACCTCACCTTCTATTTTACTCTGCAGCTGAAGTAATACAATGGATTAGTAGTTAACATAGACTGAACAAAATCAACCTATACGATACTTGAGGAAAGTGGAGCATGATGCGAAACTAGACCATTACAGGGAAACGGCGGAACATAGCGAAAAATGATTAACGAAAAAAGTCCCTACACTTCAATAGCGTAGGGATTAATGGGGTCCTCTCTTTTCAGCACCACAGGTACAACTGCTTACAATAGATCGTGCTTGTCGTAAAGCCGTCATAAACCGATCTTCAAGAATTGTACTGCGCTGTCGATTATCTGTGTCAAAGTAGATTCATTTAAAACTTTTATAAAACTCTTTTAATTCGACTTTTATATCTTCTGATAGATTATGCCATCGAATTCCCTGTATAGCGCCTTCTAAAGCATATAGCTTATTTAAACACGCAGAATCATCGATACCTTTTATTTTCGACCAAGCTTTCTTACTTCCTACCTCATTTAATTGTCTAATCGTTTTTATTCCAACTTGATTTAATTGTTGTTCAACTGTTTTTCCAATGTTAGGTAATGCAGATAGTTCAGTCATAAAAACTCTCCCATTCATGTAAAGAACGTTCTGGCAGTCGATCGTCACTACCTCTAAAAAACCAACTCTCCTGCTTTATAGCCAGTAGGCAATTCCTCTTCACTTAAAAATTTAAACTTGTCATCCCGCAGTATGGGCAAAAATACTTCGTAGGGTATCCTGAAAAACTCACAGGTATAGTTACTGGATCCGACCCACTTACCCTCATTGCCACTAAAATTCAAACCTCTAGCAAATTTCGTATAGTTTGAGCAATCATGAACTGCTAAATCCCAGCTTTCTTCAACGGCTAGTTTCATAAATTTGAGAGTTAATTCCCTACTCCAAATCGGAGATATATAGCCATGTCTGGAAATATACATGTTTTCCCCGTAATAATTGTCTATGCTATTGGCATTTAAATGCAACTCTGCACAATTGATAAAATCGAGTTTTGTCTCTAAGATCGCTTGCTTCTTCCTGAAAAAAGTTTCAAAGAACTCAGGAGTCATTGGGGTTTCAATACCTACATTTTTAATATATTTCTTCGCCATACCAATCATTTTAATCACTTTGTCCGAACAATTTGAGGCACCCAGGTTGAAACGCAACTCATCAAGACCGGCTTCACCTAAAGCTTTTAACGTCTCTTCGGTAGCTAAAGTTCCATTTGTATAGAGATGTTGATAAATCCCTGCATCACTGAATTTCTTTATAACCGAATAGTATTTTTCAATTTCCATGAATGGCTCTAAATAAACGTAGGAAATGCCCGTGGGCTTCTGTTGAATGGAAAGAAGTAAATCAATGTCCTTCTCATAAAATTTTGTGCCTCCGATTTCCCACATGCCTTCGCCAACCGGAACAATATCATCCAGTTCTCCATAATGATAGCAGAACTTACACTCTAAGTTACATTTGTTCGTTTTCCTGATTGAACTCAAACCGGTTCCCAACAGACAAGAACGACATCCTTTGGGGAATTTGCTTTCATTTCCCACAAAAAACGTTCTATTCTCCAAAGTTTTCAAGCCTCCGATTTCCGACATTAAGATATCATTTCTATGATCAATCGCAGCCTCAATTTGTGCAAAGGTAGCGTAAATGATTTCTTGTTGTTTTGACATAACTTCCTCATCCTCTGGCAATATTGAAAAGAATTCAAACCAAATCAACGCGTCTTTCTTTGAAATTTTCATAACATGTCCTCCCTCATATATGGCAAATCTTTTTTCCGGATAAATTAAATACTTTCTAAGTATAGAGTTTCATAAAGATTGGTGCAACTACGGTAGGCTGTTTGTCAGTGCTTTCCAGACATTTCCTACGACATAGGGTTCTACTTATAGTTTCCTAATGCAGCTTTAACCCTAGCGATAATTTCATCTCTCAAATCAAGGGGCTCCAGTACTGTTGCTGCTGAGCCAAAACCAAGAATCCAGACAGAAAACTCATTTCTTCCTATAATAGTATCCTCATACAACAGGCTTGCGCCACCATTTTCGACCGTTAATTTACACTCACGATGGGCGACATCCTTACGCACTTTGTTAAATGTTTGAGACCTGTTAAGGAATCGAACTTTAACTTTAAAGGGCTGGCCAAATTCTATCCCCCAGCGGGGAGCTAACTCGGCTTTAAGAGAAAAACTCTCAGGATATATGTAGGATTTAGAAAGTTCCTTGAGATCCTTAATTTTACTTACATTAAAGGTCTTTATAAGGCTGTCATTAACTGCAGCAAGATACCACTGCCTCAAGCGGGAATAATAAACTAGGCCCAAGGGGTCTGCAATCATGGAAAGAGAATTATAAGTAAAGCCGATTTGATGACGCTTAGAAATCGCCCCTTCGATCAGAATTAATACCTCACTGTCGACCTCGGCAGCGGTCGTCATATTTCCTTTAATATAGCGGAACGTTCCCTGGCTATCTAAATCAAGGCTGTGAAGGATCTTTTGCCTTAAAGAGAGCAGCGTGGGACGTTTTTCCTCGCTGTTAACCGAGCTTAAGACCTGAAGTGCTTCACCTACCGTCAAATGAAGGGGACTATGTTTTCTGTTATAGGTATCCAGATAAAACTTTGTCTCCGGGGTAATTTCGCCGACTATGTCATCCAGGTCATCATCAAGCTCGCTGTTTTCGTCTTGATCTGTATAAAGCGGTATATGATTCGCCGCAGCCAGCATGATCGTGTCTAAATCGTTTTTAATCATTGGCCAAGGCGCTGCACAGGCTTCGGCAATTTTTTGTCCCGTAATACCCGGCTCCGCTTCAATCAAAGCAAGGATTCTTTCCATGTGTAAATGGGGATCCATTTTAATCATCCTCCATAATTTTCAAGCATCTCTTCCAAATCTTTGATCACAGCTTCACGCAATTCAAGTGGTTCGAGGACTTCGGCCCCTTGACCGAAGCTTCTCAACCAGACAGCCATTTCTCCCAGCCCATCCACCATATCTTCCATAATCATTCCTTCATCATCTTCTCGTAAAACACAGGTTTCCCGGATACTGAGTTCTGCCTTCACTCGGTTAATGGTTGAATAGTAATTATGAAAGCGGATGACTACTTTTACAGGTTTTCCGCTTCGGTAAACTCCCCAAGAATACTTATACCACTCCTCTAAATCAAAACTCGGTGGTCTTAAAAAAATTCCGCCCAGTTCTTTGATTGTAAGAATCTTATCAACGGCGTAAGTTTTAATGTTCCCTCTTTGACCATTATCTTGGGCAGCTAAATACCAGTTATCTAACCCCCAGTGATACATAATACCGAGAGGATTTAGATCCAACTCAGATACTTCCCCCTCATTTTTACGATAAAGTATCAAGATTCTTTTACTGGCCCGAGCACATTGCTCTAACCGCTGACAGAAATGACTGCGCCTTAAATCTTCGATGGGCCTGCGGCCATGAACAACAACTGTATCCTGATCATTTTTCGGTATCTTTAAAGAAATGTGCAGCTTGGCTGTTAACGATTTTGCCTCATCCTTAAGAGGAGACATCTCCTGCTGCACCGCCAATTGTTCAAGCAATAAGCTCTTCTCCGCTGCGTCTAATTGGATAGGCGGGATCACGAAGTTAGCGTTAAGCCCATAGACCCCTTGATCATTGGCTATAAGCTGTCGTTGCAGCAGTTCTTTTAGATCTCGACCGATAGTTTTCTCATTTTTATGGTCCTTAAAGCGAGAGTAAATCTCCGTAACCTTTACCCCGTTTGGATAGGCGCTGATAAATCTTAAAATTTCCATTTGCCGAAGAGTCGCATCTTTAAGATTAAGACCATCCCAACCGGTTTGCTGCAAAAAGAGGCGCTCTTGGTTATCAAATATAAAACTACAACCTCGTCTTTCCATCTCCGTTAAATTACGATTTAAAGTAATTTGACTAACCCCCAAAAGATCAGCCAAAGTTTTAACGGTATACTCCCACGGTGCAAAGGCCAGGGTCTTAATCAATTGATATTGAAGATCAGACTTACCCATTTTGTCACCTCAATGGTTTGTTTAGTGTAATTGTTCTGCCTCTGGTAGTCTTTTCCTGCATAATAATCTTTAAACTTACAAACGATAAAAAATATGCAATTCCTCACAATGCAAAATTATTATTTAAAACTAAAAGAGGCCAGAACTTGGCCTCTTTTTTACGTTACTTCTTGGTTAGAATCTTGAAACGAGCTTACCTGACACATCATAAAGTGGTTCAGGATCCCCACTAGTATTTCATATATTCGCTTTTCCCCAGATTAACTGATTACTTCCATTACAATACCGAGGGCTCTTGCATATCCCAATCACTCATTCTCTTGTATTCTCATCAGTATTTCTTGGTACCTATCTAAGGCAGTATGCAACTCATGGCACGCTGCCACAGCTTCTGGATCATCCGAAGATTTATCCTCTTGTACCTTGATCGTGCTTGAGCGCAATGTTTCAATTTGGTCTACTACTTTATCTAATTCAGACATCAGTTATACCTCCCAATTAGTTCCGGTGATTAGTATGCCCCGTCTATATTTAAATCACGATCGACCGCCTTGACAATTCGTTTTACCTTCCATTGTTTATCCCATCCTATATATAACTATTCCACCATATTTATGATTATAAATGATAACTTTTGGGGGGATGATAACCATAATTTGAATGAGTCAAGGAGTTGTTGAAATGTTAGAAGAAATAAAAGATTTACCCCAAAAAGTAGTAGAAAATCTAGATGGTGACCAAGAAAATATAAAAATCTATTTAGTTCAAGACTTTAATTTAGCGTTATTAAGAAGAATGGTTAATTTTGAACTAGACATATTCAGCGAGCAAGGAATTGATGAATGGGGATTAGTTCCTCAAATTCGGCATGGTAATGTTTTTATTCTTAAGGAAGAAAACAAAAAGAAAATTATAGGTATAGCCATTCTAATGCGTGATTGGGAAGAATTTGATAAGGCGTATCTATTTGACTATGCGATAGCAGATGAATTCCAGGGACAAGGATTAGGCTATCATTTTCTTCATTCAATTTGTTTGAATATAAAAGAACAAGGATTTAATAAAATGGATTTAACAGTTAATACAGAAAACCCGGCGGCAATTCATTTGTATAAAGATAAATTAGGCTTCCAAATTATTAAAATGAGTGAAGATGAATTTGGTAAGGGACATCATCGATACGTTATGGAATTGGATTTGTCAACTTTAAAATTGCTTAACTAAAATACCCAAGCCCTATATAAACACTAAAACCCGCAAAATAGCGGGTTTTTGGACAAATTATGGTAGGTTTGAGAGGACTCGAACCTCCGACCCCCGCGATGTCAACGCGGTACTCTAACCAACTGAGCTACAAACCCATATGGTGCCGATGACCGGAATCGAACCGGTACGGATGTTAAGTCCGCGGGATTTTAAGTCCCGTGCGTCTGCCAGTTACGCCACATCGGCTAATAAATTGGAGGCGGCACTCAGATTTGAACTGAGGAATAGAGGTTTTGCAGACCTCTGCCTTACCACTTGGCTATGCCGCCAGGATTTAATGGAGCGGGTGACGAGATTCGAACTCGCGACTTTCACCTTGGCAAGGTGACACTCTACCACTGAGTTACACCCGCAAATTATTATTGGTGGGCCATCCGCGACTCG
>DOPM01000060.1 GCA_003513495.1 Desulfosporosinus sp.
ATTCGAGGAATTTTAAGAGAAACGATCAATACATCCTCGATGATCTTTCTGATTATCGCAGCAGCTTTGGTATTTGCCCTCTATTTAACGAATAATCAGATACCCAATAAAGTAGCTGATTGGATCAGCAGCGCAAATCTAAATATTCTCTTGTTCTTCTTGGTAACTCAACTGGTATTCTTTGTAATGGGCACCTTTTTGGAAGCGGTTTCGGTTATCTTAATTACCTTACCAATCTTATTGCCGATCATCAAGCAATTGGGAATTGATCCGATCCATTTTGCAATTGTCATGACGGTCAATATGGAATTGGCGATGATAACTCCCCCGGTTGGCTTAAATCTATTTGTAGTTAGTTCAATGGCAAGGCAGCCTCTCGGAGAAGTTGTCCGAGGAGTAATTCCGTTTATTGTCTTGATGATTGCAGCATTGGGCCTGTTTGTGGTCTTCCCTGAGCTATCACTCTATATTCCACGAGTATTAATGGATTAGGTACTTCTGCAAGGAACTTTTTTATGAACAGGCACTACCCCTCTTCAGAAAAAGTCTTTCTATGCATTATATATGAGTTTCTTATGCAAATATGGAAAAAAGACGGACAACAGTGTGTCAATTATAAAAAACTATTCGAGAACAGTTCTATTAATTTTCATAACAAGAGAGTGAAATCTGCTTAATATATTTTGCAGATTTTACTCTCGATTTAAGTAAAATCGAATTGCCCTTTGAGAATTTACAAGTTAAACAATTCTAAAAATTAAAAAATTGCTGCAGGATTTCAAACTTAAGGCGCGAATATTCTAATAACTACAGCACTAACATGTCCAATATTTGGGGGGTTAAACTAATGGCTCGTAAAGTAAAAGTAGGTATCGTTGGCATGGGCCAAGGAGGGGGGGCGATCTATAAAACATTACGTAGTATTGAAGATATTCAGATCGCTGTAGTTTGTGACCGGCTTGAAAATATTCCAGGAATGCAGGCCGCACAATTAGACGGTGTGCAAACTTGTATTTCACTCGAAGATTTTTTAAAGGTTCCTGATCTCGATGTGATCATTGAGGCTACAGGGGTTGACTCTGTTCGAAAGCTAATACAGCAATATAAAGAAAACTATAGTGCCGTGATCGAGGCTCAAGGAGCCAATCTAATGATGTGCATCATAGAAGAGAAAGAAAAGCTTGCAGATATAAAACGTTTAAAAGGGGAACTCGATGCCATTTTGAACTCAGTGCAAGAGGCTATTGAAGTGGCGGGCATTGATGGTAGGATTAAATATGTTAACCCGTCTTTTAGTCGTGTTACATCAATTAATGCTGGTCAACGAATTGGCAACAATATTTTTGATGTTTCTCCTAATGGCGCCTTAGCTCGTTCTCTTCGGACCCATGAAGCGGTATTTGCCCATCGTGCCGTTGTCGGAGGAGCGGATGTAGAAGTCATCGCTAATGCATCGCCCATTGTGGTTGATGGTAAAATGGAAGGTGCTGTCGTAGTTTTTCAACCTTTGACAGATATCTATAAACTAATGGAACAGGTAAAAGCTTCTAATCAAGTCATTAACGATTTACAAACTCGTATTAATCAAATATCTACAAGTTCGTATACCTTTGATGATATTATAGGAAGTCATCCTGAATTTGAAAGTGCTTTAGATTTGGCTCGTAAAGCCGCTAAAAGCAACTCAACTATTCTCATTACCGGAGAATCAGGTACAGGTAAAGAGCTCTTTGCACATGCGATTCATGGTTCCAGTTTGCGTCTAGACAAACCCTTTATAAAGGTTAACTGTGCAGCGATCCCAGAAACATTACTTGAAAGTGAATTTTTCGGGCATGAAAAAGGGTCATTTACTGGCGCATTGAAAACAAAACTAGGGAAAATGGAGCTAGCTAATGGCGGCACGATCTTTTTAGATGAAATTGGAGATATGAATCTATATTTACAAGCCAAGCTGTTACGAGTTTTGCAGGAAATGGAATTTGAGCGAGTCGGTGGATCACAATCTATTAAAGTTGACGTTCGTGTGATCGCAGCAACTAATCGTAACTTATTGGAGATGGCTAAGAAGGGAGATTTTCGCGAAGATCTTTATTACCGACTTAATGTTGTAGAATTGCGCTTACCATCACTTCGAAACCACAAAGACGATATTCCAGCTTATGTGCATTCCCTTATAGCCAAGTTTAACCGTAAATTTGGAAAACACGTTAAAGGACTTACTACCCAAGCAGAGGAAGTATTATTGCAATACGACTGGCCGGGTAATATTAGGGAGCTTCAAAACGTCGTAGAACGGGCTATGGTTACAGTGGATGACGAAATAATTACGCATAAACAGATCCTTAATTTAGTAGACTCCCCTTCAGTAATACAGCATCATGACCAAGTATTTGAAGGTATTATGCCTATTGAACAGATGGAAAAGAAGATGATCCGGATGGCTTTAGAACGCTATGGTGACTCGGTTGAAGGAAAGAAACAAGCTGCCAAAGCCTTAAAGATATCTTTAGCGACTCTTTATAATAAACTAAAAATAATGTCCTAATTATGAACGGTAATAGCTGGTATTATTCTAATGTTTAGAATAATACCATACTATATTCTAGAAATTATAAATTCATTATGTGTAGAAGCATATACACATTGATTATTTTGGATGTCCTTAATAGATCTTTAGAAAGGCACTATCGATAACAAGACCAGTAGTCATGCACGGTTATTTTTTTCCCTAATTAGATATCAGAAAAATAAATCTATTCAATCTTCATTGGCATGGAGATTGCTACAATAAATTATTTAAGACTAAAAATATATGGAGGGAGATTAAAGAACCAGATATGTTCACTCTACAGAAAAAGGACTTTAATTATTCGTCAGATGAGTTCGGAAGAGAGGATGGAGTGTATGAGTACGACGCAAACGAGTAATCACTTTTTAATTCGAAGAGTTCATTCCTTATTAGGACTGGTACCCATCGGCTTTTTTCTAACCTTTCACATGATTCTAAATCTAACGGCCCTTGGTGGAGCGAAACAGTATGACTTAATTATCGAAACCATGCAAGGTTTCCCGGGGATTATGATTATTGAACTTGTCGTAATATTTATCCCGATAGCCGTTCATGCCATCTACGGAACTTATGTGGTTTATACGGGGCAGGCCAATGTTTTGAGATATAACTACGCTCGGAATTGGTTTTATATTATTCAACGAATTTCTGGTCTCTATACGGTGGTTTTCGTAGTTATTCATGTTTACCTTCTGCGCTTCGGTGAGGCGAATTTTGCAGCATTATCACATTTTTTAAGCCAGCCTTTGGGATTAATCTTTTACGTATTAGGTGTACTATTCGCAATTTTCCATTTCACGAACGGCCTGTGGGCCTTTGCCATTACATGGGGTCTAACGGTTGGACCTCATTCCCAAAAGGTCTGGTTATATACGTTAGGAGTAGTTTTTGTTCTCCTGTCAGCAATTGGATTGGCGGATATCGCAGCATTTATTAAGTAACTAAACGGTTATTTTTGCAACGAAGTTATATATCCAATATTCTTCATCATCTGATGGTGCTGCGAAGCGGCATGGGGGTCTGCCCTGAAATAAGTTTAGGTTAATGTCATCCTTGTAAGATAGCGAAGGATCTAGGGCTTAAGATTCTTCACTTCATTCAGAATGACAAAAATGCACCGGATTTTTCATTTATCAGTGGTGCCGCGCAGCGGCATAGAAGTCTGTTTAGTACTAGAAAAGAGTAGGGGGTCAGGGAATGAGTAAAGTCATCGTAGTGGGAGGCGGCCTAGCTGGGCTGATGGCGACAATTAAAATGGCCGAAGCCGGAACGCACGTCGACTTATTTTCATTAGTACCAGTTAAACGGTCGCACTCCGTATGTGCACAAGGCGGGATTAACGGAGCGGTCAACACTAAAGGAGAAGGGGATTCCACCTGGAATCACTTCGATGATTCAGTTTATGGGGGGGACTTTCTAGCCAACCAGCCACCGGTAAAAGCCATGTGTGATGAGGCACCGGGGATTATCCATCTGATGGATAGGATGGGAGTTATGTTCAGTCGAACCCCAGAGGGACTTTTAGATTTCCGGCGTTTTGGAGGAACTAAATTTTGTCGAACGGCCTTTGCAGGCGCCACAACAGGACAGCAACTCCTCTATGCCCTCGATGAGCAAGTTCGGCGTTATGAGGTTGAAGGCTTGGTGCAGAAATACGAACAGTGGGAATTACTCTCGGTTGTTCTTGATGAAGGATTATGTAAAGGGATCGTCGCACAAGATCTTAGAGATATGAGCATAAGGTCATTTGCGGCAGATGCTGTGATCGTTGCAACAGGAGGTCCAGGAGCTGTCTTTGGCAAAAGTACAAATTCCACAATCTGTACGGGTAGTGCAGTATCTGCCTTATATCAACAAGGGGTTAAATATGCAAATGGCGAGTTCATCCAGATTCACCCCACTGCAATACCAGGGGATGACAAGCTTAGGCTGATGTCTGAATCAGCACGTGGAGAAGGTGGACGTGTCTGGACTTATAAAGACGGCCAACCATGGTATTTCCTTGAGGAAATGTTTCCTGCTTACGGAAATCTTGTTCCTCGTGATATCGCCACACGTGCAATTTATGAGGTGGTGTTCGACAAAGGGCTTGGTATCAATGGAGAAAACATGGTCTACCTTGATTTGTCACATATTGATCCTCACGTACTACAACTTAAGTTGGGTGGGATCTTGGAG
The DNA here is from genome assembly GCA_003513495.1 of Desulfosporosinus sp. Taxonomy (GTDB): domain Bacteria; phylum Bacillota; class Desulfitobacteriia; order Desulfitobacteriales; family Desulfitobacteriaceae; genus Desulfosporosinus. The sequence goes on from DOPM01000060.1 coordinate 4,751, forward strand.
ATTTACGAAAAGTTTGTAGGGGATGATCCCAAAAAAGTGCCAATGAGGATTTTTCCAGCGGTACACTATTCAATGGGTGGACTATGGGTGGATTACGATCAGATGACAAATATCCCAGGACTTTTTGCAGCTGGAGAATGCGAATATCAGTATCATGGGGCAAACCGTCTAGGAGCTAACTCCTTACTTTCCGCTATCTACGGAGGTATGGTAGCTGGGCCTAAGGTCATGGAATTTATTAAGAAAAATAAGCGACAGACCCCTAGTGGCAATGAACCAGCATTTGCGAAAGAAACAAAACGCCAACAGGAACAATGGGCGAAGATACTGTCCATGAAAGGCACAGAAAACCCCTATCACCTTCATAAAGAACTGGGAGATATTATGACGCTGAATGTGACAGTCGTGCGTTACAATGATAAATTGGCAGAAACTGATGTCATTCTCCAGGGACTCATGAAACGCTGGCATAACATCGGAAGAAGTGACAAAGTTGAATGGGGAACCCAAGAAGGAACGTTTATTCGTCAGCTTTGGAACATGTTGGAACTTGCTAGAGTTATTACGTTGGGAGCTTTGAATCGTAATGAGAGCAGAGGAGCTCACTATAAGCCAGAGTATCCAGAAAGAGATGATGAGAATTGGTTGAAAACAACCATTGCTACTTGGACATCCAAAGGACCTGAGCTTAGTTATGAACCAGTTGATGTGTCGTTGATTCCACTGCGTGCCCGCCGTTACGACATTGATAAATAGGAGGGTTAATGATGGCTGAACAAAAAACAATACGGTTAAAAATCCGTCGTCAGGATGGTCCAGATAAACCCTTCCGTTGGGAAGAGTTTGAAATACCTTATCGTGAAAAATCGAATGTGATATCTTGTTTAATGGAAATTCAGAAAAACCCGGTAACTGCCAGCGGTAAGAAGACGACCCCTGTCGTTTGGGAATGTAACTGTTTAGAGGAGGTTTGCGGGGCTTGTACCATGAATATTAATGGGCAGGGGAAGCAGGCATGTTCGGCATTAGTCGATCAGCTTGAACAACCCATTGTTCTAGAACCTCTAACTAAGTTTCCACTAGTGCGAGATCTGATGGTTGACCGGCAAATCATGTTCGATCATCTTAAAACAGTCCACGCTTGGATTCCTATTGATGGGACCTACAATTTGGGATCGGGTCCACGAATGCCGGAAGTAAAACGACAATGGGCTTATGAGCTGTCTAAGTGTATGACCTGTGGTTGTTGTATGGAAGCCTGTCCTCAAGTTAATTCGCGTTCTAAATTTATTGGCCCATCGGCTATTTCTCAAGTTCGTCTCTTTAATACACATCCAACGGGAGAAATGAATAAACATGAACGGTTGGCTCCGTTACTTGAAGAGGGCGGTATTGCAGACTGTGGTAATTCACAAAACTGTGTTCGTGCTTGCCCAAAGGAGATACCTTTAACAACTAGTCTGGCGGATTTAAACCGTGAAACTAATAAATTTGCTCTTGACCGTTGGTTAAGAAAATAGAATTACTTTAATATAAGAATTTAATTTTCCATTAAGCATACCTTAGTAAAAGATTAAACATTTTTTACTTAATCTAGGTAAACTATGGAAAAGGAGATTCGATCTATGAAAAAACTGCAAGAAGAAGCCTCAACTTCTCATGCTAATTTGGCTTCAATGGAAGTAAGGACCAAAGTTACAATCATTAATAAAGAGCACAATCCCCTCCAATTTTCTTCAAGTTTTTTTGGGCCCTGTTGTACTAATGGTTGTCAATACTGTCGTCCAAACTGTTATGAACAGTTTAAGGGTAGTTCGAGTTTCTTTTAATTTCGTAGTTTTATCTTAATTATTTGAGAATCAAACAGATTAAATTTTAAATGTATAAATTCACTTTTAACTATTTGGGACTAGCCAAAATATGCTGTTCCAAATAGTTTTTTTAAATTTTCGACAAAATCTAGAGTTAATTAACTTAACTTTTGACTTGAGGAAAAAAATTACATTGTTTTTTTGCACCTTTGATTCCATTTCGCTATAATGAAAGCAATGATTGCCTCTATTGGCACACATAAATTAACAGTTGAGATAGGAAAGGAAACTAAGCAATGATTGAGATCGGTAAATACCATCGTCTTAAAATCGCAAATTTCACATCCTTTGGAGCTTATTTAGATGCGGGTACTGGTGTTCGACATGATAATATCCTCCTGCCCATAAAGCAAGTACCGGAGGGTGCCAAAGAGGGAGAGGAACTTGAAGTTTTTATTTATCGAGATTCTGAGGAACGATTAATCGCAACGACGAGAAAACCGCTAGCCCAATTAGGGGACTTAGCTTATCTCAAGGTCAATGCTAAGACTAAAATTGGCGCTTTTTTAGACTGGGGTTTAGAAAGAGGACTATTCCTTCCATTTAAGGAGCAGAATTACCCGATTGAGATAGGACGAAGTTATTTAGTGAAGGTTTACTTAGATAAAAGTCAAAGGTTGAGCGCTACAACTGAGATTTATGAGTATCTCTCTGCAGACACACCCTATCAGAAGAACGACAAAGTCGTTGGTACAGTCTACTCAGTGAATCCTGATATAGGGGCGTTTGTAGCCGTTGATAATAAATACATGGGACTTATTCCGCTTAATGAGTATTTCACGGAGCTCAGAGAAGGAGATCAAGTAGAAGCTCGAGTCATAAGAGTTCGTGAAGATGGTAAACTTGACTTATCTCCGAGGGAACTTGCACATATCCAAATGGAAACAGATACGTTAAAGATTCTCCAAGGAATCAAGAATCATGATGGTTTTTTAGCACTAAATGATAAAAGCAGTCCCCTGGAAATCCAAAGTCGCCTTAACATGAGCAAATCAGCCTTCAAAAGGGCAGTGGGCAAACTACTCAAAGAGAATAAAGTGATTCAAATAGAAGGCGGTTTGAGGGAGACACCGATGTAGGGGTAATTCTTAAATTACCCCTACGTATTCACTATGGGGAAGGTGTGAACCGAAGTTGAAAATTGTTGTCGATGCGGATGCTTGTCCGAAGTCAGTATTGGAGATTTGTATTAGAGCAGCTCGAGATTACGAGATCCCTGTTTGGACTGTAGCTAGTTTTAATCATAATATCGTGTCTGACCATCACATAGTTGTAGGAAACTCCTCACAAGAAGCAGATATTAAGGTTGTAAATCTTGCCCAAGCAGGAGATGTGGCAGTAACTCAGGATTGGGGGCTGGCAGCCATGTTATTGGGAAAAGGGGTAAAGTGTATAAATCCCCTAGGGAGGGAATTTAACCCTTCTACCATTGAATTTTTGCTGGAGGAACGAGAGGTTAAAGCAAAATTCCGCAGAGGCGGAGGAAGAACTAAAGGTCCCAAAAAACGATCACCTGAAAACGATGAACAATTTGAAACCTGTCTTCAGGAAATACTTAAAGTAATCAAAAACCACTAATTAACAAACGAATGAGTAAAAGACTTTGCACTTTTGGCAAATTTTGATTAAACTATAAATAGAGGCTTCGACTTGTCGGTGCCCCCTACTTATTTAAAAACATGGAGGTAACAAAATGAGTACGGCTGTGGAAACAAAGGAATTTCAAACAGAAATCAGGCAATTATTAGACATCGTCATTCATTCCCTTTACACTGAGCGTGAGATTTTCTTAAGAGAACTAATCTCCAATGCTGCAGATGCTATGGAGAAGCTGCGTTATACGCAGTTAACAGGACCAGAAGTTAAGGATAAAGACGCTGCGTTAGAAATCCATATCGATACGGATGATAACTCACATACACTAACGATTACAGATACCGGAATTGGAATGACAAAGGAAGAGTTAGTTGAAAACTTAGGGACTATTGCACATTCAGGTTCTAAAGAATTTATCCAACATTTAAGCACGAAAGGGGATCAAAAGGATCTTAATCTTATCGGGCAGTTTGGGGTTGGCTTTTACTCAGCCTTTATGGTAGCTGACAAAGTGACTATTTACACTCGTTCCTATCATCAGGAGGGCCAATGCTATACCTGGGAATCAGACGGTGTAGGGAGTTATACAATTTCTGAAGGAGAGGACCGCATTCGAGGAACGAAGATGGTTCTTCAACTAAAAGAAGATGCTTACGAATTTGCTAAGGAAGAGACTGTTCAACGTGTTATAAAACAATACTCCAGTTTTGTTCCTTATCCTATCATGGTTAATGGACAAAAGGTAAATACGGTTGACGCCCTTTGGACAAAAAATAAGAACGAGATTTCAGATAATGACTATAACGAATTCTATAAGTTTGTCGCCAATGCCTATGATGAACCACTCTTTCGTCTCCATTTTTCTTCAGACGCTCCCCTAAATATTAACACCTTATTATTTGTACCTAAGGAGAATCTCGAACAATTTGGTTTCGGACGCACAGAGCCTGGGGTAAGTCTTTATTGCAAAAAAGTTCTGATTCAAGAAAAGTCCCCGGTTGTTTTGCCAGAGTGGCTGCGCTTTTTAAGAGGGGTGATCGATAGTGAAGAGCTCCCCCTTAATATCTCAAGGGAAACCATGCAAGACAGTGCTTTGGTAGGTAAGCTTAATAAAGTAGTCACAAGTCGTTTTCTCAAATTCCTCGATGGACAATCAACATCTGAGCCTGAAAAGTTCAAAGAATTTTGGGAGAAATTCAACTTCTATCTTAAAGAAGGGGCAGCCAATGACTTCACGCATCAAAAAGAACTTGTTAAACTTTTGCGATTTGAGTCATCAAACACCCAGGCTGGCGAATTAGTATCTTTGGCTGATTACGTAGGACGAATGAAAGAAGACCAAGCAGCTATTTATTATGTGAACGGTCCTTCGCGTGAGGTCATAGAGTCTGGTCCTTATCTTGAAATATTCAAGGACAAAGGTTTAGAAGTTATTTATACTTATGCAGCAATTGATGACTATATCTTTGGAGCGATCAGGGAATACGAGGGCAAAAAACTTATTTCTGCGGATGAAGCAGATTTAAACTTGGGGGATGCTGAACAAAAGACGAGAAGTGAACATGCTCTCTCGGAGGAAGATGTATTGGCCCTCACAACTTGGCTCAAAGAGGTTTTAGGAAGTAAGGTAACCGAAGTTCGGGAATCGAAGCGTTTAGTGGACAGCCCGGCGGTAGTGCTTAGTCCATACGGGACAAACAGTATGCAACGGATGATGCAGCTGGTAAATAAAGACCTTAACAAGGTTGGTCCTAGTGTTTTAGAAATAAACCCCGCTCATCCAATGATTAAACGCTTAGACAGCGCTCGTAGATCCGAAGATTCCTTTGCAAAAATTGCTGCAGAGCAGATATTCGAAAACGCACAAATAGCGGCGGGACTCATCATAGATCCCAGAGGAATGGTGAATCGACTTAATGAAATTCTAGAACGTGCTTTAGGATAATCGTCAAGGAAAGGGCTGCAATTTTTGTAGCTCTTTCCTATTTATGATCGCAATACGATTATCTAATTGATCAATAAGAAATAAGAATTTTACAAGCTTAGTAAAATTCCTTAGACTGATAGTGATAATAAGAACAAATGTGATCTTATACTCTGAATACTTACTCCTTGGGGTAAAGATTCATAAGCTTCTTAGTGATAAAAGAGTGTGCTCAAGATGCTTATGAGTGATGTAATCCATCCTGGTTCGGGGGGGAATAGGGCACTATTTATGTGAAAACGTTCTCAGGATAGGTCGATGTTGAATAGCGCCAACATCGACTGAATTGTGTTACACAAAGGCCATGAAAATGGTGGTAATGAGCGTTCCTAGTAGGAATCAATAAAGCGGATCTTACAATATAAACTACAAGGAGTGGTCAAAATTGGACATCAAGTTTAATGAGATCTTAAAAGAAAAGAAATCCACCATTTCAAAACGATGGCTAGATACCATGATAGCGTCGTATCCCAAAGATGACTCCGGCTTTTTAATGAGTCAAAAAGATAGGTTCGCAAATCCCGTGGGTTATACCTTTACTAAAGGGTTAGACGGCATCTTAGAAGTGCTCATTAAAGATGAGGACTCCGCAGAAAGTCTACAATTTCTCAATGATATCATTAAGGTTAGAGCAATACAAGATTTCACCCCCGCGAAAGCTATGGCCTTTATCTTCCAACTTAAAACCATAGTTCGCGAAGAATTAAGAAAGGAAATAAGGCAGAACCAGATCTACGTCGAATTGTTGGAGTTTGAATCAAAAATAGATGATCTGGCCCTTAATGCCTTTGATATATATGTAAAATGCCGAGAACAAATCTATGAACTAAGGACAGATGAGCTAAAACGGATGACCTTTACCCTATTAAAGAAAGCTAATTTAATGTCCGAAATTCCTGATCCAGATCCAGAAAGTGAACCCAAAGACCAAAATTAAAGGAAGGAGGTCGTAGAGTGAAAGTCTTGTTTTCTTTCCTCGCAGTCATTTTAATCATTCTAGTAGCCACCATGGGAGCGTTTATTACAAATTTGCATTATGTCTTTGGTATTATTATACCCTATCTAGCCTTCGCTATGTTTGTAGGTGGATTCATTTACCGAGTCGTCAAATGGGGGCGGTCTCCTGTACCCTTCCGTATACCTACAACGATTGGACAGCAAAAATCACTCCCTTGGATTAAACAGAATAAGATTGAAAATCCAACAAGTGCTTTTGGTGTTGTTGTCAGAATGGCAATGGAAGTGCTATTTTTTCGCTCATTGTTCCGTAATACTAAGACTGAATTAAGGGAAGGGCAAAATGGCCCAGAACTAGCCTACGGCTCGGCAAAATGGCTTTGGTTAGGTAGTTTGTTTTTTCACTGGTCATTCCTTATCATCATTGTAAGACATCTTAGATTCTTCTTGGAGCCTATTCCGTTTGCAATTCAAGCCCTTGAGAGTATTGACGGGATCCTACAGATTGGCTTACCGGCGATTTACTTAACAGATGTTTTTATTTTAGTCGCGATTACCTATCTGTTCCTCAGAAGAATTGTTGTTCCACAGGTTCGCTACATCTCACTTCCTGCTGATTTCTTCCCGCTATTTATGATTATGAGCATAGCAATCTCGGGAGTCCTGATGCGTTATTTTTATAAAGTGGATCTAGTTGCAGTCAAACAATTGACAATTGGATTAGCTACGTTTCAGCCTGTCCTCCCTACGGGAATCGGCCCAATGTTTTTCATTCATATTTTCTTAGTCAGTACGCTCTTTGCTTATTTCCCTACAAGTAAATTAATGCATATGGGCGGAATCTTTATGAGTCCTACTAGAAATATGATTAGTAATAACCGCATGGTTCGACACATTAATCCCTGGAATCCTGAAGTTAAAGTTCATACTTATGAACAGTATGAAGACGAATTTAGGGACAAGATGAAAAAAGCTGGTATACCGGTAGAAAAGGAGTGATCGTGGATGGCGCCGAAAGTAAAACTTCCTAAACCGGGAGAATTATCGAAAATTGAATTTAAAAACCCGGCAACGGATTGGATGGATACACCAGTAGAATTCAAACCGGGTACCTATTGCTGGGGAGCAAAAGAAAAAGATTTACTCACGTTAGGCTTACCTAACCCAAGACAGTGGTCGCCAGCCGACGAAGACTGGAAAATACCAGATGGTTGGGAATCTACAATCATAGAGGGAATCGCAGAACGGTTGAGCAAATATCGTTCGTTCAAAGTTTTCATGGATATTTGTGTAAGATGTGGGGCCTGCGCCGATAAATGTCATTTTTATATTGCTACAGGTGACCCGAAAAATATGCCTGTACTAAGGGCAGAGCTGCTAAGATCTGTTTACAAAAAGTATTTCACAAAATCAGGGAAATTCCTTGGACGTCTGGCTGGTGCCAGAGAGCTTAATATGGATGTTCTAAAGGAATGGTGGTCTTACTTCTTCCAATGCACCGAATGTCGACGCTGTTCGGTCTTCTGTCCTTATGGTATTGACCAAGCAGAGGTCACAATCATTGGTAGAGAACTTCTTAATCTAGTAGGTTTAAATATCGACTGGATTGCAGGACCGGCTGCTGCTTGTTACATGAAAGGGAATCACCTAGGCTTAGAGCCCCATGCAATTACTGGGAACATTGAATCCATGGTCGATGATATTGAGGATATCACTGGTATTAGAGTCAATCCAACCTTTAACAGAAAAGGTGCCGAAATCATGTTTGTCACTCCCTCAGGCGACCTTCTAGGTGAACCAGGGATTCAAACTTGTATGGGTTATCTTATGCTCTTCCATGAGCTAGGTCTGGACTATACTTGGAGTACCTATGCCTCTGAAGGTGGTAACTTCGGCTTCTTCACATCAAATGATATGGCGAAGAGACTTAATTATAAGATTTATGCCGAAGCAAAACGATTAGGTGTTAAATATATCATTGGTGGAGAATGTGGACATATGTGGAGGGTCCTGAACCAATACATGGATACCTGGCATGGTCCTGCAGATTTCTTAGAGGTTCCGGTTTCACCAATTACTGGCACAGTCTTTGAAAATGCTAAATCTACTAAGATGATTCATATTTCCGAATTCACCGCTGACTTAATTAAGCACAAAAAATTAAATCTTGACCCAAGTCGCAATGACCATCTAAAGGTTACCTATCATGATTCCTGTAATCCTTCTCGTGGAATGGGATTGCTTGATGAACCAAGAGAAATCATTAAAGCAGTTTGCAATAATTTCTACGAGATGCCAGAAAACACGATCCGAGAGAAGACCTTCTGCTGTGGCAGCGGATCCGGACTAAACGCTTCTGAAAATATGGAACAGCGCATGAGAGGTGGATTCCCACGAGCTAATGCTGTTAAGTATGTACGTGAAAAGCATGGAGTAAACATGCTGGCAAACATTTGTGCAGTTGACCGTGCCGCATTACCAGCTTTAATGGACTACTGGAATCCAGGGGTAGGAGTTACTGGTGTAACCGAGCTAGTTGGTAATGCCTTGGTAATGAAAGGCGAGAAAGAGAGAACCACTAATCTCCGTTTTGAAGATCTTCCAGGAAAAGGGGGTAATGAGTAATGTATAAAGGCGGAAAAATAATTGCTTCACTCATTATCTTTGCGGCACTTTTTACGATCCCTTTCTTCTATAACATGGGAAAAGTCAATGCTGGACCAGATGTTGCTCTTGATACTCCAGCTATCCAACGGCTGCCTGCATCCGAACAGCAATGTGTGGAGTCGCCAGAATTTATGAAAGAGAATCACATGCAACTCCTCAATCAATGGAGAGAGGAAGCGGTACGGAACGGACAGACAGTGTATATCAATAGCCAAGGTAAGAAATTTGATATTAGTCTTCAAGATACGTGCCTGAAATGTCATGCAACTGAGTCGGCTTCGAACCCAGTAGTCCTAAACAATCCAGCGAACAGCACAGGAGTAAGTAACCCAGCACTAAATGCCTCACCTGAATTCTGTGCATCCTGCCATGATTATTCAGCTGTGAAGCCGCTATGTTGGACTTGCCATTTTGAGCCAAAGGAGGCGGTGAAATGAGCATCAATAGACGACAATTTCTGAGAAGAGCTGGAGTGATCACTGCATTGGGACTAGGGAGTTCTTTTGTAATCAGCGGTTTCCGCAAGAAAGAGGTTGCTGAAGCAGCTGGATTTGCAAAGGCTCCTAAGGATATGCCAGCTAAGCGTTGGGCTATGGTTGTTGATATGAGCAAGTTCAAAACAGAAGCTGACATGAATAAGGTTGTTGAAGCTTGCCATAAACTCCATAATGTACCTGATTTCGGTAATCCAAAGGATGAAATTAAATGGATCTGGAAAGACGATTATCATCATACCTTTGCCGGTGGGTTTAATGAATATTTAGATGAGAATGTAATGCATAGTCCCTTTTTGGTAACATGTAATCATTGCGATAACCCACCCTGCGTAAAGGCATGTCCCACCCAGGCCACGTTTAAGAGGCCAGATGGTATTGTTGCAATGGACTTTCACAGGTGCATTGGATGTCGATTCTGTATGGCAGCCTGCCCATTCAGTGCAAGAAGTTTTAACTTTAAAGATCCAAGAACCCATATTGATGAAATCTCTCCAGAATATCCAACGAGAACACCGGGTGTAGTTGAAAAGTGCAACTTTTGCTATGAACGTTTAGCTGACGGACTACAGCCAGTTTGTGTAGAACAGTCAAATGGGGGATTAATATTCGGAGACTTGGATGATCCGAATTCCGAGGTGCGAAAAATCATCAGTACGAAACTTACTATTCGACGTAAACCAGAATTGGGTACCCAACCCTGTGTTTACTACCTAGTAGGAGGTGGCGAACATGATTGAAAAAGCACTATCAGGCAGCAAAAGATACTGGATATGGGTTACACTATTACTAGGTATGATAGCAATCGGTTTCTACGCGTATATGAATCAGTTTAACAATGGTTTAGGCGTAACAGGCATGAGCCGGGATGTATCCTGGGGATTATACATTGCCCAGTTTACCTTCCTTGTGGGTGTCGCTGCTTCTGCAGTTATGTTGGTTTTGCCTTATTACCTGCATGACTTCAAGAAATTTGGCAAAATGGTCATCCTGGGAGAGTTTTTGGCTATCCCAGCGGTGATAATGTGTATGTTATTTATTGTAGTAGACTTAGGGCAACCAATGCGGATTATGAATGTAATTCTTCATCCAAGTCCCCGATCAGTTATGTTTTATGATATGATAGTCCTATGCGGATATCTTCTCATTAACTTGGTTGTTGGATGGACGACTCTCGGTGCGGAGCGCAAGGGATTTCCTTCTCCGAAATGGGTTAAACCAATCATTTATCTATCCATTCCTTGGGCTGTCAGTATTCATACCGTAACTGCCTTCTTATACGCCGGTCTTCCTGGCAGACATCTCTGGTTATCTGCTATCATGGCTGCGCGCTTCCTTGCATCCGCTTTCGCTGCTGGTCCTGCAATCCTGCTTCTATTATGCTTTATTGTTAGAAAGGTCAGTAAGTTTAACCCGGATCCAGAAGGTGGAGCAATTCAGTCTCTAGTAAAGATAGTTAGATATGCCATGATTGCCAATATATTCTTCTATATCTTAGAGATCTTTACAGCATTCTATAGTGGTATTCCTGAATACAGTGCAGCTTTAAGATATACTCTCTTTGGTTTAAATGGTTATAATAGTTTAGTACCCATTATGTGGACAGCAGTTGTCTTAGCCTTCTTAGGAGTTGCAATTCTCATTTTCCCAAGTACACGAATGAATGGAGCAACTTTAACAATAGGACTTCTGTCGATCATAATTGCTAACTGGATTGATAAAGGTATGGTGTTAATTGTTGCAGGATTCGTCCCTAATTCCTTCGAACGAGTTGTCGAATATGCTCCGACTCTCAATGAGGTATTAGTAACTTTGGGTGTATACTCGATTGGCTTGCTGTTAATCACGATACTCTACAAAGTTGCAATATCAGTTAGGGAAGAGAAAGCAAGCTAAATTGTATGATTGGTTTTGATGCTTGTTTGGGGGGGGTATCCCAATCTCAAACAGTATCAATTTTATAAACACACATAAGGAGGAATAATTAATTATGGCTCAACTAGTAGTAGGAGATTTAACTGTTGAACTGGACGAAGACGGTTTTCTTGAGGATTATGCTGTATGGACTGAAGAAGTAGCTCATGCTCTCGCTGCCACTGAGGAAGTAGAAGAACTTACAGAAGATCATTGGAAAATGATTAACTATCTACGTGACTATTTTGATCAGTTCGGTGTTGCTCCAATGGTTCGTAAAATGGTTAAAGACACCGGTTATGACCAAAAGAAAATCTATGAACTTTTCCCAGCTGGCCCAGGAAAAGGCGCTTGTAAAATTGCTGGACTTCCAAAACCAACCGGATGCGTATAAGTCACTTTTAGTTTTTAGTTTGCTAATTATTAATAGAGCCGATCATGTATGTGGTCGGCTCTATTAAGTTTTTCTGTACTGTCAGAAAGAATAAGTTTAACGTCATTCTGAGCACAGCGAAGAATCTAATTTACCCAAGGTTTAGGACGAATTACGATAGATCCTTCAGTCGTTCCTCCTTCAGGATGACATAACGCTTAAGTTGCTTTCTTAGCAATGTTAGATCTGACGTAAACATCTGATCTTAGGTAGAGGGGCAGGATTTCTTATTCAAGTGTAGAATATATTTATTAAGTTCATTAATAGTTCAAAAGGGCTTAAGGCAGAATACCAGGATTAAAATCGAACCGATAAACTCGCGTTCTGAAAGGTCTGCAAAAGCGAAGACTAGGGTGAAATAGAAAAACTCGGATGATCGGAAGGATAAAGATATGGCACAACTCGAGTATCGGCTCTTTGACGAGCAAAAGGAATTTCCAGCTCTTTACCATTATAAATCTATCGCCAAGGACGAACTAATAATCCGCTTTCTTTGCGATTACTTAGTTAAGGATGGTATCGTCTACGAAAAGACATCAAATGCACTTGAAGCACCACTTCATGTTATTTATGTTAAACTGGCAAAGGATGAGAAACCTTTACTTAGTAATCACCGTCCCACCGTCAGAACGGGCTATATTAATTTAGAAATAAGGGAATTTAAAGAAGATGTCAATGTATATCCGATCATTGACAGCGTTGAATTTAGCACATTAACTGATCTTGCAATTGTTGCACAGTGTAATTATTTTATGATTGATGGTCAAGAGTGGGAAAAGACTTCCTTTGAAGTAGATGAGGACCGAGAGAGATACGTCCTTTATGCCATAAGAGCGTGATAGGTTCAATCGGAAAGGAGAAATTAAGTGAACAAGAGTTCTAAGATGGTGAGTTTATTTCTTTCAACGGCACTGTTAATTGGCACCACTGCATGTGCTCCTGAACAACAAGTTGTTTATGACCAAGAAGGAAATCCTATCATACTTGAAGAAGATAACGATGATGATGGGTTTTTCGGTATGTTTTTAGCTCCTTTTGGTTTTTCAAAGAAGCATTCTTCAAGTGCTATACGATCCGTAAAACCATCAAAACCTTCAGGGATCACTTCCGGAGGCTCTAGTTATCCGAATTCCGACCAATCGGATGCTGCAGATAGTTCAGGTTCAACAAGAAGTAAGACCGGAATAAAGCCAGGTAGTAGTTCTACTGCTGGGAGTGGAATCACAAGCGGAACACATGGAGGAATTGGGGGAGGTGGCTCAAGTGTTAGCTGAGTCCTCTTATGAGGAAATCAGAGAACGGCTTTATGGACCACTTCGTTCAGTGTTTACTTGGGATCGATTGGATGGCATGGAATATGGTCTGGCGACAATTCATTATATTACTGAGGAATTTCGCAAGGAAATCGCTTTTGCTACAGAAGCCTTAGGTAAAATTTTCGCGAGAACGGTCTACGCGGTACAAAACGCTGATGACGAACTATTGCTGACATTAGGGATACCCAAGGAAGCACTTTCAATGGCTCATGTCTTAATTCGGCCGGAAATGGTGACTGTCATAGGTCGTTTTGATTTTGTTAACACCGTTGAAGGTTTAAAGTTACTTGAGTTTAACTCAGATACACCGACCAGTGTCGTAGAAGCATTTTTTGTAAATGCTAGAGCCTGTTCCTTTTTTGGTTCTGAAAGTCCAAATAAAGGCATGGAAGTACATATTGGTGAAGCATTCAAAACAATTCTAGAAACTTACAAGGAGCTCGGTTATGCAACAGACTCCATCGTATTTAGTGCTTTGGGATGGCATGATGAGGATAGAGATACAGTAAACTATTTGTTGAAGCAATCCGGTCTGGCAGCAAAGTTCGCAGCCCTTGAAGATCTACGGATTTCACAGGATCGGTTATGTGCATTAATTAACGATCAGCTTTTACCCATTGATGTCTGGTATCGTCTTCATGCCTTAGAGAAACTTGCTGCTGAGAGTGATGAACAAGATCAATACCCTACAGGTGCTCATGTTCTTGATCTGGTAGCCAGAGGAAAGCTAGCGATAATTAATCCACCCTCGGCATTTGTTGCCCAATCTAAAGCACTTCTTAGCCTTATCTGGAATCTTCATGAAGCTGGAGAGTTCTACACCTCAAGTGAACATCTGTTAATTGAGAAGTATATGCTTCCAACATACATGGAAAATCAGTTTTTAGATAAGTCGCCTTATGTAACTAAGCCTATATTTGGTCGAGAAGGTGGTGCTGTCTGTTTGTTTGAAGCAAACGGAGTCATGGTGGAACGAGACAAAGATGATTCTTATTGGGATCAACCTATGATCTATCAGAAGCGAGTTGAGATGGAAAAAATCGAATGTAATACTGAAAATGGTCTTTATATTGGCAGGCTGCTTTGGGGATCCTTCTTGGTCGGGGGTAAAGCTTCGGCTATCAGTGCCCGTGTAGGGGAGAGAATTACAAGTAATCTTGCCTGTTATATACCAGTAGGAATAAAAGTTGAGTGAGGTGAATTAGTTCATGTATTTAATGAATTTTTTAATGTATTTAGGAGTTACAATTCCACTAATGATTTTTTCGTTGATGCTCTTTTTGTTTACCACACCTTATAAGGAGTTTAAAATCCTCGCTGATGGGGATGATCTAGACAATCCTCGCAAAGTCTCTTCTGCAAAAGCCGTGGCCTTCGATTTAGGCGGTAAAGTATTAGGAACAGCTATTTTGCTTTCTTCAGCTATTTACCACTCCATAGGTCTATGGGACATGATTATTTGGACATTGACAGGAACTATCTCCCTTATTATTGTTTATTGGCTCTTTGAGTTATTGACACCTAGCCTTAGAATTCGTCACGAAATTCCGAATGGAAATGTTGCTGTAGGATTTTTCTCATTTTGTTTAAGTGTATCAACGGGGATTTTAATGGCCTCTTTGATTAGTTACTAACCGTTTAATTATCTCTATAGATTTTTTTGAGCTGCACAAGATTTGCTAAATTAATTACGGCTTTAGACCAGGGAGGCTTCCAAGCATCACCACGTGTGACTTGGAAGTCTTCATTTTACTACACAAATAACCTGTGGGTGGTTGTAATATGTGTCTCAGAGGGGTTAGAATAGTTTATAATTTGTTTATACACTGTTTAGGGAAAATCAAGACCACTAAGTTAGAATATATTTAGGAGCTTTTAAAACATTTAAGGAGTTGAAACGATGAAATTAAAAAAGAAAACAGCGTTACTGGCAAGTTTTACGATGGGGGCCTTGTTGTTAGCAACAACAGCCTTAGCGGATATTGCTAGTAAAAGTGGGTATGAGGAGCTTAAGGACGCAATTAAACTAACTGCAGAACGGGGCAGTGAGGCCTTTGACAGTTTTACCTTGGACTTTTCGATGGCTATGAAGGATAACGGCAAAACGTTGATGAGCGGGAACGAAACCAAGAAGTTTGATAGAAAGACGGGAGCTACTGAAAGCCTTTCATCCAATGTAAATCTGAACGGATATACGAACTCCTCCCAAACCTACTCTGACACGAAGACCATGATTCGAGTGTCTGAAAGTGATCCAACTTATTATGTGACAGAGTTTAGTAAGGAAAGAGAAATAGAATCCTTTAATAATCCTTTTAAGGAAGAAGAAGCGGCTGATGTAGAAAAAATCATTGATGCAATTGTTGGAAGTCTTAAAGATCATGTAGTCATTACAGAAAAAGATGATGGCAGCAAAGAAATTAACGGTTCTCTAACTGAGGTCCAAATCCCAGCTTTAGTTAATGCAGTAGCCTCTTTTCAATTGAAACAAGAGTTTAATGGTAATCATAACCAAAGTAATATGCCTAAGCTTGTCAAAGATGTCTTTGTCAAACAGGTCACTGGAACGGCTAAAGTGAATAAAGACGGCGTATTGGAGAGTATTCTAGGGATTGCGGTGCTATCAGGTAAGGATGAGCAAGGAGCAATTCATGAAATCTCAGTTGATGCTTTAATTACCGTGACAGACATAAACTCTACCACAGTCACAAAGCCGGATCTTACGGGTAAGAAAGTAGTTCGTCACTTAGAAAGGGATTATTCTGGCTCTGAGATTTCTAATCCAGAGAAGTATCTTGGCAAATTTAAAAACGATATTCTTATTGAAAAGGATGGAAAGTTTGTCAAAATTGGTGAGCGGATAATTGATATCACTCATATCGATACTATAAAAGTAACGGGTCAATATCATGAGGAGTTTAAGCCAGGCTTTGAAGAATACGCTACCAATACGAGTGAGCTTAGCTTTAGTGCTGAATTTATAAAAGACCAAAGAGGGAATGCGAACTTCGAATATACGACTAAATCCGGAGTTAAGGGACAAGGAAACATTTACTTTGATGATTACCAAGGAAAAATTAACTTCAATGGTATGAACACCTCATACGAGGGTGGATTAATGTTTGATTCAACCTTTAGTCCTGATTTAGATTAAAAGCATTGCTATGAAAGCAACTCAAGCGCTATGTCATCCTGAAGGAAGGACGACTGAAGGATCTAGATCCTTCGCTACGCTCAGGATGACAGAATGCTGCAGGTAACGCATGGTAATTCTGAAACAATGCAGACTGCCGAGATTCTCTCGGCAGTCGCATTAGCTTTTTCACGATGGAGGTTGAGGTATGGAGAAAGTAATTGAAATCAAGAACCTAACAAAATCCTATGGAAATGGGCGGGGAATTAGTGATATAAATCTGGACATCTATAAAGGGGATATTTTCGGTTTTCTGGGACCAAATGGGGCAGGGAAAACGACTGCGATGAAAATTATGACTGGATTAGTCCGACCTGAACATGGGGATGTTAAGATCTTGGGCTACAGTGTTACGGAACAATACGAAAAGGCAATGGCCAAAGTAGGCTGTCTCATCGAAATTGCCGAGTCATATCATTATTTAAGCGCCTATGATAATTTAAAGCAATTGGCTCGTTACTATCCTGGAATTGATCATTCAAGAATTGAAGAGGTCTTAGAACTGACAGGAATGCTGAGATTTAAGCATGAAAAGCCCAAAAAGTTTTCCCTGGGAATGAAGCAGCGCTTAGGACTGGCAGCAGCTGTATTATCTCGACCTAAGGTCGTTATCCTTGATGAGCCACTTAATGGGCTTGATGTCGAAGGGATGATTGATATTCGTAAAATGATCCAAAATTTAGCGGAAAAGGAAGAGACCACTTTTTTTATCTCAAGCCACTTGATTCACGATGTTGAATTAACCTGTAATCGCATCGGTGTAATCTACAATGGAAAAATACTAAATGTAGAAAGTACCAGTACGATTCTCAAAAACTATGCTACACTTGAGAATTACTTTGTAAGTGAGGTAGAGAGAAATGGTCGTATTTCAAGCAGCGCTTCTTAATGAATTGGAGAAACTTTATAAAAAGAAAAAGGTTTTAGTAGGTATTTTGCTATCTCTTGCCGTCATTGTCATTGGTCAACTAGTGATCGTTGGTGTAAGAAGTGGATTCGGTCTTCGCGGCACAGGTAGTGTCGAGTTTCCGATGCTAGTACTATCGGTTGTCGTTAACACGATCCTGCCTCTTTTCACGGCCTTAGTCACGATTGATAGTTTTTCGGGGGAGTTCACCCAGAATAGTATGCGCATCACTCTCACGCGACCCGTCAGTCGATTTAAAGTCTATACAGCAAAAATTATGGCCATTGTTTTGTTTATCTTAGGTGCTCTTCTATTATTACTAGTCTTTTCCCTGCTGGCAGGATTTATCTTTAATACGAATTCGGCGACCCTTGATTCCTTGGGCAGAACCGTGTTTTCCTATCTCGTAAGCCTGTTTCCGATGACGGTTTTGGCGCTAGCTATAGCTTTGTTAGCTAATATCTTACGGAGTGGAATAGCTGTCTTTTTTGTATCTATTTTAACATTCCTAGGATTAACTGTGCTGAGTGTGCTTTTTTCTCAGTATTCAGGGTTATTCTTGACGACTCATCTTGACTGGTATAATCTATTTCTGGTAAATTCTTTTCCGCTGCTGAAAATATTACGCCAATTTTTGATCATGCTCGGGTATGGTATCATGTTCTTTACAGCGGGTTTTTACATCTTTGATAAGAAGGAATTTTAAGGTGATAATATGAAGCTCAAAACACGCTTAATATTAGCCAATGCTTCAACAGTGGTGATTCCAATGATCATTACTGTTCTAGTTGCATTGGCCGCTTTTTTTATATTTGGTAAATTATTTGCAAGCGAATTATCTTATGAGCATCAGCAAAAACAATCTATGATTAAGGTTGAGCTTATCAATGAGACTAGTAGTTGGAAACGAACACCTGAGCTTTTAGAAGATGAAAGCTATCAGAAATATCTCCTGGATCAGCTTGAGGAAATTCATGGTGAGCTAGCGCTGATCAAGGATGACGAGGTGACGTTTTCCTCTAGGAAGTTTTCGAAAATAGAAGTGGCTAAATGTTTGGCAGCAGGGAATATGACGGGGAGGAGAGAACCCGTTACTATAGATAACGTCTCTTTTACAGTCTTCGTGGTGGATCTCAAGTACAAAGAAGGTTCCCAAGGGAGTTTGTTGCTTCTTTTACCGGAAGAGCGGTGGGAAACCAGTATTACTAGTTTACTAATACTGGCCTGTATTACGTTCGTGGTTATGTTTGTCATAACGAACATCATAGTATCCTACCAATTTTCCCGAAGTATTATTAAGCCGTTACACACCGTACAAAGTGCTGCTGCGGAAATCACCAAAGGGAATCTTGATTATTCCATCGTAGAGGAAGGGGATCGAGAAATTCAAGAGTTGTGTCGTGATCTTGAACTCATGCGGATCAAACTAAAAGATTCAGTCCACACTCAATTGAAGTATGAGGATAATCGTAAACTGCTGGTTTCAAGTATTTCTCATGATCTTAAAACTCCCGTAACCTCCATCAAAGGGTATGTAGAAGGGATTTTGGATGGGATCGCTAGTAACCCGGAGAAAATGGAACGATATTTGAAAACTATAGCTCTAAAGGCTCACCAAATCGATCAAATGATTGACGATCTTTTGCTTTATGCTAAACTCGATTTAAACCAGATTCCTTTTGATTTCGAGAAAATTAACATAGAAGAGTATCTTATTAATTGTATAGTAGAAAATGAACCAGAGTTAGAACAGGACCAAATCAAAATTATGTTCAATAATGAGTTGAAACAAAAGCGATATGTCTTATTAGATCGTGAACGAATGAAGCGAGTCCTTATGAACATCTTAGATAATTCCCGTAAGTACATGAGCAAGGATCTGGGTGAGATTAGAATCTCTCTTAGAGAGACTGTTGCCAGTATTATCATTGAGCTTCGGGATAATGGTTCTGGAATCAACGAAGAAGACTTACCTCACATTTTTGATCGGTTCTATCGGGCTGATGCTGCTCGAAGTAAAGGCAGCGGTTTAGGGCTGGCCATTGCCAAGCAGATCATTGAAGGGCATAATGGAAGAGTATGGGCAGTCAGCCATGGAGAAGAAGGGACCAGTATCATGATCTCGCTTAGAAAGTCATGATGTGGAGGGGTTAAAATGAACAAGAGGATATTAATTATTGAAGATGATGCTAGTATTGCTGAGTTGCAAAAGGACTATCTAGAAGTTGCCGGGTTTGATGTAAATGTCTATGCCAATGGACTGGATGGGTTAAGGGCCTTCGAGGAAAATGAGGTTGATCTACTCATTTTAGATGTTATGCTGCCTGGCTTGGATGGTTTAGAAATTTTGCGTCGTTTAAAAGAGGATAAAGATGTACCGGTACTCTTAGTTTCCGCTAAAAAAGAAGAAATAGATAAGATTAAGGGATTGAGCTTAGGTGCCGATGATTACATAACCAAACCCTTTAGCCCAGGCGAATTGGTGGCGAGGGTTAAAGCCCATCTAGAGAATTATGAGAGGCTAAAACTTCGCTTCAGAGAAGGGACTAGGAAGTCAAATATATTGACAATTCGAGGACTTAAGATCGATAAGGATTCACGTAGAGTTTTTGTGCTCGGTAAGGAAGTTAGTCTGGCCCAGAAGGAATATGCCTTACTTTTGTATCTGGCGCAAAATCCAAATAGAGTATTCGGGCGTGAGGAGCTATTTGAGCGTGTTTGGGGCTTGGATGCTTTAGGAGACTCAGCAACAGTTACTGTTCATATTGCAAGAATACGCGAAAAGATTGAAAGTGACTTATCAAATCCTCAATATGTAGAAACAGTTTGGGGCGCAGGATATCGCTTTAGAGTATAGATTTTTGGTTAATATTACAAGCTCTCCTATTCCATGAGAGAAAGGAGAGCTTTTCAAACTATTTTAGGAGGTAATTTAAACATGGTTCAACTGTTGAAAACCCGTAAACGTATCGTCGAGAAAGGGATCGAAATAATCACCAAAAACCTTACAGTAGGGACTTGGGGAAATATTAGTTCTCGAGTGCCAGGGGAGAATTATATAGCTATAACTCCTACAGGAATGAGTTACGATACCTTAGTGCCTGAAGATATCGTGGTCCTAGATATAGAAGGAACTATAATCAGTGGAACTCGTAAACCATCCATTGAAGTGCCTCTGCACCTCTCAATTTATAAAGCCCGGGAGGATGTGCAAGCAATAATACATACCCATAGTGCTTATGCAAGCGCAATGGCTGTAGCAAGGAAAGAAATTCCTGGAGCGATTGAGGATTTAGTCCAGATTGTGGGTGGAAATGTTAGGGTTAATGAATATGCACTACCGGGAACTGAGCTACTTGGCCTAAATACCGTTAAAGCCTTGGAAGGGCGAAATGCAGTATTGTTAGCTAACCATGGCATGCTGGGGGTCGGGCGTGATTTAGAGGAAGCACTAAAAGTCTGTCAAGTAGTCGAAAAATCAGCACAAATTATTCTCTTTGCCCAGCTTTTGGGTGGAGCTGTGGAATTATCTCAAGAGGATATTGACGGTATGAGAAATTTCTATCTTCAGGGATATGGTCAAAGATAATCAATCCTTATTGTTGAAGGGAATCATTGTTTTAGAGTATAATCAGGTAGGACAACACATACTTGGTTTATAGCATATAATAGTACTTAGTTAGATTTGATTCATAGTTACCGAAGTCTCGATGTTTAACTTTAGTTGAACAGTTCACTCAATCTTTAGACTCCCCACCACCGTAGTTTCGATGTTTACCCCACTTTTGATGTAACTATAAGAAAGAAGGTATTTATATATGGATTTAAACTATACCATCCGAGATTTATCATTAGCCCCCGAAGGACAACGTAAAATTGATTGGGTCATTCCTCGTATGCAAGTCTTGAATAAGATACGTAAGGAATTTGAGGAACAATTGCCTTTTGCAGGAAAGAAAGTCGTGATTTGTTTGCATTTAGAAGCAAAGACAGCCTATCTCGCTCAGGTGATTAAAGCTGGAGGTGCTGAGGTGACAGTTGTTGCCAGCAATCCTCTTTCGACTCAGGATGACGTTGTGGCTGCTCTTGTTGAAAGTGGGATTGGTGCACATGCTTGGTATAATGCCACGGACGAAGAGTATCACTCCCATCTTCAATTAGCTCTTGACACCGAGCCTGACTTTATTATCGATGATGGCGGGGACTTAGTCTCAACCATTCACACAACTCGCCCAGAGCTTCTTAAAAATGTTAAAGGTGGAGCTGAGGAGACGACAACAGGGGTTTTACGCTTACATTCTATGGCCCGGGATGGAGTTCTTAAGTTTCCGATGGTTGCGGTTAATGACGCCCAATGCAAGTACTTGTTTGACAATCGGTATGGTACTGGGCAATCCGTATGGGATGGAATTATGCGAACGACCAACTTGGTCGTTGCCGGTAAAACGGCGGTTGTCGCCGGGTATGGCTGGTGTGGTAAAGGTGTTGCTCTTCGTGCCAAGGGATTAGGAGCACGAGTGATTATTTGCGAGATTAATCCTATTAAAGCAAACGAGGCTTTGATGGATGGTTTTGAAGTTATGCCGATGGTTGAGGCAGCTAAGCACGGTGACTTCTTTATTACCGTGACCGGCAATACGAACATTATTAATAAAGAACACTTTGTCGTTATGAAATCCGGGGCTATTATGTGTAATGCCGGGCATTTCGACGTAGAGGTTAACGTAGCACAACTGAAGGAACTTTCCGTCTCCGAAAGGATGGCAAGGACGAATATAACTGAGTATACCCTCCCTAATGGACAACAATTATACGTCTTAGCTGAAGGACGTTTAGTCAACCTGGCCGCTGGAGATGGGCATCCTGCAGAGGTAATGGACATGACGTTTGCGTTGCAGGCGCTGTCTCTTGAATACGTGGCCTTAAATCATGAAATATTGTCCCCTCAGGTCTATCAAGTTAATACAGAAATTGATGAGAGAGTTGCAATGCTGAAACTTGAGTCTCTTGGTCTGTCAATAGATAAGTTAACCAAGGAACAGGAAGTGTATCTGGCCTCTTGGAGTCCAGAAGAAGTCTAAGCTATGTAGGCCTTGGTAAGTAAACTATTAAAAAAACACTTAGGGGCAATTCATGAATTGCCCCTACAGTTGATAAGAGTCCATAAGCAAGCCCCGAACCCAATTTGTGGTTTTCGGGGTTTTGATTTAGCGCTTATGGACTAAAAGAGAGAGAGGCTTAAGCATGGGGAGAATTTTGATCGTCGCGGAAAAGCCGTCTCAAGCACGAGAATATGCATCTGCTTTAGGTGTTAGAGGCAAAGGGGATGGATGCTTGGAAAATGAGCAGTATGTCATTACTTGGTGCTACGGCCATCTCTTAGAGTTGGAGCGCCCGGAAGTGTATATGGATCTTGAAAGGGTTGGAAAACGTTGGAGTTTAAAGCGTTTACCAGTTCTTCCTGATATAAGGGCGTTTCGCAGGGTGGTTAAATCGGGTGCGGTTAAGCAATATCAGGTGATTCAAAGCTGGCTGAAATCTTCCGATATTCAAGAGATTATTTGCGGAACAGACGCTGATAGAGAAGGGCAGTTGCTCTTTCAGGAAGTTTGGGATGCATCGGAGTGCCAAAAACCTTTGTCCAGACTCTGGATTTCTTCACTAACGGCATCAGCAATACGGGAAGGATTGAAAAACTTACGTCCCGCTGAATCAGTTGCTGGATTAGCTGCTGCAGGTAATGGCCGAGCGTTTGCTGATTGGGATTTTGGCATGAATCTGACGGAAGGGTTTACTGCCTTATTTGGAAGCTTTGATGCTGTACGGAAAAAACCCAATGTTATATCGATAGGTAGGGTGCAAACCCCGACACTCGCTTTGATCGTCGAGAAAGAATGGGAAATTGAACGCTTTATAGCTCAGCCGTTCTATGAAGTCAAGGCTGAGTTTGCGGCTGACCAAGGAGAGTATCTAGGGAAATGGTTTGATCCAGGTGAGGATTCAAAACGGATGACGGATCCCCAAATGGCAGAGGGGATCGTTACTAAAACTCAAGGTAAACCCGGGAAAATAGCAAAAATGGAACAAAAGGACGTGCAGGAGCCTGCGCCACTCCTCTTTGATCTAACCTCATTGACGATTGCTGCTTCCAAAAAATACGGGTATAGTGCAGAAAGGGTTCTTCAATTAGCTCAGTCGCTCTATGAGAAAAAGGCTATTACCTACCCTCGAACGGATTGTGCTTATCTCTCAGAAGATATTCTACCGAAATTACCGGAGCATCTTAAGGCTGTGCGCCAAGAGCCTTACACAGATTTAGCGACTGAAGCCGGTCTCCTAGGTGTGCCTAAAGGTAAACGAGTGATCAATACGATTACCGCCCATCATGCCATCATACCGACGACTGAAAAAGTCGCTCTTGACAGGCTTAATCGGGAAGAACAGAATCTCTATGATCTAATCGTCCGACGATTTTTGGCTGTCTGGTTTCCCCCTGCTCAGTATCATCAGACTGACGTATTGACCATCGTCGAAGGGGAATCCTTTCGTTCGAAAGGTAAGGTTCTGCTGAACTTAGGATGGAAAAAAGTATATGGCCCCGATGATTTAGAGGAAAAGGTTGTCAGGAAAACCAAGAAGAAGGACAACCAAGAGACTGAGGATGAGAACGCAGCTCTACCTCCCTTAAGCAAGGGAGAGGGTGTGCAGACTAAAAATGTTTACAGTGAAGAAAAGAGTACCAAACCCCCCAAACGCTTCACTCAGGGAGACCTTCTTAAGGCTATGGAAGGAGCTGGTAAGCAGATTGATGATGAAGTTCTTCGTCAACAATTAAAAGGGAAAGGATTAGGCACTGTAGCGACTCGTCCGGCCATCATAGAAAGCTTAATAGATAGAGGATACATTCTTCAAGACCGTAAGATTCTAAAACCCACTGAAAAGGGAATTGAACTTATTCGACTGATTAAGGAACGATTGCCCCAGGCTCAGCTCCTTATTAGTCCGGAAATGACCGGACAAATGGAGTTTGATCTTTCTAAAGTTGAAAGAGGGGAACTTACCATCGAACACTATATGTCAGAAGTAGAGGCCGCAATTGGACGAATTATTGGAGAACTACGTTCCTTCGAACAACGATATGGGAAAACTCCTCTTGCCCTTGCCCCAAAAACTGCTCGCAACAAGGAAAATCAAGTTCGGAAATCCGAGAAGCGAATTAGTGAGAATGTAACTCCAAACAAGAGTCAAGTCCAGTCTCAGGTAATAGCACAAGCCTTAGGGAACTGTCCTAGGTGTGGTGGAGAGGTGATCGAGGGACAGAAAGGGTTTGGATGTTCGAATTGGAGAGAGGGATGCCGCTTTGTTCTTTGGAAAACACCAATTTGTGGTAAGGTATTAACTCCGAATCAGATCAAAAGCCTGCTGAAGAAAGGTAAGACCCCCTTGATTAAAGGGTTTAAATCAAAATCCGGACAATCTTTTTCAGCATACTTGATTTGGGAGAACTCATCTGAGGCTAAATTGAAATTTGAGCTTGTAACATCATGAAGCAAACATATACGACCCTACAGAAATTTAGACAATTGCTCTCAATTTTGTGGCCAATATTAATTGCACAAGTTACCATGTTTTCAATGAATTTTTTTGATACCGTTATGTCAGGACAAGCTAGCACTTCGGATTTGGCAGGAGTGGCAATTGGTTCTAGTATATGGGTGCCCTTAGGAGCCGGATTAGGTGGAATTTTCGTAGCAGTGACTCCAATCGTTGCCCAATTAATTGGCGCGAGGCGCAATGAAGATATTGCTTTCAAAGTCATTCAGGGAGTTTATTTAGCTTTGGTGATTTCAGGTCTAGTGATCGTTGGGGGGACCCTTGCACTCGATCCAATTCTTTCCTTGATGGGGCTAGAGGATAGTGTACTTAGGATTTCACGTCACTATTTATTGGCTCTTGCCTGTGGTGTTCCGGCACTATTTATTTACCAAGTTCTACGCTCATTTATCGATGCTCTAGGGAAAACTCGAGTGACTATGATGATAGCAGTTCTATCATTACCAATTAACGTATGTCTTAATTATATTTTTATTTTTGGTAAACTTGGTTTTCCAAATTTAGGAGGTGTCGGAGCGGGTGTCGCATCTGCACTTACCTATTGGTTTATGTTGCTTATAACCCTAACGATTATCCTGCGTCAGGAATCCTTCGCATCCTATCAAGTATTCAGATATTTGTATAGCATATCGCTCAAGGAATGGAAGGAACAATTAAAGATTGGTCTGCCGATTGGTTTCGCAATTTTCGTAGAGACCAGTATCTTTGCGGTGGTTGCTTTATTGATGAGCACGTTTAATACAGTGACTATTGCTGCTCATCAGGTAGCTATGAATTTCGCTACACTGCTCTATATGGTACCCCTTAGCATTTCCTCGGCATTAACTATTGTGGTTGGGTTTGAAGTTGGGGCTAAGCGTCCTAGAGATGCGCGTCAGTACAGCTATCTTGGCATGGGGATGTCCCTAGGAATGGCCTGTATTTGTGCTTCAGTTCTTTTGCTCTTTAGTGAACAAGTGGCTTCTTTATATTCTCGAGAAGTTGCAGTTATTCAAATGGCCCAGCATTTTCTAATTTACGCCTTATTCTTTCAACTATCTGATGCCATTGCAGCTCCAATCCAGGGAGCGCTGCGGGGCTATAAAGATGTCAATGTTACATTCCTCATGGCCTGTATCTCCTACTGGGTTATTGGATTACCGTCTGGATACTATATGGCTAATTATACTACCCTTGGGGCAACGGGTTACTGGATTGGTTTAGTTTTGGGATTGGCTGTGAGTGCTATTGGTTTATTAGGGCGTCTTTTAGTCGTACAGTGTCGATGGCGTGCCCAAAAGGAAACGTGCGATTAATACAATTACTGCCCACCATGCCATTACCCGGACTACTGAAATAGTTATTATCGAGAGGCCAAATTGGCATTTAAGTTTAAGTCTTCCTGACTTACGGAAATATTTCGAAAATTAAGTCTTGGTGACTTGAATGAGTCATCAAGACTTAATTTTTGTGATGGAAAAGTTATAGTCTGTAAATACTCTGAGATAATACTTTTTCAGGGTTTGATAAATGGGACTTGAAAGCTTAGGATAAGTCCTTGAAAATACGTACATAGTCCACTGCTATTAAACTTTCTGACATGACTTATTAATTTTTGTGATAATTGGCAAAGAACTTGCAATTAAAGTTGTAAGACAGAAGTTAAGCATTTTATAAAAAGGAGGGTTTGATGGTCATTTCAGGGCAATGAAATATTTAAATCAAAGGAGGGTTCATAGCGGGCATCAGCATAGGATTGTTTTTCACGGACCTGAAAATACCAAGAAGGTAATAACCAAGGATTTTGCTTTCGTAACACATACTTATAGATAGACACGTGGAATTTATCCGATGACTACCAGCCGTAAGACTCCCATCTTATATAAGTACGAAAGCATCCAGTGGATGCTTTCGCCGAACCGCAAACTACACAGAACAACTTTAGCGGTGAGGATGAGATAACGGCTGCTACGTCCCTGGATAAGTTCTTCTAAGCTTCAGCTGGAGTAAGTATTCCTCTTCGGCAAACTCCATCTGAAGCTAAGAATCACTTGATCAGCTGACTTATCTTCTTAAACCCGGTTCTCAGATTAAATCACAAGAAAGGGTGAATAACTTGTCACAAGGGAAATCTAAAGGTATTTCTGTTCTTATTAATCCTGTTGTTTTCTGGGGTAGTGCTATTTTATGCGTTGTGTTATATGCCCCAATGCTTATTTTTGGTAAAGAACTGCAACCCTATGTTTCAACCATATTAAAAGCTATAACCTATAGAATGGACTGGTTATGGTTATTATTTGCTTTGGGCTGTGTACTGTTTTCACTTTGGTTAGCTTTTGGCAGATATGGCAATGTAATATTGGGCGGAAAAGATGATAAACCTGAATTCTCAGACTTCAGCTGGATATCCATGATGTTCACAGGCGGTGTCGGAGCAGGTCTAGTTTATTGGTCCATGGCCGAGCCTATTTTTTATCTTAAGTGGCCTCCTTTCTGGGGTGAGCCATTTTCAGCGCAAGCTGCGCAATTCTCTATTGCTTATGGAATATTTCACTGGGGTATTACGGCCTGGGCTATCTTTGTCCCAGGGGCCATCGCCTTTGCCTACATGCTTCACGTAAGAAAAAAACCCTACTTCTACCCAAGCTATGCTTGCAGGGGAGTATTGGGGGACCGGGTTGACGGATGGCTTGGAAGAGCTATCGATATATTTGTTGTTATCGGTCTAGTAGGCGGATTAGGAACAACCTTAGGGACGGTTGTACCTATGATATCGGCTGTAAGCGCCAATATGCTTGGTATTGAGAATTCTATGACGGTAAAAGTTGGGGTCACACTGGTGATTGCAGCGGTATTTGGCTATAGTGCTTACTCCGGTTTAAATAGCGGAATTAAAAAATTGTCGGAATTAAATAGTTGGTTATGTATGGGATTATTAGCATTTATTATGCTTGCTGGCCCCACCTTGTTTATGTTATCCTTTTATGTTGACAGCCTAGGGGTTTTGGCTACTAACTTTTTACGGATGAGTTTATATACAGATCCGATTACCAAATCCGGTTTTCCTCAAGACTGGACAGTATTTTACTGGGCCTGGTGGGGAGCATGGGCCATGTATTTCGGACTTTTTGTTGCCAGGATCTCCAAGGGGAGAACGATAAAAAACGTTGTTGTAAATATGATGGTTGTAACGACCATTGGATGTTCACTGTTCTTCTTAGTGTTCGGCGGCTATGCAGTCGATCTTCAGCTTAATCAAGGGATAGCACTTGATAAGACTCTGGCGGATGGCGGTGCCGGGGCAATGATATCCCAAGTCTTAAACTCCTTACCCTTCGCTGGAATAGTGATTCCCTATTTCTTATTTGTAATGCTTATTTTCCAAGCTACTACCATTGATTCCAATGCGTATATTATTTCCATGATTGCATGCAAAGAGGTTAGGAATGATCAGGAATCTCCCCGCTGGACAAGACTTTTCTGGTGTTCACTCCTTGCTGTGATCGGGGTAGCTATCATGATGGTGGGCGGATTACCGGTCGTTCAGCTTTCATCTGTTGCCACCAGCGTACCCATTATAGTTATTATCATCATCTTAGGGCTGTCCCTACGTAAGTGGCTCAAGGAGGATTTCGGCCAAGAAACTAAAGTGCAAGTTGTCGATTATCCGGAAGAAGACTAATGATACGGGGCTGTCGCTGTAAGACCAGCCCTGAACATAGCAAAAGGCGGCTTCTAACAGAAGCCGCCTTTTACCGTCAAATATAGGCCCCATCCCGATGTAGAGAAAATTATTACCCAGCACCTTATTGCTCTATTTTTAAATGGGTGCGGCAATTTCACACATGGATTTAAGGGCTTCTATAAACTCTTTTTCTACTTGAGAAACAGCGTATCGGTTCGACCTTATTAATCCAACGGTTATCCCTAAACTAACATCACTAATGGGTATGGGTGTTATTTCGCCTGATTGCAAGTATATATCGTTAGTAGACATGAACCTGGGAAAAAAGGAGATAGCAATTCCTTGAGAAACGACTCGTTTGATGAGTTCAAAATTACAGAACCTAAATACCACATTGGGCTCGCCGTACTGTTTCAATATACTTGTAATGCCCCCATTATTCTTTGTAAATTCGTCATTATAGGCAACAAAGGGATATTCAAGCGCTTCTTTCAATGAGACTGATTCTTTTGCTGAGAGAGGAGAATCTTTTCCAGCATATATCAAAAATTCATCTGAGAATAATTCCTCTCTGCAAATGTCTTTACCTTGGATTTCTTCAGTTAAAAGAACAATCCCAAGATCATTCTTTCCAGATTGGATGTTTTGCAAAATACTAATTGACTCACCTACTGTTAAATTAATATTGATTTTAGGGTGTTTGTTTTTTAAGTGATATAAAACGTTGGGTATTATCTTATCTCCCATGCTCGGGATAATTCCAACAGATAGACTGCCAGTTAATGAGGAAGTGTTGGCAATCTGTTTAATCTCTTCTACGGTATCAAGAATAAGTCGTGCTTTTTCAATAACCATTTCTCCAATTTCTGTTGGGTAAGCACCTTGGGTAGTGCGCTTAAATAGTACTGTCCCTATTTCGTCCTCAAGTTTACTTATCGAAGAGCTGACTGCAGGCTGGGTAATAAAAGCATGCTCCGCCGCTAGTGAAATTGAGTTGTATTTAGCAACTTCAATTAAAAGGGATAACTGTTCTAATCTCATAAAATACCTCCGACTACATAAAAGCTCTTCAAAAGAAGGAGACTTACTCTGATATTTAGCTATTTTGACTGGCAGTGCAGCTCTGCTTGTAGTTACGTACGATTCGAGTTACTTTACTTTGGCTGATATTTAGAGTGCTTGCAACTTTATAAGAACTATGTAGCGTATTATATAATCGTATTATGATAGCCTCTTCGTCACTTGCTTTCTTAAGATTCTTCCAGTTTGATAGCTCATCTTGAAGTAAACTTCTACTTGAGGGAATCGATGGTAGTTTGAAGATTTTACTGGGTAAATGTTCAGGTAAAATATATCCTTCGGGAATTGTAACGACTAACCGCTCTGCTAGGTGTTCCATTTCTCGTATATTTCCCGGCCAGGAATAATTCTCCAGAATGGACAGACAACGTTTATCAAATTTATGTGAGTATGCATACATATGGTCATATTTCTTTAAAAAGAATTGTAACAAAGGAATAATGTCCTCTGATCGTTCTCTTAAAGGGGGAGTATCTATTTCAATAACGCTTAACCTGTAATATAGATCTTCGCGAAACTTACCCTCCTCGATTAATTGAACTAGGTTTCTATTTGTAGCCGCAATAATCCGTATGTCAATTTTTCTATGCTCTTTTCCACCCACGGGAATAAATCGACGCTCCTGGATAAGTTCTAACAATTTTGCTTGAATTCCCAAGGGAATCTCACCGATTTCATCAAGAAATAGAGTTCCGCCGTTTGCCAGTTCTACTAGCCCTACCTTTCCATACTTGTCTGCTCCAGTAAAAGCACCTCGGCAATAACCGAACAGTTCTGATTCTAACAGGTGCTCTGGAATTGTGGCACCGTTAATACAAATAAAGGGACCTTCTTTTCGACGACTCATTTTATGAATATCCATAGCTAAAACATTTTTTCCCGTTCCAGATTCCCCTAGAATTAGGACAGTTGAATTTACTTGGGCCACCCTTTGTACAATTTTGAGGCACGACTTCATTTTCTCATCGCGAAAAGAGTATCCCTTAAAATAGCTTACTTGTTGGCTTAACTCATCAACCTTATTCTTATAATGATTAACGAGTTTCTTAGTTTTATCTAAGTCTTGTTTCAATTGTTCTATTTGAGTGATATCACGGCTGTTCATGACTATGAAGTCAATTTCACCGCTTTCATTAATAACTGGAGTAGCCGTCACAACCAGTTTAATTCCAGATTTTGTTTGTTGTTCCACGGTCACAGTTTTTTTATCCTGTAAAACAACGGGAGCAAGAGCTGGAGAATAATATCCCTTATCCAATAAATAATGGATATTTTTGCCTATCATCTCGGAGGGGTTTAAACCATAATGTTGCTTACAAGCTTCGTTCACATAAGTAACTATTCCCTTATTATTAACAACAAAGATTTCATCAAATGAATTGTCTAAGATCATTTTGAAATCATCCCTGCTCATAATGTTTTCGTTTAAATCTGCCAAATTCGACAACTCCCTTTTGTTAGTCATCCATAGCTAAAATAGGTATTTTATGCAACAAGTTTGTTTTAAACATAGTTTTGTGAGACAAGTGTTTTATTTGATTTATTTGATTATTCGTTAAAACAACTGAAAAATCCTGCAACGAAAAAATAATTAAGTCTATTTGACTTAATTATTTTTTCGTTATATGTCGAATTTTATAGAAT
Organism: Desulfosporosinus sp.; assembly: GCA_003513495.1. Taxonomy (GTDB): domain Bacteria; phylum Bacillota; class Desulfitobacteriia; order Desulfitobacteriales; family Desulfitobacteriaceae; genus Desulfosporosinus. The sequence continues at coordinate 36,085 of DOPM01000060.1, forward strand.
TTAGAACATATGGAACAATTTTTAAGACTCAATACATTGTAGGGTAAGAGTTGGTGTTTCAATTGTTATTATTTTCAGAAGATACTCTTATAACGGCATGAAAATTGCATTATGTAGTTATAGTTGTCAGAGTATCTTTTAAAATAATTATTGAGATTATATCATTATCAGTAAACTGCTTAGTTAGTTTAGTATGGAAGAATTATCGTGTATTGCTAGTTAAATAGTGAAGGGGGGGTGATCCTAGATAGATATTTATATAGAAATTTAATTTTATGATGTCTCTTCTTTTGTATTAATTATTATTGACTGCTTTTTAGTAGCAAGTCAATTAGACTTTCCTTGAGTCTCAATGACTTAGTGTGACTTTAGAAATTTAAGATAATCAGTGCATGAAGATCTGCTTTTTTTAGTTCTAGGATGAGAGGGTGTAGTAATGGCTTTAAAATCAAGGTTGGAAGTATTGACGAAGGATGATTTGTTGAGGGTTCACGAAGCGACACTAAAGATTCTTCGGGAGACGGGCGTAGTATTTCACAGTGACGAAGCAATAGAAGTTTTCAAAAAACATGGGGCTAGGGTAGAGAATAAAACCGTGTTTATTTCTGGGGAAATGGTTGCTCAAGCCTTAGCTACTGCTCCGCGTAAATTCCGTATGCGTGCTAGGAATGATAAATATTCAATAACTGTTGGCGAGGGCTTTTTGGTACAACCTAATGTCGGTCCGGTTTATATTCAAGACTTGGATAAAGGACGTCGTGAGGCAACTCTCGAGGATTATGCCAATATCCAAAAACTTTGTCAGGCTAGTGATGTTGTTGACTTGGTAGGCACAATTCCAGTTGACCCTAGTGATGTTACCGGTAGTGACAAATATTTGCTTATGATGTATCAAGCCTTGAAAAATTCAGAGAAGCCAGTAATCGGGTTCTGCGCTAATACTCAACAAGTACGCGAGCAGCTGGACATGGTTGAGATTGCTATGGGTCAACCCGGATTTCTATTAGATAATCACTGTACCGCTGTGCTAGTAAATTCTCTTAGTCCCCTAGGCTATGCTCCTGAAACGTTGGAAACTATGATTGAATATGCCAAACGTAATCAGGTCATCTTGCTTGCTCCTTGCATCATGGCCGGAGTCAGTGGACCAATTTCACTCTTGGGAACGGCAGTTCTGCAAAACACAGAAACCATTGCCGGATTAGTTTTAGTTCAATTAATCAACCCCGGTGCTCCAGTAGTATATGCAACAGCTTCTACCTCAGGGTATATGAAGGAGGCTACGTTTGCGGCCGGTACACCGGAAGCTATGTTGATTAATACTGCCAGCTTACAAATGGGATTGGACTTCTACCACTTACCAGTAAGAACAATGTCTGGAATTACTCACTCTAAAACCGTGGATTGCCAGGCGGGGTATGAAACTATGCAGAGTTTAATGATGGGTATGATGAGTGGGGCCCACATGTCAGTTCAAAGTTTAGGTGTATTAGATGCTATCATGGCAACTTCCTATGAGAAGTTCGTGATTGATGAAGAACTAGTCAGAAGGGTAAGGCGTATTTCTCAAGGTATTGATACTTCTGACGAAGCTTTAGCAGTGGATGTTATTCAAGAAGTGGGACATTCGGGCACCTACCTATCTCATATGAGCACCTTTGAAAAGTTCCGCTCTTTGTGGACCCCCACAGTTTCAGACTGGGGTAATTATACTGATTGGAAGAACGCAGGCTCGGAAGATGTAGTTGTTAGGGCTAACCGTAAATTTAAACAAATTCTTCAAAATGCACCCGATTCTCTACTGGATGCGGAAATAGATAAAGCATTATTAGAGTTTATCGAGAAAGCAAAGGCACATTAATCCATTAACCTCACGGATTTCAAGTTATACCCGGCATAAAAAGACGGAATTGTACAGTGTATTATATTTATAATATGATTTGTTTAGTAAGAAATCCTAGGTAAGAATAAGTCCCCTGGTTTGTCAGTAAAGTATTATTTATTAGTAATCTTAAGGAGGATTTTCAAGATGAGTTTTGAGCAATTAGCGGATTATGTATTCAAAGGAAATGCTGCTGCGGTAAAAGACCTTACGCAAAGAATGGTGGACGCAGGTGGCAATCCCATGGAAATTATCTCTAAGGGATTGTTGATTGGTATGGATATCGTTACCCCTAAATTCAAGGCAGGGGAAATGTATGTGCCAGAGGTTATGATGTCCGCTAAGGCTTTGTCTGAGGGCATGAATATAGTAAAACCTCTGCTAACTGGAGCAGATATCGCTGTTAGCAAAACCATCATTATTGGGACGGTAGCAGGAGATCTCCATGATATCGGCAAGAATCTTGTTGTGATGATTTTGGAGAGTGGAGGCTTTAATGTTGTGGACCTTGGTGTCGATGTATCACCAGAAAAGTTCGTCGCAGCAATCAAGGAGCATAATGCTAAGATCGTTGGTTTATCTGCTCTCTTAACGACTACAATGCTCAATATGAAGGCTACCATCGAACAAATCAAGGAAGAAGGGTTGCGTGACGAAGTTAAGATTCTTGTCGGTGGAGCACCTGTTTCTCAAAGTTTTGCTGATGAAATCGGTGCAGATGGTTATTGTGCGGATGCCATGGCTGCCAAAGAAATGGCTTCTATGATCTTAAACTAGTGGAAGTTGACAATATTTCAGTACCCTTAATTATTATGAAGGATGTGGAGGTGGAATAATTGAGAAGTGAAGTTCAAGCAGGAGTTGCAAAATTCGAGGGCTTCGGACTCAATATTTTTTCGGACAATGAACTTTATGACATCCACAGTGGAACTTTGGAGGTCTTAGAGAAAACAGGCATTAAAGTAGAATCTAAAGAGGCATTAGAAATCTTTGCAGCTGGGGGAGCTAATGTTGATTTTAAAACCGGCGTTGTAAAGATTCCTCCTCATATTGTTGAAGATGCCATAAGATCTGCCCCAAATACGGTGTTATTAGCTGGACGAAATCCTAAACATGATATCGTTTTAGGTGGTAAGCGTGTTCACTTTATTAATTTCGGTGAGGGAGTCTCAATCATCGACCCTTATACCAAAGAGTATCGGAAGACTACTAAGCAGGATGTCGCAAATATTTCTCGGTTCTGTGATGCTATGGATGAGATGGATGCAGTTTTACGGCCTGTTGCGCCTCAAGATGTCCCAGCAGAGGCTGCCGTAGTTCACAATGCTGAGGCTATCTTCAATAACACTTCAAAGCATGTCTTCATCGGCACCGAGGGCGGAAAAAACTTCCAAAAAGTATTAAAGATGGCTGCGGCGATCGTTGGTGGGGAAGATAAATTAAGAGAACGTCCAATATTTTCGTGCAATGTCTGCCCTACAAGTCCATTGCAATTAGTCGGACACTGTACAGAAGTTATCATAGCGGGAGCACGTGCCGGAATAGCTGTTAACATACTATCCATGGCTATGGCTGGGGCTACGTCACCGATTACCTTAGCCGGTAGTCTTGTGACACACAATGCGGAAGTATTGAGTGGTATTGTCTTAAGCCAGCTCACTTGTAAAGGCGCACCGGTAATATATGGTAGTTCCACAACAATCATGGATTTAAGATTTGCTACTGCTCCAGTCGGCTCTCCAGAACTTGGAATGATCAATGCAGGAGTTGCAAAACTTGCACAATTTTACTTACTACCTAGTTGGGTAGCCGGTGGCTAGGTAGACAGCAAACTCCCGGATGCCCAAGCATCTCATGAGTTCACAATTACCGCTATGCTGACAGCGTTGGCAGGGTCCAACCTGATCTATGGCGCTGGTATGTTGGAACTCGGCATCACCTATGACTATGCACAAATGGTGATGGATAATGAGATGGCTAGGATGATTAAAAAAGCTGTTTGTGGGATAAGTGTGTCTGATGAAACTCTAGCAATAGATGTTATTAAGCAGGTAGGTACCGCTGGTAACTTTATTAGCCAAGAGCATACCTTCAAACACATGCGTACACAATCAAAGAGTAATGTCATCGATCGTCGTATGAGAGATGTCTGGCTTGTTGATGGTGGTAAGGATTTTTCGGAAAGAGCTTATGACGTCGCTAAATCTATTTTAGAAGATTATAAACCTGAGTCTCTGCCGGAAAGTGTTCAAGCAGAACTTCGAGCGATTGTCGAAGAAACAGAAAAAGAGTATGGTGTCAATAGTTAAGTTAACGACCGAATAACTTAATATTTAATGATAGTAATGAGGAGAACGAGCTAACAACTTTAGTTCTTCTCATTACCTAATAAAATCACTTAAGATTTCCAATTAAATATCCAACAAATTAACCTTGATAAACATTTTAGTAACTTTGCTTGTACCTGTGATCACCACTTGTAAAATACATGGAAAAATCCCCAGAGTCGCTGGACGTATGTGCTTTCCAGAACTATATCTCACACATTCTAAACGGTGGCACAGGGTTTATATACACCACTGTAGACTTCTAACTGTTGTATCTCAAGCTAATATCCTAAGCAAATTTGAGGAGTTGTGATTCAAAAAATGAAAAGAGAAGCACTAACCCAGAAATTATTGGTATTAGGGGTAGACGGGATGGATCCCAAAATTACCCGAAAATTCTTGGCCGAAGGAATAATGCCAAACTTACAAAAATTTATTGATAAAGGCTCGGCCAGAGAAGACTTGTCTCACTTAGGTGCCCTGCCGACGATTACACCTGCATGCTGGACTACCTTAGCAACGGGTGCTTACCCAGGAACACACGGTATTACCTGTTTTTGGCGACAGTCACCACAGAGCTTGGATGCTGTAGTATATAATATGGATTCCAGAAACTGTGAAGCTGAGCAGTTATGGAATGTAACTGCTGACGCCGGTATTAAAACCTTAGTATGGCATTGGCCCGGTTCCGCTTGGCCTCCGACCAGTGACAACCCAAATTTACACGTTATTGACGGAACACAGCCGGGTTCTGTTAACATGGGTGTTGCACAACTTGATTGGGAAAAAATTATCGTTGCTAATGAGGAAATTACTGAATTACAATATGCTCCCAAAGTAGAACGTCCTGCTGGTACTGGCTGCATGATTTCCGATCTGAGTGCTATTACTGAAGAAAAAGAACCAACTACCGATATGATGGAATTATGGTATGGTGAAGCTGCCATGACAGGCAGCGAAATCCGTGAATATATCATGGGACCGGAAAATATGGAAATGGTCATTGAATCTATTCCTCATTATGATTTAGTCAATTCCCCATTGAAAGATGCAGAAGGATGGGCAGCCGCACCGGCAGATGCAAAAGAATTTACGATTTTAACTTCGGATGGTATTGCAAGACGTCCTGCATTGGTTTTAAAGAATGCTGAGGGGATCTATGACCATATAGCAATTTATAAAAACAAGAAGGCTGAGAAACCAATCGTAGTATTAGAAGTCGGGAAAATGGTTTCTGGGATTGTGGATGACATTAATAAAGAGGGTGTATTAAAACCTGCATGTCGTACCATGAAACTCCTGGAACTTTCTCCTGATGGTAAATCGCTAAAAATGTGGATCAGTAACGCACTGGATGTTGCCCAGGATAAATTATTTCACCCTAAGGAATTGCTGAAAAATATCGTTGAACATGTTGGCCCTGTTCAGCCTGTTAGCTTGGTTGGGGGAGAAGATGCTTACCTGGTTGAGAATGTTTATGAACCAGCCTGGGATTCGTACAGTCAATGGCAAGCAAAGGCTTTAAATCATTTAATTAAAAACCAGGAATACCAGGTAGTATTCACTCATTTGCATAATGTTGACTGTGCAGGTCATATGTTTTGGCATTTAGCGAAAAATCTGGAGCGCTGGAGCTATACTGATCCTGAAGTAAATCAGAACTTTATTCGTAAGTTTTACATTCAGACAGACAAATATTTAGGTGAATTCTTACATTTGTTAGACGAAGGCTGGACCATCATGATTGTTGCTGACCATGGTTTACTGGTAGGGGAAGAATTCCCACCACAAATTGGTGAATATGGCGGTATGAATGTACAAGTAATGCAGGAACTAGGTTATACCGTTATGAAAAAAGATGAAAACGGTAATAATCTGAAAGAAGTAGATTGGGAAAAGACTACAGCTGTCCAGACTCGAAGTAACTATATTTATATCAACTTAAAAGGTCGTGATGCCCATGGCATTGTTGACCCAGCGGACAAATATGAACTGGAAAGAAAAATTATGTCTGACCTGTACTCTTACAGATATAAAGGACAGCGTGTTATCGGGCTTGCCATGCGGAATAAAGACGCTGTTGTATTAGGAACAAACGGTCCGCAGTGTGGTGATATCTTCTTCACTGTTGATGAGGGATATAGCCGGTTACATGGTGATGGGTTATCCACTGTAGAGGGTGCTTTCGATACCTCTGTTACCCCAATTTTTCTAGCAGCAGGGAATGGAATTAAGGAAAACTTTAAAACAGCTAGAACCATTAGACAAGTTGATATTGCACCGACTATTGCAGCTTTAGTAGGTGTAAGAATGCCTGCCCACTGCGAAGGAGCACCAATCTATCAGATTTTAACCGAAGAATTCTAATATAAAAAGGGCAGGCTAATTCACATAACCTTGACTTCGTGGAATAGCCTGCCTTTATTCGTTTACCATGAACGGAAATTATTTTTGGACTTCTTTGATACCTAATTTAAAATGCTATTTTAAAGGAGTGAAAAATATGTCCTTAGAACAATTAAATACAAATAGTTTCGAAAAAATAATCTATGATAATGAGGAGCCCTGTCTTGTTATTTTTTCTAGAAAAGCCTGTCACGTTTGTAAAGAGGTCGTTCCTGTTTTGGAAGAGCTTCAACCGCAATACCGAGACAGGGTTGGATTCTATTACGTGGATGTAGAAGAAGATAAAAACTTGTTCCAACGATTCTCCTTAAAAGGAGTTCCTCAGATTCTTTTCTTTAAGGAAGGCGAATATCAAGCAAAACTAGCAGGAGCTGTTGACGAAGACAAAGTCATAGATAAGATTGCGGAAGTTCTAGAATCGTAATCACTAAAACATTCTACAGGGAGGGAGATATTTAAGAAAATGGGAGATCTGACCTACGATTTAATTATAATCGGCGGTGGCCCCGCAGGACTCACGGCAGCTATTTATGGGGGAAGAGCAAAGCTGAGAACTTTGGTCATCAACAAAGGGACGGTTGGCGGTTTGGTTAATACTACTCGAGAAATTGTCAATTATCCGGGCTATGGGCAAATCAGTGGACCCGATCTTATGAAAGACTTTAAAAAGCATGCCGAGTCCTTTGGAGTTGAATTTTTACGAGATGAAGTTGTAAGCGTTAATTTTTCTCAAGAAGATAAAATTATCTGTACCAAAAAAAGGAAAGAATACACGGCCAAGGCGGTTATCATTGCTTGTGGCAGTGAGCCAAGACTATTAAATATTCCTGGCGAAAAGCGGCTTCAGGGCAGTGGGGTTGCCTATTGTGCAACCTGTGATGCTGAGTTTTTTGAAGGCGAAGACGTTGTTGTCGTTGGCAGCGGGGACCAAGCCATCGAAGAAGGCATGTACATTACTAAGTTCGCTCGCAAAGTCACCGTGATTGTACTCCATGATGAAGGCGTTCTCGATTGCAATAAAGTCAGTGCAGAAAGGGCCTTACAAAATGAAAAGATGGAGTTTGTATGGAACTCCACCATTGAAGCAGTCATGGGCGAGGCTAACGTCGAGGGGGTTAAAATCAAGAACTTAAAAACGGGCCGTTCAAGCGAACTTGCTTGCCAGGGTGTTTTTTTCTTTGTTGGGATGATTCCTTCGACCCATTTTCTTCAGGAAAGTGGCATTGGGATGGACAGAAGAGGCTATATTCCCGTTAATGACTTGATGGAAACGGATCTCGAAGGTGTATATGCAGTTGGAGACAATCGGGTTAAATATTTAAGGCAAGTGGTTTCTGCTGCAGGCGATGGGGCAACGGCCGCAGTCGCTGCGGAGCGCTATATTGAGGAACTAAATTCGTTTAGTACGAGTGTACTGAAAAGTAACAAAAAAGTTCTATTGCTTTTCTTCAATGCCATAAATAATCAAAGCTTGGAGTTTAGCACTTTATTAGAAGAGGCAAATCAAGAACTCGCAGAACTCTATAAAGTGGTGAAAATCGATACGGCTACTAAGAAAAATCTTGCCCAAAAGTATGATGTCAAAATCGTGCCATCAGTTGTTGTATTGGACAGGGGGCAAGAAATCAAGCGATTGGACTACTTGATGGATAAAGAAAAACTAAAAGCTCAATTAAGCTAAGGCAAATCATTATTAGTAATATAGAAAGGCATTAGATGACATATTACGAGAAGTTGATTTTATGAGTACCCCCCTGATATAGATTTAGATATGAGCCCAGCTACTTAAGGTGTAATACATTAACTAGTCAAACAGTGAGTAAGGATAATTAAAAAATCAAAGAAACCTACCTTTGCAGGGTGGGTTTCTTTGATTTTTTGTTTAATACCTTATATCAGGAATCGCTGTTTGTATTTAATTCCGAGGAGTCTCCTAACCCTTGTATTCTCATTCTGAACAGTCGATGTCGCGCTCTAGTTATAGCGACATAGAGCAATTTAAGATCGAGGTCTTCATCACTATAGCCTTCATAGATATTAAATATAAACACAACATCAAATTCCAGTCCTTTGGAAACGTAAGAGGGCACAATCAAAACTTGGCCTTCATAAAGGGTTTCATCCCCTAGTAAAATTTCATAGGGTGTGCTTAGACTCTCTTTGAGCAGTTGACATTCTTTAAGAGTCTTTCCAACGAGGGCGATTGATTTATAGCCACTCGCAATCTGGATTTTAAGCAAGTTTTCTATGGCATGAACCATATCTCTGACTGCTGTCTAAATAATCTAAGTCAATAAAAGCTTGTCGAATTTCTTCCCGCTGACCTTTGCGGTTCTCGACAATCAAATTAATCATTTTTCTCATGTATGTGATTGTAGAAGCAAGACGCTTTGCTTCTAGGTCAAATTCGGGATGATGACTGCTCATGGGTTGCTACTTACTCCTTTCATTCTAATTTGGACTTGGAGAAATTAGGGCGGCAACTAGCCCTAATAAAGGAAACACTATCATTAAGTAAAGGACCTCAGTATAGCCGCCCCACTGATCGAAGGCTATACCTAGGGGCAATGGCACAAGCGCCGCTCCAATAATCATTACACTAGAAGCAATTCCTCAATACTGCCTAAGTGGCGACGCCGATAATAATTAGGCCAAATCAAATTTAAAGTAATTTGTTCAAAGCCTACAACGAATCCCCACATTAGCCCAAAAACAATGACATTAAGTTGAGAATCTACACCTTGAAGGGTTAACAGAACCATGATTTCGCCTAGAAAAACGAAGGCCAGAGCATAGTTTGTTTTCACTCGTTCTAAAATGAACCCGGCAAGGAATGAAACGGGGAACCCTACTAGGGCCATTAAAGTTAAAATAAAGGCTGAATTTAAGGGTGAAATCCCTCGTTCCCCCAGAATGGAGATCAAATGAAAGGTTAATCCTTTATTTATTAAAGCTGGAACCGCAGCAGCCAGAAGGATAAACCAGAAGGTTCTCGTTTTCTTTGCTTCCGCTAGGGTCCAGTTAATTTCTGTATCAATGATATCCTTCTTTTTGTCTATTGGAAACGAATCAGGACTCTTGACTATTTTTGGGGAGTCTCCATCGGGGGATAACCCAACGTCCTCAGGTTTGTTGACGGTAAAGTAATAGGTTAGAGGGGTAAACAGAAGGTTTAGTAATCCTCCCCATACCCACCAGGTAACCCTTAAATCCCAGGTTTGGATCATCCAGACATTGAAAAGAGGAATGAAGGATGAACTGGCAAATCCTCCTAGGGCCATTATACTGAAGGCTCTTCCTCTTTTTTGAATAAACCATTGAGGAACCAAGGTGCTGGGAATAAGGGTCATGGAGCCTTGTCCAAATAATCGGAGCATAAAAAACCCAACAAATATCCAAAGGGGTCCGAGGAGGGTACTGTTCCATAAGCATGCTAATCCCAAGCAGAGGCCGATGACAGCACTCATTTGTCGCTGTCCATATCGATCGATTAGTCGTCCCATCATAAAGAGAGAAAGACCGGCGGTTAAGCTCCTTTGCTCTTGACTAATAAAGAAAATCCCTACAAAGACTTTTAATAGGGTAATTAGACTTCTTGAAAAATCGGTATAACCATTGGGCGCCTCTTGGTCTTGGTATAAAGATGTCTACTCACAGCATCTCTAACACGATTTTGAAGAAGGTTGGTTTCATGGATACCATTCTGGAGACTGCCGGCTATGGTCTCTCTGGTGATGGCTTTTACCTCATCGAGGATTACGTTTGATTCTCGAACATAAACAAATCCACGAGTGACAACATCTGGACCCGCAAGGATTGTGTTGATTGCACTGTTGAGCGCTAAAATGATGATCAGGATTCCATCTTGGGATAGGAGTGATCGTTCTTTCATAACGCTGCTTCCGATATCTCCGATTCCCAAGCCATCGATAAAAACTCGCCCGGCGGTAACGTTATTTGCCAGCTTTGCCCCATGCCGTGTAAACTCTATTACATTGCCAATTTCGGCCACAAAAATATTACCCCTGGGAATTCCCACTTGCGCAGCTAGTTCAGCATGTTTCATGAGCATGCGGTATTCCCCATGAACTGGAATAAAGTACTTAGGTTTTATCATGCTGAGCATTAGTTTAAGCTCTTCTTGGCTGGCGTGACCAGAAACGTGCATTCCAGAGATGGATTCATAGATGACCTTCGCCCCTAACTTGAAGAGCTGATCAATATTTCGAGAGACGGCTTTTTCATTTCCAGGGATGGGAGAAGCTGAAAGAATAACTGTATCTCCCGGATAGATGGAAATTTGCCGGTGATTATGGTTCGCCATGCGGGTCAGGGCAGCCATCGGCTCGCCTTGACTGCCTGTCGTCAGGATGCATACTTGATTGCTCGGTAGGAGCATGGCCTCATCGACGTCAATAAGTGTGTCTTTAGGGACATCGAGGTACCCAAGCTCAGCAGCTATGCTCACGACATTGACCATGCTTCGGCCGACGGCAGCGACTTTGCGCTGGTATTTAAAGGCGGCAGTGATTGCTTGCTGAAGTCGATTGACATTGGAAGCAAAACTGGCGAAAATAACTCGCCCCTCAGCATCTGCAAAGGCCTTGTCAATATTTTGTCCAACGAGTCGCTCAGACTTTGTAAATCCTGGGCGTTCCACATTCGTACTGTCCGACAAGAGGCAAAGAACTCCTTTGTCTCCAAGTTCAGAAAACTTGTGGATGTCAAGGACCTCTCCGCTCACCGGGGTATGATCTAGTTTGAAATCCCCGGAATGAACGATGGTTCCTAGAGGGGAATGAAGGGCTAAACCGACTGAACCTGGTATGCTATGGCTCCCATTAATAAAGTCAACCGCGAAGGATCCTAGTTTAATGGTTTCTCCAGGTTGGATTACCTGGGTAGTGACTTGTCCCAATTTAGCTTCCGTTAGTTTATATTGAACTAAACCAATGGCAAGGCGAGTTCCGAAAATAGGGACATTAAGATGTCTCAACAAATATGGGAGTCCCCCGATATGATCTTCATGACCGTGAGTAATCAGGATTCCAAGGATGAGGTCTTTGTTTTCGATGAGGTAAGTATAGTCAGGGATAACAAGGTCGACTCCATACATATCCTCGTCAGGAAAAGCCAGACCCGCGTCAATTATCAGGATTTGATCATTATAGCGGATAGCGGTTGTATTCTTTCCGATTTCCCCTATTCCACCGAGGGGAATAATTTGCATTTTGCTTTCTTTAGGCAAGTAATGATACCTCCATTTGATTCAAAGCTTTACTTCTATATAATGACTTTTTCACCGCTTCAGTAATATTTAAACTCCCCTTTAAGAGGAGTTTATTGATTCCGGTTTTTCTCACGGGTAATTAAGATAATTAGCATTGTCCCAACTTCCTCATTGCAGGGGATCCTGTTGTGCAGTGAGGATAATACCGACTGCATGGCTAAAGATCAGTTGTTATTTAGAACCTTTCCCCGCGTTTTTGTTTTTCAATAAACTCATTAAGATCTTCTTTTTTTACCCGCCAACTACGGCCAACTTTAAAGGCGGGTATTTTACCATCCTGAACCAAGCGATAGGTGGTAACCTCGCTGATTTGGAGGTATTCAGCAACTTGGCGTAGGGTCATTATTTCTTTATCTTCGGCCATTTAGACTCACTCCTTAATCCTTTGCATAACTTTGGTGATTACTAGTGATCAATACTGATAACTAAATTATATAATAGGTATCTAACGAAGGCAAACTTTAACTAAAGATAGATTGTTTAGACAAATTGCTGTTTATGATTATTTGTGATAATGTACTACAGGCACTCCCGAGAATTTGATGTCCCCAATGTGTTAATCAGTAGCAAGCATTTTCTTTTTGCTCTGAGGGGACACTATCGGCAGTAGCTTATCGTAAAAAAGTGAGGTTTGTATGGTAACACTATCGTTCAAAGAGTCGTGGTTTGATATTAAAAATGACGTATTGGCAGGGATTGTCGTTTCACTCGCTTTAATACCAGAGGCAATCGCTTTCTCAATTATTGCAGGAGTAGACCCAATGGTGGGGTTGTATTCATCCTTTATAATTCCGATAATTATAGCCTTTGTCGGTGGAAGGCCTGGCATGATTTCTGCCGCTACAGGAGCAATGGCTCTTTTATTTATTACCTTAGTGAAAGACCATGGTATTGAGTACCTGTTCGCTGCTACAATACTAACAGGACTATTTCAGATCTTGTTCGGAACACTCAAACTAGCAAGGTATATGAAATTTATACCCCGATCAGTAATGGTTGGGTTTGTTAATGCTCTAGCGATTATGATTTTCACGTCTCAATTTCCTTACCTATTTGGCCAATCATGGCCATCCTACGCTATGACAGTGGGTGCTTTAGTGATTATCTACGGTTTACCCTTGATAATTAGATCAATTCCTTCGACGCTTGTGGCGATTGTTGGGATTACTGCCATTGCCATAATACTCGACGTCAAGGTCCCCATGATCGGAGACATGGGAATCATTACACGTTCCTTACCTAGTTTTTCTGTACCTGACCTGCCGATTACCCTGGAGACATTACTAATTATTGCACCGTATTCCTTTGCCTTAGCAATGGTAGGGCTTACTGAATCCTTGCTAACCGCAACAATTGTGGATGACATGACGGATACAGGAAGTAATAAAAACAAAGAAAGTCAGGGACAGGGTATTTCAAATATTATCGTCGGTTTTTTCGGAGGGATGGCTGGGTGCGCCATGATTGGGCAGTCGGTCATTAATGTGCAATCAGGCGGAAGAGGTCGATTATCGACGTTTACTGCAGGAGCATTTTTGATCGTTCTAATTATTGGTCTTAGGGATTATGTCGTGCAAATTCCTATGGCTGCCTTAGTTGCCGTGATGATTATGGTGTCTATTGGGACCTTTGATTGGCAATCGCTAAAAACCTTGAGCATTACTCCTAAAACAGATGCCTTTGTCATGATTTTTACCGTTTTGACAGTTTTTGTAACTCATAATTTAGCGTTAGGCGTTTTAGCAGGAGTAATTTTAAGTGCAGTCTTTTTTGCCTCCAAAATTTCTAAGGTATATGTAAAAAAACGAATAGAACAAGACGGAATACTAAAAACATATAAGATTAGTGGACAGATATTTTTCGTCTCTGTAACAGACTTAATTAATGTATTTGATTTTACGATGGATAACCGGGATAATATACAAGAAGTGGATATTAACTTTAGTAATGCAAATCTATGGGATGATTCAGCCGTTGCTGCGATAGATAAGATCGTCTTCAAATACAGGCAATATGATATCAAGGTTACGTTAAGTGGACTAAATGAACAGAGTGCGCGATTGATTGATAAATTGGCCACCCATACAGATTTGGACTCTGGGCCGCCCATACACTGAGTAAGACAATGATACCTATAATAAATTGGGGGTTGTACTTATGTTTGAAAAAATCCTTTTGGCAGCCGATGGCTCGGAACACTCAATAAGAGCTGCAGAAAATGCCATTGTTTTAACGCAAAATAACCCTGAGGCAAAGATTGAGATTGTCTATGTGATCAACAGTGAGGCTTCTAAAGCAGATGTATTACGTGACCTAGATACAGACGCTATAACCTTAAAAAGGAATCAAAAGTTGCTTCCGCTTCAGGAGAAGATGAAACAGGCGAAGGTTGATTTTAAGGTGAAGTTTATTCACGGTGAACCAGGGCCTGCGATCGTAAAATATGCGAATGATGGTAAATTTGATGTTGTTGTGATAGGTAGCCGGGGTTTGAATACCTTACAGGAGTTTGTTTTAGGGGGGGTTAGTCATAAGGTAGCAAAAAGGGCTAACTGTCCGGTGCTAATTGTAAAATAGGTAGTTATTGATGATTTTTGATTTTATTGTTATCTAGCTCTCGTTATAATTCATTCAGATATTGGCTAATTCTATAATAGAATTAGCCAATATTTGAATGACGATGGATTAATTATGTAATTGGACTAAGCCACTATTTTATGTTAATTTTCTATTAACATAAAAAGAGGATATAATTATAATAACGTCTCATAAGGAACTTTGCAGTAAAGGAAAGCACCAATTTATAGATAGGATGGATAATAAATGAATACCTTCAATCAGCTTGGGCTCGATGAATCTTTGGTCAATGCTCTCAGACAACAAGGAATTGTTGAACCAACTACGATACAGGAGAAAGCGATTCCCTTGATTCTAGCCAATAAAGATGTATTGGGTCAATCGGAAACAGGCACCGGTAAAACTTTGGCTTATCTTCTGCCAATCGTTCAGAAAATTGATACTCTCAAGAAAGAAACCCAAGCGATAATTCTCACGCCGACCCATGAATTAGCTATACAAATACAGCGTGAAATTGAAATGTTGTCAATAGGCTCAGGTTTGGCCATCACGTCAACCGCGATCATAGGAAATGTTAATATATCCCGGCAGATAGAAAAGCTCAAACAGAAACCACACATTATTGTAGGTTCCAGTGGTAGAATTCTAGAGTTAATTCAGAAGAAGAAAATAGTTGCTCAAACCGTCAAGACGATGGTCCTTGATGAAGCGGATCGTTTACTTGATGAAAATAATGCGTCTCTCGTTAAGTCGGTGATTAAGACGACCTTAAGTAGAACTCAACTATTATTATTTTCAGCGACGTTACCACCTGCGACTTATCTGCGGGCTTCAGAATTATTGAAGGCTCCTGAGATCATTCGGGTTACGAATAAAATTATGATTGCGCCTACTGTTGAGCATATGTTTTTTTTAGCTGAACAGAGAGATAAAATCGAAGTTTTGAGGAAGCTGATTCGGATAATCGTTCCCACACGTGCCTTAATATTTATTAACAAAAGTGAAGAAGTTGAGAAAACTGTGGAAAAGCTAAACTATCATGGCTTAGAAGCAGAAGGGATTTACGGAGGCGCCAATAAAGCAGATAGAAAAAGAGCGATGGATGATTTTCGAACTGGCAAAAGCACCTTATTAGTGGCTTCAGATCTTGCTGCCAGAGGATTAGACATTAAGGAGATCACCCATGTCTTTAACCTAGATCTACCGGAGGAGCCACAACTATATCTACATCGGGTTGGCAGAACGGGTAGGGCGGGGCAAAGCGGGGTAGCTATTTCTATAGTTAATGATAAAGAAGTTTCCTTTTTAAGGAAATTAGAAAAAACCTTTGAAATTCGGATTAGTGCAAAGGAAATGATACAGGGGGAAATTGCTGATATAAAGAAAAAGCCGCACAAGAGAAGATAAGGGAGACCCGAGTTGAACTTTTGCTCACAAGTAGTATAATTAAGTAAAAACTGGAGGAATACCGAGGAAATGGAGCTATTAGGTTAAATGCAAGAGGTGCGCATATATAACAGTATAGTACATATGTTTGGAACTACCCTTAATGTTTATGCTTACATAGTGGACGGCATGCTTATTGATAGCGGGCCTCATAGGCTACAGGACGGTATTGTAGATTTCTGCCTACATTACCGTCCTGATAAAATTGTTCATACTCATTTTCACGAAGACCATACTGGAAATACGGCCTATTTAATTAATAAACTCCAAGTTCCTGCATATATACATCCGGATTCTTTGGATCTTTGTCGTCATAAAGGAGATATTCCATTCTACCGATTAGCCTTTTGGGGGAATAGAAGGGGCTTTAAAGCAGAGCCCTTGCCTGATGTTATTGAAAATGAGCATTCTCGCTTTGAAGTCATTCATACACCTGGACATACCACAGACCATGTCGTATTTTTAGACAGGGAGCAAGGTAGATTATTTAGTGGAGATCTTTTTCTTCACCCTAAGACACGGGTTGTTAGGCGAAGAGAAAACATACCCCTTCTCATGAAATCGTTACGTAAACTTTTGCAAGAACAGTTTGACACAGTCTATTGTGCTCATGGAGGGGAGATAAAACAAGGCTATCGTTCGCTTGAGCAAAAGCTCAGTCACCTTGAGGAATTACAGGACCAAGTCCGGAGCCTTTCTCAGCGAGGGCAGGATATTAAAGCAATCGTCAAGAGAATCTTTCCTCAAACTCCGACTATAGCCTATTTTAGTCTTGGTGAATTTTCTTCCTACAACTTGGTCCGTTCACTCATTGAAGATAACGATACGGAAGGAATTTGAGATTATGCAGACATCTCCTCTGGATTTAGCTAAACAGCTTGAAGATGAAGGTTATCTTATAGATCAAGAAGCAGCGACCACCTTATTTCTTGCATTAGCCTTAGAAAAACCTTGTCTGATCGAAGGACCAGCTGGGGTGGGAAAGACACAGTTGGCTTTAGCGTTGGCTCGGGCAGAGAAACGAAGACTTATAAGGTTACAGTGTTACGAAGGCCTTGATATAAGTAAGGCACTCTATGATTGGAATTATGCTAAACAGCTTTTGCGTTTACAACTTGCTAAGACTGAAGATTGGGATGAGATAAAGGTTGATCTTTTCTCTGAAGAATTTTTGCTTTCCAGACCTCTTTTAGAAGCTATTCTTTCACCCGAACCGGTTTTATTACTGATTGATGAATTAGATAAGAGTGACGAGGAGTTTGAGAGCTTTCTCTTGGAGTTACTTGCAGAACAGCAGGTCTCAATTCCTGAATTAGGTACTCTTACATCCAAATCAAAACCTATTGTCCTCTTAACCAGTAATAATTCTCGAGACTTCAGTGATGCTCTTAGACGGCGATGTATACATATCTATCTTACCTATCCGTCCCTAGAACGAGAAATTGCGATCCTCGGTTCTCAAGCTCCTGAGCTTGCGGAGGGGCTAATTAAGGATGTTTGTGAGTTTGTTGGTAAGACCAGGAAGTTACCCTTACAAAAGCTTCCCAGTGTTTCGGAAACCATTGATTTTGCCCGGGCTTTAAATGCTCTCCAAAAGGTAGAATTGAACTATGGAGACCTAATGGGGACCCTCAGTGTGTTACTAAAATATCCTAAGGATGTTGCTAAACTGGAAGAGCGTCTAAAGAAGTGGGAAACAGAAGCATCATACAAACGATAATACAACAGTCCAGCCTAACCCTATTCGTGAACGAATTCGGACCCCGTTCCCCGAACTACTGACCTCGGACCCCGCGCCTCGAACCTCGCGCTTCGTACTTCGTAAAAAGGGATGGAGACTATGGATGGATGGTTATTTATCAAGTTAATTCACGCTCTAAGGCAGGTTTCGTTATCGATTTCCTCGCAGGATATTCTTGACGCCCAGACTTGTCTAATTCGATATCCTAGCTTACCTCGTAAACAACTATTAAAATCATTACTGGTTCATCGTCCTCAAGATGTTGGCATCTTCGAGACGGTTTGGAGAATCGTCGTTGAAAGTAATGAATCCTACGAAACAGAGCATCCCCTTGACATAACCTCTAATAAGGACTCAGATGAAAATCAAAATAGTCAAGGCTTTGGAGGGCAAGGAGTAGGGCGAGGATCTGGTGGAATTAGTTTGACTGCAATAGGGGATATTCAGGACCTTTCACGTATTTCTAAATTAGTTCCATTTTCGCGGCTTGAGGAGTTAATAGGAAAAGGGATAGAGTTTGAAGAAGTTGTTAAATCAGCTTTAGCAGAAATCGACTATTATACTTGGGTTAATTCCTTTGATTTAGCCTATCAGCGGGGTACTCTTTCTGAAGACGAGTGGTATACCCATCAGAACACTCGGTCCTCTATCCTACGTGAGATTCGGGAGCAGGTATTAATGACGCAAGTTGGGTTTGATAACAGTTGGGAACCTCTTGTTCGACAGCACTGGATGTTTAAATCATTAAGTTCGTTATCTGAAGAAGAAAAGGAACTTGTCAGGTCAAGTATACGAAAATGGGCACGAAAATTAGCCTTACGGCCAGGCTCACGTTGGAAATCTTACAACAAAGGAACAATAGATATAGCGAGTATCGTTCAGAAAAGTGTTCAGTGGGATGGATTATTTTTGCGATTATGCTATCGACATAAAATGCCTCGTGCTCCTGAATTGGTAGTGCTTTGCGATGTCTCTAATTCCATGGCTTCATTTGTGGAATTTTTAATACATTTGGTAACATGTCTTAGAGCTCGTTTTAGAAAAATAAGAGTCTACTTTTTTATTGATGCAGTTTGGGATGTCACTGAGTTTGTTTGGGATGATGATATAAGTGGAGTGAAACAAGAGATTAAGAGCTGGGGACATAAGGTAAGTTCCGGATTTTCGGATTATGGAGCAGTTTTTAAGGAGCTCGCTAAAACTAAATTTAGTGATGTGTCATCAAGAGCGATTCTAATGATACTGGGAGATGGAAAAAACAACTATCGTCCACCTCAGTCGGAATATTTTGCCGAAATCTCAGAAAAAGTAGGTAAATTGTTTTGGTTGAATCCTTTAGAAGTAAAGGAGTGGTTTGAGACAGATAATGTTATGAAAGACTATAAGAGCTATTGTTCTAAAGTCTATCGGTGCCGAACTGCCAGTGACTTACAGAGAATTGTAAAGGATGTTTTCTAAGTAAATAAATGATCAAGTAATTAAATGGATGATTTGTGGATCTCCCGAGCGAGTAATGCTGCGCCTAAAGCTGCTGTAATCACTGGTTCTTGGAATACGAGCAGGGGGTACCCTAGCTGTTTGGTTAACGCATTAACAACTCCACGATTAAGGGCTACTCCTCCTGTAAAAACGATATCCTTTTCTAATCCGGTTCGTCGTGTCATTGAGGCTACTCGGCTGGCTACTGAATCACAAACTCCGGCTAAAATGTCTGATTTTAGCGCCCCTGCTGATACTTGGGAAATTATTTCCGACTCTGCAAAGACAGTACAAAATGACGAAATTTTTGTCGGGTTTTTAGATGAAGACACTAATTCCCCAATTTCAGGCCATTCTACTTCTAGGGCTGAGGCCATTACTTCTAAGAACCGACCCGTGCCTGCAGCACATTTGTCGTTCATGGTAAAGTCTCCAACTCTGCCATTTGGTAATAGTTTGATTACTTTACTGTCTTGTCCCCCAATATCAATTATGGTTCGAGAACTAGGAAACAGATGACTTATTCCTTTAGCTTGACAAGTGATTTCGGATACTTCCCGATCCGCGGGAAAGGTGACGCGCCCATAACCCGTTGCTACCGTGGCACTGATCCTTTGAGGTGTTAGACAGGATTCCGCGAGAAGTTGTTCTTTTAGGCGTGTGGCAACGTCTTTTCCGCTATAGCCTGCGCGGGTTTTTAACTGACCAAGAATTTCTAAACCATCGTTTATGAGAACCACTTTAACTGTAAGAGAACCGATATCTACTCCGACAAAGTATTTTGTCATGAACTCTTTACCTCCTTATGGGGTGTGCGAGGTTCGTTTCGGACCTCGGACCTCGAACTTCGATCATCATAGATCGTCAAATGTCTCTAAAAAAGCCTGAACACGATTGCGGACGGGCTCTTCGGCATAAGCTCTAGGGTCAGCCATGTCCGCCTCGATCATTAATCCTGGAACTCCAGTTTCATGTATTACTTCTTTACGGATCACTTCTTGCACCAATGAATAGGGTTTGCAAGAACGATTTGAGTGCATTACGAAACCATCGGCCTTGAATTCTTTAATAAGGTTAATCAACTGATTGGCTCGATACTTAGGTGAACGGTTAAGAAAAACTTCAGTGTAAGTAGCGGCTAAGCTTTCAAGGGGAGTACCGGGAGCTTGCTCGACAGCCCACCCCCCGCTATAGGTGTCAGTGACAAAACATGCACCTTTTTCGGAAAACATTTTGTAGAAACTAAAGAGTTGAGGCCAGATGGCGATGTTATCCCAGACTAAGCGAATTCGTTCGTTTTCGATGGCACCCTGAGCAAGATCTACTCGCTCTTTGACCTCGTCTCTGAGCTTACGGTAAAAGTTAATTCCCTCATGTGAGCCTCTCAGAACTACAATAGGTGCCATGTTGATAAAGAGATCGGGTGCGTTGAGGGGAGAGGGGCTAGCGCGGCAATACTGGCGGGTTTCTATCCAGAGTGAGGTGATTTCACGGCTCAGGCTCATCTGTTGAGCTAATTTTTTTTCATCGAGTCGCCGATGGGTAATTTTCTCCAAATCTGTGACCATAGCGTTTAATTGTTCCAAGACGTACTCTTTTGCCTGTGTGGTTAGTTCACCTGTAAGAAATGGAGTATCTAGAACCAATAGTGGTACATCAAAATGACGTGCTAATACTTCATACCACTTTAGTACTGTTCCACAAATATTATTGCAGGCTACTAAGAGGTCAGGTTTAGGCATTCCTCCTAAAGGAGCAAGGTCAGGCCTTAGTACTCCGCCAATATTTGACCGGGCATAGGAACAGAGGTCTTGGGAATAACCTGCTGCTTCAGCGACTTCGCACAGATTAACCGTTGCGTTACGTGCACTATAGATAGCCGCATATTGTTCTGGATAAGCAGAATGAATGTTAAAGGCACGTAGGAGTTCCACTGGGGCACCGCTGGTAACCCATGCTAAAGGACGTCGCATGAGTTTGCCCCAGTAACGGTGATAGTTTGTTAAAGCATAATAACGACCCATGGTTTTTTGAAGTGTCTTGCTGCTAACTAGAGGACGGTAATTACGTCGTTTTTCTTGTGACACCTGCATCTTATCTTCTCCTTTACAATCCAGGGCCTTCGAGCAAACTCTCTAAAAAGGCCTGGAGTCTAGTTCTTTCTTGTCCGCCAACATTTGCCCCTTCGAGTTCAAGTGTCAGAGTACGAATGCCGCATCTGCGGAAGCTTTCTGAGAGTGTCACGGCATCCCACGCATGAGGTTCGCAATATTTTCGGACGATGATAATTGCTCCTTGAGCATGTCGTTGTTTAGCTAACGCAGTTAAATATGAAATCCGTTCATTTAGACTGCGGTTTTTACACGGACAGGGGGGCATGTTAGTGTACCTTTGGACGATGTCCAAAAGTAGATTTTCCGATCCGCTTACAGTCACGCCAGAATAGTGGCGATACCCGGTACATGTATCATCGGCAACGACTCTGCCTCCTAATTCTTCGATCATTTCAAAAAGGCTGTTATTTTCTAGTACAGCGCTGCTGACTAGAACGTTTGCTTTGTTGTGGGTTTCTTTTGCCATATCCTTTAATAATGGAAGGCAATTCTCGAGGGCTAGAGCATACTCAGGACGCGGCATTAGCTGTCCGGCTCTGAGTAGAGAAAAAATCAAAGGGGATGGAAGGTTAAAACGAAGTGCATCGAGTTCGGTTACTAGTTTTCGCGTATTCGCACATAAGACTAGGGCAGCTCGAAGGGCTTCGTTTTGGATTTCATGTTTAGTAAGGGCTGTAAGCTCATTCAGAAGTGAACCAAGCTCAGCATGATAGTAGCTTGAAGCCCCTGGGGCATTTAACATAACAGGAGGGACAATGTCAACGGTTTTGCTATTACCGCAGGCTGCCCAGATTCCGCTTAGACACTGCATAGTGTCGCAGGTATGAGTAAACCCGATACCGACAAGGTCGCTCCACTTCTCTCTTACTTCCATGTCTAGGGTTCCCCTGGCAAGAGAACAGCAATAAGCTGGAAGTTCGACTGGAGTGGGGTTCTCCGAATCCGGTAAGAGGCGCAATGGCTCTAGACCTGCTGCTAAAATAAGTTCTTCGGGGAAATATGAGCAAAAATAGCCAAAAAATTTTCTATTTGGGTAACGAATTAGACGTTTTGCGCCCATTAGAGTCGCTTCTTCAAGAAGTAGTTCCAGTGATTGTCTCGGATCTTTTAGATGATTATTCTCAAACATGAGTGGCTCCTCTCCTTATGCTTAAATGTCTTAACTTTACTCCCGAAGGGAGCGCTTTAGAATTTTACCGATAGCTGTCTTAGGAAGTTCTTGGCGAATCTCAACTTGTTCTGGGACTTTATAGGGCAAGAGATGCTTTCGACAAAATGTGATAATATCTCCTTCTTTGACCATGGCACCTTCTCTCAAGGTAATAAACCCCTTGACGAGTTCCCCCTTATAGTCATCCTTGATGCCAATAACGCATGCTTCTCTTACAGCGGGGTGTAGATAGAGGACATCTTCTACTTCGCGTGGATAAACATTGAACCCGCCAGTAATAATCATATCTTTCTTACGGTCTACAATATAGAAATAACCCTCTTCATCCATGTAGCCAATATCACCGGTGTAGAGCCAACCATCTCGAATTGCAGAAGCAGTTTCTTGGGGTTGATTATAGTATCCAAGCATGATCTCCGGACCCGTGAGCACTATTTCTCCAATTTCTTGGGGTGGGAGGATAATTTTCCCGGTCTCAATATCCCTCACCTGCATAATAACATCAGCAAAAGGTATACCAATGCTGCCTGTCTTATTTACGCCACGATAGGGATTGGCACAAAGCGCTGTAACGGCTTCAGTAAGTCCATATCCTTCCATCAGTCGACTTTCTGTGAGTTTTTCAAACTGGCGTTTGACTTCAGGAGCTAAAGGGGCTGCACCGACAAAACAACCACGTAGAGATGAAAGGTTATACCGCACTAAGTTTGGATGGTTAATGAGGCCTATATACATGGTAGGTACTCCAGCAAAGAGAGTAGGCTGGAAGCGGTGAATTCCTTTGAGAATGTCATCTACATTGAAACGCGGAATAAGGACACAAGAAGATCCTGAAATCAGAGGTGCATTCATACAGACTGACATACCAAAGCCATGAAATATGGGGAGAACTGCTAATAAGCGGTCGTCTTCTTGCATTTGGACCCAAGCAGCTCCTTGGGTTGCGTTGGCAACTAGGGCTTGATGTGAAAGCATGACTCCTTTGGGTTTGCCAGTAGTTCCTCCTGTATATATTAGCAACGCTATATCTCGGATAATATCAATAGTTGTTGGGATTAAAGGCTGAGATTCTTGTTTAAGCAGTGGTTTAAACCACTTGCATTGAGGTAAGCGAGTTTTCGTCTCATCGGAGAATGTTCGAGAAAATGGATAAAGAATCTTCAGTGGAACAGGCATAAATTCGTTTAAAGCAGTATAAAAAGTATGCTCTAAGATATGGTGTTCACCTGAATTGTGACAAGTATCGCGAACATTCTCCAAACGTCCTGCTAAGAGATCCAAGCCAATAACAACTCTGACCTGGCCATCACGGAAAATATGGAGGAGCTCAGATTCTGTACTTAGGGGATTAATCGGTACTACTACAGCGCCGATACTTAAAATAGCAAAATAACTTATTACATATTGAGGACAGTTTGGTAAAAGAAGTGCAATTCGGTCCCCTTGTTGAATGCCGATCCCCTGTAAAGCCGTAGCTAAATTGTTTACATAGTGACCCAGTTGTCTATAACGAATGTTTTTGCCGAAAAAAACTAAAGCTATAGCCTCAGCGTGCTCTTCGACACTTTTACGGAATAATTCATCTAGAGAGACGGTAGGGTACTTAAGTGTTATTGGAACTTCAGAGTCATAATGTTTGGTCCAAGGAAGAAATGGTTTATGGGGTGTAATGTTATTCAATTAATTGCCCTCCTTGCACATAATTTTAACTTTACCTATTAAGAGAATTTTAATTTTCTGACAAGACAGAAAATTAATACTAATTGTATTCATGAATAGCTATTCAATGCGTGTTATGTTCTTAAAAGCTCATTTAATGTTAATTATAAAAAAGTAATTAGTTTAAGGAGGATAATCGTTTTTTTTGGAGAATACTAATATTCATAGTCAATAAAATGAATGGAGGCTAACTAATGACAAACCTAAGAGAGCTTTATGTATGTGGCATTTGCGGAAATGTTATTGAGGTTGTTCATACGGGAGCATCTTCATTGGTCTGCTGTAACAAACCTATGGATAAACTTGAGGCAGGGACGAAAGATGCTAGTTTAGAAAAGCATGTACCCGTTATTGAAGAAGCAGATGGGGGGATCAAAGTCAAAGTTGGAAGTATAGCTCATCCAATGGAAGAAAAACATTTTATTCGATTTATCGAAGTTTTAACGAAGGGTCAAGTTCTCAGGGCTGAGTTAGAACCGGGTCAAATACCCGAAGCCTTTTTCTTAGTTAAAGCAGATAACGTTGTTGAGGTTAGAGAGTACTGCAACATTCATGGTCTCTGGAAGACCATGATGTAATAATTGAAAAAGAGAGATAGGCAGGATAAAATCCTGCCTATCTCTTATATAGGGCTTGACACTCTAAACTTGATATCCTATAGTTTTTTCTAATGGGTAAAGAAGGGAGAAAATGCATTAATGACACTTAATAAAGAGGATATGATGATTGGCTTTGTTGGCACAGGAGTTATGGGGAGGAGTATGGCAGCTAATTTAATGAGGGCAGGTTATCAAGTAGCTGTATATAACCGAACTAAGGCTAGTGCTGAGGATTTGATTAATATGGGAGCGGTATGGCAAGATACTATCGCTGAATTGGCTGGGCGATGTAAGGTTGTCATCTCCATGGTTGGTTATCCAAAAGATGTTGAAGAAGTTTACTTCGGGCCAGATGGGATTATAAAGCATGCTAAGGGTGGAAGTTATTTAATAGATATGACAACTTCGGCACCAGAGCTGGCAAAGAGGATTTATAAAGAAGCACAGTCACTAGGGTTGTTTGCACTTGATGCACCCGTTTCAGGTGGGGACGTAGGAGCAAAAGAAGCTCGGTTGGCAATAATGGTGGGCGGAGACGAAGAAGTGTTTAATGCAATGCTTCCTGTTTTTAATTGCCTTGGTAAGAATATTATTTTACAAGGGAACTCAGGGGCAGGACAATACACTAAAATGTGTAACCAAATTGCTATAGCTTCAAATATGATTGGGGTATGTGAAGCCATGGCCTATGCTAATAGGGCTGGCCTGAAACCGGAGAATGTTTTAAAGAGTATTGAAACAGGAGCAGCCGCAAGTTTTTCTTTAAGTAACTTGGCTCCTCGTATGTTAGCTAATAATTTTGCTCCTGGTTTCTACGTTAAGCACTTTATAAAGGATATGACGATTGCCCTAGATTCTGCGCAACAAATGGGACTTCTTACCCCTGGCTTAGAATTGGCAAAGACGCTATATGAGAGATTAGCTGATCAAGGGGAAGAAAACAGCGGTACGCAAGCCTTATATAAGCTCTATTTGGAAAGCAAGAGCTAATTAGTGACTGCATAATAAAGGAGAGTTAAACCAACATCGGTGTAACTCTCTTTTATTGTACTATTAGAAAGTATAAACTTGCGTTATATACTGCAAGAATGCTAATACGTGCGAAGACAGTGTCTTCGTCTGAAGCATAAGTGCAACCAACGGTTCGCTCTCGCTAAGGCTCAGCGAAGCCGGGTTTTCTTTATTCCAAGATTCATATGAAGTTTTTCTATCGCAAATTTTTGGTTTAAACGATAATAATTCTGCTCTAGAAGGAATTCGAGGGGAGAATGTAGAAGATATTGAAGATATTGGGTAACTCTGGACTGAAATGGAAAACTATTAGACTTTTTTGGGAAATCGGGCCTTTTTAGTTGTGATAAATACCAAATAGGGTCTTAAGCCCATTGTAATTGAGAGTTTAATCACCTACAAGGTCAAAAGTTTAGATGTATCTTCAGGGGTATTCTGCATATTCTATTAAATCTGAACCAATTGTGAGTAATTTTTCCATGTTTGCCATACGATTTATTAATTATCGCCATATTGACTTATTACGACCAGAGTGCTAGTCTTATTTTGGAAGTAAAAATTTTTTTAATATAGTTTGTGCATTTTGTTACGTTTAATCTGAATACATATAAATAGTGTAGACAAGTTCTTAATTATATATGTGAAAGAAATCATATTCCCTTGAGGTTATGATGAAGTTGAAGACTTTTATTCATATCGTCAATTAGCCATAGTATCCTATATATTCCCCAAAGTACTATAGAAAGCAAATATCTCCTATTTAAAATAGGAGGAATGCTATAAGGTTGGTCAAGGGATCCTTGTCCAACTGACTCGGTGAATTCCGAGAGTTTTATTGACATATAAGGGAGGTAGAAGGATGGCGCATAAGAGTATTTTGGTGGTCGGAGGGGGAGTAAGCGGACTTACAGCCGCTGTTGAAGCTTCCGAAGCAGGAAGTGAGGTCTATCTGGTTGAACAGAAATCCTACCTAGGTGGTAGAGTGGCCCAGATGAACCAGTATTTTCCGAAGTTGTGCCCCCCGAACTGCGGGTTGGAGATTAATTTTAAACGGATTAAGCAAAATCCCCGGATCAAATTCTTCACTTTAGCTGAAATCGAAAAGATAAACGGTGTAGAAGGAGATTATACAGTAACAGTAAAATTAAATCCCCGTTATGTAAATCAGAACTGCACAGCTTGCGGTAAGTGTTCCGAAGTATGTCCTGCAGAAAGGTCTAACGAATTTAATTACGGAATGGATAAAACAAAAGCTGCTTATAAGGCTCATGAGTTCGCTTTCCCAATGAAGTATGTTATAGACGGTGAGGCGTGTTTAGGAGCAGAATGCGGAAAATGTGTTGCCGCATGTCAGTACGGTGCTATTGAATTAGATATGGCGGCAAAAAGCTTTGATTTGAATGTTGGATCAATCGTTTGGTCTACGGGTTGGGAACCCTATGATGCCACGAAGGTTGATTATTATGGTTTTGGGAAACACCAAAATGTTATTACGAACGTTATGATGGAGCGTTTGGCTGCTTCAAATGGACCTACTGCTGGAAAAATTGTTCGGCCATCCGATGGAAAAGAAGTTAAAACCATTGCTTTTGTTCAATGTGCTGGTTCCCGTGACGAAAATCATCTGCCCTATTGTTCTGGAGTTTGCTGTATGGCTTCGCTAAAACAAGCAACCTACGTCAAAGCAATGTATCCGGATTCAAAGGTTTATATGTTTTATATAGATGTCAGAGCGATGGGTAAACACGAAGAGTTTTATACCAAAGTTCAAGATGACATCACTATGATCAAAGGAAAAGTTGGCGAAATCTCTGAAGATCCAGAGACTAAAGATGTAATTGTTCAAGTAGAAAATCAGTTAACTGGCGAGATCATGAAGGAAACTGTTGACATGGTTGTGTTAGCTACAGGAATGGTACCAGCTACTTCGAATGTACCGGATGCAATAGCCTATGATGAGGATGGCTTCGTTGTTTCCGATCCACAACAACTAGGGATTTATGGCGCAGGATGTGTTAAGAAGCCGTTAGATGTTTCCTCATCGGTTAAAGATTCTACTTCTGCAGCGCTTAAGGCCATTCAATCTACGGTGAGGAGGTAGCCCAATGGATAAAAAAACAGGTGTTTATATCTGCACTGGCTGTAGTATCGGAGAATCTCTGAAAGTAGAGAGCCTGTCCAAGGTTGCCACCAAGGAAGGCAAGGTTCCGGTTTGTAAAACACACCCCTTTCTCTGTGGTGCAGAAGGGGTTGCATTAATAAAGAATGACATTGAAGCTGAGGGTGTTAATACAGTTCTTATAGCTGCTTGCTCACCCCGTGTTAATTATGATGTCTTTGAATTTGACGGTTCAGTAATCATGGAAAGGGTCAATATCAGAGAACAGGTCATTTGGAGTCAACCAGCTAATGACGAGGATACCCAGATGATGGCTGAGGATTATCTGAGAATGGGCCTTGCTAAAGTGAAGCATATCGATCTGCCGGTGCCTTACCAAGGTGTTGATATGGTCAAGACCCTCCTAGTAGTAGGTGGAGGCTTGACAGGTATGAGTGCCGCTTTAGAAGCTGCAAAAGCAGGGTATAAAGCAGTTCTAGTTGAAAAAAGCCCCGTTCTTGGAGGCTGGATGAACGGCTTGTTTAAGCAAGCTCCCCGGAAAGCGCCTTTTACAACCCCTGAAGAGGTTGACATAGCTGAATTGGTTAAACAGGTTGAAGATCATTCAGACATTACCGTCTACACTAGCGCAGAAATACAAGAAATTGCTGGTGCCCCAGGTATGTTCGATGCATCGATCAGTCAAAATGGCGCTACAGTTAAGGAAAGAGTCGGTTCTGTGGTTCTCGCTACAGGCGCTGTCCCTTATGATCCCACAAAATTAGACTATCTTGGTTATGGTAAATATGAGAATGTTATTACATCACAACAAATGGAGGAACTGGCTTCTAAGGGCAAGATTGTTCGCCCAGACGGAAAAGAAGTACAGAGTATTGCCTTTATCCAATGCGCTGGCTCACGGGATCCTGAACATTTACCCTATTGCTCTGCAACCTGTTGTGTAGAGTCTTTAAAACAGGCGTCTTATCTAAAGGAGCAGAATCCAGAAGCTAACGTATTTGTTTTCTACAAAGATATGCGGGCTGCCGGTCAGTACGAACGTCTCTATCAACAAGTGCAAAAAGATGGAGGTATCTTCGTTCGAGGAGAAATTAAGGGTATTACCGAAGATGGGGATAAGAATCTGCTCATTGAAGCAACCGATGTTCTATCTGGAGCAACGATTGCGACTGAAGGCGTAGATATGGTGGTTTTAGCCAATGGTATGGTTCCTACGACAGCTTTTGGTGAGGATATAGCTGCCAAGGCTGACACTGAAGAAGATGCAAAAGAAGATGATGGTCCGAAGCCGGAAATTATTCGCAAGTCCAATCTCCTGAATCTTGCCTATCGTCAAGGTCCAGAGATGCCAACATTAAAATATGGTTATGCAGATTCTCATTTTATCTGCTTCCCATATGAAACTCGACGTACAGGAATTTATGCAGCTGGTAGCGTCAGAGCTCCGATGGATGAGCTATCCTCCGTTGAAGATGCTACCGGAGCAGCGTTAAAGGCTATTCAATGCATGGAATCAAGCGCCAAAGGCGTGGCTGTACATCCTCGTGTAGGAGATATGTCTTTCCCTGACTTTGCAATGTCAAGATGTACCCAATGTAAACGTTGTACAGTGGAATGTCCCTTCGGTGCGATTAACGAAGATGATAAATTTAATCCGTTGCCAAATCCTACACGCTGCCGCAGATGTGGAATCTGCATGGGAGCTTGTCCAGAACGGATTATTTCATTTAAGAACTACTCAGTACCTATGATTGGTAACCTAATCAAGGCAATCGAAGTCCCTGATGAAGATGAAGAAAAACCAAGAATCCTCATCTTTGCTTGTGAAAATGATGCTTACCCTGCTTTGGATATGGCTGGTATCAATCGGCTGAATTATAACGCTTGGGTCCGTGTTATCCCACTAAGATGCCTTGGCTCATTAAGCTTGGTCTGGATTGCGGATTCAATGTCCCAGGGAATTGATGGGATCTTCCTACTTGGCTGTAAGCATGGAGATGATTATCAATGCCACTTCATTAAAGGTAGTGAGTTAGCCGAAATCAGATTATCAAAAGTATCAGAGACCTTAAACAGGTTAGATCTGGACTCTGAACGTGTGCGAATGGATCAAGTCTCTATTACGGATTATGACAAGATACCCGCAATGTTAGATGACTTTGCTGAAAAACTGAATGAGCTGGGCCCCAACCCCTACAAAGGGTTCTAAGTAGACCCCTCCTACCATTAGATAGCAAAGGAGCAGTATTATGGATGAAATAAAAGAAGTTTCTCTGGAGATGAGAGAATATATTATTTCTTCAGGGGCGGAAACGCTCAACTGGTGTATGCAGTGCGGTCTCTGCACCAATCTATGTCCGTATCGACAGGTCCCCGGTGAGCTAAGCGAAGTATTTAATATCCGAAAAATGCAACGTCAAGGTCAGTTGGGTTTAGAAGGTTTTGATGACGAGAGCGTGCTCTTTGCCTGTGTTACCTGTGGTATGTGCCAATCTAATTGTCCAAGAAGCGTGGAAATCATTAAAAATGTACGTTCTATGCGTAACACCATTGTTGGAGCAGGCATATTACCAGGGCATTTACGTC
The DNA here is from genome assembly GCA_003513495.1 of Desulfosporosinus sp. Lineage (GTDB taxonomy): Bacteria > Bacillota > Desulfitobacteriia > Desulfitobacteriales > Desulfitobacteriaceae > Desulfosporosinus. The sequence continues at coordinate 66,552 of DOPM01000060.1, forward strand.
CGGTTGCAGGAAGTCTTCATGCTAATGGTAACCCATGGACTGGGCCTTCTGAGAAGAGAGCTGATTGGCTTGAAGGTTTGAATGTCCCAGCGTTTTCGGAAGACACTGAGTATCTGCTTTATGTCTGCTGTACTTCATGCTATGACACTCGCAGCCAAAAAATCGCTAAGAGCGTCGTAAAACTCTTGCAAAAAGCTGGAGTTAGTTTTGGAGTACTCACAGGTGAAGAGAAGTGTTGTGGTGAAACCATACGTAAAATCGGGGATGAAGAACTCTTCGCGAAACTCGCTGAATCAAATATCAAGCTGTTTAATGGAAAAGGCGTGAAAAAGATTATCACGACTTCACCACACTGCCTCTATACCTTTAAACAGGATTACCCTGAACTAGGTGGAGAATATGAAGTTATGCATTATGCTGAACTTCTAAGCAGTCTTTTAAAAGACGGAAAGCTATCTTTACCAGGTGAATTAGCTAAAAAGGTCACGTTCCATGATCCTTGTTACTTAGGGCGGCACAATTTGGTTTACGATGCTCCAAGAGAACTTCTAGAAGCAGTTCCAGGGGTAGAGTTTGTAGAATTAGATCGCGCTAAGAATAAGAGTCTTTGTTGCTCAGGCGGTGGCGGACGGATTTGGGCGGAGGTGCCCTTTGGGGAGCGCTTCGGCGAGCTGCGAATCAATGACGCAGTGAAACAAAATGCGGATGTTATAGTTACAGCTTGCCCTTACTGCATCACAATGCTGGATGATGCCTGTGCTGGATTAGAAAAGGGCGATGTCCTAAAAGTTATGGAAATGTCAGAATTCCTCTGTGAATCGCTTGAGAAGTAAACGCGTGGAAATTCTGAGTAAATATTGATGTTAAACTAACCCCAGGCTAAAAGTAAATGAAAAAGTTCAGATGGCTTATAGCTATGGGGTTAGTTAACTGATATGGTGAAAAAAGACTCAAAGTGTAAGTGAAAGGGGGGATGCCAGAAACTCTGTTTATATAGTGTCTCTTCCGACAGAATTGTTGTTGGTGATGGGCAGGATAAACACTTGTTTCTGTAGTATACTCACATTCATTATAAAAATTAAGGAGGATTAGACGATGTCAAAACTAGTACCACCCCATGGTGGAAAGTTAACACCGGTATTACTTCCTGAATCACAAAGAGCGGATGCTTTAGCAAAAGCTAAAACATTACCAGTGATTCGCATGACTTCCAGAGAAACATCTGACCTATTGATGATTGGAATGGGTGCATTCAGCCCATTAACAGGTTTCATGGACAAAGCCAATTATGAGAGTGTTGTTGAAACAAAACACTTAACCAATGGCTTGGCATGGCCTCTCCCAATTACCGTTTCTGTCACACGCGAACAATCTGAAGCTATCAAAATTGGCATGGAAGTAGCTTTAGTCGATGATGAAACAGATACTTACTGCGGTATTTTAACGGTTAGTGATAAATATGAGTATGACAAAGTCAAAGAGTGCAAAGCAGTATTCTTTACTGATGACCCAGAACATGATGGTGTCAAAAAAGTTATGGCTCAAGGAGACGTCAACGTTGGCGGTGAGTTAGTAACATTTAGTCAACTCGGCTACGCTTCAAAATACGGTGACTACTATGCTACACCAGCGCAAACCAGAGCGATCTTCGACGAAAAAGGCTGGGCAACTGTTGCAGCTTTCCAAACTCGTAATCCATTACACCGTTCGCATGAGTTCCTTTGCAAAATGGGAAATGAAGTCTGTGATGGACTATTCATTCACCCAATCGTAGGAAAACTAAAATCAGGCGATATCCCTGCTGAAACTCGTCTAGAATGCTACGAAGTTCTTATGAAGAACTATTTCAATGAGAAAAATGTTGTGATGAAAGTTTATCCGATGGAAATGCGTTATGCAGGACCTAGCGAAGCAATTCTTCACGCTATTTTCCGTCAAAACTTCGGATGCAGCCATATTCTTGTAGGCCGTGACCATGCTGGTGTAGGCGACTACTATACAGCATATCAAGCACAAGAAATCTTCGAAACCTTTAAACCAGGTGAAATCCTTTGCCAACCTCTAAAAGTGACAGCAGCTATGTATTGCAATAAGTGCGAAGGCATGACTACTGAAAAAACTTGCCCACACGGTAAAGAAGATCATCTGAAAATCAGTGGCACGAAGCTAAGAGCAATGTTGGCAGCTGGTGAAGTACCACCTAGCAACTTCAGTCGTAAAGAAGTACTGGAAATTCTTCTTAAATATTACTCCTCAAAATAAAAAACTTTGGTTTGAAAATTAAACAAGAGAATCATTCTTAAGTTTAGTTTCAAAAATATATGAATGATGGAGGTTAAACGAATGCCAAGTTTTGTAATGCAGGAAAAGTGTGACGGATGTAAAGGGCAAGACAAAACAGCTTGCATGTATGCATGCCCAAATGACCTGATGTTGTTAGACAAAGAAAGAATGAAGGCTGTAAACCTTGATCCTAGTCAATGCTGGGAGTGCCTATGCTGTGTTAAGGCTTGCCCACAACAGGCAATGGACGTTCGCGGATATGCTGACTTTGTTCCACTAGGCGCTTCTTGCGTACCTCTTCGTAGTTCCGACAGCATTATGTGGACAGTTAAATTCCGTAATGGCATGACCAAACGCTTTAAATTCCCAATTCGTACAACCGAAGAAGGTTCCGCAGTACCTGATGCTGGTTATGAAGTCACCACTGACATCAACAGCCATGAACTGTATACCGAACCAGCTTCAATGCATATGCCAGTTTGGACTTATAAGAAGTAAGCTCTTGTAAAAAGGGAATAAATAGGGAGGTTAAAATCAATGCCAATGAACTTTGAAACAGTAGAAATAACAACCGACCTTCTCATCATTGGAGGCGGAATGGGGTCCTGTGGTGCAGCAGTTGAAGCAGCATATTGGGGCAAAAAACATGGACTCAAAGTAACCTTAGTTGATAAAGCATCAATGCCACGTTCCGGTGCAGTTGGAATGGGATTGTCTGCTATTAACCTATATGTAGGACTTGCAAAAGGCAAAAACACCGTTGAAGACTATGTTAGATACGTAAAAAATGACATGATGGGGATTGCCCGTGATGACTTAGTCGCTAACATTGCACGTCACGTTGATAGCTCAGTTCATATGTTTGAAAAATGGGGACTTCCTTTATGGAAAGACGAAGATGGCGGATATGTTCATGAAGGTAAATGGCAATTAATGATCAGCGGTGAGTCCTATAAAGTTATCGTTGCTGAAGCAGCTAAGAACGCTTTAGGCGAAGAGAACATTTATGAGAGAGTTTTCATCACCGAGCCACTATTAAAAGATGGTAAATGCGTAGGAGCAGTTGGATTTAGCGTTCGTGAGAACAAAATCTATGTCTTCAAAGCAAAAGCTACACTCTGTGCTATGGGTGGTACAGTTGGAGTATTTAAACCAAAATCCACTGGTGAGGGCGCTGGCCGTTCTTGGTATCCTCCCTTCTCCACAGGTTCTTCCGCATACTTCACCATGAAGGCCGGAGCTGAAATGACCTGTCAAGAAGTTCGTTTCGTTCCTATTCGTTTTAAAGACGCTTATGGCCCTGTTGGAGCTTGGTTCTTACTCTTCAAATCCCGTGCAACCAACGCATTGGGCGAAAACTACATGGAAACCCGTGCAGATGAACTTAAAAACTGGGGTAAATACGGATCAGCTAAGCCGATCCCAGCTAACCTACGTAACTACCTTGGCTTAATGGACATCAAAGAAGGCAAAGGACCTCTCTACATGCGGACTGAGGAAGCAATCGCTAACTTGGCCAAGAAGTATGAAGATGATGCTAAAGCCTTTAAGAAAAAGATGAAAGAGCTCGAAAATGAAGCTTGGGAAGACTTCCTCGATATGACGATTGCACAAGCCTTACTATGGGCTGCAACTAACGTTGAGCCAGAAGTTAGATCTTCTGAAATCGCAGCTACCGAGCCATACTTCATCAGTTCTCACTCTGGATCCTCTGGTGCTTGGGTATCCGGTCCGGAAGACCTTTCCGCTGGAACAGACTATTTCTGGGGTTATGCTCAAATGACCACAGTACCTGCACTCTTTGCAGCCGGAGACGCCACCGGAGCCTGCCCTCACAAGTTCTCCTCAGGAACCCATGCTGAAGGACGTATCGCAGCTAAATCAGCTATCAAGTATATCTTAGAGAACAACACACTGATTGAACCAGATCAAGCGGATATTGATGCAGTAAAAGCTGAGATTGTTAAGCCACTCGAAATTTTCGAAGCTCATAAAGACTTCAGCACAGATGTTGAAGTAAATCCCAACTACATTATGCCTAAGCAGTTCATGTATCGCTTACAAAAGCTCATGGATGAGTATGTTGGTGGAGCTAACGTATTTTTCAACATGAGCGAATCTTCCTTGACTCGTGCAGCAGAACTGTTCGAATTCATGAAAGAGGACTCCCAAAAATTAGCTGCTAGAGATCTCTATGAACTCTTGAGAGCTTGGGAAAATAAACACAGATTATGGCAAGCTGAATCTCACCTTCGCGCCGTAACCTTCCGTGAAGAAACACGTTGGCCTGGATACTACTTCAGAACAGATAAGCCAACCCTTGACGAAGAGAACTGGCACTGCTTTGTTAACATGAAGTGGGATCCAAAAACAAATGAATGGTCAGTATTCAAAAAGCCTGTCATTGATATGTTTGGCGTTGAGTAAGACTAATTCAGTCAGTTACTAAGATAGATATTAAATATCTTCTATTTTAGACTGATTACAAGAGGGGATGGGTACAGATTCTTGAAGAATGTCGGAATTTGTATTCATCCCCATTGTATTAAGTAATAACTAATTCTTCCTTTAATATTTTGTGATAATCAGTTATAATTTATTATCTGGGGAACTAATTTTGTCGAACTAATTTAAAGGAGGAAACATTGTGGATCAAGAAGATGAACTTATGCAAAAGAGTATTGAACTTGGTAAAGCAATTGCCCAAACAGATATCTACAAAGAATTTAAAAAGGCTGAATATCTCCTCTTTCAAGATGCAGAAGCTCGAAAGTTAGTAGAGGATCTACAAAAATTAAAGCATGAACAGCGCGGAAAAGTTATGGCTGGGATAGAGTTGACTAAAGAAGATCAAGAACAACTTAAAGAATTGGAACAATCATGTATCCGAAATCGTCAAGTATTGGCTTCGAACGAAGCTAATACAAGGTTCCAAGACTTTATGGAGAAAATATCTGGAAGTATTAAGACTGGGATTCAAAGCGTCGATAAATAAACATTAATATAACTTATCCCAAAAAACAGGTATACTGGAACCTATGGCTAGAGAATGCGTTGGCCTCGGAGGGAATAAAGCCCAATTAATGACACACCTGATGAGCCTGTAACATATTTTTAGATAATGGCAATACATCACACTTTTCCTTCATGTGTGACTGTATTGCCATTTTTACGTATTCAGACACAATAATCCTATTTTTTCGCAATAGGATTTATTGATTGCAATAATATTGACTGGATATAATATCAATGTTAATCTACATTAAAGGAAAGTTTTGCAAGCTAGTACTATAGTTTGTGCAATTTTTTACGTGTAATCAATGGTTCAGTCAATGTAATGTTGATAATTTCATATAGCTTATTGTATCAATAGGAGGTGAAATGCGGACTTTACATCGCTTTCGAACTTCGTTGTAAAATGAACATTAGATTTTATTAAAATAATTAGTGAAAAAAATCTCTATATTTAATTGAGCCATTGGTGATTGGAAGGAGGCATCCTATTAAAACGTTGGCATTTAGAATAATAATTGATATAATATAATTTATTGATGGATAAATAATTCAAGTATTAAGTTTTGTAATTGAAAGGTGGGAGTCCTTTTGTACTTAACCAGATTTAAATATATTCCTTTGATAGGAACCATCGGAAACTATAAAAAGGAATACTTTAGTAAGGACTTAATTGCAGCTCTGACTGTCGCTGTAGTAGTTATACCACAGTCTATGGCCTATGCACTGATAGCGGGTGTAAACCCTGTTTATGGTCTTTATACGGCCATTGTATCGACAATGATTGCCTCCGCATTCGGGAGTTCGAATCACATCATAGCTGGACCAACGAATGCTATTGCTCTTCTTGTAGCAAGTAGCCTAGGTAGCTATATGGGACAAGATAATGTTTATTCAATGCTCTTCTTGATGACATTTATGGTAGGAGTCTTACAAATACTATTTGGTGTTATAAAACTTGGTAAGGTGATCAATTTTGTGTCTCATTCCGTAGTTATTGGTTTTACCGCTGGTGCGGGTGTATTAATTGGACTGGGTCAACTGAGCACATTACTGAGTATATCTATCAAGGATTCCTCTCATATGTCTACCATGCAAAAGTTTTACTATGTTATGACTCATCTAAATGAAACGAATTATTATGCCCTTGGACTTGGTGTTATGACCATGGCGATTATAATAACTTGTAAGAAAATTAATAACAAGCTTCCTGGGGCTTTAATAGGAATTATAATCCCAATTATTTTTATTGTTATGTTTTCATTGGATCAGAAAGGAGTAAAACTAACCGGCTTTATTCCATCTTCATTACCGCCTTTTAAAATGATTCAATTCGATGTATCTGTCATGCAGAATCTATTTGGAGGAGCAATAGCTATCGCTATCATAGGATTAGTTGAAGCCATAGCAATTGCTAAATCCATTGCAACTACCTCACGCCAAAAAATTGATGCTAACCAAGAATTTATTGCACAAGGCTTAGCAAATGCAGGTGCATCCTTCTTCCAATGTTTTGCAGGCTCAGGTTCCTTTACACGTTCTGCCATTAATTATCAAAGTGGTGCTGTTACCAGAATTGCTGGAATATTATCAGGTGTAATAGTTGCACTTGTCCTATTGTTTTTTGCTCCATATGCTAAGTACATTCCCAACCCCTGCTTGGCTGGCGTAATTTTAGTTATAGCCTATAATATGGTTGACAAAAAAGAAATAATGCACATTGTAAAGGCAGGTAAATTTAAGTCTGACTCCCTTGCAATGTGGGCGACATGTATAGCAACGATTGTTATGCCTCATCTAGATGTAGCAATTTATACTGGTATAGCTTTATCTATTGCTTTGTACTTGAAAGATACTAATAAAGCACCGATGAAGCTTCTTCTACCATCACAAGGAAATAATGGACAAATCATTGAAAAAGAAGTTAGATCTATTAAACAAAAACTTGATATCTTGATTGTTCAGTTAGAAGGAAATCTGTTTTTTGGTTCAGCAGAGGACCTTCAAAACAAACTTGATGATCTAGTCGATAAATCTAAGGTATTTATTCTAAGAATGAAGTATGTTGCTACTATAGACTTGACTGCATTAGGAGCTTTGAAGGTATTTATAAGGACTGTAAAAGAATCTGGTGGAATAGTTATCTTTAGTGGTGTAAAGTCTGAGTTTAACACATTACTATCGAATTCCCATGTTACGTCTGATATAGGCGAAGAAAACATTTTTATGTCAGAGAATGAAATTTTTGCTTCATCGACGAACGCATTAGAAAGAGCAAGAAATGTTTTAGGTTGTGAAGTCATGGGGAATGATGAGAAATCTGCGGCTTGTATCTTATTAGAATCAGAAACGACCTCAAATTTGGGTACTAGTGTTAAGAGTAAGAGCACGGCATCTTTTTAGAAAAAAGAAGTCATGTAAAGATTGAAGGGGGTATATGGAATGAGTGATTCAATGTTTAATGTCCTTCTCTATTCCGATGGATCTCAGCAGGCTTTTTCTGCAGCAGTCTATGCTGCCAACCTTCTAAAGAATATGCCCAATATGCATTTAACCATCGTACAGGTTCAAGAAAAAGACGAAGGTTCTACAGGAACAGAGTATAGTTGGATCGATACATGGCCAGTTAGTCCTACCACAGAATGGATGAAGCGTGTCATTGAATCAGATACGAATGTTAGAAACATGTATAATGATATACTTACTACAACCAACAGTGTATTTACAGAAAGACCAAAAAACGTCAATCACCATGTAATATATTGTAATCCTAGTATTACTGATACTGTTGATGCACTCCTAGAGTATGCTGAAAAAGAGCATTTCAAATTAATCATCATGGGAACGCGGGGACTAACTACTTTAAAAGGTTTGATTTTCGGTTGTTTAGCGCACAACGTACTTAATCGATCTCCAATACCGGTCTTGTTAATTAAGAAACTGCCTCAAGACTTTATTGATAGTTATTGCTCTGCCTAAATCTAGATAAAAGAAGAAGCCATACAATCCTATAAGCCCCGCAGAGATAATGTCTCTTCGGGGCTTATAGTAATTAAACTAGTATACTGTTTTAATAATAACCACTAAAAGATATAATACTATAAGAAATTATCAATCTCTGAGGCCCGCTTTTCATGTACTATCAGACCCCAATGCCGATTTGCGGCACCACTGATGAATGAAAACTTCAGTGCGTTTTTGTCATTGTTATGAAAGTACTCAGTCGATATGTCATCCTGAAGGAGTCACGACTGCAGGATCTAGATCCTTCGCTATCGCTCAGGATGGACATTAACCTAAACTTATTTAAAGGGCAGACCCCCATGCTTAGGTAAGCTATCCTAAGTCGGAAGTATTCGTATGGATCTGCCTATGTATATTGTAGTAATCATTAACGCAAAGGTGGGATCCGATTTGTCCAGCTTAACCCATAGTGAGGATATACTATTGAATAATAGGCAGAAGAGAGAGTGGGGGGAAAAAACTTATCCTATTTGGTTACTATTCAATCCGAAACATCCGGCAGTTCGTCACCATATTTGGACCCCAATATTATCAGTAATACAGGACAATGTATTTAGAAAGTTGCGGACACGGATAGACACATCAAATATTTATATTAGGTATGCTGTTAGCGATAGCGGAATAGTACCCAATACACAAAATTGGTGGGATACTAAAGTAGATAGAGAGATAAATGAGTTTAGAGAACTCGCGGACGAATATGAACCTAGATTGCTTATTTCTTTTGGAGCATTTCCTTATGAATTCGTAAGGCGCGTCTATACAATTAAACCTGAGAAAGGTCCTAAGTATTGGGGAACTACTAACTTAGGGGATGAATTCACCAAATCAATTGATAACTTTGATATAAACAGAACTAATAGGATTCCCTTACTACGTCGGATAGTTGCTAGTGGTAAGTTCGTTGAAGATCCTTTTTATTCTGAGAATTACTTTGAATATGCAGGAACAAAGATTTCTGAAAGGATTATTGAGAATAAGGAACGTCTTGATATTTGGATGGAGTGAATTGTGAATAATCCAATTTATTCTGAACTCTTACAAACTAACGATAAGTAGAGGTGATTATGAACGAATTGATTTAATGAAGATAAAACAAGCATAATTATAATTGGTAATTGCGGACAAATACATTTACCAATTAGGTTTATTAAAATAAATTGATAATAACAGCTGTCTAACAAAAGTTTTTTTAGGATTTAAGGGTTCTAAAGTAAAATACTTTCGGTACCCTTTTGTCTTTAATATGACTCTACTTTTAAGTGGATATATAGGAATGAATTACTTTTTATTGGTTTGGATTCTAGTATTAAAGACTTTTACATTATCATTAGGTATATTGATTATGAGTATATTGATTTCCTCTAGACACAATTGTGTCATAATGTTAATCTCTAATTGTGATTAAAATCACACACAAAATTAAAGGAGGTGTGGTTAGAGTCGTCTCAACGCGAAAGTTACTTCTAATAATTATAAAGCTGTCTACTAAGGCCGCTAAGAAATTTGATCGTAGTTTAACAGATCGTGCTAGGATTCCCGTTGTTAGCAGTGGAAAAGATGAAAGGTGGGGTTTAATTTGACCTGCTTAACTTCCGATGATGTTCTATCAAATGATGATAATAATAAGAGGGAATTAGGGGAAAGAACTTATCCGATATGGCTGTTAATAAATCCAAAATATCCTGCAGTTCGACATGATATTTGGCGACCAATTCTAGATGAGATTCAGGATAGAGTATTTAGAGAATTGTATACAAGAATTGATACCTCTAATATTTATATTAGGAGTGCAGTGAGCGATGGCGGAATAGTTCCAAATACCCTAAATTGGTGGGGGAAGGAAGTTGCAAAAGAGATTGAGTTTTACAGAGGGATTATTCAAGAACACAAGCCAAAAATGCTCATCTCTTTTGGCGCATTTCCTTTTGAATTTGCAAGGCGAGTTTTTGAAGTAAAACCGGAAAAAGGACCAAAGGCCTGGAGTTCATCAATTCTAAGGGATGAATTTGATAATGCAATGGAGAACTTCGATATTCATTGTACCAATAGGATTCCCTTACTTCGACGAGTGATTACCAATGATAAGCGCGTTGAGAATCGCAGTTTTTTATCTAAGACCGAAAGAGAGGCATATTTTCAACATGTCGGGTCAAAAATAGCTGAAAAGATAATCGAAAACAAGGATCAGCTGGATATTTGGATTAAGTAAACTAATACAGCATAGAGTTGATATGAATCAAGTACTTTCTTTATTTCGTTAATCTTGTATAATTAAGTTACTTTATTCACTTTCCCAAAGCGAAGGAAGTGTTTTTATTGAATAAGATACTAATCATTGATGATGAAGAGCATCTGTGTTGGGCTCTCGAGAAAGGCCTCCGTCAAGAAGGATACCAAGTAATTACATCTACGCGGGGGAAAGAAGGCCTGGAACTAATTCAGCATGAAACACCTTCCTTGGTGATTCTTGATCTCAAAATGCCTGAAATGGATGGATTAGAAGTGTTGGTTAAGGCCAAAGACCTTATGCCAAAGTTACCAGTAATAATGATAACTGCCCACGGATCAATAGATACAGCCATTGAAGCTATGAAACTGGGGGCAATTGACTATATCGCCAAACCTTTTGACCTTGACGAGCTGAAGATTGTTGTTAAACAAGCCTTAATGGTAAGCCGATTAAGGGAAGAAGTTGTGTTTTTGCGCTCGGAACTCAACAAAAAGCATGGCCGAATTTTAGGGAACAGTCCGGCCATGCAAGAAGTTAACAGCCTTGTTGAAAGGGTCGCTGACAGTAATGCAACGGTATTAATTACTGGAGAAAGTGGGACTGGCAAAGAAGTTACAGCCTTATCGATTCACAACTTAAGCTACCGCCGAGAAAAACCCTATGTGCCAATTAACTGTGCAGCATTACCTGAGTCGTTACTGGAAAGTGAATTGTTTGGACATGAAAAGGGAGCCTTCACAGGTGCTGTAGGCAGAAAACTAGGGCGATTTGAATTGGCTGACCAGGGAACACTTTTCTTAGATGAGGTTACCGAAATGCCGTTGTCTATGCAAGTCAAATTGCTTAGAGTTCTTCAAGAAAGGCAGTTTGAAAGGGTAGGGGGAACTGAAAGTATTAAAATTGATGTAAGGATTATTGCGGCAACTAATCGCGACCCGCTGGATTGTGTTAAACAAGGTACCTTTAGGGAGGACCTATACTATCGTTTAAATGTTTTACCGATTCACATACCTCCCTTAAGGCAACGATCAGAAGATATATCCTTATTGACTATGCACTTCCTACAAAAATTTAATCCTTCTCATGATCAGATGATATCTCCAGATGCTATGGGATTGCTAATGAACTATGAGTGGCCCGGAAATATTCGAGAGTTACAGAACGTAATAGAAAGGTCTATTATTCTCTCTCAGGGACGTGAGATTAAGGTGCAGCATTTACCGAAGGAGATTCAAAAGGTTGATAATAAAAAGAACGGGAAAGCTCAAGGGTTAATTCTAAATTTTCCTGACAAGGGTATCTCTTTTGATGAGGTCGAAAGAGAACTAATTCTTAAAGCCCTTGAAAAAAGTAAGGGAAATCAAACGAAGGCGGCTCAACTTCTAGGACTTACTCGGTCGGCGCTTCTTTATAGAGCTCAAAAATACCAAGTAAAGTTATAACTGAGGAGGGGTATCAATCATGAACGAAACCTCTAAGTGCAGTCAATGTATTCATAAGGAGTTGTGCCATATTCGTTCTAGACTCAACAGGATAATACAGGAAGTTATAAGGAATTCAGAAGATGAAGTGCAACAATTGTCGCCCAAAGAGATAGACTATATGATTTATCTGGACATTTCTATCATCCCAACCAGATGTGAAAACTATAAATGTCGGCAGGTGTCATCTGAAGAACGGAAGGGTTTATTCAGATTTAGAAGAACCATGGCAACTGCGGCAGTATAATAATCCGTGCAATTTATCACAATAATCAGTAGGATGCTTGGGTAGATCTCTTTTCAGTTTTATAACTTACTGACCTTACAAAGGAACTTGCTTCATCAAGAGCCTTTCCGGATGTGGCAAATACCTCATCGTCTTCCATAAAGATATTTTCTTTTCCGACATGATCAACAATGTGCATTTTGTTCAACATTCTTAAGATATTTGGCGTGACTCCAGATAGGATGACTCTCTTTTCTTCCTCCAGAGCACGATTAATGAAGCTCTCGATAACCTCTAACGCTGTAATGTCAATTATTGCAACGGATTTGAAGCGAACTAGGAACACCTTTGAGTTGGAGTAGGAGTCACTCAGCTTCTTGTCAAGGTCGGCGGAGGATCCAAAATATAAATTCCCTTCTAATTGTAGAATCGAAATCGATGTATCTTGTCCGTTACCGATCTGTTCCACAAATCGCCCGTCAGTGCCTCTGACTGGTTCAAGGTTTCTGACAACTGCTACGCCGGTATCTTTGAGGTAGAGAACTATTGAGATGGCAACTCCCGCATAAATAGCTTGCTCTAAATGGGGCGCAAAGATGGTAGTTAACATGGTTACGAGCAGCACTATCCCATCATTTCGATTAGTCGTAATTACTTTCGCCAAAGCTCTTTTATCAATCATAGAGTAGGCAACTAGCATGATAACTCCTGCCAAACTGGCATTGGGGATATATCTCGCAAAGGGTGCTAAGAATATTAGAACTATGAGAATTATTATACCTACCAGTATTCCCGTTACCTTAGTTCTACCTCCGTTTTGATAGGTAATAGCAGAACGTGTGAAGGAACCTGAGCCTGCTATACTGCTGAAGAAAGAGCCTCCTATATTCGCCATACCTTGGCCAATAAATTCCTGATTTGGGTCTATCTTTTGATGTGTTTTGGATGCGATTGCTTTGGAAATGGATACAGCTTCAACTAAACCGATAATAGCTATGACAGCTGCACCTGTTCCTAGATCACCAATAGCTGAGAGATTGAAATTGGGCATACTTAAGGGCGGAATGGCCTGAGGTATTTGTCCTACAACGTTTACTCCGTATTTCTCCAAATCTAGAACTATCACTAAAACTACTGAAAAAATAACACTTAATAATGCCCCTGGCAGGTTTTTATTAATTCTTTTAAGTATTATTATTACTGCTATAGTAAACAAACCAATACCAAAGGCATGGTAATTCAGTTTATCGATACTCTCAAAACAGGCCATAACCTTACCAATACTTGACAGGTGACCACTTGGTAACTTAATACCCATTAGATTATTAAGCTGTCCCATAGCGATAATGATACCTGCCCCCGCAGTAAAGCCTACAATCACTGCATGTGAAACATAGTTAACTAGTGACCCCAATCTTAGGATTCCCATTGTAAGCTGGATAGCCCCTACTAAAAAGGTCAGAAGGAATAAATTGGCGAAAAAGTCAGAACTACCTGCAAAGGGTATCATGTAGGATGCTATCAAGAGACAGATAGCGTTGGTAGGACCGGTGGCTAGCTGATTCGAACTACCAAAAGATGATGCGATAATTGTTAGCACAATCCCCGAGTATAAGCCGTAAGCAGGGTGCACACCTGCGATCATTGCATAAGCCATTGTTTGTGGTAAAGCGACTACAGCAACTGTCAGTGCAGCAATTAGATCAAATTTAAAGTTTTTCTTGTCATAATTTCTTAAAGTATCAAGAATTGGAATAAACTTATAGATCATTTTCATTGCCCCCCAAACCGTTTAAATTTCTGTTTGCAGATTACGTTTAATTAAGGCAGAGTAGGAAATTTTTATTGTGAAACATAGTGCGTTCAAAAACAGGATGCTATGAGGGTTTAGTGAGATCTCATGTCAAATCCATATATTAAGACTATCCTTGTGTTCAATAATCTTGTCTGCAATTTTGTCTGCAACATTATGAAAATAACTATTGCTGTCTTCCCAATCTTTGTTGTTAATACTCGAATTACTCATTCGACGAACTAAGGGGATCGAGTTTGCCTGAGATATATCAAAGTTTTCAATTGAATGTTCAAACGCATTTCCTAAGTTACAACTATTCCAATATTTAGTCCCATTCTCGGGTCTTGTTTCTGTAACACGTCTTACAAATTCAAAGGCAATGGTACCAAAAGTAATTAGAAGTTTGGGTTGATATTCAAGCAAACTTTCCCTTAATGTTACAATACTTTTAGCTACTTCAGCTTCAATTGAGGAATCAGTAACTCTGCCTATATCGCTAACAGCATTCTTGATGAAGATTTTTTTGCTATTAATTCTTGCATGCAGTTTACGATATACTTTATCCTGAATCTCATACATTATGGGGTCCCAAATGTTAGTAATATCCTCGGGGTATTTCGGGTTAACAAAGAGCCAAATCGAGCAGGATCGATCTCCGCATTCCTCCTTTAATCTATCAACGAAGGTTGAATAATTATTGAGCAATAAGCTAGACAAAAAAATTCCACCTTTCTGTGCTTCATATCATTGATTGGCCGTTACTTGCTCTACAATTTTTTCCTGGTTTAGAGAGTGGAATTTCCTCATCACCTCCACAATAAGCTTACTCGTTTCAATCTCATTATGAATATTACAGGTATCAAACAATTCTTGTACCCATACTGTGAATTGATTAGTGGTCATAATATTTCCCCCTATATGTTTAATTGAAATCAATAAATTCACGACCTTGGGTCATGACTCATTCTAGTGCAATTATCATGCCAGCTGTTTTAGCTGTTTTCTGTATGTTGTTTGTATGTTTTCAGCCATGAATTTGTTGCTTGCATATATCAAGGCTTAGAATGTTATTCTTTAAACTAGTAATTCCACCTAAAGTGGCTAACTTTTTCGGTATTCTTGATTGTTTGTTTTTATACAATTAATACTGCATTGTCTGAAATTGTACTATGGGAGGCGTAAACTTGTTAAGAATCTTAAAAAATAGTTCCTTCGCTTCTCAAATAATGTTTACAGTTGCAGCAATCCTGTTGATTCCAATTCTTGTTATGATGTATGACATATTTTTTTCTGGGGCCAAGGATGAAATGCTATTGAAAACTAAAGAGGAACGATTAGGAACTATGGTTAATGCTACTGTTCAGAGTTTAACGGAAGTTCTAGATCGATCGGATATTGAATATAACTCCCCTCTCGCAGCAAAAGATATAAGTATTATCTCGAGTGCCTTTAATGTAATTGCCAAACCATTGGCAGATACTAACCCTGGGGTAAGGTTAGGTTTATACATTCCTGAAACTAAAGATTTGTATGTCTATGGATTTCTACATCAATACCGTCCACAAACCCAAGAGGAAATTAAAGCAAGAGAGTATCGAATTTTAGATGAAGCTTCCTCGGGACTAATAGCTGTTAATGCTACGAAAGAACCTCTTTCCCGTATCGCAGGTTCTCTCGGAAACCAAGCTTTCGAGTATTTAATGCCAGTTATGCAGGAGGGGCGGCTAATCGCCATTGCTTGGGCAGACGAACAAGTTCATCCGGTCTTTGCCCAGAGCAGGCAATTTAGTTTAGTTACTCGATATTTGACGCTTTTAGGATTGATATTTGGATTGGGAACTGCTCTATATGTCATTCATAACTTGGCTACCGAGGTCCAAGTAATCAAAAACGGAATTTTAAGCATGCAGGAAGATAGCGAAAAAAGGCTTTCATCTATGCCAGGAGAAATCGGAGAAGTTGTCCAAGCTATTAACAATATGGCGGATAACTTAAAGGAAAAAAAACGTCTAGAAGAAGAACTAATGCGTTCCGAAAGACTAGTAGCGTTAGGTCGCTTGGTTACAGGAGTTGCCCATGAGTTGAGAAATCCCTTAGCGATTGTTAAAGCGACAGTCCAAGTCATGGAGGGTGACTTTAAACAAGTGCAAGGGTTGAAAGAATACTCTAAAGTAATTTGTGATCAAGTTGATCGTGGCAATCTGGTCATAAAAGAGTTATTGGATTTTGGCCGTCCTAGTAAACCGGTTGTTAGTCCGACAGAGTTGAATAGTCTTTTAGAATCCGTGCTTACCTTTACCTACCCAATGTTACGGCAAAATAAAATTGTTTTAGAGAAGAAGCTTGAACCTAACCTTCCTTTGGCAAGTATCGATATGGATCGAATGAAACAAGTTTTTGTCAATTTGATCCTAAACTCTATTCAAGCAATGCAGGGTGGAGGTAAACTTATCATTCAATCAGTCGTAAAGGAAGAAGCTATTGAGGTTGAGTTCATTGATACGGGTACTGGCATCGAGGCTAATGACCTTTCGCGAGTTTTTGATCCCTTTTACACGACAAAGGATGATGGAGCTGGGTTAGGACTGTCGATTAGCTATCAAATTATACACATGCACAAAGGGAAGATTTGGATTTCAGATACTTCTCCTCGAGGAACTACTGTGGTGGTGAGTATACCTAAATCGAACTAGATGCGAGCTGATTAATCTGTAAGGATGTAAGCATATAGTTAGCTTATGTAATTAATAGGTGAAAATTATGAATGTATAGACGCGGATTAAAAAAACTCCTGAGAGAAACCCTTTTCTCCTAGGAGTTTTTTTCTATAATAGATCAGATTAATTAAGAAAGAACTGGTCACTCACTTGTTATGGCTTTAAGTAATTACAAGGGAGACGTTTTAAGAAGAAAATTACTTAGCTATTAGCCAGGACTCACATAAATTCGGGTTGTGGAACGGAAATCTTAATAGATTCAGTTGATTATATAGAAAAGAATGGACAATGATTCTCCTTGGCAATAGGATAAATCGATTAAGATCATTTCGATTTACTATAGACGCACTGTTGTCACGATGTTAATCTTTACTTGTGAGGATAGTCACATACAAAGGGGAAGGGGGGACTGATCGAGTTCAAAAGCCGCTAAATAAGACTATTACAGACTGACCTCTATAGATGTAGAAGTTGTATGAGATTGGAGTGGTAGATAATCAGACAATGTATAAAAAATTCGAGCTAAAATTGTCCAGAAAAAAAGCAGCCTCGAAAGGCCGCTAAGAAATTTAATCGTAATGCTATTATAGCACAAAAAAACTGTGAATGTGTGATTGGTAAAATAATTTTGTTTTAGGTGTAAGGTGGCGTTAAATTTTCCTAAAGAAGCACCTTAAAAACAAAGAGGGGTGTGGTTAATAGTGAATGGTATAAATGCAAAACGAATATTTTTTATTTTGTTAGGTATATCCGTTTTTTTAATATTTTATTATGCTCCGCAATTTGGGCCCGCCGTTGATCCTACCGGTAAATCCTTCGAATTGAGCCAACAGGGTAAAGCTGCCATAGGACTATTCTTCTTAGCAAGTATTTGGTGGGTTTTTGAAGTAACTCCTATTGGTGTTACAAGCCTTATGATAGGGGTTGCTCAAGCCTTATTCCTTATTCGTCCAGCAAAGGAAGCCTTTCGAGATTTTATGGATCCAACGGTTCTGTTTATTTTGGGATCATTACTCATAGGGTTAGCATTTACGAAGTCGGGAATTACCAAAAGAATAGCCTATAAAATGTTAGATGTGGTAGGTGAAGATACCAGAAAGATATTGTTAGGGGTATTTATTGTAACGGCATTATTGACTCATATTATGGCCCATACCGCCGTGGCAGCTACTATGTTCCCAATTTTAGTAACAATTTTGGCCTTATATAATGGTGACAACTCTGATGGTAAACCCACCAAGTTTGGTAAGGCTTTGTTCATTGGAATGGCCTATACTGCAGGTGCAGGAAGTATCTGTACACTCCTGGGTGGTGCTCGCAATCCTGCAGCAGTGGGTTTTTACACTGAGTTCACAGGGAAAGAAGTTTCCTTTGTTGACTTTTCTATTCACTTGGCGCCCTTTGGTTGGGCTAGTGTCTTTCTTATTTGGGCATTGTTAATGATCATTTACAAGCCTGAAAAAGCTAATATCCCTGGCCTACGAGATAAGGCAAGATCAGAATATGCAAAACTTGGTCCTATTCAAAAGCAAGAAATATTCGTAAGTATTGTCGTCGTCTGTGCACTTGCCATGCTTGTATTACAACCAATAATTCCGGCTTTAAAGACCATGGATCGTTCAGTTCCCTTGCTACTGGCGGGCGTATTATTCTTCCTCTCTAATGTATTGAATGCAGAAGATCTAGAAAAGAAAATTCCTTGGAATATCGTTTTGTTGTTTTCGGGGGCGATGAGTATTGGTTTCTGCCTATGGCAAACAGGTGCTGCCCAGTGGATCGCAATAAAGTGGTTAGCAATGATAGCTGGTGCACACTGGTTGGTTTTCCTATTGGCAGTTTGCTTCTTAGTGATGCTTATGACAAACTTTATTATGAATGTAGCAGCCATAGCTATTACCCTACCCGTTGCTCTAGTTATGGCACAGTATCTTGGGGTAAACCCAGAGCTTATCTTGTATGCTGCCGTAGCAATGGCTGGTATGCCTTTCTTACTATTGATTGGTGCAGCGCCTAACGCAATTGCCTATCAATCGAAGCAATTTTCTACGGGTGAATTTTTCGTAAGTGGTATTCCTGCTAGTGCAGTTATCATGGGTCTTTTAGTATTCATGACCTTTACCTACTGGCCTATAGTGGGTATGCCTGCGCTTCTAAGATAGTACCGTGTTAAAAATAGATATGCCTGGATGTTTCCAGGCATATCTCCTATAAATACGTTGATTTCGAGCGTTACATGAGAGGTGGGATTAGTTGTCGGCTTAGCACGTGACAAATATTTACCGTTAGTTAACAGAGATTCAGGGAGTAAAACCTATCCGATTTGGCTATTGATTAATCCTAAATACCCTACAGTTTTAAACAACATTTGGAGACATGTTTTAGACGAAATTCAGGACAAAGTATATAGGGAAATTCACTCCAGAATCGATACAAAAGATATTTACGTTAGGAGTGCAGTGTGTGATTGTGGAATTGTTCCCAATACATTAAATTGGTGGGGGAGCGAAGTCGCCTTAGAAATCAAGTTATTTAGGGAAATTCTCCTTGAGTATAATCCAAAATTATTGGTTACTTTTGGTGGGTTTCCATATGAATTTGTGAGACGGGTGTTTGAAAGTAAACCACAAAAAGGACCTAAGTATTGGAGTGTTGATATTATTAGAGATGAATTCGAAAATTCTATTAACAATTTTGAAGTAAATAAAACTAATGTGATCCCCTTACTTCGCAAAGTAAATTCAAGTAATCGACTTGTAGAAACATCTGATTCCTACAGTCGTAATGAAACTGAGTATTACTTTCATTTTGTTGGAACAAAAATATCTGAAATGCTTATTAAGAATAAGGATAGTCTGAGTATTTGGCTGAAATAAAGAAGTTTTTTTAAGTTAGAAGTACCGACCCAAGAAACTATCTCCTTGTTTTAATTGATATGGATCTCCACCGCTATCCAAGAAACGCTCGTAGTGATAAACCCAGCTGTCGATATCTGGTATCAACGTTTTCCATGATTTATCTCCTAAGATTTTGTAATACCAATACATCATTTGAGAGTTTGCGAGTTTTGAGGAGTTGCAGTACTTTTTTTCAAATTCCAAAAGGGATTCTAAGGATTCATTAGCGTTTTCCAAAGATTTTTCCTTCCTTCTTACGTAGATGGTTTCTATGCGTTTAGCCTTACCAATTCGGGAGTTCTAAAATCATTATTGGTTATATTAATTAAGAACGTTTCGTTTTGCTATATACGCCATATGAATACGATGATAATCTTTACTTGTAAGTGTTTTTTGACACAAATACTATTTGGAAGGGGACATGAGTTAGCTTTATAACAAATTAACGCAAATTGTAAATTACTATTGCATATAAAAAGCTGCCTCAAAAGGTCGCTAAGAAATTTAATCGATAACCAACATTTCACTCCATGCCAAAGGAGGGTTTAGTATGAGAGATGAATCCCTTGATTATGGGATTAAGTACACTCGGGGTAATTTCTTGAAAGTTGTACCAGTGAATGGACCCGAGGGTGAGCGTAATTACAAGTTTGAACTTTATAATAATAGGGTTAGGGCCAAACGACCGGTTGCTACACTGACCGCAAGTGTAGGTACAGTTATCAGAGAAGGTATGTTCAAACGATCGTTTAATGCCACTTTAGAGATCAGACCGGATGTGCCATTTAGCCAGGAGGAGTTAAACGATTTGCCTGCTGACATTGCGACATTCATGTTTCGAGAGTTAGGAGGTAACCCTTTACAAGAAGAATTCAATATCAGAATTACTTGCACGATCCGAGATGCTTCACTCGAAAAGAAGGAAAATGTAATTTCAGAATCGTGGATTAGTGGAGCTATTGATTTTAATCGTTATAATATTTTTTCCAGCAACCCCTTGGTTATGTCTTCTGGGTATTAGGATGAATGGATGTAAGTTTAATGTACTTCTTTATTCAGAAGAGTCAAAGTCTGCATTCTATGCATTCATCTATTCAGCTTTTCTAATGATGAATATGCCCAATATGCATTTAACTGTTGTACACCTACAAGAAAGCAAGGGCACTTTTATTGGCGATAATCAGAACGGACTTAGTTCATGGCCGATCAGTCCAACCTCTGACTGGCTGAAAGATGTCATGGGGAGAGCTGATTCGGCCACTAAAACTAAGGACCTCGAACTGCTTACTAAAGCAAATGACGTATTTTCTGCCAGAGCATTAGAGGTTTATCATCAAGTTATCTATTGCAATCCCAATATTCCAGATTCGGTAGACGCGCTTCTCGATTATTCGAGAAAAAAATCAATTGAGTTAATAATCATGGGTACTGGAGAACTTGGAACGTTAAAAGGTTTGATCTTTGGTAGTTTAGCCCATACGTTGCAAAATAAGTCTTCAATACCGGTGTTGTTAGTTAAGAACCTTTCGGAAGATTTTCTTAATAGTTATGGATCAAGACCTATCCTAAAGCTTATTCACAAATGAGTCAACTGAAATCCAAGATCTTTAGATAGATTAGAAGTGTTGCTTGTCAACACTTTTTTTTGTACTTTCAGAAAGTATAAACTTACTTTATATACTGCAAGAAGGTTAATACGTGCGAAGACAGTGCTGCAAGAAGGTTTAACCCGTGCGAAGACGGTGTCTTCGTCGTCTGAAGCATAACTGCAACTATGGCTACCGCCTTCGCCTACGGCTTGGCGCTAGCCAAGTTTTCTAATGTTCACTCAAAGAATCCCAGAAAAAAGCTATATTATTTTCGTAATTGTACAAGTAAATCATTTAAAGATTAGATTATAAAGAATTGGTTTTAGTATTTGTTAAATTTGTGTGTGCAAAAATCGTCCCGAAGCAGATGGATTATTCAATCCTTGAGAAAGAAAGAGAAATAATATTCCGCTGAACGTAGCTTTGCTGGTTTTTCAGGATTTTCAGAGGGTTAGCATATCATAAATTTATTCGATATTGATATGCTTGAATCATTAATCCCCAAATAATTCAATCCAAATTTTAATTAATAAAAAGTATCGCTCAGAGTAACGAAGCTTTATTTATATCGGGAAACAATTGAATTCGACAATATTCCACAGTCTATACTAGGTAGCCATAGAAATCAGTGATTATAAGGATACGGATACTCTATAGACACATTTATTATCCAGTGCTACTCTTTATTTGTGAAATCAGATTTTTAAAGAAAGGAGGGCAGTGTTTTTAAAATTGATGAGTCCTATTAGAATTGAGGAGGACCTGACCACACTTTTTTTAGAGAGTAGTGAAAAATGTCACGTAAAGGGGTACCTCTTTAAGAAAAAAAGCAGCCTATAAAAGGCCGCAAAAGAATTTTCTCAATTGTAATTATATCATAAATACCGAAAAAGTGAGTTTTAGCCATCTAAAAATTCTAAGTTTTAATTAGGGGCTAAAGTCAATAGAGGAGGGAACGATGAATGAAAGACTTATACAAGTCCTTGATGTATGCAGCTAGGGCTCATGCCCAGTGGGAGATTGAAACTTCTTTTAACATTATTAAAAACCGAAAGAAATTATTAGTACTGTTTATAATGGCCCTGCCCTTGCTCATACCAGCAATGGCTCATGCGGCATCTACCTTACCAGGCTTTATCGGAGGCAAATCAGCCTTTGGTCCGTCGTTTTTTTCGCCTACTACTTTCTACGGCTCCATAGCCGTGGGTATCATAGCAGGTCTAATTACAGGTTGCATAGGGGCAGGCGGAGGCTTTGTCATCACCCCTGCACTTATGAGCTTGGGAGTAAAAGGTATATTGGCAGTAGGTACCGACATGTTTCACATCTTTGCCAAGGCAATCATGGGCACAACCCTCCATAAGAAGATGGGTAACGTCCATGCGGGTCTAGCTATCGCCTTTCTGGTTGGTTCTGGACTTGGGGTCACAGGCGGCGGTGTGATAAACCGGGCATTATTTAACTATAATCCTATAATGAGCGATTTCGTAATAAGTTCTATCTACGTGGTTCTGCTGGGTTTCTTAGGCATTTTCGCTATGAGCGATTTTATTCGGACTAAGAAAAATGCTCCTAAGGTCGGTGGCGATGTTCATGGTGGCCCAGAGAAAATGACGGGTTTAGGAACAAAGCTGCAATCCATTAACCTAGCTCCGATGATTAAATTTGATGAGCACGTCGTTCCAGGCGGTAGAAGAATTTCCGGGATCTTTGTTGCAATATGCGGAGCTGTGACAGGCTTTTTAGCATCCATTCTGGGTGTTGGCGGCGGTTTTGTTACCTTTCCAATGTTTGTGTACGGACTTGGAATTTCCACAGCAACTACTGTAGGAACTGATATATTCCAAATTATATTTACAGCTGGCTATGGTTCAATAGCTCAGTATGCGGTCTATGGTTACGTGTTCTATACCTTGGCCATGGGGATGCTGCTAGGTTCGTTATTTGGTATCCAAGTAGGTGCCATCACAACCAAAGTGGTTCCTGGCACGCAAATTAAGGCCTTCTATGCATTGGCAATTATGGCGGGTTTCGTCAACAGACTCTTTGCCCTGCCAGAAAAATTGACACAGATGGGCTATATCAGTCTGACCGCCGCTGCTGGCGCTATAATTACTAAGATGGGGGTATGGTTATTCTTTGGTTTAGTTTCCTTCTTCGGCATATGGATCATAGGCACATTTATCGTTAATATACCGAAACTTCGGGCTGAATCTGTTGAGGATTATAATGCCAAAGGAGGTGTTAGCCAATGAGTGTCGTTCGAAACAAAAAGACGTTTATAATCGGTATTGGATTGCTTCTAAGTTTCGTGCTAGTCTATATTGGTATGATGTCACCGAACTTCGGTAACGAGAGGAATGGTCTGGAATACGCCGATGATATGTTTAACTCACTGTCTAAGGGCTCAGCGTATTTCATTGATGAAGCTAAACAAGTTGCTGATTCTCAACAGGGAAAAAATATCAACTTCACAATCAAAGCCTTAAATCCAGAAGATGCTGAAAAGTGGGGCAAATTATACACTACAGCTGGAGCTACTGTCACCGTTAAAGATACTTCTGTGACCATTGATGGAGATTATGGCAAAATCTTAGGTGCTGCTGTGGCTGACAGCGACTTCATGTATCACAATGATAGTAAATCCGTTGAATCAAAATATGGTTATGATGGTCGTGAAGCAACCTACAACTGGAATAGTTCCTTAAAGAAAATTGAAGCCTCAATGAAAGCTAAATCGCAGTTTCATGAAGCATCTCAGTTAACTAAAGTGCAACAAAAAGCTGTTGAGCCAGCCTATAACTACTACGGAGTTGAGATAAAAAAAGTCAGTGAGAATAAAGCCAGTGTTATCTTTCTTCTCACCTTCTACCTTATATACACCATGTGGTATGGCTTTGGACTCTTTTACTTCTTTGATGGTCTTGGTATTGTTGTTGCCAAACCTAAGAAGAAGGAAGCTTAAAACGAGCCTATATCATGAGGCTTAACCTTTTGCTACAACTAGTGGCACGATTGGAGACTTATTGGTTGCAGCAAAAGGTTTCTTTTTTCTAGCATGAATACCTGTATTATAATTCTGGACAACTTGCAATGCACCTTAGACATTGTTTTTAGGAAGGGAGTATTAAAATGAATGATTCCAAGTACAAAGTGCTCCTTTACTTTGGTGTTCACTGCAAGCCTTTTATGCAGCTGTTCAAACTGCAACACTTTTAAAGAATATACCCAATATGCATTTGACAGTAGTGCAGGCCCAAGAGGGCATTGAAGACTCTAAGGTTACGGAATATAGTTGGATTGATACTAAAGATTTGGTTCATTGGGCCTTGGCAAGAAGTAAGGCCAAAGGAACAGAGTATTATTGGCCAATTAGATTAAACTCAGATTGGATAAAATGATCATTTTGCTATTATAATCTCTTTTCGAATATGATATAATTAAATTTAAATCATTAAAAGGTGGAATTTTCATGTCTGATTCTAAATCTCTTAAGGTGCTTCTTTATGCGGATGGATCGCCGCATTCTTTTTCTGCAACCGTATATGCTGCTAGTTTATTCTCCAGTATACCCAATATGCAATTAACTGTTTTGCATATACAAGAAAATGCTCAGGGGTCTATTGAGGGAGATTATAATTTGCTGGAAACTTGGTCATCTAACCCTAACTCAGATTGGGTGGAACACTTAGTTGAGGAGAATTCAGAGACTGGAACAGAATACTCTCGAATTCTCGCCATAACAAATAAAATCTTTTCAAAAAGAGGACAAAATGTCAACCGTCAAGTGATATATTCTAATTACAATATTCCCGATATTACCGAGGCTATTCTTAGTTATGCAACCAAAAAGAACTATGAACTAATAATTATGGGTACTCGGGGTATGACCAGTCTAAAAGGATTAATTCATGGTAGTTTAGCGCACAGTGTGCTTAACAAGTCGGATATACCAGTTTTATTGATCAAGAAGCTTCCGCAAGATTTTATAGATGATTACGCGATTGTTGATATTTAAATCAGTCAAACACAGGTTGTGTCATTTTTTTACGCTAGTATCCCAAATAAGTTAATATAATATGAAGGAAGATAATAGCCCGGGAGAGTTGTATTGATATGCTTCCCGGGCTTTAGTATTGCCGTCATACCATTTGTTTCTTAAAAAGCAAAATTTCCATCACTAAATATCGCAATTGCTTTACCCTCTGTGGTAATTCCACTAATTTTAAGATCACTTGTTCCTATCATAAAGTCAACGTGTACTAAAGAGTCATTGGCGCCGAAGCTCTCCAATTCTTCTTTGCTTAAATTGTCACCATTTTCAAGGCACACAGGGTAAGCTTTCCCAATAGCTAAATGACAGGATGCATTCTCATCAAAAAGAGTATTGAAGAACAATATTTCGGAGTTTGAAATTGGAGAATCATATGGAACCAGGGCAACTTCGCCGAGATAATGAGAGCCTTCATCCGTTTCAATGAGATGTTTTAGTGTTTCATACCCCTTTTTTGCACTATATTGAATAATTCTTCCCTCTTCAAACTGTAGTGAAAAGTCTTCTATTAGATTTCCATTATAATTTAAGGGCCGAGAGCTGACGACAGTGCCACTGGCTCCGGTTTTATCAGGCAATGTAAATACCTCTTCAGTAGGCATATTAGCGATAAATTCTATTCCAGTTGGTGTTGTTTCTGAACCGCCCAGCCAGAGATGATTCTCGGGTAGTTTGATTTTCAGATCTGTACCTAACGAATTTTTGTAGTGTAAAGATTTCAAAGAAAGGGAATTCAAAACGCTAAGACGTCTTTTTATATTTGCTTTATGTTCATCCCATGCGTCTTCAGGATTTTCGGTATCCACCCGTACCGTTCTAAAAATTGCGTCCCAGAGCTTAGTAACGGCATCCTCATTATTAAGGTCTGGAAAGACTTTCTTTGCCCAAGAAACCGTTGGTATTGAAACAACGCACCAAGTATTTCTGTTACTCATAAGACGTTCCCGATATTCCTGGAGTGCAACCGCTCTTGTTTTTTGAGCTGTAATTATCTTCTCCGGATTGATCTCTTTCATAAGCTCTGGGTCAGAAGCGGAAATGCTTAAAAACGCTGCTCCCTGATGAGCATAGGAAAGATAAAATTTCTTCTGCCACGCTGGAAAGTGCAAAAAAACCTCTTCAGGAGCATGCAGAAAGCGAATTTTCGAGAATAATTCATCTTGCCATTGAATTATGACATCTTTAGCACCTTCTTGATAGGCTGTTTGAGCAACCAGACGAGTAAACTGTGCACATTCAATTGGAGAAAAAATAACTAGAATCTGCATTGGTTGAAGGTTTAATCCAGTTTTTACGATCAGACGAGCGTATTTTTCTAAGTTTGTATCCATGAAAGCTCCTTTCAAATTGTATTATGTGTAAGGAAATGGTTATTTAGAGAAATGTTGGAGTAACCATATTAGTTTAACTGCTTTAGTTAAATGTATTACTAATTTAAGGAGACTAGAGTGAAAATGCTCAAAAATGGTCATTGCTATTTATATGAGGAGTTAATTACTGATTAATTATACATAAAATCAAATATTTGTCTGTCCGTCAAGTCAATATGTGCAAACAGTATAGAATGTTTGCTTGAGCTTGGCGTATTATGGTAAAATGCTCATAATGAATAGGGAATTGGAAAGGTAGGAGAAATAATGGCAGTAAGACTTAGCAAAGGGCAAAAAGTAGACCTTACTAAAAGTAACCCTAACTTAAAGGAAATTATTGTTGGATTGGGTTGGGCGTCTAACCCTGCCGCCAGCAGCTATAACTTTGATTTAGATGCTTCGGCTTTTTTAATAGGAGCAAATGGTAAAGTGAAGGATGAAAATGATTTTGTCTTCTACAATAACCCATCGGGTGGTCAGGGTTCAGTAAAACACAGCGGGGATCATAAAAAGGGTTCTGGGGAGGGAGATGACGAGCAGATTCGGATTAACTTGTCTGCGGTTCCTTCTCATATTGAGAGAATATCCTTTACTATTACTATTAATGACGCTCAAATGAAGCGACAAAGTTTTGGAGATATTAAGGACTCTTATGTAAGGATTCTTGATGCAAGTACCAACGAATTACTCCTTAAATATGAACTGGGTCAGGAATTCTCAGTGGAAACTGCTATTGTTGCCGCTGAAATTTATCGTCATGCCGGGGAGTGGAAGTTCAATGCTATTGGAAGTGGATTCCAGGGTGGACTAGCTGCTCTATGCCATAATTTTGGTCTGGAAGTTGAGGAAGAACAATCCTCTGCGGCTTCTAATAATTCATTTAATACCAGCTATGGAAATACTGGAAATACTAGCTTAGGCAATCCTGTTCCAGTCAGTTCTGCGGTTCCTTATAGTGGTTCTCAGAACGCACAAAATACCTCCTACTCCTATGGACAAAATACTTCCTATGGACATAATAGCTCCCAATCCTATGGCCAGAGTGGTGGGTATAGTCATGATCAAGGCGGTATGAACTGTCCGCGTTGCCATTCCAATCAGGTAACTGCTGGTAAGAAGGGATTTGGCCTTGGCAAGGCTGCAATTGGAGGAGTATTATTAGGTCCGGTAGGTTTATTGGCCGGATTTATCGGAAGCAAAAATATGGAGTTTGTTTGCTTAAGCTGCAAGGAACGGTGGAACTCAGGCAGTAATACAAATACTGCTGAGTGGTTACAAAGGCAAACGGAAAACGCCCGCAATATTGTGAACAAGTATATGGGTAAAGACCTTACAGAAGCCTTGGTTGCCGGCAGTGCTTTGGTGGCTTTAGCAGATGGGGTTATCGAGACTTCGGAAAGGGAGAAGCTCATTGATTATTTCCGTACGAGTCAGGAAATGCGGGGAATTAATATTCATGAAGTAGATTCCCGTTTCAATTACTTTGTCCAGAGGATTCAAAGTGATCGTATGCTAGGAAAGGCTGAGGCTTTAAGGACCATCGGTAAATTAGCCAGTAAACCGGATGCTGCTCGGTTGGTGGTTCGATTATGCTGTGCCATCGGTTTTGCAGACGGAGAATTTGCTCCTGTGGAAAAACAAGTTGTGGAGGAGATTTGCCGCGAGGTCCGCTTAGATCCCAGAGAGTTTATATTTTAATTGCTTTTAGGAGCTAAAGGGGCCGTACTTCAATGTTCGGCCCCTTAAATTTGAGAGGTTGCAAAAACGATTTAATGATGATAATTTGCAACCGATTTGTAGTATAATTGCAACTATCCAACAGTTAGAGCCATTCAATACTCCAAAACAAGTGTTGACCTAAAAGCCCTAATTTACTGAATATTAAGTAAATTAGGGCTTTTTTAGATTTATAAAATTTTTTACGGCTATTTGTTTTATTAGGTATGTATTTTGCTAGATATTTTAGTAGGATATGCCTGGACCCATAATTCCTCTGTATCTTAATGATTTAGAAAAATAGTCGTAAACATTACTTGGGGGGAGATTGAGATGCTTGCTGAAATCGTTCTTACCTCGCCAAACAAAGAAGTGACACAATTGGTAAAAAAGATTCGCAAGGAGCTAAATGTCAACGTTGCTATCGTTGAAACTTCATTTGACTCTGCTGTTAGCATGGTTAAGAGTATCTTATCCCAAGAACCTGACCGCATTAGAGTAATAGCCAGTGGTGGCGCTACTTTAGAACTGTTGAGACAAGAATTACCTTCTGTACACCTAGTCAGTATTCATCCGAATGAGTATGACATAGTCTTAGCTCTTGATCAGGCAAGGATGTTTGGTCAAGAAATTGCACTATTTCATGCAGGTTCTGAAAACTTGCCAGCGATCGAAAAGTTATGTAGAGTCCTCGGTCTTGAGGTACAAGTCTATGTGTATAATAGCTGGAAGGAACTAGAAGTGCAAGTTGTAAAAGCGCGTCGGAATGGTAGTAAAGTGGTGTTGGGAGTGGGTGAAAAGATCTTAGATTTAGTAAAAAAAGAAGGATTGCACTACATTCCCTTGACAGCGGGGGAGAACACCCTTAGAAATGCGCTGGAATGGGCAAAAGATATCGTAGAAGCTGAGAGTCGGGAGAAAAATAAGAGCAAGAAGGAATCTTCAACAAAGGGTTTGGTTGCTAAGTATTGTTTCAACGATATAATACATGTTAATAACAAAATGTCTTCCCTTATTAAAAAGGCAAAAAAGTTTGCCAGTACGGACTGTACGGTGTTGATTCGAGGAGAGAGCGGTACAGGGAAAGAACTGCTTGCCCAAAGTATGCATAATGAGAATAAAATGAGATGCAAAGGACCTTTTGTTGCGGTAAACTGTGCTTCTTTAGATGATCATCTATTTAAAAGTGAACTTTTTGGTTATACGGAGGGGTCCTTTACAGGTGCCAGTAAAGGAGGAAAACCCGGTTTGTTCGAACTGGCTAATGGTGGTACCTTATTTTTAGATGAGATCGGTAAAATGAAGATGGAACAACAAGGTAACTTGTTGAGGGTGTTGCAGGAAAAAGAAGTTCGCCGGATCGGAAGTGATCGAATAATACCGGTGGATGTTCGAGTGATCGCGGCCTCTAATGAGGATTTGGAGAGTTTAATTAGTAAGGATTTATTTCGGGAAGATCTGTATTTTCGTTTAAACGTGTTAAAGTTAGAGGTGCCGACTCTTCGAGAGAGAAGAGAGGATATCCCTAGCCAGGTTGCGTACTTCTTGCATAAGTTTTCCGATAAGTATTCTAAGAAGATCTATAGCTTACCGACATTTGTTCTCAGGAAACTTTCAAATGTGGATTGGCCGGGAAATAGTAGGCAACTTGAGCATTTCTTAGAAAGATGTGTTGTCTTGGCCGATGATGAAAGTGATGTGCCGAGTATTGTCATGGAACTATTAGAAGAAGAATTCTTAGAAACTGCTTTTATAGGTAGAAGTGAGGGTAAGCCTGCAGAGGGGCAAATCAGTGTATGTATAAGTACTTTAGCAGAAATGAATTCTGAAATCGTCCGCAGAATCAGTGCAAAAGCAAAATTAAGCAATAGTGAACTGGCCATGAAGCTTGGAATCAGCAGGCCTACCTTATCAAAAATGTTAAACTATAAATGATCCCTCATGTGGTTCAAAACAGCATCTGGAGATGTAAATTATATCTTTCCAGGTGGATTATTAAAGTGGCTAAAGTGATTAGGGCAATTGAAGTTCAGTAGCCCTAATCACTTTCGTTATCATTGTCAGAGTAGTCCAGGGGATGGTAAGTTGGTAAAAAAATTTACAAGATGTGCAAGAATTTTTACAGTGAGTAATTGATTGTTTTAGCTATTATCTTGTAATTAGGCGCAGCACGCTGTTTTTAGATATGAAGTTACTCTGGCATTGGATTTGCAAGACAATAATTAACTGAAAAATAAAAACATTCAAACTAAAGGGGGATTATATGATCTGAATTAAATGACCCTATTTGCCAGAAGTCGTTTACTTTCTGATATTAGTAAAGGAGGAAAGAGAGATGAATGATTTGAGTACGGGTATAACTGGTGAACGTATACAGGTATCCTATCGTTTAGAGCGACTTCCAAGTTCTTCATACCATATTTTTTTAACTTTTTTATTGATCGTAGCATGGTTTATCGAATCCATTGACCTAGGTGGTATGGGGTACTTGTTACCTGTAATCGGAAAACATTTTGACCTCACAGCAAGTATGATGGGATTAGTTGCATCGATGAGTTTTGCAGGGATGTTTATTGGCTCTATTCTTTCTGGAGGTTTGTCGGATAAGTTTGGGAGAAAGACAATGTTAATTGTGGCAATGGCATTTTGGGGAACTGCTGGCGCATTGCTATCTATTGCATGGTCTATTGAAAGTCTATTGGTTTTTCGTTTCTTTCTTGGAGTTGGACTAGGAGCCCAGGTTCCCATCGGAATAACTATGTTAAGTGAATTGGTTCCCTCTCAGTCTAGAGGGAAATATCTCTCTCTTTATCAGGCCTTTCTTCCATTAGGAATTTCAACAGCAGGACTGTTAACGTATTTCTTACTGCCGAAATTTGGCTGGCAAGGAGTATTCTTGGTAGAAGCTTTGCCCGCTTTATGGTTTTTGGTTATTTGGAAGTATCTCCCTGAATCTGCACGCTGGCTTGAGTCTAAAGGAAGACATATTGAAGCTGATCAAGTTGTTAGTAAAATGGAGGAAAAGGTTCAAAATAGTATTGGTAGAGTTTTACCTCCAATTGATGGTGTGGCCCTCACTCAAAGAGGGGTAATTAGCGAAACCGCTTCGAGTAAAGAACCGAAAAAAGGTTTAAGTGAACTTATGACCAGGCATTATACAATACGTCTAATAATGAGCGGAGTCCTTATGTTCACGACTATGGCTGCTTACTATGGATTGAGCATGTGGTTAAGTGCTCTGCTCGTAGCAAAAGGTTTTTCTGTTACTAAATCTATAGGTTTTGTATCATTAATAGCCCTTGGAGGTATACCTGCATTTTTAATGGTTACTTACCTGGTAGAGAAGATTGGGAGAAAAATGGCTTCGGTGTTCACGATTGTGGCAATGGCCCTCAGTGCATATGCCTATGGTTCGGCAACTACAGTTTTTTTTGTAATCATTTTGGGGTTAATTTATCAGTTTTTTCAATGTGGCATGACCATGGTTAACAATGTCTATATACCAGAATTATGGCCTACTCGGGCACGAGGAACCGGAACAGGATTTGCCTATGGAATTGGTCGGGTCGGAGCTTTTCTTGGTCCCATGGCATTAGGTGTTATCATGGGTGAGTATGGACCTCAGGCTGTGTTCATTTGTAGTTCTGGACTCTTGTTATTTGGTGCTTTTGTAGTATTGATACTAGGACCTGAGACAAAAGGTAAAATATTTTAGACAGAGAACGAGACTGTAAGTCGTTACAGTCTCGTTCTCTGTCTGTTTGCCTAGACAAAATGTTAGCTCAAAAGTTAAATTATTTCGTTAAAATTCTTTACAAGAGGGGAAAGAATATTTACATTCTAAGATCGTTTTGTTGATGTTGAATCGTGGATTTGTTGCCACAAGAGGCTTTGAGAAGCGAGAGTTATCTGGCATGGTAATTGCAGATATAGTAATTAACTGAATAGTCAAATATTTACTTGTTTTAAAGAAGGGGGATGTATGAACGAGTTATAAAGAAGTAGCTGCTCTTGAGAGAGGTTAGCACCATGGAAGAGTGCCGCCACTTCGGCAAGTGAATCTCTTATTATACTAAAATACGGAAAGGGGATTAAAAAACATATGAGTAGATGGGAAGAAATCGAACGTATTCCAGCGCCAGCTTTGATGCCAAAGTACGGGCCACTTACGGGAATGAGAGTTCTGATGACAGGAAGTATCGTTGCGGCTCCATTTGCGTCATCTATGCTTGCGGAATATGGAGCGGAGGTCATTCATGTTGAGAGACCAAACGTTGGGGACCCCTACCGCTTTCAGGCTCCGGAGGTTGTTCGTGGAGACAGGAAAATTAGTGCTGGTTGGATTCAGGAGGGAAGGAATAAACTGAGCTTAACCCTTGAAATAAACCTTAAAATCCCAGAGTCTAAAGAGATCTTTCTTTCCCTGATCAAGAATTGTGATGTTTGGGTGGAGAATATGGTTTGGACTGAGAAGTTGGGAATCACTGAAGAGCTGTTGTTAGAAATTAACCCAAAGCTGGTGATTGCTCACATCAGCGGATTTGGTAGGCCACAGTTCGGCGGTGTTCCCTCGGAGTGTGACCGTCCTTCCTACGATCCTATTGGGCAAGCAGAAGGCGGCTATATGTTCCTTAATGGTTTCCCCGAGCCTTCCCCACCATCTCACGCGGCAACATTTATAAATGATTATTTGACTGCTATGTTCACAGTCAACGGAATTCTGATGGCGTACCATTACGCTCAAAAGACAGGCCAGGGTCAAGCAATTGACATCGCTCAGATTGAGGCTATGAGTAAATGTCTTAATGACACCTTCGTACAGTATTTTATGTTAGACAAAATTAGGGAAAGAAAAGGCAATAAGGTAGCTATCTTTCAACCAGGAAACGTGTTTAAAACAAAAGACGGCAAGTATTTAAACATTGGCGCCTTTGGTCCGGCAGTTTACTATCGGTTCATTAAAGCTTTAAATCTAGATCCAAACGTGTACACCTATGAAGCAGCAGGCTGTTCGGCGGAAGCGATAAACTCTAAACTTGGCCTTGAACTTGATCGGATTGCTACGGAATGGGTAGCAGCCCGCGATGCAGAAGAGAGCCTGCGGCACTTGTTGAGTTTAAAAGTACCCAGTGGGATAGTAAGAACCTCGGCTGATTTGGCCGCCAGTGAGCACTACCAGAAGAGAGGGAATTTTATTGAGTACAAAGATGAGACTCTTGGGGAAACAGTGAGAGCCTTTGGGTTCTGCCCAAAGATGAGCGAGACTCCTGCTCAAGTATGGCGTGGAGCTCCATCTCTCGGTCAAGATACGGATATTATTCTCCATACACTCCTTGGTTACAAGGATCATGAAATTGCAAATTTTAAGGAAAAAGGAATTATATAGAAAGATCACTTTCTTAGTGATATTAAATACCAAGCAAAATTACACTGGCTCGTTGCCGGAGTGGATCAGGAAGAGAAACTATAAGGGAGGCGATATTGCATGAGTAAGGTTAATATTTCTGAAGTTGTCGATGAACTAGGCATTTCGAAATACACCATGAAAATATACCTTTTAATCGGGCTGGCGCTTATTTTTGCTGGGTATAACTATATGATTGTGGCCTATACAATGCCACAGCTGGCAAAGGAATGGGCACTCACCAAGATTCAAACTGGAAGTCTTTCTTCGTGGAGTATTCTGGGCTTATTGATTGGAGGACTTAGTGCAGGGGTCATTTCGGATAAACTCGGAAGAAAAAAAGCGTTTGCTTTCTTTGTCTTTTTGTTTTCAATCCTAACGTTTCCGGTTTATTATGTGCAGAGTTTTGAATCCTTTGCTATTCTTAGAATCTTAGGTGGAATTGGATTTGGAGGGTGCATTCCTATTGCCGTAACAATGATGTCCGAAAGTTCACCAACCAAAAATCGTGGTTTTTTTTCCGCATCTATTATGGCCTATTATGTCATAGGCTGGGTGGTGGCAGGTATTGTCGCTATTTATGTAGTTCCTATTTATGGGTGGCGAGTTTGTTATCTTTTCGGAGGCTTACCTGCAATATTCGCGTTTATCCTTCTGGCTACACTCCCAGAATCAACACATTGGCTTTTAGGAAAAGGGCGAGAAAAAGAAGCGATAGAATTAATTAAACGAATGGAGATATCAGCTAAGGGTCAAGCGCGCGAGTGGGTTTCTGGTACTCTAATTGCACCACTTCCTCCTAAGAATGTTGGAGTAAGTGCTCTCTTTTCACCACAGTTTCGTAAAGCCACCATGGCCCTTTGGGTGATATATTTCATGGGATCCGTGGTTATTTATGGTATCAATGGCTGGTTACCTACCCTACTTGTCGGAAAAGGCTATGGCTTAGTTAAAGGTTATTCCTTCGCAGTACTTCAAAATGTTTTTGGAGCACTGGGGAGTATCACCACTGGTTATGTGGCAGATATCATTGGTCGCCGAACAAATGTAATCTTCGGTTGGATCTTTACAGCGGTTGCTATTCTACTGCTAGGAATTGCTTCAAACCAATGGCAAGTCGTCATTTTTGGTATGTTAGTGGGCATGGCAATGAACTGGGGGTTAAGTGGTACCCAACCCCTCCTTGCCGAAGGTTACCCCACTGAATTTAGAAATACCGGCGTTTCTTCTGCTCAGGCCTTTGGACGGGTAGGTGGCTTTATTGGTCCCATAGCTGCTGGATTTGTTCAACAAATAGGTGTTGGTTTTACGGGCTTATTTATCTTCTTTGCAATACCAGCAGTGATCGGTGCGTTTGTAGCATTTTTCTTCATCGATGAAACGAGAGGTAAAAGCATTGAAAGTATTGGTAGAGTTAAGGCTTAGTACTTGCAGTGCTGTAAGTGGAACTTTAAACGAAATAAGCTAGGAAAGTGAGCGTGAAACTAATGAGTAACTTACCAGAAGGAGGAAGTTTTCTCTTCGAACAAACTAATCCACAAGATATTTTTACCCCGGAGGATTTTACCCTAGAACACAAAATGATTTACCGTACAGCTGCGGGGTTTGTAACTGATAGGGTTCTAAGCAGAATGGATGAGCTGGAAGCCAAGAAAGATGGTCTGATCAGAGAGCTTCTGGAGGCAGCCGGGGAATTGGGTCTTAACGGCGCCGATATTTCGGAAGACTATGGCGGTATGGAGATGGATAAAATTAGCACCACAATTATTGCTGAGTGTATGGGGAGGTCTGGTTCCTTTGCTATGACCCAGGGGGGACAGACCGGCATCGGCAGTATGCCTATCGTTATGTTTGGAACTCATGAACAGAAGAAAAAGTACCTGCCGGGAATAGCCACCGGCAAAAAAGTTGGAGCCTATGCCTTGACTGAACCAGGAGCAGGGTCAGACGCCATGTCTGTTAAGACTAGGGCAGATTTAAGTCCCGATGGCAAATATTACATTCTAAATGGAACAAAGCAATTTATAACTAACTCCGCAATGGCAGATATATTTATAGTTTACGCCAAAATAGACGGAGATAAATTCACTGCTTTTATCGTAGATGGTGACTCTGAGGGTCTTTCTACTGGGGCGGAAGAAAAGAAAATGGGAATTAAAGGATCTTCTACCAGATCAGTAATCTTTGAGGATGTCAAAGTGCCTGTTGAAAACCTGTTATTTGAAATCGGGCGAGGACATGTTGTTGCTTTTAATATACTGAATTTAGGTCGCTATAAACTAGCCGCAAATTCAGTGGGTAATGCTAAGTTTGCCTTGGAATTAGCAGCCACTTATGCCAATGAGCGCAAGCAGTTTGGCACCCCAATTGCAGATTTCGGTCTGATTAAGGAGAAATTAGCCGAAATGGCTATTAAAATCTATGTGACTGAGAGTATGGTCTACCGCACAGGGGGCCTCTTAGAAAACATGATGGACAGTCTGGATACCTCAGGTGCTGATGGTGGTCAAGTAGCTGCCAAGGGTATAGAGGAATATGCTCTGGAATGCTCAATGAACAAGGTTTTTGCCACGGAAGCACTGGCCTATGTTGTCGACGAAGGGGTTCAGATCCATGGAGGGTATGGGTTTAGTTCGGAATACACCATAGAAAGACTATATAGGGATGCTCGAATTTATCGAATTTTTGAAGGGACGAATGAGATTAATAGAACCATAATCCCCCTTACCTTGATGAGACGTGCGGCCAAAGGGGATTTACCGCTTCAGGAATCTATTGCAAAGCTTAAGGATGAAATCTCAGCGGGGAGTATAAACAGAGATGGGGAAGCTGGATTAGTACAGGCAGCAAAGGATATTTTTCTCTTGACCTTATCAGCTAGTATTGATAAATATGGTAATAGTATCCAGAAACAGCAAGAGATTATTGGCAGGTTGGCAGATTTAGCTATGCAAAGTTTTGCGATGGAGAGCGCATGGCTTAGGGCCCAAAAGGCTGTGGTGAATCAAGGCGAGAGTAATGCAAAACTTAAGCTTCATATGGCAACGGCTTATATTTATTCAACGATTGGTCTCTTAGTATATACAGCCAAAGAACTTTTGGCAGCGTTAGCAGAAGGTGAGGAATTAGCAAAGTTGCTGGAGTATCTAGAGAGGCTAAGCAATTATACTTCCCGGAACACTATCG
This sequence comes from Desulfosporosinus sp., assembly GCA_003513495.1. Lineage (GTDB taxonomy): Bacteria > Bacillota > Desulfitobacteriia > Desulfitobacteriales > Desulfitobacteriaceae > Desulfosporosinus. The sequence goes on from DOPM01000060.1 coordinate 103,536, forward strand.
CTCTAAGACAGGGGATTGCTGCAGCTATTTCGGAAGACGGTAAATATATTGTGTAAAGTCATTGTGAGGCTACAGAGATTTTTGCAGCCTAGTTTAGCCCGGGATGCACATAAGGGTCAAATTTTTTTACAAAATAGGAAAGAATTTTTACAAAGCTTTTTAGGGATAAGAACTGATATTTTCTCTTTGCTAGGTGCCCCAAGGCTTTAGATGTTTTAGAGAGTTGGCATAGAAGTTGCAATAGTTAACTGAAAATTAAAATATTTATGAATTCGTGCCTTAGATAATAAAATTCGAAGGGAGGAGGTAAACCATAGCTGTTTCCGAGATGTGAAAAGTCTTAACCTATCGAGGAGAACCTAAAAAATGATTTGCGTTTGACTCACTAGTGAGCTCGCATACTGATTCACTAGTGAGTAAGAAATTATTAAGTTCACAAAAAAGAGGAGGTCTAGAAAATGTCAATTAAAAGAATTGGGGTTTTAGGTGCAGGATCAATGGGGGGCGGAATTGCACACCTAGCAAGTGCGAAGGGTTTTGAGGTCATACTTTGTGATGTGGAACAACGTTTTGTTGAGGGCGCAGTTAAGCGTATAGCTGGGTTCATGGATAAGAGCATCGAAAAGCAAAAGATGACGGTTGAAGATAAAGAAGCGGCCTTGAAACGTATCACCATAACCACTAATATGGAGGACTTTGCTTCAGTTGATTTGGTCATTGAGGCTATCTTTGAGGACTTGGAAATTAAGAAGAATGCTTTTGAAAAACTTGATAAGATTTGTGGTCCAGAAACAATTTTTGGCTCTAATACCTCGTCTATGTCGATTACCGCTTTAGCTGCTGCAACTAGTCGTCCAGATAAGGTCGTTGGTTTGCACTTCTTCAATCCTCCCTTGATTATGCGCCTGGTAGAAGTTATCCGAGGTTATTATACCAGTGATGAGACCGTCAAATTAGCATCTGAGGTTTCTCGAGGTATGGGCAAGACCCCGGTGGTAGTACAAAAGGACACCCCAGGATTTATTGTAAATCGCATAATGATGCCTCAATTCCTTGAGGCCATACGGATTGTAGAAGAAGGAATTGCGACTCCAGCGGATATTGATACAGCTGTTAAATTGGGATTGAACTATCCGATGGGTCCCTTCGAACTTATGGACTTTACGGGGGTTGAAATCTCTGTTCATGTAGCGGACTATTTATTCAATGAATCAAAGGATAGAAAATGGAATTCTCCCGAACCCATTAAAGCATTGGTACGAGCTGGGCGTCTCGGTAAGAAGGCTGGTGCAGGGTGGTATGACTACAATAAATAAAAGCTCTAATTAGTAGAACTTGGTCCTTCTAAGAAGCTACTTAAACTATAGGAGGTTATTCAAATGTATTCAAAAGCTTATTTACCCTATGGAGGGTACTATAGTACACCCTTTGTTCGATGGCAGGGGAGTCTGCAAAATGAACACGCAGTTGAACTGGCGGCCGCAACCGCTAAAAAGTGGCTAGGCACAAAAGAAATCGATCCAAAGATGTTTGAATATCTTGTCTTTGGTAAAACCATCGGCCAACTGTGGACATTCTACGATGCTCCTTGGGCTGCTTCTTTAATGGGCGCTCCAGATATTCCTGGCATGCATATTACTCAAGCTTGTTCCACCTCTACGACCGTCTTGAATCAAGCGGCAATAGCACTCGAAGCAGGTCTTTACGAAACTTCATTTTGCTTACTCACGGACCGTTGTTCCAATGGACCTTTCACTGTCTGGCCAAATCCAAAGGGCCCTGGTGGCGAAGTGATCTCAGAAAGCTGGCTGATGGATAATTTTGATGGTGGTCCTTGGAAAGGAGTACCAATGGTTCAAACTGCTGAAAACGTGGTTATAAAGGCTGGCGGGATAACCAAGGAAGATGTAGATGGGGTCACAGCTAGACGTTATGAGCAATATCAGGATGCTTTAGCAAATGATCGGGCGTTTCAAAAACGTTATATGACCCCGGCGGAATATAAAATTAGCAAAAAGAAGATGGGAATAGTAGAAGCGGATGAAGGGGTAACTCCCACAACTCTTGAAAGTTTAACGCCCTTAAAACCGGTTATTTCAGGCGGGGTACACTCCTTTGGTGCTCAAACTCATCCCGCCGATGGCAACTGTGGGCTTATTGTAACCACAAGAGATAAAGCTCGGGAATTGAGTACTGATAATAATATTGAGATACAGATATGTTCCTATGGGTATGCCCGTGCCGAACAGGCACATATGGCCATGGCGGTAGTGCCCGCAGCTAGAATGGCTTTGGAAAAAGCCGGAATCAATATCAAGGACGTAAAAGCCATCAAAACCCACAATCCGTTTACGGCCAATGATTTATACATGGCTAACGAAATGGGTATTGACGTCATGACAATGAATAATTACGGCTGTTCGCTTGTTTACGGGCATCCTCAGGCACCTACTGCGGGGCGTGCAATTATTGAGATGATTGAAGAACTGGCGATTCTTGGCGGGGGCTTTGGCCTATTTACAGGCTGCGCAGCTGGCGACACAGGCGCAGCCTTGGTAATAAAGGTTTCCTAACAGAAGCTTACTTTATCCAATTGTGAGAGACTCTTACTTCTTGCAAGTGGGAGTGGTGGGAGGAAGATAATATGAGTGAGAATAAGGTGGTTGAACTTACAATTAGCGAAAGCGTAGGGATTATTACGATTAATAACCCCCCTGTAAACGCTCTTACTTTGGACGTTAGAGGGCAATTGAAGCAAGTTCTGGAGCAAGTAGAGGAAAGTAAGGAGATCAGGGCCCTGGTGATTACCGGGGCTGGGCCAAAGTTTTTTATTGCAGGTGCAGATATTAAAGATTTCCCTAATCAGATGGAAAAAGGTCCTAGAGAAAATGCTACAATTTATAAAGATATGTTTACCTATCTGGAGGAAACCCCTATACCTGTTATTGCAGCCTTGAATGGTTTGGCTCTAGGCGGAGGGTGTGAGTTGGTTTTGGCATGTGATCTCAGAATTGCCGATGAAAAGGTGAAAATTGGCTTGCCGGAAGTTACCTTGGGACTGATTCCTGGATTGGGTGGCACACAAAGATTGGCGAGGTTGGTAGGACCATCAAAAGCCAAAGAACTGCTATTTACAGGCACAATTATCACTGCCGAAGAAGCATTGCGTATAGGCCTGGTAAATCAAGTGGTGCCTGCGGGAACTGCGCTAGCGGAAGCTCTCAACTTGGCTCGAAAACTAGCTAAAGGAGCAGGAATAGCAATGGCCTACGCCAAGCACCTCGTTAATAAAGGAATTGAGGTTCCTTTACAGGATGCGCTTGAAATGGAAATGCAACATGTCGAAAAAATTTTTGAGACAGAGGATCTGCAGGAGGGACTTGAGGCCTTTATAAATAAACGCCCGGCAGAGTTTAAGAATAAGTAATTAGAGCTGATGAAATAAATAGTGATTTTTAATAGCCTTTTAGGGGTATATGTAGATTACCCTAGAAGGCTATCTTTATTTGGAAGGTGAGCTCAGTATTTTTAATTATATGTAGAAGGAATTATTCATAAAATAAAGAATATTCAATATAGAGCAAGAGATACACTTCTCTTGACATAAATAGCTTTTGATTTCAAAAATTGTCCGTGATTAATATTGATGAGAGGACGGAGATAAAAGTGACTGTTGCTTCTGATCACGAACAATCGTATCCTATTCAACAGGAGTTACTGACTGGGAAATTGCGCACAACTCCAGGACAACAGTTTTTGCAACAGATTATCGATAATTCCTATGATTCAATCTTTGTTACGGATCAATTTGGTAATGTTCTTTTAGCAAACTCAGGTACAGGGAGATTTATGGGATATACGGCCCGAGAATTAGTAGGAAAAAACGTCGATGACTTAGTAAAGAAGGGTAATTATGATTGGTCCCCAACCATGAAGGCCATAAAAACCCGCTCTGTTGTATCAGGGATCGTTAGAAATAAACACGGAGTGCAGGAGATGGTTACCAGTAAGCCGCTAATGGATGAAAATGGTGACATTGTTATGGTCATCACCAATGCTCGAGATAAAAATATGGTAGATAACTATATTGCGGCTTTAGAGAAAGAAAGAACAACCGTTCATCGATATAAGACGGCGGTAGAATATTTAAGCGATGTAGATACGTCAAATAGGGAATTAGTGGCAGAGAGTCCGCAGATGAAACAAATCATAAAAACGAGTTATGTCATAGCGAAAGCAGACAGTACGGTTATGCTGATTGGAGAGACCGGTACAGGTAAAGAAGTCATGGCTAGGTATATACATCGAAATAGTCTCCGGTCTAAAGAACCGTTTATCCCGGTAAATTGTGCAGCGATTCCCCAAGAGTTACTGGAGTCTGAGTTCTTTGGCTATGTACGAGGGGCCTTCTCTGGTGCTAATCCGCAAGGAAAACCGGGGTTGTTCGAAATTGCGGATAAAGGAACATTATTTTTAGACGAAATCGCTGAATTGCCATTAGCTATGCAGTCTAAGTTACTAAGAGTATTAGAATCAGGTGAAGTACAAAGGCTGGGTGATACGAACGTATACCATGCCAATGTTCGATTTATTGCCGCTACCAATAGAGACTTAAAAGCAATGATAAGCCAAAAATTGTTTAGAAGTGATTTATACTATCGGCTTAATGTCATACCCATTAATTTACCATCTCTACGAGATCGACCTGAAGACATTTTGGCTTTTGCGCACAAATTTTTAGAGGAATTGAACAGAAAATATGCTTTAAAGAAGCAATTCTCAAACCAAGCGACGAAGTTACTTTTTAACTACACTTGGCCAGGTAATGTACGTGAATTGCGTAATGTGATTGAGAGATTAGTTATTACATCGACGGGGGATGTCTTAAATTTTGAAGAGGATTTTCTCGTAAGTAGGAAAACACTATTGGAAAATGAACAAAGCAATCTAGAATCTAGTAGGATTTACCAAGGAACTTTGAAAAATGTTATTAAATCCGTCGAAGAAGAGTACATAAATAAAGTTTTGGCTGAATGTGGAGGTAGGATAGGGGAAGCGGCCCGGCGATTAGGGATTCACCGTACTATGCTGTATCGTAAGCTTAATAAAAAGTGAAATTGTCTTTGTTCATTTTAAGAATTTATTAAAGGCTAGTAAGATTTGCTAGCCTTATCTGTCTAACTGCGTAATGTCTCATCTATCCAAGAGATCTTGACGACTTACATTATCTTCTATAAAGTAATATAATGAATGTTAGAAAATTAAGAATTCATTATTCGTAAACACAGAAAATAAAAGTGATTTAAGGAGGATTTATGAAGAAAGTAGCAGCTAGACCAGTTCCTAAAGATACTCTTATGGAGGCTTTAGGTATCAAAATAGTTGAACTCGATCAAGAGCGAGTTGTGGCAACCATGCCTGTTATGGAAGCTACAAGGCAACCCTTCGGAATGCTGCATGGTGGAGCATCGGTAGCTTTGGCTGAAACGGTTGCTAGCGTAGGAACTTTCAATTTGATCGACCAAGCTAATCAACGAGCCGTGGGGTTAGAGATTAATGCTAACCATATTCGTGGCAAACGAGATGGAATCGTTACCGCTGTGGGTACCCCTCTACATAAAGGCAGGACGACAATGGTTTGGGATATTAAGATTATGGATGAAGAGGAAAAGTTAATCTGTGTTTCCAGATGTACTATTGCTGTCATTAATGCTTAATTTAAGATCACCAATAACGCCTCTGGCTTTTAATTGAGCTAGGGGCGTTTATCGTTATTGAAGGAGCACTGTGTAATTTATCCATTAAAATATGACTTGTGAAGGGATTCAGTAACTTACTGTAGAATATTTAAGAAAGACGATAGTATCACTTATAATGAATATTGTCATAATCTAATTAGATCCTAAATTTAAGGAGAAGACGAGTAAAGGATGAATATTCAACTATTTGGAATCAAGAAATGCTTTGATACTAAGAAAGCTGAACGTTATTTCAAAGAGAGAAGGATCAAATACCAATTCATTGATCTGACAATAAAGGGCTTAAGTAAAGGAGAGCTCCAAAGTGTGAAGGCTGCTGTTGGATTAAAGAATTTGATTAATAACAATGCTAAGGATTATAAGCGATTAAATATGGATCACATTATTTCTGAAAGTGGTAGGGAAGAGATTTTGCTAAATAACCCCAATCTCTACAATACCCCTATTGTACGAAATGGCAAACAAGCGACAGTAGGATATGAACCGGATGTATGGGCGTCTTGGGAAGGATAAGGAGTGAGAAAGTACGGAGACAAGTAAGGAAACTAGAACCGTCTTAAAACAATCCAATGATGTTTTTAAAGATATACTGTCTCCTTCAAGAGAAAGGGGGACAAGCCCTTATGTATATTTTTATAGAATTATTGGATGCGATGAAGAAAGGGAGTACCTAGAAAAGATCATCCGTTTAAACGAACAACTCAAGATAACGGGGAACTATCTTCTTTTTGAAAAAGTGATTCCTGTCAGCACCAATACAGCGGTAATAGAGCGAGCGAGGAAATTGTTTGAGCCGGTGCCCCTTAAGGATTTTAGCAATGGAGCGATTTTAAATGTATTAGAATCCCAGGGCTATTTTTCACTAAGCTCTGATACTCGAGTTAATCGGAAGATTAAAGAGTCCTTTGGTATAATCCTTAATCTCTATATTAAAAATGAGAAAACACTAAATCTCAGTATGATCATAAATTTTTGTACTAAAATGTTGCTATGGTTTGGAGATTACGGTAAGCAAATCCTGAAGAAATCACTCGATATCCCTAAAGTGATTTACTGGGGAAGTCCACAAAAACACGAAATCTATTACCTTATTTTAATGTCTCTTATAGGGTGTGATGTGCTTGTTCTAAATACTTCCTTTAAAGACCGGTTTGACAAAGTAGATAAGCACAATGAATTCTCCATGATTATTAGACATTCAAACGAGCTGCCGATTGGAGCTTTTCCAAGGCAGAAACCTCAAGAGAATATGAAGACTGAGACACCCCCTGTTAAACCAGAAATGAAGCCAACCAATCCCCAAATCAGCCCACAGCAGGATTTGAGTAATAACTTGTTAAATGATCCTATTATTGTAGTTAAACTGAAGAGAACCGAGACGATCCTTGAGGAAATCTTAATCCCGTTAAATAAGCGTAGCGGCTATGTGGGCGGGCCTCATCCAATACTTCCAACTTTTTTCGTGCGCTATATTGGGGTTCCCAGCTCATCAGATGATTGGGAAGCTGAGTATCATAATAGTTTATATAATTTAGATAGGACCTTGCACATGGCGGGTTCTTATCTTAAATTTCTTGAAGGCATCCCAGCACCAAGTGCAGAGGAGAGTGCCTTAATTCCCCAGAAGCTTATTAGTTATCCATTCAAAGATCGGTTTGAGATTATCGAACATATACTTAAGGCCAAGATCCTTCCGCAAACATATGATACGCTTTTAGACAATACTATCAGAAAAACCTTTGTTGACCTAGTTCATCTTTTTGCAGAGAAAAGTGGAAATGCCAATACCTCAATAGTTTTGAATTTCTCCTTGAAGATAATTAGCTGGTTGAAGCGATACTTGCCTAAGTTATTGTTAAGTATGAATTCTAATCAAAAACCTAATGGACCAGGGTTTAATTATGAGTATAATCCTAAAGTTCTGTTCTATGGACCGATTAAAGCTCATGAAATCTTTCTGCTAACTGCCTTTCATAAGCTAGGATGTGATGTGCTTTTTGTTCATTCCGAGGAAGAAGGAGATAATCCATTTCAAAGCTTTGACGAGGAAAATGCCTTGACTCATCTTATTAGTAATAGGCATACTCTTCCCTTGGTCTCCTTTCCACAGGAAGAGCGATTGATTCGCAAAAGCACAATTGCTTACAATGCGTCCAAAGAGATTGAGGAAGTAATCTATAGCGAAGAGGTTGGACTTTTTAAACCTTGGCAGTTTGAAAGCTACGGGACACAACCCATAACTCTTAAAACCACCTATGACGAACTCAAGATACTATGGAGGGAACCCACTAAACTTCGACCGGAGTTCAGAATCCAGAATAAGAAAGTTTATGTCCCTAACCTATTCGCAAAGATCAACGGAGTAAACGAGGATCTCAATGCTTATTGGCAAGACCTTAAAGAACTCTCTACTGCTCCTAATACAAGGCTTATTGAGGATGTTCCCTTCACAAAAATAGGGTACACTAAACAAGAGCTATATCAAACTAACTATTTGTTGGACGAACATGGGCGCTTAGATGAAACGAAAGTTGTAAAAAGTAAGCATTACAAGTTTGGTTATCTTAAAGCACCGTTACAACATTTTCTAATTGCAAAAATTAATGAGCTTTTATTCTCTAGAATGTTCTTAGAGCCAGTGGACAAAAAATTGAAGCTCAAGATTATCATGACGATTTTAACCATGAATGATGAACTTCTCCAGCTCATTGAAGTTTTTGATTATCCTCAAGAAATTCCGAAAGTCATCATCTATGATAATGAAAAGGAAACCTTCAGTGAAAGTGATTCTATTCTACTAGCCTATTTTAATCTGATTGGCTTGGATGTTCTTATCTTTACGCCAACTAATTATAAGACCCTAGAACATTACCTAAAGCCTAGTCTTTTTGATCTACATCAGTTTCCTTTAGTAAAATATGACTTAGTTCTTCCATCTTTAGAGAGCATTTCGGCGACTCCTGCCCAAAAACCTGGGCTTTTGGCTCGCTTCTTTAAACTTCGGTAATCAAGCCTAAGGTACTATTTGGACATTCTGTTTTTGACGGCGTAGCTATGAAATTGGAATACTAATTATTACGTAGGAAAGCGATTAAATTGGTAGATTGTTAGAAAATATTTATTAGGGAGGAACAAAAATGGAAATTCAAGGTTTTACAACCAAATTAACTGAGGATAAAAGCTTAGTACCGGCACCTATTCCCGAGTTTGATCTCGAAAAAAAGAAAAATGAGGTTATGACAAAGGTAATGGAGAGCCCGGAGGTCCGCAGTATTGTACGTCAGATCAACATTGAAGATGTAAGTTCTATTATGTCGTTTGGCAAAAATACGGCAGAGGAAGTTTCGAGGTTTTCAGATGCCATTCTTAATTCTATGCAAGCGACAAAGGTTGAAGATTCGGGAGAACTCTTAATCCAACTTAACAGAATTATGGACAAGTTTGATATCAAAGATTTCGAGGATAAACCACCGGGCTTTTTGGAAAAGATTTTTTCAAAGGCGAAGAATACAGTTGAAGCACTCTTTAAGAAATATAATTCAATGGGTGATGAAGTTGACAAGGTGTTCGTCACACTCAAGCAGTATGAAGCCGAAATCGGTGTTGCTAATAAGCAGTTAGAGGATATGTTTAATAAGAATGTTGAATATTATGAGCAGTTGGGGCAATATATCTATGCTGGTCAGGTTGTCCTTGCCGAACTAAAGAATAATATTATCCCTACTGCTCAAGCCAAAGCTAATGAGACGGGGAACCAAGTCGATCAAATGAACGTCAATAACCTTTTGCAGGTTCAAGAGATTATGGAACAAAGAATTTATGACCTGCAACTGGCGGAGAATGTCGCCGTCCAAAGTATGCCGACGATAAAAGCTATTGAATACGGTAATTACAACTTGGTTCGTAAAATTAACTCAGCATTTGTTATCACCATGCCTATCTTCAAACAATGCTTGGTACAAGCTATTATGTTAAAGCGCCAATCAGTCCAAGCTAAAGCGATGAGTGCATTAGATGAGAAGACCAATGAGCTTTTACTGAGAAATGCCGAAAACACAGCCCTCCAATCCAAAATGGTAGCAAGGCTCGCCACAGGGAGTTCCGTGAATATTGAAACCTTAGAAAAATCCTGGCAAACCATCGTTAAGGGAATAGAGGAGACCAAAGCTATCCAAGAGGAAATGAGACAAAAACGCATAGATGGAACTAAACGGTTAGAGGTTCTCAAACAAGATTTTGTAAATCGTGGAATCGTCAGGTAGAACATGACAAGCGTGACAAGGGGACGGTCCTTTTTTGACACGCCTTTTAAGCTTGACAAAAGATCTTCCCCTTGTCAGACGTTAACGGGGGGCATTTTTTTCCAACCCAAAAGAATTGCCCCGAAACGCGGGAAACGCGGGGACAGGTGCACTGTTTCGCCGAAAAGGCGAAACAGTGCACCTGTCCCCGTGTTTCGTCTGATGAAATTCAAGTTTGACAATTAACTAAGTGTGGAGTAATATACTTCGTATGCGAAGTATTCGTATGCGAAGTATATGGATTGAACGATAGGGGATGAAGATGTGGATACATTAAATCAAAGTGCCAAAGTCGCTAACCTCTTCCGGGAAGTTATGATGCTTTTCAGAAGCAGCATGAGCAAAGTGTTTGAGAATTCGGGTATAACTCCGCCGCAAGGCATGGTTCTCGGAATATTAAGCAAGGACAGAAAGCTTAAGATTTCCGAACTCAGCACAAAATTAAGTTTATCGAATAGTACGGTATCGGGCATAATCGACAGGCTTGAAAAGCAGGGCATGGTAGAACGAGTTAGAAGTGATACGGATCGAAGAGTAGTGTATGTAAGAATATCCCCAGAATTTAAGGAAATGCATCAATGCTTCCATAGTAAGTTTGAGCAGAATATTGAACATGTGATGAGTAAAGGTACTTCAGAGGATCTTCAAAAGGTATGCGAAGGATTGAGCACCCTTAAGAAACTGTTAAGGGACTATGACAATAGAGATTAATAGCTATAACGGAGGTGATACCTATGGTAAAGTTGTTTAGGTTACTAAAACCTTATACAGCATACATTTTTGCAATTGTCTCGCTGCTATTTATACAAGTGATTTCAGATCTCTATTTGCCGACGTTAATGGCAGACTTAGTCGACATAGGTATCGTCAATAAAGATATTAGCTATATCATTAGAATCGGTGGTTTTATGTTGCTCATAGCAGCAGGAGGAACATTATGCGCCATTCTAGCGACCTATTTATCATCAAAAACAGCCGTTGGCTTTGGGAAAATAGTACGAGAAAAGCTCTTTAGTAAAGTCGAAAGCTTCTCTCTTCGTGAATTTGACACATTTGGTACTGCCACACTGATTACGAGAACGACCAATGATGTGACTCAAATACAACAAGTGTCGGTTTTGATCCTAACTATGATGGTGACCGCCCCTTTAATGTCCATCGGCGGAATTGTGATGGCCTTGCGACAAGATGTCTCCTTAGCTTGGGTTCTTGTTGTTGTAATCCCAATATTATTTAGTATTATTGGCATAACATTGTTTAAAGGGTTGCCTTTATTTAAACTGATGCAGGAAAAGTTGGATAAATTAAATCTCGTGCTAAGGGAAAGCCTTACCGGTATACGGGTTATACGCGCGTTTAATCGGATTGATAAAGAAAAAGAACGATTTGATGATGCCAATGCTGATCTTATGAACAACGCTATTAAGATAAATCTAATTATGGCTGTCTTGATGCCGGTCATGATGCTGATCATGAACCTTACAACGGTAGCGCTTGTTTGGTTTGGGGCCCTCAGAATTGACTCAGGAGATATGCAGATCGGATCACTCATGGCCTTTATTCAATATGCAACCCAAATTCTATTCTCCTTATTGATGCTCGTCATGTTATTTATTATGATTCCTCGTGCTGAGGTTTCCGCCGTAAGGATTAATGAAGTACTCGAGACAGGATTGGACATTAAGGATCCCGAAACCCCAAAAATTGCCGATCAGAAAAGAGGGGTTGTTGAATTTCAAGACGTTTCCTTTCGCTACCCGGGCGCAGACCAACCCGCCATCACTAATATAACCTTTAGAGCGAAACCAGGGGAACTGACCGCAATTATTGGGGGGACTGGTTCAGGTAAAACAACCTTAGTCAATCTAATCGCACGTTTCTATGATGTAGAAAAGGGAAGGGTTTTAGTTGATGGGGTAGATGTCAGAGAAACGAGTCAGAAAGAACTACGTGCTAAGATAGGTTTTGCTCCTCAAAAGACGGTCCTTTTTTCAGGTGCGATTGCAGAAAATATTCGCTATGGCAAGCAAGATGCCACTCTAGAAGAGATTAAGCATGCAGCGGATGTTGCTCAAGCTACTGAGTTTATCTCGGAATTAGAAGAGGGTTTTGAGCACACTATTGCCCAGGGTGGAACCAATCTTTCTGGAGGACAGAAGCAACGTCTATCCATTGCTCGAGCACTTGTGAGAAAACCTGAAATCTACATTTTTGATGATAGTTTTTCTGCTTTGGATTTTAAAACGGATGCCAAACTCCGGGCGGCTTTAAGACCGGAAATTGCTGAGGCAACCGTATTCTTGATTGCTCAGAGTGTTTCAACGGTTAGGGATGCAGATAGAATTATAGTTTTAGATGACGGACAAATCGCGGGAATGGGAACCCATACAGAACTGTTAAATACTTGTGAGGTGTATCGTGAGCTCGTGGCTTCACAGCTCTCCGAGGAGGAACTAGGATGAGTGAAGAACGTAGTACCAAAAAGGATAAGGGTTTTTCCGGCGGTGGACCGGGAGGAGGTCCTATGGGAGCCTTTGGGAAACCGGTCGTAAAAGCCAAGGATTTCAAGGGAACCTTTTATAGGTTGCTGAATTATCTAAAGCCCCAGAGAACTAAATTTCTCATTGTTTTTCTATTCGCAGGCTTGAGTACGATTTTTAGTATTCTGGGTCCGAAAATTATGGGGAAAGGGATCACTAAAATTGGAGAAGGCTTTGGCGCAAAAATGATGGCGGTTCAGATGGGTAAGCCTGTTCCATCCTTAGATTTTGCCTATATTGGGAATATCGTACTAATCCTTATCGGACTATATCTCATCAGTGCCGCATTTGGTTATGTGCAGCAGTATATTATGGCTGGAGTTGCCCAGAAAACGGTTTACAAGTTGCGCAAGGAAGTGGATGAGAAGCTTGCTAATTTACCGCTAAAGTTCTTTGATTCCAGGACTCATGGTGAGATTTTAAGTCGTGTTACCAACGACATTGACAATATTTCTACGACCCTGCAGCAAAGTCTCACCCAACTCATAACCGCGATTGTCACCCTGATTGGGGTTATCGTTATGATGTTGTCGATTAGTCCTTTACTAACTTTGATTGTCATTTTAACCCTGCCACTTTATATGATTGTTACTATTAGCATCGCCAAACGCTCGCAAAAACAGTTTGCGGCTCAACAAAAATCCCTGGGTGAACTTAATGGACATGTTGAAGAAATGTATGCCGGTCACAAACTCGTTAAGGCCTACGGGCGTGAAGGTGAATCCATAGCAACCTTTAACTTGATCAATGAAAAACTCTATACAGCCGGCTATAAAGCCCAGTTTATTTCGGGCATCATTATGCCACTGATGAGATTGGTCAGCAACTTAGGCTATGTGATTATTTGCGTCGTTGGTGGTGTTTTTGCAACTAGAGGACTGATACCATTGGAGATATTCTAGCCTTTATTCAATACTCCAGACAATTTACCCAGCCAATTGTTCAAACCGCCAATATCGCCAACATCTTTCAATCAACGGTTGCCTCTGCTGAACGTGTCTTTGAACTACTTGATGAGGTCGAAGAAGTACCAGACTCTACTGATGCAAAGGTGATAGTTTTTCCTAAGGGGAATGTACGATTTGAAAACGTGGATTTTAGCTACAAAGAAGAAGACCCACTCATTAAGGCAATCAATCTAGATGTCAAACAAGGTCATACCATTGCTATCGTTGGGCCGACGGGGGCTGGCAAAACAACACTGGTTAATCTATTAATGCGTTTCTATGAAATAAATGCGGGGAGAATAACGATTGATAGAGTGGACATCAGAGACATAAAGCGTGGTGCTCTACGCAGTATGTTCGGTATGGTTCTTCAAGAGACCTGGCTGTTTAATGGTACAATCCTTGAGAATATTGCCTACGGACGTGAAGGAGCCACTGAAGAAGAAGTAATTCAAGCTTCAAAAGCCGCTCATGCCCATCATTTTATCAAGACACTCCCTGAGGGCTATCATACAATACTAAATGAAGAAGCCTCGAATATTTCTCAAGGACAGAAACAGCTGCTCACCATTGCTCGGGCGATCCTAGCGGATCCGGCTATCTTAATTCTTGACGAAGCAACAAGTAGTGTTGACTCAAGAACTGAGGTCTTTATCCAAAAAGCGATGACCGAGCTGATGAAGGGAAGAACAAGCTTTGTTATTGCCCATAGGCTCTCTACCATTAGAGATGCAGATTTGATCCTTGTGATGAATCAGGGGAGGATTATTGAAATGGGTAACCATAAGGATCTGCTTGACCGGAATGGTTTCTATGCGGATCTTTATAACAGTCAGTTTAGCGGAGCTAATTTAGATTTTGAGGTGATTTAAAGTACTCGAGCGGAACATGAGGGACGGGGTTGTTGACACCATTTATAAATGGTTCAACAACCTCGTCCCCTTGTCATCTTGTAAACGCGGACAGGTGCTTCGATTCGCTCCAAGCGGGTAGTAATTTTAGGGAAATTCTGATCTATCGTCGTAAATCGTCCATCGTGATCTTTAAGTTTGCCGCCGATTTCAGCAAGATGCTTGAGAACTGCTTCTTGGAATTTGTCGTTATCCACTTGATATTCCCCTCCTTTGTAAATTATTTCATAACCACCCACTACTAAATAAGATGATGAAAGGGTGAAAGGGGGACGACCTGAAGAGTCCCATATAAAATATGTTGCCATCAAGATCAAACTGCGCTATACTTTAAACAAAATCATTGGTACACAAACAATTGACACACAATTGATTTCCTTACCAACGAACAAGTACTAAAACGAGGTGAGATAATGGTCGCATCAAATGACAACAGCAGAAGTCCGTCAAAATATATATGCTACAAACTGAGTCGCGTGATGCGGAAGGTTCACCGCTATTACGAGAGCAATCTTTCACAGTATGGAATTACTCCGTCACAATTCTATGTACTGAGTGCAGTGTGGGAA
This sequence comes from Desulfosporosinus sp., assembly GCA_003513495.1. GTDB lineage: Bacteria > Bacillota > Desulfitobacteriia > Desulfitobacteriales > Desulfitobacteriaceae > Desulfosporosinus. Next base: position 118,563 of record DOPM01000060.1, read on the forward strand.
AGAGATGGCTTAAAATTTAAGGACCTTGCGAAAAGTTTGGACATGGATGGATCAACCCTTACTTCCATCTTAGATCGCATGGAGCGCCTGGATTTAGTGGAGAGGAGAAATGACCCGGAAGACAGACGTTCCCTCTTGGTATTTCTAACGGAAAAAGCCAAGCAAAAAATTTCTGAAATAGCCCACCTAGCCGAGGGGCTTGATCAAGAAATTAAGGAACGTTTTTCGGATGAGGAGTTTGCTACCTTCGAGAAAGTTTTAGAAAAGTTCTCTCAGGAATAAAGCGTCAGCTTTTCTAAAACTGTATTTACATTTGTGACAAGGGGGGATGAAAAAAATTTTACATAAAAATAATTGAATATTCAGACCTCATTTGGTGCGTGAAGAGGGAGGATTGCCGGGTGAATGATTGGAAAAAAACCAGTTGTGTACTATGTGCTCAAAATTGTGGTTTAGAGGTTCAAGTGGAGAATAATCGGATAATGAAGGTCAGACCCGATAAGGACAATCCCCGAAGTCAAGGATATGCTTGTCGGAAAGGACTTAATATTGCCTATTACCAGCATCATGCTCAGCGATTAACCCATCCCCTAAAAAAGGTGGGTCAAGATTTTGTACCCATCACCTGGGATCAGGCCCTGACTGAGATAGCAGAGAAACTCAGTACTATTATCGCGGAACATGGACCCCGTTCACTGGCCGTAATGGGACTTGGCGGTTTGGGCGGCCATACTGAAGCAGTTTTCGGACTTCGCGTACTTCGAGCCCTGGGCTCTCAGTATTACTATAATGCCTTGGCCGGAGAACTGACGGGTTTGTATTGGGGATACGGACGAACGGTGGGAAGGCAGTACAATGCGACCATTCCCGACCACCATCATACGGATATGTTGGTTGCCATTGGTTGGAACGGATGGATGAGCCATCAAATTCCCCAGGCCAGACGGATACTTGACCAGATAGCTAAGGATCCTGAGAAACTCCTGGTGGTTATCGATCCACGCCGATCGGAAACGGCGGAAAGGGCAGATATTCATCTGGCTTTGCGTCCGGGCACAGATGCACTCCTGACACGAGCTATGATCGCGATCATACTTCAGGAAGGCTGGCATAACAAAGAGTATATTGATCGTTATGTGAGTCAGTTTGATCAGATTAGCCCTTGGTTTATGGAGTTTAATGCTCGTGAGGCCTGTAAGGTTTGTGAACTTGACTTTGATCAGGTTAGAGAGGTGTCACGCCTCTTCGCAACCCGAAAATCCTCCCTCCACCCTGATCTTGGTGTACTCATGGGCCGGCATAGTACATTGACTACCTATCTAGAAATTATTTTGCTCACAGTTTGTGGCAGGCTGGGTGTACCCGGCGGAAACGTGATTCCAGGTTGTCTGATGCCTATGGGCTCCCACAGCGATGAGAGAAATTCTAAGTTCTGGCGTACAGTTGCTACCGATTTTCCTGCTATCATGGGTATGTACCCGCCGAATGTGATGCCGGAGGAAATTAGAAACGACCACCCAGAGCGACTGCGTGCAGTGCTCATCAGTTCGAGTAACCCCTTACGTTCCTTTGCTGATACAACAGCCTACGAAGAAGCCTTCTCCAAGCTGGATCTTTTGGTTACTGTGGAAATCGCTATGTCTGAGACAGCTAGGACGTCAGATTATGTTCTCCCTGATCTATCAGCCTATGAACGCTGGGATACAACTTATTTTTCCTGGGATTACCCGGAAATTTACTGCCAGATGCGTCAGCCCGTCGTGAAGGGTGTGGGCGAAGGCATGGAGGGGAGCGAGATTTGGACCCGGCTTGCCGATAAATTAGGGATGATTCCGGAGATTCCAGAGTCGTTGTATGAGGCAGCGGAGAAATCCCGTCTGGAATATGGTCAGGCGTTGTTCACTTATGTCAAATCCAATCCAAAGAACTCTGCGGCACTACCCTTTATTGTGGCTAAAACCTTAGGAAGAGAATTGGGCTCAGTAAACCTGGCCTGGATGTGGTTTTTACTTCAGACGGTCCCTAAGGATTTTCGTGAAAATGCAGCTCGGGCAGGCTTTACACCAGGTCCAATGATGGGGGATGAAATCTTCCAGGCCCTCGTGGATCACCCAGAAGGTATGTGGATTGGGTATGTTGACCCGGATAACAACTTGGCTAACCTGCGTACGGAGGATAAACGAATCAATCTGTACATTCCGGAAGTAGAGGAATGGGTCTACAGTATTACCCCAGAGTCGGAATCAGAACAATTACAAGCTGATGAAGCTTATCCCTTTATTCTCATGGCCGGAAGACATATGGATATGAATGCCAATACCCTGATGCGTAATCCTGAGTGGAACAAAGGGCGTCGCGCCTGCACCCTGGCTATGCACCCAGATGATGCGGTCAGGCTTGGCCTTAATGATCAACAGATTGTTCGAGTAACGACTGAGGTAGGGTCTGTGGATATCGAACTGGAGATAACTTCAGCCGCCAGACCCGGAACTATCATCATTCCCCATGGTTTTGGGCTTTCCTATAATGACGAGGAATATGGGGCTAATGTCAATCGGTTAACCAAGAAGACGCATCGAGACGCCATCGCTGGTACTCCATTACACCGGTATGTCCGCTGTCGAGTCGAAAATATATTATACGAGTAAATCTAAGTTAATTGAAAGAGGAGGTTTTACTTAGTATGTCAATTCTTTTTTCACCTGCTCAAATCGGTACACTTCAGCTTCGTAACCGCATAGTAATGACCCCTATGCATCTAGGATATAGCCCTATGGGAGAAGTAAATGATCAACTAATCGAGTTTTACCGAGCACGAGCCCGAGGGGGAGCGGGTCTGATCGTTGTAGGTGGGTGCGGCATCGACCGAATCGGAAATGCTTTCGGAATGACTCGGCTTGATGAGGATCACTTCATCCCTGGACTTCGCCGTTTAGTCGATGCTATTCATGCTGAAGGGGCAAAAGTTGTACCTCAGCTTTATCAGGCGGGGAGATATGCTCATTCTGCTTTAACGGGTCAACCAGCTGTGGCACCTTCTGCGATCCCTTCCAGATTGACAAGGGAAACTCCCGAGGAGTTAACAGAAGAAAAAATCAAGGAAGTAGTCGCTTCTTTTGCCAGCGCTGCAAAAAGAGCTCAAACAGCAGGGTTTGACGGAGTTGAGATAATTGCCAGCGCAGGCTATCTAATTTCTCAATTTCTTTCTCCTGTTACCAATCAACGTACGGACCGCTATGGTGGTGACCTTCAGAGCCGAATGACCTTTGGACTTGAAGTGGTAGAGGCTGTACGTGAAGCAGTCGGACCAGAGTTTCCGATCATCGTTCGAGTGGCAGGGAATGACTTTGTTCCGGGCAGCCACACGAACACAGAATCTCGAGCTTTCTGTCAAGCTTTAGAAAAGGCCGGTGTTAACGCCCTCAATGTAACCGGCGGGTGGCATGAAACTCAGGTTCCTCAGCTTACTATGAATGTACCTCCAGGAGCTTATGCCTACCTGGCACATGGAATCAAAACGGCAGTTTCTATTCCTGTCATAGCGTGTAATCGGATCAACACTCCTGAATTAGCAGAGGGCATCTTAGAAGAGGGATTAGCAGACTTTATCGGGATGGCACGTCCCCTATTGGCGGATCCAGAACTGCCTATAAAAGCTATGAGTGGTCAATCAGAACGTATTCGCCCTTGCATTGGATGTAATCAAGGTTGTCTAGACCATATATTTCGCCTAAAACCAGTAAGCTGTTTAGTTAATGCTGAGGCAGGCCGGGAGGCAGAACTGGGGCCAATCAGCCAAACTGCGGAACCTCAACAGATACTCGTGATTGGGGCTGGCGCCGCAGGGATGGAATTTGCAAGAGTCGCAGCCTTGCGAGGACATAAGGTTACCATTTGGGAAGAGAGTGAACAGACGGGGGGACAATTAGCCCTGGCAGCAGCTCCTCCCGGAAGGCAAGATTTCTTATACTTTGCTAACTACTTAGCCAATGCTTGTCGGGAACTAGGGGTAAAGATTCAGTATAATATCAAAGCTGCTCCGGACATGATTTTGACCGCTGTACAAAAGGGAGAGTTTAATAGAGTCGTACTTGCAACTGGAGCTCGACCCATCACACCGACTATCAAAATTGAAGAAGGGGTAGAGGTAGTTCAGGCTTGGGATGTATTATTAGGTCGGAAAAAAACGGGGCAAAACGTCATTATCGTCGGTGGTGGAGCTGTGGGTGTGGATACTGCTCTGCTCTTAGCGGAAACGGGTACAATTGATAATCAAACCTTAAGATTCCTCATGTTACAGCAAGCAGAAACGGATCAAGAACTACATCGCTTATTGACACAGGGAACAAAAAAGATTACTGTTTTAGAAATGGCCAAAGAAATCGGACGAGATATTGGTCCTAGTACCAAATGGTCTATGTTAGCAGATTTGAAGCGCTACAAGGTGAATTGTCTGAGCAAACATACTGTACTTGAAATTCGCTCGGGCGGTGTTCTGGTAGAGAGTGCCAATGATGGTGTTCAGACAGTTATTCCAGCCGATACGGTGGTTTTAGCAGTAGGTTCTTATTCTCACAATGAACTCTTCAATGCACTCCAAGGTAAGTTAGAGAATTTAAGCACGATCGGAGATGCAGTTAAACCGCGCAAAGTTCTTGACGCAGTTCATGAGGCTTATGCTGAGGGGAGGAAATAAATTTGGGCCACAGTATTAATGCTAAAGAAGAGATATATCATGCCCTTGCCGAACGTCTAAGTAAGACTCCTGAAGGTGCGCCAATAAATGAACACCTCATGGCAATTCTTCATCGTCTCTATACGGAAGGCGAAGCTTTAGTGGGCAGTAAGTTTTCGTTTATTCCTATGCCCTTGAAAAAAATCTCGACTCTCACCGGCATTGAGGAAACGGAATTAAAAGTAATCCTGGATGGAATGTCTGATAAGGGTTTGGTTCTGGATATTCCGCGTAAGGACACCTTTTATTATATGTTGGCCCCTATGTTAGTTGGATTCTTTGAATATACCTTTATGCGAACAGGGGATCATGTTCACCTTAAGGAGTTAGCGGAGTTATTTGAAACTTATTTTCACAGCCCGGGTGTAATGAAGGAAATTGCTGGCCTGGATACTAAAGTTATGCGAACCCTGATTTATGAAAATGTTCTGCCGCTGGCGGTTGAAACTGAGGTATTGGACTATGAGAAGGCGACGGAAATCATCAAGCAATCCGGAGGGGGTGCCATAACTACGTGCGCCTGCCGCCACGAGGCCTCTCATCTAGGCACAGCCTGTGATGCACCACAGGAGGTTTGTATTTCCCTGGGCGGTGCAGCTGAATGGATCATACGCAAAGGTTGGGGTAAAGCAGCAACTGTTGAGGATCTCCTTAATGTGCTTAAACGAACACAGGAACTTGGCCTAGTGCATCTGTGTGATAACGTAATGAATAAACCAACCTACATCTGTAATTGTTGTGGTTGTTGCTGCAAAGTTCTCCGGGGTATTAATGAGCAACAAGTCTTTGCTACCCATCCTAGTAATTTCATTCCATCCGTAGAATTAGAAAGTTGTATTGGCTGCGGGATTTGTGCTGATAAGTGCCAAATTCACGCAATTACTATGACAGCACAAGAGGATGGCAGTGAAGTACCTGTCATAAAAAATGAGATCTGTATTGGCTGTGGAGTATGTTCCGCCGCCTGTCCGAGTGGATCGTTGACCATGTCTCGCCGTTCAGTTCAGTTAATACCGCCGGCGAACGTTAAAGAGAAATTTCAACGAATGGCTCAGGAAAAGGGCCGCTAACTGGGATAGTAGAGTTCCTGCAGTCGACAAATAAGGAGCAGCTTTAAAAACTGCTCCTTATTTCCTTCAGGACTGTTCCACCGGCTTAGGGGGACTTTTGGGGAGATTTCTCATCTCAAATAGGATAACTGTAACCGTAATCAGAACAGACAAAGTATCTGCTATTGGAGCTGTTCTCCATACTCCCTCGATTCCCCAAATGCGAGGAAGGATGATCAGGAGCGGGATGAACAACAATACCTGGCGGGAAAGACTCAGTAGAGTGGATTGTACAGGTTTACCCACGGCTTGAAAGTAACTAGAACCGAGAATTTGGACACCGATGAAGGGGAGAAGGGCAAAGAAGGTCAGCATCGCATGGACAGTAAGCTCGGTGAGCGGCAGATCCCCCTTGCTGAAAAGCCCCACAATTTGATTAGGCCAGATCCAAATAACGATAAAACCGATTGCGGCCATAATGGTACTGACAAACACCGATTTCTTTAGAGTTTCTTTAACCCGGTCATATTGTTTCGCTCCGTAGTTGAAGCCGATTAAAGGCTGAGCGCCCTGGCTGATACCAACAATGGGCATAAATATGATTGTAGCTATACTCATGATAATCCCTACGGCAGAAAGTGCCAGGTCTCCGCCATAGGCCATTAGAGTTTTATTCAAAATCGTTTGTTGAACGCTGTTGGCGATCTGCATGGCAAAGGGAGCAAATCCGATTGAAAGGATTCCCAGAACAATAGGCATTTGCGGCTTAAGATTTCTCAAGTGGATTTTAATCATACTGCGGCCTGAAAAAAAATAGCCAAGGACAAAGAGCGCAGATACGGTTTGACCGCAAATCGAAGCTAAAGCAGATCCTTTAATACCTAAACCGAGTTTAAAGATAAAAATGTAGTTTAAGATCGTGTTGATTACTGCACCAATGATCTGAGTCAGCATAGCATAGCGGGGGTTTCCTTCGGCCCGTATGAAGTTGTTCATACCAAAGGCAATCGAACCGGAGACTGAACCTAACATGATGATATGAGTAAAATCACGGGCATAGGGCAAAACTGTTTCACTGGCTCCGAACAGCTTCAAGACGGGATCAGTGAAAGCCAGATAAAGTGCTGCCAGCAGGAGCGGAAGCAAAATGAGCAAGACAGTGGCATTGCCGACGATCTTTTCAGCTTCTTCTTTCTTTTGTTCGCCAAGGCGGATAGAAATGAGGGCCGTAGCTCCGATGGCAATCAACATGGACGTTGCCATCATGATGATCATAATCGGAAATGCCACCGTTGTGGCGGCAATCCCTACAGATCCCACACCTTGCCCGACAAAAATCCGGTCGACTATATTATAAAGGGCATTGACCAGCATTGCGATAATCGCTGGCAAGGAAAATTTCCAAAGAAGTTTACTGATCTTTTCGTCGCGCATTTCCAAATTCTTATTCATTTTGCAGCTCCTCTAAATATTAAGAATGGGTAATAATGGCGCTTGCATTAGGGCAAGAGATTAATAGTTAGAATTCTCACCTTTAACTAAGCTATTGTATCTGAAAAGTGATCTCGAATCAATTGTAATAATAATAAATTGATTTTGGAGTGGCGATTTGAGTATATTGAAAACTTTTGTCTATTGTGATAGACTATTATTGTCTATTGGAATAGACGAAAGTGAGGGGGATTATGGAACAGTATAAACTGTTTGATGCGGAATTTAAGTTTATGTGCATCCTTTGGGAAGCAGAGCCGCTCAGTGCCCGAAGGCTTACTGAGCTGTGTCAGGAGAGGTTAGGCTGGAAAAGAACCACTACATATACAGTACTGCGCAAGCTGAGCGACCGGGGAATCCTGCAAAATGTGAATTCCCAGGTTTCCTCTATTGTCAAACGGGAGCATGTTCAAAAATATGAGAGTGAAACGGTTGTGGAAAAAGCCTTCAATGGTTCTTTGCCCAAATTCATCGCAGCTTTCCTTGAGGCTAAGACTCTCTCCGCCGAGGAAGCAGAAGAGATGAAGCGACTTATTGACCGTCATAAGGAGGGTTAGATGATGGGCTTATTTTATGAGGATGCGTTTATGACCGTGCTCAATATGAGTGTGACGGCCAGTTATGTGACGCTGGCTGTGCTGGCTGCCCGATTCTTTCTACGCAAGGCGCCTAAACTATTTTCCTATGCTCTTTGGTCGATTGTACTTTTTCGGCTGATTTGCCCTGTCAGCTTTTCCTCCGGTTTTAGTTTATTGGGGCTTATCGGTTCCTACCAAGTCGATAATACCTTTTCTGCTCAGTATATTCCCCGCAAAATCGGGCTGATGGCTGTTCCTCAGGTGAATACGGGAATAGACAGTGTAAACGCCGGAATCAATGCCGCACTGCCTGCGGCAACTCCCTACGCCAGCATAAACCCGATGCAGGTTTGGATTTCTTTGGCCGGTCTGATCTGGCTGGCCGGCATGGTGGTATTGCTTGGTTATGCCATCCTTTCTTATCAACGCTTAGTGAGCCGGATCAGCACCGCAACTTGGGTCGAAGACAACATTTACGAGACGGACTTAATTCAGACCCCTTTTGTCTGTGGCTTTATCAAGCCCAGGATCTATCTGCCTCTCAGGATCACAGGGCGTGAGCGGGAGTACATTTTACGCCATGAGCAGATTCATATCAAACGCCTGGATTATCTCATTAAACCAATAGCCTATTTTGCCTTGGTGATCCACTGGTTCAATCCGCTGATCTGGTTGTGTTTTTCTTTGTTCAGCAAAGATATGGAGATGTCCTGCGATGAACGGGTTGTGGAAACTGCAGAGACAGGGGAAGTCGTTAACTACAGTTCCTCACTCCTGGCTTTAGCGGCTCAGAAGAAAATGCCCAGTCCAACCCCTTTGGCCTTTGGGGAAAGCAATGTGAAAGCCCGGATTAAAAATATCCTCAGTTATAGGAAACCGCCATATTGGGCATTAAGTGTCTCGCTTATTGCTGTGTTGATTTTGGCGGTGCTTCTGGCCTCCAATCCGATGAATGAACCACAAACATCGTCCCCCCAATCTGCCGCTTCCTTATATAATGTTGAATATTTGCTGAACAACAAAACCTCTTACGTGGGAAATAATTCGAAAGTGGGTGCCCTGCTCAATGAGATGCCACTGCCTGAGGGAATAACCCGCGGCAACTTCGTATTGTCAACGGATAATCCTCCCTATGGTTTGACGTCTTACTACGAGCTGGAAGATGATTCTCTTCAGGTGAGTGAAGATCAGTTTTTGAGAAACTCTATCCTGCTTTTTGCTCTGATCGATAATCTGGATCAGGTGACCCATACCGGGTTCTGGCATAATAAACTGCTTTCTTCCACACCCTTTCAATTCAGCTATACCCGTGCTGATGCTGAGCGGGTGGTTGGCGGGGATGTGAGGCAGTTTGCCAAGGATCCAGAGAGCTTGGAAGAGCTGATCGAGGTGGTCAAGCTGCTGGGTTCGGACACAACACAAGCCCAAGCAACACTGAAAGGCTTGGAACTCTACCCTCTTTCTGAAAGAACTATGGTGATATCCCCAATTGCTGCACTGAGGCATTTAACGGATAGGTAATATATGGAAGTTGGTACTTCAGAGATAGAGAATCCCTCAATCGATAATTTTCGCAGGCTGGATCTGACTCTTAAAGTACAAGGGCTTGTTGATAGGAAACTTAGTTTTCCTGAGGTCACGCAAATAAAGGATGTACTGACAGATGACGTATATTGGTTCTCCAGCAGTTTTAGTCAGAATAATTCCTCTGAAGACTTCGTACACTATTCTACTGAGGTTGTTGTGTATCTCAGAGAGATTGGGGAAAATGGCTTGCGGGACCGACTGAAGAATTTGAATATGGATGTGGCCTATACCAACCAACATGTCGATAAACCATTAAGAACGTGTACATTACATACTGATGATAGTTGTATATACTGGATAAAGAAGGGCGAAACAAGTTATAAAGGTTTAGGACATTTGAAACGTGATGGTGGATGGTTAAGCTTTAATGATGAGAAAGAAGCTGTTGTTTACAAAGAAACCAGCTTTCCTAAATATCAGTTAATTGATCATTGCTAATTGTGAGTTTATCCCAAAGGATCGGTTTTCTGGAACAGCCTATTTTGATATTGCCAAGAACCTTACCGGCGATTGGGCTAGATTAACCGATTTGGTTGAGAGGGTTGAAGGAATAAGATACTTTCTTAATGGATGTTATGAATTAACGGTAGGAAGCGATTTTTGTGAAGATGTACGTTGGAATCACAGAAAATGCAGTTAAGATAATTAGTTAATCTTGGGGGTGGGCCTAAGTGGACACGGTTGAAAACTATGTGAATAAGAATGAAGATAAAAAAGGAAAGGTGTAACCCTAAGCGAAGAGGAATAGAAAAGTTTGGATATATTTAAACCCTATACTCCTCAAAAAATATAGAATATTCAGTTAGGGAGGAATAAAAATGGACCATATCATTGTCGAAACGAAAGATGGGGTTCGCACACTGACACTAAATAGACCTGAGCGGCTCAATGCTGTCAATGATAAACTTAGCTCCGAGATTATCCTGGCAATTAAGAAGGCATCTGCTGACGATGAAGTTCGTATCATAGTGATTACCGGGAGTGGACGAGGCTTTTGTGCAGGTCTTGACTTGAAAGACTATGCAAAGCGAAATCCGGTTGCTGATTCGCGTTATAAAAAACTAGATGAATTGGGGTGGGTTGGTCACCAGGCATTGGGGATTGTACAATGTGACAAACCAGTGATCGCTGCAATTAACGGGATTGCGGCTGGTGCAGGATTCGCGCTAGCTCTAGCTTGTGACATGCGCTTTATGTCTGCGGATGCAAGGGTAACGGCCGGGTATATACGACGTGGACTCAGCCCTGATGCGGGAATGACTTATTTTTTACCGCGGTTGGTCGGGCAGGCAAAGGCTGCCGAATTGATCTTAACTGGTCGGGACATTTACCCCGAGGAAGCGGAACGAATTGGATTGGTGAACGGGATATTTCCGGGTGACGAATTTCAGGAACAGGTGATGAATGTTGCTAGGGAATTAGCGGCAGGACCGCCGGTAGCAATGACTCTTTCTAAAAAATTGCTTGCTGCAAGCCCTGACACGGATCTCACAACGATTCTAAAAAAAGAATACGCTTTTATTAAGCAATGTTTTGGAACTAAAGATGTTCAGGAAGGGGTTCAAGCCTTTGCTGAGAAAAGAAAGCCCGTGTTCCGAGGGGAATAGTTAATTTTCTGGTTTTGATGAACCAATCCTTCCGGTACAAAACTACGTGCATCAAAATAAAAAAATAAGTATCAGAGGACAACAACAGATTTTATAGAATATGTGTGTGAACAGATCAGTGGCGTTGGTGCTGTTAGATATAAGAAAATGTTTGGAGAGTATATGGTTTATGTGAATGAGAAGCCCATCCTTTCGGACGATAAGGAATTCGAAAAACTTCTATCCTCTCTCTATGACAAAGAGTGGGTCGTTTACTGCAAACCGCCGTTTAAAAACGCAGCTTGTGTTGTTGAATACCTAGGCCGTTATACTCACGGGTGGCTATATCTAATAAGCGCATCATTAACCCTAACTTCGGATAATTTGCTATGGATAACGTGAAGGTAAGGTTATTTAAAAATTGAGGATAATAACGTCCAAAGCTCTAACAGTGAGGAATCCAGGGATAATTACAAGGGACTGCTGAGCCCCCAAGAAATTCAGTATTGACTGTTTAAATCTATACCCACTATGTTATCCTCGAAATTGCCAATCAGAATTTATCAGTATTGGCACTTGGACGGTAAATACTGTTGTAATAGCCTTTTCTGCGCTGTACTGCGTTCAGGTAATTGATAAGTAGCTATTCTACTTTCCAAAACTTGATGAACTTTGTAGGCAAGATTGGTTTTCTCGGCATAATCGACTTGAGAAATACCCCACTTATTGAAGATTTTGGTCAGATAATTATCCCGCCGGTACGTATCCATAGAGCCGATGCCAAGAAAACTACCAGCATCCTGCCCGTCGGCAAGAAGTCCCGGTAGTTTAGGGTCGATTTTCATCTCCACCCCCTGGAGCATCCGATTGGTATTACGCATCATCTCTTCGTCGAGAATCGCCTTGTGGAAGCTTCCGCAGGAAAATCCAGCCATAATGCCCGGATAACACCATACCTCATTTACCTCTGTCAGGCTAAATGGAAGCATCGTTGTCAGCAGTGCTTCCATACCTGCCTGATAATCAACAGCAGTTCCGTCACCATAGCTACCGCAAATCGCACAGGGTAAGCTTAAGAATTTGCACAACTCATAAAAGATGACCTGTATAAAAACACCTTCAGTACTGCCATAATTCGGTTGCAAAGTCTGGATATTGCTTATGGTAGAAAACTCACATAAAGAAGTGGGATGTCCTGGGGATTTAAGCTGAATAAAGGCTAACCCCGCCAAGGCCATGGCAAAATCATGGATGACAGTCCCCATGATACTTTCAGGAGCGGTCATAAATCCCAAAGAACAAGGAAAAATGGATATGGCCTGTTGTTCATCAATGGCGGCACAGAGGTTGTCAAGGCATTCCCGGTCATAAGCCAAGGGAGGATTCGGACAGATTCCTTGGGTCATAACAGGCTCATCCCAGACGTCGTAAAATTCACGAACCAACCGAAATGCCCGCCGAGCGCTACCATAGACGTCGCCATTTTGTGAATTGCTGCCGGTAGCTCGCAAACCGATGCTGGGATACTTATCCGAATATTTTAAAACCATGGCCATTTGGGCAATAAATTGGTCCGGGGCATCATTGCCTTCAGGATCGGCACAGCCGGGATTAGCGCAATCGTAAAGGGAAGAGGTCTCATTAATCTGATACATTTTTATGGCATCCTCGATATTACAGCGACGTATAGCTCCAGTATCATCGTCAAGGATGAAAGGCGCATTGCTAAAAGGCGTGGCAGCGACAACTCTCTTTTTAGCAGGCACACTATAGTCCAGTTTCGGAGTAGACTCAAGGGCTGCTTCTATCAAGTGGCGGGGAATAAATACTTTATCTCCTTCAACACGGGCCCCCTGCTTTTTAAAAAGTTCCCTCACGACTTCACTTTCAAAGCGAACACCAACACTTTCGATAATCTCTAAAGCCTGCATAAAAGCGTTTTGAATGGTAACATCATCTACAAATTTCCGCATGGGTTCAACCTCACTTTCTTCATCAGTCTTACACTTCTATTTCCGAACCAACTTCTTATTCCATGAATCAAATATTTTAGCTATCATCTAAAAAACTATTATTTTTTTATTGATTCCCAAAAATATTCCCATAACATAGTGATCTTTTCTTTGTATGCTTCAGGTTTTGAATAATGAAATTCACTGAACATTCCCTGAATTATGCTTAAAAATACAACAACACATTTATCTACATCCAGGTTCTTCAATTCACTTGATTTGATTCCTTCCAAAATTACTGGTCTGAGTAATTCATCAACAAATTTTTTTTGGTAGATTATCAGATCATTATTAATTTTTTTTTTGAGAAAACTCGGTGGAAATAAAGCACTTCTCTTCCAAAAAACAACTTCTTCATTATGTTCGTATCCCCGATCAGACCAATCACTATAAAGACAAAACAGTCGTTCTTTTGCTGAGTCAAATTTATTTAATTTTTTATGAAGTACCTTAATGCTATCTAATTTTTTTGTTCTCATATCATTAAATAATTCAATGAAAAGTTGCTCCTTGCTTTCGAAATGAAAATAGATCGAAGGAGTTTTAATATTTACTGTTTTGGCTATGTCTACTAACCTTGTGCCCTCATAACCATTTTTAACAAATAACGATAATGCTGTTTTTTTTATGAGCTCCCTAGTCAATGGATATCACCTACCTAATATTAGTTAGGTTAATTTTATTATTGAATTTTGATATTGTCAACTATACGTAGACCTTTACCATGTTATAACCTCAACTTACTCACCTGTGAATGGTCAAATAAACTGATCGGAATTTGGCCACAAACTGATCGCTTTCATCTTGAAATTATACAGCTTAGCCCTCATGCTGAACGAAGACATAGATAACAAGCATGAGAGGAAGAAAAGATGAAGGAGATTAAAGTGTACAGTCAAATTTAACAACTTAAATCTCAAGGATTTAAGAGAGAACCTATAGCTAAGTTATTGTACCTTCAATTTGAACCCGTAATCCTCAAATGGCTTTGTGAGCATCAATCGATGAGATCTGCACAGATCCATGATAGGCTTTTAGGACATTACAAGATCAAAACAGCAGAGCGAACCACAGACACGTAAGCGGTGAGTCAATTAGCTAATTTGAGTTTGATTGTCTATATCTAAGTAACTATTGTCTGCTGAAAAGACAAACGAGGACAAAGAAATTAAAGATAAGGAAAACCCCTCATTCATTTGAACGAGGGGCTACCTATGTCATATTAAACATTGAGTTAGTGGTATTAAGTTTCTAGTTGACTATATTTTAAACTTACCAACAATACGTGAAAGGTTTTCGCCGAGCATTGCCAGCGCCTCTGCAGATTTACTCACTGAAGCCATTGTTGCTGTTTTGCTATTAAGACAATATGTCAATAAATTGGAATGGTGGTGAATCTGTGGCCTAGGCCGTTGCGAAGTACTTCGATCATTACCAAGAATTGTATAGAATAATGCTCCTTGTGCAGCAACTAGTAATTAGGAAGTGTTTTGGTGAGTGGTTAAAACGAGCGTATAAACCAGTATTTTTCGAAAGCAACTTTCGCCCAATAGGCAAGCGTTGTTGGTCGTAGCAACGTTATGAAAGGACGAGGTTTCTTATAATAATGAACTGACGAGTAGCACGCGCGGCCAAACCCAGTATTCATAATACACATGCCTTTTCCTTTATATTGATATTTCGGTTTCAACCCCCTGGATGACAAAATGATATTTCTCGCCACCACATCTGCTTGGGCATGTGCAAAAACTCCTGCTTTTGGAGCATAGGCTCCCATTACAGGTAGCCTGATAGCATTCGCATCTCCAATAGCATAAACACTGGGATATCTTGTTTCCAAGGTAAACGGATTTACTTTAACGAAGCCGCGGCTATCTACCAAGTCTGTATCACGCAGCACTTCCGGGGTCCAATGCGGGGCTATACCTAACAATAGATCAGCATGTATTTTTGTTCCATGATCTAAGATCAGGACGTTCTTTTCAACTTTTAAAACCTTAGCTTCAGTAATTAGTTCTATACCCTTTTCCTTTAGCATTTTTCTAACTCTCTGGCCAACTTTTGGTGGGGCTAAAGGTTCAGGTGAATAATCCGGGGTAACTATCGTAAGTTTAACTTTATGTCGAAACCGACGACTGCGAAAGAATTGATCAAGAAGAAACATTATTTCATAGGGAGCAGGAGGACACTTATAAGGCGCGCTTGAAATGAACAATACGATCTGTCCGGAAGAAAAGTTGTTTAACCTATTATTGATTTTTATGACGTCTTTAAGGTCATATGCATTTAAAGCAAACTCACTGAATCCTGATACTGCCTCCGGATGGTATTCCACTCCAAGAGATATAACAAGGTGATCGTAATATAAATCTCCTTGATTTGTCGTAACCCGATGTCCGGGTAAATCAAGCTTTGTAACCTCACTATTTAAAACTTCAATTTTCTTTCTTCTTAATTGTTTTAATTCACGGGTGATTGTCGAGGGATTTTTCTCTCCGATCATTAAGAGAGGGAAAGACGAAGCGAAATAGTGATTGGTTTCCCGATCAACTACAGTCACTTGCATTGAAGCCCCCATGTGTTTTTTTAGTGCGTTAGCAGCAACTATGCCACCAATTCCGCCGCCAAGAATTAGAGTTTTTTTCATAATTCCACCTCGGAATTATTGTCCCCTAAGGTAATTACTTTATCCTTTTAGAACTCTAGCTGGATTTTGGAGGAAGATCAAAGAAGGACGTTTTCGTTATGGCTTCGATATATTATTTCGCGAGTGTAATGGCAGTCCAGCTCTATATTTGTTGAGTTCTATGCCGCTGCTGTCTCGATGGGAGAGCGGTTCTCTTTATTGCCCTGGGCGGGAAAGAAGCAGGGAATATAAGAAGAACAGTAACGATCACCATTGGAGCGGCAGTAATACTTCAGGTAGTTGCTATGGTACTGTATTATATACAATTAGGAGCAAATGAAAGTTTTGCCGCTCAAAAAAGTCTTTCTCTCCTGAACAGTATGGGCACAACCATGGCCTTAAAATGGCTGCTCATTCTTCTTGGCTCAGGACTAATGTTCTTACCGATTAAGAAAGCAAACACAAAGGTATTGGCTGGGCAAGCATCAAGCAGGGTCGCAGAAACTGCAGAAGGTACTGTGAGTATCAGTACTTACATTGCTGCAGCACTGCTTATTATTGGTCAAATAGTTGGGCGCTATCTTTTCTATGCGACAATGATTGGTAGTACAGTTGGTTTAAATTAATCTGTAAGGTTTCACATAGTTGAATAGAAAGTTGGGAGAGTGGAGTTAATCTCCACTCTCCCTATTTTGCATGTCAACACTATATGTAGTGGTTTGGAGCAAAATATAATAGAAAGATTAAAGATATTGAAATAGGCATCAGTTTATTAGAGATAACGATACTTGCCAGAACTTATAATAAATGATACTAGACTGTAAACTAATGATTGTGCCGCAAGAATTGCTCATATAGAATGATTCGATATTTTTGTGTTAAATAAGTCGAGCATCTTTAAAGGAGCTTTGGTATTATGTAGACATTAAAGGGGGGAAATAATGTTAAAGGAATTAAATCATGTGATTGACTATATTGAAGAGCATTTAACCGATGATCTGTCTCTTGAAATAATTTCAGACTATGCTGGGGTTTCTGACTATCACTTTAGAAAGATATTTTTCTATTTATCAGGGGTGCCCCTTAGTGAATATATTAAAAACAGAAAATTGTCAGAAGCAAGCATGGATTTGTTACATGGAGAAAAAGTAACGGATGTTGCTTTGAAATATGGTTATCAGTCAATGGATGGGTTTACTCGAGCCTTTAAAAAGTGGAGTGGTTTTTTACCCTCAGATGTAATAAAAAAAGGCATCAGTAAATCCTTTCCCAAACTTTCATTTGTAATAACCGTTAAGGGAGGAATTAGTATGGAATTTAGAATTGAAGACAAACCAGCGTTTAATTTAGTCGGTGTAAGTAAACGTGTTCCCATGCAATTTGAAGGTGTTAATAACGAGATTGTAAAGCTTGCACAAAGCATAACGGACGAACAAAGAAAAGAAATGCATTCTCTGCAGAATATTGAACCCTATGAAATAGTCAACGCTTCTTATGAGGCTGACGCTAATTTCTTAAAAGAAGAAGGATATTTAACTCACTTGATAGGTGTTTTAACGACGGAAAGTAAGGTAAGTGATCAATTAGAAAAGGTGCCCGTTGAAGCATATACTTGGGCAGTATTTCCTAATGAAGGACCTTTTCCTTCTACGTTACAAGAAACAATGGCAAGAATTTACTCAGAATGGCTGCCATCTTCCAATTATGAAGTAATCAATGCCCCTTCCTTTTCCTTTACTAAAATGGACAAAGACAAAAAAGATTACGCTTATAGTGAAGTTTGGATGCCTGTTCGGAAGAAGTGACCCCCCACCTACACTACGTTAGAACGAAAACCCTATTTTCGCCGAAGGAAAGGGGCTTTCGGCAAGCCCAAAATTTATGTGGATTCATGAACCCTGCCGCGAAGGAACCACCAGGTCCCAGCGGCAGTTTTTTTGAATTAAGTCACATCTCAATGCAAATTACGAAAAAGTGTGATGCTGATTACAGCTTCTCGACGAATTTAGAGTTATAATTAAGCAATGAAAATGAGTTGGGAGTGAGTTTTTTTGTCGGTAGTTACTAAAACAAAGGAAACTGAACATAAAAAAGTTGCTTTGATAATTAGATACATAACCAAAATGAAGGGTGCCAAAAGGACAACGCCGCTTGTGGCGCCTGTGCCCTTGGATGTGGTCCTTTCCATGATCGGAACACTATTGGGGGTAACCGTCATAGTTCTATTATCTAACAAGTTTAACATTGGTGTTGTGGCATCCTTCGGCGCTTCAGCGGTGATGGTTTTTGGAGTACCTGATGCCCCTATGGCTCAGCCGCGCAATGTGATTCTTGGTCACACTCTTTCCGCAACGGCGGCAGTAGTTACAGTGATGATGTTCGGTTTAACATGGTGGTCACCAGCTCTGGGTACAGCTCTAGCCCTTCTCCTCATGCTGCTTACAAAAACCACTCATCCGCCGGGAGGGGCAACGGCTTTATTTGGGGTTATGACTCAGGTTCAACCAGGGTATATTATAACTCCAATGATGACGGGTACGGTAATACTGGTAATCATCGGGCTTTTAATTAATAACCTATCCCCTAATCGACATTACCCAAGGTATTGGTTTTAAACTAGACACGAGGTTCAAAAGGATTTATCTACATTAAGTGAAAGTGAGTAAAAACAAGAAGGGGGTAACCAATGTTTAAAACAATTTTAGTTCCAACCGACGCTTCCGAAGCCGCACGAAGTGCTTTAATACTTGCCTTAGAAATAGCCAAGAAGTTTGGTTCTCGAATTCTCCTTCTTCATGTGGTGTATACACCCGAGGCCTTGGGTTATACTCTTTCCAGTGGTGTAACTGTACCTCAAGAAGAAGTTAGTATTTATGGCGGAGAGGTTTTAGCGGCAACCTTGATAGGGATTGATACCGGAACAGTTCCTCTTGAAAAGAAGCAAAAACCCGGTCATCCAGCGTCTGCTATACTAGAAGAAGTTAAGAGCTCGGATGTGGACCTTGTGGTTATGGGAAATCGCGGCTACGGACCGATCGCGGGATCAATGCTGGGGAGCGTTAGTCAACGTATTTTAAGTAAAGCAGAATGTCCTGTTATGATTGCAAAATAGATATAGGAGAACGCTTTAGAAAATGATTGCTAAACGTTCTCTTATTTTTTGGTTAGGTTACTCTTATATATAAATGAATTTTTGTTTTTTAGTGGCGAGACCCTTTCAATTAGCTTAAGGCTAATTATGGTAGACAAAAGGGTTAAGTAAATGATATTGTACGTATTGTCAATTTATTGTTTTTAAAAGTGTTAGGAGTGAACTGTTCTTGTCAGCAAAGCAGTATAACGCAGAGTCTATTCAGGTCTTAGAAGGGCTAGAGGCAGTCCGCAAACGTCCTGGCATGTATATCGGTTCTACAGGAAGCAGAGGGCTTCACCATCTAGCCTATGAAATCATTGATAATGCCATTGATGAGGCTGGGGCAGGATTTTGTGACCTCATCTCAGTTACTATTAATGTAGATGGATCTATAACCATCGAGGATAATGGACGTGGGATTCCAGTTGATATACATCCAGACAAAAAAATTGCTGCTGTACGGTTAGCCTTTGAAACTTTGCATGCCGGTGGCAAATTTGACGGAGAAACCTACAAAACTTCCGGAGGATTACATGGCGTCGGAGCAAGTGTAGTGAATGCCTTGTGCGTATATGTAACCGTAGATATAAAACGAAATGGAAAACTTTATCGTGTTGAGTATGTCGATGGAGGTAAGCTTAAGTCAGATCTACAGATCGTAGGTAAAAAAATTAAAGGCACTGGAACAACTGTTACGTTTAAGCCGGATCCACTTATTTTCAAGGAAACGACTGTTTTTAAATATGACTCACTAAAAAGCCGTTTAATGGAACTCTCTTTTCTCAACAGTGGACTAACGATTGTTTTAAGTGATCAACGTGGGGAAAGGAAATCGGAAACCTTCTCATCTAAAAATGGTATTATTGGCTTTGTCGAACATTTAATCAAAGAATCCAGCTATTTACCTGTACATAAAAAACCAATCTATTTTCATGGGGAAAAAGACGATGTGATCGTGGAATGTGCAATACAGTATAATGATGGGGATGATGAATCTCTGCATTCTTATGTTAACAATATCCCTACAGATGAGGGGGGAACTCACGAGTCTGGCTTCCGGACGGCTTTAACCAAAGTATTCAATAATTACGGACGTAAAAACAATCTCTTTAAGAAAGAAGAAAACCTTATCGGGGATGATCTTAAAGATGGTTTAACATGTGTACTATCTCTAAGAGTTAAAGATCCCCAATTTGAGGGTCAGACGAAGACAAAACTTTCGAACATGGAAATTGAGGGAATTGTACAGTCGATAACCAATGAGGGAATCACTCAATTTTTTGAGAATAATTCCTTGACAGCCAAAGAAGTTATCAATCGGGCCTTAACAACCTGCCTTATAAGAGTGGCGGCTAAGAAGGCTAAGGAGCTAAAAAAGAAAGCTCGAGATGCAGAGGTCAAAGCGCTCAGCGGTAAACTTGCAGCCTGCAGTGGGAAAGATAAATCCCGTAATGAGCTTTTCCTTGTTGAGGGAGATAGTGCTGGTGGGTCTGCTAAAATGGGACGTGATCGACGATTTCAGGCCATTCTTCCCCTGCGAGGGAAGGTAATAAATACTTATCGTGCTAAGATAGACAAGGTCTTGGAAAACGAGGAAATCAGGAGCATTATAACCGCCGTTGGCTCAGGTATTGGTAAAGAATTTGATTTAGAAAAAGGCAATTATTCACGTGTGTGTATTATGACAGATGCGGATATAGATGGAGCGCATATTCGCTGCTTATTACTGACTTTTTTCTATAGATATATGAAACCGTTAATTTTAAATGGCAGGGTCTATATTGCCCAATCTCCCTTATATAAAGTGGAGAAGGAACGGGGCAAAGTCATACGCTATGCCTTTGATGACGATGAACTAAAAAAAGAACTTAAGGAACTGGGGAAAACAGCTAAGATTTCTCGTTACAAAGGGCTTGGCGAAATGAATCCAGAACAGCTTTGGGAAACAACCCTCAATCCTGTCAATAGGCGTATGATTCAGGTTACGATTGACGATACTCTAGAAGCAGAACGTAAGCTGAGAATTCTGATGAGTGAGCAAGTTGAGCCAAGACGCGAATTCATGATGGAGAATATCATCTTTACCAACGATGATATGTAAAGTTTTTTAGGGGGAGATAAGGCCCGATGAATATAACAGAGGACAACATCATTCAGCGTCCACTTGAGGACGTCTTACCGGAAGCTTTTTTAGGATATTCCAAACACGTTATTTTACAGCGGGCTGTTCCTGATGTCAGAGATGGGCTTAAGCCGGTTCATCGCAGAATCTTATTTTCCATGGACGAGATAGGAATGCACACAGATAAGCCGTACAGTAAGTCAGCACGACTTGTGGGAGACTGCATGGGAAAATATCATCCCCATGGCGACTCGTCAATTTACGAATCTGCAGTTCGTATGGCGCAACCTTGGGCAACACGATACCCTATGGTAGATGGTCAGGGGAATTTTGGTTCAATTGATGGAGATAGCGCTGCTGCTATGCGTTACACAGAAATGAGAATGACCCATCTATCTCAGCTCATGACCCAAGACATTGACAAAAATACGGTTCTTTTTAAAGAAAACTATGATCAACGACTTAAAGAGCCTGTGGTGCTTCCAAGTCCTTTCCCCAACCTTTTGGTGAACGGCGGATCTGGAATCGCTGTAGGGATGATGTCGAATATCCCTCCCCATAATTTGCGAGAAGTTATAGCCGGCGTAATACTTCAAATAGATAACCCACAGGTTACGGTGGTTGAACTCATGGAAAAGGTGAGTGGTCCGGACTTCCCCACGGGTGGACTAATTATCGGCACTGAGGGCATTACTAATGCCTATAAAACAGGACGCGGAAAAGTGACCATGCGAGGTAAAGCTACGATTGAGCAGGGCAAAAATGGTAAAAGCTCAATCCTAATTACCGAGATTCCTTATCAAGTTAATAAATCAACTTTGGCTGCTAAGATCGAAACCCTGTCTGATTCTGGTAAGATTGAAGGGATTAGTGAGGTTAGAGATGAATCCGATCGAGAAGGGATACGACTTGTTGTTGAATGCCGCAAAGAGGCTGATCCACTGCAAGTTTTACGCCTTCTGTATAAGCATACTCAACTGGAAGATACCTTTGGGATCATTAACTTAGTGATTACGGCTGAGGGTACTCCGAAGGTTCTAGGTCTGAAAGAAATTAATGCAGCTTTTATTGAACATAGAAAAATCGTAGTCACAAAACGTACAGAATTTGATCTGGAGAAGGCTCGTTTAAAAGCACACATCCTTGAGGGTTTAGTTATTGCCATCAATAACCTTGACGAAGTGATTGCTCTAATTCGTGCTAGTAAAACACCTTCCATAGCCAAGGCCTCCCTAATTACCCGCTTCGAACTGTCGGAGATTCAAGCACAAGCAATTCTGGATATGAAACTGCAAAACCTAACGAACTTTGAATTAGACGGCATCATTAAAGAACATGAAGAGGCCTTGAAACTTATCGCCTACTTAGAAAGTATCTTGGCGGATGTAACTAAAGTTTACGACATTATCAAAAAGGAACTTAAGGATATTGGTGATAAGTATGGAGATGATCGTCGTACCTTTATCTTGCCAGAGGAAATGAGAGAGCAGATCGATCTCAGTTCCTTTGAAGAACCTGAAAGTTTATATCAAGTCATGCTTACAACGAATGGATTTATTAAGCGGATTTCGATCCAAACCAAGCATAAGAAAGACGGTGCCCTGGTTTGTTCTTTTAAGGATGGAGATACCTTAAAGGAAAGGATAACTTGCACTAACAAGGACACGCTTTATTTTTTCACTCAATCAGGGAATTTCTACACCATCAACGCTAAAACAGTCCCAGAAGCAAAGAATAAGGACAAAGGAGGGCCCCTAACGAATCTATGCACATTGCCTTTAGGGGAAAAGGTAGTATCTACTCTTCCTATTAAAGATGTGACTGAAGAGTTATTCTTTGTATTTGTTACTAAGGATGGACAGGTAATGCGGAGTCCGGTGAATGATTTTGTAAATGCTCGCTCATCTGAAGCTATGGGGCTTAAAAGTGAGGACGTTATCCTTAAGGTGTTTCTTAGCGATGGGCAAGGAGAATTATTCCTAGCTACTTATAAAGGACAATCAATTCGATTCTTAGAGACGGAGATAAACCCTATGGGACGAAAATCACGTGGAGTCAAGGGAATGACTCTAGGCAATGAGGATTGGATTGTAGATGCATTAATGTTAACTGCTTCGGAAGAAAGTTTTCTCGGAGATTTAGTGACAGTGACCGAAAGAGGATTCATAAAACGGACTTCCTTCGAAGAATACAAACCTCAAGGTCGTGCAGGAAAAGGGATTGCTATTAGCAAGATAGATTCAGTTGGTACGGGTTATATCATGGGGGTTAGCCATGTAATAGACGATGACATATTAAACATTATACAACTCAGCGGAATCGTAACTAGACTTGAGATGAAAAAGGTTAAAGCGGAACCTCGGATGAAATCTGGAAAGCAATGGATTCCTGTTATGCAGAATGATTACCCCGTTGGAATAATATAAGGACGTCAAGGTTGTGTCAGGAGGTATGGAGTTGTTAACAATATGTTGTCATTAACTCCATACCTCCTGACAACCTCTTAATATCTTGTTTGAATCTAAGTACTCTAAAATCTTTCTTTACCTAAATAATAATATTTCCCATAGGACATTCCTCAGATGATTGATAGATACTACGGATGGAATAATAAAAAAACAGTTGACAGCTAAGAATGAAAATGGTAATATAACTGAGTGCCGCAAGGAAAAACAATGGTTAACAGGTAAGGGTTGAATACTTAACTTTGACACCGTTGAGAAAAACAAAATTAGCTATTGACAACATAAGTTGAAAATGCTAAGATGTGATTCCGGCCTTGAAGGCCAAAGACATTGGTCTTTGAAAACTAAACA
>DOPM01000007.1 GCA_003513495.1 Desulfosporosinus sp.
TATCTCCCAGACAATTGGTCGTATCTGCTGCGACACTAACCTTGTTTGTCCCGTGTATAGCTCAATTTTCGATGATGTTAAAAGAGAGAGGGATCAAAACCGCATTAGCCATTGCCGGTTTTATCTTCCCCTTCGCTTTTATAGCAGGTTGGGCCTTAAACTGGGTACTCATTACCTTTAAGGTACTACCATGATAACTTGTAGCTTTTGCGGTTATGAATTTTCAGAGCTGGATAGCCAAGTGGGTTGTCAGGGATGCCCCCTGCATAAATCTTGTGGAAAAGTAAAATGTCCAAACTGTGGTTTTGAGATTCCCAAGGAACCAAAGTTAATTTCCTGGCTTAAGAAGAAACGGAGGGAGAAACGTGAATATATCTACTCATCTTATAAAATTAAGCGATATGAACAACCAGCAAGAGGGAATTGTCTCTGAACTGGTAACGAATAATGGAAGTATTTTGAGGAAGCTCATGTCTATGGGAATTCTACCTGGAACACGGATTAAGCTTATTCAAAAATTTCCATCTTACGTTTTTCAAGTTGGCTATACACAAGTTGCAGTTGATCGAGAGATCGCCTCGGTTATTTCTGTTAACGTCTTGTAATGACCTGAACTACATTTACATTAATATATAAAAAGGTAAACAAGAAAAAACCATAAACAGAATGGGCTGTCCCAAGCAGATTGCTTAGGGACAGCCCATTAAAATGCAACAACGCACCCGATACGTTTAAAACTATTAGAAGAAATCTAACAAATAATTTAATAACCTGTGACCTTGTTGTGAAACTCTTCTTATAAACTAGTAAATAGTTAAAGTTGAACCGTCGATCGGGACTTATAGCTAGTCAATATCAGTTTGCAGGTAAAACAAGGAATGTAAAAAAGTTTTTTTGACCTACCCTTTAAAAAATTGTTTCCTTTAACGAATAACTGGATGAAAAGCGGAGGGGGTTCAAAGGAAAGAAGAGCGTTGGTTAACACAAGTTTGTAAGTTAAGGAATGATACTGGATTAAAACATCGTGTAAACAAAGGTTTGAAATGGAAGGATGATTATTTCATGAAAGACATAAAAAAAACATTTTTAGTAAGTGCCTTATCACTTGGTTTAATAGTAGGTGCAGTCGGGATAGCCGGTGCTGCTACTTCCACAAACTATCAGCAACAAATAGCCGACTGGATTGCAAACGATCCTAATCCGATGGTCATGAATATGAATACCACCGCTACCCCAACTGCTGCTCCGGCTACTACTCCGGTAACAACTCCAGCAGCTACTCCAGCAGCTACTCCAGCAGCTACTCCAGTTGCTGCTCCGGCTGCTACTCCGGTAACAACTCCAGTTGCTACACCGGTTGCGACACCTGTCGCTCCTCCTAGTACTAACCAAGCGACTCAACAAAGTGGTAATCAAAACAACCAAACACGGCAGAGCAGTATACAACAAACTGCTCCAAAGCAACCGACGCAAAATTATAACAATGGATACAACGGATACAACGGAAATTGTTGGGGTAATGACCGAATGTACGGTAACTGGTCTGGTAACATGGGTTGGTAAGGGAAATGAGGTTAGAGCAGGGTAGGCGGTTTGCAATAGGCGCCTGCCCTGTTCCTTTAGGGGTTTAACTGGTTAGCTAATCAATTAAACCCGAGCTACACTCACATTAAACAACCCTTTAAAGAGATTCTAATGCAACTGACAGCTATATTTCAGGTAATCTATTAAGTTGAAGTTTTGACAGTCCAGCAGGCTACGTTAACAAAAACGTTAAGAAAATATGACGTGGGAGTAAAATGAAAAACCTCTATTTTAGCTTAACAACGTTGAAAGTCTCCCGCTTTAATATTTTTTGAAAGTTACCCTTAAAATAGAATAAATTGTTGCGAATAACTTACTGAAGGCAGGGGGTGGTCATTGAAAAAGAATCGAACAATCAAGGTCAAAATAGCAAGCGCCATTATATTTGATTTATTGATTTTAGTGATTAGTTTGATGAAGGGATGATATTGATGAAAAATATAAAAAATACGCTAATAGTAAGTACATTGTCATTTGGGCTAATAATGGGAGTGGTAGGAGCAGTTAATGCTGCTACATCAACAACGGTAGATACAACGATAGCCCAAACCCAAACAGCACAACTCGCCGTCACAGGAACGGTAAGAGCTGGAGACATCGTGATTTCAGGAACTACTGAAGCTGGGGCAACTGTAAGCGTCAAGAGAAGTGGAACCGAAATTGGCGCAGCGACAGCTGACGGAATCACAGGGGCCTACACGGTGACCTTGAACAGTGGAGTAACTCTAGTCGAAGCTGAAGCGCTTTCGATAACTGCCACAGTACCTGGCAAGACCGAGAGTAGCGCCGTGAGTGTCACGGTAGCCGCAGCAGTAGTCCAAGCCCAAACAGCGCAACCCGCCGTCACAGGAACGGTCAGAGCTGGGGAGACCGCGATTTCAGGAACTGCTGAAGTGGGCGCAACAGTGAGCGTCAAGAGAAGCGGAACCGAAATTGGCGTAGCGACAGCTGATGAAATCACAGGCGCCTACACAGTGACTTGGAATAGTGGAGTAACCCTAGTCGAAGCTGAAGCGCTTTCGATAACAGCTACAACACTCGGCAAGACTGAGAGTAACGCCCTGAGTGTCACGGTATCTGCAGCACTAGTTCAAGAACAAACAACACAACCGACAGTAAGGGGAACGGTCAGAGCTGGGTACACCATGATTATGGGAACTGCTGAAGCGGGTGCAACAGTAAGCGTTATGAGAAGTGGAACCGAAATTGGTACAGCAATATCTAAAACCACAGGTATTTACAGGGTGACTTTGAACCGTGGAGTAACCCTAGTCGAAGCGGATGTACTTTCGATAACAGCCACAGCACCAGACAAGACTGTGAGTAACGCCGTGAGTGCCACAGTAGACGCACCATCTGCTCCAGCTGTACCACCTGCAACTGTTAAACCAGGACAAAACAGTCAATATTTCTGCAATGATGACTTACAATGGCATTCTAATAAAAATTTCCATCAAGATCAGCAATGGCATAACACTCAACCGCGCCAAAGTGCTCAACCTTCCAGTATGAATAAAAGAACAAATACAATGAACGGAAATGGTTATAACTCTAATCATAACGAAAATCGAAATACCAATATGGGTGGGAATCATATGTCTGGCAGCAGATCTGGGCATGGATGGTAAAATATACTAAAATTAGTTTGACTGAACTGAAACGATTTGAGGCTTTCCAGTAAATTATCAGCAATATATTTTAGTAATAACGCAATGCGCGTATTTAAAAATTATTATTAAAGGCATGGAACCATTAATGATGTCCAGTAACATGGACTGGGTAAAGAGATGAGGTTAGAGTAGGACAAACGCTTACAATGAGCGCCTGTCCTACTTTTTCACTTAAGGCGATAAAGAAAGAGAACATAAACAAGAATTGAGTAAAATTGTTGATCATGCTTATGTATATAGATAATGAAATCATGAAGATTCTAGCTTTGTGGACTTAAAATCTGCTGGGATAGCTTATAAAGGTATTTTAACAAAAATGTTAATAATCCGTTAACTTTATGTAATCCTCATAAGGTAGAATCTATTTATGGATCAAAAATGGAGGGACTACAATGAAGAAGAAGGTATTATTGATATTTATTGTTATTGCTCTATTTGTTACAGTTCTTTTTCTATCAAGAGCATTTGCAGCACCTAGTCTTTGGCAGCAAGTCCCTACTGCTAGCTCGTACCAAGCTCAACTTAATCCAGATGTAAGGCAACCAGCTAACCCTGATGTGAGTGGATCGTGGTACAGTCCGATGAATCCCAAGAAACAGCCTAAATATTATTGGTATAATAGTCCTCGTAATAATGGCTGGAATAATGCCTCTAAGAATTGGTGGTGCTGGTAAATCGTCATAATAAAATGGAGTAATAAAATATATATTTTCTAATCAATTAAAGAATGATGCATCAACTTAAGAAGCTTAGTGATCAGATACCATGCTATTTAACAAAAATGTTAAGTATCTGTGACGTGGGCGTAAAATAATAACTTTATACTTTGCTTAGCAACGTAGAAAGGAGGGAACAGAATGAAATTATCAAAAATAGCCCGAGTTCTTTTAGTAAGTGTTGCTTTACTTACGGTAGGGGCACCTATTGCCTCTGCAGCACCAGGCTATCCGCAAGCATACTGGACGGCACAACCGACAAACCCAAGTCAACCTGGGCAGCAGGCTCCAGGTTATGGTTACGGTTACGGTTGTTGTGGCGGTTATTACGGTAACGGTTACAATGGAAACTGGGGTTGGTAAAGGATTACATTAGAGCAGGGCAGGCGGTTTGCAATAGGCGCCTGCCCTGCTCATTTATGGGTTTAACTGGTCTGCTAATAATATAAACCGAACAACACTACATAAGAACAAATCCTTTAATTTACCATGAATCATTTCTATCCCACGTTGAGTGCTCACCCGAATTCTGGGGCCAATTGGACTGGTTTTGATTATTATAATAGTCGTGCTCTTCGTCATCTGGATTTTCATAATCCCGATCTTCATTATAGGAAGGATTCATCGGTTGTTGCGGTGTGGAACTTTCCGGAATCTTATTGTCAGGGGAGACTTGGCCGGAACTCGGTTTGCTCCAGTTAGGGGATGTTCCTAGCGAAGGTTGATTTACGGGAGGACTGCTGGAAGA
This sequence comes from Desulfosporosinus sp., assembly GCA_003513495.1. GTDB lineage: Bacteria > Bacillota > Desulfitobacteriia > Desulfitobacteriales > Desulfitobacteriaceae > Desulfosporosinus. The sequence goes on from DOPM01000007.1 coordinate 4,719, forward strand.
TTTAGGTGCGCTCCAATTACTAGGGTTGCTGCCGGATGACCAATTTTGTTTATCGGAACGGTCCATATAATCATGGTTCTCTGTAGTCTTTGATTCCATATTCGAAGGGTGTTCGTTTTCTGGACCATTCTGAACAGTTGGCTTTTCCTTGCTATCAATGGAGTTATCTTTCCAGTTTTGTGCTCTTACCTCGAAACTTTCTTCAGGGAAAAGGGTGGCTACACTGACGTTCGCATCCACCAAAGCTTTTTGGGCATCCTTACGAAGGGTATCAGGTTGAACAGCTATACCTTTTTCTTCACATCGATCATATATTAAATAACTGTTAACTGTCATACCCTGTTGCTTGGCTTCTTGTTGGATTTTCCGGTTCGTTTGACCGACAACCACACTTCCGGACAGGTTCCTGCGAGTCATTTCAGCATGGATGGAGTTTCGAAGTCTTTCTGTATTAATAATTTGGGTTCCCCACTTATTTATCGGTACCACGCTGGCTAAGACCAGGTTTTGAGTTTCATTTAGCGTTCCCTTTTGATTGGCGTTTTCAACGATTAAGTCAACAGCTTGATACACGTCCAGCCCTTTAATTGATATTCCATCCACTATACTTGACCCATCATTGACATCTCGCACTTTAATAACTTTGCCCTCTTTATTGATCAATAGCTCAATGCCTTTATTGATATCCAGAGCGACCGAGGCTACTGCCATATTTGGAATAAATAAGAGGGAAAAAACGCTAATGCTCAGAACAAGCAATAATACTGCTGCTGTAGCTGCATACTTCAAGGCGGAGTTGTGCAGCACAGATAATCGTTTCGGGTTTAAATCAACTTCAATAGTCTGACCTACAACAGGTGGCTCTTGAGGAGTAGGGATTTCTAAAAAGTCACCTTTTTTCGTGAAGATGACAGTAACCGTTGGCGAGGTCCGCATCACGATACCTTTGGTTCTCTCCATTTTTGCTTACACCTTCTTTCCCGGTTCTTCTGGAAGCTGCATAAATATTTCTAGCGGATAAAAATCTGGTTCGGATAAGATGAGTGCCAGGGCGATAAGATATTTTCGACCCTTTTCTAGGACTTTGCGTTTTATGCCGGTCAGTAACTCTAGTTCTTTGATGGGTAATAGTCTATGTTTTTGAAGATGCGCCATAAGTCTAGGGTTATGGCTTAAAACTAAGGCCGCCCTTATGAGAGTTTGCTTACTGTCACTATGTTTCGGGGAGACTTTTATTAAATCATCTAACGTTACGTTATAGTCACAGAGCACACGAACGTAGTTTTCAACGACTTGCGCAAAGACCTCTTGGTTCTCGTTTTCTTGATAATGTTCTAGAGAAGTATCAAGATCGTAGCGGCTCAGCTCTTCATCCTCTAAGTTCATGGGCGAGAGGGAAAGATGTTGATGTTTGCCTTCTTTGCGAAAATAGTCCACTAATCTTCGGCGGATCACCATTTGAACAAAACTATGAAAAGAAGCTCCTCCATGAGGGTCGAAGCTGTCAATCGCTTCATTAAAAGCCAAAAGAGCAATGCTGAGCTCATCGTCATTATCCCAGGTTAAATACCTACTGCAGATTTTGGAACTTACCCTAGCTATAAATGCTTTATGAGATCTTATAAGTTCCTCTCGGACGAGAGGATCACCGCTCTTGGCTGATATTAAGGTTTCTTTCAAAACTTGCTCTTGCACCTTAATCACTCCACTTACTAGTAGTTCGTAAAACTAAAACAGTTTCGAGGGGTAGAAAAAAACATTCTGTTTCCCATTATGGGTGTAGAATGTTACAGGATTGTCACATTTTTGTTATTTTTGCGTTACATAAAATTAGAAGAAGAAAGAACACGGGGAACCCGTTTTAAGGTTCCCCGTGTTTTATGTTATGTGATTAAGTATCTAGCAAGGGTGTATTAAATTAGGTTAGAAATAGGTACAAGCAAGACTTGTTACTTAAATCAGCAACTGTTATTATAACATATGATCAAATATTCATTTGTTCTACCCCACGAATCTATAGGCGTAAAACAATATTCTAAAACACCAGAGGAGGAGATGCTTTGATAAGTAGTCAATTATTTTCAACCTTGATGGGATTGGGAGTTGGTGGTTCGGGTATTGCCCTAGGTGGTATAGTTGCTTACGGGTTGGGAAAATACTTCGAGAGAATCTCAGGACTAATTCTAGCCTGTTCAGCTGGTGTTATATTTTCTCTTCTGACATTTGAACTTTTGCCTGAAAGCGTCAGTACAGGTGGTTTATTAGCTACTGGAATCGGAATCATTATAGGTATCCTCATGATTATTCGTTTGGAGATATTTTTCCATAAAGTTGTGATTATAACTGACAATCCAAGTAAATCCATGTTTATTCGGTCCGGAATACTTCTCGCGATAGGGGTAGCCATTCACAATTTACCTGTCGGGTTTGCCATGGGAATCGGTTTGGTGAACTATGATAAGATTGGTTTAGATTTAGCTGCTACTATGTTATTGCATAACTTTCCAGAGGGCTTTGCGATCTTACTCCCCTTGGCACTCAGTGGGCTTAGTAGTACTTCCATTCCAATTATCGCCTGCATTGTAGCTCTTCCTGCCGGACTAGGGTCCTTCCTTGGTTCAAGCTTAGGAATAATTAACCCGAAATTATTAGCTATCTTCTTTGGGATTGCAATCGGTACAATTTTCATGGTGACTTGGCAAGAGATCTTGGGCCATGCAATAAAACATACCCGAAGAATTCACCTTTTTCCTAGCATTATAACAGGTCTTATCCTGGGAATCTTATTTACATCTCTCATTTTGTAGTCAGTACTACAGATAATAAGTTATTCAATTTCTCGATTTGACATCTGCAGGACGAAATTACTATCTTTCGTTCCTGAATCCGATTATGTAGAATAATATTAAGTTTCATGGACTTCCTGGAGGATCGAGCCTCTGTAATGGTTTTGACTATTTATGTGCGTCTACTGGATTTAGTATTGACTTTTACAGAACAGATAAATATAATTAAGATAATATATGAATAATTACTCATACGTTCAAGTGAAAGGATATGAAAAGAGGAATTAAAATGGTTGATAAAAGAAATGATGTGGATAGGTGTAACTGCAATGTTATACACGAGGAGATCGTAAATATGGTCAGGGCAAAAATGCCTATGGAAGAAAACTTGTACGACCTTGCAGAATTATTTAAGGTCTTCGGTGACTCTACTAGAATTAAAATACTTTGGGCATTGGATGAAGCTGAAATGTGTGTCTGTGACATCGCTGTCTTGTTAAATATGACCCAATCGGCAATATCCCATCAGCTAAGAGTTTTAAAGCAGGCACGGCTGGTGAAATATCGAAAAGACGGAAAAATTGTATTTTATTCCTTGGAAGATGAACATATTAAGCAAATATTTAATCAAGGTCTAACCCATATTAATGAATAGATTGTCACGCTTTTGAAGCGTTGTAAAGTGAATACAGAAAGAAGGGAATTAGAGTGAGTTCATTGGCTAAAAAAGAGCTTATATTAGAGGGCCTGGATTGTGCAAACTGTGCTACTAAAATTGAGGAGCAAGTCAAAAAGGTTGAAGGTGTTTCAGGTGCTTCCTTGAATTTTGTAACCAAGATTCTTACGATAAACATGGACAGTAATGGAAATCAGGAGGATGTGCTAAGTCAAGCAAACCAAATAATTAACAAACTTGAACCCGATGTTATCATTAAAGATAAAGCTTTGTCACGAAAGGAAAAAAAGGTATTACTTTTAATTGGATTAGACTGCGCTAATTGTGCTACAAAGATTGAAAAAGAGGTTAATAGTCTTGATGGTGTGAGTTCCGCCACTGTGGACTTTGTTTCGAGAAAGCTAACCATTGAAGTGGACCAGAAGCGCGATTTGCCTAGGGTCGTTGAGCAAGCATCTAAAATCGCTATACAAATAGAATCCGGAATCAAAGTAGTTGAAAACGAGGACAAGAAAGAGGAAGGTAAGGAAGACGGAGGGATTAAGAAGTCAAAAGCTATTCAATTAGGTATAGGAGCAGCTCTTTTTTTCGCTGCAATATTAGTTGAGCTTCCTTTCTGGGCTGAATTTAGTATATTCTTAGTGAGCTATGTTTTAGTCGGTGGGGAAGTTGTTTTAAAAGCTGTTCGAAATATCTCAAGGGGTCAGGTGTTTGATGAAAACTTTTTAATGACGGTTGCTACCATAGGTGCTTTTGCGATCAAGGAATTTCCTGAAGGTGTGGCAGTCATGCTTTTCTATCAGGTTGGCGAGTTCTTCCAAAATATGGCCGTTAACCGTTCGAGAAAGTCAATCAGTGCCTTGATGGACATTCGACCCGACTATGCAAATCTTAAGGTTGGAGAGGATATTAAGAAGGTATCGCCTGAAGAAATTAGTGTTGGAGATATCATAGTTATAAAACCGGGAGAGAAGGTCCCCCTCGATGGCAAGGTTATTGAGGGTATGTCAATGCTCGATACTTCGGCCATAACCGGGGAGTCAGTGCCCAGAGAAGTTGAGCCGGGAAACGAAATTCTTTCGGGAACCATTAATAAGAATGGTCTGTTAACCGTTGAGGTAACGAAAGAGTTTGGAGATTCAACTGTATCAAAGATCCTTGATTTAGTACAAAATGCGAATAGCAGGAAAGCTCCGACTGAACAGTTTATCACGAAGTTTTCCAGGTATTATACTCCAGTCGTCGTATTTGTTGCCTTAGCAATGGCTGTTGTTCCACCTTTGGTTGTTTCAGGGGCCACTTTCTCAGATTGGATCTATAGAGCTTTGGTTTTCCTCGTTGTATCTTGTCCTTGTGCTTTAGTAATTTCGATACCATTGGGTTTCTTCGGGGGAATTGGCGGAGCTGCTAAAAATGGTATTTTAATTAAGGGCAGTAACTACCTTGAAGCTTTAAACAATGTGGATACGATAGTTTTTGACAAGACAGGCACCCTTACAAAAGGAGTGTTTAAGGTTACTAAAATTTCTACACAAGGTCATGAATCTGAAGAGAATCTTTTGGAGTATGCTGCTTTTGCTGAAAGCTATTCAAACCATCCTATTGCAATCTCAATCCTGAAAGCTTACGGGAGAGAAATTAATAAAAGCGAAATTCAAGATTATGATGAAATCTCAGGGCATGGAATCAAAGTAAGTATCAGGGGTAAACGTATCCTTGCTGGTAACAAAAAATTGATGGCTAAAGAAAATATCACTTATGATGAGGTTGATGAAATCGGTACAGTAGTTCATGTAGCGATTGATGGCAAATATGCAGGCTATATTGTAATATCAGATGAGATAAAGGATGATGCCCTAAAGGCTATCAAAGAGCTTAAGGGGATTGGCGTAAGAAAGCTGGTAATGCTTACCGGAGACAACAAACTGGTGGGAGAAGCGATTGGGCACAAGTTAGGGCTTGATGAAGTACATGCTGAATTACTCCCCGATCAGAAGGTTGAGAAGCTGGAACTATTAGAAAAACAAAAGAAAACAAAAGGGAAGCTACTCTTTGTTGGTGATGGTATCAATGATGCCCCGGTACTGGCTCGTGCTGATGTTGGCGTGGCAATGGGGGGATTAGGTTCTGATGCAGCAATAGAGGCAGCGGACATTGTGATCATGACAGATGAACCCTCTAAGCTCGTAAATGCCATTAAAATTGCCAAAAGAACCAGAAGCATCGTCTGGCAGAATATAGTTTTCGCATTGGGAGTTAAAGCTATTGTACTTGTTTTAGGTGCTGGAGGTATCGCTACTATTTGGGAAGCAGTGTTTGCTGATGTCGGTGTAACGTTGATTGCTGTTATTAACGCAATGCGTGTCATGAAAACGAATTAGTATTGTAGAGTATTAGAATAGTTATTTTGTAAATTTAATCGTCTAAAGGGATCAGAGATTAAGTATGTAACGTGAAATGTTAAAGTAAGGTTAAGGTAGGACAAGGTTAAGAATGGCCCTTGTCCTACCTTTTTCACTTCTTTTTTTATCTACCCTCAAAAAAATGTAAACTGTTGCGAATAACTAAATGAATATATAGGGGGTGGTCCTCAGGAAATATCGAACTAAAAACACCTAGGTCTGAACGAGTCCCAGTATAGTTGGTTTATGTGTTTTTTAAATAAGTTTGAGGAGGATGATTTTTTAATGAAAAGTTTAAAAAAAACTGTCATAGTAAGCACATTGTCACTTGGGCTAATAATGGGGGCTGTTGCGGTAGTTAGTGCTGCAACACAACCAACCTCTGTTGATCCTAGTACTACTGCAGTTGAAGTAACCGACATCCTTTTAACCGATCCGGCAGCAACCACCACCCCCATAACTGACCCAGCTACAACTTCCACCGTTGCACACGTCAACCCAGTACATGTCAACCAAATGCCCGTTACTCCTGTACCCGTTACTCCGGCGCCAGCGCCTGTGACCCCAGCACCCATCAACCCGGCACAAAACAATTATCACTACAGTGATGGACATTCAAATGTGAATCCTCAACAACACCAACAAATGCATATAACTCAACCAAGCAAAGGCGCAAACGGAAATGGTTATAATATGAATCACAATTATAACGAGAATCATAATACTAATATGGGTGAGAATCATATGTCCGGCAGACAATCTGGTCATGAATGATCAGATCTCCACAATTTGTTTAACTGGGCTTCAGCAACTAGTAAAGCTTACCGGAGAGGCAAGCTGGTGGAAAAAGCGATAGGTAGTCAGTTGAGCCTTGACGAAGCACAGCTGAATTACTCTCCGATAGAAGGTCGAGAAGCTGGAACTTTTAGAAAAACAAAAGAAGACAGGGCAAACGAGAAGGCCAAGCATTTCGCCAGCCTTCTCGTTTGCTTATTATGAATTACAACATTGTCAGTAGTCTCGGTAAACGATTTACTTTAGGTGAATTTAAAGCAGAATTCGCTTCTACCGAAAATAAGCAAGGGGATCAGTGGGATCACCGTTTACACGGACCTCCAAATGGAGATGGGGACCAGTACTCCAACCAGTTGAACCTACATAACCGACTAGGTCACCTGCATTTAAGTTTTGGCCGTTTAAAGCGGCTATTTTTGACTGATGGGGGTACATCGAGGATAACCCTTTACCATGATCGACTATAATGGTATTACCATAGGCCCCATACCAGCCTGAGTATATTACTGTTCCGGCACCAGCTGCATAGATAGGGGTACCGCTTGGAGCAGGAATGTCTGCTCCTGTATGTAAGCGTTTGGTTTTAGTAATTGGATGAGTACGCCAACCGTAAGGGCTAGAAATGGAGTGATATTTTGGTAAGGGCCAATAACTGATACTACCAACCACACCGCCGGTGCGCCCGGCTTGTAACTGTCGAATCTTTTGTTCCAAGGCTTTGGAATCTTTTTCGAGTTTGTTGATCTGGGTAAAGAGTTCGTTTTGTGCTTGAGTGACTTTTGCCAAAGAATTCTGCTCTTCCTGTTTTTTGCTCTCTAGAACACCTTTAGCGGCGATAGCTTCTTGTCTTGTTTTTTCAGCTAAGTCACGTTTCTCTTTAAGCTCTTCAGTTTTTTGAAGGACTTTATCTTTTTCTGCTTTAATAGACTCTAGTAGTTTCTGGTCATTTTGTATCAGCATTTCAAAATACTCAAACTTGGTTATAAATTCACTGAAGTTCTCAGCTTGAAAAAGTATATCCAGGTAGCTAAAGATTCCTTCCTCGTAAATACCCCGAACCCTTTTACGAAGGGCATCCTGTCTGTTTTCAAGGTCCTTTTGTTTAGCAAGAAGCTCTTTTTCCGCTGCTTCCACGCTGACCTTCGCTTCAAGATAAGCAGAATCTTTTTGGGACAGGGCTATTTTAGCTACGCTAATTTGGCTTGCAAGTTCCTTAAGATTCTGTTTGGTTTGTTCCTCAGTAAATTGCAGATCTTTAATCTGGCTCTTCGCTTTATTTTGGGCCTTTTCAATTTCAGATTGCTTAGCCATAAAATCGTCAAGCTCATTAGCTTTGGCAGGAACAACCATGGAACTGACTAAAGTAAAAGAAATGCTAAGAGCTATAAGCCAAGGGTTTCGCAACAGTGACAAACCTCCAAACATTTGCATAAATACCGATTATAAATATCACAATTCGACATTAAGCGTCGGTAGTCCTGTTGAAAAGATAATTGTAACAAAAATGTTAAAAAGGTATATTGATTATCCGACCTTGGCTTCGCAGCAAGGGGTTAATTATGTTAAAGCAATGGACAGTGCAATTCGTAAGTCGAAAGAAGAAATTGAAGTCATCTTAAAGGCGACCGTAGAAATTGCACGAGCCAATGATTCGATGAGCCAATCAGCTCAACAAATTATTCTCGGAGGTCAGGAGCAGGCCCACTCCTTAGTGAAATCTCAGTTCAAATGGCCGAACTTACAGCATACTCAAAATCTTCGAGATATGACGCGGAAATTTACACTGACTTAACGTGATTTCTTAAAAAGAATTCTTTAGTTCACCACAAAAATAACAGCATGTAAGAGGCTATACACAAGTTTCAGTTGATCGAGAGATCGCGTCAGTTATTTCAGTTAAGGTATTAGGGTGACAGAGCTAGGCTGACGCCAACCTTCGACGAGGCGCCAGCCTTTCTCCAAGGGACGATGAAAACCGGGTTTTCTTAAGAGAATGTATTCTTCGCTTGGACGTTAAAACTGGTTGACAAATCTAATTGGTTGACGTATTCTATAAATAAATTTGATATTAAACTCTAAATTGAGCAGGCGATACGCTTCTTTAAAGTGTGTGGGGCTGGGCCGGTTTGCCGGCAGCAGGATAAAAAACCTGTGGGACTATAAATTATTATAGTCCCACAGGTTTTTTTTGTAGTAGGCGTCATTAGTAGTAAGTTAATTGGTTAATTCATAAAGAAATTAGGAGTGATTAGATAATAATGGCTATTGACAAACAAAAGGCAGCATTGAGTTCGGTTTTTTGCAGCGGTATTTCTCACATTAATGAAACTTGCAGTGGGCATTTTTACAGGTAGCTTAGGTATTTTATCAGAGGCACTGCATTCAGCTTTGGATTTGTGTGCTGCAGTTATAACCTTCTTCGCTGTAAGGTTTTCCGATAAACCAGCAGACTCCACGCACCACTACGGACATGGGAAAATTGAAAGTTTTTCTGCCCTTATCGAAACAGTGCTTCTTTTCATAACCTGCGGATGGATTATTTATGAAGCTGGGCAAAAGTTATTTTTCGGCAGCGGTGTGGAATTGATTGGAGTTCAATGGGGTGTACTTACAATGATTATTTCGATCATTGTTGACGCGTCGAGAGTAAAGGTTTTGAAGAAGGCTGCTAAGGAACATGGAAGTCAGGCATTAGAAGCTGATGCACTTCATTTCAGCAGTGATGTATGGAGCTCATCAGTAGTTATTGTGGGCTTGGTCTGTGTATGGATGGGTAATTATATTAACATTCCTGTTTTGAATTATGCTGATCCAATAGCGGCTTTAGGTGTTGCGCTGCTTGTTATGAAGGTGAGCATCAAGCTTAGCAGGGAGACCATTGATGTTTTGCTTGATACCGCACCAAAAGGCATGAAGGAAATGATCGAAAACGAGATCAGCCAAATTACCGGTGTTCTCCAGATAGCAGAAATTAGAATAAGGCCTTTAGGAGGGAATCAATATATCGATATAAATGTTGGGATTTGCCCAAACCAAAGCCACAGATCCGTTCATGCCATAGTTCATGAAATCAGAGAGGGGATTATCAATAAAATACCAAGGTGTGATATTGTAGTCAGCACCTTTCCTACCGAAGTGAAATGTAACAAAAATGTTAATCTAATGTGATCTTTCTGTAAAGAAACTTGTTTATACTATGGTTAAGATAATAACAAGGAGGTACATAAAATGAAAAGAAGGTTATTAGTTATTCTTACTTTGGTATTTGCCCTCGCTTTGGCTGCTGCTCCTGTCTATGCTGCTATCACGGATCAACAAAAAGCTGATATCGATGCCCTAAATAAACAAATTTCAGAGATTCGAAAACAGATTGTGGATAAATACGCTGAGGCAGGCGAGATCACCAAGGCTCAAGCAGATGCTACAAAGGCTAATATCGACGCTAGTGAACAATATCGTCAGCAGTTTAGCCAACAACAGGGTCAGATTCCAACTCCGGGGTATGCTCCAGGTTATGGTTACGGTTGCGGCTGGGGTGGAGGCGGTTACTATGGGGGAATGTGGTAAGACTCTGCTTTAGATAGATCCATATGCAAATTAACTAAAACACGGGTAACCAGTATAGGGTACCCGTGCTTTGTTATCTAAAGATTATTGTTCCAATGCTTACGAATTAAGTAGAGTTCTCAACTTTTTTCGGCAAAAGTGTTTATTGTAAATTGGGTGATTCGTAATAGTTGAACTGTTGACTTATAATGAAATGTATAAGTATCACAAGGGGGTTGAATTTATGTTTAGCACAATAAGTCTATTTATTCTAGCCGGGTTAGCAGAAATAGGTGGGGGTTATTTAGTTTGGCTTTGGTTACGCGAGGCCAAGCCTGTAGGGTATGGAATAATAGGTGGACTTATACTTGTGCTATACGGGATAATTCCTACATTTCAAAAGTTTCCTAGTTTTGGAAGGGTGTATGCTGCCTACGGTGGTGTTTTTGTTATTCTTTCAGTACTTTGGGGCTGGGGTATAGATCGTAAAACACCGGATGTTTACGATTGGATTGGAGCCTTAATATGCATGATTGGTGTCTCTGTGATACTCTGGGCACCAAGGCAATAGCAGCGAAATTATGCAAAAGATAACTTAATCCTATTGGAAGGGGCTTAAAGGTGGAAGACAGGTTAAAGATCCTTGTTGTGGATGATGACCCTTTAATTAGGGAATTGATACAGGTTTATCTAGAGGAAGAATTCCTCGTTATTCATGCTGAAAATGGTCCTAAGGCAATAGAGAAAGTCCAAACGGATGAGCCCTCTTTAGTGTTGTTAGATATTATGCTACCGGTTTTAAATGGTTTGGAAGTTTGTAAGCAAATTAGGGACTTCTGTCAAGTGCCGATTATCATGGTTTCCGCAAAAGGAGAAGAAATTGATAAAGTCCTGGGTCTAGAATTAGGTGCCGAAGATTATATAACCAAGCCCTTTAGCCCCAGAGAACTTTTGGCAAGGGTTAAGGCCCAAATAAGAAGAAGCTTAATTGGCGGAGAAAGGGGGGCAAATAAGGGCTTTTCGGATTCCATGGGCCGAGGAAAACGTATTCCAGATGATACTCTGGACTTACCAGGGCTTCATATTAATTTCGTAAAGTATCAGGTTCTTTTACACGAGTTGGAGGTTGAACTAACTGCTAAAGAATTTGATTTATTGGCTTTCTTAACGCGCAACAGGGGACAAGTCTTTACACGGGAACAATTATTGAATAAAGTTTGGGGCTTTGACTATGTAGGAGATACAAGGGCAGTGGATTCAGCCATCAAACGGTTGCGCAAAAAAATAAATCATGAAGAAAAAAACTACATCTTCATACATACATTACGGGGAATTGGGTATAGATTTGAGGTGCCCAACCAATGAAAACCATATTTACAAGGCTGGTTGGCTCCTTTATCCTTATTGTTGTAATAAGTTTGGTTGTTATAGGGGTAAGCTTATCCTTTATGTTTAAAAACTATCTTTTTGAGCAGAAAGAAAGGGAGCTGATTATTAAAGGACAAGATATGGCCCAGGAGGTTAAGCCCTTTCTCGTGGAAAAGAGGGACCCCCACGATTTTGTCAACTTGGCTAACCGCTTGGACTTGAATATGGGGACTGAGGTCTGGGTAGTCGATAAAAAGGGTGCTGTCATAGCCGCTGCGGCAAATCATGAGTACTGCGAAGGGAATTATTTAGAGGCTTCTGAACTAAAGATAATGCAATCAGGTAGTGTATCTGTAAGTAAAGGGCAATCCCAATATTTTCAGGAACCGGTTATTCGAGTTATAATCCCCATAAACCATGAGGAAAGGATCATTGGAGCCATTATTTTATACTCTCCGATACGTGGGATTGATAAAGCCTTAGCTAACCTTACTCAAATGGTATTGAGCGCAGGCATTGTTTCGTTAGCCATTGCTTTTCTAATAGGGATAATCCTATCGAGGCGTCTTTCAAGGCCTATTCTAACCATAACCGAAGCTTCAATATCAATAGCAAATGGCCAAAAGCATGTCACTGTTCCGACAGATACAAGAATTAAGGAAATAAACCAACTCGGGAAAACCTTTAACAAAATGTCGAGTAAGGTTGAAGCCAATGAAGAACGAATGAAAGAATTTGTTGCTAATGTATCTCACGAATTAAGAAGTCCTTTAACAACTATCAAAGGCTTTATTGAAGCCTTGACTGATAACAAGGGCAGAACCCCAGAGGTTCAGCAACGATTTCTTACAATTATTAATGACGAAACTGATCGATTATCTCATCTTGTGAATGACCTCCTGATTTTATCTAGATCAGATGCAGGAAGTTATTTGGAACCCGAGGATGTCGAACTTAAAGATTTTATCGAAAATGTAATAACAGGCTTTCGACCGAGGGCTGAAGAAAATTCGATTACTATGGAAGTCATATCTAAAGTAAATTCAGTTCTCCTAAAAATTGATGTAAGTTCCCTCCACCAAATTATAGTGAATTTAGTGGATAATGCTCTAAAGTATTCCCCTCAGGGTGGGAATGTTTCGATATCTATAGCAGAATCTGAAAACATGATCAGCATTTCAATAAGGGACTCTGGGCTAGGAATACCGGTAAAAGATCTGCCCCATATTTGGGATAGGTTTTACCGAGTGGATAAGGACAGGAGCCGCGAAACAGGTGGGACTGGTTTAGGTTTAGCTATCGTTAAACAATTAACCGAGAAGAATGGTGGCCAAGTTGAGGTAGAATGCACCTTAGGTAAGGGTTCGATCTTTTGCGTTAGGTTGCCAAAGGTATAAAAAATGAAAAATAGATCGATTGTTCCTCATTACATTAAAACTAGATGTTAATCATCTGGTTTTATTTTTTTTTAATGTTACATTTCTGACAAACCTCTGACACACTTCTGACACTTGAGTAGGATAGGTTTATTTAGTAGATTTAAATCGTGGGGGTATGGAATATGAGGCAATCCAAAGCAAAAAAATATGTTTTTGCGCTTATCATGGTCCTTAGCTTAATGATAGGTACCAAAACTACCTTTGCTGAAACGTCTAAACTCGAAATCATGAATATGGATATTAATGTAATGCCAGAGTACGATACACCGGATATTTTATTAATCTATTCCGTCGACTTTAAAAATACCTCAGACCAGCCCTACTCAGGTGAGTTTGTCTGGAATCTTCCTAAGAACTCAAAAAGATATACGGTAGCAGATAAGACTAAGGGAGATAATCATCTTGAACCTACGATAAAACACAATGAAAAAAATGATCAAATTGTCTGGAAGTTTCCTACACCATTACAACCCGGTGAAACAAAATCTCTTCAGATTGAGTATTATTACAACAATTTAGAGGGCGGCCCGGATAAAACCTTCGTTTATGAATATATTTCCGAATATCCTGTCGCCAAGGCTCAAGTAAGCGTATATCAGCCTAAGAAAGCCTCAAACATGGTTGTTACCCCTGATTTTGGCCAAGCACAAACTGGTTACGAGGGCTTCAGCGTTTACAAGAAAGAATTAAAGGACTTAAAACCTGGGAGTAATGCACAAATAAAGGTCAGCTACACTAAGTCTGATCCCAACCCCTCGGTTGCCCCTCTGAGCGAGCAGCAAGTCCAAAGTGGTCTATCGACTCAGTCACCACAGAACAAGAGGACTAGCTCTGCGGTTGTATTGATCTTCTTAGCCGCGTTTGTCGGAGTTCTAGGGCTTATTATCTATAAAGCGATGAGTAGAAAGCCTATTCCTATACACCGAAACCGTAAGCAAGAATATGAACATGAAGAATTTATAACAGATGAGGAATTTAGGAAACTACAAAATCCAAGCAATAAACAACCAAGCCATAAAAAACTTAAGGCAGATAAAAGGAAACTAAGAGATGCCTTATTAAGTGGAAGGATTAGCGAGGAAACCTATCACCAATTATTGGCTGAACTTAATGAAGAGGAAGATTCTTAGGAGGAGGGGTGATAATGCCCAAGAAAATAAAGCTTATCCTTGCTCTATCTGTACTACTAGGGGCTTTTGGTTACTTGATGGTCAGCGGTTTTAACAATGCCAAGACCTATTACATGACCATTAATGAAGTAACGGCTAGCGCAGATAAAGGAAAGTTAGGGAAACAAACTCTTAAAGTAAGTGGTAAATTAGTCGGCGAAAGCGTTCAGTGGGAACCATCTAAAATGGAATTAAGGTTTGAAATGATTTCAGAAGATCAAAAAGAAACAATGCCTGTTTTATATAAAGGAGTTAAGCCTGATAATTTTAATGATGGGATTGAAGTAATAGTGGATGGGAAATACACCGTTGAACAAGTTTTTCTAGCCGATAAAGTCTTGACCAAATGTCCTTCAAAATATGAAGAACAACAATAAATAGAATATGGGAGGACATCATTGTGGCCAATTTTGGTACGATCGGATTGTCGATTGCCTTTGGGATGGGGATCTATTCCGTAGTTGCTTTCTTTATGTTTAATAGTAATAGAGGACTAAAATATCTCCTAAGCGCTAAAAATGCCGTTTATGGAACAGCACTTTTTACGACGCTAAGCGTCTTTGCTATGCTCTACGCTTTAATAACCGGCGACTTTTCCATTGAATATGTAACCCAATATACAAGTCAGGATCTGCCGACAATCTATAAATTAACGGCTCTGTGGGCGGGAAATGCCGGTTCACTATTATTCTGGGCTTGGATACTTGTTCTATTAGCAGCCCTTGTTACAGTTTCGAAAGAAAATAGAGAATATATCCCCTACGCCAGCCCTATCATGATGGTAGTCAGTGTATTTTTCTTATTTATGCTAAATTTTGTTTCCCAACCTTTTGTACAGCTACTAAATCCGCCACCGGATGGAATGGGCATGAACCCAATGCTTCAGAACCCGGGGATGGTAATCCATCCGGTTACCTTATATCTAGGATATGTTGGCTTCACTGTCCCCTTTGCCTTCGCGATGGCAGCCCTCATTATGAAAAATCCGGGTGACCAGTGGATTAAGCTGACTCGAAAATGGACACTTATCTCATGGCTGTTTTTAACACTGGGTAATTTATTTGGGGCCCAGTGGGCCTATGTAGAATTGGGCTGGGGTGGTTACTGGGCCTGGGACCCCGTAGAAAATGCTTCGTTAATGCCTTGGCTTACCGGTTCTGCTTTCCTTCATTCGGTCATGGTCCAGGAACGTAAAAATATGCTCAAGATCTGGAACATGGTTCTAATTATCGTTACTTTCGGCTTAACTCTTTTTGGAACGTTCTTAGTCCGAAGTGGGGTTGTCGCTTCCGTTCATGCCTTCGGGAATTCTAGCTTGGGTGCTTACTTCCTGATCTTTACCTCATTAATAATTTTAGCAGCCTTGTATCTGGTAGCTGACAGAATCAACCTGCTTCGCCAAGGAAATCAGTTTGAATCCTATATATCTAAGGAAAGCAGCTTTTTATTGAACAATTTGTTACTCGTGGGCTCCGCCTTTAGTATCTTTTGGGGAACTGTTTTCCCTATTGTTTCAGAAGCCGTTGTAGGCCAAAAAATTGCCGTGGGAATCCCTTTCTTTAATCAGGTCAACGCACCCATAGGTTTAGCCTTTACGTTGCTCATGGGAATTTGCCCTTTGATCGCATGGAGAAAGGCCAATTTTGAAAATATCGCTAAAAATTTTCTGTGGCCATGGATTATTGCAATCATAGGCATGTTGCTAATGGTTTTTATAGGCGGAATTACCAAACCTTATGCTTTAATTGCCTACACTATTTGCGTTTTTGTGATTTCTTCAACCCTCCAAGATATTTTTAAAGGAGTTCGGGTAAGAAAAAAGTTGACTGGAGAGAACCTCATAGTATCTTTAATCAGGCTCTTAAGCAAAAACCGACGGCGCTATGGCGGCTATGTAATTCATATGGGAATTGTGATGATGATTGTAGGGATCACAGGCTCAAATGTATTTAACAGTGAAGCTGTCAAAACGTTCAAGCCAGGAGAAACTGCTGAGGTTGGAGGCTATACTATCTCTTTTAAGGGACTTCAGCAAACCTCAAGGGATAATATGGAGGTTATTTATGCCGATTTGAGCGTGATCCACAATAATAACGATATGGGGAACTTACAAGTGGAGAAGGTTTTTTACTCAACCTCAGAACAACCCATGACGGAACCAGCAATTATCTCGACGTTTAAAGAAGACTTATACGTCCTCTTAACAGGATGGGAGGATGACGGGACAGCAATTTTCAAGATCCATATCAACCCTCAGATTAAATGGCTGTGGACTGGGGGATGGGTTATTGTCATTGGGGTTATATTCGCCCTATGGCCTGGAAAGGGTAGTGGGGTTGGAAGCCGATATCTTGGGAGAGGAGAGGTGTCCTATGGCAAGAGGGTTCGTTAGAAAGATAAGCCTGACCTGGATTCTCCTGGGGAGCTTTTTTCTGCTTAACATTTCCCCTGCTTTAGCCAGTACTCAAAGCGATATTGAAAACAGCTTAATTTGCCCAGCTTGTTTTGCCGAGAGTATGTCTGTAGCAGCATGTCAAGATTCTACTGCTCAGCAGATTAAAGAAGAAATACGCCAAAAACTCGCATTAGGGCAGACGAAGGTAGAAATTATTAAAACCTATGTAGATCAGTATGGAGAAGGAATTTTAACAAGTCCTCCTAAAAAGGGCTTTAATTTAATGGCTTGGGTTATTCCTTTCCTAGGGATTATGATGGGAGGAACCTTGATTTATTTAGCTTTAAGTCGATGGGTCAAGGTTCCAAGCGTGAATAAAAGTCATGCAAAAACCAAACCCGGGGCTCTGGATGATTATTATGAGGCCAGGGTAGAAGAGGAATTTAAAAAGTATTTATAGGAGGGGTTGAGTTGGAACTTGTGATTGGGTTAGTCATGATTGCCGGCGCTATAGCCATTATCGGATACCCATTAATCCAGAAGGATATTCATAACTTGAAAGTTAAGCCGGCGAAAAATATACCCCTCGGCTATGAACAGCAAAAAGAAATAGTCATGTCCTCCCTAGGAGAAATCGAATTTGACTTTAATATGCATAAGCTGACTGTTGATGATTATCAGGAATTGAAAGCTTTATATAAAGAAAGAGCTGTACAATTGCTCAAGGCGAATGACAAAGTTTCTGGAGTAACCGAAAAGGATCTGGTTAGAAAATTAGAAGAAGAAATCGAAGCTGACTTAAAAAGTCTAAAAGGATCAGATGACAATGAAAAGGGTTAAAATGCTAATGGTTTTAGGTAGTCTTACAGTGTTCTCTCTTTTTCCTGCACTGGGAGTTCAGGCAACCCCCACTCTTAGTTCAGGATACCAGGACAAAGTACTGTTTCATTCTCCGAGCCATATGGCAAAGTGGAATAAAAGCACGCTAAAGGGTCTTGATCCTCACGTCTTGGTAGCTTTTATGGGCTTAATGCTCGTCATGATTCCAGGCACCTTCTTATACCGAGGCCGCAAAAACCAATCTAAGGCACAAACGGTAGAATCTCAAACCGATGTGGCTAATTCAGAGATCAAAAAGCAAATAGTCTTAGCCAAAATTCGCCAAATTGAAGAACACTTTGCCCAAGGGAAAATTACTCAAGAAGAATATACTAAGACTCTAGCGGGTTATAAGGCTCTTCTTAAGAAAATGGAAGAAGAGAGGAGACGGACCGTTGATAGAAGGGATTAATTTATCTAAAACCTATGGTAACAAAAACGTACTAAGGGACATTTCTTTAACGATTCCTAAGGGCGAGTTCACAGCTGTTTTAGGACCTAATGGGGCCGGGAAATCGACGCTCCTGAAAATCCTTGCTTTAATGTCCAAGCCCGATTCCGGAGAGGTTAAAATCGGGAAACAATCGTTTGTTAACCTTAAAGGTGAATTAAAACGTAAAATTGGTATCCTATCACATAGCTCTTTTTTGTATCCAGAGCTTACAGCCTATGAAAATCTTCAATTTTACGGACGCTTATATGATGTTCGTCACTTGGAAGAGCAAATAATATCGGTTATTAAAAAGGTCGGGCTCTTGTTAGCTTTAAATGAACCGGTCTATACCTTTTCGAGAGGCATGCTGCAGCGTCTATCCATAGCTAGAGCGTTAATTCATAGTCCGGAAGTAATATTTCTGGATGAACCTTTTACAGGATTGGACCAGCAAGGCATCAGTTTGCTTCAAGACGTATTAAAAGATCTAAAGTCCAGTCAGAAAACCATACTTATAGTAACCCATAGTTTTGAACAGGGGATGGAGGACATTGATCGGATACTAATTATCAATAAAGGGCAGATAGCAGCCGACTTTCCCACTGAAAATCTTCAAGCCGGAGATTTAAAAAGAATCTACGTTGAAAAGGTGGCCAGTTAAATGGGTCGGGCACTCGCTCTAATCACAACTATCTTTAAGAAGGATTTGGTCAGCGAGCTTCGAGCAAAAGAGTCTGTTGTAACCATGGTTACCTTTTCGGTTCTGATTTTAGTCCTCTTTAGCATGGCTTTTGAACCGTCAAGAGAGACTGTTAGGGAAATTCTGCCTGGTCTTATTTGGATGAGTCTGATTTTTTCCGGAATTCTAGGTCTTAACCGCACCTATGCAAGGGAGAGGTTTAATGACTGTTTGATAGGTATCCTGTCATCTCCAATTGCTCCTTACCACATTTATATCGGTAAGGCGGCAAGCAGCCTAGTACAGCTTTTTATCGTAGAAATAATAACGTTTCCTTTGTATTTTGTCTTTTATGACCTTGAAATCGATGGATCTCTAGGGATTTTGTTGTTAACCATGTTACTCGGGTCGGTGGGCTTTATTTTAGTGGGAACCTTTCTTGCAGCCTTAACCAGTAATCTGAGGTCTAACGATGCTTTGCTGCCGGTTATCTTATTTCCGCTTCTTGTACCTGTTTTATTAGCTTCCATCGAAGCA
Source organism: Desulfosporosinus sp. (assembly GCA_003513495.1). GTDB lineage: Bacteria > Bacillota > Desulfitobacteriia > Desulfitobacteriales > Desulfitobacteriaceae > Desulfosporosinus. The sequence goes on from DOPM01000007.1 coordinate 23,823, forward strand.
ACTTCTGCAATCTTTGCCGGATTAACACTTAATCAATATCTGCCGTGGCTTAAACTAATCCTAGTCTACGATCTTGTATTTCTAGTAGTGCCCTTATTGCTGTTTGATTACCTTATGGAGGTGGATTAATGAAGCATACTTCATCGCTAAAAAGGGTTCTGTTGGCTTCGACCTTTGTTTCAATGTTAGTTTCTTTGTACTTAGTGTTTGTTTGGGTTCCTGTAGAGAGGCAAATGGGGCCGGTACAGAAGATCTTTTACTTTCATGTTCCGTCAGCGTGGGTAGCTTTCTTAGCATTTTTTGTTGTTTTTGCAGCAAGCCTAATGTATTTGAAAACAAAATTGGCATTATATGATATTATTGCCGGAAGCTCGGCCCAAGTGGGGGTTGTTTTTACAACAATTGTCTTGATTACGGGCCCGATCTGGGGTAAGGCTTCTTGGGGGACGTGGTGGACGTGGGACCCTAGGTTGACCACAACCTTGATATTATGGTTTATCTATTTAGCTTATTTAATTATTCGAAACTCAGCAAAAGGGCATGAAAAAAACCTTAGGCTCGCGGCTGTCTTTGGGATCATTGGGTTCATAGACGTACCTATCGTCTTCATGGCGGTTCGGTGGTGGCGGACGATCCATCCGGTTGTTTTTGAAGCTAATAACATTGGTCTGCCAACCTCTATGCTTACTACCTTAATGGTATGCTTGTTAACCTTTACCTTACTTTATTTCGTATTACTATTAAAAAGCATGAAGATTGAGCAAGCGGAACGTAAACTACAAAATCTTATAAGTGAGGCTCTAAAAGCTTATTAAGGAGGTTTCAATGGATTATTTGTTTTGGGGATATACGGTAATATGGGGTTTACTATTCGGCTACGTTATTTACTTGGATTTTAGAGAAAGAACGATTCAGACTAAACTTAACCAGTTAGAGATGGTGTTAGGAAAAAAGTGAAAGTAGTTTTTTTACGTGGTACGGAAACTGATTCTTACTTTTCTCTAGTTGACAACAAGAACTGATATCCTTTTTCAAGGAGATATTATTCTTCTTTTGATGAGACATTTCAACTCACTCTTTCCGCAAAGGCATTGGTCGTTTTTATCGCAGGACGCTACTTGTTGTTCTACATCACCTAAGACAGTATCAAACATTGTTAGCAGGCGTTTGACTTGTTCATCGTGTAGGGAATAATAGATGAATTTCCCTTCTTGGCGTGCTGTAACGATACCGCATCCTTTTAGACAGGCTAAATGTTGGGAAATATTAGATTGGTTTCCGTGGATTTCACTAACGATTTGCAGCACAGTTTTCTCTGCGTCCATTATTGACTCCAGTATTTCCAGACGAGTCCGATCAGCAAACCCCTTTAAAAATTTCACTTTAAGGTCTAGATAATCCATTGTAATTAACCTCCATATATTAGTGCGCACTAATATCTAATCCATATATTAGTATTGACTAATGTGTTTGTCAAGATTAAACTTTCAAACACAATCCAAAATACTTTTGTCATCTAAACATCCGTTAGTGCGTTAAGCAAGCTGGGAACCGAATTTTGATTTTCGATTTGTTTATGGAGTTAACTGATAATCAATATTAGATACATGGGAGGGCATATCTATTTATATTTGATACAAAATTAAGTTCTTCGGATGAATAGCAGGGTATCAAAAAAGCTGTTGACAAATTAGATGAATGAAGTATACTCATAAGTGAGAATGATTTTCAATATCTTGAACGCGTGCAAGATATAAGTCAAAGGGTATGAACTATTTTTGGAAATTTGGGAGGAGAAACACATTATGAAAAAACGTCGCTTTGCAGGAATGCTTGCTGTACTTACTTTAGCCGGAGCAGTACTTACGGGTTGTTCAGCAACTTCATCGACTACAGTTCAAACGGAATCCAGTTCACAGCAAGGGGAAAATACAAGTCAAGTTGTCAATATTTATTCTGACCGACATTATGAGACGGATAAGCTGCTCTTAGAGGAGTTCTCTAAGGAAACTGGGATTAAGGTCAATGTCATCGAAGGGAAATCCGATGAATTGATTGAGCGACTTGCTCGGGAAGGGAAAGATTCTCAAGCGGATCTTCTTGTGACAGCAGACGTCGGAAGACTTCATAGGGCAAAAGAGCAAGGGTTATTACAGTCTGCAGAATCGGATACCTTATCTAAAAACGTTCCAGAGAATCTTAAAGATAAAGACAATCAATGGTATGGTTTAACAGTTCGAGCGCGAGTCTTGGTTTATGCCAAGGATCGTGTAGACCCATCCCAATTATCAACTTACGAAGATCTGACCGATCCCAAGTGGAAAAAGAAAATTCTCGTGCGTAGTTCAGACAATATCTACAACCAATCCTTACTTGCTTCGTTTATCGCTGTGAACGGGGAAGAAAAGGCGATAGCATGGGCTAAAGGGATTGTCGACAATATGGCGCGTACACCCAAAGGATCGGATCGGGATCAAGCAAAGGCTGTAGTCGCAGGCGAAGGAGATGTTGCCATCATGAACACGTATTATTATGGCCTCCTCCTAAATTCTTCGGATTCCGAAGAAGTCAAGGTCGCTAAACAACTTGGGGTCTTCTTCCCAAATCAAAGCACAACCGGTACTCACATTAATGTCAGTGGAGCTGGTGTAACTGCATCAGCAAAGAATAAAGAAAATGCGATCAAATTGGTTGAATTCCTTTCTAGCGAAAAGGCCCAGAAACAATTTGCCGAAGCAAACTATGAATACCCGGCTAACCCTGCTGTTGAGCCTTCAGACCTTTTGAAGTCCTGGGGAAGCTTTAAACCACAGACTATCAACCTCACGAAACTAGGCGAGAATAATAAGAACGCTGTACAGATCTTTAGTCAAGTGGGTTGGAAGTAATCCTGCGAGTCGACAAAGGCAGCCTAGAGAGGCTGCCTTTGTTGGTATGGTAGTTATAGATAGATTAAGGGCGGTGTAAATTTGAGGAGTGGTAGCAGTATCAAACGGAGCTTTAACCTATGGGGAATGTTGAGTGCGTTTTTCGCTGCACTGATTATCTTACCTAATGTTGACCTATTTGGGAATTTGTTTGTTCAACCGAATGAGAATTGGTATCACATAAAAACGTATTTACTAAAAGATTATATTACCAATACTTTAGTAATCATTGGTTTTACTGGTATATTTACAGTTTTGGTTGGTAGTGGGCTGGCATGGTTGATCTCCGCTTATGATTTTCCAGGAAGAAGGATTTTTAATTGGGCTCTGATTCTACCATTGACAATTCCGCCTTATATTGGGGCGTACACTTATAATGGGATTTTAAACTATACCGGAGTCGTACAAAGGCTTCTCAGAAATGTCTTGGAAGTTCAGGTCAATCCAAAGTGGTTGGATATTATGAACATTCAGGGAGCAATATTCATTTTTGCTGTCTTTTTATTTCCGTATGTCTATACCGTCACTCGTGCGTTTTTAGCCAACCAATCAGCGTCTCTCATTGAAAACGCGAGGTTGTTAGGTAAGAATTCACTAGAAATTTTTGTTCAGGTAGTTTTACCTATTTCGAGGGGGGCCATTTTAGGTGGGATGACTCTCGTGATTTTTGAAGTACTCAATGATTACGGAGTAGTCTCTTATTTTGGAGTGCAAACATTTAGTACTGCAATTTTTAAGGCATGGTTCTCTATGGGGGATATAGACACTGCCGTTAAGCTTTCAGGAGTTTTAATGACTATTGTCATTAGTGTATTACTGCTTGAAAGAGGATTAAGAGGGAGAAAAAAATACAGTTATACCACCTCTAAAGTAAGGCCAATTGTACGGACTAGGCTCAGGGGGATGAAGGGGTTTTGGGCTTTTTTCCTCAGTTTTATCGTTCTTAGTTTAGGGTTCATAATTCCAGTCCTTCAACTCCTTGTTTGGAGTACCTTAACTTATAAAAAGGTTCTTAATATTGCATTTCTTAAGTTGCTTGGGAATTCGGTCGTAGTAGCGCTGGTGGCAGCGTTAATTATCTTGGGGGTTGCTGTAATTATTGCGAATTTTTCTCGGCTTCAAGAAAACTGGGTTGGGAAGCTTTTCTCAAAGGTCACTTTGCTTGGTTATTCGATTCCGGGAGCCGTTATTTCTATGGGAGTGATTCTTTTCTTTGTAGATTTTGATCGTAAGCTAGAGTGGTTCTATAAAGTATTGAACCCCAACTCGATCACTTTAGTTCTCAGTTCGAGTGTTGTTATGCTGATTTTCGCCTATTCCGTTCGTTTCTTAGCCGTTGGATACCAATCCATTGAAGCAGGGTTTGAAAAAGTGGGGAAGAAGTTTTTTGAAGCCTCTCGTATGCTTGGAAACGGGGTAACCAAAACGTTCTTTAGAGTTGACCTCCTTATGATTAAGCCGGCGGTTATCAGTGCTTTCGCTTTAACCTTTGTGGATATCGTTAAGGAGCTTCCACTAACCCTTATCCTAAGACCGTATAATTTTAATACGCTAGCTACTAAAACTTATGAGTATGCCACGGATGAAATGATTCATGAGGCTGCAATTCCTGCCTTGTTGATTATTCTAGTAAGCATTGCTTCCGTGTATTTGCTAAATAAACTTGGAGAAAAGGAGGGAATCTAAATGTTTGCCGAAATACGAGGATTGTCCTTTAGATATAAGAATTCATCTGTAGATAACGTTAAGGACTTTAATCTAGAAATGAATCAGGGTGAAGTTACCTGTATCTTAGGAGAAAGTGGAAGTGGTAAAAGTACAGTTTTGCGACTTCTCGCTGGACTTGAATTTCCTTTGAACGGTCAAATGCAAATCAATGGAAAGATACTATTTAATGA
>DOPM01000011.1 GCA_003513495.1 Desulfosporosinus sp.
CAATCCGCACATGGACAATTTCTTGTTAACCTCATAATTTTCCATCTTTATCCCTCTCTTTAATGATTCTTTATATTCAGTGTTTATCTGTCTTTGTGTGTTATATTGGAAAGTATACACTAACTACCATGAAATCCGTTCTTCAAACTATGTTCTATATACCTCTTAAAATAACCTTTTTCAAGACAAGTTGCTTCCAATACACTCAATCCAGTTATTCCCATTATCCTACTTTGGGTAAGTAGTAATGTACACCAAGTGCATCAAGTGGATCACTTTCCGTAATAGCGGTTATAGTTCTAAAATTGACCGGAGTATTTACTAACAAGCGATTAAGAATATAGATAAATCAGAAGAGAACGGGTCGATACACTTTCCGCTCAAGAGAATAAACTCTAGCCGAAAGTGTTCCTTCTTTCGCCTGTGCTGTTACCTTATCAAAATCGAACATGCGCGAATCTATCATGTCCAGATGGTGCAGAAGTTCGGCTTCTTTTAGCATTGGCCGTTTTGGACTACCCCATTCGGGCGTTTGGTGGTGAGACAAAATCATGTGCAGTAAAAGGAGCTTCTTTTCTACGTCTAGTTCTTCCATACCTTCGATTACTCGTAGACCAATCGCAATATGCCCTAACAGTTCTCCTTCTAGGGTGTATTCAGTTCCTAAGCCTGTTTCATCGGTTGTGAGTTCGTAGACTTTGCCTATGTCGTGTAGGATAATTCCGGCATATAACAGGTCAGTATTACAGGCATAAACGGTCGTTAGTTTCTCAGCTGCAAGTAGCATTGTCGTGATGTGTTGAAGCAATCCGCCCTGGTATGAATGATGATTGGATTTCGCGGCTGGGTAATACATGAGTGTACTTTTGTGCTGATGGATGACGGCTTTGACGGCCACTTTAATCTTATCATTAGCAATGGAATCCATGAACCGGATGAGAATTGCCCACATTCTTTCTGGCGGTGTTGGGGCTGAAGGAATGATCGTTTGAGCTTCATACTGATCGTTTTCAGTAACTTTGCGCAGTTTGTTAATCTTAAGCTGTATCAAGCCTTTATACTCTTGAGTTGTGGCGTCGACTTTTACGATGTCTCCCTTTTTGGGGTGTTCTCCCATTAGAACTTCTGCAATATCCCAAACTTTTGCATTGATTTGCCCACTCACATCAACTAGGGTGAGATCAAGGTACTTTTTTAGATCTTTGGTTTCTTTTTCAGCTATGTCTTTCACGGCAAAAAAGCCGATGATGTTATTGTCCTTTTGAAAGTCTTTATCAAGTAAATGACCTTCTTTCTTCTTAAAATACCTACAGATTACTGTTCAGACTGTGATGTTTATCGTTATTGATTAGTTATTTAGGGCAAGGGTATCAATATTTGTGACATTTCTCACAGATTGTTGCAGACATCTACATCCATCCTCTCTTCTTTTTTTGTGATGCTCTTATCTTTTAGTAAAATTAAAGGAAGCCACCCAATTAGAGTGACTTCCAAATATTTACATATTTTTACTGGGTATTTACCCCACCTCATTTAGTTAATTTTATCCCAATGTCACAGGAGTTGTCAATGATTTTGAGGCGTTGCTTACTTTTTATTAGTATATAGTGTCAGCTTTATTCTTTCTGTTAAAAAACAGGGAACCATTGTTCACACTCTAAAAGAACTTTACAGTGCTTAAGTATTCAACTGTTACAAATCCCTGTTCACCCGCAATATTTTGTACTGTCGCCCAACCATTATAAACTTCATAAACATAGACTTGACTTGTGTAATTAAGCTGTCCAATGATTGGAGCGCCAGTTGAAGCAAATTTTCGAACATTTAAATAGGGGCTTGCGGTTACCCAACATGTACCTGGTCCTGTCGGTTGATTAGGAGACACAAAATTTGGGGTTACAGTTGTATCTTTTGATATTACTTCAGTAGGTAAAGTTGGGGCAACATTCGTAGGCGCTGGTGCAGCAAAGGCAGTAGCACTAAAAGCAAGTGTAAAAAATGCGCTTAAAGCCATGCATGTTAAACCTTTAATTTTTTTCAATTGATATAATCTCCTCTCAAATTTGAATTAAACTTATTAACATATCAATAAATTAAGTACATTACAGTTATTAATCTCTCTAACCCTCCTTTTTTCGAATTAGAAACTTACTTGTATTGAATAATTTAAGTTCCTAATATATAGAGGTTTTTAACATGCCAAAAGGTTACATATTTATAAAAAATATATTCAAACTCCTAAACTTTGGATTAACTGCAATACAGATTAAAAATAAAACGTAGTTCAATTCATAAATATGAACTGTACCACGTTTTTCGGCAAGCTAACTTCACTTTCCCAAAAGTTGATCCAGAGCGGTCAGCAATATGGGTCTTTTAGGGAACCAATGGAACTGTATTTTTAAATGTATACTCCCCCTTGTAAGATGGAATACTCACTGTTTTCTTTACTATGCTCACAGTCATGCCACTTTCTTTAAGCGTAACTCCTATCAGTTTGGAAAAGTAATCATAGAGAGTATCCTGATTCCCGATCGCATTTATTTCATAAGGAGTCTCAGATGTAACGTTAATTGGCACTTGGTTCACAACGATGTTCGAACTTCCACTTAGGACAATGGCTGTCGATCCTACAATTCGTTGTCCATTCAAACTGATTGCTTCAGCTCTTGCAAATTTCAAAACGTTAATCATCGTAGCAATATCATCTGAGAAAAGGGGAAAAGGAGACTCTCGGTCGTCAATGGTGATATGAATCCCCGAACCCGAAACCGCTTGTTTCCCACAGAGTATTTCAAATTTGTTTAGCTCAGCGAGAAGTTTTGGACTCACCCCGACCGTTTTCCGCGCCACGTCCAATTGTTTCATTAAAACGCTGTGTTCTTTATGAAGACTGATGTTTTTTTCCTGGGAATTTGACAGAACTGATTTCATTTGAGACATACGGTCTTCATTAATTTGCTCGGCTGCGGATACGCCTTTTTGAGTTTGAAACTGAACAGATATCAGAAAACCAAGGGCCATCGCCACCAGTGTCACAGGCAAAACTAACGTCCTTCGCATTTATATGTCCCCCTTTACAGGTTCCGCATAATGATACTCTGGCAACTTTCCTGCCGGTATAACAACCTTACTTAATACCTCGATGTTACGAGTGATTCCGTTTTGTTGCTGTAAATAGCCAAGTTGAAACCATCGATAAAATTCAAGAGAAGAAGATAAATCTCTCACATCTCCAGTTACTTCGATAACATAAGGGGGCATTTGGCGGGTCACATTGATCTGGATATAAGATCCAGAACAGAATACCTCCGTATTTGCCATAATACGCTGACCATTTACTGCGATAGCTTCTGCCCCTCCATTCCATAGGGCATTTAATATATCACGAATGTATTCTTCATGAATTATAAAAGACATTGGGTCCTCTTTCTCCCCAACGACACGCTTCGAATCATCAAGTGTGATCCGCAAACCTGGGCCAGTAACACTAATCAGACCCGCATTCATTTTGGCCTCTTTTAATTGCTGATTATACAAATCCGATGTACTTTGGACTTGCATATATTTTTCCACTTCAAGTTTTAATTTTTTATTTTCCAAAGAAAGTTGTTGGTTCTCCTTATTAATCTGAATCAGAATAGGTATAGAGGTTTCCTGCCATACACCTTTGCTTCCATAAACTACGTTAGATTTAAGTAACACAATAAATAAAAATCCAATCAACATTGAAGCTAATCCCAGTAGAGTGCGGTCCTTTTTTTCCCATTTCATTAATTTCACCTCTATATCACCATTACTATTTGTCGATAGTACAAGACCTCCATGTATAGAGGGTTTTAAGGCGCCAAAAGGTTACATTAAATTTCAAAATAAATGTTCCCGACGATAAAACATGTAACCTTTTCGCCGTTCGCAACTCCATATTCTATAATCACCTCAATATTAAGATGGGTGTATGATTCTTATGTATGATCCCGGTGGACGCATCCAAGAAATTCAAATTTGCAACTCAAAGACTTTTACTTCGATTTTGATACTCCAATTGTTTATCTTAATGGATTTAGGGGGCATCTTCTTTACTCCTTGTATTATCGAATAAATTCGGCATTACAGAGAGGTTTCTTGCACCCTTACTTTAAAGCATCACCTTAACAGATACGTGAAAACCGTTGATATAATTAAGCGTAGTGTAATGCACTTCACGCCAGTCGTTCTTCATCAAAAAAATTTGACTTATGGCAAATAGTTACATGAATTAATTATTTTTCATTTAAAGGATTTATTTAATAATTCCTCGAATCATTATTCGAAGGAGGGCTGACAATGTCATTTTCTGACGCAAATTTAGATATATTCGAAATCCTTGTTAAGCAACATTATAAAAAAGTCTACCAAACAGTTTATACATATACTAGAGATAAATATATATCCGAGGATGCGGTCCAACAGGCGTTTTTGATAGCCTATAAGAAAATCCATCAATTAAATTCTAAGGATAAATTTGCTTCGTGGGTAACTTCAATTGCATTAAATGAAGCAAAACGAATGCTAAATAACAAAAACAATACTACGATTACCTCAATTACGGGATTTCACTTAAACAGGCTACAAGATAGTAAGGAATTTGATATAGAACTCAAAGAGGATGTTGGTAATGTCCTTAAAAAATTAAAGCAAAAAGACATGGAAATCTTAGTATATAAGTATTATGCCGACTTAACATTGCAACAAATAGCGGATTTACTAGGCAATAAGCTCTCAAATACGAAAGTACGATTACATAGGGCAAAGGAAGCATTTAGGAAACTTATCGATAAGGATATGAATGAAGATATGGGAGGTTGAAATCTTAAATGGCATTATCTGAAAAAGAGCTTGACCAACTAATAAAAAGTCAACTGTCAAAAGATTTAGATGCCAATATTGAGGTTCCAGATATTGAGGACCAATGGCAGAAGATTAAGGGTAAACTAGTAGAAGAAAATCCAGAAATCGAAAAAACTTCTCCAAATCGAACCAGAATTGTGGTGGCTGCTGTAATTCTCATTTCAATCGGTTCTATGAACTTCTTATATCCAAGTAATGTAAATGCTGTAGGGGGGAAGATTGCTAAATTTTTTAACTATATAGTTGGAAAAACAACACAAAATAAAACCGAAACTTACACGGCTATCGACCCTGGTGTACCAAAAATAGAGGATATAGGGGATATTTTCGAAAAAGAAGTTACTCTATCTGAAGCGCAAGCCTTGATCCCTTTTAAGTTGGCCACCCCAAGCTACCTTCCCCATGGTGCTAATACAAGAAGGGTTGTCATTGCATCTCTAAGCGCAGAAGTATATCAGATTTCTATTGAATATAATCATAATGACAGCGTAATCGTTTTTAGCCAACAAATTAGTTCTAATGGAGCTTCACGCGGAACATTATACGATACAGATGATACTGTTATAAAAGATCTAACAGTTAACGGTAGCCCCGCTATCTTATTTATAAGAAAGAACGGTATAAATACTTTGAATTGGCAATCAAGGGGTTTGATACTACAAATAAAGGGAGAAATAACCGAAGAAGACATTACAAAGATGGCACAATCTATTAAGTAAAGAAGAGGGCTGTTTTACGGTTAATTTATAAAATGGTACTCTTTTTACTATTAGAAAAAATGAGAGTAAAATCAGCAGAAGTCCTTGCTAATTTTACTCTCTTGACATGTTTTAGATCATTATGAGACAGCCCTTTACTAAGGCTTTGATTATTTAGTTCCTAGTTTGGTTACATTTAAATCTTATTGAACATAGATACTTTCCGAGTATGATTGACCGCTCTCGTTTACAGTACCATTCAATGCGGTGTGTTGTGCCGTTACCCTGTAGTTATATCCCCTTTGTACACTAATTCCCTTACCTCCAAAAACATAATCCGAATTAGAGTTATTGTAACTATAGCTACTTAATGTAGACCACTTTCCGCCGGAGTAATATTGCAAGCTAATAATTACCCCTATTTCCTTAACTACATAGTTGGTTGATGTTGAACCAGTAATCCCGATTGTCCCATTACCGTTGTTAACAATATGGCATTGTCCATCCGAAATTAATTGGTATGCAGCTGGACTTATCACACCACTTCCACTCATTTTGACTACCGCAGATCCCAAAGCCACTTGTACGCCTAGTAACATAAAGATAGTTAGAAGTATAGGTATTAGTTTTTTCATTACAATCGCCCCTTTTTCTTTTGTTCTGATATATAGAGGGTAAAAGTGGTACAAAAGGTTACAGATTAAATTTTTTTTAAGCCGTGGTATTTAGAGGTCATATAATTCGAATTTGGCTGCAGATGCTTTAGCTTGTTTCTCTAACATTTAATGTTAGTCTGTAGTCGCTTTGTATACCTGGTTAAGGCAAACAGCCTTCACAATTTCTACCTTTTGGGTGTCCCCCCATTATCGCTACAGCAATATCTCATACTCTAGCTGATCTAGCCAAGGAATATCAGATTAAGGTATTCTTTTAGGTCTTTGGTTTCTTGACGGCAAAAAAACCGTGATGTATTATCAGTCTTTAATCAGGTAAATTACCTTCCTTTCCCCAAAATATATACAATTTATTTTGTAATATTTCTCATTAAGTTGGTAGATTAGTTCTTACAGACATATTCATCATTTTCACTTCTTTGTTTTTAGAGCAAAACCAAAGGAAGCCACCCACCTAGTTCGTGTTCCCAAATATTTGATAATCTTATTGGGGGATCCCTGTCTGTGTGTTTTTTATAAAGGTTTTTCTACAATAGTGATCCTAAGATAGGCTTACAGTTTGTCAGCTCTAAGATAGTTTCCAGGCTATTGATCAGGTGACCCAACGTAAACTGCACGAGCTATTAAACATTCCTTTTTTTGAAAGTCGTATTAGTCCCACCCAGAATTATGGTATTTCTGTACTAATTTTTTTTGCCCATCCATGCTTGGTAAGTGGGTCAAAATATATATAATATACTTCCATAATCCTACCTTCGTGAGACGAATCAGTTCTCTTTTTCAAAGCTACATTTATATTTCCCTGGTCAAACGATTTAGCATGAAAATATAATCCGAAAGTCCCGAGATTATCCCAATTATATTCGGGATAGTTTTTTAGAATATTTGTTATAATTTCATAGGGCAAAGTTCTTATAAAAGACTTTCCATTAAAATCTGTTGTACCTACGTATTCCCATTCATCTTTTGGTGGAATGATTATAATATAAGGTCCATAATAAAGACGATTTGAATCATTTGCCCTTATCAATGGGTTGAGTTCCCAAGAAATAATTACTTGTTTAGTTTTTTGACTTAATTCGCTATATTTATCATCTGGATGATTGTATTTGTCATCTAAATTATTTAAACCAAAATATGTACGATACTCACACAAAGATAAAAATGGAGCGATTTGTATGGTAACCTCCACATCATTGGATTTAATTTTCGATTGTTTAGAGGCACACCCAGAGACTAATGAAATGAGTATTAAGAAAAGAATTGAAAGTAATAATAATTTCTTCATAATTGATAAGCCCCCAATGAAAATTCATAAAGCATATGAAGCCATTGATGGGAATCAAATATAATGATCTCCGTTGGCTTCATATGCCTATCCTTTACTAGGATGAGTGAACATTTGGCTACTCTCTAAAAATCAGCTTTCCCTTATGACATTTAATAAGCCGTAAATAAAGTCCCATCCGATACGATGTCCCAATTATAACCTGGGTTCGCCACTTGCCATGTTATCCCAACATATGAAATACCTGTAATGGAAACTGACGTACTTGCCCATGTATGATTCAGACTACTATATACCGACATTTGCCTACCTGAATTTACGGGGGTAAAATACATACCCAAATAACCGGAATCCCAGTTATATCCATAAGTACCATCTGCTGCTTTATAACCGTAATCTTGCTTGGTATAACCTACACCATATTGACTCGATGAACTCGCATAGGGATAACTTGTACGATTTGCATCTGCGTCGTAAACATCAAATGTATTAGATACCCTGTTAATAGGCTGAGACATATAAACCCCAAAACCATCATTCCCACCAATTGCTACACCATAACCAGGCTGGGCAGGCCAAGGATTAGGAAAGTCAGCTTTCCAATATGCGGGGCTTTCCCAAAAGAAGTGAGCTCCAACGTACATGTATCCTGTTGATGTGTCCTGAAACACAATAGGTTTAGGCAAATCTATTGCGTAATCAGGGTTACTCATCGGTGTTATCGAATCGCTGGTGAGTGAGTCTTTTTGGGGTTTAGACTTAAGGGATTTAAGAGATTCAAGTGTCGTATCTTCTCCAGGATATACATCAATCTTTGATAACTCTACTAAAACCTCTTCTGCGGTCGTTTTTTCTTCAACGAGGCTTCTTATTATCAAATGAATTTGCTGAAATCGTTCGTCTAACTCTGCCTTTGTATGAGTTGCCTTTTTATTATCCGATGTATTAGGCGCTGCCATAGCAAACGAAGGAACGAGCATTAAAACCATTGTTGCCACTGCTACTATACTTGTCAACAGTTTTTTCATTTTGATTCCCCCTCAAAAATAGTAAAATCTTTAAACTTGACGGATCCTTTTGATTTTCTTCCTGTTCAATCCCTTCTTTCGTTGTTAACTACTCTACACAATAAAATACTTGAATAAATACTTATGATACCCTCCTTTTTAATAAAATTTAATTACACTAAGTAGAGGGTTTAGAGATAACAAAAGGTTACATAATTCCTTCTTATTTCAATTTTTTTCGAGAGGATTTATAATCTCCTAAAATTAACTCCTTAAAGGAGTGGTAACACAACACTTTTAGAAGTTGTCAGCTTAGCTCCGAAAACGTAAGCAAGCAAATGAGTTTTTATCCTGAAGGGCTATGATTACTCGCCCAAAGTAGACGAGACATGTTGCTAGCAGATTGGTATAGTTGCTGCAGACATCTTGATACCCTCTATCCTCACTTCTTTGTTATGTTTTGCGTTATTTTTTAGAAAATTAAAGGAAGCCACCCACTGAACGGCTTCCTTTAATTTATCGCAGGAGTAATGATTTTGAGGCGTTGCTTGCTTTTTTATTAGTATAGGTTACATCTTCGTTAGACGAATACCGTGCTCAGGTCAACATAAGTATGCAGGCTAGAAATTATTAAGGCGGAATTTCTTTTTAACAAAGCGAACTGTATTGAAGTAACTGCCTTGATACCGTTTGATCACCATACGTGGCGTAAATCCAATATGTAACTGAAGTAATATAAACTCTCATACATTATTTAATTGGCCTTTTAAAATAGTGCCAAGCCTATACTACTTCAACAAGTTCCCAACTATTTTGACCATATTCATTCAAAATTCTAGTCGTTCTTTCACCCAAGCCATTGATTTGAAAACCTATTGCGACTTTGAAAAAAGTATAGATAAGCCAAATCTTAAGATGATAAAGGATATCATTAACTTTTACGATATTAGCGCGGAAGACTTCCCCTGTATTTTTATCTCCAGCCACAGTTATTAAAGCCCACCGAATTCTTCACAGTATCCTGGAGACAGCAAAAAGACAGCAAAAGATGTATTCGAATCCCTCTGATGCTAAAAATCTGAATCTTCCCACCCTGGATGCAGAAGAAACTCAGACGCTAACTAACGAGCAGTTAGATACTTTCTTAGAAGCAATAATGGAATATCGATACTTTGCCGGGTTCTATCTCTTAATCGGATCCGGGATGAGGCCGGGAGAAATGGTGGCCTTAAAATGGCCACTGGTCGATCTCAGAAATAGGAGCGTTGAGGTAAAGGAAACCCGAACCAGGGTATTAAATGAGGATTCTGATGCTAAAACTAAAACAAAGGTCATAAATCAGAGTACAAAAACAAAAAAGAGCAAGAGATCTCTTGCTTTAGCCGGAAGGGTTACTGCAGCACTTAGGCTTCACAGAATGCTGCAAAATAAGGAAAAACTTCTAGCGGGAGAAAGTTACATTGACAAAGGTTATGTTTTTGCTAATGCCGCTGGTGGCCCCGTGGAATACCGGAACTTCTATCGCTCATTTCAGGCATGCTTAATTAAATGCGGGATTCCTCATGTAAAACTTTATGCTTTCGCCACACTTTCGCTACGATTCTCTTGGAAGAAGGCGAGGATCTAAGAGTCATTCAGGAGCTACTGGGTCACACTGACATACGGACAACTAAAATCTATACCCGAGTCCGAAGAAAGCTAAAAGAAAAAGCGGTCTCGAAAATAGATAGCCACTTGAGACCAAAGAAAAAGAAAAAAAGCATTACAACAACGTAAAAAAACTGGGTTGCAACGCTAATTCAACGATTCATAAAATATGAACAATTCCATAGAACTTAAAAACCCCGCAATCGCTTTATCAAGAGCGAAAAAACGGAGACGTAATGTCCTTCTATTTGTAGTTTAATAGAAGATTATTACACATCATTCTTTTGTATAAATGTTTGCGATTTAGCATAAATAAATGCAAACTATTTCCCTTCAATACCTTTTGTCTCTGTAATAATGTCTATAAGGGATACACTGCACCCCACCAGGAAAACCGATCCTTCCAGGAGCCCAGACCAACGAGCGGCCTCGAATTGGCATAAGCTCAGCGTATCATAAAAGAACAGCGGAAACTTATTGAGGGAATCGGTACTAGAGTCTTCTTCACCTGCGGCTTTTCAGTTCCCATTCGTTGACTTCCAACCAAAATACTTCATAAAAGCAGCCTTTGCCACATAGGCTGCCGTGCTTCCACCACTCTCCCCATACTCTACAACTCCAGCAAAGGCAATCTGAGGATTATCATAAGGGGCAAACGCCACAAACACCCCGTTGTACGTCTTCCCTAAAGCCGTGTTTACGTTTCCGAGCTGGGCGGTTCCAGTCTTAGCCCCCCCAGAAAATTCCGGTAGATCTGCGAAAACCCCCGAAGCAGTCCCAGCATCATCTCCTGCACCAGTAACTACGGCTCGCATCCCTTGTTTGACAGCATCTAAATTAGCCGGAGAAATCGATACGGTGTTTATAACCTTTGGATCGTACTGTCGAGCTATCTCTCCGGTGATCGGATTCAGAAGTTTTTCGACCACATAGGGACTATAGCGCTTTCCACCGTTCACTAAGGTAGCCGTGTAATTGGCCAATTGCAAAGGGGAATAGCTATTATATCCTTGCCCAATTGAATTGTTGAAACTGTCATAAACCTTCCAGTCCACATTTTCATAAACCTTTTGCTTATACTCAACGTCAACGGCATTTTTCTCAGAATCTTTCTTCATTCGCAGCTTCTGACGGCTTTTTGCATCCGGGGCCTGCTCCAGTTTGGTCGCGTAATCAGCCTCAATTGCTGCTAACTTTTTATCACGCGCCTTCAAAAACGCAGGACCAAAATACGCTTCCTTCCATTTAGCTGAGGGTGCGATTCCTTTTGCTTCTCCTGGCAAATCTACACCACTTTCGACACCTAACCCGAATTCATGGGCGATTTGGCGAACAAATTCCGGATTGGATTCAAAAACTCTGCGACCAATAACTTGAAAATAAATATTAGAGGATTTGGCCAGCGCACGGGAAAGATTAACAAGGCCAAAGTTGTTCCCTCCCCATTCAGAAGTACCTTGTTGCTGAATAGCAAGATTTCCTAACGAAGTTTTTTTACCTTCAATCTGTTCATCTGGCGTCGTTAAATTAAGTTGCAAGGCCGCCATCGCTGTCACCATCTTGAAGGTTGATCCCGGTGCATACAAACCGGACAACGCTCTATCAAGGGATGCAGCTGGAGCAATTTTATTAGTGTAATACTTATCAAACATTTCATTGGAAATAATTCCGGTCAAATCGTTTGGGTCCATTCCAGGCCGAGAAGCCATTGCAAGAATCTTGCCTGTATTTACATCCATAACCACGGCAGCGCCGGCCTTTGCGTTTGGATTCGTGTTATTTTGAACATTGGCAATCACCTGATCGAGGCTTTCTTCCACAACCTTTTGCAGGTCAGCGTCAATCGTCAGTTGCACAGTCATTCCCGGTTCTGGTGGTTGGATTAACTGTTTGGAAACTGGGCGGGCGCGATTATCTACTTCAACTTGTTGAATACCCTCTTTACCCCTCAACCAAAAATCATAAGATTTCTCTACCCCCGACTTTCCAATCATATCCCCCTGAGCGTACTCGAATCCCGCCTTTTGCGCATCCGAATTTTGATTGAACTGTTCAATTTCCTTGTCCCCTATCTCACGAACGTACCCCAAAAGCTGACCAGCTAAGGTTTTTTGAGGGTAGAAGCGAAGCGGAACTGCATCCACACTCACGCCTGGGAGCTCGTTCTGGTGTTCGGCTATAATGGCTTGGAGCTCTTGAGGAACCTTATCTAGAATCATAACTGGGCGATAACGTTCCCACTGATGATTCTGAGTATTTACCAGTATATCTTCAGTAATCGACTCAATCGATTGATTGGGATAAGTCCAATACGGCTTAATATACCCTGCTAATCGCTTAACTACATCTTTCCAATCGTTAGGTTCGGATTGTTGCAAACCCATCAAATCTAAATTAAGAACAAACTCTGGAACGCTAGTTACAAGAACCTTTCCATTTTTGTCTACAATATCTCCTCGTGTTGGAGGCACCTTCACAAGCTTCATGTAATTTCCTTCCGCCATTGCGGTATAATATGCTCCTTCGGAAATTTGTAAACCCCAGATATTTACACCTAAAACCGTAAAAATGAGGACCACTACGAAGGTTAAGCCCCAAAGTCTATTCACATAAAATTGTCGTTCTCTTTTATTCATCTCTATTAACCCCTTTCGCTGAAAGGTGCGAACACGATCAATCACGCGAAAAACATTTACTTCTACTTATCAAATTCGTCCCCTAGAATCTCCTGTTGTGAAATTCTCATCGACTATACGGCATGCCTTTTCATACCCTTTTACAATTAATCCCGAAGAATCGTTTTCCGAGATTATTTTTGCGGGTATTCCTCCAACAGTAACATTACTTGGAACGTCTTTATTCACCACAGCGTTTGCCCCTATAGTTACGTTATCACCAATAATTATACCTCCGAATAACTTCGCACCAGGGGCAATATAGACATTATCCCCTATAATTGGGCACTTCTCATTAGATACCCCAATATTTACCGCTGAATGGATTCTACAGTTTTTCCCAACCCGCACATCAGGATGTACAACAATACTTCCCCAATGGGCGATACTAAGTCCGGGCCCAAATACGTGCCGTGGAATTGTAAAGCCAAGATTTGTAGACAGTTTCATAAGTTTATATTTTAAATAATTTAAATAAGTTTTGCCTAAAATATCCTTTCTGCAGTTCTCATAATATTCCGCTTTCCTTAACGTTAGCTGAAAATGTATGAGTGGTCTATTAAACTTAAACCACCATCTATACCGAGTTTGATAATGAGCCGCTAAGTCTGCAGTAACATAGAGCCTATAATCTTGTTTGGACTGAATGATCTTAACTCCCCCCTAAGTCATGTGAGCTATTTAAATATTAACCGACGACTTCTAAGATTAATATTTAGTAAGAGCCCTATTGAGATCATATTTGCCCACATTGCACTTCCACCATAGCTAATGAATGGCAATGGTATCCCAGTAACTGGCATAATACCAGAATTCATGCCGACGTTGACAAGAATATGAAATGAAATCATAGTTATTATTCCAGATGCTATTAACACACCATACAAATCTCTCGCATGCATGGCAATATAAATACCACGCAGCAGGAAAATTACAAAGAAAAATAGTAGGATGCTTACTCCGATAAAACCAAACTCTTCACTGAACACTGCAAAAATAAAGTCAGTATGATGTTCTGGAAGGAAACTTAGTTGCCCCTGTGTTCCTTGACGATACCCTTTACCCCAAAATCCACCTGAGCCAAGTGCCCACATCGATTGAAGAATATTATAACCATCTCCGGCACTGTCTGAAGCCGGGTTCATAAAAACAGTCAGTCTTTTCAACTGGTAATCCTTCATTGGAAGAGGCAACCCTTCGGCGAATTTGAGCCAGCTTGGAAGGTTTGTTGAAAAATGCAGCCATAGTGCTATACCGACAGCGGTTACCCCTGAGAGTAATAACCCACAGAACTTACGAATATTCGCACCTGCAATAAACATCATCCCTATAAATATCGCCACAAACACTAGGCTCGTACCTAGATCCGGTTGTTTGAAAATAAGGAGCATAGGCAGTAATACATATAAAAAAGGCACTATAAAATCTCTGAAACGATTTAGTTTGCCCTGACGCTTTGTTAAAAAATCTGCAAACGAAAGGATAATAAATATTTTTGCAAATTCCGAAGGTTGGATCGCGATACCTGGAGCAATGGGTATCCAGCGAGTAGCTCCTTTCGCTTCACTCCCGAAAATAAAGACTGCCGAAAGCAAGAGGATGTTAAACCCGTAAATATACCAGCTAAATTTCTGCAACTTTTGGTAGTCAATTCGATTAACCATAATAACTAAGAAAACTCCGCTTATTATCCAAATGCTTTGGAGTTCGACATAATAATATTGTTGCCCTTTCACAAGGTTATAAGATGCTGTGCTTAATACAAAGAGGCTCGTCACTAATAATAAGAGCACCGCCACTACAAACGGTAGATCTATATTCCTTATATTTTGCTTGTCAAACATTCCTAATCTCCTTATATCTTGAAATTAGCACCGACAAAAAATTACACCTGCTTTCTGTAAACTTTTAAAAATAGCCACAAGAAAGCAAGCAGGAGATATAAACATATTGCACAAGAGTTTTGAATACAATAAGACTCCATTTAGGGAGTCTTATCGAGGCAAAGAAGTTTTGCAGAACCCCTAGCCCAAAGACCAGACTGCCAATTGCTCGAACTGTGCCTGTTATTTCCTAGATAGGTAATTAGTATAGTGTTATTATTTTACACACACGTCACAGATTTCTAACATTTTTGTTAAAGTAGTAACCATTCTCAATAAAATCAAAAGAGAAGGCAAGGTAATTTCACCTGTCTTCTCTTTGTTTATATATAGTTGGCTAGGCTTAACCTAAGCATGTTCTGCAGCTGGTAAGTAAATGGTGAAAAGTGCTCCATGGCCAGGTTCACTTTCAACTGATACTTTTCCGTCATGCATTTCTATAATTTTTTTGACAATAGAAAGCCCTAAGCCTGTGCCAGTTCCACGCCTCGATCTAGATTTATCGACTTTATAAAACCTTTCCCAAATATTCACAAGTTCTTCTCGTGGAATACCGGGTCCGGCATTTTTCACGGATATAAACGCATGCATATTCTTCATACCCAACGCCACACTTACTTCACCGCCCGCTTCCGAATGGTTAATGGCATTGTCCAATAGATTCGTAAGAACCTGCTTAAGGCGATCAATGTTTCCCCATACGGTAATTGTTTGCTCTGGCACAGTTAGCGTTAATTTAATTTCTTTAGAATTAGCCATATATCTTAAGCGATCAACGGTGATTTGAACTAGTTTATTCAATACCACATATTCCATTTCATCAAAGGTTTTAGCGGCTTCCATTCCTTTTAAGTCGAGTAACTCATCCACTAGGCGTCTGAGACGCTGGGATTCGTCAATAATGTTGTTCAGATAGAGTTGCTCCTGTTCCTTAGACTTAACTAGTCCATCCAACACTGCCTCCGAAAAGCCCTGGATAACCGTTAAGGGCGTGCGCAACTCATGTGAAACATCAGATAATAGTTCCTGCCTTAAACGATCAATTCTCTCGATAGCCTGAATTTTTTCGCTAAGCTGACTTGACATGCGATTAAACGAGCGCGCAAGTCTACCTACTTCATCATCGGAGGTAACCTCAATTTGCCTGCCAAATTCACCTTCTGCAATACGACTTGCTGTTTCTTCCATTTTTTCCAGGGGCCTAATCATTTTTCGGGATACAAGCATACTTAACACGGTCGCTAAAAAGATCCCGATCAATGTTCCTATCATAGCAATTCCCCAAATGTTGTTAACATGATGCTTCATGCTTTCTAGAGGACTGAAAATAACCACCAAACCAATAATCTGAGTATCCTTTTTTAAAGGAACAGCCACAAGAAACATCTCTTCATTAAACCCCCGGATCTTACCGGAGAAAACGACATTTTTATCACCGAGAACGCTCTCCTTAAAGCCAGGCTCTAAAAGCAAATTGCTCGGTGACTGATCATTGGCCGGTTGACCATACAAGATGTTTCCATCTGTATCCAGGATTGCGGTTTTGGCGCTTAATACATTAGCTAATATGTCCAATCTTTTGTCGATAGCGCTACTCTCTGTATCTTCATACTTATTAAAAATTATAACGACTTCTTGTGCTTCATTTATGAAAAGCTGAGCGTGTTGATCATAGATGACTGATTTAATCTGCTGGGCTTGTATCACTACTAAGAACAGAAAAACCCCTAGCACTATAAGCACAATTGCCAACCAAAGCTTGCCTACTAAGCTATTTTTTATCGACCACTTAATTCGAATTTGTATCCCACCCCTCTAACGGTTTGGATAAAGTCATTATAACCTAACTGGTTTTCAAGCTTAGACCTTAACCGATTGATGTGGGTGTCAACGGTGCGTGAATCTCCGCAGTAATCGTATTCCCAGACCATATTGAGTAGCTGATCTCGACTGTAGATTTGCCCAGGTCGCTTTGCTAAGCAATGTAACAGGTCAAATTCTTTAGCCGTTAAATTTATATTTAATCCACCAAGTTCCACTTCACGAGTAATCTGATTAATCTTTAGACCAGGATAAGAAAGCATATGGTCTTTACTTTGTTCTCCTTCCAACCTTCTTAGGACTGCCTTGACTCGGGCACTAAGTTCGCGCGGACTAAACGGTTTAACGACATAATCATCAGCTCCTAAATCAAATCCTAATACCCGATCATTTTCTTCCCCCTTGGCTGTTAGCATAATAATAGGAATCTTAGATTCTTTTCTCAATATCTTACAAACGGTCCAACCATCTAATCCGGGCATCATCAGATCGATAATGATAAGATCTAAATTATCTTTCCGAACCCTCTCTAACGCACTGTTTCCATCCTCTGCCTGGTATACGTCAAACCCATCCGCTTCAAGATAGATACGCACAATTTCCCGAATCCGATCGTCATCGTCTGCTATTAGAACCTTATTGCTCAATGTCCCTTCCCCCATCATGTTAACTTTTGGAACAATTCTATTTATATTACTTCATTTCATTGTACCTTAAGAGAAATACATGAAGTTAACGAATTTCTAACATTTTTGTTAAAAAGCCGTACGAGTCGAATAGTTAATGTACAATGGAGAGATCATTGCTTGCATTCTTAGCAACCATTACAACACAAAATTTAATCCTTAAAAAGTGACTAAGATTTAGCGTTAGCCACTTTTATTATTTTCTATTCATTTAACTCTAGATTGTATTCGTTTCTGACGTCCAACATGATATAGAACAATTCTTACCACTTTGTTTAGGCCTTAAGAGAGCTATCCATTGAACAGCCGTCCGAGTTCTGTTCTTATTTTCACCTCACAAAGGTTTCTTATTATAAAACCAAACATAAACTATTATTTTTTCATAAATATAATAATGAAAGGAATTAGCTCTATGTCTTCACAACTTTTTGCAGACTCAATAAATTATTGGGGTGCGTATGGAATTATAGCAAGCTTATTCATTAGTATTCTTATTGCTGTTGCCGGTATTATTCCTTCAATTTTTGTCACAGGTGCAAATGTTATTGTATTCGGTCCTGTTAATGGCTTTATTATCTCCTGGGTCGGAGAGATAATTGGTGCTTTAGTTTCGTTCTACCTTTACAGATTAGGCTTTAAAAAGAGATTCCAACGTTTGGGTAGAAAATTCAATATGTTAGATAAGATTGTCTCCGCAAAGGGATTCGAAATTACTCTACTCCTTCTTCAAGCAAGGCTTTTACCTTTTATTCCTTCAGGTTTTGTAACGTTAGCCGGCGCGATAAGTAATATAAACATGCTACATTTTTTAGTTGCCACTGCCCTTGGAAAACTTCCTTCTCTTGCTCTTGAGGCTTTAGTTAGTTTTGATATTATAAATATCAATACGAACTGGATAAGGTTAGCCATTACTATCTTTGCGGTCGGAACAATGTTCTTCTTATTAAGAAAAATAAATTCAGGGACTCGATAACAGTCTAATCGATTGTCCAATTTAATTCTTGACTCTACTACATGATGATGAACTCTTATAATTCGGCACTGGGTTATTGCCAACTAAATGACTTTAATAAAAACCTACACTAAGACAATATATGGTATCAACAAGCCGACTTTCCACGCTAAGGAAAAGTCGGCTTGAGCATCTATTATTGACTTCGATTTAGCGTTTAAGGGTACACTTTTTATTTCGTAATTTCTTCAGCTAAAGAATAGATTGCTATTGTAAATTTTAATGTTGTTTCGTCAGTCATATTTATATGGGATACTGTACGTGTATTTTCTATGCTGTATCAAACGGACTTACCTAATACAACTGTTACAATTTACTTTTAAAATTCAATAGCCTTGCAGAGTTTAAAACGACTACAACTGAACCCACATTGTGCACTAAGGCACCTAATATCGGATTTAAAATACCTGTCATCGCTAGTATAATCGCCACAAAATTAAGAATCATAGAAAGTGCTAAATTCAGCTTAATTGTTGACATTGTCTTTTGAGATAGACTTAATAGGTGTGGAATACATTTAATGTCATCACTGATAAGGGCAATGTCTGCTGCATCAATAGCAATATCACTACCAATACCACCCATAGCAATACCGACATAGGCCTTTTTAAGGGCGGGTGCATCATTAATACCATCACCAACCATGCAAACCAACTCATTTTTAATCTGATATTGCTCAATTGCACCCATTTTATCTTCTGGTAAACATTCCGAATAAAAACTAGTAATACCAACACTTTTGGCAATATGAGAAGCTGCTTGTGGGTTATCTCCAGTTAGTAATACACTTTTTACATTGAGTGCTTTAATCTTCCTAATTACATCGGCTGATTCTTTGCGCAATGTATCAGATAAAGCAACAAAACCAGCCTCACATCCATTTATAGCAATATAGATAACTGTGCACCCTTCATTTCTGTATCCAGTAACCTTGTCTAGCAGTTCTTGAGATATAACTACAGAGTTTTCAGCTAGTAATTCTTTATTTCCTGCCAAAATTGTATTACCTGAAATAACCGCTTTCACACCACGACCTGCAATCATTAGAAATTCTTCTGGCTCTTCTAAACTCGTATCTGACAAAGTTCTAAAATGCGAAACAATAGCCTGTCCTAATGGATGCTCGGAACGTAATTCAGCAGAAACTGCCAGTTTTAATAATTTTTCTGAACTTATATTTGCATTTAAGCTTTCTACTGCTACAACAGTTGGTTTACCATAAGTAAGGGTACCTGTTTTATCAAAGGCAATTCTAGTCACGTTTGCTAGTCTTTCAAGGGCATCCCCTTCACGGACAAGAATTCCATATTTGGTAGCGTTTCCAATACCAGCCATAATGGCCGTAGGGGTTGCAAGTACTAAAGCACATGGGCAGAACACAACAAGAATGGTCACTGAACGAATTATCTCTCCCGTAACAAACCATGTACCAATGGCAGATACGAGAGCAATCACAACGATCCAAGTAGCCCATCTATCTGCCATACCTACAATTTTGGCCTTGCTTGCATCAGCAGACTCTACGAGTCTAATCATTCTCTGTAGTGAACTATCCTCTCCAACTTTAGTAGCTTTCATATCAAATGTTCCGAACTGGTTTACAGTACCGCTAGAAACCTCATCACCAACACCTTTATCAACTGGCAGCGATTCACCTGTCATTACCGATTGATTAATAGAGGTTTGTCCAGAAATAATAACTCCATCGACAGTAATGGTTTCACCTGCAAGCACGCGGAGCTTATCGCCAATCTGAACTTGCTCGGCAGGAATTATAGTTTCTACTCCATTACGTACAATTCTAGCAGTGTGAGGGGTAAGATGTACCAATTTTTCAATACCAGCACGGGCCTTTGCAACAGTACGTTCCTCTAATAACGCACCTAGAGTCATTATGAAGGCAACCTCGCCCGCTGCAAAGATTTCACCAATCAATACAGCAGCAACAAGTGCAAGTGCAACCAAGACGTCTGCTTTAATATCAAATTCTTGTACAAGCCCTTCAATTGCACCTTTAACGATAGGAACACCGCACAAAATAATTGCTATCCAGGCAAGATCAATCTTTAAATTTCCAATATGAAAAAAGCTAATAATTAATGATAAGGCGGATATTACTAGAAATACTATAGTTCGTTTTTCTTCATTTTTAAACAACTCAATTATTCTTTTCATTTTACTCTTTTACCCCATCCTCGAAAAATGTTCTAAGAATTCATGTCCCAATGGTCTCCTTAATACGTGAGCATGCCAAATTAGCTATGATATCGTCTGCTCCTAATTCTTTGGCAAAAACAATGTCGATTTGGGGGAATTGTGTCCTAATTTTCTTAATTCTTTCATGAATTTCTTTACTAACATACGTCCCAAGAAATAAGAACAAGGGCATGATGATGATGCGCTTAGCCCCAATTAAAATTTTTTCAATAACAACACTTGGCAAGTCTGGTGTACCATGAAACATGAAAGCGGGTGTAACAGTCCTATCAAGAATGTGGGCAACCTTTTTTGCTACTTCGATAAGTTGATAATTCGCCTCAGGTATTCGGCTGCCATGTCCAAGTATGATTATTTCCGTTTGCATTAACTCTTCCTCCAGCCCTCTTATCCTGAATCCATTAAGCCATTAATGATATAGTTATCATGAAATTTCCGATATTCTAAAAAGTTTCAACGTTGATCTTTTTCAAGGTGTACAAAAATTGCTTGATTTCATCGTCACTCAAAGTGGAAGTCATCTGCTCTGTCAGGCGTAAATGGTAGTCATGATGTTCCTCAAAGGCTTTCCTTCCTATATCCGTTAAACTGATGAGATTAACGCGCCGATCTTCTTTCGTCGACTCACGACGGGCAAAATTCTTCTTTTCCAAGCGATCCACGGTTACTGTCGTTGTTCCTGTCGTGACCCCCAGTTTCTGCGCCAAACCCTTCATATTCATTGTTTCATTTTCACCAAGGACCTCTAAGGCATGGGCTTCAGAAACCGTTACCTCGCTGGATCGCACGATTGAATTTTCCCAAGAAGAAAACCCATTGAAAAACGCCAAGAGCTCATGCGTCAACTCTTCATTGATCGTCATTAAAACTCCTCCTCCCCCCAAAATAGTATGTAGTCATAATGCTTTAATTTAATAATGTTTGATATTCAAGATATATGATAACAAAAATACTCTTCGCTGACAAGGGTTAGCGAAGAGTATTTAGACTCGTTGGTTTAATTCGGAAGAAGTTCGAATATTACGCTATAGTAATTATCCCCTAATGAGAATTGATTTATGGTTTTCAACCCGTGACTATTACATATTTTTTCTACATATTCTTCCGATATCCTATGATCAACTGGTGGACCCATGGGTGTTTCTCTCTTATGAAACTCGATGATCATTAACTTGCCGCCCTGCTTTAGAATTCGCTTTAAATCATCAAGCATTGACTCTTTATTTTCAACCTCATGCAATACTGTTACCATAATCGCCATATCACACCTATTATCCTCTAATGGAAGTATTGTGGAATCAACTTTCTTTAGTTTAAGGTTTTTAGTATTGCGCTCAACCATTCTACTCGCAAGTAATTCTAGCATATCATCAGACACTTCAAGTGCATAAATATCCTTGCTACTTATTTCCGTAGCTGGAAAGGTAAATATCCCAGTACCAGCGCCAATATCACATAGTACCATGTTCTCTTTAAATCCTGCCTTGATTAATGAATTCTTTGGATTAAGTTCTGCTACCCTCATTTGATTTTCATATTTTTTAACTTTATTATCATTCAATTAAATCATCTCCTAAAATATTATTAAATCATACTATGTAAGAACCATAAGCTGTTTTAGCTTATGGTTCAGTCTCACAAAAATATCTTACTGCCACGATCTTGTAAAAGGTATTATATATAAACTCACAATATTACTCAACTTTTTCAAGAAAGTCTTTGACACTCGATAAAAAGAAGTACACCGAAAGTAGACTTTTGTGCAAGTCATCCTTTCCTTCCACTATTACGCTATTCCCTTCTCTGCTGGTGGTATTCACTCATCTTCGTGTTCATTCGTAGTAACCGATCTGTCCTGTCGTCGTTTGCTTAACTCAGTCGTAGCAGACCTCTATTTTAGACATCTTGATCCTGACCCTTTACATTCAACCTCTTTCATAAGAAAATAAGTGCATATTTTGAGGTTTAGTGTCGATTGTTAAGGATATTAAGTGAAAAACATAAAATTCTAGGATTGACAAAGATAGAATACTTGATATACTGAGAACAGTTCTCAATATCAATTGTATGAGCTATTGTAATTATAGGAGGAGAAAGAAGTATGAAAAAAAGGTCCGCAACCGCAATACTTATCACAGGACTTATAATGGTTAGTGCTGTACTTACAGGATGCACCGGAGGTAAAACCACAGCGAACCCCCAACCGCCAGCAAGCAGTCCAAACCAGGTTGTCAATGTTTTCTCTGAAAGGCACTACGAAACGGACAAACAACTCTTCGAAGTATTTACCAAGGAAACAGGCATTAAAGTGAACGTTATCGAAGGCAAAGCCGATGAGTTGATTGAGCGATTGGCTACCGAAGGCAAAGATACGCAGGCGGATCTATTTATAACCGCTGACGTTGGTAGACTTCATCGGGCCAAGGAAAAGGGATTATTACAATCGACTTCCACCGATATTCTCGTTAAGAATGTTCCTGAGAATTTAAGAGATAAGGACAATCAGTGGTATGGTCTCACGGTAAGAGCAAGGGTGCTGGTCTACGATAAGGATAAGGTTAATCCCGCACAACTCTCCACTTATGAAGATTTAATCGAACCAAAGTGGAAAGGAAAAATCCTCGTCAGATCCTCCTCGAATATCTACAACCAATCCTTATTAGCATCCTTCATTGCTATCAATGGTGAAGAACAGGCTAAAGCATGGGCCAAAGGAATAGTAGCAAATATGGCTAGGGAACCTAAGGGATCCGATCGAGATCAAGCCAAGGCAGTTGTTGCAGGAGAAGGAGATCTTGCCATCATGAACACTTACTATTTAGGCCAGATGTTAAACTCTGCTGATCCTGAAGAAGTCAAGGTTGCTCAAAAACTTGGAGTTTTCTTCCCGAACCAAAACACCGCCAACGGTACTCATATCAATGTTAGTGGAGCCGGGGTTACCAAGGCCTCCAAGAATAAAGAGAATGCGATTAAGCTTGTCGAATTCTTAACGAGTGTTAATGCACAGAATGACTATGCGAAAGCAAACTTTGAGTATCCTGTAAATAAAGACGTAGAACCTTCAGACTTAATTAAATCCTGGGGTGAATTTAAACCCCAAAATATTAACTTAACCCTGTTGGGGGAATATAACAAAAAAGCCGTGGAAATTTTTGACCAAGTTGGTTGGAAGTAATCTAGAAAAGGCAGCCTGCAAAGGCTGCCTCTAAAACATACTAAGATTTTTTAATACATAACTACTTTACAAATATCAGATTAATTCTTCATAACCGTTTAGATTC
>DOPM01000022.1 GCA_003513495.1 Desulfosporosinus sp.
CTACTTGACGGGGTGCAGTTCATGCTCAGGGATGTCTTTCTCTTTTTTAATATCCAATAATCCGTTATTGTTGGTGCCCCACGCAGCTGAAACCTTAAAGAAGCAATGATTTAGTGATTTAATCATTCTTCTAAATTTTTGGCATATTCTTACGGTAATAATGTAAAAGGAGGTGGATTTCCGGTTTGAACAGAAAGAAATCATAAAAAAAATTATTGAGGAGGGTACGTTTATGTTAGGTGTTCTTGGTGTACTTATCGCCATCGCAGTGATTATTTTTATGACCTATAAAGGCTGGGGTATCATTCCTGCTTCTCTAATTTGTGCTCTAATCGTTGTTCTGACAAACGACGGAGATATCTGGAAATCACTATCGGTGGATTATGTCAACGGATTCAAGTATTTTGCGGGTACTTATTTCTTAATCTTTGTTCTGGGTGCATTATTTGGTCAAGTTATGGGTGAGAGCGGAAGTGCTAACTCAATTTCCTACAAATTAATGGACAGGTTTGGCGAATCCAGAGCTATTTTAGTAGTTGCATTAGCTACCTCCATCCTTACTTACGGTGGAGTTAACCTGTTCATTGTTATTTTTACGGTCTATCCATTGGCTCTGATCCTCTTTAAGGCAGCCGATTTGCCAAAGAGACTTATCGTAGCGACTGTTGGTATTGGGGCCGGAACTTTTACCATGACAGCTATGCCAGGATCCCCTTCCATTCAAAACCTTATTCCTGCTCAAGTATTGGGAACTACTGCAACCGCAGCTCCTTTGATGGGTATTATCTGTTCCTTGTTTCTTTTCGGGGCAGGTATCTGGTATGTGCAAAGTCGGGCAAACAAAGCAAAGGCTAATGGCGAACATTTTGTACCTGGTCCTCGTGACAATATGGATAAACTATCATTGGCCGATGCCAGTAAACTGCCAGATTGGAAAGTCGCTTTCTTGCCGTTGCTAGTTGTTATCGGCGTGATTTTTTTCCTGAAGGGGAAGATGGATGCTCTTTATGGGGTCAGCATCGCTCTAGCAGTTGGTATTAGTTTGACCTATGTGCTGAACTGGAAGCGTTTTGAGAATCCGCTTAAGGCACTAAACGATGGTTGTGCAAACAGTGTCATGGCCCTTATTAATACCGCGGCTATTGTTGGTTTTGGTTTTGTAGTCCAAAACGTTCCGGCTTTCCAAGCGTTTATCAAATTTGCCTTAAATATGCAATTCAATCCTTTGGTTTCCGAAGCCATTGCTGTAAACGTTATAGCAGGTATTACCGGTTCTGCCAGTGGTGGTTTGACCATCTTCATGAAAACCATGGGTCCCGCGTTCCTTCAAACCGGGATAAGCCCCGAAGCGTTACACAGGGTCGCTTCGATAGCTTCCGGTGGTCTAGACTCCCTGCCTCATTCTGGAGCGGTTATTACATTATTGATGGTTATGGGTTTAACCCATAAAGAAGCCTATAAAGACCTAGGTGTAGTTACGGTGGTTATACCCTTGCTGGCAACAGCTTTGGCTATAATTATCGGAATATTCTTTTATTAATATCCCTGAGGCGCGCTAATAAGACGGTAAAGTGTTCGTATCAAATAAACCGTGCTAACCGTCACGCAATGGTATGAATATAAAAATCTGAAAACGAACGGGTTCAGCATATAGAAGCTAAATCCGTTCGTTTTATCTAGTTGGTTCTCGGTCTAATAACTAAAGCGTCATGGAATTTAGGTGTGACTTTTATCACATCTAAAGTACCTCCGAAGTCAAGGTAGAATATTCAAATATGACTTATAATAAAATTAATCTTTTAAAGAAAATAATACATATATAGGGGGAAATAGGAATGAGTATGTTTTGCTTTCAGTGCCAAGAAACGGCTAAAGGAACCGGTTGTACGGTTAGAGGGGTTTGTGGAAAACCAGAAAACGTTGCCAATTTGCAAGATCTACTTATCTACACATTAAAAGGTATTTCCATTTTTGCAGTACAAGCGCGTGGGATGGGGATTGTCCGACCGGAAATAGATAAATTTATCATGGATAGTCTCTTTACTACCATCACGAATGCAAATTTTGATAAAAACCGTTTTATAGAAAGAATTCAAGAAGGCTTAAAACTCCGCGAACAGCTGAAACAAGACATTGTCAAGGCTGGCGGAACAATTGCCCCAGAAATAAATGATGCTGCAACATGGACAGCGTCTGCCGATGAATTTGATGCTAAAGCAGCCATGGTTGGCGTATTAGCTACGGAAAATGAAGATGTACGTTCCTTACGAGAATTACTGACCTATGGTTTAAAAGGAATGGCAGCGTATGCAGAGCATGCTTATGTACTGGCTTATAAAGAAGACGAAATATTTGCCTTCCTTGAAAAAGCCCTAGCAGCTACCCTAGACGATACCCTTACTGCTGACCAACTAGTTGCCTTAGTACTAGAAGCCGGAAAACATGGCGTTGATGTCATGGCTCTTTTAGACAAAGCAAACACGACAACCTATGGTAATCCTGAACTAACAAAAGTGAATATTGGGGTTAAAAATAATCCAGCTATTCTAATAACTGGACATGATTTAAAAGATCTAGAAGAACTGCTTATTCAAACACAAGGTACAGGTGTAGATGTTTATACTCACGGCGAAATGCTCCCGGCCCACTATTATCCTACGTTCAAGAAATATGACCATTTTGTCGGTAACTATGGAAATGCGTGGTACAAACAAGACAAGGAATTCGAATCCTTCAATGGCCCGGTTTTATTGACCACCAACTGTCTAATTCCACCGAAGGATTCCTATAAAGATCGTCTTTACACAACAGGAGTTGTCGGGTTTGAAGGGGTTAAGCACATCGCTGATCGCGCAGATGGAAAAGCTAAGGATTTTTCCGCTATCATAGAACAGGCCAAGAAATGTCCACCTCCTACTGAAATTGAGACTGGTGAGATCGTTGGAGGCTTTGCTCATAATCAAGTCTTAGCTCTTGCAGACAAAGTTGTAGATGCTGTTAAATCCGGAGCAATTAAACGATTCTTCGTTATGGCTGGTTGTGACGGTCGTATGAAGAGCCGTGACTATTACGCTGATTTTGCTCAAGCATTGCCTAAAGATACAATCATTCTGACAGCAGGATGCGCTAAATACAAATACAACAAGCTTAACCTAGGCGATATCGGCGGCATTCCGAGAGTTCTTGACGCAGGACAGTGTAACGATTCCTATTCCTTAGCGGTCATTGCCTTAAAACTAAAAGAAGTCTTTGGCCTGGATGATGTCAACCAACTCCCGATTTCGTATAATATCGCTTGGTATGAGCAAAAAGCTGTCATAGTGTTACTAGCCCTCTTGTATCTGGGTGTAAAAAATATTCATCTCGGACCGACTCTTCCAGCTTTCTTATCTCCAAACGTTGTGAACGTTTTGGTCAATAACTTTGGAATCGCTGGAATTACAAATGTTGAAGACGACCTAAAAATCTTCATGGCTTAATATTGGAGAGTAAAAGCTTAAGGGGATCAAGCACTAATGTGCCTGATCCCCTTAAGCTTGTTTACTAAACATTAAGTGCGGGCTTACAGTATAGGCACTTCAAGAAAGCGCAAGAATTCTACACTTCACTTTATTTCCTTTACTCGATTTAGATCTAACAACTTGGTAAAGTAAGCTAAAGCTAAACCAAATATTATATGCGCGATTAGTGTAACAACCACGCCAGTTGGCTCTTGCGGTAGTTTATCCTCTACAGTTTGGCCGAGCAATGTGCCGAAAAGCCCTACCCAAACCACTAAACCGAATCCTAATCCCTTCGTCCATAAGTTCTTTGAACCAAAAAGGTAAATTATATACACAAATACCACTCCTAAAAGAGAAGTAACGGTAATGTCTGCAATAGCACCAATTAGATAAGCTAACTTATTATAAAGATACTCTTTTTGGATAAAGCGAGTAGCTACAATTTGCCAAAATACAACCTTTGTGAACCCAAGAATATATAGAACATAATTAGTAAGTAACTTTACTCCGTCGGCTAGTATGCCAATTACAACTCCTATAAAAATTTTATCATTAAACATTACGATTGCCTCCCTAAATTCTCAAAGCTTATTGTTACCAGTGGATTTCAAAAATGTTCCAATCGTTAATAGCATGCCCAGTTCCCCAGTCTTGTTATGTAGAAAAGCGGATGTATCTACAAATAAAACCCTACTTTCGGATAATGGCAAAACCCTACTTTCGAGAGGCTCCCTAACGACTTAGATGGTTTATAACTAATATAAACCATCTAAGTTTTTTAGATTTATGGGGGGAGAATAATGATTTCTTTGTCTTGGTTAAACCTATTTAAAAGGATTCTAGCAACCTTGATGCTACTAGTTTTGGTTATCTCTGCGTACTTGCTTTGGGCTCGTCCTTATCAGCTTAATTGGGGCGCAACTGAACAAGAAATGAATCAGGTCATGCCTGGAGATCATTTAGATCCCCAGCCGGAGTTTTTCTCTACTCGGGCGATTATCATATCAGCTACACCGGAGGAAATCTGGCCATGGTTGCTACAGATGGGATATGGGCGAGCTGGGTATTATGGTTATGATATTATCGAAAACTTGGGGAGCCCGCTGGGAATTCACAGTGCGGACCGCATCCTACCGGAATTTCAACATTTTAAGGTTGGAGATGGCGTTCCGATTAGTTCTGTTGCTCGCATGGTCTTTTATGCAATTGAACCAAACCGATACCTAATTTGGACTGGATTGAATCAAAAGGGTAGTTTTATCTGGGCATTATATCCTTTAGATGAAGACCATACCCGTTTGGTTAGTCGCATCCGCTGGTCTTTTCATTGGGCAGAGCCTAGTTTACTATCTCTTGACCTATTTACAGAATTCACCGATTATCTTGCAGTCCGTGAAATTTTACAAGGTGTCAAAGGACGGGTAGAGAATCAAATAGAGCCCATGGCAAATCAAAACACCGAGGTTGTAATTTATGTGGTTACTGCTTTAATCTTCATCGTATCATTAGTCTCATTGTTAATCCGCGGGCTTACATGGAAGAGATGGCTAACAGGATTAGCAGCAGGGGTAGTTTGGCTTGTCACTTGGTTTGCACCAGTATCGATCTGGATCGGAGTTGGGCTGGAGATCCTTGTAGTATGGAAGCTGTTCTTTCCAAAAGATTTCTTTAAAAGAAGCAAAGTAGATAAGGCAGTCAATCCAGCGTAGTCCTGTTGCCCTGGGGATGTCTGGAAGTAAATTTAAAGGTGGTGGTGAGTTATATGGAACGTTATGAGATTATAATCAAGGGCCACATTGACCAACGACGGGAAGACTGGTTTGCAGGACTTGAAATAACCTTACTTTCCGGAGGGGAAAGCCGTCTTGCTGGGGAAGTGGCGGATCAAGCCGCTTTACATGGCATCTTAAACAGAATCAGAGATATGGGATTACAGTTGTCGTCGGTAAAACGGCAGGATTGATGTCTACAAAATGTGTAATAGCAAACCAAAATGAGGAATATTGGAGGGTAATAAATGAAATTGATTTCAACCATTATGGTTTCATTATCTAGTCTTTTGCTGCTATCTGTTTTAATTTGTGGTCTCTGGATAAAAACCAAGAAAGCCGCTCTAGCAATTCCTGAAGATGCGGTTAGCTTTCACGTCAATCTGGGTGTGGCCACGGTGGTTATAACCCTTTTGACCATAGGTATGCTCTTTTTCAAGTTTGTTCGTAATTGAAGCTATGATAAGTAGTGTTAATAATGAATTTAGCTGTCCTTAGGGACAGCTTTTTTTGGTTCATGACAATTCTTTTATTGGTAAGAAAATCTCTTACTTTTCATATATAATGGAGGGAAAAACGATTGCCTGTAAGAATATTATAAAAACGAGAATGGCAAAGGGGTTCGACAGATATGGTGGGCGTATTGCTTAGAACCAAAACTCATGTACCGAAGTCTCGTCCGGATTTAGTTAGGCGTACGAGGCTGTTAGATCGTCTTGATGAAGGACTATTAATGGATAAACCCTTTACCTTAATTTCAGCTCCCGCGGGATATGGGAAAACGACCTTGGTTACAAATTGGTTTGAGAGAATCCATCGTGCTAAGGCTTGGCTTTCACTAGATGAACATGACAATGATCCGGTGAGGTTTTTTTCTTACCTAATTGCCACTTTGCAAACAGTGGATTTAACCATGGGAAAAGAGTCCGCAAAGCTGTTATCGGAGTCCGGCATGATACCGGCACAAGCGCTAGTGGTAACACTGCTCAATGAGATACTGAAGGCCCCCAAGCCATTTATTCTTGTCTTAGATGATTTTCATGTGATAAAAAATGAATCGATTTTTCGAGCAGTCCAGGCAATCTTAGATCATCACCCACCGTTCCTACACCTATTAATGATAACCCGTGAAGATCCGGCGCTTTCCCTACCTCGTTTCCGGGTACGTAACCAAATGACAGAAATACGCATGGAAGATCTGCGCTTCGATTTGGTTGAGATGGGAGCTTTTTTTTCAACAGCTGCGGGTGTTAAGCTGAAGGATGAGGAGGTTGCGGCACTTGAAGTCCGCACGGAAGGCTGGGTTGCCGGCTTGCAATTAGCAGCGCTTTCCATCAAGGGATGGGCGTCAGAGCAAGTGAGCGAGTTCATTAAGGCTTTTAGCGGCAATCATCGTTATATTATCGACTACCTAATGGAAGAGGTTATTAACCGTACTACTCCGGAGATACGCGTTTTTCTAGCCCGCACGGCTGTCTTGGATCGATTTAATGCAGAATTGGGCGATGAATTGACGGGTGAGAGTAACTCTAAAAAGATTATCGCTCGGTTAGAACAGGCTAATCTCTTTCTGATCCCTTTGGACAGTGAGTGCCGATGGTACAGGTACCATCACCTGTTTGCTCAGTTTCTTCGGACTGAATTAACCAAGTCTGAGCAAATTCACGTTCAGCAACGAGCAGCACTGTGGTTTGCCGACAATGGCTTACCGGAAGAGGGGATCAAATATGCTCTGGCAGCAGGGGTTTTTGATTTCGCCGGGGATTTGTTAAAGACCCAAGCTCCTCGGGTATTTCAAAGGGGAGAAATGGTTACCCTCCTGGATTGGCTCAATTTGTTACCGGTTGAGCTGGTTGATGGTAGCGTAGAATTAGCGGGCTATAAGGCTTGGTCTTTATTTTTGCTGGGAAAAAGCGAAGAGGCAGTGCATTATTTACAAAGAACGGATGAAATCAAGGCGAAAAACAGTGATCCCTTGGCAGAAGGGAGATTATTAGCACTGCGGGGTTGGATCGCTAACTATCGCGAGGATCCCCGAACTAAGGAAATTGCATTGTTGGCAATAGAGAGACTGGGTGACCAAGATCCTTTCTTCCGAGAAGTTTCGCTCATGTCTCTAGGCCACGCGCAAAGAAAAAATGACTCGATGCCAGAGTCTACGGCGACTCTATATAAGGCTTATGACACGGCCCGTACTGCCGGGCACATGTTTACCAGCCTGGGTGCTTTGCTGGATATCACCATGAACTTAGTGATTCAAGGTCGACGCAGGGAGTCAATGGGCCTGTGTCATTATGCCTTAGAGCAATATGTTGACAGCCAGGGTAAACCTCTGTTAATGGCTGAACTATTATATATACCTTTAGGAATTCTCTTATATGAAGGCAATGACCTGAAGCAATCCCGGGATTACTTGGAACAAGGGATTAGAGCCAGCCACAGCATAGGATTAAACAGAATTTTAGGCGGTGATGCTGAGCAGACGCTAGCCCTTGTCTACTGGGCTTTAGGCGATTTCCAGTCGGCGTGGGATTTACTGGAGAAGGCTAAGGCTAATACGGATGCCAAAGCTTTCCCGATCATTTGGGATAGATACAAGGCCTTCGAGGCATATCTATTATTGAATCAAGGAGATTTGTCAGGAGCTCTGGCTTGGGTCGAGTCCTTAGGTCCAAAGCCAGTGGACAGCATTACCTCATTTAAAGAGATACCATATATGGTTATAGCCAGAACATTATACAGAGCCGGACGATATGATCAAGCTTGGGAGTTGTTGAAAAGACTCCGTCAGTTTGATCGAGAAAGAGAAAGATACGGCAGACTGGTTTACGTAAATATAGTTTCTGCTTTAGTTTTACAGGCTCTAGGCAGGCGAGAGGAAGCTATCAGATCCATGGAAGAAGCAGTGAATTTTGCCTCTGCAGAAGGATACGTACGTCCGTTTCTAAGTGAAGGATCAGAGGTTGGAGAATTACTGCTAGCCGTAAAGGCTTCTAATCCAGAATTCTTAAAAATGCTCCATCCTCCGTCAATTTCATCCTTACCTAATTCAGGGACGATCGAAACCTTAAGCTTGCGAGAATTGGAGGTTCTAAGTTTGGTAGCAGCGGGGCTCTCTAACGAAGAGATTGGGACGAAGTTGTTTATATCACTTGGCACGGTGAAGTGGCATGTCAGAAACATATTCGGCAAGTTGGATGTAGGGAATCGCACTCAGGCAGTGGTCCGGGCTCAACAGTTAGGATTTTTGAAAAAAAGTGGACCCTAACCGTTCAAAATATAAACAATTTTATATCTAGGAATTTGCATAACATCAAAACCTAGCACAACCAATTTGTTATTTTCTTGTAGTAAATCATTTAAAGCTTCTAATGGAATTCCATCTTCGTAAATAAGAACTTCTTCAATTTCTAAGGCATTCATACTTTGGATAATTGCTTGTTTAGAGACCCAATTCCCCATGCTTTGGGAAGTGGTATCAAGCCAATGTATCACCTTGGGAGTAAAATCCATTACATCCCGAACAGGGGTTTTTTGAGGATATGCAACACCATAAACCCCAGACGTCAGATTGCCAATGTCAGGGATAGTTACATAAAAACGAAGAGAATTAATTTCGGGATGATTTGTGATTAACCCAAAATCTCTATCAGTAAGTGTTGAAACATTGTTAGCTCCGAGGTCAACTATTTTCTCATCAAGGTTTCCCCATAACTCATTTTGTTTTTCAGCCGAATAAAACCCAAGGTCCGTAAACTGGTTTATTGTTCCGCCTGTACCGTCCAATGTAGCTTGTGTTGAATTTGGATAATAACTGAAGGCTCCTTTGTCAGGAAGGTAGTATCTCTCAAAAGTGGTTCTAACAAAGTTCTCAATTAATACCTTTGCCTCAGCTTTATCGTTCTGGGAAGCATTTTTCCATAAATATCTTGTCAGCATGGTTGTGCCTTTTCCCATTTTCAAGGACCATTCATGCCATTCATCTAAATCTTTTCCAGAAGGCATAGGTTCGGACATAACCTCAAGAGCGGTTTTGAATATCTCCCGTTTATATCGTAAAGGAAGTGATGTATAGATGTCATTGCCGCTTTTGTCAACGAATGTCTTGATAATTGAAGCTGTGTTGTTCAGATCTTTTTTCAATAATTGGCCGCTTGATCTTGATCTTGGTCCCCAAAAGCCCATCTGAGGGTCTTGATTGGTATAAAACCATTGGAGCAGTGCTTGTTTCCATTCGAGAGAAAAATTATATAAATTGTGTTTTCCAATAACACCTTCCCCGTTGTAATAACTCAATAAGCTTCTTGCAAACACAAACGTGGTTTGTGGAAAATTGGAAGCAATCCACCCAACATTGGATACATCGTCAAGAAAGGTTTTCAATTTATCGGGAGTGTTAATTTCATCCAAATACTTCAGAGGATACTTCAAGTGTAATGGCCGTCCGGTTTCTTCGGCCAAGGCATTGAGATGAGATAAGATATTTTCTGTAGGTTCGTTATAAGTGCAATATGGATAAGAATCGTCCATAAACGCTCCTGTCCTAAAATTTTGAAGATTTAAATAGAAATCCAATTCAGCTTCCTTGTTTATAAACTTCGGCACTTTAATAAGTCCTTCTCTTGTTTTTAATTGCTCGTGCAGTTTATCCAGCCGTGTCAGTGCCATGAAGTAATGGCCGTGATCAAGCCAGTACACCATTCCCATCATCTTGAACTCAAAATCCGCCATAAAATAGCCTTCTTCCTGAAGTTCTTTGTTCAGACGGAACAAATCTCTTATTTGTGTTTGTGCATGAAGTGTAGTAAGAAATACTGCACTAATTATAATTGAAATAAACATCATAACGGCCAGGATTCCTTTTTTATGTTTCATTTTTTAACCTCCCGCAATAAATTTAATTTGTTCCTGGAAACAGCTCAAATAGAATTGAAATAAATAACTCCCTCACCTTTAATAATAAAGATGAGGGAGTTATTGCACATCATACCCCAGACATGGTTTTTCTCTATCTTAAGTCACTAATTTTAGAGCAATTAACGCCAGTTGGGTCCGGTCCCTTGCCCCGAGTTTGGCCAATAGATTGCTTACATGGTTCTTCACTGTCCCTTCGACTATAAACAGCTCAGCAGAAATCTCACTATTAGAAAAACCCTTGCCGATCAATTTTAAAACTTTCTTTTCTTGGTTAGTAAGTTGAGTGGTATTCCTATCCCGGTCTGATATCTTGGCGAGAATTTTTTGGGTCACATCAGGATGCAGACAAACTCCACCTGCATGAACAACTCGGATGATTTTGCATAGTTCCTCAGGCTGCATGTCTTTAAGCAAAAAACCTTTGGCGCCGTTCTGTAATCCTTCGATTATCAGCAGGTCCTCATTAAAAGTTGTCAAAATCAGCACCCTGGTGTCAGGAAAAAGACGGGTGATTTCTCCTGTAGCCTCAATACCGTTCATCACCGGCATACGCGCATCCATCAGTACTATATCGGGAATGTTTTGTTCACAGAACTTTAAGGCCTCATGACCATTGTGACAAATTCCCGCTACTCTAAAATCCTCTTCAAGTTGCAGAATCGTATTCAAGCCTTCGCAGACAATGGGCTGGTCATCAACAATTAGAATTGTTATTTTGTTCATTTCTTACCCTCCGTCTGTCTAAATGTCCGCTAATTTTAAAACCTTTTTCCTTCTGTGACAGAAAAGAAATATCACCACCAAGTTGTGAGATTCTTTCCTTCATACCATTTAAGCCGTTTCCCCTTTGAAGGTTATTTGTTCCCACTCCATTATCATAATAAGAAAAAGTTACAGAATCTTGATTCCCTGAGATAGTAATCTTCACATGGTCAGCATTAGCATGACGCAGTGTATTGGTGATGGCTTCCTGAAATATCCGATACAAGTTGAAATTTTCCTTACTTGTTAAAAACAACTCCTGGGGCTTTATGTCAATATCTATCTGCAAGCCAGTTAAAGACTGTGCTTCAAAAGCCATTTCATTAAGATGGGAACATAAATCAAAGTCAAAATAGGATTCCCTTTTTTCTGAAACCAGTTCCCTAACAGAGTTAAGAGCTATCCGAGATACTTGAAGGGCTTTGTCCCAGTGAGTCATAGAGGCCTCTAAATTATGGTTCATAAGCTTTTTTCCTGCTTGGAGGGTTAATATCAAGCCGGTGAGATTATGACCCAGACTATCGTGGATTTCGCTGGCAATTCGTCGTCGTTCAGCCTGGGAGGCTAACTTTTCACTTAAGGCAATGCTTTCGTTTAGTAGAAGATTTACGTATTCAAGTTCCTTTGACAGTTTTTCATAGGCAAGTCTTTGTTCCCTCTGTCTTCTTTCACTTAGAACCAGAATAAAGGCAAATCCATACAGCAGTATTTCGGCAATTCCTAGAAATTGCATCTGACCAGTTTCTTTAAACTCAAACAGTGCATGAGAGCCTACACTGGCTGTTGCGGCAAAAACAGCGTAAATCATGAAGGAAGGCTTTGGTAATATAGCTGTCCCTTCTATGAGGTAAATCATAAAAAGTTTATCGAAGCCAGCACTTTCAGGGAACAGAGAAATAAGAAAAGCGAAGATTAAATCTAATAATAGAGTAATCACGTTCACTTTTGCATTTTTATATCTGTAATAACTTCGCCACATGCCACTGGCTAAAATAACAAGTACAACTGCTATAAGCGGTAAGCTGAGGGGAGTTTTCTGAAATACCCTAATCCCGAACCAGGAATACAAAACAATTTTTGTGCCGGTTAACCAGATAAACATAACTCTACCTCAAAGATAGTTTTTTGCCCTACAACTCAAATCTCTTCTACTTCGAGGATCTGAATTCCTTTATTTATTCATAGGTTATGAAATGTACAAAAGTAATTTCACACAGTAGTCGTAAATTACGATATTCGTTGAAATAAGACAGGTTTATTATTTAATAAACCTTGAAACTATGCTCTTTTCGACACGCTTTACTTCTTCAACATGAGATAATTATCCCGATCTCAATTGAAGGAGTGTAGTATTCGATGAACGTAAAGATAGTTGCATCAATCTTGATTTTATGCACTGGTATTATTGTCTGTAAACCAGCTTTAGCGGCTGACGATAATCTAAATTCAGCTACCAACTCACCACAAATAGTAAGTATTAATAGGCTTTCAGGAAATACAAAATATGAGACTGCTAGGGTTATCTCTGAATATTATGCCAGCGGAAAGGTTAAGAACGTCATTCTTTCAACAGGAAATGAATTTGCCGATGCTTTATCGGCAAGCGTTCTAGCCCACGAAAAAGAAGCACCTATTTTATTAGTCGATTTTTCTGCTGATCGATCTAACGATGCTTTTGATTATATCCTTCAACATCTTGATTCTAATGGAACAGTGTATATCATTGGCGGTGCTGGAATCATAGGCGAAGAATTCGAGACTAAACTCTATGCCCTTGGGATCCAAAATGTGGTTAGAATTGCTGGTATGGATCGGTATGAAACCTCTTATAAGGTAGCCAGTTCACTTAATGATGTACCGACAACCACCGTTGTGATATCTTCAGGAGAACATTACCCGGATGCTTTGAGTATTTCAGGTTTTGCGGCTAATAAAGGCTGGCCTATTCTGTTATCTCCTCACGACGCACTCCCTCAAGATATAAAAACCTACTTGCAGGAAAAAAAGCCATCTAAAGTATATATTACGGGAGGTTCAGGAGCGATCTCAGATGATGTAGCGGCCGAAATTAACGGTTTGTTGCCAGAAGCCAGTGTCGAGCGCTTGACGGGACTATCTCGATTTGATACAAATGCCCTGATTACCGAAACCTTTGCACCGAAGCCTTCAACAGTCTATCTAGCCTCAGGCTACGGCTTTGCGGATGCACTGGCAGGAAGTACTTTGGCAGCAAAAAATGGAGATCCAATCATCTTTATAGACCCTTCTAGCTCTACCCTGCCAAAATCGGCAGCCAGTTACTTTGGTAAACTTTATGAAAATAATATGCGTCCAAAGGTAGTTTCATTGGGAGGTAGTGTAGTTGTTTCGAATGAGATCATGAAAAATACCAATGACTTGATTTTAGGAACAGTGAAAGAAACTAGTATTTATTCAATAGATGACTCATCTGTAACGGTTACTCAAAATGAGAACTATTCTTTACCAAAAACAGTTCCGGTAAAGCTTTATAACAGTGAAATTATGGAACTGCCTGTTAAGTGGGATCCCACGTTCGTGGATACAAGCATCCTAGGGGAACGTGTTTATAATGGAGTAGTAGACGGATATGCTAAACTGGTCAAACTTAATTTTATAATTAAAGAACCTGAACCAATCCTAATTGCTCAATATTCTACACACTTTGACTCAAACCAAGTCAAGCGTACGGAGAATATTCGCCTTGCGGCAAAAGCTCTTGATGGAAAGCTATTGCAACCCCAAGAACAGTTCTCCTTTAACGACAGTGTTGGGCAACGAACGGCAGAAGCAGGTTATCAAGAGGCGATGATCATCGAAGGAAACACCTTCGTTCCGGGACTCGGGGGAGGAGTTTGTCAAGTCTCCTCCAATCTCTATAATGCAGTCGCTCTAGCCAACTTAGAGATTATCGAACGACATCCGCATTCCCTGCTTGTCAATTATGTTCCCCCGGGTCAAGATGCGACTGTGGCCTTTCCAGTACTTGACTTCAAATTTAGAAATAGTACCAATAAATATCTATTAATCCGAAGTTTCGTAGAAGGAAACACCTTAACCTTTAAGCTATATGAAAAAATAAAGTATTAAAACCCCATAATCCCTCGGTTTCACATTTTTCCCAGGTCATGTCGGACATACTATAGCATGAGTCTATGTAGATAAGACAGGATAAATGGGGGAATAGTCAATGAGTTTGACCTATGATGAGATTTTTAGCAGATTAGTCAAAGCATCATATAAGGGTAATGTGGAGCAGGAAATTGAAGAGATTGAGGCCAGTGGAAATGAAACTACAAAAGAATATATTCACTATGCTCTGGGGAATGGTGATCAAGAGAAGGTAGTTTTTCAAATCAATAATTGTGAAGGGGTTTGTTTAGGTGAAAGCCATAACTGTGAAGCGGCCTGCCTTTTTGATGCCATCGTCCGGGACATGGAAGGAAAAGTAGTGATCCAAGACCGAAACTGTACTCATTGTGGGCAGTGTATCAATACCTGTTCTTATAACTCCTTGATTGATAGGAAAGAATTTATCCCTTTAATTGACCTCCTAAAGAAAAAAGAGGTTGCCGTTTATGCAATCGTAGCCCCAGCGATTATTGGACAGTTTGGAGACGTTACAATGGGGCAACTACGAGCGGCTTTCAAACATTTAGGCTTCTATGGGATGGTGGAGGTTGCTTTATTTGCTGATATCCTAAGCCTAAAAGAAGCCCTTGAATTTGATCATGCAGTGAACACTGAGGAAGATTTTGTTTTAACAAGTTGTTGCTGTCCCATATGGGTAGGCATGGTAAAACGAGTTTATCATAAATTAACTCCGCACATTCTACCGTCAGTATCTCCCATGGTTGCCTGTGGTCGAGGGATTAAACGACTTCATCCTGACGCAAAAGTGGTTTTTATTGGTCCTTGTATTGCTAAGAAGGCCGAGGCTAAAGAAAAAGATATCCGAGACGCTGTCGATGCTGTCTTAACCTTTGAGGAAGTTA
Organism: Desulfosporosinus sp.; assembly: GCA_003513495.1. GTDB lineage: Bacteria > Bacillota > Desulfitobacteriia > Desulfitobacteriales > Desulfitobacteriaceae > Desulfosporosinus. The sequence goes on from DOPM01000022.1 coordinate 14,965, forward strand.
AGCGAATTTTTGAGGCTACCGGCATTAATCCAGCAGATATGGAGGATATTCCTAGTGGTCATTCTTCGGCAGGAGGACGCATTTATGCCCGTACCGGGGGTGTCAGCAAAGCTATCTCCGACACCTTGGACCAACTCAGACCGGATAAGCCAATTAAAATCAAAGCGGTTCAAGCTGATGGAATTCAAGAGTTAAAAGAACTCCTGCGCACGATTACCAACGGAGACATCCGGGCGAATTTTTACGAGGGAATGGGCTGTGTTGGTGGGTGTGTTGGCGGTCCCAAAGCACTCCTTAATACTGAATTAGGAACCATACATGTTAATACCTATGGTCTCTCTGCCGAGGCTCATACTCCTTTAAATAACCCCTATATATTAGAACTGCTTAAACGTCTCGATATAAAGGATGTCAATAGCCTGCTCGAAGGTGAATCGGCTAAAATATTTCAACGGGATTTCAAAAATTAGATGCTTTTTTGGGGTTGTTGATCATTCTATAGTACTTATTAAGCTCTTCATCGAGATCCTGACTTAATTTAAGAACAAAGGGGTCTTGTGTACTTCTGCCCTGTCTGACCGAGTGGATCAATGCCTCCCGGAGATCTTCAATTGTCACAAGTTGGGCTTTTAACTCAAGGTTATAATCTGTCACAATTCTTCCCCTCCTTTAGTTAAGAATAGCAAATGTAAGGTATAAGAAGTGTGATTGAAGTCTCTTTTTGTAAGTGATAATTAACTGGTAGATATGGGATATATTACAGGATTTCCTTTCAAATAGTTTTTGCTTCTTAGACAAAAGCTAAAGATATATTGAAAGGAGATTTTAGACTATGAAGCTATTAGATAATCTTAATCAAGTTGTTAGACTTCTCAGTATCGGAAAAATGAAAGACTCTATACCCATCGGTTTCTTGGGTGGTTTAGCAGGGACAATTTTTATGGATTTGAGCAATATAATGTTCAAAAAGATGGGATTAAGTGAAAAAACCTATGCTCAATATGCAGGATCAGTCGTAATGAAGCCCTTTAGATTATTTTTCGGGGCTAACAAGTTGTTAGGACAGATCCTACATCTTGTGACGGGTTCGATCATTGGTATACCTTTATTGGCTATTTTAAAAAAGACCGGAAAGGACAACTATCTTTTCAAAGGGGCCGTCTTTGGAACCTTTACCTGGGAACTTCTTTACTCTTTTGGCTTGAGATACAAGGTGTTTAGAGCAGAAGCTCATACGACAGGGACGCATTTCACTACATTAATTGATAATCTCATTTACGGCTTTGTTTCGTCGGCAACCATGGTATTTCTAGCAGATGACTCTGTTTTTCCTAAAAGTCCTGTAAAGCGAGCAGAGAATACCTTAGAAAGTGAAATCATAGAAGTGAGGGATAGTTCAAGTGAGTCTACTTATGAATATCAACCTGAAGTAAGGTTTCATTAAGTTTATCATAATCTATTAATCTATTCCGATTTCCATATGCTTAAAACATTATGAGCGATGCCTCTCCAAGCTAAGAGGTATCGCTCATGTTATTTAGAGCTAACCGATTTTCGGCCAATCTTGGACCCCTGTATCCTCTATGATCCCTAGGGTAACATCTGTTACATCTTTTAAAGTCAACAACTGATCCCGAATGTTTGATTTGATATTATCCGCCTGGGCCAAGGTTAAACCGGGACGCAGCTCAACATAGCTTTCGACATGATAAAAACGTCCCTCTTGAAGAATACGCATTTTATTAATGTCTGTTACTTCAGGTACGGATAAAATAACTTGGGAAATCTTGTCTTCAACTTCCTTAGGAGCGGATACGCCTATAAGACCGACCATGTTGTCATACCCCACACGAAAGGCGACTCCCCCCATTAGGAATCCGATGATAATGGCCGCAATACCATCGAACACCTTGATCGGAGTAAAACGAGTTATAAGAATTGCTCCAAGAGCTAGTATTGCTCCGGATGTAGCAACAAGGTCTTCGTAAAAGACTAGGCGAGTTGCAGGGGAGGCCCGGTTGACATTTTTTAGAGCCATAGGGATTAGGCTCAGACCATTTCCTTTTGCTCCAGTTTCTCGTAAAATCTCGCGCATAGCCTTTGACAAGACGTATCCGTCGATAGTCATGGACGTGCCTAGGCTAAAAATAATCAACCACAGGCTTTCAATCGATACGGGATGTCGTATTAACTGAATACCTTCTCGAACCGTTTCATAGGCCATTAGGGTAATAACAATCACTGCCCCCATGCAGAATACATTGATCAGACGTCCAAAGCCGGTTGGAAAGCGAGGAGTGGGCTTTCGTTCGGCAAGAATACTGCCAATAAAAACAAATAATTGGTTGACAGCATCGGCCCCGGAGTGCATTGCTTCTGCAAACATAGCACCACTGCCGCTTAAGAAGGCGGCGAATCCTTTGAAAATTACTAGAAAGATATTTCCAAGTACCGCGTAAAAGGATGAAGCGTTTCCTTTTCTTATAAGTTCCCAAGTCTTATTCATCTAATCCACACCATTCAATGCTTTTCGATTAGCTTCCCATAAATTTGGAAGTTTATTCTTTAATTGGGTACAGAGAAGAATAAGGAAACATACTTTATAATAATTCGATTGACTGAAAGCGGTGATCAGAATGAAATTATATTTAGCTTTAGGTGATTCTATAACTGCAGGATATGGTGTAGCAAGCCCTTTTTCCTTTCCGACGATCTACGCCAATTTTCTAAGCAGGTATCAACCAGATTTAAGACTGCTTAATTTAGGCGTAAACGGTCTTACAACCAGTGGTTTGCTTAATCAATTAAAAACAAATCGCAGACTAAGAGAATCAGTGACTCAGGCTTGCTTAATCACGATAACCATAGGTTCTAATGATTTGCTCCGTCTTATTGGAAATCTGAATCAACCCATAAAAACATTCCATTTACCCATTATCCAAGAAACTATGACTAGAACCCTTATGCAAATTGGACACGAAATTAGGCTTCTTAATCCAAGGGCTACCATCAAAGTAGCAACTCTCTATAATCCCTTACCAGCTGGACCCTATGTCCGTTACTCTGCACAGGTCCAAGGAATTATTGACCATGCTAATGCTTTGATTTGCAAGTGGGCCAATCATCATGGATTTGTTGTTGTGAATTTGGACCGTGAGTTTAAGGGGAAAGAGTCATTGTTTATCGGACAGGATTATGCACATCCTAGCGCTGCTGGTTATCAGATGATTGCTAAAGCATTTGCTCGTTACTAGAAGTATTAATAACACAATAGTGCTTACTTCTTTTTTTAAAAAACGAAAGTATAAGTATAACGTCATTGTTATGGAAGCAATTCGAGTGATGTGTCATCCTGAAGGGGGAACGACTGAAGGATCTAGATCCATCGTTAACGCTCTAGATGAAAGAATAATCTTTCGTTTATCTTGATGCGGGTAATGCATGGAAATTCTAAGCACAGCGAAGAATCTTATTTACTCCAGTTTTCCAGATATAGATTCTTCACTGCGTTCAGAATAACAAGCCATTTCGCTTCATAACGTCTTTTAATATTACAATAATTACAGTGAAGGATCTTTATAGTGTTTTATCGAACGATAAAAATAGAAACTCGCCGAGCCAAAGAGGAGAGTACCGACCAGTAAGGCTAGCAAAAAGCGACTGGGGTTTTCAGCAAGCTGCCAAAAGTCGTGCCCTAGCCAAGATTCCCATATAACCATAGGGATTTTACCGATCAGCGAGGCGACTAGGAATGATGGGTAGGTCATTAGAGATAAACCAGCAGCATAATTGACGGCAGCAGAGGGAAGTATTGGAATAAGCCGCGAGATAAGGATAATAGAAAAGCTGTTTCCTTCAATAAGCTGTGCCCATTTTCCCAATTTCTCTATCTTTGGTTGAGCCCATTCTTGTCCTAAGCTACGGGCTAGCCAAAATCCAACTGAGGAACCTATTAAACTTCCAGCAAGGGATAGGAGAAAGCCCCAGAACCAACCAAAAATGAGTGTGTTAACCCCGGCAATAAGGGCAAAGGGTACGACTGGGAATAGGGCTAGTAGGGTAATGATAAACAGAACAACTAGACTGCTAATCCACCCCCACTGTGTGACAAATGCTTGGAGCTCAGAGGGGTTCTGGAGTTTGGGATACAGATAAATTACAAAAGCCAGGGAGACCAGGAATGTAACGATCGAAAAGTATTTTTTGGTCAAGGGGTCACCTTCCTTAAGAAACGGCATGCCATATCATTGCATGCCGTTCTTCTATTGCCCTGAAAATAAGCTTAGGTTAATGTCATCCTTGTTGATGTCATCCTGAGCGATAGCGAAGGATCTAGATCCTTCAGTAGGGGAATATAACTACTGGGGCTTTGTTCCCTTCGTCTTTAGTTGGACCTGTTTTCCGTGTTTGGTAAGGTGTAGAGAGTTATAGCGTTCTGAGGGTGGAAGATGACGATGAAATTTGAAGCGAAATTCCTGGATGGAAGCCATTTTATCGGCAAACATAACCAGAAAGGCTTCTCGGCTTCGGGGTAAACGGAGGGTGAGAGGCCACATATGACTCAAGATAATGTCTTTTTCTTTTTCACTCAGGTCAAAACAACGTTCCGCATTTTGACAGGCAATACGAGGATGCCGGAAACCATGCCAGCGAGATCCATCCGGCCGAAGCTTATGCCAGTCATAGAGGAAGAAGTCATGGAGGAGGGCCCCCCGTGTGACTGCACGGGTATCCAAATTTACTCTTTTTTCCAGACGTATAGACCAGTTATAGGCTATCTGGGCAACCCGGAGAGAGTGTTCCAGAGTCGTAAAGGGGCGATGATGGGTATATAAAGCCAATTGTTGATATTCTTCATGGTTTAAAATATCCTCAACGTGCTCAGGTAAATTCAATGGTTTCACCTTCCTAGTCAAGTGAGTGGGAGTCAGTTTCGTCAGACGAACTATAGAACTTTTTACGTTGGAGTTTTAAGAAATCTTCTAGTGCTTCTAGCTTGGTATTAAGTAAGGCCATTGTCTCATTCACAGTATGGCGCATTTTGGGATAGGTATGCAGGAGGCGATAAAAGGGAGAACATTCTAGATGGAAGGAGGGAAGTTCTAATCGTTCATAGCGTTCTTGGAATACGCACACGAAGTGCTCTAAACGACGAAGTAATAGGCTGGAGTGAATAAGATCCCAAATGACATATATGGACAACACTATAGCTAAAACGGAACGGAGGGTCATGGGGATCTGCTGCATTTGGGTTTGAACCATGGGATGGATGATACGAAAAAAACCAAGGCCTAAAACTCCCCAGAGTAAGCTAAAGGGAAGTGAGATTCGACCGTGAAGATTGAAGGGAATTGAATGATAGTCCCAAAGCTGTAAGCGAAAAAAACGTTCGAAGAACCAACCTGCTACATACTCTAAAGAGGTGCTTAAAAAGACAAACCAGAGGAACTGCCATACCCAGGTGGTGTTACTAATTAGACCAGAAGACCAAAGTACCATTGTTGCGAATAATCCATAAATCGGGAGAAAGGGGCCGGTTAAAAAACCCGGGTTGACTATTCTGCGTTGGAGGCTGGAACGATATATGGTTTCCATGATCCAGCCTGCAAAAGCGTAAATAGAAAAAGTGAGTATGAAGTTTGTCAGCATTGTCACCCTTTCAGTCCTTTTCAAATTTCATATAGTTAAGACCATTATACTATACTATGCTTTACTCTAAAAGCGCATTAGGGTACATAGATCGGGCCGACGAAATCATTCATTGGAGGCTATCGTTTTTGAAGCATTTGATGTTCTTAGATTTATGCGACCACTAGATTTTTATTGATAGTTCAAATGTAAGATATCCTCCACAAAATAATCAACGCCTTTGGCAGGGCTAGGGAGTTTTACTCCTATAGTAGCCAACAAAGCCATTACAAAAGCAATTGATAAGAAAATCGAAAAGACAATTAATTCTCGCCAATGTTTATTTCTAATTAGACTTGGGACTTCAAAGAGGATAACCCCTATAAAAGCACTCACTAACAAAAAAACCATGCTGACTGTTCCTTTCGATAAAAACTTGCTCCAATGATTTCACTTTGGTAATTTACGTAGTTTAGCGACAAGTAAAGATAGTAGAGGAAGGATAAAATAAAACCATACAGTGAAAATGGGCGTAATATACCTCGTTGAATATCTTAATTGCATACTGGATTCGTAGGATATGAGGGATAACGTGATAGCAAAAATGCCGATGGGTAGAACAAGTGGTTTATAGGAGCGGAGTTTTGTGATCTGAGCTATCCCCAATACCACAGCATAGTATAAGACACTAGTGATAATAAACAGTAAAAGTATTTGGGCCATAGCCACTAGAACTTCAAGCCGAGTAATTACTTTACCAATATCGATCAAACGTACTGATTCTAATGAAGGTGATGTAACAATTGCACTAAGGGGTCCGAGAGCTGCTATATTTCGGATTGTAGCGGTTAACAGTCCAAGCCCTCCTATAAGCATTCCTAACAGAACGGATTTCTTAGTTTGTTTCGGCTTGTTCATATAGGGAATTACCATAAGAAAAACTAGCACTTCACTAAATGAGACGTGCATTATGATATGAGTACTTTGAATTAATTCTCCTATGGGAACTTCGAAAATCGGCAAAAAATACGTATATTTCATATCCTTGATCAAAAGAGCAAAGGTTATAAGAATAACGAGCGATGTTACTATGATAGCTATAAAACAAATTCTAGCAATGACCTCGATCCCCTGGCGTACAGCATATGCACAGAGCAACGAAAACATGATCATTATAAGAATGATTGGGGTTTCTGGCATCAGGTATGTTAGAACAAAATCGCCGATAAACCATAGATATACGGATAGGGATGATATAAATAGATAGAGATATTGTATGGAAACAAGCTTGCCAAGAAAGGGTCCAAATATAAGATCATTGATCTGCATTAAGGTTTTGCCCGGAAATCTATTAGCGAGCGCAATATAAACTAGAGCAAATAGTAACCCAATAAATAAGGCGGCTAGTACAGCCAGCCAGGTATCCTGCCTCGAAATTGCATAGGCGAAGGACAATGACAAAAGCCCCCCCTGCAAGAAAGAACCAACTAATAACATTAATTGGGAGCTAGATATTTCACCTTTTTCAAGCTTCATGAACGCTATTGCTCCTTGTCTAATACAACTGGCTGCCCTAAGGAGCCCGATCTACGTAATTTAGCCTCAACAATGATCTCTACATCAAGATCGGGAAAGATTTCATCCCAGTCGTCTTTTAACTCTTGCCACTCCTTGGGATGTCTTTGATGAATAATATCTCCAAAACCAAAAATATCGGCATTAAGTTTTTGGGCCTTGCGTAGAGCAGCCTGGATTTCAGCCTTTATAGCCTCAGCTTGTAACTCTTCTAACTCTGCGACTGCATTAGGGGATACCAGGTCGATTGGACAGCATTGACTAGCGATGTTTCCATCTTCTTTAATTTCGATTTTTATGTAGGGTTGACCATCAATGATTTCTGAGGAGATTTTGCCTTGGGCACGGATAATTTCTAAACTTACTATAGTGTCCCGACAATTGACATCAATAATTCCGCTCTTTATCCTATCAATAACCCACAATAGGCCGCGTGTTTCCACTTTGTTCAGTTGACCGATCAATTTATCTTCTTTAAAAACCGCTGTACCTTTCACTGACAACTCCCTTTCGTTCCCTTTTCCTAGGACTTCTATAATAGGAGCGATAGGAGCAGTCGTGTCACTCATTAGACGAGTGGCAAACTGATTCAATCTTACTATGCTTGTCGTTGAATTTGCTGCTTGGGCATCCATTAGTTCAGCAATTTTCATTGAAGGAACTTTCTCTAACCTTGGTTTGACATCAAATATATCGCTTGCCCTATCGTCCGCGACTAGGACAAAGACCTCTAGGCGAGTTTCTTGGTCCCGAAGAAAAAAATCAAGATGTTCTTGAACCCCTTGTTCAGCTAACGAACTGCCAAAGATAATAAGTTGATTATGGGGAAAGTATAACTTGCGGCTAACTTTATGAGTAAAATCTCTGGTTGTAGAAAACACGGTCTCACCTGAGTTTCTGACATTCCAATAGGCTCCAGCACCTCCGCTGCCCCCAGCACCGCTTTCCTCGGGAGTACTCGCTTTTAGTTCTGAGGTTTTGATAATCTGTGTTGTCATTTCTAATTGATCGCTATCTTCCATCTTATCTAAACCAACCCCCAAGACTATGGCTAAGCTTGGCAGCTCACGACGATTCCAACACCCCGTCGTGCCTAAGGTGAGAAGGATAAAAATCAGTAGTGTGGTGACTAGTTTGTTAAGGTGTTTCATGAATAATCCCCCTCTCAAATTAGTTTGAGGATGCATCTTCTTCCGAGGGAGGCCCAGGTTTCAAACGAAATTCCTGGCGTTTTGGATCATGCCAGCCAATTGTTCTAGGCCGGGTTATCATGGCCCAAAGCGGTGCTCTAATAAAGGTATCTTTCAAGTCAGGAACACTTAATGGAGCAAGTGGGGACAGATAAGGTGTCCCAAATGATCGTAAAGACGCCAGATGAATGGAGACTCCTATTAGACCGACCATAATTCCAAATCCACCTGAAAATCCTGCTAAAACCGTAAATATAGCTCGCAATATTCCGCCTGAATCTGTTTGCGCAGGAACCACGAAACTAGCGATGGCGGTCAAGGCAACCACAATAACCATAGGCGCTCCAATGAGTCCGGCGCTAACTGCAGATTCACCAATGACTAAGGCTCCTACAATGCTGACAGCTTGTCCGACAGGCCTAGGTAATCTTACCCCAGCCTCTCTTAGGATCTCAAAAATTACCCCCATCCCCAGTGCTTCCACTAAGACAGGAAAAGGGACCCCTTCCTGAGCGGCTGACATACTAAATAACAGTGCGGTCGGTATTAATTCCTGATGATACGTCGTTAAGGCTACATAGGTTGCCGGGGCCAAAATACTAAGCATATAGGCTAAATATCTAAACATCCGAATTATGCTTGCAAAGTAAGGGCGAGAATAATAATCTTCAGAACTCTGAAAGCTCTCGATGAATACCATTGGAACCGTGAGTACAAACGGAGTTCCATCTACCAGAATAGCTGCCCGTCCTTCAAGGATTTTGGCAGCTGCCAGATCGGGTTTTTCTGTATTGGCGATGGTAGAAAATATGGAAAAGGGTGCATCCTCAATATATTGTTCAACAATACCTGACTCAAGGATTGAGTCAGTTTTGATATCCTTTAACCTACGCTTAATTTCTTCAATAAGTAAGGGATTAGCAATGTCTTTAATATAGGCAATACAGACAGTTGTCTTAGTTCGCTCACCGATTTTCATGGATTCAAAGACTAAATCAGAACTTTTAATTTTTCGCCTTATTAAGGTTGTATTGGTCAGCAAGTTTTCTATGAAGCCTTCGCGCGGTCCACGAACGACGGATTCGGTTTTAGGATCTGTGATGCTGCGGGACTTCCAGTCGGAGGTCATGATGACCAAAGCTTCAGGGCTGCCATCGACCAATAAAATCGTCTCGCCAGACAGATAACCCTCGACTATGTCTTGAATCAACGTTCTCTTCTTTATCTCTGCGACGGAAAGCATGGTCATAGTGATCATTTCAATAACACTATGGTTTGAAGCTGGATTACTATTAGGAACTGACTCAAATAATAATGGCTTTAAGATACTTTCGTTAATCATCGTCTGATCTGTCATCCCGTTAAGATAGACCAATGCAGCATTGGTTTGCCTATGCTCGCCGAAGGTAAATTTCCGAATCACAAGATCAAAATTGTTTCCTATAAATCCATTTAGAATTTCTAGGTTTGTTGTAAGATTTTGGGTAAGACTGGTAGGGGTTTTTTCGTCCTGAGAAGGTGCTTGATTTTTTTGATTTGTTGCATAGTATTGGTTAACTAGTTTCAAATACTTCAATTTACTGGTTAAATAACGAAGCATTACCCCCATCCCTTTCCTAAGCTCTTCTGGTTAATATGACCAATGTCGTTAGAAGTTATTTACGGTTGTAGAGAATAACTGTTGTCGAAAGTATAATTCCTAATACGACGCTAACATTGAGACCTTTGTAGAGGGTCTTATAGTGGGTTGAAAATTGGAAAAAGCGCAGATTATTGAAAATAGTTCAATAACCTGCGCTTTTTCAAGGTATAAAGACATCTAAGCCTTTACGTGGAACATGTGGGTAAACCGTAGGGGGAAATCATTAATTGCCCCTACGGTTGTGCTTAATAGCGGGGATTGGTTGTGATGTCAGGAAAGAAAAGGAAAAGCCACTAACAAGCAGATAACTTCAGAGAGTTCGATAAAAGCTCCGTATAGATCCCCAGTCAATCCTCCCAATAAGGCGGAAATTCTGTAGGCCATTAAGGTGATGATCAAGGCTGTTACTCCACAGGCCAGCGGCCCGGCTAGGCCGACAAGGAAAAAGGAAAGTCCGCCAATGACTCCACCGCTAAGAAGAAAGGGGAGCCATTGGGAGGATTCATGAAATCCTTTGCCGAGCCCTTGGGAGCGAGCATAGGGAAAACCGATAACTCCAATTTGAAAGACCCAGCGCGAGAGCATGGGCATCACAATAAGGAAGGCTAACGTTGAAGGGGTTAGACTAGCTAGTAATGTGAATTTCAGGAGTAGTAAGCCGACGAGAGCCATGGAGGCGTGGGCTCCAACACGACTGTCCTTCATTATTTCCAGGATCCTCTCTGGGCTACGAGCGGATAATAAACCATCCATACTATCCATAAACCCATCCAGATGGATCCCTCCTGTAAGCATTAATTCTGCTCCCAACAGGAGGGCACCTAGAATTAAAGGGGGGTAATAAGGAATTAAGACTTTAGCCAAAAGCCAGAGGAGCAGGCCAATAACAAGGCCCACGAGGGGGTAAAAACGATAACTCCTGGTAAATTCCTCTGCCGTAACATCTTTAGGAATTGGCAAAGGAATTCGCGTGAAAAAGGTTAGAGCAATAAGAAATCCACGCATCATAGTTCACTCTCAAAGAGGGAATTGAGCAATTTCACGCCGGAAGGCTTTAGATCTATAGGGTATCCTGCCACGACCATATAGACAGAATCAGCTTGGCGTGCCAGAATCTGATTACTTCGTCCGGCTAAATCTCGATAGGCACGGGCTAGAAGATTTTCAGGGACGATACCTTGACCTACTTCATTAGTGACAAAAATGACCTTAGGCTTAATTTCTTGGGCAAGTTGGGCAATCTCTTTCACCTTAGCTAATATTTCAGGTTCTACATAGTTATACATATAAGAAGAAAGTTGACGGTCGGAGGATGCAGCTGGATCCGCTGGGTTCGACTGTTCAGCATATCTTGCTTCTCCAGCTAAGAGAAGATTAGTAAGCCAGAGGGTGACACAATCCAGGAGGATAACTCCCTCCTCGTCTTTAAGCTGAGTTAAAGTATCATGAATGTTCAAGGGTTCCTCGATGAGCCGCCAAGAAGAGGGACGCTGTTCTTGGTGTTTTTTTACACGTATAGCCATTTCCCCGTCCCAGATTTGTGCGGTAGCAATATAGATAACCGGACGTTTAGCGTGGGCGGCAAGACGTTCGGCAAAGGTACTTTTGCCACTACGGGCACCACCAGTAATAAGTGTGAATTGTGACATAACGTTCTTCGACTCCCCTTGTGTAGTGAGTGAAATCGTTCAACTAAAGGTAAAGGATGGCGTTGAACGAGCTCACTAAGTTATTCGGATTTTTCACTGACACCAGCATCAGCGAAAGTGGCCATTTCCTCAAGAATGTGCAGAGCGGATTCAACAATGTAAAAGGTTATGGCTGCTCCGGTTCCTTCGCCAAGTCGCATATCCAAGTTAAGTATAGGATCAAGACCTAAACCTGCTAGGGCATTGCGATGACCAATTTCGACGGAGCCATGAGAAGGAATCATATAGGCCACGCTTTTTGGGGCAAGTTTCGCTGCGATGAGTGCGCCGGCAGTTGAGATAAACCCATCAATGACAAAGGGAACATGACTGGCAGCAGCTTGGAGGATTGAACCGGCGATTGCTGCGATTTCGAGGCCTCCTACCTTGGATAGAACATCTAGGGCGTCCGTCTTATCCGGCTGATTAACTTCAATGGCTTTTTCAATGGCACGGCGTTTTCTGATGACTCCTGCGTCATCAATTCCCGTTCCGCGTCCTACCACATCTTCAATAGCAGAATCTGTCAAGATAGAGACAATTGCAGAACTAGGAGTAGTATTACCGATACCAAGTTCACCTGTAGCAAAGAGGTTATATCCTTCGCGGATCTTTTCTTCAGCGACCTCCGCACCAACCAGTAGAGCTTCTAAGGCTTCACGACGGGTCATAGCAGGGCCTTTAGTCATGTTCTTAGTTCCGTTGGCCACACGTTTGTGATTAATGTTTCCTTCTATGGGGAAGGCAATACCAACATCCGTTAAAAAAACCTCGGCCTTTGCTTGACGAGAGAGGACATTGATAGCGGCGCCGCCATTCATGATATTATACGCCATCTGAGGAGTTACTTCCTGGGGAAAGGCACTTACCCCTTCTTCGACGACCCCATGATCTCCTGCCATTAATAGGACGGCTTTCTTTTCAATTTTTGGCTTTGAGGTTCGTTGGATCCCGCCGAGCTGCTTAGCAAGATGTTCTAATTGACCTAAGCTTCCTTGAGGTTTAGTGAGAGAATCTAAGCGTACTTGGATCTGGGACATGGCTTCTTCGTCAAGATCTAAGATGTTTGAAGTAAGGTTTTGTAATTGAGCATAGAGTTGTTCTTCTGTTAAGTTTTTCATAGTGGTTCCTCCTCTTATAATAGCTTAATTTTAAAAATAAAAATCCCGACCACAAAAAAATCTGTGGTCGGGACTTTACCGTCATCACCGAATGCTCTCCAAACAGAGGAAAGACTTAACATCTTAGGCAGGTCTCCTGGCTATCGATTCATTGCATAAATCGTCACCTTCCCAGCACTAAGCCAGTGGTCACGAAGCTCCTCGAATACAGTGGTGGGTCCGCGTCGGTTTAGCTGCTGCTACCGAACTTCCCTATTCTCCCCAAAGGGGCACCTAAAATGAAGATATTTATTTGCTTTAGAATAACACAAGTTTTTTCGAATCTCAAGGAGTATTTGTGAGAATGTTAAGAGAATAGTTATTATAATCGTTACAAGACATTTTTACAAGCGTGTTTCCTTCGTATATAATGGTAGCTATTAGTAGTATTCTATCCAATTTCTTCGAAGTTTAAGGTTTGATACTGAATGAGGTATAAGTTAATTTATGAGCTATGAATAGGGGGAACATGTGTGTTTGAGGGCGATATACTCGTAGCTGGAGCAGATCCAGGGTTTGGTGCAATAAAACTTGATACGGGAGATAAGAAGGTATTATTTCCAGCGGTAATTTGTAAGGGGAATGAACGGATTTTTTCAACCCTTGGCAATACTCTAATTCATAAAGGATCTGACATAGAAACTCAGATTGCATCTCTAGACGTATTGGTCAAAAATAACTCTACCGGCGTAGAGAAGCATTATTTTATGGGCAGCTTAGCTGAGAGCTTAAATCCAAATGAAGCTCATTATTGCTGGGATGAGGATAAATCCTCAGATGAAGAGGCTACAGCTTTACTGGTGGTTGCCTTAGCTCTCGCTCAACAAACGCCTAAAACTAATGTGTATCTTGGCACGGGTGTTCCAGTTAAGTATTATGCCAGTTTGAAGGACAAGTATGAAGCAGAGTTAAAGGGATCTTTTTCAGTATCCTTTCGTTCCGGTCCCATGGAAGGAGTGACTCGCCAGCTTAATATCCTGCGTTCTCGAGTTCTTCCGCAAAGTTATGGTGTCTTTATTAAAGAAACCCTCAATGAATATGGAATTCCAACAAGCCCTAAGTTGTTTGGTGGGTATGTGGTGGTCATAGACCCGGGCTTCCGAACGACAGATATTGCGACGTTTTATGATGGTGTTATGCTTGATCCACCTAACTCCTTTAGTATCGAAAAAGGGTTAAAATGGGCGTATATCGGCGTGGCTGAAAAGCTGAAAGAATTGACAAGTAATCACGCCAATCCAATTGAAACAGATGATAAAGAACTAGATAAGATTTTTAGAGTTAATGGCGGGCTATATCCATGGAATAATGGTACCATTAACCTTAATCCAATTATGCAAAGTATGCTTACCCAACTAGGGACAGACATCACTCGTGAAGTAAAAAAGGCCCTAAAACCAATGCTTGGTAAGTTGCATACAGTGCTTGTTGCCGGAAAAGTCGGAGAAATGGTTTATGAGCACATTCAGATGGAAAACAAGATATTGATCGATGATCCACAGTTCGGAAATGCTACAGGATTTCGAATCATGGCTTCAACTCTGGTCAATAACATTACCAATAAGCCGAACACTTCAGTATGATAAGCGCTCAGCCTTTATTTATTCCGTTGTATTTTGATGAAACCGAGGCGGATCTTTGGCTGGCATTACAACGGGTTGAGCCGGAGAAAAGGAGTGCTTTGATTAAAGAGACTTTAAGACAGGCGCTATTGGAAACTAATCTGGAAGAAGGTCTAAGGCTACCTCAGGATAAAGTGTCGGAGGTTAGTCCAGAGATCCAGGATGCCTGTAATTATCTTCAAAGTGAAACACAAGTTGAAGAAGTCCTTGAAACCATTGATACAGAGACAGAAACCTTTTCCTTAGACGATTTATTTACTCAGACGGACGCCCGCCAAGTTGATGGGGAACCAGTTCTTGTTCCAGAGTCCGAAAAGGTCCAATCAATAGGGGGGTTTGAGTATATGATGAAGTATATTATTGGAACGGAAGACGATGAAAATGTTCTAAAGGTTCTAAACCAATCGTCAGCAGTTGGCAGACGAGGGGCGAAATAATAGAAATATGTGACAAGAAGTCGAAACTTCTAGGAACGTAAGATAAGAAGTTAAAGAAATACCTTTGATATAAGTGATAAAAGTGATGTATAATTATTATCTAACATTAGTACAAATACAATAAATAGACATAAGAGAATTTGGTTTTCAGATATTAAAAGGAGGAGAAAAATCATAGACGGTCTGCTCTGGAGTGGCATAAAGGTTTTAATTGCTTTCTTGTTAGTCGGATTAAACGGTCTTTTCGTAGCTGCTGAATTTTCCATGGTTAAAGTACGTAAAACGCGTTTAGCAGAACTCGCAGAGAATGGTTCCCGTAGAGCAAAAAGTGCACTTGATGTCACCTCGCAACTCGATGCATACCTTTCAGCCTGTCAACTGGGGATTACGCTTGCTTCTTTAGGTTTAGGTTGGCTTGGGGAACCGGCGATTGCGGCCCTAATCGAACCGTTGTTTGCTGGAATAGCCGGTTGGAACACTATTTATACTCACACTATTTCAATAGCAATAGCTTTTTCAATCATCTCATTATTGCACATTGTTTTAGGTGAGCTTGTCCCCAAATCTTTAGCAATTCAAAAGGCAGAGAGTACTGCGCTTGCTACTGCTGGTTTTTTAAAAGGTTTTTATTGGATTTGTTACCCGATTATTCGATCCCTGAATAGCTTAGCGAACCTTGTATTACGTATTTGGGGAATTGAACCTGCCAATGAAGCTGATTTATCCCATAGTGAGGAAGAATTGCGAATGTTAGTCGATGCCAGTCAGAAGCATGGCTATTTGGATAAGTTTGAAGGGAAATTGTTAGATAACGTCTTTGAATTTTCGGATCGTAACGCTAGTGAAGTCATGGTACCTCGTCAAGATATGGTGTGTATCTTCATTCAGGACACCTTTGAGGAGATCCTGGAAGTAGTGAAAGAACATGGGCATACGCGCTATCCTCTCTGTGATGATGATAAAGATCATGTCCTGGGCTTAGTTCATATGCGGGACATTTTTCGTTTGCAGGAGCAGTCAGGTTCAAAGGATATAATTCAAATCAAACGGGATATCCTTGCCGTTCCTGAGGGTATGCCTATTTCTCATCTGGTCCAGAGAATGCGAAGTCAAAGAACTCATATGGCGGTAGTTGTAGATGAATTCGGTGGATCAGCGGGACTGGTCACCCTTGAAGATATGCTGGAAGAATTGGTCGGAGAAATATATGATGAATTTGAGATGGAACAACCTCCGATACAGAAACTTGCCGAAAGTGAATACGTGCTTAATGGACGCGTATTGATGGAGGAAGTTTCTGAAATGCTAGATATACAATTAGAAGAAGAAACCGTCTCTACTATTGGGGGATATGTGTTTTCCAGATTAGGGCGCAAGCCTGTCAAAGGGGATGTGGTTTATTTCGATGGCTTCCATTTCGAGGTAATGGAGGTTATGGGCTTTAGAATTACTAAGGTTATGGTTAAGAGAAAGGAACAAGAACCTAAAGCCGATGAAAAAACAGAAGTACACAAAGCAGGTTAGTATGTTAACTTAATAAGGCAATCCGTCGAGAATTAATGGGTGAATAATTATGACCGGATCTATAAACACTAAAACAAAAAAGGATAACTTGGTAATGATCCAAGGTCAAAGGAGGATACAAAGTCATCGACGGACTGCTTTGGAGTGTCATAATGATTTTAATAGCATTCTTGTTGGTTGGGCTAAATGGACTTTTTGTAGCTGCTGAATTTTCCCTGGTTAAAGTACGTAAGACGCGTTTGGCAGAACTTGCGGAAAATGGATCCTCAAGAGCACAAACTGCCCTAGATGTTACCTCCCATTTGGATGCATACCTTTCTGCCTGTCAGCTAGGGATTACGCTCTCTTCTTTGGGCCTAGGTTGGATTGGTGAACCAGCGATTGCAACCCTAATTGAACCGTTGTTCGCTGGGATCGCAGGTTGGAGTACAATTTACACCCATACTATTGCTATCACTATCGCCTTTTCAATTATCTCGCTGTTACACATCGTTTTAGGTGAGCTTGTCCCTAAGTCACTTGCTATTCAAAAATCAGAAAGCACAGCCCTTGCTACAGCAGGGTTTTTAAAAGCCTTTTACTGGATCTGTTATCCAGTTATTCGTTCCCTTAATGGCTTAGCGAATCTTGTATTGCGTATCTGGAGAATTGAACCAGCCAATGAGGCCGACTTATCTCATAGCGAAGAAGAACTACGAATGTTAGTCGATGCTAGTCAAAAGCATGGCTATTTGGATAAATTAGAAGGTAAACTGTTAGATAACGTCTTTGAGTTTTCGGATCGTAATGCTAGCGAAGTGATGGTGCCTCGTCAAGATATGGTGTGTATCTTTCTTCAGGACACGTTTGAGGAGATTCTCGCTGTTGTTAAGGAAAATGGACATACGCGTTACTTGCTGTGTGATGATGATAAAGATAATGTCTTGGGCTTAGTTCATATGAGGGACATTCTTCGGCTGCAAGAACAGCCCGGGGAGAAGGATATTAATGAGATTAGGCGGGATGTTCTTGCAGTTCCTGAGGGCATGCCGATTTCTCATCTTGTCCAGAGAATGCGAAGTCAGCATACCCATATGGCTGTTGTGGTGGATGAGTTCGGTGGGTCGGCGGGGCTGATTACCATCGAAGATATGTTAGAAGAACTAGTCGGAGAAATTTATGATGAATTTGAGTTGGAACAACCGTCCGTTCAGAAGCTGTCTGAAAATGAATATGTGCTTAACGGACGTGTTTTAATGGAAGAAGTTTCAGAAATGTTGAATATACAATTAGAAGAAGAAACGGTTTCTACAATTGGGGGATATATCTTTTCGAGATTAGGACGCAAACCTCTCAAAGGGGATGTGATTTATTTTGATGGTATTAAGTTTGAAGTTATGGAGGTTAAGGGCTTTAGAATCACCAAAATAAAAATTCTGAGAAAGCCCCTCCAAGAGAACGCCAGTGAGTAGTAAGCCAATAATTAGTGGACACTAGCGGCGGCGAAGGAGATAGGCTCCCCCACCGGCTAAGTGAATTATTGTTCTTAAAGGAAACGAACTTCATTTTGTTCTAACCAGAAATTGGCTTGAACAAGATAGGCAAAAAGCTGCGGAACGTCCATTAATTGACCAAACCATGGACGGCCTGAAGGGATAGTATCGGAGAGTTTCATTAGATCTTCAATAGCGGGGAGATTCAGGAAGGGAAGAATTGGAGAGTTCTTGTCTTCCAAGATTTCTCTCAGCCATGTGCGAACAGCCAATAGATAACTGGGGTGATGGGTTTTAGGATAAGGGCTTTTGCGACGCCAAAGTACATCGTCGGGTAAGACCCCGGTGAGAGCTCGTCGCAGGAGTCCCTTTTCTCTACCTTCGAGTGCTTTCATTTCCCAAGGGATATTCCAGGCATATTCGACTAGGCGATGGTCACAGAAGGGAACACGTACCTCTAAACCGGTGGCCATGGTCATACGATCTTTGCGATCGAGAAGAGTTGGCATGAAACGAGTTAAGGTTAAATAGGTAATCTCACGGATGCGGGCTTGACGTTGAAGATTTCCTTTGACGGTCCGACTGTCTTGATGGACCGTGGAAGAACCAGACAGCTTAGGGATTTCAGCAAGAGCCTCTTCGTACCGTTCTTTCAAGTAGTTATGGGGTTCGAGACGCTCTATAAGCTCTGGTGACAGCACTTCAAATCGATTTTCTACATTAAGAGCCCAAGGAAAGGTCTGAGCCTCAAGGGAGTCTTGGCGATGAAACCAAGGGTATCCGCCAAACACTTCATCGGCGCATTCGCCGGATAAACCAACGGTTATCTTCTTTTTGATTTCACGGGAAAAGAGTAATAACGAGGCATCCACATCAGCCATTCCAGGAAGATCCCGAGCAAGTGTTGAGTCTTGGAGTGCTTGCACAAGTTCAGGAATATTAAATTTACAGTTCGTATGCTGAGTCCCAAAGGTTTGAGACATTCGTTCAATCCAAGGTCCATCTGCTCCAGGCTGAAAGGCATTAGGATGAAAATATTTATCATTCTCATCATAGTCTACTGAAAAGGTGGGCAGAGGTCCTTTTCCGTTTTCAGCAAGGAATTGGGCAGCTATGGCAGTAATAGCACTAGAGTCTAACCCTCCAGAGAGAAGGGTTCCGATGGGGACATCTGAAACCAACTGCCTCTGAACTGTATCGAGAAAAAGCTCGCGAATCGTTTCAATCGTCGTCTTCAAATCATCTTCATGAAGGTTATTAGGTAAGGACCAATACCTGCGGATGTGCAGTCCGTTGGCAGAATATAAAAGAACATGCCCAGGTTTTAATTCGGAAATCCCCTCGAAAATACCTACTCCAGGACTGCGAGCCGGACCCACGAGGAATACCTCCGACAAGCCTTCCTTGCTGATGATGGGTGCAATATCGGGGTGCTTTAATAAAGCTTTGAGCTCGGAAGCAAAAACAATTGAACCGGTTTTTTCACTATAAAAGAGCGGCTTAACCCCTAAGCGATCCCGGGCAACGAATAACTGCTGTTCTTTGCTGTCCCAAATTCCAAAGGCGAAAATTCCGTTCAAGCGATCGACACAGGAGGGACCCCATTCTAAATAGGACAAAAGTACGGCCTCTGTATCTGAATGCCCTTCGAAATTATAACCGCGACTTAGGAGTTCTTGCCGAATCTCTGATGTGTTATAGAGTTCGCCATTATAGATGAGGGTATACGTATGTTCACCACGCCGGCGAATCATAGGTTGGCGGCCTCCTAGAGGATCAACGACCACCAGTCGTCTATGTCCGAAAGCGGCTCGGGGAGAAAGCCAATATCCTTCTGCATCTGGACCTCGAGGTATTAGGGTATTCGTCATTTTAATTAAAACCTCTTCTTGAAGAGTTAGATCATGTGCCCAATTTACCATGCCAACAATACCACACATTATAAGTCCTCCTTTAGTTTGGTAAAGATAATCATTATCAATTAACTATAGTGCAATCTATGTTTGTAAAGGGCTAAAGGTTACAGTATTTACGATGAATTCTCACGAGCATAGTAGAAATGGAAAAAGGACGGGTAACTGGCATTTAGCCAATATTAAATGAGCAGCATTATCGAGTATCGCTTGTAAGGAGGAGTACTATGTTTATTATTGACCGATTTGAAAATGAATGGGCTATTGTTGAAACACAAAATCGTACCAACTTTAATTTACCCCGGAGTGTTTTGCCAGCTGATCTAAAAGAGGGGGATGTCATTGACATCCAGGTCAGTATTAATACAGAAGCAACGAAACAGCGTTCGAAAAAGGTTAAAAGCCTATTGGATAACTTTTTCGATGAGTGAATAAGGAAGGGGCCTATACGAATTGTCATATCGCATAAAGTGGTTGATCTTACCTATTATCATCTTCTCATTAATTCTATCTGGATGTGGTAAAACGCAAACAACGACTCCTGAAATTGTTGCTGAAACTCCTACTAGAACCACTGAAGTATTAAAAGTCCATTTCCTGGATGTCGGTCAGGCAGATAGTACTCTCTTAGTGACTCCTAGCGGTGATTCGATTCTTATAGATGGCGGAAATAATGAGGACGGACCTGAAATTGTAAGCTATCTGATATCACAAGGAGTCAAAGAACTTTCAGCAATCGTCGCAACCCATCCTCATGAAGATCATATAGGAGGGTTAGATTTAGTCATTCAAAGCATACCGACTAAAACCGTCTACATGCCAAATGCTGACTCAAACACCCGAACGTTTGAAGATTTTATTGCTGCTGTCAAGGCCAGCGGTGCAAAAAAGGTTCAGGCCAAGGTAGGGGTCGGACTAAACGTTTCTGAGCTTACAGGGGTATTTCTGGCACCTAATAGTAGCAGTTATGAAGAGCTAAATAATTACAGTGCAGTCCTAAAAGTCACCTATGGTAAAGTATCCTTTCTTTTCGAGGGGGATGCCGAAGATATTTCTGAAGCAGAAATGCCGAAGAGTGGGCAAGATTTAAAAGCAACTGTTCTTAAAGTAGGTCACCATGGAAGTAATAGTTCAACCACCAGCGCATTTTTGAGGGCCGTATCTCCAAAGCACGCCATTATTTCTGTGGGTGCTGATAATGAATATGGTCATCCAACCCCTACAATTTTAGATCGGATCGCTCAGGCTGGAATTACAACCTATAGAACGGACAAATCAGGAACAATAGTAGTTACGACCAATGGAGAAACGATAGAATTTGATAAGAAGGCATCAATTCAGCAGAATGCTCCAGCCACCGATTCAACGTCAACTCCTGAATCTAAGGTAGTACCAGTGCCTGAATCTTCATTAAGTCCAACGCCTTCTTCTGCTACTTCTAAGAGTTCAGTTGAATTATCAAATATAGATCTCCGAGGGGAAGTAGTGACCATAACTAATCCTAGTCGCACAGATGTCGATCTAACGGGATGGAAATTAGTGAGTGAAGTTGGAAATCAAACATTTATTTTTCCATCCGGTACAACTTTGACTGCAGGTGGGTCAATCAAAATTGTCAGTGGAGAAAAAGCGCGGGCAGGAGTGGGTACCCTAGTTTGGACTCAATCAAATATCTGGAACAATAATGGCGATCCCGGAGCGCTTTACGATGCTCAAGGGCAGTTAACAGCTACAAGATAGTGAAACAGGGGGACAGGTGCATTGTTTCGCTAAAATGAAACAGTGTGCCCAAAACAAAAGGGACAGGTGCTGTTTCGTTGAAACATAGCACTTGTCCCCCGTTCCCCGTTTACCTATTTGCTTAAATGCGTCAGGTCTCTATTCATCGCTTCAAATATTCCCAAAACAAGGGGACACAAAACAAGGGGACAGGTGAACTGTTTCGTTAATACGAAACAGTTCACCTGTCCTTTGTTTTGTTAAAAATTGTGTTACAATATGGTAAATCATACTTATTTAAGAAAAGGAGCGATTTTAATGAAGGTCATGGATGTCATGCAAACAAATGTCATAACCATTCGATCGGATATGGAGATTAAGGAGATAGCCAGGACGTTGTATGATAATCGAATTTCCGGGGTACCAGTGATTGATTCAGATGGTAATTTAGTAGGAATCGTTACTGAGGGAGACTTGTTACATAAAGAAACGTCTCCCCAGATACCTGGAGTAATTGGAATTTTGGGAGCACTAATTTATTACAACGGTGTGAAACAATACGAATCCGATTTAAAAAAGTTAATTGCATCTCAAGCCTCGGAGATTATGACTGCGAATGTTGTGATAATCAATAAAGAGGCCAGTATAGAAGAGGCAGCATCGCTAATGGTAAGTAAAAAAATAAAGCGATTGCCTGTTTTAGAAGATGGGAAGATCATTGGCATAGTATCTCGAATGGATATTATAAAAACCTTAATCGAAGATTAAGGTTACGGAAACAGGGGGACAGGTACGCTGTTTCATTAAAACGAAACAGTTCACCTGTCCCCCTGTTTTCCACCCCTGTTTTTTGTTTAAACGGGAATGACAGCTGCTACATAGACTCGTTGTGCCAGTTCGTTATCAATCATAAAGAGTCCCGCTCCATCTCCTTTTATGAGTTTCAGTTTATTTAGAACGCGGCTAACATTTTCCTCTTCTTCAGCCTGCTCAGTGATAAACCATTGGAGAAAAATTTCCGTTGTGTGATCTCTAACCTCTCGAGCTATGTCCATGAGGGAGTAAATTGATTGTGTGACAGCTTGCTCATGATTTAATGTCAATTCGAAAACTTCTTGAGGACTTGAAAACTCAGTTTGAGGTTTTTGAATCTCTGAGAATGCTAATTTTCCGCCGATCTTACTTATATAATTAAAAAAGCCTAGAGCATGATCACGTTCTTCTTGAACCTGCACGCGGTAGAAATTAGCAAATCCATCGAGATTGATTGACGAGAAATAAGCTTGCATTGAAAGGTAAAAATAGGCTGAGTATAGTTCCTTATTTACTTGATCGTTAAGAGCTTTGATCATTTTTTCATTGTTCAAATGTACCACCTGCCTTTTTTATACCAATATAATAAGCCGGTGCTACCACCGTTGCTAGAGTCTTCGATGTCAGCCAAGCTTCTTTATTAGGGTGACCAATGTAACGTTATATATACATCGTTGAAAACGGGGGGACAGGTTCGCTGTTTCGTTTTAACGAAACAGTTCACCTGTCCCCCCGTTTTGCCCCTGTTTAAGGCTCTAGTTTATTACCTTCGAAGGCTTTACTGCTAATTTCTTCAAAAATGTTATTTGCTTTATCTTGATTCTGATTTTGCTGAGTTTCCATGCTAACTCCAATGGCCTGCTTGATTTGTGATAGTTCAGCCATCAGTGTCGTAAAATCTTCTTTTGTTAAGGGCTTTTTATTTTCTTTTAGTTCATACCCCAGTTGCCCACTTATTTCAATCGTCGCATACTTAACATCTTCTATTGAAGATACTCCTACTTGTCTTAAACGAGTTTCAAGTTTATCAATTGACATTCTGAGCTTTTTCAAATTATTTATGTGTGGGTTGCCATTTTTAATAACAATGACTGCTTTGCCCGTAAAAAGGGTTTCCAAAATATCGACCTTAATTGCTAGATATTCAGTCATTATCATTAATATACTCAACAATGCTGCTACTGCGAAAGTGATAAAGAGCCCTCTCCCAGCTACAGGTTGAATCAACAATGATCCCAATCCTATCATAACAATCGTTTGAGATATGGTCATTTGTGAAATGGATTTTCTTCCACCTAACCTTAAGATAAATGTACCAATAAAGAATATAAGTATTGCTTGCCAAATCCAACTTAATTCCATCTTTTCCGCTCCTTAATAATTGTATTTAATCCAATTAACAAAATCGAAACGCTGAATAAGTTTGAGATGTAAGTTAGGATACCCCTAATAATGGAACCTAAACCACCAACATAACAAAACAGGGGGACAGGTGTAACGAAACAGTGCACCTGTCCCCCTGTTTTCCCCCTGTTTTCTGGATATTTATTATAAAGATATGAAAAAATAGCAGGGGAGAAAAGAACACATAGGAGACGAAAATGAGTGTAATTGAAATAAATCATTTGACTAAGTACTACGGTAAGGAGCGAGGGATTATTGATATTAACTTCGACGTTGAGGAAAAAGAAATCTTTGGATTTATCGGACCTAACGGTGCAGGTAAGTCCACCACTCTGCGCACGTTATTAGGCCTGATCTACCCTACTAGTGGAAGCGCTAAACTATTTGGGAAAGACTGTATAAAGTATGGGCCAGAACTTAAAAGGGAAATTGGCTACTTGCCGTCAGAAGTTTTTTACTATGACAAAATGAAAGTGATCGATCTATTAAACTATTCCGCCAGTTTCTATAAAAAAGATTGCAGCAAACGGATCAAAGACCTAGCTGGAATCATGGACCTTAATCTCAATAAAAAGATTGACGATTTATCCTTCGGCAATAAGAAGAAAGTAGGAATTGTTCAAGGACTACTTCATGAGCCGAAACTGATTATCCTTGATGAACCTACAAGTGGCTTGGATCCTCTGATGCAGCAAAGGTTTTTCGAACTTCTACAGGAGGAAAATAGAAAAGGGGCTACCATTCTGTTTTCATCTCATATTCTGGGTGAGGTTCAAAGAATGTGTGATCGTGTGGCCATTATCAAAGAAGGTAAAATCATACAACTAGATAAGATCAGTGCGTTACAAGAAAGTAATTATAAAAAGATTAAAGTGCAGACATCGGGTAGCTTAGATCAGAATTACTTTAATATCCGTGGAGTAAGCAATTTAGAGGTTAAGCAGCATATTGTAAGTTTTTTGTTCAGAGGAAACATTAATTCCATCATGAAAAAGATCTCAGAGACAGACATCGCCAACCTCTGGGTGGAGGAACCCGATCTTGAAGAAATCTTCTTGCACTTCTATGAAAAGGAGTCCTAAACCATGAATATGTTTCTGCATGAATTAAAAGCTTATAAGAAATTCACTGCCATATGGATAATAACCTTGGTAGGGTTGGTTGTTCTTTTTCTTTCTATGTTTCCCACTATTTCTAGAGAAGCGGAAGAATTTAAACGGATAATGCAGGGATTTCCTGAGTCTATTAGACTGGCCTTAGGGCTATCAGTGGAGAATATCGGTTCAATTTTAGGTTACTATTCCTATATTTTTCTGTATATTTCGTTGTTCGGAGCAATTCAGGCAATGATCATTGGTGTATCCATTCTGTCCAAAGAAGTACGTCAAAAAACAGCCGATTTTCTTTTAACCAAACCGGTAACTCGTTCTCAAATTGTAACTGCAAAGCTTCTTGCAGCGTTAAGCTCCCTAGTGATCACCAATATCGCTTATTTGGGAGCTGCAACCGTAATGGCCTCACTAGTTGAGACGAAAGAGTATAGTACTCGTCTATTCTTGTTGCTTTCAATGACCTTATTCTTTTTACAGCTTATATTCTTGGCTTTGGGTATGATCGTTTCTGTATTGGTCCCTAAGATCAAATCCGTCCTTTCCATCTCTCTCGGTATAGTATTCGCCTTCTTTATCCTTGGAGCCTTGATTTCGACGACGAGGGACCATGCTTTGCGTTATCTGACGCCCTTTAAATATTTCGATTTTGCCTATATAATACAACATTCTAGCTATGAATCCTCCTTTATAGCAGCAGCTATAGGTTTTATTGCAATAGCGATTACAGCGAGTTATATAATCTATTCTAAAAGAGATATCCATGCAGTGTGATGAGAAAAGGGGACAGACTGCTGAAGCAATAGCCGAATTTTAACAGGAATGTTTCCGAATTGTAAATCTTTTGGGCAGGAATGTTTCCGAAGCAATTGGGGGTAGTTTATGAATGTGTTTATTAGAGAGATGAAAGCTAATAGAAAAGCCCTTATCCTGTGGAGTATTGGTGTTTTCCTAATGATTGCAAGTAGTATGGGTAAATATGCTGGCTTATCAGCGTCAGGCCAATCGGTCACTGACTTAATGGCGCAAATGCCACAGTCCCTAAAGGCTATAATGGGTATGGGAACCTTCGATTTATCTACTGTCAGTGGTTATTATGGAGTTCTCTTTATTTACTTGGCAATGATAGCTGCGATTCACGCTACCCTGCTTGGGGCAAGTATAATATCTAAGGAAGAACGGGACAAAACCTCAGAGTTTTTGTTTGTAAAACCTATTTCCAGGAGTAAAATCATAACCTTGAAACTAATTGCAGCCCTCGTCAATCTATTAATCCTTAATCTTGTAACGCTTGTTTCGTCAATTCTTCTAGTACAGAACTATAGCCAAGGAGAAGGGATCATAGGTGATATTACAAGGTTGATGCTGGGCATGTTTATTTTACAGTTAATTTTTTTGTTTATTGGCACAGCCTTAGCCGGGGTCAGTAAGCAGCCAAAAACAGCTCAATCTTATGCCACAGGAATACTGCTATTTACATTGATGCTTTCTTTTGCCATAGATTTGAACGAGAGGATAACCGTTCTTAAATATTTAACACCGTTCAAGTATTTTGAAGCGAAAAATCTTATGGACACTAGGGGTTTTGAACCAGTTTATCTGATCTTATCGGGTCTGATTATTGCAGTACTTATTAAGGTGACCTACATTTTTTATGAGAAAAGGGATCTGAATGTATAGAGTTTTAGAGAACTACCACAATACCGCTGTTTCGTTAACGAAACAGTGTACCTGTCCCCCTGTTTTCCTGCCCCTGTTTTTGTCCCCCTGTTTTGCCCCCCTGTTTTGCCGAATAGTAAAAAGCTTAGAAATGCGCTTGACGCATTCCTAAGCTTTTGCTATTAGGAAAGTAGTTATTGTTGGTCTAATTGCTGACTATGTCCATCCAGCCGAACTCATCGGGGACGATGCCATTTTGAACACCTGTAACGTAGTCGAAAAGTCTTTGTGAGAATTCACCGGTTTGGTTATGGTTAATGACCATTTTTCGTCCTTTCCAGGAAAGCTCACCGACCGGGGATATGACGGCAGCTGTCCCAGTTCCAAATACTTCTTCGAGTTCTCCTTTGGCATGTGCTTCATATACTTCAACAATGGAAATTTGGCGCTCAGTTGTTTTAAAGCCCCAATTCCGAGCTAGTTCTAGTACGGTTTGCCGGGTAATTCCACCTAAGATGCTGCCGTTCAGTTCTGGCGTAATAATTTCACCATTGATTTTAAAGAAGATGTTCATGGTTCCAACTTCTTCAACGTATTCTCGGTGGACTGCATCCAACCATAAGACTTGGTCAAAACCTTCTTTATAAGCCTCAGCTTGAGCGGGTAGGCTCATGGCATAATTAGCTGGGGTTTTGGCTTGGCCTAGTCCGCCTTTCGTCGCGCGAACATATTTATCTTCCACTTTAATGCTGACGGGATTAAAACCGTGGGCGTAGTAGGCGCCAACTGGAGATAGGATTATAAAAAGTTTATAAGTGCTAGCTACCTTAACTCCAATGAAGCCATCAGTAGAAATGATAAATGGTCTGATATAAAGTGACGTACCTGGCGTGCTCGGGACCCAATCTTTTTCTAAGTCCAATAATTTGAACAGACCTGCTTGGACTTCATCGACGTCAATTGGGGGTATGCAAAGATGACCTGCTGATCGGTTGAAGCGATTCAGATAATGCTTAGTTCTAAAGACCGCAATCTGATTGTTCGACCCTCTGAAAGCTTTCATCCCTTCAAAGATTGCCTGCCCATAATGGAATACGATTGTAGCAGGGACAAAGGCAAATTCACCATATGGAACAATACGTGGCGAATGCCAGCCTTTGCCTGTTTCATAGTCCATTACAAACATATGATCTGTAAAAATTTGTCCAAAACCTAGTTGCTTATCAGTGGGTAAGACTCCAATCTTGTCTACCTTGGTTACGGTAATATCAGTCATACTATTGCCTCCAAAACTCTATTAAGTACCTATTCTTCAATAATAATCCTTGAAAGACAGTTGTTCAAGACTTAAGGCTAGGAAAGTTCCTGGAATAATCATGTATACAGTTTTTCCTTGCGAAATTTAGTAGAAGATTAGATTTTTTAACCTTAAAATTCGGAATAGGCTGTTCTTTGCAGTTCTTCCGATCGTGGGCTTTCAGATCACAGGCTGCAACTATTTCCAGGCTGTTGGTAAACCGGTTCAATCGACAATTTTGAGCTTATCCAGACAAGTGCTCATATTTATTCCACTCTTACTGATATTGCCTAAATTTATGGGAATCGATGGTGCTTGGATCACAGCTCCCATTGCGGACGTACTAGCGGTGACGATTACGTCGGTTTTCCTCTTCTATGAATTGAGGAGAAATCAAACAAGAATAAGACTGTTGTAGCTTTACCAGAAAACTAAACCCAGGTACTATTGACAGATCCAATTCAACAATATACAATGACTAAAACACAAAACCTTTGAACAAGAGAAGTAAGCTAAATTGGGTGTAATCAGAGAGCTGCCGTTTGGTGAGAGTGCAGCAGCACAGATTTTTCTGAATGGGCTTGTGAGGGCAGCTTGAAACTGCATTGCGGGAGTAGACGCTGACGGGAACCCCGTCCGTTATCAGTGGGGTGCATATGTTGGTATGCAAAATGAGTGGGCGATTAGTTACTAATTGCCAATCAGGGTGGTAACGCAGAAGTTTAAAGCTTTTGTCCCTTTTATAGGGGCAAAAGCTTTTTATTTTCAATCAGAGCCCATGCCGCTGCGCAGACAACCGATGAATGAAAACCACAGCGCACTTTCGTCGTTCTGAACGAAGTGAAGAATCTTAAGCCCTAGATCCTTCAGGATGACATTAACCTAAACTTATTTTCAGAGTAAGTTTTACTAATCCAGTATCAAAAAAGAGCTTCGACTCATGGAAGTAAACTAGTCTGCATAGTTATCATTAAGGGAATGTGCCATAAGTCATTCTTGCTAAAAATGAATATAGTTTTTATAAACCGTTGATGCGGAGATAACGTTGTAAAGTGCACTTACAGAGAGCGGGGAAGGCTGAGAACCCGCAGAACGCAGTATAGCAAATGGACCGCAGAGGGCGCAAGGAAACGGAGCTTTTTCCGAAGTATACTGCGACGTAACACAGACGTTAGCTTGTGAGGAATATGTTAGTATTCCTATGAGAGGTGCAGCATTTTGATGCCGCAAAGCAAGGTGGTACCGCGAGTAAAAAATACACTCGTCCTTGACAACAATTGTCAATGGGCGGGTGTTTTTTGTTTAATGTCTTAAGATGAGTTGAAAGGAAGGAGTGAATTAAATGCTAAGACCAGCACTTGATGAAGCAAAAAAACTTGCCCAGGGGTATTCAATTCTACCCGTTAGTCGTGAAATTTACGCTGACGTTAAAACCCCAATCGCTTTACTAAAAGCCATAAATACCATCAGCCATCGATATTATCTTTTGGAAAGCGTGGAGGGTGGTGAAGCTTGGGGCAGATTTTCCTTTTTAGGGTTTGATCCTGTCACCCAAGTGACCTGTAAGGATCATAGGATCGAGATCAATAATGGAACCATAATCAAGCTGGAGGGACAGAATCCGACAGCGGTCGTTCGAGATATTTTAGCTCAGTATAAAACTCCTAACTTGGATTATCTGCCCCCTTTTACAGGTGGGTTTGTGGGCTATTTTGCATATGATTTCATCAAATACTTCGAAAAGACGCTGCAACCTAAAACCGATGATCATGAGAATTTCAATGATATGGAACTCATGCTTTTTGACAAGGTAATTGCTTATGATCACTTAAAACAAAAGATTATCATTATTATCAATATAAAAACCGACGCTCTTGAAGAAGGCTACAGAAAAGCTAGTTTTGAAATGGATAATATTACCCAGCTGATTAAACAAAACTTTCCCGAGGCAGTAAACAAGCCTGTCTTAAAGTCAGAAGTTCAGTCGGACATCCCCAAAAACAAGTTTGAGGAGATGGTCAAAAAGGCTAAAGAGTATATCTATAATGGGGATATTTTTCAGGTTGTTCTTTCCAGGCGTTTTACGGCAAAAATGGAAGGTAGTCTAATGGACACTTACCGTGTCTTGAGGACAACCAATCCTTCGCCAT
Organism: Desulfosporosinus sp.; assembly: GCA_003513495.1. GTDB lineage: Bacteria > Bacillota > Desulfitobacteriia > Desulfitobacteriales > Desulfitobacteriaceae > Desulfosporosinus. The sequence goes on from DOPM01000022.1 coordinate 44,967, forward strand.
ATATGTTCTTTATTAAGACCAACGATGTAGAGATTGCCGGTACCTCACCTGAAACGCTGGTAAAACTTCAGAGTGGCAGATTGTCAACCTTCCCCCTTGCCGGGACTAGGCCGAGGGGGACGACGGATGCAGAGGATAAGCAGATTGAGCAAGAATTAATGCAGGATGAAAAGGAACTTAGTGAGCACAACATGCTCGTCGACCTAGGAAGAAATGACTTAGGCAGGATCAGCAAATTTGGTAGTGTTATAGTCAGTAATTATCTTAAAATCCTACGTTTTTCCCATGTGATGCATATTGCTTCGGAGGTCAACAGTGAGATTAGGGACGATAAAGATGCCATGGATGCCATTACGTCAGTGTTGCCGGCTGGAACTCTTTCAGGAGCTCCAAAGATCCGTGCCTGCGAAATTATTGACGAGTTAGAGCCTGTACGCAGAGGGATCTATGGTGGAGCCGTCGGGTATATCGATTTCTCTGGGAATATGGATACCTGTATCGCCATTCGAATGGCCGTTAAAAAGGATAATAATGTGTACATCCAAGCAGGGGCAGGAATCGTTGCCGACAGTATTCCTGAAAGTGAGTATATCGAGTGTGAAAACAAAGCAATGGCGGTCATACGTGCCCTAAAACTTTCCCAGGAGGTGATGGATTAATGATTTTACTCATCGACAACTACGACAGCTTTTCCTATAATCTGTATCAATTAATGGGAGAAATAAACGCAGATCTTAAGGTAGTGCGCAATGATGAGCTAAGCGTCGCTGAAATTAAAGCTTTACAGGCCAGCCATATTGTCATATCACCTGGACCAGGTTTCCCTATCAATGCGGGAGTGTGTGAAGAGGTTATTTTAAAACTCAAAGAAACAACCCCAATTCTTGGTGTGTGTCTTGGCCATCAAGCAATTTGTGAGGCTTTTGGAGCTAAGATTATCCATGCTAAAACCATGATGCATGGCAAGAAAAGTAACATTCATATCGCCAACGGCAATGAGATTTTTAGAGGGTTGCCTCCGATCATCGAAGCAGCTAGATATCACTCGCTCATTGCTGAAAGAAAAACTATTCCCGATGAACTGCTTGTGATTGCAGAGGACCAAAACGGTGAGATTATGGGTGTGAAACATCGAGATTATGAGGTGTTTGGGGTTCAGTTTCATCCAGAATCCATACTGACACCGAAAGGTAAGCGAATCATCGCCAACTTTCTTGGCCTGGGAGGGGATGGAAAATGATTACCAATGCAATCTATAAACTGGTTAATGGCCAAGATCTGGATCTAGATACAACGAAAGCTGTTATGGAGCAAATCATGAATGGTGAGGCGAGTAATGCTCAGATAGGGTCCTTTCTGACAGCGATGAGAATGAAAGGGGAAAGCATCGAGGAGATAACAGCCTGCGCCATGGTTATGCGCGAGAAATGCACCAAGCTTAATCCGGGGATGGATGTGCTGGACATAGTTGGGACAGGTGGAGATGAAGCGCATACCTTCAATATTTCAACGATCAGCGCCTTAGTGGTATCTGCGGCAGGTGTACCAGTAGCCAAGCATGGAGGCAGATCAGTCTCGAGTAAATGCGGAAGCGCTGATCTATTAGAAGCTTTAGGTATCAAGATCGATATCAACTCGGCCAAAAGTGAACAAATCCTGCGCAAGATCGGTTTATGCTTCATGTTTGCTCCGACCTACCACGCTTCAATGAAGTATGCGGCGCCGGTCAGACGCGAACTGGCTATCCGTACGCTTTTCAATATTCTAGGACCCCTAGCCAATCCTGCTGGCGCAAATACCCAGTTGCTGGGTGTATACGATGAAAATTTAGTTGAACCTTTAGCCAGAGTGCTTCTCAATCTAGGGGTTAAGCGCGCCATGGTCGTGCATGGACATGATGGACTGGACGAGGTTACACTGTGCAGTACCACTACGGTTTGCGAAGTTTTTGAAGGCAGGTTGAACAGTTTTTTTCTTGATCCTGAGCAACTCGGGTTTAAAAAATGTACCCCAGAGGAACTAGTGGGCGGTAATCCTGAGCGGAATGCTCAGATCGCACTAGAGATTCTGCAGGGAAAGAAGGGGCCTAAGCGAGATATTGTCTTACTAAACTCCGCCGTTTGTCTATATATGTTCCGTAGTCATACAACCCTTCGAGATTGCGTAAAATTAGCGGCAGAAATCATCGACAGCGGAAGGGCCAAGACCCAGCTGGAAAGATTTATCGCCTTGTCGAATGAGGTAGAGCTATGATATTAGATGAAATAGCCCTCTATACAAAAGGTCGAGTAGAATCCTTAAAAGGATTGAAACCATTGAGTGAAATCAAAAAACAAGCTCTAGGGATCGAGACTAAACAGCCTTTTGCCTTTGAAAAGGGGTTAGCTAATCAAGAGATGGCCTTCATTTGCGAGGTAAAGAAGGCCTCTCCATCCAAGGGCATTATCGCTGAGTCCTTTCCCTATGTACAAATTGCCCAGGAATATGAACAAGCTGGAGCGAATGCAATTTCCGTACTGACTGAACCGAAGTTCTTCCTTGGCAGTGACAGCTACTTGACTGAAATAAAGGAACAAGTGAAGATTCCTGTTCTCCGCAAAGACTTTATTATTGATAGTTATCAGATTTACGAGGCAAAAATCATGGGTGCAGATGCTGTTTTGTTGATCTGTGCATTGTTGGATGTAAACAAATTAAGGGACTATATCGAAATAGCTGATAGCTTGGGACTTACAGCTCTTGTTGAGACCCATACTGAGGCTGAAATCTTCTCTGCGCTGAAGGCCGATGCGCGGCTAATTGGTATCAACAACCGAAATTTAAACACCTTTGAAGTCGACTTAAATACGACAGCATCTCTTAGACATTTGGTTCCTGAGCGGGTAATTCTTGTTTCTGAAAGCGGTATCCAGACATCAGAGGATATACAGAAACTGCGCCAAAGCAAGGTCAATGCGGTCTTGATAGGGGAAACCTTCATGAGAAACCCCGATAAGGTTGCTGTCATGAAAACACTGCAAGGTAAGAGGGGGGGACCCCATGACCAAAATTAAGATATGTGGTCTAACTAGAGAGAGTGATATTGAAGCGGTTAACGAAGCTAATCCAGACTATGTCGGCTTTGTGTTTGCAGAGAGCAAACGCCGGATCACCCCCCAAGCGGCATTCGAACTGAGGAAACGCCTTAATGCAACTATCCAAACAGTTGGGGTATTTGTTGATGAGAGTATTGAACAAATTATTAAACTCTGTTTAGACGGTATTATAGATACTGTTCAACTACATGGACATGAAAATGCTTTTTATATCCAAAGGCTGCAAGAGAAACTTAGTAAGCCTGTTATCAAGGCTGTCCGAGTGCGTTCTGAGAAAGATATTAAAGTAGAAGAGGCATCGAACTGCAACTATCTCCTGCTGGATGCTTATTCTGATAAAAGTGCCGGAGGAACAGGGGAAACCTTTGATTGGAACGTTATAGACAGAGTCGAGAAACCCTTTTTTCTGGCAGGTGGACTTAACAGCTCTAATATCTTGCAAGCCATTAGAACCGTTAAGCCCTTTGGAGTAGATATAAGCAGTGGCGTAGAAACGGCTGGCTTTAAAGACAGAGACAAAATACTAGAAATTGTCACCCTAATTAGAGCGAAACAGGGGAAACAGGGGGACAGGGAAACAGGGGGACAGGTTCTGTTTCGCGAGAAACAGGGGGACAGGTTAACTGTTTCGCGAGAACTTTGAACCCTGGGACAAGAGGACGTGGGTGTTGACTGTGGATTTAATTCGTGGACAGGGACCGAAAATGGTAGAGGTTCTTTTATCTCAAGAATCGAAAACAGGGGGCAGGTTTCGTTGTTATTAAAAACAACGAACCTGTCCCCCTTGTTTCGCGGCTCCTGTCCCGGCGTCCTACCCTTTATTGGAAGTAACGGTCAAGCAATCCTTTAAAAGCTTTACCGTGACGTGCCTCATCTTTGCACATTTCGTGAACGGTATCGTGTATTGCGTCCAAATTAAGTTTTTTCGCCAAGGTTGCGAGGTCTTTTTTCCCTTGAGTTGCACCAAACTCTGCATCGACTCTCAGTTGCAGATTCTTTTTAGTATCAGCACAAACGACTTCTCCAAGGAGTTCAGCAAATTTAGCAGCATGTTCAGCTTCTTCCCAGGCGATTCGTTTGTAAGCTTCAGCAACTTCAGGATAACCTTCCCGATCCGCTTGGCGGCTCATAGCTAGGTACATTCCTATTTCAGTGCATTCGCCAGCGAAATTTGCTCTTAATCCTTCGAGTACTTCAGGGTCAACCCCTTGAGCAATCCCCACTTTATGCTCATCAGCCCACTCCATAACCCCTTCAACTTTCTCTGAAAACTTACCCTTTGCTGCCTTACATTGTGGGCAAAGGTCAGGAGCCTCATTTCCTTCATGAATGTAACCACAGATTCCACAAACAAATTTCTTCATCATCAATTACCTCTCCTTTTAACACTTTATTTTTTATATCGGTAGTGGTTTGCGTTATTTACATTTACTATTATATTAAAATTATTATAAAAGTCAAGGGTTTTAAAACTTTTTGATAGGTTTGTTCAAGAAGCCAGTTCAACACTTAAGGACCCTTGAAGCATCTTTAAATCAAACAAAGGTCCTTAAGGCAAAAGCCGGGAAAGGGTAAAACAGAAGGGCTTGGAACCAGCTAAGGCTTAACCACATAGACTATATAAAAGAGTTGAGAGGGGGAGCCTAATGCCGACACCACTTGATCCTAGTAGTATACCAAAGTTTGTTAACAGTTTAGTAATTCCACCAGTCTATGAACCAAATGTAATCAAGAACTGTTCTAATGGCAAAGTAGTAAGCCATGATTATATAGTGAACGTAAGTCAGTTCACTCAACAAATTCTTCCGAATGGATTCCCAGAGACAACGGTATGGGGTTACGGGGGGAGAGTCAGAGACCCAAAGACCGGAGAGATATTTCCTCATTTTCGCTTTTCACCTGGTGCTACCTTTGAGGCAAAACGAGGTATTCCGATCAATGTTCAATGGGTGAACGATCTAACAGAGCCAAATCCCCTGCCAGTCGACCCGACCCTAAACTGGGCGGATCCCAATAACCTGGGTATGCCTATGCCGCCCTTTCCAAGTTTTCCTCCGGGGTTTCCATTAGCACAATATCCTGTTCCCATTGTTCCGCATTTGCATGGAGGAGAAACAGAGTCGGCTTCAGATGGTCACCCTGACGCTTGGTTTACAGCCGGTGAAACGCTAACAGGATCAGCCTTTGAAAAATCACTTTACCACTATAGTAACCAGCAGGAACCAGCAACGTTATGGTATCATGACCACACTTTAGGTATTACACGCATAAACGTTTTAATGGGTCTAGCTGGTTTTTATCTATTGCGAGATCCTCGCGATCCCCTTGATCGGCCAAAATCTGTATTGCCCAAAGGGAAGTATGAAATCCCCCTGGCTATTCAAGACAGATCCTTTAATACGGATGGGTCCTTTGCTTTCCCGGAAATAGGAGTTAACCCTGAGGTTCATCCCTATTGGCAGCCGGAATTCTTCGGAGACACTATTATGGTTAATGGCAAAGTGTGGCCTAATCTTGATGTAGAACCCAGGCAATATAGGTTTAGAGTTTTAAATGGATCTAATGCTCGCTTTTATGATCTGATGTTTTCTAATGGTATGCCTTTCCTTCAGATTGGGAGCGATGGAGGTTATCTTTCTAGAGCAGTGAGAATGACGTCCTTGCTTATCGCACCCGGTGAAAGGGCGGATATACTTGTTGACTTTTCACAAATCGTTCCTGGGACGAAGTTGATTCTGCAAAATGATGCTAATGCCCCATTTCCTGATGGTGATCCTGTTGAGCCAGAAACTACAGGGCAAATTATGCAATTTACTGTACTAGATAAACCTGCAATTAATCCACGTCAATTACCGGCACTGTTGAACTTTATCACACCACTTATCAGAAACTCCCGAAAGAGAACACTGGTATTGGTTGAAGTTATGGGTCCGAACGGCCCTTTAGAAGTATTATTAGACGGCCAAAAGTGGCATAATCCGATTTCTGAGCTTCCTCTAGTAGGCTCGACGGAGGATTGGGAATTAGTTAATCTAACCATGGACGCTCATCCTATTCATTTGCATTTAGTTCAGTTTCGCGTGCTGAGCCGTCAAGCATTCCTTGCAGATAATTATTTAACTGATTGGGTAGCTCTTAATGGTGAACCACCCCTACACCATCCCACCAGGATTTTGCCGGTTAGGCCTTATTTACTAAATGGACCTGTTACTCCTCCGCCGAACGAACGAGGGTGGAAAGATACGGTAAGGGCTAATCCGGGTGAAGTTACAACGATAAGGGTTCGTTTTGCACCACAGAACGCAACGATTTTAACGATTCCCGGAATAAACCTTTATCCCTTTAATCCAAGCAAAGGACCTGGCTATGTATGGCATTGTCATATTCTCGATCATGAAGACAATGAAATGATGCGACCGTATAAGGTTAGAGAGTTGTGGTAGTGAGAAAGGGATGTACGCATACCATTGAGTCGTTCTGATTTAAATTCGAAGAACCTTTAAAGTAATCACGAAATGATTACTTTAAAGGTTCGACTTGTGAGCAACGTTTTACTGAGCGTTGACATCGACAAAAGGAACAGCGCCTCCGGTAACATTCGGGAGTTTACCATCCCATTTTTCAATGGCCTTAATCTGTGCTTCAATTTCTCTGAGTTTAACAAGTTCAGCAGTAACTTCTTGTTTTTGAAGTCTAAGAGATTCAGCTTCGGCTTTTGCTTGTTCAATTTTTTGTTTAGCTTCAATTTCGATTCTCTGAAGATCAAGATTAGCCTTTAGAGCTTGCTGCTCGGCAATTTGTTTTTGTTCAATCGCATTGTTGAATTCCTCACTAAATTTGAATTCGGTAATGTTAATTTCATCAAGAATCATATAATACGTAGCCAATTTAAGTGAGAGAGTTTCTTTGATTTTAGCACTAACCTCGGAACGCTTGGAGATCAACTCTTCAGCTGTGTATTGGGCAGTTATCGCTTTTACTGCTTCTCCGATAGCGGGATCAACTATTCGTTCCCCATAGGCTAACCCTACATTCTGATAAAGCTTATTTGCTTGACTTGGCTCAAGGTGAAAGTTAACAGCGACTGTTGTGGTGACGATTTGTAGGTCCTTCGAAGCGGCTGTTTGATCGGATTGAGACTTTTGAACTCGTACATCAACATGTACCACGTCTTGAATGAAAGGCATTTTAAAATGAAGACCTTCAGTTAAAACAACTGGACGGACTGCCCCTAACTGAAGGACGATTCCTCTTTGGCCTGCGTTAACAATGACAAATGCATTCAGCATTACAATAAGAAGAATTAGAGCAACAAGGCCAAAGGTGATGAGACCTTTGCTCATTTTAAATTTAGGAACCATATTGACAACTTTTCCAGAATCCAATTCGCATCCTCCCTTTTACTTTGAATTGTGAAGTAAATAACTTCTGCCCTTACTATACCTTACTCAGCCACTAAAAAGCTATAATAAAACCTGGGATTTTTACCCGTATATACGAAAAAGTGGAGTATCTATGGGAATACTCCACATTTTCGTTATAGCAGCAGTGACATTAAGTCATCAAGGAGACCCGCCATACTTACATTTCCTTAATATCACTGATATCTGTATCTGCTCCACAACTTGGGCAAATGTAATGGTATCCAGGGATGCTCATCTCGATGGATTCAATATCGTTGTCACTAAAGTCATTAATTTTATTAGTACCTAGTTCCTTTAAGGTGACAGTGTCCCACTCAATTCCGCTGTGAATGGTATAGCAGTAAGGACATTTATAATTCAATGTTAACAACTCACTTTCTTTATATAGTTTGAGATTAAGGTTGTGCTTAATTATTAGTCTTAGCTAGCTTTCTCATAGTGCTACGGGCTTGTCTGTACTTTGCATAAACTTCATTTGAAGGTGTTTCATCCCCATAAATGCGCCAACCTTGAGTCCTTCTATAGGGAAGTGACAAAAAGCCCATAAAACCCATAACATCCTTCAAGGGATATCCTAAGAAAACCCCAATTTCATGCGGAAATTCAAGAGATGTTATCCTATGCTTGAGAAGATTAAGATAGGAGTCTAAAGAATAATTCTGAGGATAACTCAATTTTGTCAAAAACTCTTGAATCGACTTTTGGCGCAGTACGGTATCTAAGGTCTCTCTTTGATAGAATATTACTTGCAATCGTCCCTTAAGCTCTCGGATTTCCTTGATCCGGAATGCTTCCTTTTGAGTGAATAATTCTTCAAATTCCAGCCATTCACTTTCCTTCTCTAAAGACACATTTAAGAGAACGGATGGTTTTAACCCTAAGACGAGAGGGGCAAGGCTTTCCACAAGAAAAAGTTTCTTTTTAACAAAAGGTTTGCCTTTGGCCCACGCAACAAGTTCTCTTAAATGTTTAGTGTAGAGATGATCCGTCTGATCTTGCACGTTTATCTCCTTAAATAAGTTTTGTTTATACTCTATATAGTTTACGGCCAAACCTTATTTATTCGTATGTAGTTTCGTTGGTTCGAAACAAAATGGAACCTTAATAAAGGTGATCTTGCCAAAAAACGCGAATTCTTAAAGAACATACCATTTTGTGTTTATTCCTTACCAAGATGTATGATACTAAGCGGGAAACGAGTTAAAATCTTGGTAGAAGTAGAGCATTGAACAAAAGACTAAAGTATGTAATCTCAAGGATAGAAGTGACATTAAAGGAGAGCTAAGCATGGAGCATGTTTTAATAAAAACCCATCAGTTGACAAAACGATATGGTTCTGTGTCGGTTGTTAAAGGTCTTAACATGGAGGTTAAGAGCGGAGAAATCTTCGGTTTTTTGGGACCGAATGGTGCCGGTAAAACCACCACTATTAAAATGTTAACGGGTCTGCTGGATCCTAGTGAAGGCGAGGCTTACATTTGCGGTTACGATATTAGCCGACAGCCAACCCAAGCAAAAGCAATGATGGCCTATGTGCCTGATCAACCGAAATTATATGGGAAACTTTCAGCAAGAGAATTTTTACATCTCGTTGCTGCCCTTTATCGGGTACCTAAAAATGTCATGAAGGAACGAGGGGAACAGCTTTTGGCCATGTTTGGACTTCAGAACCGAGGGGATGAATTATTGGAGGGATATTCTCACGGCATGCGGCAAAAGGTGGTATTAGCGTCAGCGCTGATCCATCAGCCTAAGGTAATCCTCCTCGATGAACCGACGGTTGGTCTTGACCCTGCCAGTGCGCGTCTCTTGAAAGACGTCTTACAGGAGATGGCTCGACAGGGAGTTGCTGTTTTTGTCTCTACTCATATTCTAGAGATTGCTGAAAGAATGTGCCATCGTGTCGCCATTCTCAAGGAAGGTCAACTAATTGCTCAAGGCAGCCCGGAAGAACTCCGTCAAAAGGCTGGACACGGTGGAGAGAGCTTAGAAGATATCTTCCTAGAGCTAACAGGTGGTAACGAAAATGCAGAATTAATTAGAAGCTTGGAGGAGGGATAAGGAATGAAACTATTACTTCCTCCCCCACTGACGGACCCACCGACAGAGCAAACCTTTAGACAAGACTTTATGTTGTTAGTAAAAAACCAACTGCGAGTGAGTTGGAATAAGATGCGACATAGGCCAGTGGGTGCTTTGATCGGAATGGTTGTCGTGTTGTTTGGATTGATCGCCATCGTTGGTTCCTTGGGATATTTTGCTTATGGTGCATTGCAGACGATGCCCCCTCAAACTGTTCAGGGGTTCCTCTCATTGTTATTTATGGTTGGATTAGGCGGTCAAATTTTCTTTGGTATCACCGCGGCGTTTGCTGCCTTATATATGTCGGATGATTTAGAACTGCTTTTCATGGCCCCTGTCCCTATTAAGGTCGTTTTTGCTGTAAAGTCCCTCTCGGTTATCGGAAGTAACTTGTTGACAGCTCTTTTATTTGCCTTCTTACCGGGAGTTTTTTATGGTTTACTCTTTCAAGCTGGAGCCTCCTATTATTTTCTGGTTCTCTTAGTGGGCTTAGGATTGTGGGCAATCGGAACTGCAGTAGCTGAACTAATTAATCTACTGGTGATGCGTATTGTACCCCCTCATCGGAGCAAAGAAGCGATTGGCTTTATTGGGGCCATAGCAGGTATTCTGATAGCGATTCTTTTTCAGATACCGAATATGCTGATCAATAGGGAAGAAGAATTTAACCTTGGAGCTTGGTTATCAGGGCAGGAACAATTCCTCAGCGTGATGGACTTTTTTCCCTGGGGATGGGGCGCGCAAGCTTTAGTAGCTGGGATTTCAGGTAGCTTTCTTGAGGGACTAGGGTGGAGCATTCTGATTCTCTTCATGGGTGTATTCCTGTTTATGCTAGCGTTCAATCTTGTCGAGCGGGGCTTCCGTCGAGGTTTTATTTCCCTTAGCCAAGGGGAAGGCGGTAGACGTCGCAAAAAGCCAGCTACAATAGTTAGTGGAGAAACCGATCGGCAAAAAAAGAATACTTATTTGGTTTTTAAGGAAGAAGCCGTCGGTTCTGCTTCGCCTTGGTTAGGAATGTGGGCAGTGGCTAAGAAAGATTTACTGGCTATGAAACGTGACACCCGGGAATGGTTTGGCTATATGGTTCCTTTGATTATCATGCTTTTCTTTGTCGGCCAACACCTATTTCTGAATGTGCAATCTAGCAATAACACCTTAATAGCCGTTTTAATAATGTATACCATTATGTTCAGCGGTAATATGGCTCTGCAATCCTTCGGTCGAGAGGGAGAATCAGACTGGCTCTTAAACAGTGTCCCCCTTGCTGGATGGCCTGTGGTATGGGGGAAATTAGTGGCAGCAATTCTTCCAACCCTAGTGCTAATGGAGGCTCTATTAGTTGGTACGGCCTTAGCCATTGGTGTTTCCCTGACCCTAATAGCCGCCCTGGCGTTTGGAGCGGTGCTCCTCTCCCTGGGATCGAGCGCCATCGGCCTCTTTTACTCCATCAATAACTGCCGCTATAATCCAGATACTCCACAACAAAGGATTTCCCCCGGGGCTTCCTTAATTATGTATATTGTTAACTTGTTTTTTATCCTCTTCTTAGCGCTAGGTCTTACCTACCTTTTTCTACCTGATGAGTTAGTCGTGATCCTTCGGGAAATTCCGCCAGTTTCCTTCGAAGGGGGTTTTCTATCAGGGATAATCTATGGACTGTATCTCTTGAGCAGGCCTCTGTTATGGGCTGATTCTTTGCGGATTTTACTGGGAATAATCGTAACTGCAGGAGTATGGTCCATAATGTTCTTTGGCTTTATGGCTGCTACCGTTCGGCAAAGCCGGAAAGGCTTTCGAGTTGAGATTGTAACCGGTAAAAAAACTAGGAAGACAGCTAAGTGAAACAGGGGGAAAGTGAAACAGGGGGACAGGTGTAGTGTTTCAGGTAAGAAGAAACATGGGGATATTAGTTGTTCGTGGTAAAAAGAAACAAAGGGGGCAGGTACGCTGTTTTAGAAAGCAACTTACCTGTCCTTCTTTTTGTTTCAAACAAAAACTATTAGGTTAAATTGCCAACATAATGTTAGTTATTTAGGCAATAATAAGCTTTGGAATAAACAATTAGGGAGGTTTCTAAATGCAAAACACTAATAATTCTCAAGGAACTCAACAAACTCCTCAACAGTTCGAGCAACAAGCTCAACAGGCTCAACAAGGTGAGCAAAAAGCTGAAAACTTTAACGCACAAAATTCTAGCAGTCAAAGCGGTCAAAGCGGTATGCAACAAGGTCAAGCACAACAAGGCCAATTTACAAGTGCTGCACAACAGCAAAACCAAAATATGACTCAACAAGAAATGAATCAGAAGCAACAAGCTTTCAAACAGAGTCAAAATCAACAAAATGGGCAAAACCAGTTTGGTCAAAGTTTTAAATAGACTTTAGTTTTAGGAACCAAAAGACAGGTGCGTTGAATGAACAACGTACCTGTCTCTTTATTGTTCCGCTGTTTTCCCAAGATGTAATCTATGTTATCCTATTATAAATTGAATTATGATGGGGTGGAAAGTTTGAAGGCAATTATGCTGGGCATCCTGGCATCGCTTTTTTTTGCAGTGACCTTTGTACTAAACCGCTCTATGGATTTATCGGGTGGTAGTTGGATATGGAGCGCTGTGCTAAGGTATGTTTTTATGGTACCGCCGCTGCTTCTTCTTGTTTTAGCAAGGAAAAATCTGAAACCGCTCTTGATAGATATGCGCGAAAGACCCATGATATGGCTAATATGGAGTACTGTTGGCTTCGGTATTTTCTATGCGCCACTTTGCTTTGCAGCTGATTATGGACCAGCTTGGTTGGTCGCCAGCATGTGGCAGATTACGATTATTGCAGGGTCTCTACTTGCTCCACTTTTTCATACTACAATTCAATCAGAAACAGGGTTAAAGAAAGTTCGTTCTTCTATACCCATGAAAGGGCTTATCATTTCTCTAATCATTTTATTGGGAATCGCGCTGATTCAGCTGCAGCAGGCTCAGGTACTTACAGCTAAAGAGATTACCTTCGGAATTTTACCCGTGTTACTCGCTGCCTTTGCCTATCCACTAGGTAACCGTAAAATGATGGCAGCATGTGGGGGAAGATTCGATACGTTTCAAAGAGTCCTTGGAATGACATTGGCAAGTCTCCCTTTTTGGCTCATATTAACACTTATTGGAGTAGCGAAAGTAGGGCTCCCGAGTGGTAATCAGACGATGCAATCGGTGATTGTTGCCCTTTCCTCTGGGGTCATTGCCACGATTCTTTTTTTCTCGGCAACAGATATGACAAAGGGCAATGTCCATAGGCTAGCAGCAGTGGAAGCCACTCAGTCTGGGGAAGTGATTTTTGCACTTCTCGGAGAATTGATAATTCTTCATGGGCCGTTCCCAACATTTTGGTCTATTGTGGGAATGCTTCTTGTCGTTCTAGGCATGATTTTGCATAGTTTCCTGGGACAGGGAGAAAAGGGCTAAGCCTCTGATAAACGCTCTTCATGTGGTGAATACAGGGCCAGGTAGGTATGATTCTTGGATTCTGATCAGATAATCTAAGCTGGGGAGTATCATGGTAGAGGCTACGCTCAGGTGTGAAGTAGATTCAAATTAAGGGAGTATGGTAAAGATGCTGATTGACCATAATTATATTGCCGGCAGAACACTTAAAGAATGGAAGTTAAAACATCCTTTAATCGATGATCTGATTTCTGCCCAGGAAGTCTTCTGGATAAATCCAGAGTATAAAACGTCAAATAACCCTATTCCCATTGAGGAGAAAGAGATCCACGAAGCAGAGACAAGACTCATCCGCTTTGCCCCATATATCGCCCAAGCCTTCCCGGAAACTCAGCACACCGGAGGACTTATAGAATCCCCCCTAATGCCTATTCAGAACATGCAAGGATACATAAGTAAACGCTTCAACATTGAAATCCCTGGTCATCTATGGCTCAAGTGCGATAGTCATCTCCCGATTTCTGGTTCAATCAAAGCACGTGGCGGGATCTATGAAGTCCTCAAGCATGCAGAAACGTTAGCACTGACTCATGGTTTGCTCAAACTCGAAGATGATTACGCCATCTTAAATTCCCCAAAGTATAGAGAATTCTTCTCCCACTACTCCCTCGCAGTTGGATCGACTGGGAACCTTGGCCTTAGTATCGGCGTGATTGGAGCGAAACTCGGCTTTAGGGTCACTGTTCACATGTCTGCCGATGCAAAGGCCTGGAAAAAAGAACTTCTTCGCTCCAAAGGTGTCCAAGTTTTTGAATACACCTCAGATTATAGTAAAGCAGTCGAAGAGGGGAGAAGGCAAGCTGAGAACGACCCGCGCTGCCATTTTGTCGATGACGAGAACTCCCGTGATTTATTCCTTGGTTATGCCGTGGCAGCATATCGATTAAAAGAGCAGTTGGACAAGTTAAAGATTGCTGTAGATTCTGATCACCCGCTCTTTGTCTATCTGCCCTGCGGAGTGGGAGGTGGACCTGGGGGAGTAACCTATGGCTTAAAGCAAGTCTTCAAAGAAAATGTCCATTGCTTCTTTGCAGAGCCAACTCACTCCCCCTGTATGCTCTTGGGTCTAGCGACGGGTCTTCATGATCAAATATCCGTTCAGGATATCGGTCTGGATAACAGGACAGAAGCAGATGGTTTAGCCGTTGGCAGGGCCTCTCGTTTTGTAGGAAAAATGATCGAAACCTTACTCAGTGGAGCCTACACCATTAAAGACGAGGAACTTTTCATCTTGCTTCAGGCCTTGAACAAAACAGAGAACCTTCAGCTCGAGCCTTCAGCACTTGCTGGAATGCCTGGGCCGGCAAGAGTCTCAAAAACTCAATCGGGAAGGGAGTACCTAAAGCAGTTTGATCTCGAGAAAAAAATGTCTAAAGCCAACCATATTGTCTGGGCAACCGGGGGCAGTTTAGTTCCGAAAGAAATTATGAATCAATATCTAAATCGAAGAGATTAGGTACCCGGTAATCCATCCCCCTTTTGATCCTAGTTTAACTTCATATAGTAAACAACCTTGGTTTAAATCGAGAGAAAATGGATACACATATGTAGAATAGAGGGAAATCTTAAGTACGAATGGTTATAGAACGCTTAGAATAGGGAGTGTTTCCAATGTCATTAGGTCACGCTAAAAGAACGGCAAATAAAGAAAACCGACGAGAACTTAGGGACAAACTAGACCCTGAAGACGAAGTTTTAAAAGACCGAAAACTAATACGAGAAGAAGTTACGCGTCGACTTGTCTCTGGATTAAAAGCAAAAAACCTACAGTATGACGATCTATTTAATGAAGAGAAGGCGAGGCAAAGTAAGGACTTTGATATTTTAGGTCTTCTTTATCATAGAATGTTTTTCTATAGGTTAAATGAAAAACTCGCGGGATTAGTATGTGATCATACCTTCCGTTTGAGCCAACAGATCCTTACACAAATGCAGTTCAACCGAGGAAAGATTAACGAAATTTTAGAAGTTTTCAAAAGGAATGGTGGGCATTGTGATTGTGAGGTTATTTATTATGTAGAGAGTCAGTTGATTGGTAAATAAGTAAATCGAGTAAGACTATCAACACTAGTTCTATGGTGGGGGAACTTAGTTAATTGTGAAAAGAGACCAAGTCATGTGCTTGATCTCTTTTCTTATGAAGTTTTTCCCAACTGGTTCATTTAGGTTAAGATTCATTGTGATGGTATAATTCGCCTAGTGTCCTCTTTAGTATTTGAATTGCTTTTTTCTCTATTCTAGAGACGTAGGACCGTGATATTTTAAGCTTATCAGCGATTTCTTGTTGTGAATGTTTCGTGCTGTTTTTTAAGCCATATCTCATAAATAGTACTTGTCGTTCTAGAATTGGAAGTCTATCTACATCCTCAAGTAAAATGCGCTGCTCCTCAGCGTCTACTATTTGATCGTCGATTTTTTTTTCATTGGGTGGTTCATAAGTGTCAATAATACATAAATCACTACCATCACTGTCTTGAGCGATAGAGTCATAGATAAATGCTTCACCCTGTCGTTTATTTGAATCGCGAAAATACATGTTGATATCGTTTCTTATACATATTATGGCATAGGTGCTTAGCTTCGCTCCTTTATCGAGTTTGAAGGTGTTGATTGCCTTGATTAAAGCAATTATGCCTATTGAAAAAAGATCTTCTTTTATTTGTGGATCAAATTCGTAACGTTTTAGTACATAAGCGACTAGCCGAAAATTGTGCTCAATTACTTTATTTCGGGCATGTTCAAAAGCAATAGTTTCTTCGATTGAATTTGGACTAGTGTTAGTCTGGTTTAGAATTTGAAGGTAATGCAATTCATCTTCCTTACTTAGAGGGCGCAGAAAAGAATTCGTGTTAATATAGGATACAAACAGGGTAAAACCCGTAAGGACTGAGAGGGCTATACTGGTAAGGAAAGCCTGAATCAGCATCTTTCAACACTCCTTTCACACATTGTTTCAAACTATGCGAAAGTCGCGTTTTGGTGTTTGTCCAGCTATTTAATTCTAATTTTTACTTTCTAAGTCTATGGCATGGTATATGAAATTGATTCAGAATAATAACTTGAGATACTTTACGAAAAATTTGGGATCATAGAAGGCTCATGCAGAGAAAGTAGGAGTAGTCATAAATGAAGCAACTGACTATTGGAGATTGTACGATTCCGTGTGAGGTACGACGGAGCGCACGTTATAGAAGGATTACGCTGACTGTTCTTGAAGATCGCCTTCGTATATCCGCGCCTAAAAATCTATTAGCCAAGCAGCTAAAAGAATTATTACTCTCAAAACAAGAGTGGATCATAAAAGCATGGCAAAAGAATCAAAATATGCTAAAACCCCCAATGGAATTTCACGATGGGCAGCAATTTCTGTATCTGGGGAATAGTTTAGAGTTGAAAATTCGAAGACATTCGCGCAAGATGCTGAGGGTTTCTTTAGAAGGCCAGGTGCTGGAGGTTTACGTACCTGAGGATTTACCAGAGCAAGCATGCCCGTCAAATATTCAGGCGGTGCTCTTATCCTGGTATAAAGTCCAAGCACGCAAGATACTTCAGGAAAAGCTAGACACGCTGGCTAAACGAATGCAAGTTAACTTTCAGACCTTCAGATTGAAGGAACAAAAGACCCGCTGGGGAAGCTGTTCAAGTAAGGGAAACATTAATTTAAACTGGCGAATTGTTATGGCTCCTGATCAAGCAATCGATTACATCATTATTCATGAATTATCTCACTTGACTCATCTTAATCATTCGGAGCAGTTCTGGCAGAGGGTGGTTGAGTTTATGCCCGAGTACGGATACTGGAAAAAGTGGTTTAAGGAGCATGGGCATGAATTAACACTGGTTCTCTAAGAGAAGATTCAAAACTACCTAAAATACCTTGTTTATGACAAGGTACTGTCAACCTGTGTTGAAACGACAATAAACTAAGTAACGTAATCGGAAAGCTACTTATCGATATGTGGAAGCTAAAAAAGATGTAAACCCCATTAATATAAGGGCTCACACCTTCTACCTTAAAGAAATGCGAATTTAATATCTTCCTCGTCTGCAATCTCTAATTATATTAAAACCTAGAGTCTTTTCTTGAATATATTTAGGATTATTTATAGGCTTCGCGTTCGTCGAATCTACCTTATTACTATCTAAGGACCTTGAGGACATTTCTTGATCTATGATTATGGAATTAGACAAGTGCTCATTCGGTAAATCCTTTGAATTGCTTGTTGGGGAAGCTGTGGGCTTATCGTCGTTAACTAGATTAAGATATCCTCCATTTTTCAAAACAGTATATGCGAATTTGAATTCCGGAGGCAAAAAGTAGAAATTCTCAATCGTTACAGGCTTTCCTGCTCCTGGAAGGTTTTTAAGTTCTCCTCTTTCAATGGCTTCTCTAATTTTTCGTTCAGAAACAATATCAACAAACTTATCCAACCGTTTACACCTCCCAAACACCTTTTAAATATTAGTAACATTATAAAATTAATTAATCATTAATTCTAGTAGCATATTCTTTAAGTCCAAGCGTTTTTCAAGCGTCTTTTAATATGGACTGACCTTCGCTAAAGACTGCTAAGTGAATATATAAAAGAAACGGTTGTGGAAAATCTACAACCGTTTCTTAAGGTACTACACCCTTTAACGCTATTATTTTAGAAGCTGTCTGATTATGCCTCCTGTCAGTAATAATGGTAATTGTACCTTTAATCGACTTGTCGATGTCAGATATTTTTACCGACCAATAAACATTTGCACAAAGACCTTCCCATAAACTGTACTAGGAACAATGCCAATCCCTATATAGTTAAAGCTTGGATTCAAGATATTTTTGCGGTGTCCTTCCGATTCCATTAGAGTTTTGTGTGCTGCTTCAACGGATGAGTTTCCTGCAAGGTTTTCTCCAGCCGAATTGTAAGGGACTCCAAACTTTTTTAACATATCAAAGGGGGAACCGTAAGTAGGGGAAGTATGAGAAAAATAATTGTTTTTTGCCATATCTTCCGCTTTAATCTTTGCTACTTCCATTAACTTAGCATCTGCTTTTAAGGGCTCAACCCCTACCTTTGAGCGCTCGGCATTAATCAAATCAAGCATTTTTTGTTCTTCTACACCGATAGACGGTTGTTCAGGACTAGGCGCAGGGGCTGGGGTAGGCGTAGGAGCAGGCTGAGGTTTAGGCGCTGGGCTCGGTGGATAGTAAGGGTTCGCATAATTACCCGAAATTAATCCCACAGTGTCATTTTCTAAATGCACAACCCACCAATTACCTATTTTTCCAAGACAATCAACTATCTGACCTTTGTATAGTATCCCAACTTTAAAATTAGCGGTAGATGGTCCAGATCTGACATTTAGAGAGCTAGCAGTAATCTTTACTTGGGCGGGTATATTTGTTCTATTAAATGGAGTTTGGGCACTTAGAGATGATACAAATACTGTGGATGTAAGCACGATACTTATAACAACTGAACTCATAAGCCTGAAGTGCTTAGATTTCATAAGTTTTACCTCCTCTTAGATTACATTCAAATATCCATTAGTTTAATCAAACTAGGGATTTTTATCATAGTAAAATATTGGCTTTTAGACATTGGATATAAGAGGGATTTGTTTTAATAGGAAAAAGTAGATTCTGGCAACTGCTCTGGAATCTACTTTTTTTATAACAAGGTATGAGGGTGTCTCCTAAGTTTAAATAGAACAATTCAATTAGACGGGAATATTTACTCAGTCGTTCGTGCAGGATAAAGCAGAATCAACATTGTTTAACCTTACGAACGAATAAGGGTGATTACTGTATGCGGTTATGGCATGAAAAACTTCTCTCACTTTTGCCAAGACAACAACTTTTAGGACAGCACCGCGAATGTTGTGCATTGCGAGGGAATAGTTGGGGAAAACCCCATTCAGTTGTAAACTATGTCTTTCGCTACTCCCGAGAACGGCTTTGGGCTTATCACGTCTTGGTTATGAACGAAATGTTGCGGCGTGGTTATAATCCAGATAGCTGTTGGCTTGACCCTGGTTATCGGGGAAAATTAGCGCCCAGATTCGAGCCAGACTACGAAGAAATCCAAAGATTGAAAGAGGAGAAAAACGAATTATCTCTCGTTTACCCTGAACACAATGAGAAGTACTTTACAGATTGCATAGCAAACCTGCTGGGTAAAGGGATAATCATTTTCTCTAATACGGATGAATGATGTCCAAACTTTTTTGTATATATGATTTAAGGGACTTGTTAAGTTCTGCATCAAATAGCGTCTCAGGTGCACTTGCTAAAATTTGGTCAAATATGGAGAGGACAACCGTTGATTCTAGAGAACCTACAATTTCATATATATCCTTAATTTCTTGATTCGTCATTTTCTTCACAACTATCCCACGTCGTGGTAGGATTTAGACAAAGCCTTCACACTCGAGTTTGAGGATGGCTTCTTTCAAGGGGGTCTTAATTATTCCTAACTTCTTGCTCAAAACATCCAGTCTAATAGATGCACCAGGTCGTAACTTTCCTGCTTGAATTTCATGTTATGAATTTTTTCGACATTTGAATTATATCTATCATTGGCATCTAAACATGGCATAAAAAAACAAGGGTTGAATCTTATAATTCAATCCTTGTTTTTAAGCCGACGTAACCATTGTTGAATTTGAACCAGCTATTTAAAAAATACCTGCCCATCCCTAATTGATTCAATAATTGCCAAAGACTCTAATTGAAGGCCTTTTTCTTCTACAAGTTTTCTACCCTCTTGAAAGGTTTTTTCAATGACTATACCCACTCCAGAAATCTCAGCACCACTCTGAGACAATAAACTATACAATCCCATCAGAGCACTTCCGCTCGCAAGAAAATCATCGATAATCAACACTTTGTCAGCAGGGCATAAAAAGTCTTTGGATATTTTTATTATATATTCTTGATCTTTCGTATAAGAATAAACCTTTGCTTCGTAAACATCTTGATTCATATTAAGTCCAGCGTGTTTTTTTGCGAAAACGACGGGTACATTGTTAAAGTACTGAGAAGCAATGCTGGCAATTGCAATACCAGAGGTTTCGAGGGTTACTATTTTAGTTACTTCTTTATTAGAAAATCTTCGTTTAAATTCCTTACCAATCTCATTGAACAACGTAATATCTAACTGATGATTCAAGAAATTATCGACTTTAATGATTCGGTTTTCAACTATTTTTGCGTCTCTACGGATTTTATCTTTCAAGAGTTGCATGTGGTATATACTTCCTTTCTTAATTATAAAAACACTCCTAAATCATTTTTCAAGAGTGTGGCAGCATGAAATGTGTATAATGAATAGAATATCGTGATCGTCCTAAAAAATCAATATAATCTTTAATTCCATTGACAACCATATCAATGTAAGCTATATTATTGGAAAACATAATAATACCGTTGAGCAAGAGAAGTACGAAAGATTGGGTATATCCAGAGAGCTGTAAATGGTGTGATGCAGCAGTACAAATTTTTCCGAATGGACTTGCGAGGGCAGCTTGAAACTGTGTTACAGGAGTAGACGCTGACGGGAACCCTGTCCGTTATCAGTGGGGTGCATATGTTAGTATGCAAAACGAGTGGGCGATTTTTCGTCAATTTGGGTGGTAACGCAGAAGTTATAAGCTTTTGTCCCTTTAGGGGGATAAAGGCTTTTTTATTTTAGCAAAAAAGGAGAGCTGTTTATGTTAAAAGGACGGTTTGGAATTCATGGGGGACAATACATTCCTGAGACACTCATGAACGCAGTCATCGAGGTGGAAGATTACTACAATCGCTATAAAGAGGATCCTGAGTTTATAAAAGAATTAGAGGAACTCCTCAATAGTTATGCGGGGCGACCTTCGCTGCTCTATTATGCTGAAAAGATGACCAGAGATCTGGGGGGGGCAAAAATTTATCTAAAACGAGAAGATCTTAATCACACTGGTTCTCATAAGATTAACAATGTTCTTGGCCAAGTACTTCTCGCTAAACGGATGGGTAAAACTCGTGTCATCGCGGAGACTGGTGCGGGTCAACATGGGGTTGCCACTGCCACCGCTGCCGCCCTCATGGGGATGAAATGTGAGATTTACATGGGAAAGGAGGACACGGATCGTCAGGCACTCAATGTCTATCGAATGGAGCTGTTGGGTGCCCGGGTGCATTCCGTGACAAGCGGTACTCAAACACTTAAAGATGCGGTAAACGAAACCATGCGCGAATGGACAGCGCGGGTGGAAGATACTCATTATGTCCTCGGCTCGGTTATGGGGCCCCATCCATTTCCGATGATTGTTCGTGACTTTCAAAGTGTGATCGGTCGAGAGGTTAAGCGGCAGATGCTGCAAAAGGAAGGCCGACTGCCGGATGCGCTGATCGCTTGCGTTGGCGGCGGCAGTAACGCTATGGGACTGTTTTATGAGTTTATAGGAGATCCCGATGTGCGTCTGATTGGTTGTGAGGCAGCAGGGTATGGGGTGGACACTGATAAGACTGCCGCAACTATGGCAACGGGATCTGTAGGCATCTTCCATGGAATGAAGTCATATTTCTGCCAGGATCAGTACGGTCAGATTGCACCAGTCTATTCCATCTCAGCAGGACTTGACTATCCGGGGGTGGGTCCTGAACACGCTAATCTGCATGATATTGGCAGGGCGGAATATGTACCCGTTACTGACGATGAGGCTGTGGAGGGATTTGAATATCTCTCGCGCACCGAGGGAATTATTCCAGCTATTGAAAGCGCACATGCGGTTGCTTACGCTAGAAAACTTGCTCCTACTATGACTAAAGATCAACTATTGGTGATCAATCTTTCAGGTAGAGGGGATAAAGACGTAGCAGCGATAGCACGTTACAGAGGAGGAGAGATCTATGAATAAGGTACAGAAAGCCTTTGCCAATGGAAAGGCCTTTATTCCGTTTATTACAGCGGGAGACCCATCTCTTGAAATCACCGAGGAATTAGTGATAAGGATGGCAGAGGAAGGGGCTGATTTGATTGAGCTTGGCATTCCGTTTTCCGATCCCATCGCAGAGGGGCTTGTCATTCAGCGAGCGGACGAGCGTGCATTGGCAGGGGGGGCGACTACTGACAAAATTTTTGACATGGTGAAGCGGATTCGCCAGGTATGTAGTGTACCCTTAGCGTTTATGACCTATATGAACCCGATCTTTACCTATGGCACTGAGCGCTTTATGAAAAACTGCCGGGAGTCAGGTATTGACGCAATAATAGTTCCGGATGTTCCTTTTGAGGAAAAGGATGAACTTATGCCCTATTGTTCAAACTATAGTGTGGAGTTGATCTCGCTGATCGCGCCGACCTCTCAGCACCGAATTCGTCAAATTGCTAGTGAGGCCCAGGGATTTGTTTATTGCGTATCCTCAATGGGCGTAACAGGTGTACGCCAGGAAATAAGCTCGGATGTGGAGGAAATGGTTAAACTTGTTAAGCAAGTCAAGGATATCCCTTGCGCCATAGGCTTCGGAATCTCTACGCCTGAACAAGCTGCGAAGATGGTTCAGTTTTCCGATGGCGCGATTGTGGGAAGTGCGATTGTGAAAATTGTTGAGCAATACGGCGTGGATTGTGTGCCCTATGTAGCTGACTATGTACGAAGGATGAAGAAAGCTGTTAAACAGGGCGTTTAAAAATACGTTTAAACTTGTGATGGTTTGAATGCCCTAAGGAGAAGAATAATTAAGTATCTACAGGTTAAGCTAATTAATATCAAATCTAGTCTTAGGAAGAGGAGAATATCTATATTTGTCGAAGTATAAAAGAATTGGATAATAGAACTCCTACTTCTACAAGTGGGAGTGTACCCGTACTCCTCATAGGTGGGGGTAGAGTCCCGCATCTAAGTCTCGATGTTCAGCTTTGCTGAATGAGTTCACTCGAGGAGGCATCACTAAGGAGGAAATAGAATCGTGCAGAAACTACAAATGAATGTTCCTTTGGTAGAAATGGATGGAGATGAGATGACAAGAATCATCTGGAAATCCATTAAGGAGATCTTGCTCTTACCTTACATTGACTTAAAAACGGAGTATTATGATCTTGGGCTCCAGAAAAGGGATGAAACAGACGATCAAATCACTATTGATGCGGCTATGGCTAATAAAAAATACGGAGTCGCGGTTAAATGTGCAACAATTACGCCAAATGCTCAGAGGGTAGAGGAGTATAAGCTTAAGCAGATGTGGAAAAGTCCTAATGGTACGATCAGAGCAATCCTTGATGGAACTGTTTTTCGTGCTCCGATCATTGCTAAAGGGATCCAACCTTTGGTACCCACTTGGAAAAAGCCAATCACTATAGCACGTCACGCTTATGGAGATATCTATAGAAATGTTGAGTATAGAGTTGGCGGGGCAGGTAAGGCAGAGCTTGTCTTTACCAATGAAAAAGGAGAAGAATCTCGTCAAACGATTTTCGAATTCAAAGACAAGGGTATTCTCATGGGAATGCACAATCTAGACCGCTCTATTGAAAGCTTTGCACGTTCCTGTTTTAACTACGCGTTGGAAGTGAAGCAGGATTTATGGTTTTCGACCAAAGACACGATCTCCAAACAATATGATCATACCTTTAAAGATATTTTTCAGGAGATCTATGATCTGGAGTATAAGGGAAAATTTGAAGAGGCTAAGATTGAATACTTCTACACCTTAATTGACGATGCTGTTGCTCGAGTCATTCGCTCTGAAGGCGGGTACATATGGGCTTGCAAAAACTACGATGGGGATGTCATGTCTGATATGATAGCGACTGCCTTTGGAAGTTTGGCAATGATGACCTCGGTATTGGTATCACCAGAAGGCAATTTCGAGTATGAGGCGGCCCATGGTACAGTTACACGGCACTATTACAAGCATCTTAAGGGAGAAGAAACCTCAACGAATTCGATGGCCACCATTTTTGCTTGGACTGGGGCCTTAAAAAAACGTGGAGAACTTGACGGATTGAATAAGTTGGTTGAGTTTGCGGATCAATTAGAGGCTGCTTCTTTGAAAACAATAGAAGCTGGTATAATGACTAAAGACCTAGCCCTCATCTCAGAGCTCCCGAACAAGAAAACCGTTAGTACAGAGCAATTCCTTGTAGAGATTAAGCAGACACTTGATAAGATGCGCAACTAGTACTGAGCCAGCTGAGGCGCTAAAATGCTTTGGCTGGCTTTTTAGTTTGTATAACATTAATTAGTAGCCTTTCGTTAGCATTTAGGTAGCAGCCTATTGTAGGAATTGAAAACCCCGGCATGAAGATGTTAGAATACTCTTGTGACTGTTATCGATGAGAGCGGTTCTAAAAAGAACAGTCAGGAGGGTATTAATGGTCGAATATATAATGAGTTGGTTTATAGGATATGGCCTTAATGAAGGTACAGCTAGGTACTTATCGACTGGGATATTAATATTATTCATAGCGTTCCTAAGTATTTTGGCCAATTTTATTACTAAAAAGGTCGTACTTAGGTTTCTGGCGCTGGTTATCAGCAATAATAAATTTGCCTGGGACGATGTCATGTATGAAAGAAATGTCTTTCATAAACTATCACAGATAGTTCCGGCAATTATAGTGTATTCTTTCGCGCCTGCATTTACTGAGCAGATCGCCCTTGTTATTCAAAGATTTTCATCAGCTTATATAATTCTAGTTGGAATTTTTGTTTTAGATGCTGTATTCAATTCAGTCGATGTTATTTATAGAACCTATGAGGTCTCAAAGAATAAACCCATAAAGGGATATCTTCAAGTAGCGAAAATATTTGTTTACATCATCGGTGGAATTCTGATAATCGCTACGATCATTGGAAAAAGTCCGCTATTGTTACTAAGTGGTATCGGAGCTTTAACGGCTGTTATTTTATTAGTTTTTAAAGATTCGTTGTTGGGTTTGGTTGCAGGTATTCAATTGTCTTCAAACGATATGGTCCGCTTGGGTGACTGGATTGAAATGCCCAAATATGGTGCAAATGGAGATGTCATAGATATATCACTGAATACGGTTAAAGTAGAAAACTTTGATAAAACCATTACTACCATTCCTACCTATGCCCTCGTCTCAGATTCCTTTAAGAATTGGCGTGGTATGACACAGTCAGGTGGCAGAAGAATTAGTCGTTCTCTTTACATTGATGCTACTAGTATTACGTTTTGCACAGATGAAATGTTAGAGGAGTTTGAAAAGATTCATTATCTATCCGATTATATAAGGACTAAAAAACAGGAAATAGCCTTATACAACTTAGAGAATAAGATCGATACAACACATACTGTAAATGGAAGGCGCCTAACGAATCTTGGTACCTTCAGAGCCTATATCCAGAATTATCTAAAAAATCATCCTAAAATACATAAAGAAATGGTACAGATGGTGAGACAATTGCCACCTGGGGAACATGGGGTACCACTTGAGATTTATGTATTTACCAATGATACAGTATGGGTTAATTACGAAGGCATACAATCAGATATTTTCGATCACATATTGGCCGTAGTTCCTCAATTTGGGCTAAGAATCTTCCAGAACCCTACCGGCTACGATTTTAGATGCTCTTTAAGCGGACAGAGTAAATAAGTGAACTGGTTCAACTAAAGATAGAGAAGCCCTTCGATCTGTGATTAATCCGTGCTGATTAGTCACAGGTCGAAGGGCTTCTTTCTTATACTTATTTGTCTTTCTGAACGAAATGAAGAACCTTAAGCCCGAGATCCTTCGCTAACGCAAGGATGACATTACCTAAACTTATTTTTAGGGCAGACCCACATGTTGCTAACTTCACAGGGTTTGATCGAATAGTTCAATAGGTTGAGCCTATTTTATAAATTCCAAACTCTTTGTATCCTAAACTCTCTGCCTTTGTTCTTCGACCATTAGCTACGGCAATAATTTCTGCAAAAATTCGATGCCCGACTTCCTCGATGGTTTCTTCTCCCGAGATAATAGAGGATGCATCGAGATCAATATTGTCCTCCATCATGGTGTACGTGCGTTTATTGGCGGTGATTTTAATCACTGGTGCAATCGGGGAACCAGTAGGGGTTCCGCGACCTGTCGTAAATAGTACGACCGTAGCACCACCGGCGAGCATTCCGGTGATGGATTCAATATCTTGACCGGGTGTGTCCATGATATAAAGTCCCTTGCCTATAGGTATTTCCCCATACTCTAGAACGTCTTGAATGGGGGCATGGCCTGCTTTGTAAATACAGCCTAGAGATTTTTCTTCAATAGAGCTTATGCCGCCGGCGATGTTCCCAGGTGTGGGTTGTCCATCACGAATATCGATGTTTAAATACTTAGCTCGTGCTTCGCAGTCATTCACAATTTTAAAAAGTTTTTCAGCGACTTCCTGAGATTTTGCTCGGCCTGCCAGGACATGTTCGGCTCCAATGAATTCCGTGGTTTCAGACAGAATGACATTACCCCCCGCAGCAACTAACAAATCGGCCGCTTTACCTACGGCTGGGTTTGAGGCGAGCCCAGAGGTAAAGTCAGACCCCCCGCATTCTATGGCGAGGCTGAGCTCGCTAAGATCAACTTTTTCCGGTTGCAGATGCGCGACCTTGCGGACCAATTCACTAACTTTGCGTAGCCCTTCAGCTTCGGCTTTTAGAGTGCCGCCGCTTTCCTGAATAACGACAACTTCAACATGTTTACCGGATCCTTCAATCTCCGCGGCGGTTTCACGAATGGGAATCCCTTCACATCCAAGTCCTATAACGAGAACAGCAGCGACATTAGGGTTTTTGCCGAAGCCGACCAAGGTTCTGACTGTTTGCACGTGGTCAGCCCCGATCTGACAGCAACCGTGTTGATTGGGAAGTGCCACGGCTTCCGGCACTTGATTTGCGATATTTGAAGCGACAGTACTCGAGCAGACGGAGGTTGGGATAATTAAAATATGATTTCGTATACCTACCTTACCATCAGGTCGCCGGTAACCTAATATTTCCAAGAATAAGCCCTCCTTGTTAAGTGGATAAATGATGATTTGAGGAAGTTATTTGTCTTTGCGTCCCCGTTGGCTTTCTAAGTTGTGAACATGAACGTGTTGCCCAGGTCGAATTAATTCAGTGGCCACGCCAATCGGTTCAGCGTATTTAAGAATAGCCTCCCCGCTCTTAATCTCTTGAATTGCGACTTTATGTCCTAGAGGAATGTCTTGTAGTAATTGAAGGGAGTGTTCCGATTGACCAATATAAAAATGAATGATAGTGTTCACTGGGAAGTCATCTACAACCGTGGCGACGTTGTCATTGGGGTTTATAACGACGGCTTGCTTCTTCAAGGCAGGTTACCTCCAATAGCATAAATTAATACTTTATCCTAGAATAGCTGAAATAATGGGGATTTGTAAATACTATTAAACAAAAGCAGGCGCGAACTCTTTAAATAGTTTATAATATATTTCTATACGAAAATTAAGCGACGGAGGGATAGGCCCCTGTTTGGAAGGATGATTATAATTGCTTACAGTCAATCAGTTAGTTGATAGATTTAATTTTGAGGTCCTTGCAGGGCATGTAGGATTGGACAAGGCAATAAGGGAATATAGCCTAAAACGTCCGAGTGCTGAACTAGCGGGGTATTTGGAACATCTGACTCCTCAGCGGATTCAGGTTTATGGCCGGACTGAGTTAGGGTTGCTTCAACAATTCGATGACTCTGAGCGTCGCTCCAAGCTCGCTCAAGTCATGATTTCGGAAGTACCTTGTGTAATTGTTACCCGGGGTTTAACCATTCCCTTGGAGTTCATTGAATTGGCTAGTGAGCGGAAGATTCCTCTCTTGACAACCCCTCGCTCTACCACTCAACTTTTTTATCTTTTAATTCGTTACCTCATAAACCGGTTAGCGCCTAGTACGGCAATTCAAGGTGTGTTAGTTGATGTTTATGGAGTAGGGGTAATGATTACGGGTGGGAGAGGAATTGGTAAAAGTGAGGCGGCGTTAGAACTTATCAAGAGCGGACACTTGTTAGTGGCGGCTGATGTCGTAAAAGTCCGCAGAGTCGATGAAGAACGACTATTAGGTTCCGCCCCAGAAAAGCTGCTGCATCGGCTTGAGGTACAGGGCCTAGGTATACTTGATGTCACGACACTTTTTGGAGCTGGATCAGTGCGAGATGAAAAGGTTATTAACTTTATAGTTCACCTGGAAGAATGGCAGCAGGATAAGGCTTATGATCACCTGGGGATTGATCCTCCTAAAACAAGAGAAATCTTAGGGATCGCAGTTCCCGAGATTTCTATTCCCGTTCGCCCAGGGCGTAATCTTGCGACACTTATTGAAGTTGCAGTGATTAAAAACTGGAATAATTATAAAAGACGAGCTATGCCTTCTCTAAGAGAGAATTGAAGAAAGAATGCTCATGTCTAATGCTAAAGGGGGGTAACAAATCAAAAATGTTTGTTACCCCCCTATTTGTTACGAAAGAAACTCGAGAGCTGTGTCATCCTGAAGGAGGGACGACTGAAGGATCTAGATCCTTCGCTAACGCAAGGATGACAGAATTATCAGGATGACATTAACCTAAACTTATTTTAAGGGGAAAAAGGATAAATATCGTTACTGGAACGCTCTATGAAAAGCTATAGTACTCGTTTAGCTCCAACATATACGGACTTCCAATAAGATCCAAGAGTATAGATAGTTACGCCCTTAGAACTTGATGCATTAATGAATTGGCCATTACCTACATAGATTCCCACGTGGTCAACCACTCCATTTTTCGCTAAAGAGAAAAAAACTAGGTCTCCGGTCTTCAGGTTGCTAAAGGAGACAGACGTACCTGTTTTAAATTGATCCCGGGAAACTCTTGGAAGATTAATGCCATTTTTAGCAAAGACGTATTGTGTGAAACCAGAACAATCGAATCCCGATGGCGTAGTTCCGCCGTATACATACTTAACCCCAATATATTGTTTACCAGTAGCAATAATTGCACTTGCCTTTGATGGCTGAGCTGTCGTTGTTTTCGTTGGTGTACTCGGTTGAGCAACTGCTGTTTTCGTTGGCGTACTGCTCCGTGATGGTTGCGGCTGTACCTTTTTTACGCTAGACGTGGCCTTTGCCTTAGCAGGTGCTGGTGTGGAGCTAGGCGCTGTAGTCGTTGTAGGAGGGCTAGATTTGGCTGCGCTTGCGACAGTTACAGGGCTTGCCTGAGGTTCGACTTCGTTTGCCTTATTTGCTGTTTCTGCAGCGACTACAGCTATAGTTTGGATTTCTAACGGATTCATTTTTTCTGTTATTGTCATTGGTGCAGCTGTGATTGTTATCACAAACAAAAACATAGAAATTACTGGAGCTAAAAGAAGAGACCATTTTATCGATTTAATTGTTTTCAATTTCTTCATTCCTTTCAAATATAGTATCTAATCTAAGGGGATTGGAGTCTTTAACAGGAGTCCGACTCACAACGAATTGCTTAACTGAAGTTGTGACTAGTATAACGTATAAACAAGGGCTTGTCTTTGGTAGATGTTGGATTGCATGGAAAAGGAGAAAAAACAAGTATTCGATTAATAAGTTTAACTATTTTTGTAAACAATCATTAGTGTAACTAAGACACACGAGTTATAATGATAGGTATAGTCCATTAATTGCGGTGAAAATAGATAAGGAGGAGATGCGGTTGTGAAAGACCTTATTAAAAAAGGATTGTCCCTTGGCTTAGGTTTAGCTGTAGTAAGTAAGGAACAGATTGAAAAGCTAGTTGATGAGTTAGTTAAAAAAGGGGAAGTTTCCTCTGCAGAATCTAAGGACCTTATCAATGAACTCCTTGAGAAAGGGCAAACCGAACAAAAACAGATAAACGCCAGAATTCACGAACAATTAGAAAAAGTGCTTAGGGAGTTAAATGTGCCAAGCAAAGCGGATTTTGAAGCTTTAGAAAAACGTATTCAAGAACTTGAAAATAGTAAGGACAAAGTCGACTTATAAGGATTCTAACCTAGCTAAAAACTTAATGTGATCGCCAAAATTATTTTGGGGCCTGAATAATATTCAGGCCCTCTATCAGCAAATCAATGAGCCTGTATAAACATCGAACCTCGAGTGATAAAAGGGGACGAATTCTTATGATTGGGAAACGAATACGACATCTAAAACGTTATCGAGATGTCGCTAAGGTCTTAGCTCGCCACGGATTTGGCTTTTTTGTGGAGGAGATGGGGCTTTTACATATGCTTTCTCTACCTAAACGACTTTTTGCGGATACTGAAGAGATGGACCCAATGTCGGTAGGAGAGCGCATACGCCTAGTGATTGAGGAACTGGGCCCTACATATATTAAGATTGGGCAGATTGCTAGTACACGAGCAGACATTATCCCGCAGGATATTTTGCGCGAACTGGAAAAACTGCAAGAAAACGTACCCTCCTTCTCCTTCGAGGAGGTCTCGGAGATTATCGAAGAGGAACTAGGCTCTCCCCTTGAGGAAGTTTTTTCCTCCTTTGATAAGAAAGTGATTGCCGCGGCCTCAATTGGGCAGGTACATCGTGCGCGGCTCCGGGCTACGGGGGAGCAGGTTGCCGTTAAGGTACAGCGCCCTCGGATTAAGGCCATGATAGAAACGGATTTGGAAATCCTTTTGGATTTAGCGACGTTGTCCGAAAATCGCATGAAACGGATGGAACGTCTTCAATTGAGGGATGTTGTGGAAGAGTTCTCCAAGTCCCTTCGCAACGAGTTGGATTATACCATCGAAGGCAGAAATGCAGAGAAGATTGCCAAGCAATTTAAGACGGATAAGACCATTCATGTCCCTTCGATTTATTGGGATTACTCCACTCGCCGAGTACTTACAATGGAGTTTGTCCAAGGCTTGAGGCTCAATCAGTTTGAGGCTCTTGAGAGACATGGTTATGACCATAAAGTCTTGGCCGAACAACTTGTGCAGTCTCTTTTTCATCAGATGCTCATTGAGGGCTTTTTTCATGCCGACCCACATCCCGGCAACATCTTTCTATTACAGGGTGGGGTAATTTCGTTTATTGACTTTGGTATGGTTG
Source organism: Desulfosporosinus sp. (assembly GCA_003513495.1). Taxonomy (GTDB): domain Bacteria; phylum Bacillota; class Desulfitobacteriia; order Desulfitobacteriales; family Desulfitobacteriaceae; genus Desulfosporosinus. Next base: position 76,086 of record DOPM01000022.1, read on the forward strand.
GCAGATTAACCCTTGATATGAAAGACAATTTTGCTTCGTTAATTATCGCTATGATGCGTCAAAATACGGGAGGTATGATAAAAGCCGTCTTACGAATAGGAATTGTCCCGGAGGATGTCAATCTATCTCTATTAAGCAATGATGTAGATGAATTGCGGGAAAAGTACATGGATGTCCCAATGAGTCGAATTAGTCTTGGCGAGGCCATAAGTGAACTTTTTGAGGTTGCTTTTCGACATCAGATTCGAATCCCCTCAGATTTTACCATGGTGGCCAAATGTTTGTTAATTTTAGAAGGAATCGTGGAAAAATTGGATCCCCACCTAAGCATTATGGATATGGCGAGACCCTTTGGGATTCAGCTCTTAAAGGAACGCTATCGACCAAGTACGATTGCCGGTAGAGTATGGCACAATGTCACTGATTATAGTGATCTGCTAGTCGATCTCCCTAAACAGATGAAGGACTTGATGCGGAATCTTGTGCGAGGACGTATTCGGATTGAAGTAAGTGTTCCGGAACTTGATATTTTTCTCAGAAAATTAGATCGCATCACTAATCAGATATCCTTTAGTATTGTTTTACTCTCGTTTAGTATCGTTATGGCGGGGATTATTATCGCTTCGGCTTTAGGGCAGCAGCCCATTACATTTTGGCAGATTTCAGTTATCGAGATCGGAGCTGCTATGGCAGGTCTAATGTTGTTATGGTTGTTTATTTCAATATTCAAGTCGGGTAAGTTTTAGTTAGTCACTCTTAGGGTAACCTACTCCTGAGGTGAACAAAAATGTTACGAGAATTTATACCCACTCGAGTATTCTACGAACCTGATGCCCTTGATTATCCCCTAGGGAAAACCTTAGTAGAGAATTTTAGACGCTTAGGAATATCCGTCAGTCCCACATCTTCCCATAACCGAGTTACTGGAATTCCAGGTAAAACCGCAGCTGCTCAGTATCGAGAAGCTAAGAGTACCTTGGTGATCGGGGTACGTCGCAGTAAAACCTTTCAAACCTGCAAACCCTCCGCTCATTACCAATTACCTCTGGTCACGAGTTGCCCAGGCATGTGTGAGTATTGCTATTTAGCTACCACCTTAGGGAAAAAACCTTATTTGCGAGTTTATGTGAATCTAGAAGAAATCTTAGGTATAGCTTCCAGGCTGATTGAAGAACGTTTGCCCGAGATCACCCAGTTCGAAGGGGCTGCAACCTCAGATCCAATTCCAGTAGAGCGATATACCGGGGCTTTGAAGCAAGCCATTGAGTTTTTTGGCCGCGAGCCCAAGGGGCGCTTTCGCTTTGTCACCAAGTATACGGATATCGATAGTCTGCTGGAGGCTAAGCATGAAGGGCATACACGTTTTCGCTTTAGTTTGAATTGTTCCGAGGTTGTAGAGAAGTATGAACATGGGACTCCGTCTGCTGAAGAACGGATCATTGCCTCTGGGAAAGTGTTAAAGGCTGAATATCCCTTAGGTTTTATTATTGCGCCTATTTTTCGGTTTGAAGGCTGGCAAGAAGCCTATCGCAGGTTAATGGAGCGCTCGGCTGAAGAATTAATAAAAAGGGCTCCCTCCGGTTGGTCTTCAGAGCAATTAACCCTAGAGTTTATCTCCCATCGTTTTACTTCAAGAGCTAAATCGAATATTTTAGGAGTTTTCCCGAACTCTGCCTTACCCATGGAAGAGGAGGATCGTAAGTTTAAATACGGGCAGTTTGGGTACGGAAAATATATCTACCAACCGGAAGAGATGAAGGAAATGAAAGAATTTTTCATGGAGCTTGCTAAGGATTATTATCCCTCAGCTCAGGTGGAGTACTTTGTCTAATCCTGAATTACGACAACATAAACCTCAATCGGCCCGTGTACCCCAATGGATAGATCCATCTCTATATCAGAGGTTCGACTGGGACCGGAGATCATTTCAATCGCCGCGGGAGGAGTTCCTAAGGCTGAAACCTCGTGTAGGACTTCAAAGAGATTGTTTCGAATTTTGGCAGCTTCAATGAAGGCAAGATGGCGAGGGGGAAGCAGACTTATTGCCCGCCCCCTAAGGGGGTTGCTGTTCATCACTATGGTGCCGGAAAGCGCAATTCCCCAATCAGAGCCTGTAACTCCTAGTTCTGCCTGGGCGGCGATTGAGTAGCGGTCTCGAATGTTCAAGGATGATTGAGTATATCTAGTCAGAGGCCAGTTTAGGCTGGAAAAGGCGGACTCAGCAATTGTCGGAAGCATATCCCAAGCTAAGAGAGCAAGCTTATTTTCTTTTATCCAATTAATGGGTTGATCTCTAAACCATTCTTGGAGGGATTGGAGCAGATCGTTTTCCGATCTTACAATAGCTCCTTTGCCCCCGAGGGCGTGCCAGTTCTGTAAGAAGATAGAGACTCGTTCTTCTGTGTTAGACAAGCGGTATTGTGGAACCGAAATTTCAACAGGGGTGGGAGCTTTAGTCGGGGTGGGACGCCCTAATTTTGACGATAGGCCATTAATAAAATCCTTGGTAGTGGTCATTTCTCTCACCTCTTATTTTTTAAATCTGCCCAAACTTGCATAAAGGGCTTCGCAGCCACCATAGGAAGAGTACGACTTTTCGTCCAATTGGAAAGAGGTGGAGGGCCGCCGCTAATCCGATGATTTCGAACAAAGGGTCGTTGTAGATGAGCCCCTATGCGAAGTACTCGACGTAACGTTTTCTCACGAGAGAAGAAGTAGCGATAGGCTTTAAAAATATGTTGCTCGACTTGAGGAGTGTGACCACTCTGAGTTTTTCTCATTCTAAGTTTAACTAAGAGGTCATGGAGAGGAATACGAACGGGGCAGGCCTCGGAGCAAGCACCACAAAGGGAGGAGAAGTAAGGGAGGTGTCCCCACTTTTTCCAATCTTTTTCCAGCAGCGGGGTTATCACGGATCCGATTGGCCCTGAGTAGACAGAGCCATAAGCATGTCCACCGAGTTGGCGGTAGACTGGACATACATTAAAGCATGCTCCGCAACGTATACAGTTTAAGGCGGTGCGAAACAGCTCGTCCCCTAGAATCTCGGAGCGGTTATGGTCAAGAATCACAAGGTGGTATTCTTCAGGACCATCTGAATCGGCGCTATGTTTAGGGGGAGTGAGGATGGTCGTATAGCTGGAGAGGCGTTGCCCAGTGGCACTTCGAGCGAGTAAATTCAGCAGGACATCGAGTTCCCGAAATGAGGGAACGATGCGCTCCATTCCCATAAGTGTAATTTGAACACGAGGTAGTGTGCTGACCATTCGACCATTTCCTTCATTGGTCACCATGACAATACTTCCCGTCTCAGCTACGGCAAAATTACAGCCTGTGATTCCGATATCCCCACGGAGAAACTGCTCGCGCATTTGCAGGCGGACAAAACGGGTTAGGGTTGGAGTATCCGAACTTAGAGCATGACCGGCAATGGGTTCAAATAAGTCTGCAACTTGTTGGCGAGTCTTGTGCATAGCTGGAACAATGATATGAGATGGCGGCTCTCCGGCAATTTGAATGATGTATTCCCCTAAGTCTGTTTCGACGACTGCGACGCCATCCTTTTCTAAGGCGTGATTGAGGTGGATTTCCTCTGAGATCATGGACTTAGATTTAAGGACATTTTTAGCCTCCTGCTCATGAACAATCTTACGTACGATGCCTACAGCATCTGCAGGGGTTTTGGCCAGATGAACATGCACTCCGCGTTTCTCCATCTGTTCGATGAGTTGATTTAAATAATAATCCAGGTTGGCGATCACATGTTTACGAATCGTTTCACCAGCGCCACGCCATTCTTCCCAATTTCCCAATTCATCGGCAGCTTTGTATTTATTATTCCGTAAACGATCCGTAGCCCTGCGAGTGGCTTGGCGCAAAAAGTTATTGGCGAGGGCCTCATCCACCCGTTGGTCGGTGGTTAAGTTATACATGGTCATGGCTTTATTCCCTCCCCCAGTAACTGAATGATATGCATGGTTTTCACGGGCTTATTAATCTTTTCCAGATATCCGGAAATATTCATCAGACAACCCATATCAAGTCCTAGAAGTATATCTGCTCCTGATTCGAGAACATGCTGGGCTTTTTCGGCGACCATTGCTTCGGAAATCTTAGGCATTTTCACAGAAAACGTTCCACCAAACCCGCAGCAAAGTTGGGACTCAGGCAGGGGGAGCAGTTCCAGTCCCTTTACATTTTGAAGCAATTTGAGTGGAGCCTCTCCAATGCCTAAAAGTCGGGTCGCATGGCAGGAGGGATGGTAAGTAGCTTTTGCTTTGTAATGTGCCCCTAGATCGGGTTGCTTCAAAACATCAACAACAAATTGGGAGAATTCATAACTCTTTTGAATCAGATTTTCAGCTTTCTTGAGGTAAACCGGTTCCTTCTCAAAAAGAGTTGGGTAATAGTGATGAATCATAGCAATACACGAGCCACTGGGACCTACTACGACTTCACTTCGTTCAAAGGAATTAATCAGTGTTCGGGCAACTTCTCTAGCATCGTCCACATAGCCTGAATTAAACGCTATTTGACCACAACAGACTTGTCCTTCCGGAACGTCGACAGTATGCCCTAAATGTTTAAGTATTTTTGCCATCGTGAGATCCACTTCCGGATAGAAGGCATTAGTAAGGCAGGTCGCAAAGAGGGAAACCTTCATAAACACCATCCTTTTTATAAGTCACATTAATCTGGGGCACTATACCTAGTATTTCCTAATAAAACAAATTTTGATGCGAGTAGGAGTTTTAATAGCAAAAAAAGCATCCTTGGAGGCCACTTTAGGCTTACCAAGGATGCTTTTTATTCCCCTTGCAATTAACCAAGAATAGGAACGTTGGGTTCCTCGTACCAAATAGAGAGGACGGTGGCTGTTCCTGAGCTCTGAGTAATATTGATCACCTTAACCCAACTATTATCCTCTAACCATTGATTAACTTCTTTTTCTAAGATTCGAGAATCCGGGGAACTGAAAATCCTCACTTTCATCTTGATCGTCCTTTCATACTAGCTAGTGTTCATTGTTTAATGTCTATTATAGGGGGGTATTCAATAACACAACATAATCATAAGACAGCCGTGCTATTTGTCAAGTTCAAAACTATTTTGAGAACCGACCATAATTTCTGAAAAATCTATTTATTTTTTTAAGAGGCTATGGTATTATGGGTTATAGGTGAATGGTTATTCATTCATAGGCAATATCTTCTAGAAGAGGTGAGGTGTAATTACATGGACGTGCAGCGCGAGATTAAATTCCAACGGATTCTCGATGCTGCCATTGAAGCTTTTGCCGAATCCGGTTTTCACCAATGTCAAGTCAACAAGATTGCTCGGTTAGCCGGAGTCGCAGATGGTACGATTTACTTATACTTCAAAAGCAAAGAGGATGTTTTAATTAGGGTTTTTCAGGATCGAATGGGAAAATTTATTACGGGTATGAGTCGCGAGCTCTCACAGTGTAAAACGACAGAAGCACGCTTACGGACGATTGTTAGGACACATTTTTCCTATATGGAAGAAAACCGCTCTGTAGCCATTGTAACTCAATTAGAGCTAAGGCAGTCCGACCCGCGTGTGCGATTACCCATTAATAGTACGGTTAGTGATTATTTTAACCTTATTGAGGGGGTGATTCAGCAAGGTATAGATTGTGGAGAAGTTCCCAAAATTGATAAGCGGATAGCTCGTCAATTGATCTTTGGCGCTTTAGATGAGGCCACATCTGATTGGGTGATGGCCCGTAGTCCACGAACCTTGATAAGTGGAATAGAGCCTATGACAGCTTTATTTAAGAGTGCACTTCGGTTAAAAGAAGAACCGAAAAAAATAAAACGAGGTGCCGTTGAACCGAAACGAGAGGAGGATGGAAATGCAGATTCATAAAGTAGCAGTTATAGGGTCAGGCGTGATGGGGAGCACCATCGCTGCCCACTTGGCCAATGCCGGAATCCCAAGCCTATTGTTTGATATTATTCCTTCCAAACTATCGGCTAAAGAAGAAGCAGCCGGATTAACCTTGGAGGATCGTAAGGTACGAAATAGTATTGCAGAAGGCAATAAAGTTAAGTTATTGAAGATGAATCCTGCTCCATTATTTGTACCGGAATTTGCAGAACGTATTGAGGTGGGAAATTTAAGTGACGATTTAGCTCGCTTAAGCGAAGTTGATTGGGTCATTGAGGTTGTCGTAGAGCGCCTTGATATTAAGGTGGACCTTTTCAAGAAAATCGCTGCTAATATCCGCCCGGGAACCATTGTCAGTTCTAATACCTCAGGGATTTCTCTAAAAGCGATGGTAGATGATTTGCCTGAGAGCTTTACTCGCAATTTCTTAGGTACACACTTCTTTAATCCCCCGCGCTACATGAAACTCTTAGAAATTATTCCTGGTCCAAATACTGATCCAGCGGTGCTAACCTATATTTCAGAGTTTGGCGAGAGGGTCTTAGGCAAAGGAGTTGTCCTGGCCAAGGATACACCGAATTTCATTGCCAATCGTATTGGCGTGTTTGGTTTGGCAGTGACTCTTCAAGAAATGCTCCGTTCTGGTCTCACAGTGGATGAGGTAGATGCTCTTACTGGACCAGTGATGGGACGTCCTAAGAGCGCCTCCTTTAGAACGGTTGACATGGTCGGGCTGGATACCTTTATCCATACTGCTAATACTGTTGCCGTTGGAGTACCTGGGGAAAAGGATAATTTTACCTTGCCTGAATTTGTGCAGACAATGCTGACCAATGGTTGGCTAGGAGATAAAACCAAGCAGGGCTTCTATAAAAAATCTAAAGGTCCACAAGGAAGAGTTATTGAAGTGCTTGATCCTTTAACCATGACTTATGTTCCTAAGAAAAATGCGAAATTTGCGTCCCTCGACAAAGCCAAAGCGGCTGGCGGCCTAACTGAAAAGATCCGCACCTTAATAAATGGCAAGGATGCCGGGGCAGAGTTTGCCTGGAATGTCCTAAAACCAGTCTTGCTCTATGCTGCGACGATTGCTGAGGATATTGCCGATAATATTTCTGGAATTGATGAAGGCATGTGTTGGGGCTTTAACTGGCAAATGGGACCCTTTGAAATTTGGGATGCCCTTGGAGTCAAAGCAATCGCAGATCGTGTGATCGCCGAAGGTGGAACCTTACCTCCCCTAGTTGAGAAAGTGCTCACAAACGGAGACGGACGATTCTATCAAAAAGCTGAATCTGGTCAAGTCTCATACTTTGCGGAGGGTGAATATCATCCAAAAGCAGTCAGTCCCTATGCCTTTTCCCTTAAGCAAGCCCACAAAGATGGAAAGAAAATCTTGGGTAATTCTGGAGCAAGCCTGATTGACTTGGGAGATGGGGTAGCGTGCCTAGAATTCCACTCTCCGAGTAATTCCATTGGCGAAGATATTTTAACCATGATTCATAAATCTCTGGCAGAAGTCGAGAAGAACTATCTGGGGATGGTCATTGGCAATCAGGGTAAGAATTTCTGCGTGGGTGCTAATCTGATGCAGATTCTCCTGGAAGCTGAGGAAGAAAACTGGGATGATTTAAACTATATGGTTAGTCAATTCCAGAACGGAACAATGGCCTTGAAATTTGCCAAAAAACCTGTTGTAGCGGCTCCTTTTGGAATGACACTTGGCGGTGGTGCAGAAGTTTGCTTGCACTCCCATGCTATTCAAGCTTCATCGGAAACCTACATGGGATTAGTTGAAGTTGGAGTTGGTTTAATTCCTGGCGGTGGAGGAACCAAGGAAATGGCTATACGGGCTATGGAAGGAATCCTTCCAGGTGTGCAGGTATCTCCTGATTATTTCTTTGCTAAGCGTTTTGAGATCGTGGCTATGGCTCAAGTTTCAACAAGTGCTGAAAAAGCCCGGCAGCTGGGCTTCTTACGTGCCCATGATCGCTATAGCATGAATCCAGATCACGTAATATTGGATGCCAAGGCACGAGTTATTGACTTGGCTCGCAACTTCCGACCTAATTTACCAACGAAATATAGAGTCGGTGGAGCTGGCGTTCGTGCGACTTTAGAGTTGGCGTTGCATGGAATGCGCGAAGGCAATTATATCTCAGAGTATGACCAGCATATAGGCAAAAAAATCGCTTATGCAATTACTGGCGGAGATCGCCCGGCAGGAATGCTTGTGGATGAGCAATATCTCTTAGATCTCGAGCGTGAAGCCTTTATGAGCCTAGTCGGAGAGCCGAAGACCCAAGATCGTATCCGCCACATGCTCGCTAAAGGCAAGCCATTACGGAATTAGGGGGGGAAAAGCATGCAAGAAGCCTTCATTATTGACTCCAAACGGACAGCTATTGGTAAAGCGGTCAAAGGTGCCTTGGCTCTGGTTCGACCGGACGATTTAGGTGCTTATGTTATACAAGATATCCTTAAACGAGTTCCTTCTCTCAATCCAGCAGAGATTGAGGATTGTGTTATTGGTTGCTCCTTTCCAGAAGGAGAGCAGGGGATGAATATGGCCAAGATCATGGCTCTGCGCGCTGGTTTGCCCGTTGATGTTTCCGGGGTAACCATCAATCGTTTTTGTTCGTCAGGTCTACAGGCGATATCTATGGCCGCAGACAGAATACGTTTAGGCGAAGCAGAAGTGATGATTGCTGGAGGAGCAGAGAGTATGTCAGCGGTGCCGCTTGGTGGTATGAAACCTGCACCAAATCCATACTTGGTAGAACATGCGCCACAAGCCTATGTTTCGATGGGTATTACTGCTGAGAATGTAGCCAAGAAATATGAAATAACCCGTGAACAACAAGATGTTTTTGCGGCCTCAAGTCATCAAAAGGCTTGGGCTGCTCAAAGCAGCGGACGTTTTGACAATGAGATTGTCCCAGTTCCTTTGCCTATGTACGGAAAACCCGGGGAAAAGTGGTTCACAAAAGATGAAGGGATTCGTCCCGAGACCACTCCGGAGTCTCTTGCGAAATTAAGGACAGCCTTTAAAGCTGGGGGTACTGTTACGGCAGGGAACTCGTCCCAGACCAGTGACGGTGCAGCCATGAGTCTACTTATGTCTGAACAAAAACTGAAGGCTCTTGATCTTAAACCTTTAGCCGTTTGGCGTGGCTTTGCAGTTGCCGGTGTAGAACCAGAGCTAATGGGTATTGGCCCGATTAGAGCTATTCCAAAAGTATTAAAGCAAGTAGGCTTAACTCTTGACCAAATCGATTTATTCGAATTAAATGAGGCTTTTGCTTCCCAATCGCTTGCGATCATTAAGACGCTAGACATAGATCCGGCTAAGGTGAATGTCAATGGAGGGGCTATTGCCTTTGGGCATCCCCTTGGTTGTACGGGTGCTAAACTTACAGCGACGCTTTTGAGCGAAATGAGCAAGCGGAAATTAAAGTATGGTATGGTGACGATGTGTATCGGTGGCGGCATGGGCGCTGCTGGTGTATACGAATTATTGTAAAATGCAAGACGCGAGTTCGGGGTTCGAAGAATGAACCCTTCGAGCCCCGAACACCCTTGACTTGCGCAAGCAGGGCGAAGCGTAGGGACGGTTCTCGGCATTGGATAAACATAGAGAACCGTTCCCGACTTGCAAAACTTAATCTGTAAATGTAGAAGAAGCACCTGGTGCAGAGTAGAGTAATTCGGTTCAATGTTAAGGCGTTCGAAAGCGAACGTCTCCATTCGAACTTCGAACCTCGAACTTCGTACCTCGATAAAGAGGAGGATGTAACCATGGAATTAGAATTACGCGGAGGCGGTTTTTTACTCGCTGAAGTTTCTCCTGATCAAGTATACGTACGAGAGGAATTAAATGAAGACCATAAGCAACTTAAGCGTATGGCTCATAATTTTATGTCCAAAGAAGTTGCTCCAAAGATAGAGGAAATGGAAGAGCAACAAGAAGGCGTTGTTCGTGAATTTATGCGCCAAGCTGGAGAATTGGGGTTACTAGGGTTAGAAGTCCCTGAAGAATTTGAAGGTCTAGCTATGGATAAGGCTTCCACAGTAGTGGTAGGTGAAGAAGTTCCTCGGGGAGGGTCATTTGCAGTTGCCTATGCAGCGCATACTGGGATTGGAACCTTACCCATTGTCTACTTTGGCACACCTGAGCAAAAGGCAAAATATCTGCCGGGACTTGCTAACGGTACTAAAGTTGCAGCCTATTGCTTAACTGAACCTGGTTCGGGATCGGATGCTTTAGGCGCGAAATCCACCGCTGTTTTAAATGCAGAGGGAACCCATTATATCCTCAATGGTACTAAACAATTTATCACCAATGCGGGATTTGCTGATGTTTTCCTCGTCTATGCTAAGGTAGACGGAAAAATGACCAATTTCATCGTCGAACGGGAAACACCGGGACTATCTTTTGGACCAGAAGAACAGAAAATGGGAATTAAAGGTTCTTCAACCCGTCAAGTAATCTTGGAAGATGTAATGGTTCCTGTAGAAAACGTGGTCGGTGAACTGGGGCGTGGACACGTTGTGGCGTTCAATATCTTGAATGTCGGCCGCTTTAAATTGGCAGCTGGGGCTATCGGTAGTGTGCAGGTGGTCCTGGAGACTGCTTTGAAGTATGCTTCCGAACGTAAACAATTCGGAGAAGCACTCAATACCTTTGGGGCAATTCAACATAAGATTGCAGAAATAGCCACCAAGACCTATATGGCTGAGAGTGTGGTTTATCGTACTGCCGGTCTTATGGAGACTGGATTCCATGGTCTCGATCTAACGGGAGACTGCCGTAAAGAGGCTGGAAAGGCTTTAGAGGAGTATGCGATTGAGTGTTCCCTCAACAAAGTCTATGCTTCCGAAGTTTTGGATTTCGCCGTGGATGAAGGGGTTCAGATTCATGGCGGTTATGGCTTTATCAAGGAATATCCTATTGAGCGTATGTATCGTGACTCTCGTATTAATCGACTTTTTGAAGGAACAAATGAAATTAACCGTCTGCTTGTTCCAGGAACACTCTTGAAGCGAGCTATGACAGGTGAACTTCCTTTACTTCAGGCAGCCCAAGCCGTTAGTAAAGATCTGGTTTCAGCTGGAATGGGTAATAGTGCAGAAGGATTAGAAGCACTTAACCAAATGACCCAGAAGGCTAAGAAACTATGCTTAATGGCTGCAGGGCTGGCAGCGCAAAACCTGGGTATGGCTTTGAAGGACAACCAATTTATTCTAACGGGAATGGCTGAGATGGTCCTCCAAGTCTACGCTATGGAAAGTGGAGTTTTACGTGCTCAGAAAGTTCAAAACTTGGATGTTTCTGAAGAGCATAAAGCCTTTGTCGAAAAGGCTGCAACTCTTGGTGCTTACGCAGCATTTAATATTCTTGAGCAACAGGCAAAGGAAGTTCTTTGTGCTGTCGAGAAAGGGGATTCCCTCAACACTGTACTGGCTGGAATGCGTAAGCTTGTTCGACGTCCCAACGTGGATATGATCGGAATGCGACAAGAAATTGCTAAATATATTATTGAAAAAGAAGGATATCCCAGCAATTACTAAAAAGATAATACAATAACAATTATGATATAACAAAAGGCCATCGTCTTATTAGGACATGGCCTTTTGTTGAAAACCTATTTTCAGTTTTTTGTGTCAATTAATTATCGTTCAATTACTGCTTCCGTGCATTTATCGCAAAGCACGGATATAGTTTCTCCATTTTCTTGACCCGAATAGAATAGCGTCTTGTGGCAACGCTCGCAAATGACTCGGTATTGATAAGGGTTATCTTTTACGGATGTTTGGGTGTTATTCATTGATATCCTCCTGACTGACACTAAACTGTTAGTACTAGAACTTGTGCATTTAGATTATTGAATCATTTTTTGCCTTACTATTCAATTGTACTTTATTATACAGATAAAAGTAATAAATAATCATTGATTATGGAGGTAATCTTTAAAATGACAGACATAAAAGAAGTATCAGATAATGTTTTTATGTTAAAAATTCCTTTATCTTTCAATGTGGATGCTGTAAATCTATACCTGTTCGCAGGGGAAGTACCCACGTTGTTAGATGCAGGAACTAATACACCAGAAGTAATTGAGGCTGTTCGTGAAGGTATGAAAAAGGTAGGGATTAAAAAACTAGAGCAGATCCTGGTTACTCATTGGCATGTTGACCATGCGGGAGCAGCAAAAACTTTTGCCCAAGAAGGAGCACGAATAGTTGTAGGTACTCGGGATTACCAAGAATGGACGAGTTTTGTACAGGGACAAGCCTTCAATCGTCTTAATGAATGGGCAACTCAGGAATGGGGAGTTCCAGAAATGGAAATACCGGGGATGCTGAAGATTTCAAAAAGACTACAATACTTAACAGCCTTACCCGATCAAGTAACATTCATCCAACCCGACGAAACTATCATGGCGGGTAATAAATTGTTGCGTTCGATTGCTACACCGGGCCATACAGCTGGACATATGTCGTTTTATAATGAGAAAGATTCGATACTATTTTCAGGAGACATGCTTCTTCCTGATGAGATTCCCTATCCTGGGATCTGGCAGGAAAAGGGCAATGTGGTTAGCGGTTTGCCTAGCTATCTGGAAAGTCTAAAAAGGATCGAAGCCCTTCGCACTCATACTTATTTACCGGGGCATGGATCAGATAGTGATAACTTAGTTGCACGTTGTCAAGAAATTAGAGAGCAATTGTACCAACAAATTAACGAATACCATCCAGCTGAGACAGTATATTTAACTGCCTCAAACTTTGGCAAACAGAAGATTCATCCAGGGCTTCTTTTCGTACAATTACATTATGTTTATGGGTGGGAGCAACTAAAAAAACAGGCAGTATAATAAGCAATTGCATTTCAGACTAATTATTAATAATTAGTCTGAAATAAATATGAGGAGCGGACAAAAATGAGAGGTAGCAAAGGAAAACCTAATAAGGGAGAGCAGAAGGTAAGTTTGGGCAAGTATCTTAGCAAAAACTTAGGAATAGGCGTTCCAGTGGTTTCCTCGGTTGGATTGGCTCTTGCTTTATTAATTGATCTAAGTAGGCCTCAAACCTTATCTTTGTTTTTGTATTTTCTTTTTTTTGGAGCAGCCATAGGAGCTCTTGTTTCCCTAAAGAACTACTATTCTCTATTGAAGCCAATCTATGAGATGGAGAAGGGGATTATCTTGGTTGCTCAAGGAGATTTAACCCAAGAAATTAATATTAACAAAAAAAGCGATTTAGCGGATATAGGTCGAGTATTTAACCAGATGGTGAAGAACTTCAATATAATTATTCATAAGATTGGAGAGATGGCAAACCTATGGGTTACTTCGTCTGAAGAATTATCCGCTAGCTCTCAAGAAGTGACTGCAACGAATAGCGATGTTGCCAGTAATACAAGTAAAATGGCTGAGGAAGTTCATAATCAAGTACGAACGCTAGAACAAATGAGAACTATGGTAACCGAACTTGAAAATGCGTCTCGTATGATAGCACAAAGAGCAAAGTCAGTTTCTAAAGAAGCTGTGACATCTGAAAGACATTCGGAGGCAGGATTAGCGAAGCTCTCCGAAATAGTGACTACTATGGAGGAGACAAACCAGTCCGTAAACAATTCTGTTAGGACTATCGAAGATCTAGCGGATCAATCAAATCGTATCGGATTAATCGCTGAGACAATTGCCCAAGTGGCAAACCAAACAGATCTATTGGCACTGAACGCTGCAATAGAAGCTGCTCGGGCCGGGAACCATGGGAGGGGGTTTGCGGTAGTTGCAGATGAAATCCGCAAACTCGCAGAGGATGTAGCTTCTTCAACACGTGAAGTAACGAGAATTACTACTCTTATTCAACATAGGGTAGATTATGCGGTTAAAGGCATGATGCAAACAGATTCGAGTGTAAAAATTAGTGTTGCCTCAATACAGGAGGCTCAGAAGGCTTTAGAGATCATCACACATTCAACAAAAGAAGTTTCGGCAAATATTTCAGATATTGCTTCATCTAGTGAGCAAACACTAGAAAGTATGGAGGAAATGAAGAAGCATGTAAATAGGTTTGTCCTTGTTTCACAAGCTACAGAAGCAACAGTAGAGGCAATTGAAGACTCGACCACTGAAGTTGCCTCAACCATGCAAAATGTTGCGTCAGAAGCCCAATCGCTAGCCCAAAATGCGAGTCAAATTCAACAAGAATTAAAACGGTTTAAAGTTCTCAAAGCGATTCTCTAAAGGAAGGAGGATGAGGCTTAATGTATGGTAGTGAGGAATACCCTAAAAAGGGAAAGCAGGATATCGGTTTAGGAAAGTATCTGGGCAAAAATTTGGGTATTGCTGTTCCTATGCTTAGCGTTATGGGTCTAGTAATAGCTTATTTTATGAAACTTAACTGGTCAAAATCTCTTGTAGTTTTTCTAGGCTTTGTACTATCAGCGACATTCATCGGATTTATTATAATGATAAAAAATTATTACTTAATTTTTAAGCCCATTTATGCCATGCAACAAGGAATTCGTTTGGTATCAGAAGGAGATTTAACTCAACGAATTGACACAGCAAAAAAACGTGATATTGCCGAGTTAGGGCGGGCGTTTAACCATATGATTATTAACTTTAACGAAATCATACATAACATTGGTGATATGGCAAACTCTTGGGTTGTTTCGTCAGAAGAATTATCAGCAAGCTCCGAAGAAGTAACCACAACGAATAACCGCATTGCCAAGTCTACAAGCCAAATGGCCTTAGATACGAGAGAGCAAGTACAAACCTTAAAACAGATGGAAACAATGGTCGCTGAATTGGAAAGTGCTGCTCAAATGATTGCCCAAAATGCCATGGCCGTTTCCGAAGAGGCTGTTAAATCTGAAAGAAATTCGGAAGATGGACTCGTCAAACTCTCAGTTATTGTTTCAACAATGGAAGAGACGAATAAAGCTGTATATAAATCTGCGCGAACCATTGAGGAACTAGCCGAACAATCTAATCATATTGGTTCTATCACCGAAACAATTGCTCAAGTAGCACAACAAACGAACCTTTTAGCACTGAATGCAGCAATTGAAGCAGCTCGTGCTGGGGAACATGGGAAAGGTTTTGCCGTGGTTGCTGACGAGATTCGCAAACTCGCAGAGAATGTAGCTACTTCTACAAGGGAAGTTACAGAAATTACGACTCTTATCCAACAGAGTGTTAATTATGCAGTTAAAGGAATGATGCAAACAGATTTAAAGGTTAAGGATAGTGTTGCTTCAATCCGTGAAGCACAAGAAACTCTTTCAGTTATTACTTCTTCAACAAAAGAGGTGTCAGTTAACATTTCAGATATTGCCTCTTTTATTGAACAAACTCTTGGAAGTATGAAAGAAATGACGAACTATGTAAATACAGTTATTCAAGTTTCTGAGGAAGCAGCTATCACGGCAGAATCTATTGAGCAAGCAACTTTTGAAGTGACTGCAACTATGCAAGTAGTAGCGTTAGAGGCCCAGTCTCTAGCGAAAAATGCCAATCAACTTCTGAAAGAAATTGAACGTTTTAAGGTATAAACGATACCCTTCGTGTTCACAAAGAGGTTTAAAATAATAGCAGAAGAGTACTTTAATATTTGAGGATAGTGAACATTAATTGATTAAATTATCATAATATTCAAAACCGGGTTATTATCGTATAGCCACTTTTGGGATAAAACGGGAGGGGATTCAGTGGAAGGCACATATGAAAAAAAGGAAAACAAGAAGCATACAATCAGTTTGGTCAAGTACATTGGTCAAACATTAATTACGGTGGTTCCTATGGTATCTATAATGGGACTAGTGATAGCTTATATTATGAAACTTGATCGGTCAAATTCAATAAAAATACTATTTATGTTTGTATTATCTGGCATTCTCATAGGGGTTTTTGCTTCTTTAAAAAATTACATCCGATTTCTTAAGCCTATATATATAATGCAGCAAAAGATTGTTCAGGTCGCGCAAGGGGATCTAACACAAAGAATCAGTGTTTCCCAAAATAGCGTTGTTGAATTAGGGCAAGCCTTTAACGATATGATGGATAACTTCGGAGGTATTATTTATAAGTTGCGCGAGATGGCAAAGGCTTGGGCTGTTTCCTCGGAGGAATTATCAGCAAGCTCTGAAGAGGTTACTGCGACGAACCTCAATGTCGTTGATTTTACGACTCAAATGGCCTCAGAGGCTCGGGAACAAGCAAGAACACAACAGCAAATGCAAGTAATGGTATCGGAGCTCGAAAATGCTGCTCAAATGATCGCCGAAAGGGCTACGTCTGTTTCCCATGAGGCCGTAAAATCGGAAAAGCATTCTGAAGATGGATTATCTAAGCTTTCGGTTATCGTCGCTACAATGGAAGAGACGAATAGATCGGTGAACAATTCTGTGCGGACCATAGAGGAACTAGCTGAACAATCAAATCGCATTGGTTCGATCACGGAAACAATAGCTCAAGTGGCACGGCAAACCAATCTTTTGGCACTAAATGCGGCGATAGAAGCAGCAAGAGCGGGGGAACAAGGAAAGGGCTTTGCCGTTGTTGCTGACGAAATACGTAAACTCGCAGAGAATGTAGCTTCTTCAACACGGGAAGTTACGGATATTACGTCACTTATTCAACAGAGTATTAGTTCGGCAGTAGAAGGAATGATGAAGACAGATTCTAAAGTAAAAGAGAGTGTCATTTCCATACATGATGCACAAGAGACATTAGCTATTATTGCGAATTCGACGAAAGATGTATCTATTAATATTTCCGATATTGCTGCCTCAAGCGAGCAAATGCTTGGAAGTATGGAGGAAATGAATCTTTATGTCGATAGGGTAAAACAAGTTTCTGAAGAAGCTGTACAAAAGGCAGAACATATTGAGGAGTCTACTACTGAAGTATCTGCAACGATGCAAATTGTAGCTGCAACTGCCCAATCTCTGGCTCAAAACGCAAGCCAGATTAAAGATGTAGTCGAACAATTTAAGGTATAGGCACATGTGATTGAATACTACATGTATGAGAAACGTACACAGAGCCCGATGGAGATAAAACAGAATTTACTGCTACTTAGTTGTTAAACCGCAATTTTAGAGGAATATCCCTACTTGGCATATATTTTGCAAATAGATTATAGATGAATTGCAAAGGAGGAATCTCGGTATGTGTTGGGTATGTGAAAAATATGGTAATGGTCAGAAATGGTATCTCAACCCTGAGAACTATGCTCGACGACTTTATAAAGTGCGTAAGGAAGGTCAGGAATCAAAGGGTGCTGATGCAGACCCACAGGCAGCAGGTATGGGAGCGGGTGTGGTAGCTGAGCTAGTTAAAGCCCGAATCAGCGGGGATCTTGAATGGGAAGCGGAAATAAAACGAGAAGCCTTGGAACATGCCTATCAAACTCACTTTGGGCAAGTTGTTACGTTGGATGAATACTTAGACATCCTAGATATTGCCTATCCTCTAGCAAAAATGACCTGCGGATGCCGTCGGGTGCAGAGGGGTATGCCTGATGAAGAGAATTTTACGTGTATGGGCATAGGACCGGGTATGTACAAATGGGAACGCTGGCCAGAGACCTATCGCGGCGGAGTAGAATTTATCACCCCAGAAGAGGCCAAGCAGTGGGCTTTAATGAACCACAAAGAGGGTCGAGTTCAGACTGTTGATGTGTTTGGTACGCCGTACATAGGAGGATTATGTCAGTGCGAGTATCCAGGGTGTGTTGCAGTTCGTAACAGGATTGACTATGATTTTAAATTCCTGTTGAAAGGGCATACGGTTGCAAAAGTCGATCGCGAAAAGTGTACTGGATGCAAAAGCTGTTTAGGCCGTTGCCAGTTCAAGGCTCTTAACCTAGAAGTTTACACTAACAAGGCTTATGTTGATATGGATCAGTGTTTTGGCTGCGGATTATGTTTGACGGCTTGTCCGACTGGAGCTATCGAATTATTCGATAGGGAAAGTATGCCTGGACTAGCAGAGAACTGGTAAGGGGGGATTGAAAAATGCTTGCACAAATTAACATTGACTATAATTTATGTAAGGATCCATTAGGATGTCGCCAATGTTTAAGTGTGTGCCCATCCGTGGTTTTTGTATGTGGTCCCACAAAGGTATGGAAAGGGCGAGAAACTGATCCTAGTGAATACAAGATTATAGGGCGTTATTTTGATAAATGTTCCGGTTGTGGCGATTGTGTTAAGAATTGTCCTACGGGTGCAATATACTTGGAATTCTTACCGCGTGAGCAGTTAGCCCAGAAATTTAGAGAAGAACGGGCAACCCAACTTAGAGAGCGTAATGGAATGATAGAAAAGGAGAGTTAAGTATGACGTTGGATTTTAAGGTCTTGCAAAAAGTCAAAGGCAATCCCAGCGCGGAGGTTGCACCTGGCCGACGATTAAAATCAGTCCCCGACCAAGATTATGTGTATGATCTGCCCAAGGAACTAATCTACAAAGTCCAACAGGAATTTCCGATAGATCATTTGATTGACTCGACTGAAAAGACAAATGAGGGTTTTTTGGCTGAAAAGGGTAGAACGTTTATGGATCTTTTGATAAAGGAAGCAGATTCAAAGGAATTCATGGATAGAACAGGTGAGATGATTGAACAGGTAGCCCAGCAAACAGGGATTCGGTTCCCTCACGTCCTAGAAAGGTACATTGAACTTGGGATACTGTCTCTACGTCCAAGGGATGCTTGGACGGTTACGGAGGCGACTACAAAAGCTTTAAAGGTTCGAAGCTTTAACTGCAGTTTAAGTAAGTTTTTGGCTGATCAAGGAATAAAGGATTGTCAGGTTTTTTGTTTGGCAGCTAATGAGGTCGCTGCCCAAAAAGCTGGAACCAAGGTGAATATAACTTATAGTAAAGATGCAACGGGCAGTGGGCTATGTGAACTTGCTTTTTGCCCTCAATAAGGAGGATAAGTTGCTTTGCACATTGGACATAACGAGGATGACATAGATCACGAAAGCCTTGCTATGAGACATTTAGGTGAGGGGATTGCTAAAGAAGCTGCGGGTAAGCTGCATGAAGCTTTTAATGAGTATATGGTAGCTAATGTTCTCGATCCTCAATTAGAAGTCGCACAGATAAAACTTAAGGAACTTAAACAGAAGCTTGTCTCTGATCGATAAGATCATCTGCAAAAAGGGGAAGGCGAAGTTTTATGATAGGGAAAGAATTAATTGGTCGAGAAAGCGAGTCTGTTGTATTGAAAATTAGGCTCGAGGAAGTGCGTAGGTTTGCCGAGGGCATAGGAATTCCGTTTAATGGTGAGGTACCAGTAACCTATATAGGAACGTTACTTCATGCTGATATTCCAGGGCTTGAACTGACCAATGCTGGAATGATCCACGGAGAGCAGAAGATAGCCTATCGACGTTCTCTCTCTGTTGGAGATAGCCTTACCTATAAACGGCGTATTAAAGATGTTCATGAACGAACCAGCAAGCTTGAAAAGATAATGTTAGTGGTACTTGAAACGACTGGTTATGACCTAACAGGCGAGTTGGTTTTTTCCTGCAGTTCGACATTAATAACCCCGGTTAAGGGGGATAAGTGTTTGAATAATTATCAGGTCTCTGATCGAGGACCCATCCGAGAATGGGAACCTAACCACGTCCAAATTCGACAATTTGCTGAGGCTTCCGGTGATTTTAACCCTATTTATTTAGATGACACCTATGCGCGTCAAGTTGGTCTAGAGGGTATGGTAGCGCATGGAACGCTAACTATGGGTCAATTAGAGGCTATGCTAACGGAATGGATCGGCAAAACGGGGAGAATAAGTAAGCTTAATGTTCGTTTCGAGCAGGTAGTTCGTCCAGGGGACAAGATTACCTTTTGCGGCTCTATACGATTACGTACTGAAAAGGTAATAGTTTGCGATATAGTAGCTTACAATAAAAAAGAGGAGATAGTTTTATCGGGTTTGGCACACATAGTAAACTAGTTTAATTAAAGTTGAACAAAAAACATAGTGTTCCTATCGTACTAGAGGCTTTCTGTGCCAAAGCATAGTGCGGGGACCTATCCTACTTCCCCTAGCATAGGAGAAAATGCTTTGTTTAGTGCTTTCTCATGTTCTAGGGTTATTTATTATAATATTTTAAATTATTAAAATAATTGGTCGGGGTTATTTACTTTCAATAGATGCAACCTGTATAATATTGACAGAAGATTTAAATTGGAGGATTAACATGAGTGATAGAGCCCATGCTGTTATAACGAAGGCTTTTCCGCGATGGGATCGAAAACTTCTATTTGAAATCCTCAATAATATTCATGATGTCGTTATGGTTATCGACTTAGATACAAGAATTGTTTATGCAAACGAAGCCTATGCCAAGATTCTGGGGGTACCAGTAGCAAAAGTATTAGGGCGCAGGCTAGATAAAATTGAACCTAAGGCTGAGGCAATCAACGTACTGCGTACGGGCAATCCATACCAAATAGGCGGGGATTACTTGGATTCCCTTGGTATCAATGTGGTAGGAAGTTCATTTCTTTTATATGATGATAACAACAATATCATTGGCTGTGTCTCAATTTTTAAAAATATTACGGATGTTGTAGAACTAAACCGTGAGTTACAGCAGACAAAGGGTGTAGCGGATTATTTGAAACAGCAGTTAGAACAATGGGAACAGCTGCCCCTGTCTTTCAAAGAATATGTAGGTCAAAACACTCGAGTGAAGAAAACCTTAGTATTAGCAGCTAAGGTAGCACGTACAGATAGTACGGTTCTAATTCTTGGTGAAAGTGGAGTTGGGAAAGAGGTATTAGCTAGGGCTGTTCATAATAGTAGCAGACGCAAGGATATGCCCATGATCAAGGTGAATTGTGCCGCGATGCCTGAGAATTTAATTGAGAGTGAACTGTTTGGATATGAGGACGGAGCGTTTACAGGGGCTAAAAAGGGAGGTAAACTTGGTAAGTTTGAACTGGCCCATTGTGGAACTATTTTTCTCGATGAAATTGGAGATATGAGTCTCACTATGCAAGCAAAGTTATTACGTGTATTGCAAGAAAAAGAGTTCGAACGGGTAGGTGGGAATAAAACAATCAAGGTCGATATACGAGTGATTGCAGCAACTAACCGAGATTTAGAAAAAATGATCAATGACGGATCGTTCAGGCTTGATCTGTACTACCGGCTAAATATTGTACCACTGACATTGTCCCCACTACGTGAACGTAAGGATGATTTACTGGCCCTCGCTAAGACATTCCTTGATCAGTTCTCACGGGAAGTCGGGCATGAGCTGAATCTGTCGCCCAGAGTGATAAGATTTTTTCAGGAATATAACTGGCCCGGTAACATCCGGGAATTACAAAATGTTTTAGAACATGCAAGTATTGTCTGTGGGGGCGGGACCATTGAAATTCAGCACTTACCCGCTCGCATGATTCCGACCGACGATAATAACATGACATTAAAGGATAAGCCTTACGCTGTTAGGGAGATACTCGCTAGGATGGAAAAGGAACTAATATTATCAGCCTTAGATACATATAACAACAACCGTACTAAAGCTATGAAAGCCTTGGGGTTTTCGAGACGGGTTTTTTACGATAAGTTAATTAGATACGGTATCGACTGATTAATTTTAATAAATAATCAATAGGCATGCTATAACTTTAAAGGAAGACATGTGCGCTTTGCGCACAAAAATTAAAAAAAGAATATGGTTTTGTATCTATTTCCTTACATAGGAAAAAACCCTCAGTGGACTGCTTTTTGCCAGACAAGAGGGTTTTTTTGTATATTCCAAGAGTTGGCATAGGGCTTGCAATAAAGCAACGTATCAGAATATTTAAAAAAATATGGTTACATTTGGATGAAGGAGAATAACTATGAGAACAAGAGCTCAGTATATCGAAGGGCTAAGCAAGATGAACAGAAACCTCTATTTTAATGGTGGCATGATTGATAGGTTAGATCCACTTCAAGAAGGTGCTCTTAACGTAATGGGCTTAACCTTTGATGCGGCCTGGGACCCCGCCAGTAAGGATCTTTGTACGGCAAAATCTCACATTACAGGGGAAATCATTAACCGTTTTAATCATATTCACCAAAACGCTGATGACTTGCACAAGAAGCAAGACATGACTCGTTTCTTAGTCAATAAGGTTGGGCAGTGCATTCAACGATGCATGGGAATTGACGCTTCTAATGCAATTCACGCAGTGTCTTTCGAAGCTCAGAAGTCCACCAAAGCCAAGACAGCCTACCATGATAACTGGCTTAAATGGCTCGAGCGTTTCCAAAGAGAAGATCTCGTGGTAAGCTGTGCGCAAACTGATGTTAAGGGAGAGCGTTTGAAGCGGCCAGCTGAGCAGGATGACCCGGATATGTATGTCCATGTTGTGGAAGAACGGAGCGATGGGATCGTTGTGCGCGGCTGCAAAGTTCATATTTCAGAAGCATCTATTTCTGACGAGATCCTCGTCGTGCCGAACCGAGCCTTACAAAAGGGTGAGGAAGCTTATGCCTTGGCCTTTGCAGTTCCATCAGACTATGAAGGGGTCAAGCAGATAGTTCACTTCCATAATTATCGGAAGCGTGACACTTATCAGAGGGGGATAGAATACGGCTACACGGACTCCTATGTCATCTTTGATGATTGCTTTATTCCTTGGGAACGCGTATTTCTATGTGGAGAAACTCAGCATGGTGGTATGACTGCCCTGCTATTTGCTTTGTTCCATCGTCATTCCTATTCTGGCTGTAAACCTGCAATGCTTGACTATGTTATCGGGATGGGTGCCCTTGCAGCAGAAATTAATGGGATTGAAAAGACCCCCCATGTGCGCGAAATGTTATCCAAACTGATTATGACTGGTGAACTTGGCTATGCGGCAGGCTACACGTCCTCTGCACTTAGTAAGCCTGAAGTTTTTATGCCTGGTTTGGGAGTAGTACCCTATGGACCTGGCAGCTATATTCCCAACTCAATTTATGCCAACGTTGGCAGGTGCCTGACCGGTGAGGCCGTGTTTCATGAACAAGAGATCCTTTGCAACATTGCAGGGGGGATGCCTGCTACCTTCCCCTACGAAAATGACCTGACAAACCCTGAAATCAAAAATTTATTGGAAAAGTATCTGAATCGTAATCCTAAGATGCCCATAGAAGAACAAATTAAGTTTTGGATGAACTTCATCGATTTTGGTCTCTCTGGCTCCGCAGGTGCCACCCTGTATGGTGCTTATCATGGCGGTGGATCTCCGATTATGGAACAGATCGCTATCACTTCCCAATATGATATGGAATCTAAAAAGGACATTGTCAGGGCCATCGCAGGAATGAAACCTAGATCGAAAAAGAAATAGGTAAAGGAGAGAAATTAATGGCTAGTAAATTTATGTACAGCAATCGTGATCACAAGTTTATTATCAAAGAATGGCTAGATGGAAAAAAGATCTTAGAATTAAAAAGGTTTAGGGACTATATCAGTATTGAGGATGTGGATGGAATACTTGACCAGTCCTTAAAAATGAGCAAAGAAGTCGTTGCTCCAACCAATGATGATGGAGATACAATTGGAGCAATTTTTAAGGATGGGAAAGTTACAGTGCCCCCTTCTTTTCATAAAGCCTTCAAGTTTATTCAAGAAAATGGCTGGGGTGCCAGCAACAGTGACGTTGAAGGAGAGGGTGCTTTACCAGAGATTTTGAATCAAGGGGTCCGGGAGTTTATTATTGGGGCGAATCCCTCTATGTCTCCTTACGTTGGATTAAGCGGAGGTATAGCCTCTGTAATCAAGGCGTTTGGCTCACCTGAACAGATCTCTCTCTATACTCCAAAAATGTTTGAAGGTGTTTGGGAAGGGACCATGTGTCTAACAGAACCCGGTGGTGGGTCTGATGTAGGGGATATGACAACCAAAGCCTATCCAACAGAAAACCCCTTAATCTATAAGGTGAAAGGGACAAAATGCTTTATTACCGGAGGAGATCATGATCTTACGGACAATATTATTCATCTGGTGTTAGCCCGGGTGGACGGAGCTGCCCCTGGCACTAAAGGACTTTCGTTATTCATCATACCAAAGGTTTGGGTTAATGAAGACGGCAGTCTGGGAGAATCCAACGATGTATCGACTGTTGGTATAGAGCATAAGATGGGTCTTAAGGGTTCTTCAACAGCGGTACTTAGCTTTGGGGAAGAGGGTCAATGCCGCGGGGTTTTATTAGGCAGCCCGCCGGATGAAAAGGGGATTGGACAAGGTATTGCACAAATGTTTAGGATGATCAATGGATCAAGGTTGGATACGGGGCATAGTGCCCTAGCGGTGGCGACTGTGGCCTATAATAATGCAGTTGATTATGCTAAACAGCGCATACAGGGGCGACCTATTCACAATCCCAAAGCTGGCAGGGTTCCTATCATTCAGCACGAAGATGTTCGTCGTATGCTGCTCACACAAAAGGCCACGCTGGAAGCAATGCGAGCGATGATTTTTAAAGGTTACTATTACTTGGATTTAATTGAATTTGGGGATGATCCTGGAGATATTAAGGCAGCAAAGCGCGCCCTTGAAGTTATTACACCTTTAATCAAAGCCTATTGCTCTGACCAAGGGTGGTTAATGATCACTGAAGCTATTCAAGTTTTCGGTGGTTACGGATTTACTGAGGAATACCCAGTAGCACGTCAAGCCAGGGATGTTAAGATTTATTCTATCTGGGAGGGTACTAATTTTATCCAATCAATGGACCTAGTGGGTCGTAAATGGAGCCTAGATAAAGGAAATGTCTTCAAAGAATGGATGATGGAAATGGCGACATTTGTCCAATCCAACCAGAATCATAAAGTGTTTGCTCGAGAGTTTGAGGTGCTGGGTAAAGCATTAATGGCGTACCAGGATCTTGTAGGTACCGTCTTAGGCTATTTTAAAGAAAACATTAAACTGGTTCCATTGTACAGTACGAGAATCTTGCGGATTACAGCTGAACTTTATGGGGGCTGTTTGCTGATGCAGCAAGCCTTAGTGGCCCAAGAAAAACTGGAACAGGGGAACTCAGACAAAGCTTTCTATGCCGGAAAGGTATTTAGCGCTAAATTTTATATACTCAATATTGTTCCGGATGTGGCGGCAACAGTGCGGATTATTAAAGAGGGCGACACCTCTGCTATCGATATTCCTGAAGAAGCTTTCTAATAACCTAATAGAATTATTTGCTATTGTATGACAACTAGAGAAGGGCTGGCGATATTTTTATGAGTCAGTCATTAAACATATTTAGAAATTGATTCCTGAAAGGTGGTAAAGTCTTGGATATTAAGATAACTATGATGGAGCGGCGGAGTATCCGCAAATATAAAGCTGATCCAGTCTCGGACGAAATGTTGCTGGAATTAATGGAGGCAGCCCGTTTAGCCCCGTCCGGAACGAATCATCAGCCTTGGCGATTTATTGTCGTCAAGAATCAGACCATAAAAGAACAAATTCAAGCAGCTGCATTTAATCAGAAATTTCTTAGCCAGGCCCCCATTCTATTAGTTTGTTGTGCTGATCTCATGACCTATGCTAATGATACCAAGAAAAGATTGCAGGAACTAATCGATGCAGGGGTTTTCGGGCCGGAAGCCTTCGAAAGTTATCCTGGCATTGATCAACCTAAAGATGCTAATGCTTTGAAGGCCTTTATCCCACATGCCATGTTAAATGTCGGACTTGCTATGGAACATATCGCTTTGAGGGCTGTTTCGTTGGGTCTAGGTACCTGCTTTGTACAATTAATGAAGGCTAAGCAGATTGCCCAGATCTTGGAGATGCCTGAACATCTGGTGATCACAGGATTGATGCCTGTAGGCTTTCCGGATCAAAACCCGGCACAGCGCCCTCGGGTAAGTGTTCAAGACATTATCTATAAAGTGGTTGATTGATGTTTTGGCTTTAAAAGAGATAAAGTTCCCTAAATCATTAATCGGTAAACTAATGATTTAAACTACTCTTGTACTCATCTCAAGGTGTTCCCAAATAGTTTGGTCTGGCCATGTTAAGTCAGCATGAAAAATTGGGGAGGTAGCTAATATGGACGAACACGTTCGGAAGGATTGGCCCAGTTATTTAGCCCCCGACTTAACCTATCGTTTAGGTCAGAAACCTCTGCACGAGTATTTGAGGGACCATGCTCACCTAAACCCTGAGAAAATTGCGATCATCTGGTATGGGCGGGAGATTACCTATAGAGAATTAGATGATCTTAGCGAAAAGTTTGCGGCATATTTAATAAGCTCTGGAGTTAAGAAAGGAGAGCATATAGCTCTTTTTCTCTCGAATTGTCCTCAGTATTTTATTGCGCATTATGGTATCCAGAAAATTGGGGCGGTTGTAGGGCCCTGTAGTCCATTGTTCAAGGAGTGGGAACTTGAGTATCAACTAAACGACATGGAAGCTAGAATAATCATAACAGCCGATAGTTTGTATGACGTTGTAGAAAACGTACTATTAAAAACAGTAGTTGAGCAAGTAATCCTTACTAATTATGGAGAATTTCTGCCGGCAAAGCCTACCCTTAATGTTCCCGGGGAGATTTGCAAACCTAAGCCGCTGATTTTAGGTGTTCATGACATGTTAGCAGTTATTAACGAACAAGAAAGTTTGGTTGTGGACGTTGACATTAGTATGGATGACAATTGTCTAATGGTCTACACATCAGGCACGACGGGTCAACCGAAAGGAGCTATGCTTTCTTATACTAATGCTCTTTTTAAAGCAGCAGCAGTTGCTCAAAGCAGTGTCGTCGTGGCTGAGGACATGTTACTTACTGTTGCCCCCCTTTACCATATTGCTGGGATGTTAATGGGACTCAATTGCCCAATTTATGCTAATGCAAGCATGGTTCTCCTCTATCGGTTTGATCCGGTCGCGGTATTGCAGGCGATCGACCGATACAAATGTACTTGGTGGTATAGTGTTGCGCCCATGAATGTTGCTGTTATGCAGGTACCCAATGCAGAACAGTATGATATCTCCTCCTTGAAAACAAATGTCGGCACTAGTTTTGGTATTACCCTCACTCAGGAGATTGCGGAGGCCTGGAAGAAGTTCACAGGAGGCTGTGGACTCTATGAAGCTGCCTATGGATTAAGTGAAACTCACACGGCAGATACATTTATGCCCTCTAATGCTGTAAAGTGGGGAACCCAAGGTATTCCTACCTACGAGACAGTAATCCGCATTATTGACCCTGAAACAGGTAAGGAAAAAAACACAGGAGAGATGGGCGAGATAATCATATCCAATCCAGGTGTCTTTAAGAACTATTGGAAAAAGCCAGAGGCAACGGCAAAGACTCTCCGCGATGGGTGGGTATATACCGGAGATATGGGATCCCTGGATGAGGATGGTTATCTAATCTTCTGCGGTCGGTTTAAAGAGATGATCAAGGTAACTGGTTATAGCGTTTTTCCAGAGGAAGTAGAAGCCATGTTAATCCGTCACGAGGGGATTGCCCAAGTAGCCGTAACTGGAGTACCTGATGCCCAAAAAGGGGAAGTTGTGAAAGCCTATGTCGTTCTCAAAGCTGGACAGGGTGAAAATATTTCACCTCAGGACATAATGGATTGGGCCAAACAAAGAATGACTTCTTATAAGGCACCCCGTTATGTAGAATTTCGGGAGTCCCTACCAGCTACCGGTGCTGGCAAAGTTTTGCGAAGGCTTTTAGATAACGAGAAGTCCTGAGATAAGGATAATGTGGCTATTAACAAAGAATAGAGGGGAGTTTCCATGGCAAACGCATCCGTTTCGATGGTAAAAGTAACTGATGTTTACGAGTCTCTACAGGAGTGTCTAAAATTAAGTGAAGGGCTAGCAGGATTAAACACCAACGACAGAATTTTGATTAAGCCTAACATAGTTAGTTGGGATTTTGACCTACCGTTTCCGCCCTATGGCGTGGTTACCACCAGTGTTGTACTCAATGCCCTGGTTCGCATTCTGGCTGAACATGGTTTTAGAAACTTAACCATTGGAGAAGGTGCCCTTCCGGGGTTAAGTCCTGATGGAGATGCGGTGTACGAGGCTCTCGGATACAAAAAATTGCAAGAGCGCTATGGAGTTAAATTAGTTGACTTTAACCAGGAAGAGTTTGTGGCGATAGATTATGGCGACGGATTTAAGCTTGATATTGCCAAACAGGCCTTAGAAGCAGACAAAATCATTAACGTCCCTGTGTTAAAAACCCACAACCAAGCTAGGGTGTCTTTAGGGATTAAAAACCTTAAAGGTTGTCTCAATAAAAAGTCTAAACAGTATTGCCATGGCGTGGGCGATGAGGAACTTAGTCGTACCTTTCCCCGCATTATCGATAAACTCCCAGTTGCTTTGACGATAATCGATGGCCTTTATACCCTAGAAAAAGGTCCTGGACCAACTGGAAAAGCATTTAGAAAGGATCTATTAATAGCTTCTCGGGATCCTTTTGCCTGTGATCTTGTAGGAGCAGCTATTCTTGGTTACCCGGCTAAAGACGTGGCCCATTTGATTAATTATGCTAAAAGCCACGGGCGTAGTTTGGAGTTGGCTGATTATGAAGTGAAAGGAGAGAGTGTGGCGGATCATCAGGAGTATGTAACCTATGATTGGGAGTGGTCAGAAAAGGATACCGGCCCGGCTGGGTTTGAAAAGCGTGGTATCACCGGGCTGGCAATCCGTAAGTATGATAGTAGTCTGTGTACGGGCTGTTCGGTACAGTATAATCCTATGTTGATCCTTCTCTCTTCCGCATTTAAAGGGCAGCCTTTCCCAAATGTTGAGGTTGTAAGCGGTAAGCAACAACTGGCAGCTAAAGGTTTTGACAACACTGTGCTCTTTGGGAAGTGTGCTTGTCATCTTAACAAGAATAATCCCAATATCAAAAAGGCTATTCCGATTTGGGGATGTCCGCCTGTTTTGGGAAAATTCGTTGAGGTATTGGCAAATGAGAAAATTAATTGTGATTATAACGAGTATGTACGCTTCCGGCACTACTTGTTCAGTAGGTATAAGGAAAGTGAGGGATTCAATCTCGCTGACTGGTCGGTAAAATAACTCGTTCAACTAAAGAAAAATTAGTCAACAGAAACGAGAGGAGGATGGAAATGAAGATTCATAAAGCAGCGGTAATTGGGTCAGGCGTGATGGGGAGTACCATTGCAGCGCTTTTGGCCAATGCTGGAATCCCAAGTCTGTTATTGGATATTGTCCCTTCCAAACTATCGGAGAAGGAAAAAGCGAATGGGTTAACATTGAAGGATCGTACAGTTCGTAATAGCATTGCCCAAAACAATAAGGCGAACTTGTTAAAAATGAATCCAGCCCCATTGTTAGTTCCGGAGTTTGCAGACCGAATTGAGGTGGGAAACTTAAGTGATGATTTAGGGCGCTTAATTGAAGTTGATTGGGTGATTGAGGTTGTTGTGGAACGGCTTGATATAAAGGTTAATCTTTTTAAAAAGATTGCTGCGCAGGTCCGCCCAGGAACGATTGTAACTTCTAATACCTCGGGAATTTCTTTGAAATCAATGGTGGAAGGGCTCCCGGAGAGTTTTACTCAGTATTTTCTCGGAACACACTTCTTTAATCCCCCTCGCTACATGAAACTCTTGGAAATTATCCCTGGTCCCAATACCGACCCAGAAGTCATTAAATTTCTATGCGAATTTGGAGAGCGAGTCTTGGGTAAAGGGGTTGTTATGGCCAAAGATACACCTAATTTTATTGCCAACCGGATTGGTGCCATCGGTTCTCCGGTACTGCTTAAGGAAATGCTTCGTACTGGCTTAACTGTTGATGAAGTGGATGCCTTGACGGGACCCGTTATGGGACGTCCGAAGAGCGCCTCATTTCGCACGATAGATCTTGTCGGATTGGATACCTTTATACACTCAAACAATAATGTAGCTAATGGAGTACCTGAAGAAAAAGATAACTTTGTTTTACCGGAGTTTATATTCACCATGCTCAAAAATGGTTGGTTAGGAGATAAAACAAGGCAAGGCTTCTATAAAAAGTCCAAAGGGCCAAAAGGTAAGGTTATCGAAGTTCTAGATATTCAAACAATGACCTATGGTCCACAGAAAACTGTAAGCTTTGCTTCCCTTGAAAAGGCAAAAGCGGCAAGAAGTCTGCCAGAGAAACTTCGTACCTTAGTTAGTGGAGATGACATTGGTGCAGAGTTTGCATGGAATGTAATAAAACCAACTCTTCTTTATGCAGCTACAATAGCTAAGGATATAGCAGCAGATATTACTGGAATCGATGAAGCTATGCGCTGGGGTTACAATTGGGAAATGGGTCCCTTTCAATTATGGGATGCACTGGGGGTCAAAGCTACAGCGGATCGGATCCTCTCGGAAGGCGGCACACTTCCCGAACTTGTGGAAGAGTTACTTGCTAAGGGGTATGAGAGCTTCTATCAGAAGACCGAAGCTGGACAGACGGCGTTTTATAATGCAGGAACCTATCATCAAAAAACCATAAGCCCATATGCGTTTTCACTGAAAGAAGCTCATAAGGCTGGCAAGGTGATTCTTGGAAATCCAGGGGCAAGCCTGGTAGACCTTGGGGACGGCGTAGCCTGTATAGAATTTCACTCGCCGAATAATTCCATCAATGCAGATGTTGTAGAAATGATCTATAAGTCCCTGGAAGAAGTAGAAAAAAATTACCTAGGACTCGTAATTGGCAATCAAGGAAAGAACTTCTGCGTCGGAGCTAACCTCGTACTTATTCTCCAAGAAGCAGAAAGAAGTAACTGGGAAGGTCTGGATTTGGGCGTGCGTGAATTACAAAATGCAACCATGGCCCTGAAATTTGCGAAGAAACCCGTTGTAGCAGCTCCTTTCGGAATGACCCTCGGTGGTGGAACGGAAATCTGCCTGCATACTCACGCCCTTCAAGCCTCCTCGGAAACCTACATGGGTCTTGTTGAACTTGGAGTTGGCTTAATTCCAGGTGGTGGAGGGACCAAAGAAATGGCAGTTCGGGCGATGGAAGGAATTCTTCCGGGAATACAAGTCGCTCCGGATTATTTCTTTGCTAAGCGGTTTGAAGCAGTTGCTATGGCACAGGTATCGACAAGTGCGGAAAAGGCGCGTCAGCTTGGTTTCTTGCGAGACCATGATCGATATAGTATGAATCCCGAACATATCATCTTGGATGCAAAGGCGCGGGTCATAGATTTGGCTCGTAACTTCCGGCCTAATTTACCCACAAAGGTTAAAATGGGAGGGGCTGGGGTTCGAGCCACCTTGGAAGTTGCCTTATATGGAATGCGACAAGGAAATTATATTTCGGATTATGATATGTTCTTAGGTAAAAAACTAGCTTATGCCATGACCGGTGGAGATCGCCCAGCAGGCATGCTGGTGGATGAACAATATCTTTTAGATATTGAGCGTGAAACCTTTATGAGCCTAGTCGGTGAAGCAAAGACCCAAGATCGTATTCGATACATGCTTGCTAAAGGCAAACCATTACGGAATTAGGGGGGATAAGCATGCAAGAAGCTTATATTATACAAGCTAAACGGACGGCAATTGGAAAATCGGGAAAAGGTTCCTTGGCCCAAGTTCGTCCGGATGATTTAGGTGCTTACGTTATACAAGATATTCTCAAAAATGTTCCTTCACTTAAAACAAGCGAGATTGATGATTGTGTTATTGGCTGTTCTTTTCCAGAAGGTGAACAGGGGATGAATGTAGCTAAAATAATGGCTATGTGCGCCGGTCTCCCCATTGATGTCCCGGGGGTGACCATTAACCGTTTTTGTTCTTCCGGGCTTCAGGCCATTTCTATGGCAGCTGATCGGATTCGTTTAGGTGAAGCGGATATTATGATCTCAGGCGGAGTCGAGAGTATGTCTTTGGTTCCAATGGGTGGAGCTAAAGTGGCACCCAATCCCTTTATGATCGAGAATTGCCCTGAAGTGTATCTCTCAATGGGTATTACTGCTGAAAACGTGGCCAAAAAATATGAAGTGACTAGAGAACAGCAAGATGCCTTTGCGGTTGCTAGTCATCAAAATGCATGGGCTGCCCAGAGCAGTGGGCGCTTTGATGAAGAAATTGTGCCGGTGCTTCTTCCAAGTTGGGGAAAACCGGGTGAAAACTGGTTTAATAAAGACGAGGGAATTCGGCCAGAGACTACATTGGAATCATTGGCAAAACTCAGACCCGCCTTCTTAAATGGCGGCATGGTAACCGCAGGAAATTCGTCTCAAACCAGTGACGGTGCGGCAATCACACTTCTTATGTCTGAACGAAAAGTTAAGGAATTGGGCCTTAAACCAATAGCAGTTTGGCGTGGTTTTACAGTCGCAGGGGTTGAACCAGAACTAATGGGCATTGGTCCGATTAAAGCCATCCCTAAGGTTTTAAAACAAGTTGGGTTAACCCTCGCTGATATCGATCTATTCGAGTTGAATGAGGCTTTTGCTTCTCAATCACTGGCCATCATTAAGACACTGGACATTGACTTGGCAAAAGTTAATGTTAACGGAGGGGCAATTGCTTTCGGGCATCCACTTGGCTGTACTGGGGCAAAACTCACCGCCACTCTGTTGCATGAAATGACAAAGAGAAAATTGAAATACGGCATGGTTACCATGTGCGTTGGTGGCGGCATGGGAGCAGCTGGAGTGTATGAGCTGCTGTAGAATTTTTGAAGTTTTTGAAACTAAGTGGGGAATTAACCTTAGTTTCGGACAAAATTGATCAGGTGAATGAATAAAATCGATAATAATGAAAACAATATAAAGCAGAATAAGGAGGTGCTTTATATTGCCAATTCAATTATCGCAAAAGGAAAAAACACTTTTAATGGATCAAAGATCCCATGAGGAAACCTGCATCGACAAATACACGAAATATGCGAACCAAGCACAAGATGCTCAGTTGAAACAGCTTTTTAGCTCTTATTCAGCTCAGGAACAAGAACATTTAAACACGATCAACCAGATATTGAATGGACAGGTGCCCAGTGTAGGCGGACAACAAGGTCAGGGACAACAGGCTCAGAGTCAACAAGGTCAGGGACAACAAGCCCAGAACCAACAGTCAATGACCAGTGGCGCTCCAACGGCAGTACAAGGGAATTATAACAAAGAGGATGCAAAGCTTTGTCAAGACATGCTAATGACAGAAAAGTACGTCTCCGGTGCCTATGACACTGCGGTCTTTGAATTCAGAGATACTAATGTCCGTCAAGTCCTTAATCATATTCAAAAAGAAGAACAGCAACATGGCGAAGGAATTTTCCAATACATGCAAGGTCAAGGCATGTATCAAGTTCAATAGTATTTTTTGTGATACTTAGTTAACCAGTTCTATGTTTGTGTTAAAAGACTGTATCCTTAATGAAGGGATACAGTTTTCTTTTTTTACACTTGATACATTTAAGTATATATAGATATTGTAAGCTACATATACAAAGTTATTTGCTTGTAGCCCAGACAAATTTAAATAAAGGTATTGAATAAATAATATCATAAGATATAATGTACATATGAACATATAGACATATGTTGGGGGGAGAATTATCATGGCTGGCAAGAAAGAGGAATTTGAGAACAACCCTGTTTGCGAGATCTTGTGCGTCCATACTGATTTGATTGAATCAGTTCGTGAAACACTCATTCCAGGGGGACAGGTCCATCAATTGGCGGAGTTGTTTAAAACCCTTGGAGATCCGACACGGGTACGAATTATGGATGCTTTAGCAAAAAATGAATTTTGCGTATGTGACTTAGCAGAACTATTGGAATTGAGTCAATCTGCTACATCCCATCAATTAAGAGTTCTTCGGAGTAACGATCTCGTAAAATATCGTAGGGAGGGAAAGATGGTTTATTACTCGTTAGATGACGAGCATGTATTGGCACTTTACCGTGAGGGCCTAGAGCACATTTCGGAGGGGCGTGGCTAGAAAACCTAAATATTATTGGAATACACGAACTAAGGACTTCGAACCGCGACATCGTGGTGACTAACTATATAGATAATTGGTTTGGAGGAGAAAAGAATGAGTCTAGAACAACGAAGCCAAGAACGGATTAAGTATCGGTTAGAAGGATTAACTTGTGCAAATTGTGCTATTAAGATTGAAAAAGCCTTTTGTTCTGAAGAAATGATTGGAGAAACTTCCCTGAATTTTGCCACTCAAACGGTCTATTTGCCTCCAAAAGCCTTAGAAATTGCCCAACGTATTGTTGATCGAATTGAGCCAGGTGTCATATTAAAACCAATAAACCAACTAGGTAAGAATCTACATCAACAACAGGAAAGCTCCTTAGACACTATATGGCAAAAAGTTCGTATGCTTGTTGCTAGTTCACTCCTCGCTATAGGACTTTTATTACCCATACTTGGGATAAATCTCTCTTTGGTCTTAGAATATACAATCTTTCTGACTGCTTATGTACTTGTAGGATATGAAGTCTTATACACAGCTTTTCGTAATATGACTAGAGGAGCATTGTTTGATGAAAATTTTCTAATGTCCTTAGGTACAATTGGAGCAATTGCCATTAATCAATTACCCGAAGCGGTTGGGGTTATGTTATTTTACACTGTTGGAGAATACATTCAAGGTTTGGCGGTTCATCGTTCTCGGAACTCGATTCAGGCCTTAATGGACATTCGACCAGATTATGCGAATCTCGTTCATCAATTAGACGTGATAAAGGTCTCCCCTGAAGATGTCCAGGTTGGACAATTAATTTTGGTACGCCCTGGTGAAAAAGTTCCGCTGGATGGGGAAGTGGTTAAGGGATCTTCCTTCGTAGATACTTCAGCTTTGACTGGAGAATCTGTTCCCCGAAAGATTGAAGTCGGGGATAGCATATTATCCGGTATGGTTAATTCAAGTGGTTTGCTTACAATTAAAGTTACCCGACCTTATGCGGAGTCCTCAGTCCAGAAGATTCTTGATCTGGTGGAAAACGCCAGCGCACGCAAAGCGCCCACAGAAAAGTTTATTACTACATTTTCGCGTTATTACACACCTGCAGTAGTGGTGATTGCTTTAGGAATTGCTATTGTTCCTCCTCTGCTTGGTGCGGGTTCGTTCAGTGAATGGATTTATCGTGCCTTAACAATTCTCGTTATTTCCTGCCCTTGTGCTTTAGTGATCTCAGTTCCCTTGGGGTATTTCGGCGGGATCGGGGGAGCGTCTAGACACGGTATACTTGTTAAAGGCGCGAACTTTCTTGAAGCACTGACCAAGGTGAAGACGGTTGTTTTTGATAAGACAGGGACACTAACCCAAGGAGTTTTCGAAGTTGTAAAACTAAGCCCGGCGAAGGGATTTAGCCCCGAATTTCTGATGGAAATTGCGGCTACTGCGGAATTTCACTCTAGTCATCCAATTGCCAAATCCATTCGTGACAGTTACGAATTAGCCATAGAACCAGGAACCCTTGAAGATTATAAGGAAATTAGCGGGAAGGGAGTCCAAGCCAAGATCAAAGGGCTTGATGTTTTAGTAGGAAAGGCCGCTCTATTAACAGAAGCCGGAATTTTGATTCCTGATACTAAGGATAGTAGTCATACTGGAACTTTGGTTCATGCAGCGGTTTCAGGGGAATATGCCGGTTATATTCTCATAGCGGATCGTCTAAAATCTGGTGCAAAAGAAACTATTAAAGCTTTAGAGAGCTCTGGTATTAAAACCGTTATGCTAACAGGGGATCTTCATGCGGTCGCCCAGAATGTGGCTAAAGATTTAGGGATATCCGAATTCTATGCGGATTTACTACCCCAAGATAAGGTCGCTTGGTTGGAAAGGCTGATGGCAGAAAAGGACCATAAACAAAAAGTGATCTTTGTAGGGGACGGAATTAATGATGCTCCAGTGCTTACACGAGCCGATGTAGGGATAGCAATGGGGGGATTAGGATCAGATGCAGCCATCGAAGCCGCAGATGTAGTTCTCATGGAAGACCAACCAGCGAAACTCCTTACAGCAATCAATATCGCTGGTTTTACCAAGAAGATCATTTGGCAGAACATTTTCTTTGCGTTAGGGATTAAGCTAGGCTTTGTTTTCTTAGGAGCGCTAGGAATAGCTACTATGTGGGAAGCGGTATTTGCTGATGTTGGAGTAGCCCTTTTAGCAGTATTGAATGCAACACGAGTGAGGCAGTATACTAGCGGTCCAACCACAAATAAGATTTAAACTATTTGCTTTTAATAATAGGGGGCAAGTTTCTTGTTAGATGTGAAAAATAGTCTTTCTCTACTCTTGTTTCTAATATTTATAATTTCTTATCTAGGGAAATTAATTATTCTTAAAAAGAAGCACAAAATTCAAGCTAACGTTCTCACAAAGGGAAAAACGGATCTTCAAATAAGAAGATCCGAAGTATTTGTCAAATTTACCACGTTTATTTGGGGTGTAATGTGGTTTTTACTTTCCATATTAGAACCGATGATTGCTCATTGGTTCGTTCCCATTGTGGAAAATGCTTATTTGAGTAGTTTAGGCATTTTGACTATGGCGTTGGGTTTAGCAATTTTTATTGTGGCAATGATTTCGATGAAAACATCTTGGCGAGTAGGTATCGATAAACAAACCCAATCATCGCTGGTAACTGAAGGAATCTATAAGTTTACAAGAAATCCTGCTTTTCTAGGATTTGACTTGATGTTCATTGGGCTTTTTGTCACTTATCCCAATATCTTAACCCTAGGTATAGCCGTTCTTAACATTTTGGCAATTCATTATTTAATATTACAAGAAGAAGAACATCTAAAAACTACTTTTCATGAAGACTATTTAAAGTATTTCGGTAGTACGAGAAGATACTTTATTTTTTAGTGAGGCTTGAGATTTCAACCTTCTACCGGAGGCATTCAATATTTGAGTCCGCCATGTTTAACTTTGGCTGATGAGTTCACTATCACGGGTTTAGATTTTCAGCATAAAATGGAGTGCAATTTGTTTGATCGAAAAAGGAGGCATTCTATATGTATGCACACGTAAAATCTGATCCCGCTCATAATCATGGGAGTGTTACGCATACTTCCTGTGATGATGGACACGCACATCAATGTCTTGATGTTACTGGGCCTGCCGTGCCGACGACAAATGGAAGTCATGTCCACCACTCTGAAGGTTGGGTAGTATTTGAAGACGGACATTCGCACTATTATAAAGCAGTTTCAGGGCCTGCGCTTCCGATACTGAATAACTACCATGTTCATAACTGGGATTTCTATACGACTATAGATGATAGACATCGTCATCGTGTAAGTGGTCCAGATATGCCTGCACCAGGAGTCTAATTCTCTTTAGGTCGAAAAATATTTGTTGAATGCTAAGTGTTTCTCGTCTATGATATGAGTAGGGTCAGTAAAGATTTCAAGGAAAGTTATTAGATGCTGACATAGATGAAAAAATTCTTGCGTTTAACCAGGGGGTTATTATGATACATTGTTCATCAATAGGGAAAACGGCCCTACTCATTGCCATGGCTGAAGGAAGTGAAACTGACGACTGTGTTTCTCGTGCTCGAGAAAAGGGCTTTAATGTGGTGACGGGTAAGGTTGGCTCTATGGATGTGCAAAAGATCATTGCGGCGGTTGAAACAGCGGCTAAACGTCAGGGTCTAACCGATGATAGTTATAGATCTCAACATGCCCTCTATCACGCAATTCTTGATGCTTTGCAAGGGTTAGGTCGAGGGCCACTGCAACTGGGAAATATTTTACGTACGGTTGGGCTTCGATTTGCGATTGTTAAAGGACCTCGCACTCTGGAGGATTCTGATGACCTTTGGATTGCAGTCAGCATGTACGGGATGATTGGTGCTCCTATTAAAGGACATGAACATGAGGTTTGTGGTTTAGGTATAAATCATTTGTAAAAGCGTCTGAAGAAATTATTAAATATCTGAAACGTATTAATTTAGAAAATAGCAATAAAATAGGGTTATGCTCAGAGTTATTAGATATTTGAGGGCTAAGCTATAGACGAAAGTTTATGGCTTAATCCTCTTTTTTCATTTGCATAGAAGGAGGCCGAAATATGAGTGTCGTATTAGCAGAAAAATCTAGAGTTACCTTGGATGGAGAAACCCTTACCTTAGAGCAAGTGGTGGCGGTTGCAAGGTATGGTGCCAAGGTGGAATTGCACCCTATGGCTAAGGAAAAAGTCTTAAGATCCAGAGAATATGTGGATCAATTAATTGAAGGGAACCGCACGGTTTATGGAATCACCACAGGCTTCGGTAAGTTTAGCGATGTCCTAATTTCCAAAGATGATGCCAAAACGTTGCAACGTAACCTTATCATGAGCCATGCAACGGGTGTTGGAGAGGCTCTATCACCAGAAATTGTAAGGGTTATTTTGTTGCTTAGAGCAAATGCCTTAGCAAAAGGATTTTCTGGGATTCGACTATCAACTCTCCAGACATTAATAAATGTTCTGAATGCAGGAATCGTACCTTTTATACCAGAGAAAGGGTCGCTTGGAGCAAGTGGAGATTTAGCGCCTTTGTCCCATATGGTACTGGTTTTATTGGGTGAGGGGGAAGCGTTTTATAAAGAACGACGCATGAGTGGGCGGGAAGCTCTCGCACAAGCGAGCATAGAGCCAGTGGTTCTGGAAGGAAAGGAGGGGCTCGCTCTTATTAACGGGACTCAGGTTATGACAGCCATTGCGGCTTTGGCAGTCTGGGATGCTGAAATTCTATGTGAATCAGCAAATATTACAGCAGCATTGACTCTTGAAGCGCTTGAGGGAATTCTAAATGCCTTTGATCCCAAAATCCATGCTGTACGTCCTCACCCCGGGCAAATGGATGTGGCGAAACATATTCGCCATCTTACAGAGGGCAGCACCTTTGCAGCAGATCAACAACACCCTAGGGTGCAAGATGCCTATGCACTTCGCTGTGTTGCCCAAGTCCATGGTCCATCAAAAGAGGCAGTTGCTTACGTGAAAAAAGTTGTAGAAATCGAGATAAATTCTGCCACGGATAATCCTTTAATCTTTCCTGAAGAAGACGCAGTGCTCTCGGGTGGGAATTTCCACGGTCAACCCATTGCCTTGGCTATGGACTTTCTTGGGATAGCGATGGCGGAGCTTGCCAATATTGCTGAACGACGCTTGGAGCGTCTGGTTAATCCGAGCTTAAGCGGGCTGCCCGCGTTTTTAACTCCCAATGGGGGGTTAAATTCAGGCTTTATGATTGTGCAGTATTCTGCGGCTTCATTGGTTTCCGAAAACAAAGTTTTAGCCCATCCAGCAAGTGTGGATTCGATCCCCTCTTCGGCCAACCAAGAGGATCATGTAAGTATGGGAACAATAGCAGCACGTAAGGCCCGAACCATCATAGAGAACACTGGTCATGTATTGGGAATGGAATTATTGGCGGCATGTCAGGGTTTGGATTTAAGAACCGGAAAAGAGGAGCGACAGTTTGGAAAGGGAAGTGAGGCCGCTTATCGGCTTCTGCGTACAAAAGTGACCCCACTTGGTGAAGATCGTGTTATGTATACGGATATTAACATTGCCAAAGAGTTAATCTCTTCAGGAAAGATAGCGAACGCTGTACGGTTTGAATTTGCACGAAATGCACATTAATCCTGTGATGGGTAAATCAAGTTTATATAACTAATTAATGGGCGCTCCTTAAAGGTCATATGCAATAACCTTATGCCTTTTAGGGAGCGCATATTTTGTCATCCATTTAATGGTTAGAGATTCATGAAAACACAATTATTAGGATAGTAAAATACTTAATGAGAAACGTATCAATGTTTAGTTTTATCGGAAATACTACTAAAGCAATACTTTGTGAAGAATAGTCAATTGACATATGGTATAGGGGGGTATACTATATGTTTAGAGGTGATGAGAATGACGTTTGACGAAAAGCAGGTAGATACGTGCTCGGTCTGTGGGAGTGAAGTGACGGAGCCAGGAGATCGAAAGAGCCATCATGACGATAAAACGATTAAAGAACTAATAACTCGAATGAATCGTATTGAAGGTCAAATTCGTGGTATTAAAGGTATGATCGAACGACATGTTTATTGCGACGATATCTTAAATCAGATCTCTTCTGCTCAATCCGCCCTAGATGGGGCTTCACGATTGTTGCTAGAAAAACATATGAAATCATGTATTAAAGAGCGGCTTCAAAGGGATGATGATCAGGTCGTTGATGAGGTCCTGAAGACAATCTTTCGCATGATTAGATAGTGTAGGGATCTTAACTGGGGGATAAAAGAAAATGATGGAACAAGGGAACAAAGAAATTAATGAAATTAATGTATACGGCATGAGC
Organism: Desulfosporosinus sp.; assembly: GCA_003513495.1. GTDB lineage: Bacteria > Bacillota > Desulfitobacteriia > Desulfitobacteriales > Desulfitobacteriaceae > Desulfosporosinus. The sequence goes on from DOPM01000022.1 coordinate 116,323, forward strand.
TGTCAGCATTGTGTTAACCAGGTCACTAAGATTCTGGAAGCCTTCCCAAGTGTGCAGGAAGTTCAGGTGTCTTTAGAAGATTCGAAGGCTGTTTTTACTTGGGATCCTACACTGGTTAATTTGGCGGACATTCGAAAAGAAATCGAGGAAGCTGGTTATTCCTTTGAGAAATTAGACGATGCACAGGAAACCCAAGATAACCCTGAACATGAGAATTCAAATCAAGAGAATTACGCGAATCAAGAGAACACCGAAAGGGCAGAAGGATTAAAAATGCCCAGTGAAACAGTAGGTGTTTCTGCCTCTCAAGAAACTAAGCAGCTGTTCAAAATTAGTGGTATGACCTGCGCAAATTGTGCATTGACGATTGAAAAAGGGCTCAAGGCTATGCCAGGGGTAAAATCAGTTGCAGTTAATTTTGCCTCGGAAAAACTTACCGTGGAAACGGATCCGAACCTGGTTAAGGAAGAGCTTCTTTTGGCGAAAATCAAGGATCTTGGATATGGTGCTCAGAGCGCAGATGAAGGAAAGCAACAATTTAAAGTGGGCGGAATGACGTGTGCAAATTGTGCTTTAGCTATAGAGAAGAAGCTTAAGGGTACCCGGGGTGTCCAAAGCGTTGCGGTCAATTTAGCGAGCGAAACAGTGTCAGTGGAGTTTGATCCCGGTGTCGTGACTTTAAGAGACATCTTCGAGCAGGTTCGTGATGCCGGGTATACTCCCATCGAGAATGAGGACGAGAATCAAAATGATCGTACTGCCATCAAACAACGTAATTGGCTTATTTTTAGTGCTATTCTCTCATTGCCTATCATGCCTCTTATGTATCTGCCTATGTCAAGACCTTTGATGTATACGATGCTTATTCTAGCAACCATTGTTCAGTTTACGGCGGGTTTAACATTTTATCGTGGGGCCTATCATGCATTGAAAAACCGTTCGGCTAATATGGACGTCTTGGTGGCGATTGGAATTACAGCTGCTTATGGATACAGTTTGATGACAACTCTGCACATGTTCATTCCTACTATCTTTTTTGAAGGCCCTAACTTCTTTGAGACGTCTGCTTTGTTGATTACCTTTGTGCGCTTTGGAAAATATCTAGAGACCAAAGCAAAAGGACGGGCTGGTCAGGCCTTAAAACGACTGTTAGAACTACAAGCAGATAAAGCTCATTTATTAGTTGATGGTGAGGTTAAGGAAGTAGCTGCTTCAGATTTGAAAATTGGGGATATTGCCCTAGTCAAATCTGGAGAAAGAATACCTGTGGATGGTGAGATACTTGAAGGAACAGCGAGTATTGATGAGGCAATGCTGACTGGGGAATCCATTCCCGTGGACAAGGGAGTTGGGGATCCGGTGATTGGAGCAACCATTAATCGCTCAGGAAGTATCAAGGTAAGAACCACTAAAACGGGTAAGGATACCGTACTTTCTGGAATTATCAAACTGGTCGAAGATGCTCAGGGAGTAAAGCCTCCGATTCAACGCTTAGCAGATAAGATTTCTAATTATTTTGTGCCAACTGTGGTTGTTATTTCTATTCTTACCTATTTAATATGGTACGTTTTGTTCGATAGTACGTTTGTTTTTGCCTTTACTGCTTCCATTGCCGTTTTAGTCATCGCTTGTCCCTGCGCTTTAGGGTTGGCAACTCCTACAGCCATTATGGTTGGCAGTGGGGTAGGGTTGAACCGAGGTCTTCTCTTTAAATCTGCAGCAGTATTGGAAGGAATTGCTCACTTACAAGCCATTGGGTTTGATAAGACAGGGACGTTAACGAAGGGAACACCTGAAGTGACGGATATTCTTGCCTATGCTGGTTACTCGAGGACAGAGGTTCTTAAAATTGCTGCAGCAGGTGAGAATCCTTCGATTCATCCATTAGCTCAGGCGGTTGTTTCTGAGGGCAAAAAGGAACAACTGGTTATTGAAGAGGTTCAAAATTATCGGGAAGAAGCGGGCTATGGTGTCACCTGTAACTATAAAGAGCAAACCTTACTCATTGGAAACATTAAATTAATGCACAAGTATAATGTTGACCTCAAAGAGTCGGAACCGGATTTTCAGGGGTTGGCTGAATTAGGCAGAACAACTAGTTTTATTGCTTTAGGTGGTCAGGTGATCGGACTCATCGCGCTTGCTGATGTAGTAAAAGAAAGTACCAAAGAAGCAATTAAACGCCTTCATGAGTTGGGCTTAAAAACGTTTATGATTACTGGGGATAATAAGAAAGTCGCCAATGTTGTTGGCGAGCAGGTTGGAATTGATGATGTTATTGCAGAAATTTTACCTCAAGATAAGATTAGTATAATTAAGAAGTATCAGGACCAAGGGTTTAAAGTTGCTATGGTAGGGGATGGCATCAACGATGCTCCGGCCTTGGCCCAAGCAGATATTGGTATTGCTATCGGCTCAGGAACGGATGTAGCCAAGGAAACAGGAGATGTCGTATTAGTTCGAAACGACCTCCTAGATGTAGAACGAGCGATTCGTTTAGGCCGAAGAACCCTTCTCAAAATTAAGCAAAATCTCTTCTGGGCTTTAATCTATAATGTTGTAGGTATCCCAATTGCTGCAGGTGTGCTATATCCATTTACAGGACAACTGTTGCCTCCTGAATGGGCAGGGTTAGCCATGGCTTTCTCCTCCGTGTCCGTAGTAACAAGTTCACTCTTGTTAAAAAGGTATGACAGTAGACTCGTGGACTAGAGTGTCGAATCGGTGAATTTTCCTTCCAAAAGATACTCATTTGTTTAATATGGGAGGATAAGTATACAAATTTACATTTGGTAAATTAAAGTTACCACTCAAGAGAAAGACATAAGGAGTTATGGGATCTGGCTTCCAGCCTCTGACCTCTGACTTCTGTATTAGGAGGTGAAAGAAAGTGGGCCAAACTATTCTGAAAATTGATGGCATGACTTGTAACCATTGTAAAATGAGAGCAGAAAAAGCGTTGCAAGGTGTAAGTGGGGTCGAAAGCGTAAAAGTTGACCTAGCGAGCAAAGAGGCTGTCATAACTGGTAGTGCCGAGCGTGAGAAACTTATTAAAGCAGTCGTCGACGCTGGCTATACTGTAGCCTAATAGATGGGATCTTTTCCAAGTAAGAATCTCCTTTATATCGAATATAGCCTGTATCTTTAATAACTTTTATTAAAGATACAGGCTATTTACATAAAAGAATGATCATTTCTTATGAGTTCTATCTTTTAAATGTCCAGTATCGTGCTCGGATGATTATATTTTCTTTGGTTAAACTATTAATGAGGTGATGTAGAATGCCGAGAAATGATGGCAATAAATATAAGAATGCAGACCTGAAGAAAATCGAGTTGACACTTAGGAACATTCAAAAGAACGAAGAGTTTTTACTGGAAAATGCTGAAGAGCTGAGCGCTCATCAAATTAAAGATGTCAAAGCCCACTTAGCTTCCAAGACAAAACACCTTGAGGAAACCGAAGGCACAATTAAATAGGAGCATTTTTGCTCCTTCTTTTTCTTTGCCTTAAAAATAAATGTAAGAGGGATATCTTTCGATATCCCCCTTAATCACCTAACAATCTAAGTTAGATTTTGGTTCCACCTTTGAGATGTTCCTCAGCAAACTGAATCATCCGTTTGGTCATTTGACCACCAACTGATCCATTTTCGCGGCTTGTGCGGTCGCCGCCTAATTGAAGGCCCATTTCATTTGCAACTTCATACTTGAATTGATCCAATGATTGTGAAGCACCTTGAGTCGCTGGTGTATTAGTATTTCTTTCTCCTGCCATGATAGGTACCCTCCTTTAAATTATGTTTGTGTACTGGAACATTCTTATTATATGTTTTATGGCTTTTCTTACTCAGGTAATTATTGCTACAATATATAGAGCTTTCCTATTGCTTATTCTTGTGGTTGTTGACTGATTTTATGTTGATTTTAAGAACCTTAAGGTTTAGAATTATGTTATTGAATTGCTTTAATCGTTGAGGAGGATTCAAAGTGAGTTTGAAGATGAAAGAACCAGTAAACACATGGACACATTTTGTGCTATTCATGGCTGCAATTGTGGGGCTAGTGTTTCTGATAATCTTAAGTAAAAATAATATATCAAAACTGATTACCATGACGATTTATGGCGTTAGTATGATTTTACTTTATGGTGCTAGCTCTCTATATCATTGGGTCCGTACTACTCCACAAAAAGAACTTCTTTTGAAAAGGGTAGATCATATTGCAATTTATTTGTTAATCGCGGGTTCCTATACGCCGGTTTTTTACTACGGATTGGATGAGGTATGGCGTTGGGCGATGCTTAGTGTTGTTTGGGTTTTGGCAATCATTGGAATGATGTTGAAAATTTGGTTTATCCATGCACCAAGATATGTTTCCTCGGCATTTTATGTCTGTCTTGGCTGGATAGCCTTAGTCCCGTTCTTTCAACTTGTCCGGAATTTACCAATGGGTGCGATCATTCTAATGGCTGTTGGCGGATTAACCTATACCATGGGCGCGATTATATATGCAACTAAGATCTTCGATTTCTTCCCCAAGCGTTTTGGTTTTCATGAGATATTTCATTTGTTCATTGGAGCTGGAAGTATTGTGCATTACATAATGATTCTCGTATATATCATGCCGATGGCAGAATAAGTATCGTTAACATAGAAGTTAGTGCGATGGCGGGATGCGCTTAATTGTCATCCTGAACGAAGTGAAGGATCTTCTCACAATGCAGCAAGATCCTTCGCTGACGCTCAGGAGACATACAAAATAATGGGCAAAAAAGCAGGAGTGGTATTATAACCACTCCTTTTAATTATCTTCAGTACAAAAATCTGCTGCCTCTTCTGCGCTGTAATCCCCATATACTAGTTTCATTAGGCCGGGGTAATATGTGTCAAATCCTAGTACACCATTCCAGACGGTGTTTAGAACCTGATCTTGAGAGGGATGTGCATCAGCTAGATCAAGGAAGGTGCGATACCTTATTTCACCATTATCCATATCCATTTCAAAGTTACCATTGGCCAGTTCATAGTTTACACGGTTCATAAAATCACAAACTTCTAGGCGTTTGAATGGAGGGATTTTTTGATCAATATGAGTATTACAGAGCAACGATTCTTGTTCTTCATCAACTAGAAGGAATGCATGAAAGTCAGTATTTATGCCACGAATCTCAAGTTTAATAATTCCATTCTTATTGTCAAAATCAAATTCCCAGCCATTTTGACTCAGAATCTCATAGAGCACCCGAAATAAGGACATTATTTTCCATCCTCCTATATCTTCACTTTATAGTATAAATTTCCACGTAAAGAGGATAATTCCTCCTCCTTCTCGAAAGGTATTATAAAATAGTTATATAGAGAGAAAGGTATTTTAAATTTGGACATAGAATTTATTGAATATAGATAATTGAGTGAATTTTATACGTGTTCAGGGAGGTTGTGCATTGAGTTCACTGAAACATCAAATCCTTTTTTTGATGCTTGGTTCACTAGTTGTATTGGCAACGTGTTTAATCTTCATATTAGGGTTGCATTTGAAGCATCGGGCAGTGGATGCAGCGATTGTCAAAGCAAAATCAGATCTAGCAACTTGCATGGAAATAATTCATTTAAAAAACCCAGGTCCATGGCAAGTAAAGGACGGACAACTTTACAAAGGGCAGAATCAAATCTCACATCGCACAGAACTTGTTGATCATCTATCCGAACTCACCGGGGATACAGTGACTCTATTTCTGGGTGATACTAGAGTTGCTACAACGGTGCGCAGTGTGAATGGCCAGAGGGCTATAGGAACTAAGGTGTCAGATGCAGTGGCAGAAACTGTCTTAAAAAATGGACAGACTTATCTTGGTGAAGCGAATGTGGTGGGAGAACTTTATCAGACGGCTTATGAACCTATTCGTGATATTAATGGGGATATCATTGGAATCTTTTATGTAGGAATTTCTAAAAGCTACGCCCAGGCGTTTATTGTTAATTCTCTGATACTATTAACAATATTCGGGTTAGGAGTAACATTAATTGTTGCTTTAGTAACTTGGTTTTTTATACAAAAATTTGTCATTAACCCACTTCATGAAATTACACTTGGAACACGTGACGTAGCTACTGGACACGCGACTGAGAAAGTCGATGTTACTGGGCCTAGGGAAATCGGAGAGTTAGCAGTCGCATTTAACCAAATGGTTGAACGATTAGAAGATATTGCAGATGAAATGAGTAAAGTCTCTATGCCAAGAGATTCACATATGGACATAGAGAGTTCGGATGTGATAAAGCTAGAAGAGCCAGAAATAATACCACAGGAACTTCCTAAACAAAATTTCAACTTCTCTCAGAGGGGCTTACCTAAAGGGCTAAATCTCCTCACTTTGAGGCAAATCATCTCTTTTGTGTGTGAAAAAAATGAACCTGTTTCTGCCGAAAATGTTGCTGAAGGGGTAAATCTAACTAGGGTAACAGTTCGTAGATATCTTGAGTTCCTAGAACAATATGGTGCTTTGACAACGGATTTAAAATACGGCACAGTTGGGAGACCTGTTAAACTATTTCAACCGGTACATAATTTAAATATTAAAGATATCGAATAATTCGTGAATGGAGCGAGAAGTCCCCCCTTAATTGGGGGGACTTTTTTATTACATAATAGTTTTTTAATTATACAGAATAGTTTCTTTATGTACTTTATTAACAGAATGATGACTAAAGCGGGAAAGAGGGGTAAGCTTAAATACGAGATATAGTCAGAAAATTCAAGAAAATAACTGTATATCCCGTGTTAAGGGCTTGTACCAAATGTACTAATCCTACCTAAATCGGAAGTCGTAAAACTGTGTACTGGATCATAGGCATGTTTATGAACAATTCAAGGGGAGGAAAAAGAGATGGATGTTTCTCGTCGGAGTTTCCTAAAACTTTCTGGACTTTCCATTGCTGCATTGGCGGCTGGCTTAGGGTTTGATCCTGCTGTCGCCCAGGCTAAGGGGTATGCTTTAAAAATTGAAGGAAGTAAAAAGATCCCTAGTATTTGCCACTTCTGCTCTGGTGGATGTGGAATGCTCTTGTATGTGAAAGACGGTAAGCTGATTCATCTTGAAGGTGATCCGGATCACCCAACCAATGAGGGGACCCTGTGTCCCAAAGCGGCAAGTTTACTCAGTGTGGCCAATTCTCCTGATCGTGTGACAAAGCCAAGACGCCGTGCTCCTGGGGCTGACCACTGGGAGGATATTTCTTGGGAAGAGGCGTTAGACATCGTCGCTAAGAAAACTAAAGAAGTCAGGGAAGCTAGTTGGAAAGCCGCTGATGAGATTGTCAATGCGAAAACGGGATTACCAGAAAGCCTTTCAGTCAATCGTGTAGAAGGTATCGCCTTCTTGGGTTCTGCAGAAGTTGATAATGAAGAATCTTACCTAATTAAAAAGTTCTGCGAGGTAATAGGAACCCCCTACAATGAACATCAAGCTCGTATATGACACGCCCCCACGGTGGCAAGTTTGTCACCTTCATTTGGTCGAGGTGCGATGACGAATTCATGGTCTGATCTGAAAAATGCTGAGGTCTTTTTAATCGCAGGAAGTAACTGTGCAGAGAATCATCCCATTGCTATGAAATGGATCAATCGGGCAAAAGAAAAGGGTGCAAAAATAATCGTCGTGGATCCGCGTTTTACCCGGACAGCTGCTAAAGCAGATATCTTCGCCCAAATTCGACCGGGTACAGATATTGCCTATCTTGGCGCAATTATAAATTATATTCTTGATAAAAAGTTATACGATGAAACGTATGTTTTGAATTATACGAATGCTCTTTTGAAGGTCAATAAAGATTATACATTAGAGGATGGAGTTTTTTCCGGTTATAATGCTAAAACAAGGAAATATGCCACTGCGAGCTGGGGCTACCAACTTGGGCCGGACAAAAAGCCTCTGAAAGCTGACAGTATAGAGGACCCAGACAGTGTATTTTCCAAGCTCAAAGGACACTATGCCAGATATACGTTTGAAACAGCTGAAAAAATTTCTGGGATTCCGGCAGCTAAAATCAAGGAAATTGCTGACGTTTTCTGTAAAGGAAAACCAGCAAGTATTCTTTATGCCCTGGGAATGACTCAACATACCACGGGTGTTCAAGGAATTCGTTCTTATGCCATTATTCAATTATTGTTAGGAAACATCGGAAAAGCCGGTGGCGGTATTAACGCACTGCGTGGAGAACCGAATGTCCAAGGTTCAACGGATATGGCTAATTTAGTTAGCAACCTGCCGGGTTATCTGCCGCACCCTATTAATACGGATAAGACCCTGCGTGATTATCTTGTGCGCAATGGATCATTTTTTGAGAAACATATAGTTGCCCAACTTAAAGCCTGGTTTGGTGAAAATGCCACCAAAGAAAATGACTATGGATTTAGCTACTTACCAAAGACTAATCCTTCAGTCAATGCGACGATGGTCAAACTCTTTGAGATGATGAATAAAGGTCAATTCAAGCTGCTCTTTAACGTTGGTTCGAACTCCTCAGTTTCCATTCCGGACCTTCAGCTCGTCCGTTCAGCCTTAGCCAAACTTGATATGTTGGTCGTTTCTGACCTCTTCGAGATTGAAACTGCCCAGTTCTGGCGTGCTCCCGGAGTGATTCCGGCAGATATTAAGACTGAAGTCATTATGTTCCCTGCAGCTTTCGTCTATGAAAAGGCTGGCAGCATGTCAAATTCTTCGCGCTGGATTCAGTGGAAAGAAGCTGCGCTCAAGCCCCTCGGGGACTCAAAACCTGACCTTGACATGCTGGACCACCTCTTTAAGAAAATCCGTAAGTTGTATGAAGGTAGCACAGATGTTAAGGATGCTCCAATCTTAAAGGCCCGTTGGGATTATGGTGATCATGAGCCAAGCGCACTAAAAGTACTACAAGAGCTGAGTGGGTATGACGAAACGACAGGTAAGCTCCTTCCGACCATAGGGGATTATCTTAAAGCACCAATTGGTACGGCTTCTACAGGGTGTTGGATATATGCTGGCGTAACGGGGAATGGAAACCTTGCGGCTCGTCGTAAGAGTGATGACCCCTCAGGGTTGGGGCTCTTTAAAGAATGGAGTTTTGCTTGGCCTGGAAATGTTCGTATTCTGTATAACCGTGCATCCTGCGACGAATTGGGCCAGCCCGTTGATACAAAACGCAAACTAATCTGGTGGGATGCTGCAGCTAAGGTATGGGCAGGGAATGACGGTGGGGACGTTGTCGATAAGACCAAGGGACCTGAGACACCGGAAGGTAAGTTAAGTTTCCGTATGAATCCTGAGGGTGTTGGTCGCTTATTTGCGGCCGCGTATATGAGTGGGTTACCTGCGGAACCACCCGCTGACGGACTCCCGGCCATCGGGATTCGTGGTGCAGGGTTATGTGTAGATGGACCGTTACCGGAATTTTATGAACCAACCGAAAGCCCAACCATAAATATTTTGCATCCCAAGACTTCAATTAGTCCATGTGCAGTGGTGGTATCGACTCAAATCGGTAAGTCAGAGGAGTTCCCCCATGTTTTGACTACGTATGGGGTGGTGGAACATTTCTGTGCCGGAGGAATTACACGCAACATACCGTGGTTGAATGAAATTATGCCAGAACCCTTTGCTGAAATTAGTAAAAATCTAGGAGCTAAAATTGGGGTCAAAGAAGGAGATATGGTCGAAGTATCTTCTGCTCGCGGCAAAATTACCGTTCGTGCCTTAGTCACGGACCGTTTACAGTCTTATAAAGTCAACGGAGAAGATTGTGAAACTATTGGAATGCCTTGGAGTTGGGGTTTTGCATCTTTAAGTCCTGGTCCAAGTGCTAATGAATTAACCATCGCCGCATTGGATCCTGGAGCAGGTACTCCTGAGTATAAGGTTTGCCTAGTCAATATAAGGAGGGCATAGCGATGACAAGAAAAACAGTTTTTGTCGACACTTCAAAATGTACGGGGTGTAAAGCTTGCTCTGTGGCTTGTAAGGAGTGGAACGAGCTTCCGGCGGAGAAAACCCAGTTGCTTACGAGTTATCAAACTCAAAAGGCTTTTACGACGAAGACCTGGACCTTTATGACCTTTATTGAGAAATACGAAGATCAGACAATGAATTGGTTAATGCGTAAGGCCCAATGTTTTCACTGTGCAGAGCCTGCATGTATGAAAGCCTGCTCTTCAAGTGCAATTTCTCAGACGGAATCTGGGTATGTCTTAATTGATTGGGACAAATGCATTGGGTGCGGTTATTGTGTTGAAAACTGTCCATTTGGGGTCCCGAAGGTCGACCCGGTTCAGAAAAAATCCTACAAATGCACAGGGTGTATTGATAGGGTTGAAAATAACTTATTGCCTGCTTGTGTTCATACCTGTCAACCGGGCGCTTTAGCTTTTGGAGAACGGGACGCTATGTTGGCTCAAGCGAAGAAGCGACTTACAGAGGCTCAAAAGACGCATTCCAAGGCACAGCTATATGGAGAAAAGGAAATGGGCGGTATGACCTATCTCTATTTATTGCTGGATAGTCCAGAAGTTTATGGTCTCCCGGCTAACCCGACAGTTCCGCTCTCACTAACACTTTGGAAAGATGTTATTCGTCCGGTCGGTAGTGTCGCAGTGGGTGGTGCAGCAGCGGCTGTTGTCCTCGGGGTTTTTGCCAATCTATTAAGAGGAAATTATAAAGGAGGAGGGAAAGACTAATGGCATCTAGAGTTCAAACTGGAAATCATGCACCAAAAAGAATTGTGGGAGACAAGGTTTTGCGATTTAGTAAAGGAGAACGCCTTAGCCATTGGGTTCATGCCATTTCTTTCTTTGTTTTACTCATTACCGGATTAGGAGTTTACAGTTCTTTTTTTCAGCCGGCAATGGCTATTTTTGGGGGAATTCATGTTGCTCAATTGATTCACCGCATTGCAGCAGTTTTCTTTGTTGTCGTAGTTGGGTTGCTTTTCTTTGTCGGAAACCCAAGGTTTCATTGGAGATGGTTGAAATTTACGTTCAATTTTACAAAAGCGGATTTACAACATGTTAGTGCCTTTCCTAAAGAATTCTTCGGTGGACATGGAAACTATCCGGCTCAAGACAAGTACAATGGGGGAGAAAAAATTAATTCCTTGATCACCATCTTTGGCACGCTTTTCATTACTCTTAGTGGTATTGTCATGTGGTGGGCACCCCATTTTCCGCCAGGCTTAGTTCGGTGGGCTTATCCCGTGCATGATCTTTCTATGTTTATGATGACGGCAGCTGCTATGGGACATATATATTTGAGTCTCTTACACCCGGATTCCAGGGTCGCGATGTCCGGCATGCTCAATGGTTATGTGTCGACAAAGTTTGCGCAGGCGCATCACGCTAAATGGTATGAACGACTAAAAAATGAGCAGCAGAATCTCTAATAGATATCGATAATGAAGGAGTGGTCCTTCATAGTGAACACCAGTGAACTGGTTCAACTAAAGATAAAAAAGATGTCAGGAGAATGTTGATGGACAACGCCTTTCAGATGTATAACCTCCTTAAGAAAGAAGTTAAGCAATGGCAATCCGAGCGAGGTTCTTTTTGGACCGAAAGGCTCAGACCAGCTCAGGTCCCCCCGTACTATCCTATTAAAGAGTTACCTGAGAATGCGGTTCTGGAACTATGCCAACGGTTAAACCAGGTCAGTGATACTGTAGTCAGCGATATTGAATTATTGGAAACCTGGAAAAAGTTTAGAGCCTTTCAACCTGTGGCGAACGCAGAACTCTTAAGCCGTTTGCAGCTCGCCTTATGTGGCGTCGCTCAGGCGTTTCGAGAGACGATGGTTAAGATGGATAATAGTTCAGTGAATAGTCAAGTCAAGAATTATGTTAAATTTAAATCCACTCAGAACATGACATGTCCAATCTGTGGAGAGCCAGCGGGGGTATCCGTTCTTTCCTTACCTAATGGCAGGAGGTTCTTACATTGTTCCATATGCGAACACGAATGGTCAGCTAAGCGCGTTGGGTGCATTCGCTGTGGGACTGAGGAGGCTTCGAAATTAAACTATCTTAAGTCAGAGGAGTATCCGGGGGCAGAGCTAGTTATCTGCCAAGCTTGTGGTCAGTATTCAAAGGAATATGATTTGCGCGTAATGAATATTGAGGATGTTAATTGGGAAACGATTAGAACTCTCCCTTTGGATTATGCAGCAGAAAACTGGTTGTCTGAACATGCTCATTTGCTTGGTAAGATCCAGTAAGTACGGAAAGGCGTTTGCCGATTCGTCGAATAAGAACTTCAAAATTGCCGGCCAAGCCAGACTTGGCTGGCAGTTTGTTTGTTGCTGAGGTTGGGTCAGAGTCGGATAAAGGCCGGTTCTTTCAGGAATGCACGTGAACAAAAACGACAAACCAACAAGTAGGCGAAAACTGCTGCTGGAGCCCTCGGTAAACTGGCCAGACTTGGTCTGGCGGTGAAGGAGAAATCAGTAAAGACGCTAGCTCGCTTGCTGAATATATGGTGGAAGACTTAAAGAGTGGCCGCCTGTTCCCAGGACGAATTTGAAGCCGGAGAAACGTATGGGCCCCCATGAAAGGAAGTTCCAAAAGATAGATTAATCGCAGTTGTAGGATAATGGGAATAACTGGATTAAGCGTATTAAAAGCAACTTGTCCTGAAAAAGGTTATTTCAAGAGGTATATAGAATATAGTTTGAAGAACGGATTTCATGGTAGTTAGTGTATACTTGCCAATATAACACACAAAGACAGATAAACACTGAATATAAAGAATCATTAAAGAGAGGGATAAAGATGGAAAATTATGAGGTTAACAAGAAATTGTCCATGTGCGGATTGGACTGTTCAAGATGTGCTGATTATGATAACAGTGAAATAATGTACTTGAGTAAGAAATTATCCGAGCTGTTGAAAGGTTATAAAGGACTTGCGAGACTTAAATCTGAAAATGTACCGATTTTTAAAGGATATTCTGAATTTGAACAGATTCTTAATCACTTTGCTAAGGGTACTTGTAGTGGATGTAGGAGTCAAAACGTCAAATGCCCTTTAGAATGTCATGCGAAAGACTGCCAAGTTGAGCGTAACATTAATTTCTGCTTTGAATGCAGTGGGTTCCCATGCGACAAGCAATTTGAAGGTAAACTAAGAGAACGGTGGATTTATAGAAATGAGAGAATGAAAGAAATCGGAGTAGAGAATTATTATATTGAACAAAGTCAGTTGCCTAGATATTAGTGAAGCAAGCACTCTTATAATTTTTCTCTAGTTGCAAGTTAATAAGCGTTTAAAACAAAAATAGACAATCGTAATCGCATTCTTCTTACAGTATACCAAATAATGGGCATTGTAGTGCGGCATTCGTAAGTAGGATAATTCGGAAGGTGTTTATGGTCTTTTCTTTACTATAGTTTTTTAACTTTTCTATCAAGATATTTAATAGCAATTGCTAAAAGGCCCCCCCAAATTAATCCGCCAATGAGTTGTGAAATTGATGTATTAACACTTATTATTTCTAATCCCTTAACCTTAAATAGAAGTGTAATTACATAAGAAGCAAACCAAATAAATGCTCCCCAAAATGCTCCTTTAAAAATAAGGTTCTTGCTGGTTAGATAAGGTATTAAAAGTATAAATAAAATACCGCCTAAACCCCAAAAACCAAAAACAACAAATTGTGCAAAAGCCTTTTCTATAAAAGAACTTGCTTTATTTCCATAAATTAGGATTGATGCGAAATCAGTATATAATAGCTCTGTAAATTTTAATATGGACTTAGAAAATAAACCCCAGGCCAATGAACCTACTCCTCCAATTAATCCAGCTATGAATCCTCTTGTAAACCTATCTTCTAAAATCATTCTCTAAATTTACCTCCAATTCGTCTTTAAACTTAGGTTTGACCAAACTAGAATTTTTATCCATGCCTGACTAACTACCCTAATGCGAAATAGATGAGTTATCTATTTCGCATTGTTCTATTTGCAACCCAGTAAAGGATAACTGAAGTTAATTAAAATAATTCATAAAGAGGCTTATTAAGCCTCTTTATGAATTAATAAATGGTTTATGGCAAATTCTAAATATAGGAAAAAACCATAAGGGGAATTACTATAATAGCTACTGGAGAGTCCTATTAAAATGGATTTGATTAAGTTTGGACAGTGGACGGGTAATAAGTTATTAATAACATGTTATGAATTTTTAAACTGGGATAACCATGTGGAATTAGAACTTGATAGTGAAACGTTGAAAGTAATTATTAAAAAGTCAAATAAGCGTTAGTACACATTGGCACTATAATAACATTTCGTCTTCCTTAGACTTCCAGTATTTTTAAACCGTAACTATGAGTAGGATAATATTATATACAAGGAGCAGGTAATGGCAACAACCTGTTTTCTACGGGAAGGTAAGGATGAGGTCCAACCGAACACAACATCCACTACGAGTAATCGACGAGGTTTTGGACTGGGAGGGGCACTCTCCTGAGGAGCTCAAAAATATGCGAGATCACCTTGAAAAGCTTAAACGGCTGGGGATCGAGGCAATCAACGATTGACTGCGTGATGGTTATCTGAATTTTAATTTGTCTATGAGATTATAATCCGTAATTGAAGTTAGGGCACATCAAAAGGAATGGACTTACTATGTCCGCTTTTAATTATGGGTATCTTAATTACGGGTTCCATTCTTAAGGTATAAGTAACAGAAGACAACAAGGTAGCTGGAGGTGTATAGGAATTGAATTTTGGTGAGATTTTTAAGGATATTTCTGCGGGACTTTTGGTTACAGATGCAGATTTCAATGTGATCTGGGCCAATAAATTCTAGGAAGAGTTCTATGGGAAAAACGTTATGGGTTTGTGGGCTTTAGACTGTCACAAGGAAGAAAATCGCCAAAAGATTGCCGACTTTATATCGCGGTTTAAAACCGGGGAATTAAAATCCTTTACCAAAATAGCCTTTGGGATGGTTATTACCTATAGTAGCTATTTTAAGCATGGGGAGTTTGCCGGAATGATTCGAACAAGAATTTATTTGCCCGAAGGGGCTGATGCAAAGGAGACAGCTCATTATCCAAAGTAAAATCTTAGGCTACTGGGACCTCACAGCAGATGCTTCAATATGGCAAGGGATGTAATTGCTCTGGTGTGAGTGGTCTAAAGGGCCAATGGGCAGCAAAAATTAAAGGGGCCGCCGTCCTGGCGTCCTCTGAATATGAGGCTGTAAGGTAATGCCCCCTTGAGATAGATGAATTTCTCAATTCACATAAGACGTCAGCAGGTTAGTACCTACGTCAGTTACTGTATCCGGACAATAATTCGTGTAAATTAGCAGGAATGGACAAAAATGAGCAGAATTATAATTGGAACAGGTAGGAATGAAGGCGCGAAGATGTAACGGTGGAGCTTATATAAACTTGATTTAAGGGATTATACAGAGGCTCAGCTTCCGGAAAGGATAGTAGAATGTCGAAGAAATATATTATGTTAAGACCTGAAGAAGAGGCTGCAGTGGAAGGGGAAACAACCATTAAAGAGATGTTTTGCTTTGGGGAAAACTCCAGCAATTACCGCTTTCCAGATGTGGAGGTCAATGATAAAAATCAAAATAAATTGCAGGAGCTGGTAAATGAATATTGCACCCTGATTGGACAGGAAGAGAACAAGGACCTGGATCTGAAGGCATTCTTCGTAGGGAAACAAATCAACATCGAGCATGTGGATGAATTTGAAGAACCGCGGGATGTCTTCATCCTGCTGGTCTATTTCAAAGAGGTCTGCAAGCTTAAGGATTTTGAGTCTGTAGCCGTTATTGAGACGTGAATCTGGCAATGGTGTTTTTTATTAGCCTGATAATTGAGGATATATACAATATCGTGTATAATTAACTCTTATACTAATTGGAAAACAATTGAGCGTTAGACTATGATGTATGACAAAAGATTAGTTTAAGGAGTTAAAACATTGAACCAAACGGATTTAAAATCAGAGATTTCTTCCCGAAAAACGTTTGCAATTATTTCTCATCCGGATGCAGGGAAAACAACTTTAACTGAAAAACTGCTCCTTTTTGGAGGAGCAATTCGAGAAGCCGGTTCTGTGAAAGCCAGGAGAGCGGAGCGCTATGCCACATCAGACTGGATGGAACTTGAGAGGCAGCGGGGGATTTCTATTACGTCTAGTGCTCTACAGTTTAAGTATCAAGGATACGTAATTAACATCCTGGATACCCCAGGCCACCAAGATTTTAGTGAAGATACCTATCGAACCTTGACTGCAGCTGATAGTGCAGTAATGCTGATTGACGCAGCAAAAGGGGTAGAGACCCAGACCAAGAAACTATTTGAGGTTTGCCGTAAACGAGGAATTCCAATTTTCACCTTTATTAATAAATTTGACCGTGAAGCTAAGGACCCTCTAGATTTGATGGATGAAGTAGAGAAGGTGCTAGGGGTTGAATCCTACGCTATGAATTGGCCAATCGGTATGGGACAGGATTTTAAGGGGATATATGATCGCCAGACTGGATACGTAGAGCGTTTTATGGAAGGAAGTGCAAGATCCAGTGCTAAGCCTCCTATATCGGGTCCTCTAAATGACTCAACCGTTCAAGAGGGTATTGGAGAAGATCTTGTGAACCAGCTAAGGGAAGAAATCGAACTTCTAGATATGGCGGGAAATACTTTTTCACAAGAACGAGTGGATCGTGGGGAAGTAACACCCGTATTCTTTGGGAGTGCTCTCAATAACTTTGGTGTTCCTAATTTCTTGCAATACTTCCTTGAACTAGCCCCTGCTCCACAACCAAGGAGCACAAATCTAGGAGAACTAGATCCAGAGACGCCTAGTTTCTCAGGATATATTTTTAAGATTCAAGCAAATATGAATACCCAGCATCGAGATCGAATAGCCTTCATCCGTATTTGTACAGGTCGCTATGAACGGGGTATGAACGTTATTCATACACGTTCTCATCGTCGTCTTCGCCTCGCTCAACCGCAACAGTTGTTTGCTCAGGAAAGAACCATACTAGATGAAGCATTTGCTGGAGATATTATCGGAGTCCATGATAGTGGACTTCTAAGGATCGGAGATGTTTTAACTGAAAAGGACGGGCTTCAATTTGAAGCAATGCCTTTCTTCAGCCCTGAAAACTTCGCCCGAATCAATATTGCAAATGCTCTAAAGCGCAAACAGTTTATTAAAGGAATTCAGGAACTTCAAGAAGAGGGAGCGATCCATGTTTTTCGAGATCTGCATGTTGGGGTGGAAGCACCGATCATTGGTGTTGTCGGTCAATTACAGTTTGAGGTGTTAGAATACCGATTGCGTGAAGAGTATGGAGTACAAGTTAGTATCCAACATCTCCCCTTTGAAATTGTGCGATGGGTTGAAAAGGACGATAAGATTATTAAACTTCTTACTGAATCTAGTATGAGTACGGTTGTGATAGACAAAGATGAAAACTATGCAGTACTGCTGTTAGATGAATGGAAGGCTAACTGGCTAAGTGACCGTTATGAAATCAAGTTTTATAGACAACCGCTTTAAACCCCTAGCTGAGCGGTAAATGTACGATCCAAAAGAATGTGTCCGCCAATTGAGTCTCCAAATTCACCATTGACTAGAATCCGGACGCCGTTAATTCCTGGAATCTGCGTCAATGACCAAATGATTGATCTAATTGTCATGCTCTCGACTAAAGCTCCACCGGGAAAATCATCTCGGATATCCCGACTGAAGTCGATGGTAGCAAGACCATTTTCAGTAGTGATGGAAAGTAGTTTTGTTTTTGGGGCAATGGTAGGGATTAGATTACTTGACTGCGGGCCTTGAATGAGTTCACTCATGACAAGGCTTGCTTTTTGAGCGAGATCTAGTTTTGGCCAGATTGATTGGTCTATTTGACGATCTTCAGGTACCAGTTTCTCTAAATTATCGTTGGAAAAGTAGAGTTTATAGGCTTTCTCGCTTGCAGATGGAGGTATATCTTGAGTGACAGTTGGTGAGTTTTCCCGTACGCCCATCGGAAAGACCTCGAAGTAATGCTCAACCCCTGTACCTATGGCATTGGCTACTAAGTTGCGGTAATCCTCTGACAACAACAGTTTTCTTTCTCGAGGATTAGAGATGAAGCCAACTTCAACAATGACAGCGGGAACTTCCGTTTGATTGATTATGTAATAATCTCCTGCTTTGGCTTTTCGTTTATTATCAGGTTGAACCAGACTAAGCTGTTCGTGGATTGTTTCTGCTAGTGCTTTTCCATTTGAGGATTTTAGGTGATAGTAGGTTTCCATCCCATAGGAGTTTGGTTTGGGAAAACTGTTTGCGTGAACACTAATGAACAAATCAGCGTTATTTTCTTTAGCAATATTAATTCTGCTGTTTAATTCAACTCGTTTGGCCATGCGCCCTTTGACGAAACCTGGTAGGAAGAAATCCTTATCAACTTCGCGTGTTAGAATGACTATACATCCTTTAGATTCTAAGACTTTACCTACACGTAACGAAATGTCTAAATTTAGGTCTTTTTCCTTGATCCCAGAATTCTGTGCGCCAGGGTCAGCTCCTCCGTGACCTGGGTCGATGACTATTACTTTATCCTTTAGACCGGAAGAAAAGGCAGACGTCAGTTTAAATGAGCCTGTTCCAAGGAATAAAATGATTAAGGCCACCGTAGCCCCCAAAACCCATGACTTTCTAATAAAAACTATAATCGGCCTATCAAGCATTCTGGTACCACACTCCCTTTGCAAGAGTCACACCATAATGTATATTGTAAGAATCTGTTTCGTAAACATAAATCGGGAAAAGATTTGCGAAGATTTACAGTATTAATGGAAGAAGGGACTGTTGTCTAGTATGGCCTTAATTCTAGTGACTTTGTTGAATATCCCCTTTGGGTATTGGAGAGAAAATGTAAAAACGTTTTCGAGACAGTGGTTCTTATCCGTTCATTTACCAGTTCCAGTAATTGTGTTCCTACGTATACGATTTGACTTAGAAATAGAATTAGAGACTTATCTTATGTTCAT
The DNA here is from genome assembly GCA_003513495.1 of Desulfosporosinus sp. Taxonomy (GTDB): domain Bacteria; phylum Bacillota; class Desulfitobacteriia; order Desulfitobacteriales; family Desulfitobacteriaceae; genus Desulfosporosinus. The sequence goes on from DOPM01000022.1 coordinate 135,364, forward strand.
GGGAGCTTATTTCTTGGGCCAATGGTTAGGCGCTAAGTGGAATCAGTGCTGGAGAAAATCGCTGCAAGTAAGCAATTGTTTGCTATGTGATATACTGCGGAGTCAATGGATTATCATAATTCAACGATAGGCATTGTAACAATCAAGGAAATAACGCATATAGTATAGTGTGACAGAGCATTATTACTTATTTTTCATAGAAATTCACGAGTATATTTGTAAAACATGGGCATAGAGGTGCATAGAATTTTTAAAAATGTTAAATAATAGTTGACATCAAATAACTATAATGCTATTATAACTGAGCGCCTCAAAGACGCACGATGGGTTGAATAAGCCGAAAGGTTATAACCCTAAGCGAAATCAATCAAAGCAAAATTAGTTGTTGACAACATAAGTTGAAAATGCTAAGATGTGA
>DOPM01000002.1 GCA_003513495.1 Desulfosporosinus sp.
CTTTTTGCTTTTTGAGCTAGACGTAGGTAGGGTTGATTTTCTTCCTTAAGTGTAAAGGGAAGAAGATCCTCATTAATAGAAGAGTTTGCTGAATATCCTGATTTTGATAAAGATGCTTGAATAGATTCGCTGCTAAGAAAAACGGTAGGGGAAACCTCAAGGGCCAGTGCTAAACGACTAATTGTATCAATGCCGGTGGATAGGCGTTTTCCGGTCTCTAATTGGCTGATAAGACTACGAGCTACTCCAGACCGATGAGATAATTCTTTAGCACTGAGTCCTTTAGTTAGCCGTATTTCTTTAAGTATTTTTCCGAGTTCTGGCACAGGCTTACCCTCCTTTCTTAGATACTTGCCATTTATTCCAAGGTTCATAATAAACTTGCTAATAAATTGTTATAGTGGGAAGTTCTTTTTTGGGAAAATAAATCCCTTTATGGTTCGCAAAATAGTACAAATAATGCTATAATGATTAATATTGTGAATTAGATTGGTTAAGACTGTTTCGGATGGTGGTGGGAGGAAATGGTGGACTATGAACAAATGTATAGAATTTTATTTAATAAAATGACAGATATCATTGAAGAAATCCAGCAGATACAGCGTAAAACAGAGGAAATGTACATAGATAGCAAGGACAGGGAATTTGCTCTACTAAAGTCATATAAGGATTTAGACCAACTAAAACAGAAAGAATAACCTGTTGCTGGGTCATACCCCAATACAACAGGAAAGTAAACATAAATTTGTAGCAGGTAAGTATTCGCCAAAGAACGGTTTCTCTGTAGGCCCCGTTCCGGAAAGGACACTGAAACTTTGAAATTCAGCAATACCTCTGAACGACCATAAACTGCCATGAACGTGAACCCTTACTTAACCTAACTTTCATTATAGGACGCAACTCAATAAAAAGAGAGCCAGATTTAATCTGACTCAGTCGCCTTCAATATCTAACCTTAGGCTAGGAGTTTTTTATACGATGGTACTCTTCATTAAATCTAATATGGAAGGATTATTGAGAATATCGGCGTCAACCGTGATGAAACGCCAAGCTACACGTCTCAGACAGGAGTATTTCCCTTTGCGGAATCGTCTTCTTAGCGCATGGATAGATCAACTTCATGTGGAAGCGGCAGAGCGAAGTGGCGCTCTGATTACGGCCAGCTATGCATCGAAACAAAAACGGAGGATATATGCCTTTCTCTGCTCTATGGTGCTTGAAGGCAAGGTGATGATTTCAGGACAAACGGTAAGAGAAATCAGGCATAATTTCAAAATACCCCTCTAACTGTAAAGGAGGGTTTTAAAAAGGGTATTTTTATTTTTACTTGGATTTGAAGTGTTTCTGAAATCTTCAAATTTTTATCGATATAAATTTTGATCCCTTGGTATTCATACTCATCGTAAGTATCCAGTGTTTCATAGTTAGGTTTCGATACCCCTGACCAGAGGCTTCTTGAAATTCCGGATCAAGTATGGCAGACAAATTGGCTAATAAAAAAGGTACCAGTGCTTTTTTTTATTGCACTTATAGTTTTTGCATTGATATCAAACATCATAGTTTCTTGCACCTCCCATATACCCGTATGGAGTATAATGATATTATAGTCTAATTTTTATTAGCATGCAATTCCAACAATCTTATTTGTCATAGTGTACGTTATCGGACTCTGATAAACTATGACTCATCATTGATGGGAAGTTGAGGAACAGAGGTGCGGTGATTACATCTGATAACTCGATGCTCTCTAATCGAATTGGTATCAATATCCAAATAGCTTGACAAAATAAGTAAATCCGTATTTTTGGATCACCGGATCACAGGCATTTGTCATGATGCAGAATGTCAGCGAATCCCTTGCAGGTCGCGTCGGAGTTATTAACATGTTGGGTTTATCGACTAGTGAAATCGATGCAGTCTCATCTGAAGTATTTACCACAGACTCGGAAAGGTTGATGAAGCGCATCGAAAAGGCCAAGAAGCTTGATCTTAATGATCTGTATACCCGTATCTTTAAAGGCTCTATGCCGAAACTCTATGCGGATGACAATGTGGACCTTGAGATGTATTATCGCTCCTATATCGATAGTTACCTTAAACGTGACATCAAGGATTTGACCCAGGTTGCAGATGAAATGGCTTTCTACAATTTCATGACTGTCATTGCGGCAAGAACAGCTAAGCCAGTTGTTTATGCCGAAATCGCCAGCGAATGTGGCATATCGTCTCCTACAGCAAAAAAGTGGCTTTCCATCCTCATGTCATCTCACATCATCGCACTTGTCCAGCCGTATTACAACAACCTCTTAAAACGGGTCACAAAAATGCCGTTGCTTCACTTCCTTGATACAGGTCTTTGCGCCCATCTCTTGAAATGGGGCAATCCCGAAGCTCTGGAGAGAGGGGCCATGTCCGGGGCATTCTTTGAGAGTTATGTTTTTTCAGAGATTTACAAGAGCTACCTGAACGCAGGAAAGGAACCGCCCATTTATTATTACCGTGACAAGGATAAGAAGGAAATTGATCTGATAATCTACGAGAACGGTGCGCTTTATCCCATCGAAGTAAAAAAATCAGCATCTCCTGGCAAGGATGCCATTAAACATTTTAGTGTGTTGGAACCCATTACAGAGCCAGAAAAGTTCGGTGAACTTTCTCAGACAAAAATGAAAATCGGGAACGGAGCGGTCGTCTGCATGGCAAATGATCTACTTCCCATCGATGCAAAGAACTGGTATGTTCCTGTATGGATGATCTAATTTTAGGGACCCCGTGACCCCGTGGTGCCCGTGACCCCGCGGGGACCCCGTGCCTGACACCAACTTATCCCAACTTATCAAGTTATTGTTTAGCTTGTGAAAACTACACTCGCCTCTCTCCGGGCTCGGTAGGGGAGTGGTTAGTACTCTCGTCGAAGAGTCACCCTGCTAATATCTATGCGCAATGGCGTTTAGGGGAGGCATTATATGCATAACTAAATTGTTGCTGAAAAGACAAACGAGGACAAAGAAATTAAAGATAAGGAAACCCCTCATTCATTTGAACGAGGGGCTACGTATGTCATATTAAACTTGAGTTAGTGGTATTAAGGTTCTAGTTGACTATAGTTTAAACTTACCAACAATACGTGAAAGGTTTTCGCCGAGCATTGCCAGAGCCTCTGCAGATTTACTCACTGAAGCCATTGTTGCGGCTTGCTCCTCGGATGCAGCGGACACCTCTTGGGTACTAGCAGCAGTTTGTTCAGCGATAACACCAATATTCTCCACTGATTTAACAGCCTGAGAACTCCCATCTGCCATTTGTTTCGTTGCTTCTGTGACTTGCTGAATCTGTTCTACCACCGTTTTGACCTCTGATACAATAGTTCGGAACGAATTACCCGCTAGATTAACAGCTTCTACTCCTGAAGCAACTTCCATTTTCCCTTTTTCCATTACGCCAACTGCACGCTCGGTTTCATGTTGTATATTGACGATTAGGGTGGAAATCTGAGAAGCGGACAATGAAGACTGTTCAGCCAGTTTACGCACTTCTTCTGCGACTACAGCAAAACCTCTGCCTTGTTCTCCAGCCCGTGCAGCTTCTATTGCAGCATTTAAGGCCAGTAGGTTTGTTTGAGAGGCGATTCCAGTAATGACATCGACAATCTGCCCGATTTGATTAGATTGTTCTCCTAACTTAGAAATAACCTCAGCTGTCTGATCTGTAACCTCACGGATCTTCTCTATCTTCTGCACGGCATTTTCCGCTTGAAGAGCACCTAATTCTGCTGCCTGAGCGGCCTTATCACTACTATGACTAACATTCTCCGCATTGATGGCGACTTGTTGAGCGTTGGCAGACATTTGCTTGATCATTTCACCTGTATCTCCTACTGAGATTGCTTGCTCTGTTGCTCCCGAAGCGAGTTGTCCAAGAGTACCAGCTACTTGATCACTTGCTGCAGTTGCTTGTTGAGCCGCGGCAGACAATTCTTCGCTCGTAGCTCCCAGAGTACTGGCCGTGTCGTTAACTTCCGCAACAATACTATGAATATCGCCTATAAAGCGATTGAAATGCTGAGAAAGCTTTCCTACTTCATCTTGAGATACAATGTTCAAGCGTTTCGTAAGGTCGCCATCCCCCTGTGAGATGTCCTTTAACACCTCACTTGTTTGTACAATAGACTTAGTTATACTACCGGAAACAATAAAAATAACTAAACCTATCGCAAATATTGCAATCAAAGCAACAACGATTGAGAAATTCCGAATGGAGTTTGCTTGCTCTAAAATCGTTGTCATTGGAACCGTGATTGCCAGCGACCATGGTGTCGTAGTTTGTCCAATGGTTACTGGAACATATAATCTGTAATACTCACTATTTGGTATGGTATAACTTTCGCCAGCTTTAATAGCTGATTTAGCTTCCTGATCGTCTACGTCCTTTCCGATTTTACCCTCATCTCGGTTTGAAACATACTTTCCATCATTCGACACAAGACTTGCATACCCTGTATCGAATGGCTTTATATCCAAAATTATTTTCTGAATTGTCTCTAAAGCGATGTCAACCCCGGCAACTCCTAGAAACCTATTGTCGTCGCCGATCAAAATCGGTTTTACTAAGCTAGTAACGAGAATTTCCTTACCATTCACCTTGTACAGGTAGGGTTCGATGATGGTTTCTTTCTGATTTTTCTTAGGGATTAAGTAATAGTCCCCTGCTCCAGGTGTTTCATAGTCGGTTAGTGGCTCTAACTTGATATCACCTGAGCCCCTATTCCAATAAGGAATAAATCGACCTGTCGCATCATATCCTGGTTGATTTACATAATCAGCGTCTTTTCCATCAAGTAGATTTGGCTCCCATAAAGTCCAAGTCGCTAGAAAAAGAGGGTTGTCTTTTAAGACGTTCACGATCATGGAATTCATCGTTGCTCGGTCAGTGTGATTAGCTTCCTTGACCCCTTTAAACGTTGAGCCTAATGTTCGTACCGAGTCCATGGGGACATTTAATTCATTGGTGACTTGATTTGCATATTCATATGCTGTATGTGCTACCGTCTCGTAGGCAGCGGTCTTAGACATTTCAACAGATCTTGTTGATACTAGTAAAATAACGCAAATGAACGAAACTAAGACGACAATACCCGTGGAAAGTAGTATTTTGTTCCTCAATTTTAAATCTTTGTACGACATTCTATTTCCCTTTCCGCTCCCCTATATTCTCTTATGCAACCAAGGTATCAACATTAAGAAGAAGTATGAGCCTTTTGCTCAATTGTTTCAGATGGAATCTTTAAGACTTCGCTAACTGTTCCTTTCCTAATGTAAAAGCTACGACTTGAATCTCATCCATCAAAAACACCCTCTTAAAACACAATGCAGAAACATAATACAATATAATAATACAAAATCCAACAAGTTATTTTCGACAAATTATTACTATTCATACTATTCTAAGTGCAGCATCCAACTTGCAGGAACAACACTGGAGTTATTTTGGACTATTAGACATGGGAATTTACCTGGTATTCTGCAGGATGCCACGAAAAAAAACGCGGAGGATTCCGGTCGGTAGAGGACTAGTTAGTGGTGGTCGAAAAACCCTTACGGTTCATTTCTCCCCAGGATCTTTTTCCAATGACGTATTCCAGCATGGCAATCAAGCGCCACCAGGCTAATAATTGCCTGTAGCCAAAGTTCTCCAGTATTCCATAGAGAAATAATATTAATATATCGCCTGTTTTTGGATAACGTCTGAACGACAACTCTTCAAGTAACAGGGATGAGGCTGATAGTAATACTCCAAGAAGTATTGCCATGCTCAAAAATAACAGGGCAAATGGCCAGTTAACCCAACCCATAAACAAACTAATGACAAAAACAAAATAACCCAATACTTCAATGAATGGGCCTAGTAATTCGAAGAAGAAAAAGAATGGATAAGCAAGCAGACCAACTATTCCGGCATGAGGATTAAAAAACAAGGGTTTATTGGCTTTAAGACTGTCGTAAAGCCCTTTTTGCCACCGTTTACGCTGTTTACATAACACTTGATGTTCTTCCGGTGCTTCAGTCCAGCAAACGGGATCGGGGACGAAAACCACTCTATAGGGGATCTTTTTTAAACGATAATGGCGATGCATGCGAACCACTAATTCCATGTCCTCCCCGATGCAGTCCTTACGATACCCTCCAACTGTCAAGACGGCTGATTTGAGAAAAATCCCAAACGCTCCACTGATTACCAGAATGGCATTAAGGCTGTTCCAGCCCATCCGCCCAAACAAGAAAGCGCGCAGATATTCGACCACCTGAAAGCGAACCCACGGATTTTTGGATAAAGCGACTTCTGTGACATGGCCATTTGTCACTTTGCAACCATTGGCTATGCGAACGGTTCCACCTGTAGCAATGACAGATTTGTCTTCCAGGAATGGGCGTGTCGCCCTTAAAAGACCGTCAGTTTCAATCAATGAGTCGGCATCGATAGAGCAAATCAAAGGGTATTGGGAAAAGTTTACTCCAGCGTTCAAGGCATCGGCCTTTCCGCCATTTTGCTTATCGATAACATGGAGCTGAGGATATAGCAGTGATTCGTATATGGCATGGACTGGTTGTGTTTTAAGTTTTACTTGATAAACTCGATTAGAAGGCACTAGCCGAAACTCTTGTTTAAGGACTTCCAAGGTTTGATCAGATGATCCATCATTGATTACAAGAATTTCGAATTCGGGATAGTGTAAATTAAGTAGCGATTTGACACTAGAGATAATCGTGGCAGATTCGTTATAGGCAGGAGCAATAACGGTTAAGGGCTTATAAAAACCTAATTCAAAGATACGCTTAAAATTGACACTTTGAAGGTGATGAACATATACTTGAATTTCCCGGAAGGCCCTAAAGGTTAAGAACAAATAGATGCCATTCAAAAGAAAGAAATAAATTAGTACTGCCCAATTAAAGTGCGTGAGTAATTGGAATAACACAAGTTGCTCCTCCCTCTCTAGTGAGAATGTAGCGCAACATATCTTTAGCGTATCTGTCCTCTAAGGGATTGTCTAGCATACTATGCAGTTCTTCACGTGTACAAAGCATTAGCATGGCTTGTGCTGCACGTAAACGTACCCACCAATTACTGTCCCTAAGCAAGGGTCGTGCCAGAAGTGCATGATCAACTGCTCCGCTTGAACCTAATGCAGTGACAGCAGCTGCTCGAATTTCCCAGTCTGAATGCTTCATAGCAAGTGCGATTCCTTCAAAAAACGTTAGCTTCAATTGATTCCAAGCTCTTAATGCTCGAATCTGAAGTTCAGGGTCCTTGGAATAAAGAATATACTCTTTTAAAGTGGCTTCAGCCCTTTTGTAGCCAAAATGTGCTAGAACAGCTAAGGCTAAACGTTCGACCTTCGGTGAGGTCTCTCCTTTGGATAAAACGGATAGAAGTTCCGGACAAACTTCCTCTCCCATTTCAGCAAAAATGCTAATACCTAAATGCTCAGTCCAATCAGAGCGATTTCTTAATACTTCTAAAACTCTAGGTAATGTCTTTAGATTATTGCGCGCTAAAGCAATAATAGAGGGATAAAACCAAAACATATTATCTGAAGCGAGCCCAGTCTCAAGCATTGGGAGCACTTGAGGTTCACGAATCAAGCCTAGAAAGTAGATAGATTGGGCCTGTTTCCAATCGTTTGCTGAACCTCCTTCTTGTAAAAGATGCTTTACCAGGCCAGAGTAGTGAGCAACGGCGACAAGCTTCTCGAATGACTCCCCCTTTAAGGATTCCAAATAGGGAAGCAAAAACTCCTGCAGATAACCGAGTTCGTGAGAGGAAATGTGCGATGCCCATTGGGAAGGATGGATCTCTTCGGCAAAAAGTGAAAAAAGGTTGAGTTCCCATTTAGAATAAGCTTCCTTGCGTCGATGGTAATCCCTTTTGAACTTGTATCGCAATCTAAGTATCGATAGAAAGATCAAGCCAGTTAAGATAATTATTAAAAAAATAATAAGAGTAAGTATGTGAATTGTCATAAGCTAATACCTGCACGGGATTCCTCTTTGAGGATCATGATAACAGTTTTAATAAGCTGGTTTAAATCTACGGGTTTACTGAGAAAATGGGCATCGAATTCTGCTACTCGAAGCTGTTCAACACCACTCGATCGGTGAGAAACGACCAATATTGGCAAGTAGGAGTAAGGTGAACAACGAATCCATCGTAAGAGGCTGAGACCATCTTGTCCGTTTAGAAGAAGTTCCATGATTAGCAAATCATAGTCGTCGGCGGACAGAAGTTTTAGTAGTTCTTCATTCTCGGACATGACTCGAACGGCATAGCCGAGGCGGGTAAGCTGATCCGCTAATAAATGTGAATAATAGATATTGTCGTCTACAATAAGGATTTTGTGTGCCATGTTACTTGACCTTTCTTTAGAATTACTTTAAGGATATCTTAAGCTATAGTACTCTTTATGTCGATAGTTATTTTGTACAATAGGAAGGACCTCGGTGCCTGATGCTGACACCAACTTATCCTGCTGCCCCAACAGATTCAATCGTGACAATGCCCAACATTATATCCCTACTACAGCAATTAACTGGCTTACGCACGAATATTTCCTTCCCACGTCTCCGGAACAGATCTAAAGTGAAAAACGATGAAAAAGTCAGTATAAAATTAGTGCCTCAAACCCTTGAGCTAGAGCTACAAGAGTTTGAGGCATTTTTTGGCTAAGACGATCGAAAGTGAGCTAGAAAGAGTCTATTATTGTGATGACTTCTGCATAGAACGTACCTTCTTCATCTAAGAGGATTTCGACGGTGTCGCCTAGATCAATAGTTCTGAACGGTTCGACAGTGATGGCACTTATATCCATGGCGTTATAAACATAGCCGCTGGAGATAAGTTTGAATTGCAGACCATTAACTATGATCGTCCTATCTGCTACATCAATTCCCACTACAACACCGGTGAAGAGTTCTTCTGGCGTAGGGGTAATAATATCTTCTACTAACCCCGAAGCATTATTAATGGATAGAACGACAGATTGCCCTTTACAGATGCTTCTCCAAATGTTATTGACTAAATAAGTGTTCTCCGTACCGTTAACTAGTGCTTTAATTTCAACCACTTCATCATCTGGATTTCTCAAAACACTTGTAAGAACGGCATTGTAGTCTGTTATTTGACTAGCAGGTTGTCTAATTCCAGTTTGTTTTATTACTAGATATTCCACATAATAATCTTCGTCTGTATAAATATCGGCCTCAAGGATGTTATAGTCATTACTTGCTAGTTCACTCCAAGTTGAGATTGAAATGTTTTCGTTTGATGCATCGTACACTACGGTATTAGGCTGTAACCGATATTTATTACCCGCAGTCACATAGTCATCATCTAGCTCTAGTGGGGCCATTAGGGGATGAGACGTTAAGAATTCTAATCCGATAATAGTGCCGGAATCGTCAAAGGTATACCTGATTACGGTATCTGCGGTATTGTCAGGAGTTAATCCTTTAATCCCCTCGCCGATTTGGAGATGGTTGCGATCCAAAGCGACTATTTCAAAGGTGCTAGAACCAGTATCGGCTAATGCAAATTCTGCAATTTCTATTGTAGACCCAGGGTAATAGTCATTTGCCTCATAAACCATAGAATTGCCTGCAGGAGTGGTTACCGTTACCTTATCTAAGGTATTTACACGTAAAGATTTTGTTACATTAATACCATCTTCATTGAGAAGTTCTATGTCTAATGTACCCCCATCGGGAATGCCAGATTCGATATAAGCAGTTATGTTTTCAACATTGTAAGCTGATAGAGTGTTTAAATTAAGAGTTGGGCCTGTGCCTATTAAATAAACAATCTCACCATATCTGTTTAAATAAGCTGTAACGGGCCCACCTGATTGGAACGCTTCCGCTTTATCTGTATCGAAGCAATCGAACTCATTACCATCTAGATATCTGGCAGATCCAAAACGACCATCCCAATTGTAATTTATCCCACCTATTTTAATTCTGTCCGAGTAAACTGTTTCTATCACACCTGTAACTGAGTTATTATAAACCTCCGCTATTCCATCTCCATCATTTGAGCTAGTTTCAAAGAATACTATATCGTCTTGATTTAAATCACTAACTGAGATTGTTTTCCCGTCTTTAACGATAATAAAATCTTCTAAATCCAATTCGCCATTATCATATGAAATTGCAACATTGCCCTCAGTGGATTTAACAATAAATAAATCATCAAAGTTGTAGGATAAAATAAACTCAATTTTCCCACTTGTGTCCAAGAAGACCTTTGCATAGTCATACTCCGTTCCTTCGGATCCAATTGGATTAGAGTAGTCATTGTTGTAGAAGACAAGGTTGTTAGAGAGGTCATATTCGACTCCATCAACGGTTACTTTACCATTTTCATAAGGATTATGTGTTTTAATAACGTCTAGTTTGCCTGTCACAGTAGTCTCATTTTCAAACAATATGTTTCTAGCTTCATAATTTCTATTATACCAGACACGCACTTTAGCACCTAAGGAAGCTTGAAAATCAAACGTAGTCGATGTAGGGATGGTAAATGTAAGGCCATTCATTGAGATAGTACGATTATTTACATCGATATCTCTTATACGTCCATAATTAAAAGCAGGACGTAGAAAAGTAAAGGATAAATTCTTTACGGTTACCGTATAATCTGTTAGATATTCGATTACAAAATTACCAGCAGTAGGATTATCATACAAGTTCACTTCAAGAGTTTTACCGTCATGAGAAAGCTCAACACTTTCTACGCCTATACGAGCCAGTGTTGTTGAGTTAACAATTTTAACCTCTGACTTGTTCACTGAAGATATTGCTTTATTGAATTCAATAGATAGTACACGTCCATCGTTTGTAAGTGCACTTACCGAAGTAATAGCCAAGTCATTGGCTTGTGGTGTGACCTGTTCAAAATAGTCATTACGGGTATGTACAAGGTATTGCATTAAGGAGATAATATCTTTTACGTTGGGTTCTACAATACCTACCTGATTTTCCAATGGGTTGATGGATCCCATATTTATAAGGTTTACCTGTCCCTCATCAACCCCTGGAGCCCTATTATTTCCTAAGTACTGGAGCCCTGCCAGGGCATCAGAAATACTGGGATCGCCCGATGTTGCTTGATTGACAACTTTACCACGCTGCAGATTTAGATGATACTCAGGAATACTAACTTCATTCAAGTCAGTATCGACTACTCCAATAAATCTAATCGTTAAATCGGTGAGATCTTTCACAGATCCATTGACGACCAATGGTACAAAAACTAGGCTGTCATAATTAACCGGTTCGGAATCGGTAGCACCGGCAATATAGGCTTTACTTTCTACATCGACAATACTCTTTGTAAAGTTATCCATCTCTGCCTCGTCTCTTACATCGAGTATGGTTACTATTGCCGGGTTGTAGTCAATTTCAATTTGGTAGGCCCCAAGGTTGATACCCTGTACAGGCTCTCCTAATTGATTCTTTATCCCTTGGATTCCGATAAATAAACCTGCACTGTTATTGTAATTAGGGTTTTTTCCGATTTTGACCAGTGGACTGGCTGTGTAGGGAGTTGATGCCAAAAGATTTGTGGGTAACAAACAAAAAATAATAGAAACAATAAATAGCATAACTTTTAGAGTCGTCCGTTTTGTCTTATCCATCCTTATCCTCCTTTAATAATAAGTTTTGTAAGGGAAACCAAGGGAAGGGAATTTATTAGTCATTCTCTATACATTTACTTAATTCCTTCATTTTTCCAGGTAAATATATAATGTTTTTAGACCTGTGAAGTATTTCTCAAGGTGTGTTTTGGAATAGTAAAGGGCTTGGGAATAAGCAACAGGTTGGAAAACCGGAAAAATTGTGGATAAGAAGTAGGAAAACGGTTAAATAGAATCCTCTAAAGGTATACAATAAATTACATTAATGGTAATAAAAATAGAGGAATAGCCGACGGAAGATAGAATAGTAGTTAGGAATAAGATACCTTGATTGGGTCTTTTACCCCTGAGGCACTTATAGTCTAAATTCCTTATTAGGAGAGGGTGAATATTTAATGGCCAAGTTAAAGCGATATTTCCCCTGGATTTTCACTTTAACCATTTTTATTGTACTGTTAACTCCGACCCTCAGCCATGCCTACGTTGATCCAACTAAACCCTATAAAATTATCCTTAAGAATCTTCAATGTCTTGATACCTTGGATACTTTTTCTGAAGATGAAGTCTATCTCGATGTGTTCTTAGACGGTGAAATAGCTACAGATCTAACGAATAGAACATCTACGATTAATATTAACACCAATGAAATCTATTATTTTACTGGCAGTAATGCCTATGAACGTCCCTTTAAGGACTCCGCATTTTTAAAGTTATTTGCAGTGGACCCTGTATTGGATATCTTTATCGATAACTTAACTGTCTTTCCTGAACTTGGACTTGGAGACCAAGTAGAAAGCCTTTATACGAATGATATTCTCAAAGGGAATGCAACATACAACCTGGTCTATGAGGTTGTTTCTAACGAAATTTCTGATACGGAAGCTCCGGTCTGGCCGGAAGGAAGTGTTCTTACTTCGTCAAATATCACCGAGACCACAATTGATTTAACCTGGACCCCGGCTACGGATAATGTAAGGGTGTCATCCTATTTACTGTCGATAAATGGCCTAACTGATATCATAATACCCGGTAATATAACACAATACCAAGTCAAAAATCTAACCCCGGGCCAAGCCTATACCTTTTATCTTTATGCCAGGGACGCTGATAATAACGGGACCTCCATGCCAATTTACCGTACGGACTCAACCTTAGCACTCGATACACTTGCCCCAGGCTGGCCTGCTGGAAGTGTTCTGAGATCTGATAATCGAACTGAGACAAGCTTGGATTTATCTTGGACGCCTGCAACGGATAATCGAGAAGTAAGCACCTATAGTCTTAAACAAAATGATACTCAAATTGCCACGATTGCCGGGGACACTACAATGTATCACGTCGATGGTTTAGCTCCGAATACGATGTACACCTTTAAAATAGATGCGATTGATCCAGCGGGAAATCTGAGTACAACTGGACCGAGTGTGGAAGCCTCAACAGATATCACACCACCTTACTGGTCAACCGGAGCAGCCTTAACCTTTACCAAGTCTAGTTCGACAAGCCTGGATCTCAGTTGGGGAAAAGCAGTCGATAATGGGTTAGGGCTATCTGGCTATAAAGTGATACAAAATAGTACCCTGATTGACACAATTCCTCCACTTTATGAAAGTACAATAAACGACCCCATTTCTGGACAACCAAGAAAGGTTTTACTCCCCAATACCTTCTATAGCGTAGAAGGACTTGACCCGCGGACCACTCAAACGTTTTCTGTAGTTGCCATCGATGCAGCAGGAAACGAAACCTCACCCCTAAATGTCACTGTAGCCACTGATCTATACGGCTCCATCACTGGTAAGGTCACAGCCTCTGGTCAAGGGACGCCGGGGGCGGTCGTTATCCTGTTTGAGGCTAATGATCCGGAGGTGGAAGTAAAATCAGCAGTAACCGATGCGAATGGAAACTACACCTTATCGGATCTTAACCCTGGAACGTACATTCTGAAATTTGAGTATGATGCACCTTGGGAAGAAACTCTGGAGCAGTGGTACCTTCAGACGACTGGTTATGATACAGCGTCACCGTTGACAGTTACCAATGGCGGAGTTCTCTCTTCAATTGATGCAGATTTTGAGATCTATGGATCCATTTCAGGGATAGTAAGGGACTTAAGTGGGAGTCCACTCACCGGGGTTACGGTTGAAGTTTATAAGGCCTCAAATAATGCTCTCGTTACAACGACGTCTACTGATTCTACAGGGAATTATACGGTTGAAAATCTTCTGCCCGAGCGCTACAACGTTTCGTTTCTTAAGTCTAATTATCCAATGGTATGGTATAATCAGCGATCTAAGCCCTCGGAAGCAGACTACATCGATATCCTGCCTGGAGATGCTCTCACGCAAATTAATGCTAATCTTTATATTGGTGGAAATGTTTTTGGTCACGTTACCAATCAGGCTGGTTTGCCCTTACAAGGCATGACGGTCACTATTTACGATGATGATTACTATGATTTCAGTTCAACATCCACCGATAGTAATGGAAACTATTCATTAAGTGATCTTCCTCCCGGGCAATATAAACTTGAAATTAGCAAGGAGAATGAACTGGATTTCATGCCCTGGTGGTACGGAGATGCTGAGGACTATGTAAGTGCAGCTTGGCTTACCTTTTCCGGAAGGGGTAGTCAAGCCGAGAATGAATACGAAGTTAATGCGGTAATTCACCTAGATCCCTCCGTTGATACTGTCAAGCCTGTGATCACGTTAAATGGCTTGCCAGAGATCACGCTTCAGGTGGGTTCGACCTATATTGATGCGGGGGCAACTGCGGAGGATAACGTTGACGGAGACCTCACGGATGAGCTAATTGTCACCAACCCGATAGACACAGCTCAAGTGGGCACCTATACGATTCGTTATAATGTTATAGATGCCTACGGAAATCAGGCGGAGGAAGTCGTCCGAACGGTTCATATCGTTAGTGCTGCCTATACTGCTGAAGCCCTTATCCAAATGGGAATACGCCCCAATGGAGATGACGCGGGTCTATATATTGGTTTAGAAAACGTCGTTGGGCCAGATGGAAATCCTGTGGAAAACTTCAAATTGAGTGGTTATCAAGTTGAAATCTCCTATGATCCCACAAAAGTTAGCCTACTCGAGGCTTTAGATATTGCCAAGCTTGGTCAATTTGAACAAAACAACCTGTCAGCGGGAAAGGTATTTGTGGTAGACGCTTCTACAAGTAGTACCGAAAACATGGAGCAGTTATTTTTCTTACCACTGGTGTTAAAAGGGTCGGCTCTGGATCTAGCAAGCCTTGAGATTCATTTTTCCATGGTAAGAGATCAAACTCTGAATATCGTAAACGTTCCTAAAACGAATCTTTCCTTTATAAGAGGGAAAATTCTCAACGAAGCAGGGCTGAACCATAATGTCGGGGATGCCGTTGCAGGTCTACAATATATAGCGAATCTTCGTACTTTAGGTTTTGAAGACTTGCAAGTGAACTTGATTAATATGGCTGCCATCGTAGAAGATGATCCAGGGATTGCTGTTCCTAACGTAAAAGATATTATTGCTTTACTGCAATACCTCGTAGAGAAAAGAGATCCTAGCTTTTCCGTGATAGAGTAACAACGAGTTTGTCAAAGCATCTATCACTCAAGGGAACTCGCTCTTTCTCACGATCATAATGGGAGATAGTTTTGACGAATAGATAGGGACCCTGCTTAGCAGGACCCCTATCTATAATTTTTAGTCTCCGGGTATTTTAGGCTACCGGCTGATCAAAGAGATCATTAGTGGTTGTATCGACAATTTTAATATCTCGTTTGGAAATGAGTTCACCTCCGGAAGTGAGGAAAATATTTTTCGTGATGATTTGATCCATGACAGCTTCGATTTGGAGCGAGGTTAAATCTGCCTTAGGAGATGGTAAAGTTAATGTCACCGCGTTCCCTAGGGTGTTATTAAAGGTCATTCTTAAGACCTTTTTCGTTACACTCGCCAATCATATTCTCCTTTCTTTTAAACCGCTGAATCTGCTAAATCGATGCGATTGTCTCTTCGCACTCCGATTAAAGGGTAGTCCTGAAGCTCATAAAGGGCGACTGCCACATCATACACATCTTGGTCTGTAGCACTTAACTTCACATTAGGGATACTACGATGACTTAGTTTGGGTGAGCCTTGTGGGGTTAACCCGGTTTGAATGGTTACAACCAGCACAGTATCTTTTTCGCTGGATATTACTGGCACTTTACCATCTCCCTTTCTTAAAATTAGGACGAGTTTGCCCTAATCTTAGTATATTGAATATAATTATCTTTGTTACAGCTTGTATATAGTTTCTTCGGAGGGGTCCGAAAAATCATCGGGTAAGCAAATCTATCGACAAATACCAACCTTTGTCTCCAGATAGTCGACGAATGAGCATGAAGCTTTGTTTTTAAGAGTTGAATAGTGTAGAAACGTTAAGCTCTAGAAGGAATTTTGGAGGAATATGATGGAAGTAATTGGTTGAACATGTTCTTGTGCTACAGTATAATAAGCTCAGTTATCAATTAAGTGCCACATTAAGTACCATAAAGGGTGGATTTTTCCTTAGTTGGTATACATCTTCTATAGGCAGAATCAATAACCGAACAGAATCCATGTTCGAACGTTGATGGACAGAGAGACAAAATGACAAGGGGAAACCCTTGTCATTTTTGATTATGCCGACTCTATTACATGTTTCTAAAGAAAGTAAATCCCGTGGTTATTTCTGGTATTGGACAGATCCAAACGTTCGTTAGGACGATTAGGAAAGGGGAAGGTATGTTGAGAAAGAGAAGAGGGCTAAGGTTTTTTTTGTCCACGGTTTTAGTACTAATGTTGTTCTTAATTGCTACACCTGTATTGGCAGCGGACACGACCTTTATGGAAGACAACAATTCTTCGATCGTATACTCAACCGGGTGGTCTCGTCCGTGGAGTACTAATGCCACAGCAAATTATTATTACCACAGTAACACTGCGGAGGCTTTGGCAAGTCTCAGTTTTAACGGGACGGGTATTAAATGGATCGGAGCAACGGGCTCAGGCAGCGGTATTGCTGAAATTCTAATTGACGGCAAATCCGAAGCTATGATCGATCTTTATAGTCCTACGACGTCCTATCAGCAAGTGATTTTCAGAAAAACTCATTTAGATCGAGGCAATCATACCCTTCAAATTCGCGTCACCGGAAATAAGAATCCACAGGCTTCGGGTGCTTACGTGAATATTGACGGTTTTGAAATTATCGATAGTGATGATAAAATTCCGCCATCGGCTCCGAGTACGCCGTTTGTTTTTAATGGGAATGAACGAGTCGAACTTAAGTGGCAAGTAAGTTCTGATTCGGATTTAGAAGGATATAATGTTTATCGCTCAACCGTAAGTAACAGTGGATTTGTACGGGTTAATCCTTGGTTAATTAAAGAAGGCACATCCTTTATCAATACTTCTTTAACTAATGGAACAACTTATTATTACCATATAACAGCTGTTGATGTTGTAGGAAATGAATCACAAGCTTCCCCTGTGGTATCTGCTCTACCGGCAGTGTATGTGGGAAGTTATGATGACAATGGAACCGGGATTAAGTACACGGGCACTTGGGATAATCGTGTGTATAGCGGCAGTGCAACCGGCAACTATTACATGCGCAGTGGAACGGCGGAGGCCAAGGTGGATATCGCTTTTTATGGAACAGGAATTCGCTGGATCTCACCGCGATCATCCACGGGAGGAATTGCGGAAGTAACGTTAGATGGAAATAAAGAGCTAGTTGACCTATATCAGTCAGGGACGACCCAATGGCAGCAAACCGTTTATGAGGAAACGGGACTGACAGAAGGCCTGCATCAGTTAAGCATCCGAGTAACTGGGACGAAGGACGAACTCTCCAGTAATACCTATGTCTTTATGGATTCTATTGAAGTCATTGGCGCGGTTCTTGAACATAGCCGGGTGGAAGAGGACTCCATTACCATGGACTATCGTGGAATCTGGGATTACAAAACCAGCACCTCTTACAGCGGAGGAAAAATCATCGAGACCTCCAAAGGGGGAGCAGCAGTCGAGTATACCTTCTACGGAACAGGTCTTGAGTGGTTAGCCCATGTGGATTCCGGTAAGGGGATCGCTAAAGTATCCATTGATGGAGAGGCACCGGTTCTTGTGGATCTCTATCGTCCCTCGTCCAGAGCCCAAGAAATCGTGTATAAGCGATATGGCCTAAGTCTGGGTCAGCATAAACTAAGGATCGAAGCCAGTGGAAACAAGAGCCCATCCTCGAGTAACTACTATGTAAATATCGA
>DOPM01000027.1 GCA_003513495.1 Desulfosporosinus sp.
AGCAGGAGCAACGGGAGCAACTGGAACCACAGGAGCAACTGGAACCACAGGAGCAGCAGGAGCAACGGGAGCAACAGGTGCCACAGGAGCTACTGGCGCTTCGTTCTCTGCATCAGTTAATCTGATTTACGTGGCGAACACTATTGATGACAATGTCTCGGTCATTGACGGAAACACTAATGGCGTCATAGCTACGGTTATGGTAGGAGATAGCCCAAATGGCGTAGGTGTAAATCCAATAACAAACCGAATTTATGTTGCAAACCTAATTAGTAACAATGTCTCGGTCATTGACGGGGACACCAATGGCGTCATAGCCACTGTTACGGTAGGTACTAATCCGACAGGCGTAGGTGTTAATCTGATAGCGAATCAAATTTATGTAACAAACTTTAACAGTAGCAATGTCTCGGTTATCAGCGGGCTTACCAGTAGTGTCATAGCCACTGTTACTGTAGGAGGCTCGCCGAATGGGGTAGGTGTGAATCCGATCACGAACCGGATTTATGTTGCAAACCAAGGTAGTGACAATGTCTCGGTCATTAGCGGGCTTTCAAGTACCGTGATTGCCACTGTTACTGTAGGAGATTCGCCAAGCGGAGTAGGGGTGAATCCTTTAATGAATGCGATATATGTGGCGAACACGTTTGATGACAATGTCTCAGTCATTAGCGGGCTCTCCAATACTGTCATTGCCACAATTACGGTAGGCGATTTGCCGAATGGGGTAGGTGTAAACCCGACAACAAACCGAGTATACGTTGCAAACCAAGGTAGTGACAATGTCTCAGTCATTGATGAGCTTTCCGGTACTGTCATAGCGACTGTTCCTGTAGGAAATACCCCAAACAGCGCAGGTGTGAATTCCTTGACGAACGGGATTTTTGTGTCAAACCGAAACGGCAATAATGTTTCGGTCATTAGCGGGCTTACAAATACCGTCATAACCACCGTTACGGTAGGTAATCAACCAGTAGGCGTAGGTGTGAATCCTTAAGAACGAGTTTAATAACGAGTTTTATTTGGTAAACAAACTCAAGGTTACCCACTTGGTGAATACAAAAAAGGGGACTGTAGCTCTAGCTTTCTGCATGTGGTTGCAGTCCTCTCTTGAAAACTAAAATCAAGATATCAGTCACATCAGGCAGGCTTTTAGCATATAGAGCAGAACGTACAATGAGAATGCTGAGAGGTGTCCAAATGATTACCATCACTTTATGTATGATTGTGAAAAACGAAGAAGAAACTCTTCAACGGTGTTTGCAATCGGTAGGCAACGTTGTGGACCAAATTATCATTGTGGATACGGGATCGACAGATCAGACCAGGGAAGTCGCCGGCAAGTTGACCCCTCACTGCTTCGACTTTGCATGGATTGACGATTTTGCAGCTGCCCGGAACTTCTCCTTCAGCAAAGCCACTATGGATTACATCCTTTGGCTTGATGCCGACGATATCTTGTTGCCCGGAGACAGCCGGAAACTAACCTATTTGAAGCAATACATGTCTCCTGAGTTAGACGCGGTATCCATGATGTATCACTGTGATTTTGACAACCAAGGAAATACTACGCTGAAGGTTCGGCGTACAAGACTGGTGAAACGAGCAAAGAACTATCAGTGGAAAGGTGCTGTTCATGAAGATTTAGTAATCAAAGAAGGCACTCTTTATGACAGCGATATCGTAGTGACACACAGAAAAAACCATGGTTCTTCCGACCCTGACCGAAATCTTAAAATATACGATAAACTTGTAGCACAAGGCAGGGAATTTACTCCACGAGATATGTTACACTACGCTATGGAACTCCATCAACACCGATCCTACCTAAAAGCCATAGAATTCTATCTCAAATTCATGAACATGGACGAAATAACGGATGAAGACCGAATCTATGGTTGCAGTAAACTGGCAGATTGTTATCATTGCCTTGAGGACCGAAAAAATGAACGCAAGTTTATTTTTAGATCTATGGAATATGATACTCCGCGTCCGGAATTTTGTTGTCGTTTAGGTTATTATTTTTTAGAGAATAGCCAATTCTCTAAAGCTGCGTTCTGGTACAAACTAGCTTCTGAGTTACCTGAACCGGATAACCTTTGGGCTGTACAAAACAGCGCCAGTCACACCTGGCTGCCGCATATGCAACTGGGCTTTTGTTATTATCAGATGGGGGAATACAAACTATCTTACCATCACAATAAGATAGCCCTGTCTTATCGGCCGGACGACCAAAACATTCTCAACAACGTGAAACTTCTCGAGGAATTATTGAAGATAAATGATCCATGAGATTATATAATCATTCAGCTTACTTAAACTTAATTAATGCCGCCGAACGTCTAAGCTGTTCATCTAAGACCTTAGTATAAATCCTCGTGGTTCAGGGGTCAGCATGTCCTAAAGCGTCTTGTACAATGGCCAGGTTATCCGTTTAGTCAGATTCGTCACTGGTGACGAATCTGACGTACACCCAGGTGCTGATCCTCCCGAATAAGACAATAATATTCCACCAGCCATTTTTCCCATTCTCCATGGGGGAGCAAGTTGATGCAACTTTTTGAAGAATATGGAGATAAACTATTCGCTCGGCTAATGGAAAATAGTTTAGTGAATAACGGGAGATAAGTGTAAGAGATAATATACCAATGGCGAGGTTCTTATCCCTGAGCATGTCACGCCCACAGATTTGCGCGAATACAAATCCTACATATTGGTCAACATTAAGCGTACTCCATCGACAGTCAATAGGTGCTTTTTATTATGTGCGCCCGGCATGAGCGCAGTCTAACTGGTGAAAGTCCCGAGTGCGGGTTGATAGTGCCAAGCACATAGCCAAGAGCAAGAGCGCCCATCGCGAGGTGGGGTTTAAAGGAAGCTGGAGGCAAACTTCCGGTCTGACGAACAGAAATCACATCAGGCATATGTAGGCTGGGTAAGGTTGCATATCAAACCGAAGGCTGTCTGCAAAATGCACCTGCGGAACAGGAAGGATATGCAGAAGTGTGCGCTCCAACAAGGATGACCGAAAACAACGTCGCCAACACTTACCTGTCGACGGACAAATTGCTGGAGAAGATATTGGATAGGGACAACATGAACCTAGCATACAAACGAGTGAAGTCCAATAAAGGAAAAGGCGGAATTGATGGGATGAGTGTAGATGAACTTCTACCTACCTTAAAGAGAACGGCCAGACCCTTATTCAGCAGATAAAGGATGGGAATTTGCAAACACTAGAAAAGGCTATTGGAGAATCTCCAATAGCCCTATTCTAAATCAATCATTATCCAATCAGACAATTTCAAACCTAGGATACACCTATTTCTTCGATTATTATCAACAAGTAAGCGTAAACTAGAGAACCGCCGTATACCGAACGGTACGTACGGTGGTGGTGTGCTGCGAAAGCTGCATCGAAGATGGAGGTAGGCCCTCCGGCAGGGACTGGTCAGGCAGACCTGTCAAACAGCCTTCTGCTGCTGTAGTCAAAAGCTATGGTAGTGAGCAACGAAGGAAAAGTCCATGAAAAGTGGGCAACTGCTTGCGGATACTGATGCGAGGTTTAAAGGTTGTAAATTAGAATTACATCCTATTAAAACAAAGATTGTCTATTGCCAAGATAAGGATCGACAGAAGGAATATTCCGATACTGAGTTTGATTTTCTAGGATATACTTTTCGGAAAGTACTGATAAAAGATCGTCTTGGCAGACTGCAAATGAACTTTATAGCATCAGTAAGCAAGAAGGCTGAAAAGACGCTAAAGGATAAGGTAAAAATATTAGAAATACACAAGAAAACAGGCAGCAAGATTGAAATGATAGCTGAGTTAGTAAATCCTATCCTGCGAGGATGGATGAATTATTTTGGAAAGTTCAATCGTTCCGCGATGAAACGTACGTTAGATTGCGTGCAAAGACGCCTGATAAAGTGGGCAATGTGCAAGAATTTTCGTGGACACCGGCCATGCCCATGCTACACGCGATATTCACATCGGTGAGCATTCTCAATCCCTACGGAAATTATTCCTTCGTCTGCGGTATGATTGATTGCATTATTCAGCAGATTCCTCATCACCTGACAAATTTTCATCGCGTCTACATGAACGGGAATGTCATTCCGAATGCTTTCCAATCTGATCCTCAAAAGGGCACTGAAATTACCGTCACCGGATTGCTACTATTTGGGGCTCTTAGAAATTCCATATCACTTTATTAATAAACGATCAAAAGTCGAGGAAAAGTATGATCTGATAGAGCAGCATATTTTATCCAGTGACATTGCAAAACAAATTGCTGCACTCGTTTCGCAGGAAACACGAATTTCCGTCCTAGATGATTTGTTTTTTGGGTGTAAGCGTTATCGCATCAAATCATGTAAAGATGCTGCCCTACAAATGTGTAGAATAAAAACAATCGCTGCTTATAATCGCAGGAATGCATTAGAATACCTCTTAAATCTGTTTGGGCCGAATTTGATTTTGGAGGAAGTTATGCCGTCGGCAGATGACTCTTTCTTCGAGATAATTGTGGACCTGCTACGGGCAGAAGGAGATGAGCGGCTGAAAGCAGAGATGCTCTACAGATATGAAAGGTCTCCAAGCCATTTTTTGCTTAAGAATCTAATTCTTTTAAATGTACCGGCAGGACCCCGCGCCTATATTGATGCTTGCAGAGAGGTCGGGGGCATCATGGATTGCGCAGATGGTGTCGGTGAAATCACAGAGGCAATCTCGGCGATCCAGGATATCAATCTTCTTCCATTGCTGCTTGACTTAGTTCGTTTGCGATTTTCTGATGCCTTTATCGTCGGCTCTTTCCACTCTTTGTATGGTTCTTTGCTAAAAGCTCTCACCGTCTGCGCTAAGAGCAACTTCGAACTTGTATGGAGATCCATAGATGAATTAAAAACAGAACTATCTTCTAATTTGGATGCCATCAGTTTTTGCAATGTGTTGCAAAATGATATGCTTGAAAGTAACAAAATGTCCCTCGTAAAAGAGCTAACAATACCAGAGGTAAAAGCCATCTTGCGCACAGTTGAGTAATAATCTTTCTATATGTAGATTCTCATTATGTCTATAATGTATTTTCATAAAATAAACATTTCCCGTACTCAAATACAGGTTAGGCTAATAACTGGAATTTACAGAATGGAGAAGATCTGTAGTTTCCTTGTGGCTTATTAAATGGGAGTTTAACGAATCTAAGAACGCTCCAAAGTGTTGAGGTCAGGGAGCTGAAAATGAAGAATTTCCTTTATTTGTCTTACTGTAAAATTAAAGCAAAAGGAATTTTATTCTAATATGACGAAAACATATTAAGGGTCTTTTTGTGCGTTCTTGGGACATAGTTTGGAAATTTTCGTGATCGGATGCTATAGGAATTTTCGGATGCTATAGGAATTTGGCGTGAACAAGAGAAAAATGCACTTTGGTCTTTCAACGAAAAACATGATTAAGAACATTAATCAAAGGGTTTTACAAATAATTAGATCGTCTATCAGAGAGGAATTTACCTTAAACTGGAAATTGGGTTTTGAGCTGCAGTGTCAGTTATAGGATTCAAAGAGCCAAATAAAGTAAAATAACTTATTATTGTCAATGTGATTATCTGTGCAAAGTTAGTGGAGGGATGGATCTAACAAAGGGAGATGTGGGCTAAAAATGTTCAAGGTTTCTTGGTAAGCACCGTAATTGGTCTGGATAATAATGCCTGATAATGTTTATAATTATTTATTCGGTCTATACGTTGGTATTAACAACTGGGATTTGATAACCATTTATTCCCTTCCGATTTTATAGTATTGCTGCATATTGGTTTCGGCGCATACGCTGGGCTTGTTTTCAGTTCCTATGGGGGTTTTATTATATATTGGAGTTTGGGTGATTCGGGACTTGACGTAACGTTATTTAATAGGAAAGCAGGAAGATGTATCTATGAAGGTAAAATACCAAATATTTATTAGTTCTACATTTGAAGATTTGAAAGAAGCCAGAGAACAATTAATAAAATGCATTCTTGAGATGGGACATATACCAGTAGGTATGGAAATGTTTAGCGCAGCTAATGAAGAACAATGGAAGGTTATTCAACGACAGATTGACGATTGCGATTATTATGTCGTATTAGTTGCACACAGATATGGATCAATGGAAAATAATATTAGCTATACAGAAAAGGAATATGATTATGCTTTGAGCAAAGGCATTCCAGTACTAGGTTTTATTTTGGATAATTCGATTGAATGGCCACCGGCTCATATTGAATCCGATCAAATTAAGAAAGAAAAACTAAATCTTTTTAAAGACAAGGTACGGGGAAAGATGGTTAGTTTTTGGAAGAATTCCGAAGACTTGTATGGTAAAGCTGCTATATCTATTAATAAGGCTATAACTACATATGAACGACCAGGTTATGTTAGGTCTTCAGAAGCATTAGATAAAGATTTATATAAAGAACTTGCTAGACTAAGCTCGGAGAACGGAGAATTGAGAAGTAGGTTAGAAGAGAAAGAAAAGCAAATTAACCAGACAGCTGAGAATCAGAACAAAGAACTAGTAAGTGTGATGCAAAATACCGATAAAGTTATTTCAATTAGGTTTAAAGGTGAGGTTGAATGGAATAGAGATCATTCGCTCTCATTATTAGAAATCTTTGAAGCAACTAGCCTGCATTTAATTGTTGAGGCAAATGAGGAAAAAATGAAACAAGCTATAGCATATGCGGCTTCTGGTCGGGCTGATTTCAAAACCCCAAATCCGGTTCCTAATAATCGTTTTTCCGAATGGGTATCTGACTTGTTTTCCTTAGGTTTAATTTGTCCGTCAACTAGAAAACACTCAGTAAATGATAGTAATAAATACTGGTCTCTAACTACAAAAGGTGAAGATTTAATTCGTAATCTTAGAAAGCTAAAGATATATTCAGGGCTATCAACTGTCGTTATAGATGATATTGCAAATGAGTAGAAGTAGTTAGCCTTTTTATCACGTACTTCTCCTAACAGAAAAATTTACGAGTATGTAAAGGATAAAAAGGTAAAATTAACCTTGAAGCAGAAAACCGAAAACACGCAAATCGTCAATCAAGTCTAATTTGACTATATTGTGGGAACGAGCTTTACTTTGTTTGTCATAGTGCTCATTATCGGACTCAAAAGGATATTACAAAGGGGGATTTAAGATGAGTGATGCTAAACTGTGGGTTAGAAACATGTATACAGGTCCAGGAGGAGGAGCATACACTGGTCCAGACGGAGGTATGTACACTGGTCCAGGAGGCGGTGCTTATACTGGCCCGGGCGGCGGTATGTATAGCGGCCCAAGAGGTGGTGCATACACAGGCCCGGGAGGAGGACTATACACAGGTCCAGGAGGAGGAGCATATACTGGTCCGGGCGGTGGATTGTATACGGGGCCTGGAGGCGGTCTTTACACAGGACCAGGTGGTGGACTATATACAGGTCCGGGTGGAGGTATGTACACAGGTCCTGATTCAGAACCATATATGGCTATTCACCCGCCTTGGCCTTTATTTGTTGTTGAACTCCGTAAAATGAAAATGTTCAAAGAAGCAGTAATGATTGAAAATGCTTTGAAAAGTATTGGTTGGAATATTTAGCTTAATATGGAGACATAATCCCATTGTAACATAGCATAAGAGAGGGCTTGCGACATCGGGGTTGAACATTCTTTAGGTAGTAACCGGACATCGCAAACTCTTAAGACCTATAAAATACTAGAGAACTGCTATTTATCTTTGGCAGTTCTCTTTACTTAAGCTCGATTATGGACTCAATGTAAAATATATCCTTCTTTCAAGATAAAAGAGTAAAACCTAACTTCGATAAAGACCAATTTACCGAACCTCGCAAAATCCATATTACTGATTAGGCTAATAATGAGAACATTAATTAGCACAAAGAAGGTGATGAAAATAGGATGATATCAAGAACATGGCATGGTATTGTACCTATTCATATGAAGGATGCGTTTGAAAAATATGAATATGAAACAGGGATAAGAGATACAACGATAATAAAAGGAAACATGGGGGCATATTTGAAGATAGTTGAACAAGAGGAATATGCACATTTCTTTTTATGTACAAAATGGGATACAATGGCTAGTGTGATTGCATATGCAGGTAATAAACCGACAATAGCTGTAACTTACCCGGATGACGAGCAATTTAGCCTGATATCAGATCCGATTGTGATTTTGCAAGAAGTGACCGATGCGGAAAATCCCTTTTTATAATAAGAGAATCATAATGCTAATAATGGGTATATGAACGATAAAAGTGAATTTTCTTATAATTATATAACGCACAGATAAACAGAAATTTGTCGAGCAGATAATTTGTATTTAAGTAGGCGACCGGAGAATAAGCATGAAGAACAGAACCTATATCGCAATTGATTTGAAATCCTTCTACGCTTCGGTCGAA
>DOPM01000049.1 GCA_003513495.1 Desulfosporosinus sp.
CATATGCAGATCATTGCGGGCATTGAACTTGGATACCAACCTAATAGGTGATAACTCTTCTTCTGTATCTATAGCCCAACATTGTCCATAAATGCAGGAGATATGTACTGAAAACACAACAAAAATTAAGGATTATTCTCTTGCAAGGCCGAAGGGGTAAACGGGTAGCTTTCTTTTTAAGTGATTAATCTGAAAATACTGAAAAGAATATTAAGGTTCTAGCTTAGAGTTACAGTAGTTTATAAAAGCATCCGCCTAGGGATGCTTTTATACTATAGCAAATTGGCATGTAGATTGCATTACTTCATATATAGAACATACGTAAGACGCTGGTAGGTAATAAATGGCTAGCAGGAGGTGAAGTAATGTCATTACCGATAGTTGTTTTTATTTCTGGAATATCAGGAGTTTTTCTAGTTATGACCTTTTTGCTAATAATGGTCATGTTGGGCTCAAAACTTGCAATGACCATAGAGAAGAAAAAGGAACCTACTAAACAGAATTTATCTTGAAGGAGGAGTATCGAAAATGGAGTTATTTCAAAGTATGTGGACATCAATGGCCTTCGATAACCTCTACTGGGGTAATTTTGTTATGTGGGCCATAGCCTTTATATTTATTTATCTAGCAATTAAAAAGGGTTTTGAACCCCTGCTTTTATTACCAATAGCCTTTGGTATTCTTTTGGTTAACCTTCCCTCGGATATCATGACGCCAAATCAAGGACTACTATGGCGTTTCTACCACTATGGCGAAGAGTGGGCAATAATTCCTCCCCTGATCTTCTTAGGCATTGGAGCAATGACGGATTTTGGCCCGGTTATCGCCAATCCCAAGACCCTGCTTCTGGGTGCAGGCGCTCAGGGTGGAGTATATGTTACCTTCTTTGGGGCTCTGGCTTTGGGTTTCAATATTGATCAGGCGGCGGTCATCGGAATTATCGGAGGCGCAGACGGACCGACCACTATTTTTCTAGCATCTAAGCTTGCTCCTGAAATGATGGGTATCTGCGCAGTAGCTGCCTATTCCTATATGGCCCTGGTACCGGTTATTTTACCCCCGGTGATGAAATTACTTACCACGGAAGAACAGCGGAAGATCCGCATGAAATCCTTACGTAAAGTATCCAAACTTGAAAAGATATTCTTCCCGATTATTACGGTGATAATTATTATCCTGATTGTCCCAGATGCCGCAGCCCTGATGGGTATGTTCTGTTTCGGTAATCTGATGAGAGAATCTGGTGTGGTTGAACGTCTAAGTCTTACAGCTCAGAATGAATTGATGAATATAGTCACCATATTCTTAGGAATATCAGTTGGAGCTACTATGCCAGCAGAAGTGTTTTTGACAACTAAGGTGATTGGTGTATTTGCCCTCGGTATGGTCGCCTTTGCTTGCGCCGCTGCTTGTGGCGTAGGGTTAGCACACCTATTGAACCTGTTCCTAAAAGAAAAGATTAATCCATTAATTGGTGCTGCAGGTGTTTCGGCAGTTCCTATGGCAGCCCGAGTAGTTCATAAGGTGGGTTCGGAAGCAGATAAGAAGAACTATCTCTTAATGCATGCTATGGGTCCTAACGTCGCTGGAGTTATTGGTACTGCGGTAGCAGCAGGTATGTTCCTCAGTGTATTGAAGTGAACTTAATAGTTGTTCCTGAGGTTAAGGTGTTATCCAAAGTTAAAACATTTTATATGTTTAACAAGCGAGGTAACTGCATCTAAAGCCGATAGGCAAATAGGATAGAGATTATTGGGTGCAGAGGGTAATTCTTAACTTTAGTATAAAAATGAAATTATTTTAAGGAGGAGTTTTAAATGGCTAACGTTGAAAGCCCAATGGCAGGTAAGGTTTGGAAGATTCTCGTTAAGGTAGGAGACGCTATTGCTGAAGATGATGAAGTAATTATTCTCGAAGCTTTGAAGATGGAGAATCCCGTATTTGCACCCGAAGATGGCGTAGTAAAAGAAATCCTAGTTAAAGAAGGCCAGCAAGTCGAGGAAGGGGATATTTTAGTTTCGTTAGAATAGTTTCAATAAAATGTAAAGTAGCAGAGACTTGGAAGTTGAACTAATATTCAACTTCCACATGCTTTATACCTAAAGAGAGTTAACAATAAAGCTTATATTCGGTTAGACCGGATATAAGGTTGAGAGGAGTGGTTGGTGGTGAGTGAATTCGAATATTCCATGCCTAGATATTTTAAAAAGATGGATGATCTGGGTAAGGCATTGAAAAAGGTCAATACAAAGAACGCCGAGGAACTGTTGGCAGTTGAAGCAGAATTAGATGCTGAGGTCGATCGGATTAAGGCTGGAGGAAAACCAAGCGAAAAGGTTAACGCCGGGGGAGAATGGACTGCCTGGCAGCGTATTGAATACTTAGTCGAACCAGGCACTTGGTGCCCCCTGCATACCATTTATGATCCTACCTCCAACGAAGAGGGTACTACTGGGGTTATCGACGGACTTGGCAAAGTGAACGGCAAATGGGTAGTGGTTATCGCTTCTGATAATAAATACTTGGCAGGTGCCTGGATTCCAGGACAGGCTGATAATATTACAAGAGTGACCGACATAGCTAAGAGAATGAATCTTCCCCTAGTATGGATATTAAACTGTAGTGGTGTAAAACTGAGTCATCAAGAAGAAGTATACGCCAATCGTATCGGAGGAGGAACTCCCTTCTATAGGCATAATGAGCTGGAACAGTTAGGCCTGCCGATTATTGTCGGCATCTACGGAACGAATCCAGCTGGCGGCGGATATCACAGCATTAGCCCCACCATTTTGATCGCTCATCAAAAAGCTAACATGGCTGTCGGCGGTGCTGGTATCGTGGGCGGCATGAGCCCAAAGGGATATATCGATGAAGAAGCGGCCCAGTCATTGATTGATGCTACCCGCCAATTTAAATCTGCGCCCCCAGGGAGAGTAGAAATTCACCATGGCGTTACAGGTTTTTTCCGTGAAGTAGCTGAAACTGAAGAAGGTGTTCTGGACAAGATCAAAAAGTACGTTGGAGCTCTGCCTGCCTACAATCCGGAGTTCTTTAGAGTAGCTGATCCGGTCGAACCTAAATTTGCTGGCGAAGATCTCTATAGTATCGTTCCTGTAAATCAAAGAAGAGGATACGAAATATATGACGTATTAGCTCGTCTCTTTGATAACAGTGAGCATTCCGAATATAAGCCTGACTATGGTTTAGAAATGTACACTGGTATCGCCAAAATCGATGGTTTACTTTGCGGTTTCGTTGCTAACAAACAGGGAGTTTTAAAGAATTATCCAGAATACACTAAAGAGTATATTGGAATTGGGGGCAAGCTCTATCATCAGGGTTTAATCAAAATGAGTGAATTTGTTACCCTCTGTAACCGAGATAAATTGCCCATTGTTTGGATTCAGGATACTACGGGTATCGATGTTGGGGATATTGCAGAATCCGCCGAATTGTTAGGCTTAGGACAGTCACTAATTTACTCCATCCAGAACACGGATGTTCCTCAAATGGAAATCACCCTCAGAAAGGGTACCGCTGCTGCTCACTATGTACTAGGTGGACCCCAAGGAGGTAAAACCAATGCTTTCAGTATTGGTACTGCAGCAACTGAGATCAATGTCATGCATGGTGAAACTGCTGCTGCGGCAATGTATTCACGTAGATTGGTTAAAGATCAGGATAGTGGTAAATCTTTGGATGGTACCATTGCTAAGATGAATGACTTAATTAAGGCTTACAGTGAGAAATCTAGACCAGCCTACTGTGCTAAGAAGGGTTTTGTGGATGAGATTGTCAAAATGTCTGCCTTACGTAACTATATAAAGGCCTTTGTAGGGGGAGTATATCAAAATCCCAAATCGATTTGCCCAGTACACCAATTAATAACTCCAAGGGTCATAAAGGATCATATGGATGTCTACGTAAATAAATGTACCGTAAGAGAAACTTAAGATTTTACTCGAGATAAATAGAATTTTGCGTATACTCATATCTTTTTGGCGGGGATCGAGTGAAAAAGGAGTTGTTTGGTAATGTACCAAGTGACAAGCAAAGAACTAAATTGCAGGGCTTGTGGTAACACCGTCTTAGAGAATGCCTACCATTGTCCGCACTGTGGGGTTGGGGCTCCAGGAATTTATAGCCGATGTCCAACCTGTAAGACGGAGAATTATGTCTATCATAAATATGGTTATGCCTTTATGCGGGCGCTATTAGCCACCTGTGTTTGCGGTCCACTTGGTCCTGTCTTTGGTTTTGTCGGTTATAACAGAACTGAATGTATCTGTTTGGACTGTAATCAAGGATGGTTTCCTTTTCAGAGGGATGAACAACTCGGTCCTTTTAATACCATAGTCGGTGAAGAGGGGAAAATAAGTAGAAAGTTCCGTAAAATACCACCAATATCTATGAGCTCGCATCTACAACTTAAGTAAGTTACTAAAGAACCTTCCGGTCTGGGTTATTCCTTTTCGCATTATTCTCTGGGAATGCTAAATGATAATGGATCTAATTGGTTGATGATTAATTAGTTGATAGATTATAGACGTTAGAACGTACTTTGTGCTATCTAGCGTCTTTTTTGTATTGCTATAAAAGCAACTTAAGGCGCTTATGTATCCTAAAGGAGGAACGACTGAAGGATCTAGATCCTTCGCTATCGCTCAGGATGACATTAACCTAAACATATTTCCTGAGCAGTGTTCAATGCACAAATGCGTAGAAAGTATTGATTTATTCAAATAGTTAATATATTCTAAGTCAATGAGCGGAAGTAATTTGTATATTAAGTTCACATGAACGGAGATGTAAATCAATGGAAAGCCGGGTTTGTTTGGAGTCCGTGAACTCTCGAGAAGAACAGAATAGTCACTTGCTTTATCAGAAAGAAGGTTTTATAGCAAGGATTATTTTGAACAGACCAGAGAAATATAATGCCTTTTCACTGCCGATGATCTGTAAATGGTCCGAAGCGTTGCAAGATGCACAAGAGGATCCATCCATTCGGGTGATCGTATTAACTGCTAATGGAAAGGCCTTTTCCGCTGGTGGGGATATCGACGCCATGATTGAAGGAAAAGGGTTTATCGGGGGCGACGATCAGGGTGAGACCTGGGGGGATAAAGCCATCGATCGTAAACGATCTCTGACAAATCATATTCATAAAATTGCTCTAACCCTTGAAGCGATGGATAAACCTGTAATTTGTGGCATCAATGGAATGGCTATCGGTGCAGGCCTTGATATGGCTTTAATGTGCGATATTAGAGTAGCAGCAGACGATGCTCAGCTTTCTGCTGGTTATGTCAACGCAGGCATTGTTCCAGGGGATGGCGGAGCCTTTTATATGCCGCGTTTAGTTGGAGTGGCTAAAGCTTTAGAAATCTTATGGACGGGAGAATTTATCTCAGCTTCTGAAGCAGAAAAAATCGGCATGGTTAACAAAGTGGTTCCTGCATTAGAATTAGAACAAGCTACTTTGGAGATGGCTCGAAAAATTGCCGACTCTCCTCCGGTATGCGTACAAATGATTAAAAGAGCCGTTTATTCTGCACAACGAACGAATGACTTACGGACAGCCTTAGATCTTATTTCTTCTCAGATGGCGATTGTTTCCGAGATGGCAGATCATAAAGAAGGAATAAATGCGCTTAAGGAAAAACGTAAGCCAATATTTACAGGCCAGTGAACCCGTTCAACTAAAAGGGTTCAACAAAAGCATCAACAACTGTGTGACAACGTTTGTTATTCTTGCAATACTCAACTAAATCATCATATAATGAAACAGGAAGAGGGTATAATTCTGAAGAAATAGATAGGAGCGATTTGGTGGCTGGCAAGACCAATGATTTTCTAATTGTCAGTAAGAGTATTTTGCCCGAGGCTATTTTAAAAACTGCCCTGGTAAAAGAACTCCTTGCAAAAGGAGATACCAATACCATTAATGACGCTGTGGAGCGTGTAGGGCTTAGCCGAAGCGCCTATTATAAATATAAGGATGGCGTGTTTCCTTTTTACGAGGCTAGCCATGAGAGGATCATTACGATTTCCTTGATTCTAGAGAACAAAGCAGGAGTGCTTTCTCACGTACTTAACTTCATTGCCTCCCTCAAAGGGAATGTTCTGACCATCAATCAAGGGATTCCTCTCCAAGGAGTTGCCAACGTCTCGATATCTATTGAAACCGCTGGAATGGCAGACAAACCGGAGAACCTCTTAGCTGGGCTTGGGGAAATAATTGGAGTACGAAAAATTGAAGTAATTGGGCAAACATAGGGTTGCGATTTTAGACGTAATATGGTATCCTATAAAAGCCTTCGGAAGAGGGTATAAGTCGGGGCGTGGCTCAGCTTGGTAGAGCGCTACCTTGGGGTGGTAGAGGTCGCATGTTCAAATCATGTCGCTCCGACCAAATATGTTATTACAAGGGTTTAAAAACCGGGATGCGCTAACATCCCGGCTATACAACTGGCCGCAGTGAGCGGCGATCTGAAAGAGCAAGAAGCCTGGCAAAGTGGACTACTTGCTCTTTTGCAGTCCTTTAAGTATTAACACTATAAGAGTCGCAAATGCTACCGCAAGCATAAGTGCTTCATACCATACACAGTCATAAGCCTCACTATTATGAGAATGCAATGAGACCACTTTTTTTATAATAGAAAGTGGTCTTTTCGATGTTCATTGGGTTCTATAATCAGATAAGGAAGCCTTTGGATTTTCACTTGACCAGAGAGCAGACAGTGAGGCGAGGCAAGCTAAGGTATCGTCCTCAAATGTCGCAGATTGCACGCCGCCCGTGATCGCGGCTTGAAATAAACACATCAGACACCAGACCGGGAAAATCCTTCTTGCCGGCGCCATTGAGATCGGCAATCGCCTGAAGGAGGCCAGGTCGTGCTTCCTCCTCCGACGATGACGGACATCCAGATTCGTCACCGGTGACGAATCTGACCTACACCCAGGCGCTCATCCTCCTTGGGATCCTGGAAGAGGAGTAGGAGGAGTTTATCGCGGAGCATGATTAACAACCGCTTTAACGTGCTATTGAGCAGTTTTTTTATTTGTTATAATTGCTTTAGCGATAGGGAGTGAAATAATGGGAGTCGATTATGGCACTAAATTTTTGGAATTAAGAAAAAAGAATAAGTTAAGTCAAAAAGACTTAGCCAATATTGCGGAAATTGGTCAAACTACGATTAGCGATATAGAAGCTGGGAAGAAGTCGCCAAACGCTATTACGATCGAAAAGATATGTTCCGCGCTTAATGTTACTCTTACAGAATTTTTTGCCGAGGAACGCCCGCAGCTTGAGCCTGAACTTCGCCGTCTGGTGGACACAGCCAGAAAGCTTTCGCCAGAACAAATAGAATATCTTCAGAAGTTGCTGGAATCGATGAGTAAGGACTAATTTTTTATATATCACGATGAGTATTGCGTGGTCGATATGGGGGTTACGTTACCTACTAGCCGTGATTCCTCCGATTCTTAGACATGAATACATACAGCTTCTCGAAAAAGCTCATAGGGATGCCTCGCCCTTTGAAGAGTTTATTGCCGAGAGGGTTATTGAATCACAGAAAGAAATCATGCGTCTTTTGCACATACCAATACCTAAACCTGAAAAAGGCTTGGATGTGTAAAGCTATTGAAGAACCTTCAACGAGCCGTTTGGTGCAACCAAATGCGATTCTCCTCTACACCATTGAAGTGTAGAGGATTTTTGTCCTTATGGAATCAATCTGTAAATACCTTAGGATGGGATCGTGATATCAAACTCTTGCCCTTTCTCAGTGAATTTGAGAATTTTACTAGGGCTATCTTTCATTCGATCTTCGAATTTCTCCATTATTTCAGGGGTATCTGCAAAGTGCATTGGAATGAAAAACCGGGGATTAAGCTCTTTAATAAAGTACTCTGCTCCTGCACTGTAGTTTTCCTCAAGTCTCGGGTCCACTGGAAAAAAAGCAAGGTCAATCTTTTCCCCCTTGATGGCTTCAACTTCTTCTTTAAAGTCCCTTTCGGCTTGCATCATTCCCTGTGGTGTGTCACCAGACCAGTACCACCAGTTTAAATCCCCAGCATGAAAGAGTCGGATTCCTTCGACCTGGACGAGAAAGGATACTCCTATATCCGTTGAATCATAGGCCTTGATTTTTAAGTCACCTATCTCAATCGTTTCATCGGGAAATAAACGATGAATGTTTTTAAGCGGTTGTGGAACCTTAATTTCATAGCTTAAGATATATTGAATATTTGGCTTATCTTCTTGCCATTCTAGGATTACTGGATTAAAATGATCAGGATGACTATGTGAGGAAAAGACAAAGATATTTTTGGAACCCTCTTTGACTAAACTTTCGACATGGCCTTGATAATAATCAAATATGAGCAGATTTTTATCCGACTCTACTAAAAAACCACTGTGGTATAGATATTTAATTCTAATGGAACTTATCATTGTTATCACCTCGTATAAACTATTTGGGTTCTGGAAGCGAAGATGAAAATGAGAGCGGGGATTTGTCTATGAAATTTTTATTTGATCACAACAATATCAATGTTTTGGACCTAGAAAAGAGTCTTGAGTTTTATAAGGAAGCCTTAGGGTTAATAGAAGTTAAACGATATGTACAAGGAGAGGGAGAATTTATCCTTGTTTATCTTGGAGACGGCACGACTCCACATAGTCTGGAACTTACGTGGTTGAAGGAGAGAACTGAAGCCTATAACTTAGGCGAAAATGAATTTCACCTTGCTTTTAAAGTCGACGATTTTGAAGCGGCTTATGAACATCATAAGAAAATGGGTTGTATCTGTTTTGAGAACAAGGAGATGGGTATCTATTTCATCAATGATCCAGATAATTACTGGGTAGAAATAATACCTACACGCTGACAGTAGGTAACTTTGATCTATAATATCCCCCTTGGCCCATGTATTGATAGATGAACCCGATAACCACGACCTGATGAAGATCATCAGGTCGTGGTTATTTTGCCCACTAATAGCAAATCCATGATTTCAAATCTATAACTATTATGGACCAGGTCCGTGATCAATACAATGATGAAAGAACCCCCCCAAAGAGAATTGACATTATCGTTTTTCGTAGATATTAAGGATATATAAGTCCACAATTACAACGGTTTATGAAATACACTAGGGCGACTAATTATGCTCTCCACTCCATCTTGTTTCTTTCCAGGAATTCTTCCCGAAGGAATATCGGGGTTCAGGAATTGGCTGAAAATCAATTCTAAGATCGGGGTCATATCCTTAGCCCACATGCTCAATGATTTGTATAGCAATTTGCTGCCTCAAATGCTTCCGTTCCTCTGGCAGAAATATTTTAATTGAGCTCTGCACTGGCTATTAATACGAAGAACTCAAAACCATTGTAGGACAAAAATGCGAGAAGAGAACCAAGCTTGAGAAGATTTAACGACAGCCAGGCACCTTTGGCTCAAACGATATCATTTTTCCTGCGTAACGTCCTCCGGGTAGAAGTATCCTTTGGTGACCAAGAGTTAAGCAACGGAAGCGGAGCGACAGACCAGCGATGGCGGAGGCCCAGACCCGCAGATCAAGGGCAGTCTGACGGCCAGGCGAACTCAGGAATCGCTACAACTTATCTAGCCAGGACAGCTGTCTGCCGGGCAGGCACTGAACCAAGAGTTTAACATACTTGCATTCTTTAATTAGGCACAGGGCGGGCGGTTAGACTGCCCTGTGTTTCAGACACTCAAAATCATGATTAACTTATTAGAACTTATATTTAAATCGTTCTATTCTTTGATATCCCGAAATATTACCGCCATCTAAGGAAGAAATACAGGAAAAGGGTGGAATTTTAGAGAAGTCTCTCTGAATTTAACATTTGTTATTTTTTGACCAGAGATTTTGTTAATTAAAAGTCTATGGAAATTACCTCACATGTTGGGGCTAGGAAGTTCAAATTAATGTCCAGCACATCCGATATAATGGAGTTGTTATAAGAATGAATGAGGTAGTCCAAATGGTTATGGAATGGGACCGCGACTTTGATAGGAGGTAGCGGCTTTTTATGGAACTTTAGGCATGGATCAGAGGAGCTATTAACACTTTTTTGTCTGTACTACAGGTTATTATTGAGTTATTGAATCATTAAGTGCGAAAGAAGTAGGAACTCAAATTTATGGGTTTTAACAATGAGGAGTGTGGACGCTGTATGAAAAGAGAACAGGAATTTTTCAAAGGCTGTCTGATTGGAGGAGCAATAGGTGATGCCCTTGGATGGCCTATTGAGTTCATGACATTAAAAGAAATTACTCAGCAATATGGTTCTCGAGGGATTCGGGACCTGAAATTATTCCCAACGGGTAAAGCAGAAATAACCGACGACACGCAAATGACCCTTTTTACAGCAGAAGGCATTCTGCGTGCAGAAACAAGGGGACATGAAAAAGGAATTTGTCATCCACCTTCCGTTGTTTTCTACGCTTATCAGCGATGGCTACTCACGCAAGGCTACCCAAGAGTTCAGGATTACGAATGGGTTTATGATGGTTGGCTGCTTGGAGTAAAAGAGCTTCATGCACGAAGAGCACCCGGCAACTCCTGTTTATCGGCTCTCATAAGTCGAAAGCAAGGAACCATGAGTGAACCGATTAACGACAGCAAAGGCTGCGGTGGGGTGATGCGGGTTGCTCCTGCAGGCTTGTTTTATCGAAAAGAAAAGGCTTTCAAAATGGCTGCAGAGTTTGCTGGGCTAACTCATGGCCATCCCTCGGGGTATTTATCTGCCGGAGCCCTCGCTTACTTGATCGCCTCCATAATAGAAGGTCAGGATCTTGAAACGGCGGTTAATAATACACTGACAGAGCTCGAGGGCTATGACAATCATGAAGAATGTACGCAACTCTTGAAACAAGCTCAGAAACTGTCCAAGAGTAATCTCTCTGACGTAGAGGCAATCACTCTGCTTGGTGAAGGGTGGGTCGGAGAAGAGGCTTTAGGGATTTCGGTCTATTGTGCCTTAAAGTATCCGGGCGATTTTGAGAAAGCCCTGATCGCTGCGGTGAACCACGACGGAGATAGTGATAGTACCGGTGCCATTACAGGAAATATTTTGGGGGCCTATTTGGGCTTAAGTAAGATTCCGCCACATTGGATAGAAAACGTTGAATTAAAAGAAGTACTGATACAAATAGCAGAGGATTTGCTGATGACCTATCAAAAGGACGAGGAATGGTGGGAGCGTTATCCAGGTTATTAGGGAGGTGTGAGGGTGACCATTATTTATAAGAAGTGCCTAAAATGCGGGTCAAAGAATTCAGTGAATATTGTCTACGGCATGCCAAGTTATGAGCTTTATCAAGAAGCGGAAGCGGGAAAAGTAAAACTGGGCTGCTGCCTTCTTGAACCGAGTAACCCAGAATACGCCTGTAAAGACTGTGAACATGAATGGAACCGAGAGCAGGCTATTGATCATGCTTACCGTAAAATAAAAACCATCAAAGCTTCAGTCGGTGGATACTTCGGTGGCTATTATGACGTGACCATTGATTTGAGAAATCTTGAAACCACCTGGAACTTCTATGAAGGTGAGGTAGAGGAAACTAGCAAGAAGTCTATCCGGGTTTCTACAGCAGAAGCTTTTCTCGAGGAGCTAAAAATACTCAATCTTCTAAAATGGAAAGCCAAGTACATCGAGACCGGTGTGTGTGATGGGACTCAGTGGAGCGTGGAAATTCTTACGGAGGGAAGAAGTATTAAAAAGAATGGTGACAATAAATTTCCAGAGGAATGGCAGTTGTTTTGTAGGCTTCTTAGAAAAATAACAAACAGAAAGTTTCAATGAGGTAGGTATTAAGTTAAAGTGATTTGACTTGCCAGGGAGCTTAAAAGGCGTTCTTTTTTATGTTTCTGGAAACTAGCCGCGAGCTTAAGAGGAAATACAAGAAATGGGTGGAATTTTAAAGAATGGTTACAAAATTATGTCTAACGCATTTATTTCGCTATAATTGAAATAGCTCAGGTTATTAATGCAGTATCGCTAAAAGTATTTTTGTATATCTTCTAGAGACCGAGCTGCGAACTATCACGCGGATGGAGAGGGTTCGAGGTTGAATTACGAAGCTGTCAGCCATGTCGTCAGCGAAATTCGGGCAAACAAACCCATTGCTAATAATTGGAAAGCGAAGAATGATGCAGATTTTGAACATCGTAGAAATGCATTGGAAGATATGATGCTGGAAATACGCGGTAAGTATTATGGAAAACTCTGGAAAAAAATCTATCCACCCTTGAAGATGGTTACAAAGTAAGAAAAGGCTGCCAAAGAATCAATGTGCCATTATTTCGTTGAATATTAGTAATTGACAGTCTTAGACAACTGTCATATAATAACTAATATTATAATTGAACTTAATATAACAAATGATCGATGATGAGAAATAGTAAGTCTTATGAGAATGTTCTAGCGAGTCAGAGCTGGTGGGAGTCTGATACAGGTTTCTTAGACTGAATGGTTCTCAGAGGTGAGATCCGAAAGCTGAAAGGTCAGTAGGTGATTCCGGGGGTTTCCCGTTACAGAGACGAGGGTATCGAGATTTTTTCTCCGTACCTGATAGATTGAGGTATTTGGAAGTTTTTTTCTAAAATCTGAGGCGCGTTCATGGATCAGATATTGGAAAAAGTAACTTACTTATATGAATTAAGGTGGTACCACGGAGCTTTCCGTCCTTTTAGGACTGAAGGCTCTTTTTTATTTTAAAAGCAGCATGAAAGGAGAGTTCAGATGACAAAGGAAACATTACACGTATTATCCGCTGACGGCTATGAAACAAAGGGGCATTTTGGCCCCTATGGAGGTGCTTATGTTCCAGAGACATTAGTACCGGCTCTCAGAGAATTAGAAGAGGCTTATCTGCAATCTTGCCAAGACGAAAGCTTCCAGGAAGAATTTAAAGAGCTGTTACAAAGGTATGTCGGACGGCCTTCACTCTTTTATGAGGCCAAGCGCTTGGCGGAACAATTAGGTGGTGCACGTATTTATCTTAAGAGGGAAGATCTTAATCATACCGGTGCTCACAAGATCAACAACACCCTAGGGCAGGTTCTGCTCGCTAAGCGTATGGGCAAGAAACGGGTGATTGCCGAGACGGGAGCAGGTCAACATGGGGTAGCTACGGCCACGGCTTGTGCGTTGTTTGCTCTTCCCTGTGTGATCTATATGGGAGAGGAAGATGTACACAGACAGAATTTAAACGTTTTACGAATGAGGCTGTTGGGAGCCGAGGTTCGCACGGTAACCCATGGTTCCTGTACTCTTAAAGATGCGATCAATGAAGCACTCAGAGACTGGGTGACCAATGTGGAAGATACCTTTTATTGTTTTGGCACTGCCGCCGGACCCCACCCCTACCCGACGATTGTGCGGGATTTTCAAACTGTGATTGGGCAAGAAACTCGTGCGCAGGCTTTCAACGAGTTGGGAAAACTCCCTGATGCCATTATTGCCTGCATCGGTGGAGGAAGCAATGCAATCGGGATCTTTCATCCCTTCATTGAAGATTCAGAGGTACGACTGATCGGAGTCGAAGCCGGGGGAACAGGGAACAAGACGGGGGAAAATGCAGCTACCCTTTGTCTGGGTGAACCGGGTGTTCTGCATGGGGCCTATAGCTATTTGCTGCAGGATGAGGATGGGCAAATCGTTGTAACAACCTCTGTTTCCGCAGGCCTGGATTATCCGGGAGTGGGCCCGGAACACAGCAATCTGAAAGAAACCGGCCGAGCTGAGTATGTCAGTATTTCCGATCAAGAAGCCCTGGAAGCTTGCTCCTTACTCTGCAAAACAGAAGGAATATTGCCGGCGTTAGAAAGTGCTCATGCAGTGGCTTATGCGGCAAAACTTGCACCGAGGCTTTCGAAGGAACAGGTGATCGTCGTTAATCTGTCGGGAAGAGGGGATAAAGACGTGGAAACTCTAGCTCAGTATATAGATGGAGGTAAAAATCATGAGTGAACGACTTAAAGAGGTTTTTAAACGTGAGATTAACGGAGTGACCCGTCTGGTCGCTTATATAATGGCAGGCGATCCTTCACCGGAGGCAAGTCTGCGCCGCTTGAAGGGACTGGCTGACCACGGTGTGGATATCTTAGAATTGGGGGTTCCCTTCAGTGATCCTATGGCAGATGGGGTAGTCATTCAGGCGGCGGCAGAGAGATCTCTAAGTGCCCGGATGACTGTGAAAAAAACCTTGGAACTTGTGAGGGAATTTCGAAGAACTCACCAAACTCCGCTTCTCTTAATGAGTTATCTCAATCCGCTGCTTCGTTACGGCTGGGACCAATTTGTTGTGGATGCTGCTGAGGTTGGGGTGGACGGTTTCATTTTGCCGGATTTGCCATGGAGGGAAGGAGAGGGTCTGCGCACAAGAACGAAAAACCGGGTGGGCAACAAATTAGCGTTTATTCCGATGATCGCTCAAACCAGTCGTGAGCAAGATGTTCAGGCTGTCTCTCAGGTTACGGAAGGGTTTGCTTATGTCTTGTCCCGCAACGGGATTACCGGAGGTGAAGTTGAAATCCCAGCCAATGTTAGCCAGTTTATCGAAAGTTTGGGGAACAGTCTTCAAATCCCCCGTTGTGTAGGTTTTGGAATCCAGAAACCGCAACAAGTCCGCGCCTTGGCCAACGTTTGTGATGGGGTTGTTGTAGGAAGTGCTTTAGTGAAGACTTTTGCGAAACTTGATCAGGCGGGGTTAGAGGAACAAGACCTTATCCTGCAGGAGAAAGAAGTGTTTACGTGGTTGGCAAGCCTTAAAAAGTAGGTCAAGAAAACAAAAGAAAGAGGGAAAAGACGATGAAAAAAATTATCTCATTGCTGCTCATGGTGGTGCTGGTCTTCAGTCTTGCAGGGTGTGGAGCCGGAAAAACAGCTGCGCCCAGTGGAGAACCGGCTAAGGAAGGAAAGACTGTAGCTATTTTAACTCCCTATCTGGCCTCGGTGACTACAAATGAAATGGTTGAAAACTTGAAGTCCCAAGTGGCTAAACGCGGCTATAAGGCCAATGTTGTGGATACCAAAAG
The DNA here is from genome assembly GCA_003513495.1 of Desulfosporosinus sp. Lineage (GTDB taxonomy): Bacteria > Bacillota > Desulfitobacteriia > Desulfitobacteriales > Desulfitobacteriaceae > Desulfosporosinus. The sequence continues at coordinate 15,076 of DOPM01000049.1, forward strand.
TGACTTTGCTCAACTGGCAAGTCGGATGGAGGACTTAATCTCCAGTAAAGTAGACGCTATCGTGCTAGTAAGTACGGACCCGAATCAATTGAAGGATCAGATTAAAAAAGCTCAGGAACATGGGATTCCGGTCTTTGGCTGTGATTCGGGCTATATTGAAGGAATGGTCATGAACGCAACCAGTGACAACCAAGCCATGTCCCGGATGGTTACGGATTATCTTTTTAAAACCATGAACAATAAGGGGAACCTGGTCGTTCTTACCCACAGACCTCATCCGGGAGTCTTAAAAAGAACTCAGGAATTGGATGCGCTTCTTAAGAAATCACCGGAGATCAAAATTGTAACAGAACAACAAGTCCAAGTTCCCGGACCGATCGAAAACGCTCGCCAACAGATGGAGAATTTATTGTTGGCCAACAAGGCAGAAGATTCTTTAACGGCTGTTTGGGCCGGTTGGGATGAGCCTGCTATCGGAGCATCCCAGGCCATTGAGGCAGCAGGACGAAAAAATATTGTGGTTGTAGGCATTGATGGCACCAGTCAAGCCCTTGATATGATTAAAAAAGGGTCTCCTCTAGTTGCAACAGTCAAACAAAACTTCCCTGGCATGGCCGAAATAGTGGTCAACCAGATGGAGCTGGTTTTCCAAGGCAAACCAGCGGAAGGAACGGAACTTTATGCTCCTGCTACGTTGATAACGAAAGAGAATGCAGGGAAGTGATCAGCGGATGTCACTGCTGAAGGTAAGCGAGCTGGATAAAAGGTTTGGTAAGAACTACATCCTTTCAGGGGTCTCTTTAAGCATAGAATCTGGCGAAATACATGCTTTGGTTGGAGAAAACGGCGCTGGGAAGTCGACCTTTATTAAGATCATGACCGGTGTTTATCAACCTGAGGGAGGAGAGATTTTTTGGCAAGGGGAAAAGGTGGTCTTGAAAAGTCCGCGTGATGCCCGTGACTTAGGGATCAGCGTGATTCACCAGGATCGACATCTCGTACCATATTTTACAGGGTTAGAGAATCTCTATCTTGGAGCCAACTACCCAAAGAGAAAATTTTGGCCCGGTATTCGCTGGGGTATTATGCGCGAAGAGGCAGAAAGGCTAAAAGCCCAATTAGGGATAGAGGTTCCCTTGGAAAAACAGGCTCAGGACATGTCGCCGACGGAACGCACCTTGTTGGAGATACTCAGGGCGGTAAGGGTTGGGAGTAAACTCCTCTTTTTGGATGAGCCGACGGCATCGTTAACGGATCAGGAAACTGAAACCTTATTTCGATTGCTGTTGCACCTCAAATCTCAGGGAACGGCCATCATTTATGTAACTCATCGCTTAGACGAAATTTTTCGACTGGCCGAGCGGATTACAGTGCTGCGTAATGGTCAACGAGTTGGAACCATGTTTAAAGACGAAGTCAACAAAGACACGTTAATTCAATTGATGGCTGGCCGTGAGCTAGTAGCTAGTGGTCCCCCAAAAGCCCAAAAGGTTAACGACCAACCCTTGGTTTTAGAGGTGAAAGGCTTACAAACCGTTGACAAGCGAGTTAAACACGCCGACATTTCTGTTCGAAAAGGCGAAATACTGGGAGTCTACGGTTTAGCAGGGGCGGGACGTACGGAACTTCTCGAGGCTATTTATGGGATAAGGCCTAAATGTGCCGGTGAAATAAAGCTTAACGGGAAGGCTTTGAGCAGACCTTCCCCCGTTTCTTCACTACGAGAGGGGGTTGTTCTTGTTCCCGAGGACCGGCGAGGACAGGCTTTGATCATGGACATGTCAATTCGCGAGAATATTACTTTGCCGGTTCTGAGACATTACACGGTAGGAGGAGTTATTGCTCATAGTCAGGAGCGCAGAGAGGCAAAAGACTTCATTTCCAAATTGAAAATTAAGACTGAGAGCCAAGAGCAATCCGTTCAAGTCTTGAGCGGAGGGAATCAGCAGAAAGTTGTTTTTGCCAAAGCCTTAATATCTCGACCGGGATTGTTTCTATGTGATGAACCAACCCAAGGTGTCGATGTGATGACACGCAGTGAAATTCATCGTTTATTGAGAGATCAAGCGGAACAAGGCAGGTCAGTAGTGTATGTATCTTCGGATTTGGAGGAAGTGCTGGAAGTGGCTCATCGTCTGGTTATAATGCAGGATGGAGAAACCATTGCCGAACTTTCAGCGGAAGGGTTGACACAGGAAGCCGTCTTACAACACTGTTATCATCGAAGAAAGGAAAGTGAGTCTTTAATTGGAGGAGAGAGGTAAACTAAATGGGCTTCGGCTGCTTCGCATGTATGGAACGGTTATCGCGGCGGTTTTAATTGTCCTTGGATTTAGCGTCTTAAGTCCCTCTTCGTTTGCAACCTTGGACAATGCGGTTAATATCAGTCGTCAAATATCCTTTCTGGTTATAATTGCTTTGGGAGCCACCCTGGTCATGGCCGTTGGAGAATTTGACCTTTCCGTAGGGGCGATGGCCAGCTTTGGAGGAGTATTTTCCGCAAAATTGGCGGTCCAGGGGTTGCCCTTAGGGGCAGCCTTCCTTATACCCGTAGGTGTTGCTTTTATTATTGGTCTCATCAATGGTTGGATTGTGACTCAGTTTCGAGTGCTATCCTTCATCACGACTATGGCAATGGGAACGATATTGGGCGGTTTTACCTTCTGGTTTACCGGAGGAACAACGATTTTTGAGCATATTCCAGTAGGGTTTCGTTATGTGGGCCAGACTGAATGGGTGGGAATTCCTATTCTTTCATTTTTAATGATCATGTTAACCCTGATATTTTGGTTTGTCATGGTCCACACTGCCTTCGGACGTCAGTTATACGCTCTCGGGGGGAATGAAGCAGCTTCGCGGATTGCAGGAATAAAGGTGGGCACAAACAAGAATCTGGCGTTTGCTATTTGTGCTGCTCTGGCTGCTTTAGCAGGAATTTTAATGGCCTCTCGTTTAGGTTCGGCTCACCCCACAGGTGGAAACGGGCTCTTCTTACCTGCTTATGCCGCTGCCTTTTTAGGAATGACTTCCTTCAAGGAAGGAGTTCCTAATATTTGGGGGACCTTTGTGGGTGCTGCCATCATCGGGATCTTAGCAAATGGTCTTACGATTCTGGAGGTACCCACGTTTATGCAAGATGTTATAACTGGAGTTATTGTTATTTCTGCAGTGATTCTACAAAAAATCGGACGTCGATAAAGGAGTGAACTCGTGCAGTACATCGCAGCGTTTGATATTGGTACAACAAATGCCAAGGGAATTCTCGTCTCTAGGGATGGAGGAATTCATGGTGCAACGACCAGACCGATCCATACCTTTTATGAAGAGAATAACGTTGAACAAGATCCTGAGGTGTGGTGGCAAGTCGTTCGAGAGATTGCTCAGGATTGGTGGAAACAGGGATTTCTGCCGGAAGAGGTTCAAGTAATTACCTTTAGTGGACAGATGGAGAATTGTATCCCAATTGATGGGGAAGGTCAACCGACGAGACGAGCAATTCTTTATTCGGATTCCCGTGCCGATTCTGAAGCTAAACTAATCTTAGAGCGTTTTGGAGAAGAAGAGATACGGCAAAAAACCGGTAACCATCTGGATGGACAAATGACTTTTCCTAAAATAATTTGGCTCAGAGAAAATGAGCCGGATTGTTTTAGTAAGACGAAGTGCTTCTTAATTAGCGCTAAAGACTATGTTATCCGCCAATTAACGGGACGGAACGTTACTGATCCCACCTCAGCAGCCACCGCGGGGATAATGAACTTACAGAATCGAGAATGGTTTGACCCATGGCTGAACTCCTTTGAGCTAACAGTCTCCTGTCTTCCCAATCTGTCAGCGCCAGAGGAAATTGCAGGTTATGTGCTTGAAGCAGCAGCTTTATTTACAGGATTCAAGAGGGGTACTCCGGTGCTTTGCGGAATCGGAGATGCTGGGGCAACCACGTTAGGAGCGGGTGTTACCCGGATTGGAGAAATGTATGCCTATTTGGGGACAACCGGGTGGGTAGCTTTACCCACCTCTGAGGTCAGTCCCCTTGGCAACGGAGTATTTCATTTGGCCCATGCTCCTAAGGATGTTTTAATTGCCATTGCTCCGCTGCTCAATTGCGGCAACGTTCACCACTGGGCCTTGTCTGTCTTTGGGGACCCAAACCTAGAGGTCAAGGAAGGCTTTAAGTACCTGGAAGAGATTATGATCAATAATGACCCTACATTAGGAAGTGTTGTTTTTTTACCCTATTTGAACGGAGAACGCTGTCCGATCCAAGACTCTAAGGCCAGAGGCTCATTTATCGGCCTGAAAGCCACAACAACTCGAGGAGAACTGTGTGCTGCTGTACTTGAAGGGGTAGCTATGGCTATCCGTCAAGTTCTAGAACTCCTTTTAGATAAAAAAGAGATTCAGCGGATTACCTTAATCGGCGGCGGCAGCAGAAGTCGCGTTTGGAACCAGATTATTTCCGACGTATGTCATTGTGATGTAATTGTTCCTATGGATTCGGAATTCCTTCCGGCTCTGGGAGCAGCGGCAGCCGGTTATATTTGCTTAGGTTGGGCAAATAGTTATGCAGACTTTTCAGAAGAAGTTCTTTCTCTGAAGGAGGGAGAAAAGTACTCGCCCAATCCCAAAAATATCCGGGCTTATGATCAACGGTATCAACACTATTTACAACTTTACTTGGCTGTAAAGGCCTTTAATGGCTGATAGCTGCAAAGTCTCAGGCGCTGAAGCAGGCGCAATGACTTTGCCTTAACACCTCAGGATATGTGACCGTGGTTGAAGGTAGCCAAATGCTTATTTAAACAATTAAAAGGTTCTTTAATCTGATTCCTTAACAATGTTAAAATTCGATTCAAGGAGCGCCCAGTTTTGAGAATAGGGATAGCCGAGAACCCAATAACTGATACCGCGCAAGTTATAGTCTTTGACAGTATTGAATTTAGCCTGAGCACTCCGCGCATCTTCAAACCAAACCTCATGATTTTTGCCATTTTGATCGGTATAACGATAAAACGGTGATTCAGTTACTTTATCATACTTAATTTCAACGTTATATTTAACGGCTCGCCTAATAGCTTCCTGGTGACTGAAAGTCTCTGCAACTTGCCCGCGAACGTGAGGAACAACCCAATCACGAGCGTAGATTTGGAAGCCGAATAGTATCTTATTCCGCGGGATTACACTTACCGCATAATTTAAGACGCGACTTACGGACTTATGGGACCTCATTTGATATTCTGTTGCCACTGGTCATGGCTTATTTATTAGTTCAAGTTATGCGTTATATCATCGAATCAAAATTGATAGAGAAATGTAGGTGCCGATTCAGATTCAATCATTATCTCCGATCAATTTTCGAGGAATCGTAGATCTCCGAGAAAAAGCAAGGAAGTATATACAATTAATATGACCGGTTATATATTAAAGAGAAGGCTGGAAAAAATGCAAGATTTGGAACAAACGAAAGAAAACTATGGCGATGCTATGAATCTGCAGAAGATTAGAAAAAGTAGTAAAGCAGGAGTGATGAGATATGGATCTGATTCAAGTTAACCAAGAGAAATGTATCTGCTGTGGACTCTGTGCAGAAGTTTGTCCTTCAGGAAGTATCATTATGGAGAATCAGGTGCCTCAGGCTGCAGGCCGGAATTGTATTGCCTGTGGACACTGTGTGGCTGTATGTCCTGTGTCGGCAATGGACAATGTGAATGCACCACTCGCCAAACAGTTGCCGCTAGAAAATGTGCCTGTGCTTGACGCTGACACTGCGGCCCGTTTTCTTCGCTCTCGACGATCTATTCGCCGCTACAAACAAGATCCTGTCCCCCGGGAAAAAATAGTGCAGCTCCTCGATATCGCGCGATTGGCACCAACTGGAGGCAACACTCAAGGTGTTGCATATTTCGTCATTGATAACGCTGAAACGCTACGCGAAATAACAGCTGCTACAATTGATTGGATGGAAGAGCAAGTACAAAGTGGTTCTGCATGGGCACAGTATTATAGTGGAGTTGTGGACGCTTATCGCAAAACCGGTCAAGATGTTATTTTACGAAACGCTCCGTGTCTGATTGTGGCCATAACTTCAAAGAACTTTCAACCCCGTGGACGTGATAATACACATTTTTCACTTGCATACGCTGAGCTCTACGCTCCGGCGATTGAATTAGGAACATGTTGGGCGGGATTCTTTGAAGGGTGCGCAGCTGCCAAGTATGAGCCATTATTGAATATCTTGAAGCTGTCAGAAGACAAGGTTGTTACCGGTGGATTATTAGTAGGTTTTCCAAAGTATACTTATAAACGATTAGTGGACAGAAATCCGCTGCAAGTGTCGTGGTGGGACTAAAAACTGTCACTGCAGGACCACGTCCTAATTCACTGATTTTCATCGTCGTACCCATAAATTCAAACCCATCTTGTAGGGTATTAAGGTCATCACTTAACGCTCGCTCACTGATGGCAAAGGTCTCGGAAAGCTCTTCCCGGGTATGACTGCCGGAATGGAGAAATTTTAAGATTTTAAGCAGGCGGTCATAACGATCCCTGGCCTTTAAATTGGTGAGAAAGTCAAGATCAATGTTAAAGTCGTAATTACTATTCAGGTGTTTCAAGAGATGCTCTATTCTTAAAGTTAAGGAATACTTGTCCTGTGAATAAATCCGAATGCCCACGGTTATATTCGCACAGAATACATCGATGTTATTTCTCAGCATTAAAATTGTATAATTTAAAATGTCTTCCCTTGCACCAATGCATGTAAAATAAATAGTCCCTGACTAATCTGGGACTATTTATATCATTCTATTAAAAAATACTGCATCTACCTGCAATTGCTTCTTTAATATATTCTTCCATAACTGTGGAGATATTTCACCTGTCCCCTTGGAGATCTTGGTGCGTTTTAAGCTTCCGTCATCCATTATTTTCCGATAATAATAATGATCTCTCTCTGAAAGAGTTGGATATCATAGTCAATGCTGCAAGTTTAGAGGCATTAAAAACGGAGATTACCAAAGAATTAACGGAATATGCGCAGGAATATATGGATGAGTTCGATAAATATTATGGGGCTCCCAACAGAAAGCCTCATTTCCCTTATGTTATGCGGGTACTAATCCAGAAAGATGAGTATGCAGTTAACGGTTTGCTTGATGCCTAACTGGAGAGAGTTAAAGCGGTTTTTTGAACAGGATGGATGGGAGCTGTACAAAGATGATTCTACGGACGAGGAAATCGAAAAACAGCTTGGCAAACTTTACCCTTTGGATAATGCGAGTGCAAGGTTATGCTTCAGCTTTGATACCCCGGGGTATCAAAGGTGTACCCATTGAAAATAACTCCGCTGAGTGATGTCTTGTCATAAGGACATCACTTTAGCGGAGTATTTGTGTTATCACTATCGTAGCTGTGCAAATAGCTAAAGATCTTTAACTCTAGTGGATTTAATAAAGAACGAGATCATCAGACCGATAATCGCAATTATTAGACCAAAGATAAAGGCATCTTGAACACCGGCAGTTAATGAAGCCCCAACTATCGAGGGATCCGATGGCAGACCAGTACCACCAGTTTAAATCCCCAGCATGAAAGAGTCGGATTCCTTCGACTTGGACGAGAAAGGATACACCTATATCGGTCGAATCATAGACCTTAATTTTTAAGTCACCTATCTCAAGCTTTTCGTCGGGAAATAAATGATTAATGTTTTTTAGCGCTTGCGGAACCTTAATTTCATAGCTTAAGATATATTGAATATTTGGCTTATCTTTTTGCCATTCTAGGATTACTGGATTAAAATGATCAGGATGACTATGTGAGGAAAAGACAAAGATATTTTTGGCACATTCTTTGACTAAACCGTCGACATGACCTTGATAATAATCAAATATGAGCAGATTTTTATCCGTTTCTACTAAAAAACCACTGTGGTATAGATATTTAATTCTAATGGGATTTATCATCGTTATCACCTCGTATAAAATATTATTGGGTTCTGGAGCGAAGATGAAAATGAAAGCGGGGATTTGTCTATGAAATTTTTATTTGACCACAACAATATCAATGTTTTGGACCTTGAAAAGAGTCTTAAGTTCTATAAGGAAGCCTTAGGGTTGAAAGAAGTTAAACGATATGTACAGGGGGATGGAGAATTTATCCTTGTTTATCTTGGAGACGGCACGACTCCACATAGTCTGGAGCTTACGTGGTTGAAGGAGAGAACTGAAGCCTATAATTTAGGCGAAAATGAATTTCACATTGCTTTTAAAGTCGATGATTTTGAAGCGGCTTATAAACATCATAAGGAAATGGGTTGTATCTGTTTTGAGAACAACGAGATGGGAATCTATTTCATAAATGATCCAGACAATTACTGGGTAGAAATAATACCCACACGCTGAAGGTAGGACAGGTCCAAAGTTTGATCAGCTCATTGTTAATAATAGGGATTGTCAATAACCCCGTCCCCCCCTAGCAGCATGTGGAGATTTGAGCCGTTTGGCTCTTTTCTTATTTCTTCTTACTGTTTACTACAGGAGCCTTTCGTAATAGAAATCCTTCTTTCCACACATATAACCTAAGCCAATGCTGCATGCTCGAAATGAGATATGATATTTATCTTTTTTTAGTAACCCATTCATATTTATAACAGAAGCACTTTCTTGCGTATTTGGCTTATCTAAAACCGGCGGCTAGGTTTCGGGCATTTTGATGACTTTGCTCAATTGCTTTTTGTAAATCATCTCCCTGCAGGACATTAGCGTTTTCTAGGAAGAGAGATTCAACCTGAGTTATTCCAAAGAAACCAAGAATCGTTTTGATGTACTTATCACCGAGGTCAAACTCTTTAGCAGGCCCTTCACTGTAAATTCCGCCCCTTGAACTGATGTGAACTGCTTTGCGGGGTTTATCCGTGAGCAGCCCAATCGGCCCATTTTCAGTGTATTTGAAGGATATTCCAACATAGGAAACATAGTCAAAATAAGCTTTTAAGATAGCAGGAATGCTTAAGTTCCACATCGGTGCAGCTATTACGTATTTATCCATTTTAGCAAACTGCTTTGCATAAACAAGGGCCCTGTTATCCTGGCCGCTAAACATTTTTGTCAGTGTGTCGGCATCTAGAGGTGCGATACCTTCTTTGTAAAGATCTAACGTGATAATTTCGGAGTCCGGATTCTTTTTTTGATACTCTTCGACAAAGACGTTAGCGAGAGCAAATGTGGTGGAGTCGGAATCGCTTTTTGGATTGGCTTTAACGTAAAGCAGCTTTTCGGGCATGTTTGTAATCGCCTTCTTTCAAGTTTGTTTCAATTTCTAATCAATCGCTTGAGCTATCTTAAATAAAATGTGCAAATAGGCATTCCCTTATACAGGAAAATAGTCTAACGAGGAAGGCTTCTTTTTTATGCTATGGAGGAAAGATTATTAAGAGCCTACGGTACCCGTTTATTAAGCTTTCCCAGGTTAACATTGCTTACAGATTTGTCTGTTCTGGTTCGTCCCAAGGAAGGGTAAAGAAGAAGGTACTTCCTTTACCACGAATGCTTTCTACCCAAATTTAACCCCCGTGGAAAATGGATCACGAATTCACATTGAAGAACAAACAGAAACCTCGTACTTCCGAGGTTTTTGTTTAGAACAAGTGATCCGTTTCTTAACGATAGTAAGTATAGCGCGGAGTTTAATTAATTGGTTTATTCAAACAAATACATATTCTGCTCATTCTGGTTGGGGGAATACGTTCCTATGAGCGACCTAGTGAAACTAACGAAGGTGGGGTATTGATGCGTGTCCGATTACATACTAACGTATTCTAAAGTCAAATTTTTTCCGCTAGAGCCGGTAAAGGAAGACATTAAAATTGAGGATATAGCCCACTCGTTGTCCCTGATGACCAGGGCCAACGGGCATTGCAGGCATTTTTATTCTGTCGCCCAAACACTCGGTTCATTGCTATCAGGAGGCAAAAAGCCGAGGGTATTCTGAACGGTTACAACTTGGTTGCCTCTTGCATGATGCCAGTGAAAGCTATATTTCCGATTTAACAAGACCTGTCCTACGACTCACGAAGGTAGGCTGGTCGGGACTGCTAGGAATCTGACTTTTATTAGGAATACAGGTGAGTATAGTTGACTCTGGATTTCTAACCAATGAAGCAAACAGCTAGAATTCAAGTATGAACGATACTGATAAGAGGGTGAGACCTAGAATATGGGGACTGGAAGCAGATCTATACGAGTGACCACAATACACGAGCAAACTCATACATTGACGAATTTTTAAGATTTTAGTATATCCATGATACCCTCTTTCGGTAGGCGGTATTTTGAGGAGTGGTAAAGTTAGTAGGAGTACCGAACGATATTCGAATATCATAGAGTTGGGTAAATACTTCCGCATCAGCTACGACAAAGCGATGGAAATCGCAAATATTCCGGGCTTCCCTAGGGTGATATTTATGAACGAAAAACCTTTTCCCAAGGCTCAAATAATAGCATGGGCAGCGCAACACCTGGACCCACAACTTTCAGAAAGTAATGCAACCGGTAATGCAACGCGGGTAATAATAGGTAATAAAGCATAACAAAATAAGAAAAGGCACCGGTATGACCGATGCCTGAAACCCTTGGTACTAGAAGGGTTTTAACAGAATAAGCTAAGTTATAACAAGTTGCCCCGTGTCTTTGGGGTGGTAGAGGTCGCATGTTCAAATCATGTCGCTCCGACCAAATATGCATATTATTTTTAATAAAACCGGGATGCGCTAACATCCCGGCTATACAACTGGCCGCAGTGAGCGGCGATCTGAAAGAGCAAGAAGCCTGGCAAAGTGGACTACTTGCTCTTTTGCATTCCTTTAAGTATTAACACTATAAGAGTCGCAAATGCTACCGCAAACATAAGTGCTTCATACACAGTCATAAGCCTCATTATTATGAGAATGCAATGAGACCACTTTTTTTATAGAAAGTGGTCTTTTCGATGTTCATTGGGTTCTATAATCAGATAAGGATGCCTTTGGATTTTTACTTAACCAATATGAAAAAAATAATTTTTTCAAACGAGGTAATGCCATGGACAGAAATGTTTAAACGAGAACCCCGACCAGATAGAATCCATGCAAATAGTATTATCATAGCGCCAGATGCTGATGACGGATGCAGGAGTTAAGAATCTGGCACAACTATTGCCGATGACTGAACCTTGCCGGCGCCATTGAGATCGGCAGTCGCCTGAAGGATGCCAGGTCCTGCTTCCCTCATCCGACGATGACGGCCATCCAGATTCGTCACCGGTGACGAATCTGACCTACACCCAGCTCATCCTCCTTGGGATCCTGGAAGAGGAGCGGGAGGAGTTTATCGCGGAGCATGATGTCGAGAGGATGACCAGAGTGGAATTGCAGCAGGCTGTCTGGGACAGAGACCAAGCCATTCAGGAGAAAAAAGACCTCCAAAATAACTTGGACTTGAAAAGCAGAGGAAATAACCAATTAACAACTCAGTAGGCCCCGGCTCTGGCTTCATGGGACCGCCGCAGTCACATAAGAAAATTCCCAATCAAATTTTTTCTCTTGCACTTACGAGGCAACCCCTATTTGGAGGGTCGTTTTTCTCAAATCTACATATAATTATTCAAAATACTCCTTATAGCCCAATACGGTACACCTATATTCGCGTAGAAGTGTACCCCCGTTTAAAATATGTTGCTTTCTTACGTCCACGGAAACATAAAAACACACTGTAAAATCAACCCAAAACCCTAGGAACCGCTGATGACAAGCTACTTCCGCTCTATCACCACGACTGTCTCAACGTACTACGTCCACGGAAAAATACACAGAAAAACGAGTAAATGAGCGTCAGACCGAAAGCCTGCTTTCGTTGGATGATGTGATTAAATACCATCGTGGAAAAACATAAAAATATTGTGTACTCATTCACCAAAGCATTGGGGGGTATATCGGGAGGCATAAGTTTTTGGGGTGCATAGGGTACCCTTTACTTACTAATCTATATGTCTGCCATGCTTACCTTATGCAGTAAACAAAGTGCATTATGGGCAATCATAGATCTTCGCCATTCACTCCTTTTGTACGGCTTCCGCATTCAACTATTGAGCTTTCCTGCCATGGTTGTAACGATGGCATAACGAATATTGAGAAATATACTCATCGCCTCATCACTATAGATTTGTTTGTCCAGCTCCGCTACCTTTAAATATGAAAAATGTAGGAAGAATAAATCGGTTTGGTAGTTATGACAAAAGGTTTAACATTCAACTGGTAGAGAAGATGAAGCGAAGGTAGGAACTAAACACGGTTCTTTGGAGGCGGCTTTATTTGATTAAACCAATTGAGACTAGTACGAACATTGGGCCATTCAATATTCCGTGTGTAAGAATACCAATTGAAGTATTCTTAGTCTTATAGGCAACATAGGGTACTACTATTAGTATAGGAATTAAAAGTATTATCAAGTCCAATCCGAAACAAGCGTGAAAGACCAACCATAGAACAGAATTAATAACCCAAGAATATTTGCCATGCTGCAGCTCCTGTCTGGGTAAGATATAACCTCTCCATAGTATTTCTTCTCCCACAATGTTAAAAAAGAACATTGGAATCCAAATTAATAAATAAAATTTTTCAAATCCCTGTAATGCTTGAAATTCCATAAAAGACGGGGTAGTTTCAAGTTCTCTAAAGCCAAAGCCTTCTGATAAAATCTTTGAAGTGAACATTATTAAACCTGTAGATATTAGGATCACTATAGAAGAGGTAATTGTCCATTTCCAGTCATTTTTTGATAGTCTCTTTATTCTTAATCTGTCAAGTATTAATCTAATCCTAAATTCATTTCCTTCTCGCCTGTAGAAAATCAAAGCTAATATAAAGAGGGGAACAAAAACAATATACCCTCCTATAAACCAGCCCAATGCAGGATGAAGATTTAAGTCTTTGACTAGATATGGGATCAAGTTATTGGTAATGATAATAAAGTAGGCTGATGGAATGCTAAATAATAGTATTGATTCCCAGATAGTCATTTTTCTCATCTCTGCGATTTTATCCATATATAACCCCCACAACGCATTGTTTTAACATCCGACAAAAACAGTGTTGTAGTCCCCCAAAGTGATTAGGGGGTAATTCTGTTAAGGTACACTGAATGGACTTCATACGAACCTGTTCGTATATTTTCCTTTAAAGGAACATCAGACTTTATTCTCCATTTATACCCAAATTCCTCTCAGACGGGCAAAATGTTTTAGATGATTCTCTGGATGAAGCATTGGGTCATTTGCGACCGCATTTTGAAAAAAATGAAAAGTGGGCCATCATAAATGCCACTGTTCTGAAAGCTTATGGCTATGCATTTCGTAATGATTTTATCTATGATGATCGAAAATGCAGAGCTGTTATTGAAAAGATGACACCACAAGAACAAGAAATGTTTAACTTAGACATGAAGAAAGTTGACTGGAATATCACTCTAAGGGATATGTACAAAAACATTTTTAATGAGTTTATCCATTAAAGCGTTTGATAAAATGTGCTAATGCCTTAGGAATAGGTAAACCAGCTTTGTAAAAAGAAACTGTGGCAGTCAAGGAATGTGCTTGGGTTGGGGACTAACAAGTTGGCAGGCGAAGGAGATCAATTATGATTCATGAGATACATCTGAAGACCAAAAGACGCGACGAAATGCTCGACATAACAGCTCAAGTCCAAAAACTTCTAAATCAGGAAAATGTCCTAGAAGCGCTAGTCGTAATATTTTCATCCCATACTACTGCAGGGATCACAATCAATGAAAATGCGGACCCAGATGTACAGAAAGACTTTATGCGGAGACTTGATGAGATTTACCCATGGAATATGGATAAAGACCGTCATATTGAGGGGAATTCTGCCGCTCACTTAAAAGCGAGCACCGTAGGGGCATCCCAAACTGCCATTGTTCATAATGGGAAATTGCTCTTGGGCCGGTGGCAGTGTATTTATTTCTGTGAATTTGACGGTCCACGTGAGCGTACTTGTTTTGTAAAGATTCTCAAGTAAAACCGTGAGGTGATTTGTAAGTACATAGCATTCCCAGCCGACGAGATAGTTAAGGCAAGGCTTGACGCAGTATGCGAATCGCTCAATATTACCTATGAAGAGTGGTTCGAGACTGCTTTAATTGAATCAGAGCATGATGTTTTGACTAACTTCTAACCAGCAATGCCAAAGATCGAACAGGAGGATTCTAACCTCTGCCGATTTGTTCGCCGCTCCGATGTTGAATGAGTGCCATTGACCAACGGGGGTAATCCTCTGCAAAAAGTTTATAACTACTCCTACTTTTCTGCCTATTAAACGCCCTAGATTACATCACAACCATGCAAGCAATAAACCATGGGGCAGTAGAAGGAAATCCACTAGCCGATTACTTTGTCAATAATAATGCACTTCAAAATACTTTAAGCTGGTCGGAGTAGGTTTTCTTTGTGTTTATCTAGTTCATACCGCAAAAAGGATTTGAAAAGCCAGTTGAGAGTGATCAAGATGCTGTCGGGGGCCAATTAGCGTAATTGAATTTTTTTGGATAGGAAGGGAGCCCTACTCACTAGGTGAGAAAGGGCTCCTCGTGTTTTTTGTCAAATATCTCTTCGATTAACTAGCGAACTCAATAAACGAAGGCAACCTTAAATATCCTGTCTTGGTCATCATTTGCGAGGTATTAACAATATAGTTGTGAGAATTTATCCTCTGTGCCTAGATGAAACTTGCCATTTTTTAGCGATTGACTTTGATGAGGGAGAGTGGCAACAGGATATTTCACAGCTCAGAGAAGTATGTTCGGAATTTGCCATTCCTATAGCCATTGAACGCTCACGGTCAGGAAAAGGTGCTCATGCCTGAATTTTTTTTGAAAGCCCCATTGCCGCTACTTTAGCAAGAAAACTCTGAAGCGCACTTCTTACCTACGCCATGAACAAAAGACATGAGATTACCTTTAAACCGTATGACAGGTTTATTCCTAATCAAGACACTATGCCTATGGGCGGCTTTGGGGAATTTAATTGCCTTGCCCTTGCAAAAAGCGGCAAGGAGTAATAATAACAGCGTTTTTATCGATGAGAAGTTTGAGCCTTTTAAGGATCAATGGGAATTCATGACCACCCTACGAAAGCTCTCTAAGATGACGTCGAAAGTCTTATATCAAAACTTTGCACTGGAAATGAACTTGGAATTTTGAAAAAAGATGATCAAGAAGAACCACAAAAGCCTTGGGATACAAAACATCATCAAACTGTCAATGAATGATTTTCCTCAATAAAAGTTAAAAGCAATTAGTTATTAACATATTGCAATTAAGTATAAGTTGGTATATAATTGGGTTAAGAAAATTCGAAAGGATCTTGACCAATGAAATGTGACTTTAGCACACACCATCGAATGAGTGTAGCAACAGACGTAGTGGTACTGACAACGGATAATAAACCCCTCAATAATAAGCGGAAAGTGGCAGAAAAAGGGCTGCAGATACTGCTCGTTAAAAGAGATGAAGAACCATATAACGGATGCTGGGCTTTACCGGCAGGCTTTGTAAATTTTGATGAGCCATTGCTTGAATGTGCCAAAAGAAAACTTCGGGAAAAGGTTGGCCTCGATGATATTTATCTGGAACAGCTATACTCCTATGGAGATGATGTAAACCGGGACATAAGGGGCAGGGTTATTAGTATAGGCTACATTGCCCTGGCTCCCAAAGAGAAAATCCTTCTCAACTCGGAACGGGCCAGCAAGGAAGCGGAATGGTTCTGGATAGAATCCTCAACATCCGAGTGGGAGGTGGATATGCTAAGTTTCATTTCGGTATTGGACTCAAGCCTTAAGATTACAAGTCTGGCCTTCGACCACAGGATGATTATTGCTGATGCCCTTAACCGGATCAAAAATAAAATTATGTATACCGATGTAGGGTTTCACCTGGTTAATGAACTGTTCACAGTTAAGGAACTGCAGACAGTTTATGAACTGATGCTCGGCCGTCAAGTTCAAGCCTTTAGAAGGGTGTTAAACGATAAAATCGTTGAGACAGAACACTGGACAGATGGGAAAGCCCACAGACCGGCAAGGTTGTTCAAGCAAAGATAGTAATTAATTAATGGAGTAAGGTGGTGACACCATGGTTGATATCAATAATCCCCAGGAGATCTTGGCAGCGGTAAAATGCGGGGATCTCTACTCCAAGGACCCTCATAAGGCAAAGCAAGAGTATCGGTTGCTTGTACAGAAGTACCATCCCGACCGCAACAAAGAGACTATGGCTGAAGATGTTTTTTTGAAGATCAGAGATCTTTATGCCCAGGCCGAATTAATGTTTGCATCCGGACAATGGGAAGAAAGCAATGTTATAGAATTTAAAACCAAAGAAGGCAAGCACAAGAAGTTGACGTTTATTAAAGAGTTCCCCTTTGAGCTTGGCGTGCAATACGTGGCATCCTCAGTTGTGGTTTTTGTACTCGAGGCAGAGCACAAGAGATATTTTGATAACGCAATTAAGCGGGTTGGTTCCTTAACGTATGCAAACAAAGCCATGGAGGATGAGTTTAAACGGTATTTCCCGGAATTCATAGACAAGTTCGAGACAGCCGAAGGGAAATGGGTATTGGTTATAATAAAGACCAAAGACCTCGTTAGATTACAGGATCTGCTCAATTATTATCAAGGAACGATTGAACCAAGGCATGTAGCCTGGATCCTAAGCCGGTTAGGCAGTATCTGCTGTTTCCTGGATTACAATGGCCTAGCTCATAATGGAATTAGTTTGGGAAATTGCTTTGTATCACCAGAAAACCACTCAATCGCCTTATTCGGCGGCTGGTGGTACTGCGCCGGGCAGGGTGAAAAGATGCTCGGAACCCAGAAAGAGATTTACGATGTGATGGGTCCCTTAACCAAAACAAACAAAACGGGCAGCATTACAACGGATCTCGAATCCATGAAACTTATCGGCAGGGTGTTGCTAAATAAGGCACAAGTGCCGGATAGTTATCAAGCTTGGTTGGAGAAGGGAGCTGCGGACTCGGCCAGAAAAGAGTTCCTACGTTGGAACACGGCTTTGCGAAACTCCTATGGAGTTAGAAAGTTTATCAGAATGGAAGTGGGAGAGAGAGAAGTCTACAGCCGTTAATGACTGCTTAGTTATTTTAAGATAACAATTAATTACTAAGGAGGAATGGTTTTATGGGACATGGTGGTTGGAAACCAGCAGACTGGGCTAGGTACTCATCTAAGAAAGTGGCCGGACAATCCACAAGTACAATTTATGCTTCCAGAATGATGACCTCAGAATTCGATCCTAAGCATGTTGCTTTCAGAGAAAGCCGGGACAGCAGCGAACATCCTAACAGCACGCCGATTATTATCGGACTTGATGTAACCGGATCAATGAGTCATCTTCTGCAGGTGGTTGCTGAGAAACTTGGTGTCCTTGTTCAGGAAATCCTGGACAGAAATCCTGTAACCGACCCGCAAATTATGTTTAACGCCATCGGAGATGCTCCTGCCGGGGATACTGCGCCTCTCCAAGTTACGCAATTTGAATCGGATATTCGCATCGCAGAACAGCTGACGAAGCTTTACTTTGAAAAAGGCGGCGGCGGCAATGGATTTGAAAGTTACCCCCTGGCCTGGTACTTTGCTGCTCGCCATACAAAAATTGATTCCTTCGAGAAGCAAGGGAGAAAAGGATTTTTATTTACCATCGGAGATGACGGTTACCCGGAACAACTGACCCCAGGGGAGATCCAAAGGGTTTTTGGAGATAGTGTTGAGGCCGGCATTTCGGTGCAAGAAATGCTCGCAGAGGTGAACCGGAAATATGAAGTCTTCCATCTGTGCATGGCTCAAGGTGGGTCCCACCTGGATAGCGACCTGGAAAAATGGCGGGAGCTACTTGGCGAAAGAGCCATTAGAGTATCGGATTACCAGCGTATTCCTGAAATTATCGTATCGATTCTGGAAGCTATGAGCGGAAGATCCATTGACTCGGTTGTGAATTCCTGGGATGGCACAACGGCTGTAATTGTTAAAGAAGCTTTAAAGGGTTTAACCGGAATCACAAAGTCCAAGGGGCTCATCGAATTTTAAGAGGACGGGGGTATGTGGGATGAAGAAAGTAAAAATTGTGATTGGAGCAAACTTTGGTGATGAAGGCAAGGGATTGTTGACAGACTATTTCTGTTCCACATTCCCTGCCCGGGAAAAGGTCCTGAACGTAAGGTTTAACGGCGGAGCTCAGGCAGGACACACTGTAGTTAAATCAGACGGGAGAAGACATGTCTTCAGCCATTTTGGCTCGGGCAGTTTTAACGAAAACAATCTCACCTACCTCTCCCCTTATTTCATACTTAATCCAATGCTCTTCGTTAAAGAATACAAAGTCCTAGAAAGTAAGGGAGTCGTGCCAAAAGTATATATCCATAAGGATTGCCTTGTAACATTCCCTTGTGATGTCATGATTAATCAAATGGTCGAGGCTCATAGGGATAAAAATAGGCATGGAAGCTGCGGGGTAGGGATTTATGAGACCATCAAGAGAACAAGTAACCATCAGAAAACAACCATAGGGTATATCCGAGAGAACTTTGACCAATTGGCTACGATGATCGCGGGCATCATTGAGGGATATGTTCCCCAACGATTAGACGAGCTGAATACGGAATTAACGGATAGCGAATGGGAGCTGATCCGGAACGAAAACATCACAGAAAACTATAGCGCTGACCTATTGTTTATGCTTCAGCACACGGAAATTGTAGAAGATAATATCATCAATGAATACAACAACATTGTCTTCGAGGGTGCTCAAGGGTTACTGCTGGATGCCGATAATATGGAATATTACCCGCATCTGACACCATCCAACACCGGGATTAAAAATGCCTTAGAGATATTAAGCGGTGTCGATGCTTGTGACCTTTCCGTATGCTATGTAACTAGATCTTACTTTACGAGACATGGGGCGGGACTGTTTAAGACCGAGTGTGATAGTACGGACCTTAAACCGGAGGGTTTAAGGGATAAAACAAATCAGACAAATTCGTATCAAGGTAATTTTAGATATGGATATTTTGATGTAGCTACTTTCAAGCATTCTGTAGAAAGAGATTTGGCGTTTTTAAACAGGGCAGCAATGGTGGAGCTAGCCGTTACTCACCTAGATGAAACAGGTGGACACTTGATCCTAGGCAAAAGCGAAAAGCTCGAAGTAGCAGATCTGCTAAAAATCGTGAACCTACATGACGGTTATATTTCAAATGGAGAAACAATAGGGCTGTTAGCGAGAGTTTCAAAGAATATGTAGTAGCTCACTTGGGAAGAGGAGTATTACAAAGCACTTAAAATTGCTGAGGAAATTGCGGCTGCTATTTCTGTAGATCTAGTGCAAGTAGAATATGCACTTGAAACCTTGCGCAAGAAAATCGAATGTGAAGGGGTAAGTTTATGACAAGTGGAGAAAAAAAGATCCTTCAGTATCATAAATTAATGGGCGATTTAAAAATAGATGTGGATGCTATTAAAAAATTGGGCCAGGAAATTAATCTGGTCTCACGAGATATTGAAAAACTCCCAACGGAAATCCCTAGTCGAGATTTGATTTCTTGTGCGGCCTTTCTTCACCATTTCTAATACAGGTACAGAATCTATGTTTGAAAGAATCTCGCGTGTGATTGATGGTGGGGCAATAACAGGTGAGGGAGATTATAACCGAGAGCTTCTGTAGTCGATGGCTCATGATATCCCGAACATAAGACCTGGAATTAGTAGTCCTGGAATTGGCGGAAGAACTAGATGAATACCGAAGATTTAGGCATATGTTTCGTCATGCTTATGGTTCAGAACTACGTTAGCGCAAAATGCAGCCTCTAGCTAGTGGAGTTTCTTCTGTGGTAAAAGGAATTGAGGACGTCATATACAGCAATGATCAGTTTAGCGGAAAGTAGGGTAAGGAAGGTCCAGTGACATCTATAGTTGGGATGCTATGTATACCTGACTAAAAACAGGCCAAACAAGAATGTTACAAATTAACTCTATAATTTAACACATTGAAAATTAGTTATTGACAACCTAAGTAGAAGATGCTAATATATGCATCCGGCCAAAAAACAGGCCAAGCATCAAACAAGAAGTTTTAAATTAGCTATTGACAACGCAAGTTGAAAATGCTAAGATGT
>DOPM01000020.1:0-363163 GCA_003513495.1 Desulfosporosinus sp.
TTAGATCGCATTAAACTCATTAATGCTAATAAGCACCTATGGCGGATTCCCATTCATTGACCTGCGAGGTTAATAACCGGTAGTATAAAGCAAAACTAACTATTTGGCATGGAGGCGCCTTCCGTGTGAACCATCTTCATACATTTTTCCCTATAACGTTGCTTTGATCCGTTTAAGTCCAAAAACAACCATACTTGCTAAGACTGCAAAATCCTCTGTTGGTAAAATTAAGGGGGCAGAAGCATCGAACAGAATATTACCAGACGCTGGGAATTCATCATCTGCTCTCCAAAGAATCAAGGCCACCGGAATTCTCGGAAACACCCTATATGTAACCCCTACATCACCAAGCCCATTAGTTTGTCCCCCTAAACGTGTCACTACTTCCAACAGGCTATCTGGATCTGAACCAAACGTCCGTACTAAGGGATCAATAGCACGACCAGTAAAGGGTTTGATATAGATGGCTCCACCCGGTAATTCTTTGTAGGAGATAAGCTTCCCCGCTTCTAAAGGTTGACTAAGATTTGTAACATAATGGAGAATCAATATTTGCGCGGCAAGGGGCAGCTCTCCGTCTGAAGCCTGCATAGGCACAAACTGTCCGCTGGGATAGTCCACCTTAAAATGCTGGCCCAAAAATTCAAGAACCAGGGCATTCCCTTCAATAGAATAACCAGAACAACGCGCCATATCCTCTAAGGAACAAGCACGAAACTTTTCAAGCGCTACCTCATGAGCTGGAGTGTAATTCATCTCTATTTCGCCTTCTTTCTGTCTTTTACTACCCCTCCGGGAGCCTCTCCCTCATCCTCCGTACTAATCCAACTTCAAACTTCTTAAAATGTTAGAACATTAAGGCCTTAATTAAGTATTTATTGATGACTAGTGAGCATATATGGTTATTTAGCGAGTGCCAAATAAGTCCGCTGAAGGAGTAGAGCATCGTCTTCTAAGTTTGGACTTTCACAAATCGCCAATCCTTCCACTCCGAAGCTATGACAGGCTTTCATTAGCTCTTCATAACGCAAGTCAGATTCTTTTAAAACAAGATGTCGTTTTTCGCCCTTTAATCCATATTCAATCCCAGATATATGAAAATGCACATTTTTCACCCATCGATCCCCAAGTTCCTCGGCAGTTAGATCTAGGATCTCACAAAACTCGTCATAGGAATTATACCTTCCATTAGTTCGGGCATGAAGATGGCTAAAGTCAATACAGGGTAGAACTCCCGGAACCTCTTTAGAGATCCGTATAGTTTCAGCTAGGTCTCCAAACTGAGTCCCTTTCCCAGTCGTTTCCGGACGAAGTACAACATGATTCTCTTCGGCATCGAGGGTATCACGCACAAGAGAAAGTTCTCGAACCACTCGCTCTAAGACCACGTTTGATGGGTCATCGTGATTAAAGGCCGGATGAAAAATCACGCTTCGGACACCTAGGATTTTAGAAAGTCTTGAGGTATGTAATATCCGATCTCGGCTTGCCGTAATTTTCTCCGGCTCACGAGAGTTTAGATTGATATAGTAGGGGGCATGACAACTCAAGGCGACATTATCCTCTTGGGCAACGGCACCAACCTTCTTCGCTTTCTCTTCGCCCATTCGCACTCCCTGGACAAATTCTAATTCTAAGGCCCCCAGATCTAACTCTCGAATACGACGTACCCCTCCCTCACTGGATCGATCCTTTGAGGAAATAGGAACACCTGCAGTTCCAAATAATAATGGCAAAAAGGTCACCCCATTGCTATTTTTTCTCACATTATATCCCTTTTCTTCTAAAAAGCCAATGAAAGACCATAAGACAAAGTCATCAATACTTATTTCTTCATTACCATTAAAGCCATAATTTTGTTTACATATTGTTTCGACAATAAAGCTATACTAACTTTAGTTTCATCATAAAGTGTTGAAAGAAACTAACCCCAACTTTGAAAGGAGGATTCCATATGTCAAGACGACGTAGTAGCATTATGTCTGACGCATTGAAAGAACAAATTGCTCAAGAGTTAGGTTTTGCCGGAACCCTTCACCAAGAAGGCTTTGGAGGAGTTTCTTCCCGTAACTGCGGTAATATGGTGAAAATGGCTATTGAATTAGCTGAAAGAAATCTGCCCAACAACACGAATTTTACCTGATAACATCTTTAGAGCCGAGCAAATGCTCGGCTCCTTTATTTAAAGTATGAGGAACAGTAAAAATGGGGTTGTTGAAGATTTCAACAACCCCATTGCTAATTACTTCGTTCAGTTAGCTTACCTTAGTTAAAATTAACTTCAATATGTCGTGCTGCAGGATGTTCATCTTTTAAAAAGCTAAGTTTTAATAGCCCATTTTTGTAACTTGCGTGAGCCCCATCGGTCTTTACCTGGGCTGGTAGGGTTAGTAATCGTGAAAACCTGCCAAAATATCGTTCCGAGTGCCGAGAAATGCTTTCACCTTCGTCTTCATGAACCACTCTACGAATTTCACCTTGAATCATCAGTCGATTTTCATCCAGTGTTATTCTAAGATCCTCAGGCTTTTCTATACCTGGAATCTCCGCAATGACCAGTACTTTATTCTGGGTTTCTTCAATATCTATACGATATCCATCTGTAAGATTATCTTTCCCATGCTTTAGAATACGATCCATTTCATGCCAAAAGGGATCCAGCATCCGGTATGGCTCATTGGGAATCAACGACATTTTCTATCACCTCATTTGTTTATTCCTTAGAATGCGCTCTTTGATGATAGATTATGCCAACACTGATTAGGCCTTTGACAAATAGTGACCTAACCAGTGATATTTAATTTAGCTTTCATGATTATAGTATTTTAGGGCTCGTAACGCCCTAAGTGTATTCCACCTACTTGGTTTACCTACCTCCTCAATTTCAAAAAAGACCTCCCCTGCTTGTCTGACTTGCATAGACCAAGTGCCATCTGCGCTTTGATGTTTCTTTATTACATCAATCGCTTCACTCATTCTTAAATCATAAGGAACTTCAGCACTTTGGAAATAATCAAGAGCCCTAAGCACATCATAACGCCACCTCATGGGATAGGACAACATAAGCATTCTGGTATCTATAATTTCCCCTGTTCTATCCGATTTAAATAGCTTATGCTGCAAAATGAATTCTCTGGATTGATTCTCAACTTCCCGTAATTCAGATAAGCGATACTTGTATCCCTTCTTAGAATACTCCAAAATCCCTTCGATAACTGATATTGTAGAATGCAAAGAACTATGTTTTGCTCCTTTTCTGTTTAATCTACAATTAAAGCCACCGTCATTCATGTGTTGCAGCAAAATAAAATCAACAATTGATTGTAAATAGTTTTCTCTCACTCCAAAATAAGAAGCATAGTTTAGAACCATCCCATTAATGCAAACATCACTTTCCGCTATAAAGCTAGATGGATTTATTCCTCCATCTGAACCCTTTTCATTTCTAAAAATTGCCCCAAGAGTATCCTCAATAACTCTTATATTTTTTGATATCCCCATGTTTTTTAGATCCAAGAGAATATAATGGGTATTTGTACTTTTAGGGTGATAAAATCCCTTTCCGGTATGAATTTTGATGTAACGACCATTTAGGAATTGTTTTCCCCAACCTTCAAATTGAATGCGATCCTTCAGAGCTTTTACTACCTTTGTGTCCGATTTCAGAAGATCCCGGTGTGTCTGATATTGTATCACAACATCCCCTTGTAAGAGCCAATCAATTACTTTGTTGGTTGTCATCTTCATTAACTCCCATCTAAAAATATAGATTTCCTCAAATTACATGTCTAAACGGACCATTTAAAATAAACTATAAGTTCATCTCTGTCTATATACTCACTACCAGAGTAAATAAGCTTCGAGGAGGAAGCCTTATTGTCACACAAGAGTCACTCCCTTGCTTATTAGATAGAATATTCTATCTAATGTCACGTTTTCCTTCTTAAACAACAATACTTTTTAGAATAATCTTAACTTTTTAAAGTAAAAAGACGAGTACAAAGACTCGCCTTCATTAAAAAATTATAGATTCTCCTATAGACAATTAATTTGTCAGTAATCAGATTGCCGCTTTACTTAACGTCCTTCAGGCCCATGACATCTCCAAACCGTATGAGAACATCTTCCCAGTTTACTAAGTTCCACCACGCCTCAACCCATTCTGCTCGCCTGTTTTGATAGTTTAGGTAATAAGCGTGTTCCCAAACATCAATGGTTAAGAGTGGAATTACTCCCCATTGGGCAAGATTTTGATGATTTTCTGCTTGTAGAATCTCTAATTGTTTAAAAAATGGACTCCATACTAATAAGGTCCACCCAGATCCTTCTACAGCAACAGCTGCAGCAGTAAAGTGTTTCTTAAAATCTTCAAAGGAGCCGAAATCCTTATTGATACGTTCCGCTAATATTCCTTGCGCAGTTCCACCACCGCCAGGACGCATATTCTCCCAAAAAAGTGTATGCAGTAAGTGCCCTGATCCATGAAAAGCCAATTCGTGCTCCCAATGCTTGATAAGAGCAAAATTTCCTTCTTCTCTAGCTTTCGCAAGTTGTTCTTCGACTTTATTGAGACCGTCCACGTAGGACTTATGATGGACATCGTGATGGAGCCTAACAGTTGCTTCATCACAATAAGGTTCTAGCGCATCGTAGGCATAGGGTAATTTCGGTAATCGAAATGACAAATTGATCTCCTCCTTTTATAAGTTCAACCGCGCAGGTCCTTTCCTATGTAAGGATGATAAAGAAAACTTGGCTGGCGCCCACGAAGACACTGTCTTCGCACGGGTAAGCTTATCGTAAAAGCCTCTGGCGAGGCGGCAGCCTTAGTTGCACTTATGCTTAGAAAGTATATAACGCAAGTTTATACTTTCTGACAGTATAACAAAGAAAAATGCCATTATTATGACATTTTTCTTTTATTTAAAATCTATTCTATTCACATGGTTAAACTAGAGATTAGCCACTAATCAGGTCTAACCCCCAGTTTGTATCCTACCCCGTGTACTGTCTTAATGTAATAAGGATTAGAGATATCTGGCTCAATCTTTTCTCTGAGACGCTTTACTAGGGAAGTAACCACGGAAGCACTTCCATAATAGTCTGAGTCCCATATTTGATTCAGAAGTTGTTCTCTAGTAAAGACCTGATCCGGACGGTTGCAGAGAAGCCATAAAAGAGAAAATTCTTTAGGGGTTAAATCTATCTCTTTCCCTTGAACTTCAGTCATTCGGTTGTCATTATTAATCATAAGCCCCGGAAGCTTTACTATATTTTTTTCATTTTTCCGGGGGACCTCTTTAACCCGACGTAACACTGCCTTAATGCGTAAGACGAGTTCTGTGCTGTCAAAAGGTTTAGTGATATAATCATCGCAGCCTAAAATGAGTCCAGAAATCTTATCCTCATTGTCTTCCTTAGCCGTTAAAATGATAATAGGCAGATTACTTTCCCTGCGTATTATGCGGCAAACCTCAAATCCGTCCATTCCAGGCATCATGATATCAAGCAGAAGCAGATTGGGCTTAAAATTACGCCACTCATTGATAACTTCTGTACCCTGCCCAACAACCTTTACACTATACCCTTCCCGGGTTAATAAGATATATAGAAATTGTTGGATACTGGGATCATCTTCTGCTACCAAGATTTTAATTTCGATGATAAAGCCCCCCTCTCCTAAACACCAAATACTGCCGTAAAATAGAATTTGCTTCCTATTCCTTCTCTGCTATCAACATATAATTCCCCATCCATCAATCTAACCAGTTTCTTCGTAATTATTAAACCCGTGCCTCCGAACTCCTTTATGAGAGAGTCTGCCTCACGGAATCCCTTGATTAGCTTGGATAGCTTGTCTTCAGGAATGCCGATGCCAGTATCAGACACAATAAATCTAATTTGCATCCAACGTTCATTCAGCTCTTCAAGGTCAACTTCTATTGCTACTCCACCTTGATTGGTGAACCTTACGCTATTTCCCACTAAATTTGAAAGTACCTGTTTAATTCTTAGCGAATCTCCTATGACATTTTTGGGAATTTCATTATTAAAATCTTTTAGTCTAATCTCTATGTTTTTTTGTTGGGCAGCGGTGTTAAATAAATCAATCACTTCATCAACTATCTGACGAATATCAAAAGGACGTTGTTCCAAATCGACCTTTCCTGCTTGAATTTTAGAATAATCCATAATATCGGTTAATACTTTCAACAATAATTTAGTAGATGATTTCACGGTAGTTAGATAGTCCCGTTGTTCTTCTGTTACCTCAGTCATAAGGGTTAAATCAGTCATACTGATGATTCTAGTCATATAAGTACGAATTTCATGGCTCTTGGCTTCTAACAAAGAATTTTCTTTACGACTATGTTCTGTAACGACGTTTACCATAGAAGGAGTCACCCCATCATTCTCCCAATGTTTTTGTCCATTTATCGACAATTGCATAAAACGCCTGTGTTTCGACTGGTTTTGTTAAGTAATCGTCCATTCCTGCGTCAAGGCATGTTTGTCTTGCAGAATTTAAAGCGTTGGCTGTTAATGCAATAATTGGAGTACGCTTCATTTTCTGTCCTTCAAATCGTCTTATAGTACCTGCTGCTTTGTAACCATCTAATATTGGCATCTGACAATCCATAATGATGACATCAAATTCCTGTTTCTGATAAGCGTCGATCGCTGCTTGCCCGTTTTCCGCCACAATAACACTCCAGCCTTTTCGAACTGAAAAGTGTTCCAACACCTTGCGTATAACCACATCATCCTCTGCAATAAGAAGCTTAATTGGTTTTTCTTCGCAGCTATTTTGTAAGAAGGGATTAGTTTCTCCGATCTTCATTAAACCTATCTCCTTTACAGGGGCCAATAACGTTGTTCACTGACGACGCTCATTTTTACTGCAGATTGATAAATTTCCTCGTATATGGTTATAATATATTCCCTCTCTTCTCTTTATTTCCTGCAAAATAACTTAAAAATTCGGTACAAAACATAAAGCTCATATCTGTTCTTTGGGTTAAAACCTTTTGCAGTAATAAAATAAGGACACCTTTTACCGTCAGTTAACATAAAAGGCGTCCATTTTTAGGGCTATTACTCTATTCTTGGCGAGCAGTGAATTCGGAAAGCTTTCTTTGAAGGACTTCTATATTAACTGGTTTCGAAATATAATCGTCGCACCCTGCCCGAAAAAATTCTTGGATGTCTTCTTTAAACGCACTGGCAGTTTGCATGATCACGTGAGTATCTTTTAGAGCTGAATCTGCACGGATATGTTTGAGTGTCGTAATACCATCCATTACCGGCATTTGAGAATCTAATAAGACCACGCTAAATCGTTCCGCTTGTAGCATTTTCAACGCTATTTCACCGTTTTCAGCATTTTTATACATAAGATTCAGCCGGCTTAGAATATTGCCAATCAATATCCGGTTCTCTAGGTTATCGTCAACCACTAAGACCATCAATTTACTTTCCGCATACTTCTGTTTTTCTATTTGAAGAGATTCCGAAGGGAAGTATTTTTTGGGAATCAAGGCTAACATTTCCTTTATTGAGGAGAAATCCTTTTTGACCTTCCCCAAATGAGGTGGTTTTTTTCTTAGTTCTACTTCCATTTCGGTAATTTTTAGATAAATCTCACTCATTCGTAAGGTACCTGTACTTCCTTTAAGAGAATGAGTCAGCTGCAGGATATCTACCATTGCCTGATCAACTAGAGCATTCTCTAAGGTCTCTACTCTAACTACAATATCCTTCAAGCAGTCCAATAGGATCTGATTCGTTCCCATTTCGGATTCTGCTTTTTTCAGCCACCGTTCAATCATGGCTGCTCCGACAGCCTCTCGATCTTGGATAATTCGTTGTATAAACTCGTAATAATCGGCTTCCTGTGATTCCTTTACGTATTTTAGGGCATTCGAATCCGACTGGAAGCTGATCACATCCTCGCTGCATTCCTTCAGGTGAATAACTGGAAGAAACGCAGTCCGAAAATCCTGTCTTAGATCCTGAGCTAAAACCTCCATCTTGCTGCTTCCAGTCGTCTCATAAAGCAGGATTAAGTCAACACTTCCTTTGAGAATTCGATCCATAATTTTAGCATCATAAGGCAGCACTTTTATACTAACCCCATCAAACGAACTTATCTTAACGATTCCCATGATCTCTTCCATATTGATAGATTCATTCCTGTCAACCACCAAAAACACAACCCAATCACGGTAATTCGGCTGGGAATCAGACAAGGCCGGCTCTAACCGATCAAATAAGTGTACTTCCCCCGGTTGGACTGGCAAGGATACGAGGAATTCAGAGCCGCTTACAGAACTTCCAACCCTAATAGTCCCCCCCATCAAGTTTAACAGATTCTGAGTGATGGAAAGTCCTAGACCAGTTCCACCATATTTTCTCGCATGGGAAGTATCTACCTGCTCAAAAGCTGAGAAAATGGCTGCCCTTTTCTCCTCGGGGATCCCTATACCAGTATCCCTTACAATGATCTCAAGCTGTCCGTTCAGGTAGGATACCCGAATGCTTACTCCACCAAACTCGGTAAATTTAAAAGCATTCCCAGTAAGATTGACTAGTACCTGCATGATCCGATATTCATCCCCAATAATGATTTCCGGAACTGACGGATGAGTTTGCACCTCCCAGGATAGGTTACGCTCTTGGGCCTCAAGGATAAACATTCTCTTTAGGTCTTCTAGCATTTTGCGTATAGAAAAACTGCTTTGTTCGATTTCTATCTTGCCTGCCTCGATCTTGGAAAACTCCAGGATATTATTGACTAAGCTCAGTAGATGGCTGCCAGCATTTGTTATAATCTCGAGCTTCTCCAGCTTTTTCTTATCCTTCTCTTCTTCAAGCAAGAGGTTAGCAAATCCAAGAATAGAATTAAGAGGTGTACGAATTTCATGGGACATGTTTGCCAAAAAACTACTTTTCATATTATTGGCCGCTTCCGCCACATTTTTAGCCTCTTTAAGTTCTATTTCATTAAGGCTCAGTTCACGAAAGATAAGGTTATAGGGTTCTTCAATTCCTGTCTTCACAATGGCCCGGTACATGAGGTAGAAGGATAAGATCTTAAAAAAATGTCCAACCATATTTAGAATACCATAGTTATCTGTATACAGTGTAAAAGACAACTCCTGAAGGATCGTAAAGATCATTGACGCAATCAACAGTGTATAGATTTTTTCTTCAAAATCCCTTCTGTTTTTCCAGAGGAATAATATTCCAGCCACTAAAATGAAGCAGATGATGTATTCACTGATGATCTTAAAGGCTGTTTGCCCCTGGTTTTCAATAAAACAAACCGGGAAGGTATGCCAGACAAAGATTGAGACCACTAGAAACATTGTTATCAGGGTATATATTGACACTATCCCTAGAGTTCCCACCCTGCGGATGATGTGATTGACCCGTTCGGGCCAGGCAAAGGCAATTAGGAGGCTTAAGCTTTCCATATATCGAGCGGAAATCCACAGCTGATTTGCATGAAAGTCGTAGTCTACAAAAATAGACATTCCCTGATAGGAAAGGACATGCAATAGATCGATAATCCCAATAAAAAGGTAGGCAATGCTAATAAAGACCAAAGCTTTGTTCTGCATATACTTCTTGGAATTCCACATAATCAGGAAAAGGGTAACAGCGATAACAATACTAAATAATTCCGCTAATGAATGAAAAAGCAGGTAATTAACCCTTTCTGCAATAACAAGTCCAGCGACAATAGTGACACCGCCGACAATATAATTCACCGGATTTTCCCTTATGTTCTCCATAAAACACTTCCTTAAGGCTGGATTTAGTACCGATGAATCATGGAACTTAGGTGGTGATAACCATTTGCTTACAAAGTTCTTAATTTGATAGTAATATATAATAATCCTCCTTTCTGTATTATTATTTTGTATTTGTACATTTTGCATTTTATTGGCAATCCATTAACAAACTTTCCACCGTATAAAGAATATCGAACAAAAACGAGGCCAGAACGCTATTGCTTCCAGCCCTTAGTTAATTCTCTATATAAGTAGTAAATAGGATCATTACCGGTGTATCCAGAATTAATTCGGCGATTTAGGCAGTAAACTGATGCCTAAGAGCAGTAACGTTGAAAGCGCTATAAAAATTATTAACTCCTTTAGCTCATGACCGAGATATTTCACTTTGTCTACCAGTTCCATTCTTTCGACACTGTTAATACGAAACATGAAATTGTGCAGGTGAGTACCTTCGACAGTTGCAGTTTGAGGTGGTTTAATTCTTCCTTGCATCAGTTTCTTCCCCTTTAACATCTAATTGAGATAGCAAATAAGTCACTAACAAGCTTCACTCACTCTCTAATAAGAATGATACCAAAAGAAAATGCCATTATTATGACATTTTTCTGGTATTTCTCCGTATTTTACTAGATTTATACCTTTGGCTCATGGATTGTTAATTATGTCACCTGCGATTATATATCAAATTTAATTTGAACTATTGTTCCTAAGTGACTACTTTCAACCTTGAGCGTAGCATTATGCCGCATTACGATACTTTTGCAAATAACGAAGCTAAGACCAATACCTGAATCCTTAGTTGTTAAAAATGGGGTTCCCAGTTGGTTTAAAATTTCAGGTTCTATTCCTGAACCGTTATCATGAATTGATAATGAAAGTGTCTTTTCTTCCTTATGAGTTATTATCGAAGCTTTGCCACCTTTGACCATGGAGTCGAGGGCATTATCCACTAAAATACGGATCAAATAATTGATTTCATCCTCGTCTAAAAGTAGGTCTGGAATCTCTTCAAGTTGAATTTCTATTGTTTTACCTTGAGACTTAGCAATATCCTCTAAAGAAGGAATCATCGCTAGTATTATTTGATTTAGGTTCTTTATCTCTAAGTTCAAGCTTCGATTACTTGCAAGTAATAACAGCTCACTAATAATCCTATCGACATGATTAAGTTCCAGAAGCATTATTTCGGAATTTTTGGCAAACCTATCTTGGCTGAGTATCCCACTGGCAACAAGTTGGATAAACCCATGCACACTCGTGATACCGTTTCGAACTTCATGAGCAAGCCCAGACGCGACCTTTCCAATGACCTTAATAGCTTCAGAGTTTACGAACTCCCTTTCTAAGTGCTTACGTTGTGTAATATCTTGAATGATACTAACCAACAAAGTTTCTATCCTGAAAGAGTTTACTTCGACTGGAAAGCACTCACCATTATTCCTTACATGGTTGGTCTCGTAGGTTATTCCTAAACTATAAGCTTCTTGCAATTGCTTGTTGACTAAATCCTTAGATTCCATAGGGCTAAGATCATAAATTTTCATCCCACACAGTTTTTTCTGTGTATAACCATAAGTCTCTAATGCGGCTGTATTGGCACCAAGAATCTGCCCCTCTAGATCAGTGAAAAGGCAACTATGATGAGAATCCTTAAATACCCGCTGACATTTCGCGAGCCGTGTCCGTTTTTTTGCTTCCTCAAGAATAACTATTCCTTGACCATAAGCATAGGCATTAACTTTACCACAAGTCCCATGGTTCTCTCTGCAAAGATTGGAATCATAGGGAATATTTCTATACACATTTGGAAAGTTAATTAAAGCTAATTTGGGCTTTGGAAGGAACTTAGGCTTATGTATAAGTTTTTGCTGGCATACGTAAAACCTCGAAATACTCTCAATACATTTTTTCCCTCGTTCACTTGCCATAAACTCATTCCTTTCTTCTAGTCTTGTTGCTTACACCTCAAAGAAAAGCTCTAATTCTTGCTTTTAGTAAATTTTATTTAATATTAATTATATTTTATTAATTCCTTCTACATAATAATTAGTTTTCCTCCTTTTACCAAGCAAAATTATCCACGATATTTCGCCTTTAAATCATAAATAACGTGTAATTTGTTTAAACGTCGACTTTAATTGATTAATAATGTCTAAGAGTTGTAGGTATAAAATAAAATAACCGTCCATCGACGGTGTAAAAAGCCAAAAGCTTGGGATGACGGCAGGCACCGGTGCCTCGGTGCCTACCAACTTATCATAATTAAGTTTGAGTGAGACCCCTGCACACCTGCACAGTCGAATTAAAATCATGCACGAGCCTCCAAAGTTATACGGTTAGACAGGCGGAAAAACGATTGCTGTAAGTGCACGACTTTCTACAATAGAGGTTTCATTTAACCCCGCAATCTGGGTAACATCAACAAAATAACTATAAGTTCCTGGCGGTCCTGGAACATCGACCCAAGTGAAGTTTGGATGCCATGAATATTCAATCTGTTGATTTGGGGCAGGTCTAATATATATTCCTTGTACCCGTTCATCCGTTAGAATAGTAGCCGAACGACGCAAATCCATTCGTAGATCGAATGAGTAAGTGGATACATTCGGTGAAACGACTTGGATAATGGTTTCGATCATAGCATCGAGCTTTACCCGTTGATTTTGCTCAGTTGTTATTACCTCTAGGGTTAAAACAGGTACCGTAAGGCCATTACTTGGTATAATAACCCGATTGTTTTCTTGAGTCGAAAAGAGGGTTAAAACTTGTGCAGGGGGCCCTGAATTACCTTGACCACTTTCCACTTTCACTTCTACCTTTTGGTTAACATTTTGGTTACAACAACTCTCTTTACTACGATGTTTATCATGGTGATCGTTGTGTTTTTTACCCATAAACCCACTCCCCTTTAATAATATGAATACTTATTTCAATATTAAACTATTCATCCAATCCTAGAAGTGTGCGGACAACCTGAAGTCGATGCTTACTTCCGATCGGGGAGTACCGGTGCCTGATAGAGAAAGCTTCACTGAAGCGCATGATGGAAGGAGCAAGAAGAAAGCTTCCGGATTAGATCAGATTAAAAAAAGGAGTATGGCATGAAGCTTGATAAAAATCTCGATAGAATGCTTGATAGCATGAAACGTCAGGCATATAGCCACAACCAGTGAAGAGAGTATACATACCAAAGTCGGTTCTACTAAAATGAGACCGCTGGCAACCGTTTATCTAAAGCTCGAAACTGAATTGCCTCAGCTAGATGCCCCGGAAGAATATCTGAGGAACCTTCTAGGTCAGCGATGGTACGAGCCACCCTTAAAATCCGATCGTGAGCGCGGGCACTAAGATGCTGGCTGTCAAAAATCTTTTCTAAGAGAGACTCTCCACTCGGAGTCAATTTGCCAAATTCTTTGGTTTCCTTTGCTGTCATCTCTGCATTGGTTTTGGCCGACCCTAGACGCGCCCATTGTCTCTGACGGGCTGCCATGACTCGCTTTCTAACGACACTAGACGGCTCATTATCCGGTTTATTCTTTAACTCAGAGTAAATTCAGCCTTGGCACTTCCACATGCATGTCAAAGCGGTCCAAGAGCGGCCCCGAGATTCTTCCCCGATAGTTTTGGATTTGCATAGGGGTACAGTGACATACTCTTCCTTGATCCCCATAATAACCGCAAGGGCAAGGGTTCATACTGGCAATAACACTGACATGTGCAGGATAGGTAATACTCCCTGCTTGCCTAGTGATCGTTAATTCTCGATCTTCCAAAGGTTGCCGTAGACATTCTAAGACTTCACGGGAAAACTCTGGGAGCTCATCTAAAAACAGTACCCCATGATTAGCAAAGCTTAATTCTCCAGGGCGCAGATTCCTACCTCCTCCGATTATTCCAGCCTTTGTAACCGTATGATGAGGACTTCTAAACGGACGATGTTGAACTAAAGAACCATTACAATTCAGCAAACCGCAAACACTATAGAGCTGAGTGACCTCAATGCTTTCCTTCTCGCTTAGTTGAGGAAGAATCCCTGAATAGGCTTTCGCCAAGAGGGTTTTACCAGATCCCGGCGGTCCGACCAAGACTACATTATGCCCGCCCGAGGCGGCTATTTCTAAAGCTCTTTTCACATGTTGTTGTCCGTGAACATCTGCCCAGTCCACATTGACTTCTTTATATAACTCTGGCTGCGTAGTTCTAGATAGTATAAGATCCTCAAAGCTTTCCATTTCTATCCCTTTGACAACTTGTGCCAAAGCAGCCGAACTATGCGTTTCTAACTTAGTCACCAAACGAGCTTCTGCCAGATTATCTGAAGGAACAATCAAGCAATACGGTTCACCAATGCACCCTCCCTCATCTAAAACAGATTCGTCGTTTACTTTATCTAGAGCTATGGCCATAGTAAGCACGCCCGGTACCGGTCGGAGACTTCCCTCTAAAGAAAGCTCACCGGAAAAAACATACTTGCCCAGCGATGAAGAGATACATTGATCTGTGGCTGCTAATATCCCAATCGCAATTGGTAGATCAAGGCCAGAGCCTTCTTTGCGCAAATCTGCGGGAGCCAAGTTCACAGTGACCCGTTGTAGAGGGAATTGATAACCCGAGTTTCGTATTGCTGAACGAACTCGATCTCGCGCCTCCCTAACAGCCGTGTTAGGAAGGCCTACTATTTCAAAGCTAGGCAGACCATTTGCAACATCAACTTCCACTCGAATTAAATGAGCTTGTAAGCCCAGGACAGTCATTCCATGTACTGCTGCATACAATCCTATCACCTCTTTATAGATAAATGTTCGCGTAAATTTTCTAAATCCCTCCCATATTTATCTATAATTGGCTATATCATAATACTTTTTCATTACTTGTCTCTTAAATAGTTGCAGAAAAGACAAAGACGTGGATATTGACACACCAGTGTCGATATCCACGTTCCCCTATCATTTCTTTATCTTTCGCTGAATAGGTTCACTACGATAATCTCTAACGTGGAAGGCATATGGAAAAGGTTGTTCCCCTTCCCATGTCGCTTTCTACTCGTACTGACCCTCCATGAGCCTCGACAATTTGACGAACAATAGCGAGTCCCAAACCCATCCCTCCATCTTTTCGAGACCGTGCCTTATTTACTCTGAAGAAGCGATCAAAAATATAAGGTAAAGCTTCTTTAGGAATCCCTTCTCCTTCATCTTGGACAACCAGGCGTACATCATTTTGATCTTCTGCCATAAAAACCCGAACCGTCTTCCCGCGTGGGGTATGGCTCAAAGCATTATCTAAAAGATTGATAAACACTTGTAATAGCTGATCGGGGTTCGCCCACAATTGACCTGAACCCGTCGAAACTTCCAGATTGACGCCTAACTCCTGGGCTCTGCCTTGAAAGCGTTGCTCAATATCTATCATAAAGGACTCTAAATCAATAGCAACTGGTTGTATAATCTGTCCACGCTCAAGCCAGTTGATTTCCTGTAGATTTTGCACTAAGCGAGCCAGACGTTTAGCTTCTTCTAAGACTAAATCGATATACTCTTCCTGCTGATCTTTGGGTATTACTTCGTCTTGAATTGCCTCTAAATACCCTTGGATTAGATGCAGAGGGGTCCTAAGTTCATGGGTAACACTAGCCAAGAACTCACGGCGTGTTTTTTCTGCTCGCAAAGATGCGGTGACATCTCGTAGAACGGCTACATGTCCACAGATCTCTTCAATCTCCTCCATTGGAGCCATAACAACTTGTAATACTTGTACTCCTAACGTGACAGTATCGAAATTTTCGACTTGGTCCTCCCGTTTGGCCATAGTTTTGAGAATAGTCACTATTTGTGTCTTACGTTCAGCATCTTCTATATCGTCCTCTTGCCACAGGGCCTTGGCAGAGTCATTAGCATAAAGAATTGAGCCATCACAACTTAACATAACCACTGCATCACTAATACTTTCAACAATCCCTTGAAGTAAGTTTTTCTCTTGAGAAAGCCATGCCATATGGTTTTTTAAACTTTCACCCATGGAATTTAATGCTTCAGCTAATTCCCCGATTTCATCTTCACTTGTGACTCCTTGAATGGGCAGAAAATCCCCTTTGGCCATTCGTGACGCTCCTCGCTGCATTAGGCCTAGAGGACGCGTGACATGCTGAGCAAAAATAAGACTAATAACCGTGGCCAAGAAAACAGCAATTAACGAAGCATAGAGAATTAAGCGACGAAATGTCGCAATACTCTCTTGGATTGGAATCGGAGAACTACCTAATAACACGACTCCTTTGACAGGGTTTATCCCCACCGGGGTAGCAGCAAGCAACATAGCTTGTGCTCCGCCGTTAATCGGCATTGCCTTAATTGAGATAGTTTGACCAGCCAGAACCTGTTCCAAATTCCCTTGGGTAAAAAAATCCGAAGGTCGTAAGTTTCGTGATAATCCGCTTATCGGATCTCCTACAAAACCCCCAGGATACCATTGAATGCTATTATGTGAACTGTCATTGTTAATAGAGCCTGCCATAACGATCAGATTACCTTGTGGATCTAATAACACTAATTGGGTTCCCGTAGTTAACTTCAGGGATTCGAGTAAACTTAACCTTGAGCTCCAATTAGGTACAGCGGCAAGTTTTGCTGAAATCTCGATTGCTTCAGAACGAAGGGTATTTAATTTTTGTTGAAGATAAAAGTCTCCAAAAAGCCAAGTAAGCGTGAACCCTAATCCCCCCAAGACCGCAAGAATTAGTAGTGTCATCGCTAACCATAGTTTTATAGAAATTGACCAAGCGTGACTTGTTTTTGCAGCCATTTAATGTACCTGATCAGGATCAAATTTATAGCCTACACCCCATACAGTAACCAACATCCCTTTAACACTTGGGTGTGACAATTTCTCACGGAGCTTTTTCACATGAGTATCTACCGTACGGGCATCTCCATAGAAGTCATATCCCCAAACGGTTTCCATGAGCTGTTCCCTAGAGAAAACCCTTCCACGATTCTTGGCCAAAAAATAGAGCAAATCAAATTCCAGCGGAGTTAGACTAATGACATCCTCCCCGATACTGACCCTATGACGTTCTTTATCGATGCGGAGTGTCCCTGCAGTTATTTCTGAAGTCACTGTCTGTAGTTGCCCTCTGGACCTTCGCAAGAGGGCTTTGACTCTTGCGACTAATTCCTTGGTACTAAATGGTTTTACCAAATAATCATCAGCGCCCAGTTCAAGGCCTAGGACTCGGTCAAACTCTTCTCCTCGAGCAGTTAACATAATAATTGGGAGGGCAGAACTCTCTCGCACTTCACGACAGACACGCCAGCCATCAATATCTGGCATCATAAGATCGACGATTAATAACGAAAACTGACCTGCCCGAAACTTTTCCAAAGCAACTCGGCCGTCTTCCGCTTCCTCAACTAAAAAACCTTCTCGTTCGAGATATAATCTTACCAAGCTTCTAATTTTCTCTTCATCATCAACGATCAAAATCGGATCCAATTTACCAACTCTCCTTTGGCGAGACCGATTATAGTTCAATTAAAATTGAGCAACGAGACTTCGGTGGAGTCTACGTTCAAGTTTACCACTTATTCTTGAAATTTGTGTGAAAAAACTATGTAGTATATAGAAAACATAACTAATACTAGTCTGCAGCGCTGGACACTGAGTTAAGCTGGTATTTATAAAGCTGCCTTGATCCAATTCACTTCAGGTTGTTCCCTAATCCAGCGGATTGCAATGACATCGAA
Organism: Desulfosporosinus sp.; assembly: GCA_003513495.1. Taxonomy (GTDB): domain Bacteria; phylum Bacillota; class Desulfitobacteriia; order Desulfitobacteriales; family Desulfitobacteriaceae; genus Desulfosporosinus. Next base: position 17,543 of record DOPM01000020.1, read on the forward strand.
TCTTAGGCAAGGCCAGCTCGAATAGCCCTTTTGGAGTACATAATAAGAAGCAATGGCCTGTAATCGATGGGATTTTTGAGGAGTTATACTCTCCTCTCCCCAACCTCTATAGGAGGACTGGCGGGTGCGAACCTCTATAAACACAAGTACTTCTCCATCACGTGCAATTATGTCCATTTCCCCTTTTGGACAGCGATAATTCCGAGTAACTATTTTCAAGCCAGACTCTATTAATAAGCGTGCCGCAAATTCTTCGCCGGATTTTCCTAGAGATTGTTTATTCTCCACAAAGTTAGACAGCTCCTTTTAATAGATAATTCTTTACTACCCAATGCGACCTTCCTTCTATATTGTACCTTTAAATGCCCCATTAACAAAATCGAATCCCCACAAAATTAGTTCTAACAGGATTAAACAATTCAGTATCCCTCTCTTGGCCTTAGCAGCGCTGTCAAATTTCTTAATTTCAGTTTCGCGCACTTACAAAAGAGATTCCCAGTAAATAACTGAGAATCTCTTTTTGGACATAGTCTAAAATCATATTCAAAAACAAGCTGACAATCCATGGTCCCTTAGAATAAGCTCTGCGCTGCGGCAATCGCCATCTGCGCAAGAGGAGTTGGGTAAAGACCGATGGCAATGGTAATTAACATGGTGAAAACCATCGTAAACTTAATTGCTCCATGGACTGGAACATCTGGTAAGCCCTCGCCCTCAGCAAGGAACATTACCTTGACCACTGAAAGATAATAATACACAGAAATCATACTCATCACGAACCCGATATAGGCAATTGCGACATACCCTTGATCCATGGCTGCAGAGAAGAGATAGAACTTCCCTACGAATCCGGCAAGGGGCGGAATTCCAGCTAGGGAGAGGAGCGAGGCTGTCATGACAACCGTTGCCAAGGGAGAGCGGCGCCATAAACCAGCAAGGTCCTTGATTTCACTACTTCCTTGCTTCTCATCTATAAGAGTAGCTACTGCAAAAGCTCCCATATTTGCGAAAACGTAGATCATCGCATAGAAAAGAACCCCTTTGATGCCTGCTGTGGATTCAGCAATTATACCAACCATCAAATAACCCGCTTGGGCAATACTTGAATACGCTAACAATCGTTTTAGGTTGGTTTGAGGAATGGCGATTAGGTTACCCACAATCATAGTAATTGCTGCTAAAACTAATAAGAGTGTTTGTCCTGTTGCAGAAAACGCTTGACTGTTCATGGTTAAGAGATAAACACGAATCAGTACTGCAAAGGCAGCAGCTTTCGAGGCGATAGCCAAGAAGGCAGTAACCGGCGTCGGTGCACCTTCGTAAATATCCGGACCCCAAAGATGGAAGGGCACTAGGGAAATCTTAAAGCCCAATCCAGCCAGGAGGAAAACCGTCGCCAGTAACGAGGCCGGGGTAAGCTCTCCACCGAGCCTGCCAGCAACTTCTACGAGCTGAGTCGAACCTGTCAAGCCGTATATCAGGCTGATACCGTAGAGTAAGATGGCTGAAGATGTGGCACCCAGAACAAGGTACTTGATTCCAGCCTCTGAGGAACGGGCGTCATCTGCCAAATAAGCAACAAGAATATAGAAGGAAATCGTCATTAACTCAAGGCCGACATAGATGGTAATCAATTCCCCTGCTCCAGCCATGAGCATCATTCCCAATGTTGCAGCTAAGAGCAAAGCGTAGAATTCTCCACGATGTTTCGGCAATTTCTGCACGTACCCCCCTGAAGAGAGTACTACGAGAAGTGCCGCTGCTAAGAAGAGAACCTTAAAGTAGACTGCAAACTGATCGTGCATATACATTCCACCTAAAAAGGCTGCTTCTTGACCGTAGAAAAAGTCATACAAGGTATAACCAAGAACCCCTAATAATGAGAAAACTGTGAGCGGCATCATGCCTTTGCGAGCGCCAGCCGGAATTAGTAGTCCAATGGCCAACAGAATCAAGGACAGCACGGCTATAGCAATTTCAGGCGTAAGCACTGTTGCGAAATTGAACTCTACCATTAGAACAACCCTCCCATCTTCGCCTGACTCACCGTCTCAAGTACCTTGGCAAGGCCTGAGGAGGTAACTCCGGTATCAATCATACCTAGTAAAACGTTCGGGAATATTCCTGCAAAAAAGATCACGAACCCAAATAATACGAGGGGAACTAATTCAGGTCCACGAATATCCGTTAGATGATCCCATTCGGAACGGCGCGGTCCGAATAAAACATTGGCAATCGTCCGTAAGATATAGACTGCAGTAAAGATAATCCCTGCAATACCTAGAACGGCATGTACGGGGAAAACGTTAATAACACCCATGAAGATTGTAAACTCTGTTATAAAGTTTACAGTCCCCGGTAATCCCAGTGAAGCCATACCTGCAATGACAAAACCAATCGCCAAACGTGGCATTTGATGAGCTAATCCGCCCAGATCGGCAATATTACGAGTATGACTCTTCTCATAGATAAAACCAATCATAGAGAAGAACAGTGCCGCCATGACCCCATGGGCAAACATCATCCCCACTGCACCAGTGACAGCCGTCGGATTCAAGGCTGCAATGGCAATGATAACATACCCCATATGGCTGACGGATGAATATCCAACCACATATTTAAGGTCCTTTTGTGCCAAAGCGATGAAGGCTGCATAGAGCACGCTGACAACAGCCAGGGTGGCGATGTATGGAGCCCAAAATTTTGCTCCAACTGGCAGTACAAAGATTCCTAAGCGAATTAATCCATAGCCCCCGATTTTCTTTAAGACTCCAGCGTGAATCATACTTACCGCTGTAGGCGCACCAGCATAACCGTCTGGAGACCAGGAGTGGAAAGGAAACATGGAAATTAGAGATCCGAAACCAATGATCATTAAGGCAAAGGCAACCTTTTGGAAAGCAGGACTGTAAAGGTCTTGTCTTGCAGCCAATTGATCAAACATAAAAGTTGGGTTACCATTGGCACCTGCTGCCAGGTATAGAGCCACCATTCCCACGAGGAGGAAGGCTGATCCAATCAACAGGTAAATGGTCAACTTCATGGCCGCGTATTCCTTGGTAACTCGTTTTGTACTTCCCCAGATGACAACCATGATATAGATAGGAATAACCACGATTTCATAGAAGAGGAAGAAGATGAACAGGTCGCGAGCGATAAATGTTCCCATAACTCCTGCAATAAGAATTAGCAACAGAATAAAGAATTCTTTGACACGCTTATCAATATTCCAGGAAGCATAGATGGAAGCGAAACCTATGAGGTTGGTTAGAAGAAGCATTGGTAAGCTTAACCCGTCAACTCCCAAGGCTAGATTGACTCCGAGATCAGGAACCCAAGGGATTGTGAGGGTAAACTGCATTCCGCCCTCGGCCCATTGATAGGTTAAGAAGGCGTATAGCGAGAGCACCAAAGACACCAGCATACCCATCGCTGACACTATTTTTATTGTCTTGGTCTCTTCCTTGGGCAAGAAAACGATCAAGAGCATTGCCACTAAGGGTGCTAGTATGGTGAAGGGCAGAAGCATTGACATTGATTCCACTGTTGGTAGTGCAGACATTATTTCGCACCTCCTAGCGTCGCTAAGGGGTTAATAGCCGCCAGCTGACTTTCTCCAATGGCGAAGGCCATAAATATGACAACTACTGCGAAAAAGAACACCATAGCGTACGTTTGTAGTTGTCCTGTATTTGTCCGACGAAGAACTTTACCACTACCCCGGGTGACTAAAGCAAGTCCATTGACTATGCCGTCAACAATATAGATGTCAAACCAGTAGAGAACTTTTGCCATCCCATCCATGATGTTTTTAATAATCCAGAGGTATAGCTCATCGACATAGTATTTGTTTTTCAGTAACTTGTACACTCCAGAGAACTGGCCAGCAACACTCTCTGCAGAGATTAGTTTTTTGACATAGGTGATGTAGGCCAAGCCAATACCTAAGAGTCCTGCAAGAACTGAAATTCCGGCTAAGCCCCAGGCTATTGCTTCATGATGGAATTCGCCATAATGAATATACCAAGCAAAATTATGCTCGGGCAAAGCCACAAATCCGCCAAAGACGCTGAAGAAAGCAAGGATCATAAGTGGAATCGTCATACTCCACGGAGATTCATGGGGATGATTTTCAGGTTTTTCGGGTCCCATGAAAACGACGAAGAACAATCTAGACATATAGAAAGCGGTTAAGAAGGCCGTAAACAGACCCACTCCATAGATAATTGGATGCCCATTATGCAATGCATTGGCTAGGATTTCGTCTTTTGACCAGAAGCCTGCAAAGGGCGGCATTCCAGAAATAGCTAATACACCAATGAAAAAGGTCGTGCCGGTGATGGGCATCTTTTTCCAAAGTCCACCCATATCCCAGATGTCTTGTTTATGATGCAGAGCATAAATCACGGAACCAGCACCTAAGAACATCAACGCTTTGAAGAAGGCGTGAGTCATTAGGTGGAACATAGATCCCGAGTAGGACCCCACTCCAAGGGCAAACATCATGTAGCCCAGTTGGCTTAAGGTGGAGTAGGCTAGGATTCGTTTAATGTCATCTTGGGCAATCGCAATCGAAGCCGCAAAGATAGCTGTGAAAGCACCCAATCCAGCAATAAACTGTAAGGCCGCAGGTGAGGCAAAATCAAACAGAAAGTACATCCGAGCCACTAAATAAACCCCAGCTACAACCATCGTTGCGGCATGGATCAGAGCACTAACAGGGGTAGGACCTTCCATGGCGTCTGGAAGCCAAACGTGAAGGGGAAACTGTCCGGATTTCCCGATGGGTCCTAAGAAAACGAGGAAAGCCATGACCGTTACATATCCTGCGGTTCCAATAACCAAGACATCTTGGAAATTTGTGTTTAACGCTGCAGAAAGGGCTGCAAAATCAAGGGTTCCAAACTTGGTATAGAGGAAAAGCATTCCAAGAAGTAATCCAAAGTCTCCGACACGAGTTGTCATAAATGCCTTCTTCGCAGCTTCGCGAGCAGACACTTTGAAGAACCAGAATCCAATTAACAAGTAGGAGCATAATCCTACTAATTCCCAGAAAATAAAGAGTTGTAATAGGTTTGTTGCCAGAACCATACCCAACATAGAGGATGCAAACAAAGACTGGTATGCATAGTAACGGGAAAAACCCTCGTCTCCGTGCATATATCCTAAGGAGTAAATTTGCACCATTGAGGCTACTAGGGTAACAACAAACAACATCATGGCACTTAGCGGATCGACAATGGTTCCAAAGTCGATCTGTAACCCCACAATATTAAGCCAATTCACATTTACGATCGCTGGATGTTCCACAATTTCTTTACCCGCTTGAATAACGCCCAGTCCTATAGCAATAGCTAAGCTCAACGAGGTAAGAATAGCGAGAATCGACACTGTGGAAGACAGTCTTTTGGATCGTTTCGTGATAAAGGCGATGATTAGAAACGACAAGAAGGGCAAAGCAGGAATTAACCATGCCCACTGAAAGAGATCATGCATTTCCTTGAACACCTACCTTCTCCATAGTCTCTCTTACCACTTCAACCAATTTAATTCGTCCACGTTAGTTGACCGACGATTACGATAAATGGTAATAATCAAAGCCAATCCAACGGCTACTTCAGCAGCTGCGACGACAATCACGAATATTGCTGCCACATGCCCGGTGAGCAAGTAGTGAACATCAATCTTTTGGTTCCAAAGGAAGCGATTGAACGCCACAAAATTTATATTGACTGCATTAAGCATTAATTCAATGGACATGAGTAAGGCAATAATATTTCTCTTGGCCAATACTCCGTATAGACCCAAACAAAAGAGCATTGCTCCAACTAAGAGATACGTAGAAAGCCCAACACTTAAATTACTCAAATTCATCATTTGCTTTCTTTCACTCCCTTCGCCAAGATCACTGCTCCGATTAGGGCCACGGTAAGCAAGACAGCTGCAGCTTCAAATGGAATCATAAATTGGGAGAGTAAGAGTAAGGACATGTCTTCTGCCGACCCTCCGCCTGTCCACGGTGTAGCTAAGACTCGCCAGTCTGCATTTGTGAGAACGACAAGAGCAATCATGGCAAATACTGACACAGCTACAAGCGCACCTACAAACCAACTACGGTTTTCCGGATTGCTTTCGCGAACGTCACCGCGCAAGGTTAACATAACTGCAAAAACGACCATGACTGCAACAGCACCTGTATAAATCAGCAGTTGTACAGCAGCCAAAAAATCAGCATTCATCAGAATGTAGAGTACCGCGACTCCAGCAAAGGAAAGTGCCAGATAGAAAGCGCTATGCACGATGTTCTTCGATGTAACAACACCCCATGCAGCAGCAATCGCCAATATCGCAAATATAAAGAAAACGATAGTGCTCACGCTTACTTCACCTGCCCTTTCTGCTTTGCCCGCTCTAGCATATCCCAGTTTAAATCGTCCGGTTCAAAGATAGAGTTCTCAAATTCCTGAGTAACTGTCAAAGCTTTAGTCGGACACACTTCTGTGCACATACCACAGAACAGACAACGCCCAACATTCATATGATAGCTTGTAAGGACTTTTTTATTACTTTCATTTTTTTCACTGGTTAGTTTAATAACCGAGTTTGGACAGGCCATCACACACATGTTACAAGAGATGCATTTGTCCGGTTGCAGCCCCATGGAACTACGCACCTTGGTCGGAAGGGTTGGTTTTACCTCGGGGTAAAACTCAGTGATATTGGGACCGACCATGCGTTTGAGCGTGATGCCTAAACCTTGTAGTAGACCTTTACCAAACACTATGTCACCCTCCCATCACGAATCCGTAAATATAGATTCCCAGACCCGTTAACAAAATGTTTAAAATCGCAAGCGGTAACAAGACTTTCCACGCTAAGTGCATAAGGTGGTCAATACGAATTCTAGGGAAAGTCCAGCGAGCCCACATCATAAAGAAGACGAAAACACCAACTTTCATGAAGAACCAAACGTACCCTGGCAAGAAGGCCGGCCCCTGCCATCCACCTAGAAACACCGTCGCGCCAAGTGCTGATAAAGCAGTCATGTTTCCGTATTCACCAAGGAAAAACAAACCCCAACGAAGTCCTGTATACTCTGTAAATGGTCCGGCAACAACTTCCTGATCCGCTTCAACAAGGTCAAAGGGTGCACGATTTAGTTCTGCCATACCTGCAATAACGAAGATTACAAAAGCAAGAGGTTGAAGGACAATAAAAGGAATCGTTGCTTGGGCTTCAACAATGACACCAAGATTAAAGGATTGAGTGATCATAACTACGCCAAGCAAAGAAAAGAGCAAGGGAATTTCATAGCTTACCATTTGGGCAACCGCCCGCATGCCTCCAAGTAACGAGTATTTATTGTTGGATCCCCATCCTGCCATTAAAAAAGCTACTGTTGAAATGGAAGACATGGCTACAAAGTAAAAAATACCCAAATCTAGGTTAGCAGGTGCCAGGCCCTTTCCAAACGGTATAACGGCTAAGGTCATCATTGGAATGCAGAAGATCATCATTGGCGCAATTTTAAAAATCAACTTGTCTGCGCCTGCGGGAGTAACATCTTCTTTTCCAATCAGTTTTAATGCATCGGCAATTGTCTGAAACCATCCGCGTGGACCGAGTCGATTAGGCCCTGGTCTTTGCGAGGTCCATCCTGCTACTTTACGTTCAAGCAAAATTAAAATTAAAGCAGCTAAGACGATTATAACAACCACGATGATAAACCCAATAACATCCATGGTTAAATTAGCCCAAACTGATTGGGGATCCGCAAACAATCCACGGATGAAAGCCGCAATAATCAAAAATAGATTATTTAGGGTCTCAAACAGATTATAGAGAGTCTCCATCTTATTCTCCCCTCATTGCAATTTACTACTTATCGACTTCACCCAATACAGCATCCAATGTTGCAAAGATTGCCACAATATCTTGGATTTTCAATCCTTTAGCTACAATTGGGAGCATTTGAATGTTGATAAATGTAGCTGGTCGGATACGAACCCGGGATGGTTTGGTCGTTCCATCACTCTTGATATAGAAGCCTAATTCACCCTTAGGGTTCTCAACACGGTGATAGACTTCACCGACCGGTGGTTTGATAACCTTTGGCACCTTGGCCATAATCGGGCCTCCCGGGATATCACGAATAGCTTGCTTAATAATCTTAATGCTTTCAACAATTTCGTCCATCCGGATAATGGTACGATCATAGCTGTCGCACCCAGTTAGTACCGGTACTTTAAAGTCAAATCGATCGTAGATGCTGTAGGGTTCTGCTTTACGAACGTCATAATCCACACCCGATGCCCTTAATACCGGACCAGTAATGGAGAGATTTTCAGCAAGTTCCTTCGTTAAGATACCAACGTTCTTCAACCGTCCTTGCGCGATCTCATTTCCGAAAAACATACCATAATACTCTTCGAGCATCTCTGGTGTATCATCGAGGAAAGATTTTAAGGCAGTCCAAAATTCTTCCGGTGGCTCTGCAAGCATTCCACCAATTCTCATAATATTGACAGTCATTCGATTACCGGCAGTCATCTCGTACATGTCTAAGATACGTTCCCGATCCCGGAATGCATAAGACCATAGCGTCCATCCCGCTAAATCAAGTGCCGTACTGGCAATGAAAACCTGATGACTGGCAATACGAGCAAGTTCTCCAAAAATAACCCGCAGATATTCCGCACGTTCGGGAACCTCAACCCCCATCAGTTTTTCTACAGTTTGTACATACCCCCAGTTATTATGCGGAGAAGCAAGATAATCCAGTCGATCTGTATAAGGAATAAACTGCGAATAAGTTCGGCTTTCAGCAAGCTTTTCCATTCCTCGATGAAGATAACCCATTTTAGGTATAATCTTGGTAATCGTTTCACCCTCTACATGGACCACCATCCGAAACAAACCGTGCATACTCGGGTGTTGGGGGCCCATGTTCATGATAAGTTCTTCTGTTTTTTCAACGGTCATGGCTTTCCCCCCTATTCCCCTTCTATTCGCTTGCGCACGACATCGCGAACCTCTATCGGCTCAGTAACGTAGTCCTTGCGCATTGGATAACCTTCAAAATCATCCCAGAGGTAAATACGTTTGAGATTTGGATGCCCCTTAAAAATAATTCCGAACATATCATAGGCCTCACGCTCTAAAAAGTTTGCACCCTCCCAGATAGGAGTTACGGAATCAATGACAGGATTTTCGCGGTCGACCATCGCCTTAACACGTAAACGCTGCGGCCCGTGTAGGCTTGCCAATTGATAAACGACCTCAAAATGCTCTGTCGTATCCACTCCGCATAAATCGTGCAGAAAATCACATGGTGCATCGGGAAAGTTTTTTGCCTCCTTTAAGGTTTCTGTTACAGAGGCGGCTTTAACTTTCAAAATCAGAACTCCAAAACTCTCTTCGACTTCCCCGTTAACCCGAGTTGCAAGCTCTTCAACATATCGGTTTAATACATTATTTTCCATGTCTCATTAACCTCACCTTAGCGGGATTTGAAACTTTAAATTGAAGTTGCAAAAGCCCATAAATTAAGGATTCTGGCCTCGGAGGGCAACCTGGGACATAAACGTCGACTGGTACAATCTTATCTACACCTGACATCATGGCATAGGAATCGACAAAAGGACCTCCTGCACTTGCGCAGCTTCCCATGGCAATTACCCATTTCGGCTCAGGCATCTGGTCATAGATACGACGCAGCAGTGGAGCCATTTTTCGAGTACAGGTTCCGGCTACAATCATGACATCCGCTTGTCGAGGAGAAGCACGGAAAACCTCCCAGCCAAAGCGTGATAAATCATAACGTGGTCCGCCTGCCGCCATCATTTCGATTGCACAGCAAGCCAAACCAAATGTAACTGGCCAGAAGGAATGCCCCCGCGCCCAGTTCAATGCTTTGTCAACTGTAGTTACGAATACATTTTTTTCCGCTAACGCTTCTTCTTCACGAAGCATTTTTTCGGATGCTACATCCACTCTAGTGCACCTTCCTTCCAAGCATACCAGAAACCGACTAAGAGAATGACAATAAAGATAAACATTTCCACGAAGGCAAATGTCCCCAGTTTTTGGAATGTTAGAGCCCAGGGAAATAAGAACACTGATTCAACGGTAAAAACAGTAAAAACTAAAGCGTACAGAAAATAATTGCTCTTAAATCCGAGCCATGTTCGCCCGATTGTCTCGTTGCCGCACTCATAGGTCGTTAGTTTTTCTTTATGCGGCTTATTAGGTGCAAAAATCTTAGGCATAATCATCATAATGATGGCTACGGCCATGGCACCAACTAGGAATACTCCTATATCGGCAAAATTATTATCAGGCATCGCTTAACCTCCCTTCATAGAAAAATTAAATACCCACAATCAATTAACTAAGCCCATTGTGCCACATCTTTGTTTATGGGTCAAATGATTTAGTATTCTGTCTATCTCCTCCTTCCTAACCTATTGACGTTCTTTGAATCACCGGTGCAAAACTTCGACGATGAAGTGGACACGGTCCAAACTGTTTTAAAGCTTGCAGGTGTTCACTTGTACCATACCCTTTGTTCTTAGAAAACCCATACTCAGGGTACAGGGTATGCAATTGAACCATCAATCGGTCGCGTGTTACCTTTGCCAAGATTGAAGCTGCTGCAATCGAGGCACTTAAACGGTCTCCCCCTACTAAGGGGAGCTGGGGAAGATGAACATTCGGGAGATTTAAGGCATCAATCAATAAGTAATGTGGACGAACCGTACATCCTTCTATTGCACGCTTCATGGCTAACTTAGTCGCTTGTAAAATGTTTAAGGCATCGATCTCTGCCGGCTCAGCACTTCCTATTGCAAAATCAATGGCCTGACTACGAATCTGAGTGAACAATTTTTCTCGTTTGCTTTCAGTCAGCATTTTAGAATCATTGAGACCGGGCAAATTAAATTTTGCCGGTAAAATGCAAGCCCCAGCGACAACTGGTCCAGCAAGAGGCCCTCGGCCCGCCTCATCAACTCCTGCCAAGAGCAAAAAACCTTGCTTCCAAAGCTTGTTTTCTTCAACAAGCAGTTGTTGAATGCGAGCTTGTTCCAAAACTTGTGCTTCCTGATCCTTGACTAGTTTAACAGCTAGTCTCTGAACTCCTTGACGCGGGTCGTTCTGACATGCATTTATCATGCGAGAGGAAGGGTTTTTATATAGTGCTTCCTGAACTTCCCGAATACTCATTTGGGATAACGGTGGCTCCACACTTTTTCTCCTCTTTTCTCCCTAAAAATTCAGTTCGACATACAGAGACAATTCCCTTTATTTAGCTATCAGCGTTCAATATACACGAAATCATCTGAATCTTTAGAAAGTAGTGTCATTTATATGATCCATGGTAATTGGTCCGAGTTGTCCCATCCTCAAATCCCTGAGAAAAATCTGAGCAGCTTTTAAGGTATCCACACGCCCACCATGAATTAAGCATCCACGTTTACGGCCTAGACTCTCTAGGTTAACTTCTGAATCTGCAATCTGGTAGCGGGACAGGGAATTTGGGGAGTACAAATTCAGCCAATCTATGATCCAAGTCGATAATTCCTCGATATCAAACACATCATCTTTAACAGCCCCTAGGGCCGCTAACTTTCGCCCAACATCAAGATCCTCAAATTTAGGCCATAACATTCCCGGTGTATCTAACAATTCCACTCGGTCATGAATCCGTACCCATTGATTTCCGCGAGTCACGCCCGGTTTGTTTCCCACTTTAGCCTGAGCGCCGCCGGTTAACTGATTAATTAGGGACGATTTCCCGATATTAGGTATTCCGACAATCATAACTCGAATCATTTGTGGACGTATGCCTTTTTCTGCTTGTTTAGCTTGTTTAGCAACAACCATACGTTCAAGTTCCGGTACGATCTGTTTAATACCAACCCCGGTGGTGGCACTTACTGCAAAAACTGGGCTTGATACTTTTAAGTATCTAAGCCATCTTGATGTCCAATTTACATCTGCCAAATCAGCTTTATTCAGGATCAAGAGCCGCGCTTTATTGCCCAGCAACTTATGTAGCATTGGATTACGACTGCTGGCTGGTATCCGTGCGTCGGCAAGTTCTAAAACAACATCCACCCATTTTAGTTGTTCTAATAAAAGACGTCTCGTTTTAGCCATATGTCCTGGGAACCATTGAATACTCATGAATACCCTCTCTTCATTCCTCTAGAAACTCCTTACCTTTTGCTGACTCAAGGAATCAGCCTGAAACGCGAAAAAGGATAATATACCAACCACGCTTTTCCTAAAAGATACTCTTTAGGAAGAAGCCCCCATTCCCTTGAATCTTCGCTCTCACGACGGTTATCACCTAATACAAAGACCTTTCCCTCAGGTACAACTTCTGGACCATAGGGGGGATAATCACCTGGTTTAACGTAAGGCTCATCAATGGCCTTTCCATTGACAAACACCTTATTATCCCGCAGTTCGACGCTTTCATCTTCTACAGCAATAACTCGTTTAACAAACGTTCGCTTAAGGTCCTTTGGAAAAGCAAACACAACTACGTCTCCACGGGTTGGTGCCCAGAGGCGATAGGAAATACGATTAACGAGAATGTGATCACCTGGAGCCATACCCGGCTCCATTGAAGGAGATGGAATTAGATAGGGTTGCAACACTCCCCAACGTAATATTCCACCAGTCAATAGGACTAAACCTATAATACCTAAAATCCATCGCATTTTTGATTTCTTATTTTCCATTCTTACGCTCCCCTCTTGTACTACTCTTTTAGTATGAACAAGATTCGTCGGAGCATACACCTGCAAATCATAAAAATCATCAATGCATATTATAACTCAATATAGAAAGCAAATTCCTATAGTTGGTTGTACTTCTAAACAGTAAAAAAAAAGAGCCAGATTTCTCCAGCTCATTTTTCTCCCTAGCCGATACGACGGTCGCGAATCCGTGCCGCCTTACCTGAAAGTCCACGTAAATAGTAAAGCTTAGCCCGGCGAACAATACCTCGACGAGCCACCTCGATTTTTTCCAAGCGAGGTGAATGTAAAGGAAAGGTTCGTTCTACCCCGACTCCAGCGAAGACACGACGAACAGTAAAGGTCTCTCGAATGCCGCCACCTTTCATTGCGATGACAAGCCCTTCAAAAACCTGGATACGTTCACGGGTTCCCTCAACAATGCGCACATGTACACGAACTGTGTCACCTGGGCGGAAGTTAGGAAGATCCTTTTTCATTTGTTCTTCTTCAATCATGCGAATATAATCCATTAAAAATCCCCCCTTCCTTGCCTAGATGTTCATACACTGACTTTCAGTGAGCGGACCATCTATCATCAGACCTAATTATATTATCACAATCCAATTAGTTATGCAACACATTTCGAACTTAATCCGTTGGGACGGTGGGACAAAGAACCTGTCCCCCCGTCCCTTCAGTGCCCGCGTAGGCGGTCTAAGATGATTGAAACTGCTGAACGTACGGACAAGTGGTTGTACTCCGTCGGTCCATAGATTGGTTCAAGAATTCGATCCATCGTCTCGACGTCTTCTTTGAGCAATCCCCATCCCGTACCAAATAATAAAAGAATTGGTGTTTCTATAGTTTCTATATCATCACGAAGTTTTGCATAGGTGACTGTATTAGCATACTTACGAGCATCTGTCGCCACTTTAATTGGGGCAACCCCGTGTTCAGCTTCAATCTCAGCATAGACTTCTGCTAAATTTTCCGCAATTTTTACACGTCCGAAGGCTTCCTGGCGGTCCGGATTATACTCTGCTCCATACCCTTCTTGCCAAAAACCCATAATACGTTTGGCTAACTGACGCTGTGCTTCCGCCGGATGAACGACGTAATATCGTTTTACGCCATAGGTGGTTGAGCATCTGGCAATGTCATGTAAATCTAAGTTAGTGATTGAAGTCGCGACGGTCTCCATATTCTTGTTGTACACAGGGGAATGGATTAAAGCTAAGTAGATATCTGCAGCCATGAGATTCCTCCAACTATTACTGAAATCAGAGATCTGCTCTGATTAATATTCATCCGATAGCAAACTTGCTTTTTCTAGAAGCGACAGTGGTTTTAAAACCGCTTTGGGGATAATTAAATGAATTGCCTCTGCTTATGTATGACTTTGGGAAGAACGTCTCCGTCGCTTAGGGGGTGGGCAAAGATGCTCCCATTTCCCTCGCCATTGGGCGATCTCTTTGTGTTCAAGGATTAGTTCTTCTAAGAGAGGATAATCCTCCGCTCCAAAAGTAACCCCATGGATCAGATCCGGACGTCTTAAAAAGGTACGTCGTAGAGACTCTTTTCTCCGCCAGCGCTTTATTTGAGCATGATGCCCGGATAACAGGACATCTGGTACTTTCTGTCCTTCAAAATCAGCTGGACGGGTATATTGAGGATATTCCAAGAGCCCCAAACTATGAGAATCATCCTCTGCGGAAGCTTCTTCTCCCAGAACTCCGGGTATGAGCCTAGCTACAGCATCGATCATTACCATTGCAGGCAACTCTCCACCAGTTAAAACATAGTCTCCCAAGGAGACTTCTTCATCTGCTAACTCCCTGATCCGCTCATCAAATCCCTCATAATGTCCACATATAAAGACAAGCTCCTCTTGGGCAGACCATTGCTTAGCTTTTTCTTGATGAAAGACTTGGCCCTGGGGAGACATGAGAATGAGCCTGCGTTTAGCACCAATCTGAGGTAAATCCCTTATAGCAGCAAAAATCGGTTCTGGCTTTAAGAGCATGCCTGCACCGCCGCCATAAGGAACATCATCTACATTTTTATGTTTACTGGTTGCGTAATCTCGGAAATTAACTAAGCGAATCTCCATTAGCCCAGCTTCTTGGGCGCGTTTTATAATGCTTTCCTGTAAAGGAACAAACATCTCAGGAAATAAGGTTAAAACTGTGATTTTCATCATCTTAGTCTAACCCCCAAAATCGATATTTGTAGTCCGATATTCGTGGTTCGAACTTTGATATTGAATAACGTTTATCGATCATTGAATATCGAGTAGGCCTGGAGGAAGTATTACCTCCATGCGTCGGCCAGGAACATCTACGTGTTGAACAACACTTTTAAGAGCCGGTATGCATAGTTCACCTTTGGGCCCTTTAACCACATAGACATCATTTGCTCCAGTTTCTAAAACTTGCGATATAGTTCCTAATAAGAGTTCCCCTTCATAGACCTGCATACCTTCGAGTTCGAAATAGTACCAGCCTTCTGATAGAGGAGGTACTTCTGCACGATCTATGCGAACTTCACACCCTCGGTATTTCTCTGCCTGTTCGACAGAATCTATACCTTCGACTTTGAGTAAAACAAAGTCCATTTGTAAGCGGGCGTTGATAATCTTAAAGCGTTGATCGGTCTCCCCACATCGCAGGACAACCTCCTTGAGTTTCAGAAAGCGCTCAGGGTTATTCGTCAAAGGATAGATTTTTAGTTCACCATTAATTCCCTGCGGACGCAACACTTCTCCAATCAGCACTTCATCCATAATCTTTGCCCCTTCCCAAGTGAACTTGTTGAGCTGCAGCTAAACAACGATAGATAGTTTTAAACGTTGAGAAGGGCGATAAGCCCTTCTCAACGTTATTGATCAATGTCCATATGAACTCGGCGCCCATCTTTGACGGCAGCCGCTTTAACCAGCGTACGAATAGCGTTTGCAATTTTGCCTTGTTTCCCAATAACTTTCCCCATGTCTTCAGGTGCGACTTTTAGCTGCAAATGCACGCTTTTTTCAGTCTCAGTCTGGACAACGAGAACTTGGTCTGATTTATCCACTAACGCTTTCGCGAGGATTTCTACAAGTCCCTTCACAGGAACCACCCCCCAAACTCTGCACTTAGTTCTTGGACTCGTGGAATTTGGTCATGATACCAGCTTGGCTCAACAAAGACTTAGCAGTATTTGAAGGCTGAGCTCCGGTAGATAGCCATTTTAAAGCCTTTTCCTCATCAATGTTCAAAACGACTGGGCTTTTAGTCGGATCATAATATCCAAGTTGTTCAATGAATCGACCATCACGGGGAGCTCTAGCATCAGCAACCACCATACGGTAGAAAGGATTCTTTTTCGCACCCATGCGGCATAAACGAATTTTCGCAGCCATGTTTTCACCTCCCCCGATTCGAGGTTTGAAGTTCGAAGTTCGAGGTTCGAATGTCGTGCATTCTATATCTCACTTCGTACATTTTGCCCCAAGTTAATTTCAACTAAACTTTAAAACAGAGTATCAACTCAAAATAAAGTAAGTCTTTTATATAAACAACGCTATATTATAGCGTGGTCCATCATGTATTACATAAATCCTGGGAATTTGGGCTTCTTGCCCTTTTTACCTTTTTTTCCGCCTCCCAGCATTCCCATACCTCCGGGACTGGAAAATTGCTTCATCATTTTTTGCATCTGTTCAAACTGCTTTAATAAGCGTCCAACATCTTGTACAGAGGTGCCACTTCCTTTGGCAATTCTCTTTTTACGAGAGTCTTTTATAATAATCGGTTTCCGACGCTCTTCAGTCGTCATTGACCGAATAATTGCCTCAACATGGGCAGTATCCTTTTCATCAATCTTTACATCTTTTAATTGTTTTCCGACCCCTGGGATCATCTCTAAGATTGAGGATAGGGGACCCATCTTTTTCATTTGCTCCATCTGATCTAGAAAATCATCAAGGGTAAATTCCTGCTTGCGCAGTTTTTGCTCCATTTCTTTGGCTTTTTTTTCATCAAAAGACTCTTGGGCTTTTTCGATGAGAGTAAGCACATCGCCCATTCCCAAAATTCTCGAAGCCATACGGTCTGGATGGAAAGGTTCGAGGGCATCCATTTTTTCCCCCAGCCCTACAAACTTTATCGTACACCCAGTCACGGCTTTAATAGAAAGGGCTCCGCCCCCACGTGTGTCCCCATCAAGCTTTGTGAGAATGACTCCATCAAGCCCTAATTCACTATGAAACGACTCGGCAACATTAACCGCATCCTGACCAGTCATTGCGTCTACGACTAATAAAATCTCATGAGGTTTCACAGCACCTTTAATATCTCGAAGTTCACCCATCAGTTCTTCGTTAATATGCAAACGTCCCGCGGTATCGATAATGACAACATCTTGCCCGTTCTGATTTGCATGGGCAATACTTGCTTTAGCAATATCCCTCGGAGCTTCTTGTCCCATAGAAAAGACCGGAACGTTTAGTTGTTCACCCAAAACTTGCAGTTGTTTAATCGCAGCCGGACGGTAAATGTCGCAGGCCACAAGCAAAGGATGCTTACCTTGCTTCTTTAACATATTGGCCAATTTAGCTGCATGGGTTGTTTTTCCTGCACCTTGAAGACCTATTAACAAAATGATCGTTGGAGGCTTTGAAGCAATGAGAATTTTGCCTGTAGCACCGCCCATTAGTTCGATCATTTCCTCATGCACAATCTTAATAACATGCTGTGCCGGTGAAAGAGATTCAAGGACTTCCTGTCCGATGGAACGTTCCTTAACCTTGGCCACAAAGTCTTTGACAACTTTAAAGTTAACATCTGCCTCCAACAATGCAACGCGAACTTCACGCATAGCCTCGTTGACATCTGCTTCCTTTAACTTACCCTTTCCTTTTAGCCGTTTAAATGTTTCTTGGAGTTTCTCGCTAAGTCCTTGAAACATGCCTATCCTCGCTTTCGATTTGATCCACTTCTGCGTAGGGGGAATTCATTAATTTCCCCTACTGTATCTACTAAAAATAGTCTACACACCTTGGATATTGACGAAAATATCTTCGATCATGGCGCGTATCTTCCGATGCCGCTCACATGCAGTTGGACTAGAAAAATCATCCTCAGTTAATTCTTGTAACAAAGTCTGTACTTCCATCAGCTTCTCACGTTCTATCCAAAACCTCTGAACAAGTCCTAACTTATCCTCATACTCCGTTAGGATTCTTTCTGTTCGTTTGAGCAAATCATGAATAGCCTGACGGCTGATATGCTCCACTTCAGCAATTTCGGTCAAAGACAGATCTTGTTGATAATGAAGATCCCAAACGTTTCGTTGCTTTTCCGTGAGAAGCGGGCCATAAAAGTCGACTAAAAGAGCCCTTTTGGCAAGTTTCTCCATGGCAACCCCCTGTAAAGCGTTTTTACTTTACATCGGAATATTAGACTAAATCTTATGGTTTGTCAAGTAGGGGCAATTCATGAATTGCCCCTACAGGATTTCGCATTCACAAATTGCCCCCATAATGCACACATTTACTAAATTATGTCACTAATGTCGACTCAAGCAATCCCCGCGCTTAACCATTTAATTCCTTAGAGATTCGCTTTGCCCTTATTTCCGCTTCTTGGCAGATTCTACCCACATCCATTGTCAGTAGTTCTCGTTCTTCCATAATAAATTTACCATCCACCATCATCGTGCGGACATCCCCGGCATGGGCAGCATAGACCAAATGGGCTGGGATGGAAAAACGAGGATAGAAATGTGGTTGATCCATATCAATAGTGATCAAGTCAGCTTTATAGCCAGGAGCTAGCATACCGACATTTTCCAGACCAAGAGTTTGAGCCCCTCCAATTGTCGCCATCTCCAATACTTGGTAGGCCGGAAGTGCGGTTGAATCGACCCGAAGCTTTTGTTGGAAAGCAGCCGAGCGCATCTCTCCAAAGAGATCAAGATTGTTATTGCTTGAAGCACCATCAGTTCCGAGGCCTACAACAGCCCCTCTTGCCCGCAAATCCGTGATTGGAGCTGTTCCACTGCTCAGCTTCATGTTGCTTTCCGCATTATGAGCAATATAAACCTGGTGCTGTACTAATATCTCTATGTCCTGGGGTGTCAAGTGAACGCAGTGGGCTGCCACAACATGCCCACTGAAAAGGCCAAGCTCATTCAGCCACTGGACAGGGGTTTTTCCATGCTGGTCTCTGAGTATATTAATCTCATCTTGGGTCTCTGCCACATGAATGTGAATCCCTACGTTCAGACGATCCGCCTCAATCTTAACCTTTCGAAGATAGTCTGCCGAGCAGGTGTAAGGGGCGTGAGGACCAAACATGATGCTCACCCTCCCATCACCAGCTCCGTGATATCGGCGCACTAATTCAATATTTTCCTGCAAGGCACGCTCCCCATTGGGTCCATTTCCAATTAACCCTCGAGAAAGTACAGCACGGGTTCCAGCTGCTAGTACCGCCTCTGCAACTTGATCCATCGAAGCATACATGTCAAGCATCGTGGTCGTTCCAGAGCGAACCATTTCGCAAAGGGCCAAGGACGTTCCCCAATAGATATCCTCATCCGTCAGTCTATCTTCGAAAGGCCATACTTTCTCTTTGAGCCAGGGCATTAGCGGCAGATCATCCGCATAACCCCTAAGTAATGTCATGGCTGCATGGGTGTGAGTGTTGATCAGACCAGGCATCACTACATCATTAGGTAATTCTAGAATACGATCAGGTACAAATCCTGCCGGAGCAGAGCCTGACTCTCCAACAAAAACGATTCGCTGATCCTCAATACCAATTTCCCCTCGCGGAAAAAAAGCATCCGGTCCAGTCATAGGCAAAACCATGGCACGAATTAATATCTTGGACATTCTTACGTCTCCTTATTGCCTTCGTAGAGATTAATTCATGAGAATTCATGAACATAGGGAATTTTCCCTAAGCTAAGATCGAACCATCAATTTAAGAAGATTGACCGAATACGGCGCGGTCACAATCCCCTTTTCGGTGATAATTCCGGTAATATATTTCGCTGGGGTAACATCAAAAGCCGGATTAAAAATTTTCACTTCATTAGGGGCAACTGATACCCCAAAGCACTCTCTTACTTCCTTGGCAGGTCGTTCTTCAATAGGAATTTCCTGGCCATTGGCAACTTTCAAATCAATCGTCGAGGTTGGTGCCGCCACATAAAAGGGAATGCCGTGAGCCTGGGCTAAGACTGCAACGGAGTAAGTTCCGATTTTGTTTGCGGTATCCCCGTTAGCTGCAATTCGATCCGCTCCGACAATCACAAGGTCAACCTTCCCCTGTTGCATTAAGTAACCTGCCATGCTGTCTGCTATGAGTGTCACGGGAATCTTATCTCGTAGAAGTTCCAACGCCGTTAGTCGTGCCCCCTGTAATAACGGCCGGGTTTCATCGGCATAAACATGAATCATTTTACCAGATTCATGAGCGGAGCGAATAACCCCTAGGGCGGTGCCATACTCTACTGTAGCTAAGGCACCTGCGTTACAATGGGTTAAAATATTCGCTTTATCCGGGACAATCTCATTTCCATATTCCCCAATAAGTCGATTCATGCGACGATCATCTTCGGCAATACGGCCCGCTTCCTCAATCAGAACATGACGCACATCCTCTATGTCATCCATATCCCAACATTCACGTAATCGGTCTTCCATACGTCTTAATGCCCAAAACAAGTTAACTGCCGTTGGGCGAGTTTCCGCCAGTCTGGCTTGTACCCGTTCCATAAAACTAGGTAAGCCGTCTCTTTCCCCTTGGTACTCTAACGCTCCCAGTACAAATCCATAAGCTACAGCTGCTCCAATTGCCGGTGCACCCCGTACTTCCATGTTTTCAATAGCTTCTGCTACACCCTCATAGGACACCGCGTCCCGATAGACAATTTCGACTGGAAGCTTACTCTGATCTAATATTCGCAAGGCATTCCCAAGCCATTCGATCGATTTCAACGTCCCACCACCTCTCTAAAATTTACCGACTTCGGCATTTGCCGATGCACATAGGCATTTCTGACCGGGAGTCAATAACTCAAAGGTTGCTTGAACGAGTCGTGCAACGTTTAGCTCTAATTCCTTAATACTTCTCATTACTTCTGCATGGTTTAGCGGATGGTCAGCGATCCCCGCTGCTTCATTTGTAACCATGCTAATGGAGGCGTAACACATTCCTAGTTCCCGAGCCAAAACGACTTCAGGAACACTTGTCATTCCTACAAGCTCAGCCCCAAGGTATTGAAACATCCTAATCTCTGCAGGGGTTTCAAAACGAGGGCCTTCTGTACAAACATAACATGCCCCGTTCTTAACCACAAGTCCCAGATTCTCTGAGGCGTCAATAATATCTTGTCGTAAAGTGGCACAATAGGGCTCCGTCATATCTACATGAAGTACCCCCTGCTGCCCTCCTTCAAAGAAAGTTTGTGGACGACTCTTAGTAAAATCGAGAAACTGATCTAGCAACACCAAGTCACCTAATCGGTGTTGCGGAGATAAGGATCCTACAGCCGCAGTAGCAACGACCTTTCGCACCCCTAGTTCCCGCAAGGCCCAAATATTACCTCTATAATTCACAAGATGGGGAGGGGTTGCATGGTGTTGTCCATGCCGACTCATAAAAACCAAATCATGCTTCCCAAGTTTGCCTATAACAGGCCGGACTGTGCCATAGGGAGTTTCCACTGAGATAGCCCGCTGTTCAGTCAGCGCAAAGTGTTCAATCCCAGTACCTCCTATTAGTGCATAATTTATCAGAATCTCTCCTCCTCATCAACTTGTCCAAAAAGTGCTGCCGCAAAATCTTTAGGAACAAATGGACGTAAATCTTCCATTCCTTCACCTATTCCAATCCATTTTACCGGAATACGGGTTTCCCCTTGAATACCTAACACAACCCCCCCTTTCGCTGTCCCATCCAACTTCGTTAAGACAATTCCTGTAACACCTGCCACTTCCTGAAAAAGCTTCGCTTGCTGCAAAGCATTTTGTCCAGTCGTAGCATCTAGTACCAGTAACACCTCATGAGGTGCCCCGGGGATTTCTCGTTCCATAACCCGTTTAACCTTGCGCAATTCTTCCATCAGGTTCACCTTATTATGAAGGCGACCAGCAGTATCCACAATAACAACATCCACATTTCGAGACTTCGCAGCTTGCACCGCATCATAAGCAACCGCCGCTGGATCAGCACCTTCACGCTGCTTAATTACCTCTACCCCAGATCGCTCTCCCCAAACTTCCAGTTGATCTATAGCAGCCGCACGAAACGTATCCCCTGCCGCCATCATAACTCTTTTTCCATCTTTCTTTAACCAGTTGGCAAGCTTACCAATCGTCGTCGTTTTTCCAACACCATTGACCCCAACAACGAGAATAACACTGGGACCTTTCGCCGCAAAAGTAAGGCTTGTTTCTTCCCCCAACAACTCAGCAATCAATTCCTGAAGAACCTCTGTAAGCTGCTTCGGATCTGATAGTTTGCGCTGCTTAACTTCTTTACGCAAGCGTTCAACCAATTCAAAGGACGTGTTAACCCCAACATCTGAGCGAATTAAAACCTCTTCCAATTCTTCATATAACTCTTCATCAATTTTCTTACGCCCAGTAAAAACCTCTTCTACTTTATCAACAAAGTTTTGCCTGGTTTTGGTAAGACCCTCTTTAAGCTTTGCAAAAAAGCCCATGTTTAAATCCTCCTGTAATCGAAGTTCGGGTATTAGGTATGTAACATTTTACTAGTAAACCGTACCTGTATCTAATATTCTCACTATCAGCAGTCTAATACAAGCACTGCCTTTAAGTAATTAATTATACTCTGTCAAAGCCACCAACTCCAAATAAACGGCATCGCCTAAGACCAAAAGCCGGAAGACGCACATGAAATGTGCCTTCTCCCAAGAACGTCTACCTCGTCCTTAGACCTAGGACGCAGTGTCACACGAACTCACGTCTTTACGTATGCTAAGCAACTCGGCTAAAGCGACCCCATACACAGACAGTACTCA
Organism: Desulfosporosinus sp.; assembly: GCA_003513495.1. Taxonomy (GTDB): domain Bacteria; phylum Bacillota; class Desulfitobacteriia; order Desulfitobacteriales; family Desulfitobacteriaceae; genus Desulfosporosinus. The sequence goes on from DOPM01000020.1 coordinate 40,330, forward strand.
AGACTAAAGCCAGAAGTCGCACATGAAATGTGCCTTCACCTAGCAACGTCATCTCGTCCAAGACCCAGGACACAATGTCACACGAGCGCGACGTCTTTACGTAGGCTAAGAAACTCCGCTAAAGCGACCCCAGACACCGGCTGTACTCAGACTAAAGCCAGAAGTCGCACATGAAATGTGCCTTCACCCTAGCAACGTCATCTCGTGCCAAGACCCAGGGCGCAGTGTCACACGAGCGCGACGNNAAACTTCCGTTCAAGCGACCCCAAACACGGGGCAGTGTACAGGGATGTACACTGCCGCCAATGCGCCAAGGATGGCGCTTTTGGCGGGGACCCCGCGCCCCAGAGCAAGGAGCTTGAACGGTTAGTTTGCTCTGCGTCGTAAGCACCGAGCGCTGGGTGACACTGCGTCCGGCCAGCCCTACGCCACCGGCGTCTCCTGCCGCCCATCCAGCTTAACGGAAAGCAACTTAGAAACCCCAGATTCCTCCATAGTTATTCCATATAAGACATCTGCTGATTCCATAGTGCCTTTTCGGTGAGACACTACAACAAACTGGGTAGAATCTGATAAGCGGTGTATATATTTAGCAAATCGCTGAACGTTGGCGTCGTCCAATGAGGCTTCAATCTCATCTAATATACAAAACGGACTTGGTTTAACTCTTAAGAGAGCAAACAGGATGGCGATAGCCGTTAGAGCCCGCTCTCCTCCAGATAACAGGGATAAGAGCTGAGGTCGTTTACCCGGTGGCTGAGCAATAATCTCCACACCGGTTTCCAGTAAACGTTCTGGGTCTACTAATTGAAGTTCGGCATGTCCACCATCAAAAAGTTCTTTGAATACCTCTTGAAATGCCTTATTTACAGCAGTAAAGCTTTCAATAAATCGTTCACTCATGGTCTTATCAAGTTCGGAAATTAACTGGCGTAATGTCTGGTTCGCTTCAACCAAATCATTTTGCTGTGCCAGCATGAATTCTCTGCGTTTAAGGATTTTAGGGTATTCTTCAATAGCAGCCTGGTTAATAGGACCTAATGCCTCTATTTGTCCCTTGATATCCTGAACCTTTTTCCACAGAACGGTCTTTTCTTCTTCGGTTTGATAAAGTAGTCCCTCTTCCCAAGTTAGGGAAAATTCCTCAGATAAACGGGTTACTCCCGCTTGGCACTCTGTTTCCCAGCGAACAACCCGTATTTCGTGAGCGTGCAGACGCTGTTCAAGTGAATGGGCGCCCTGGCGCAAAGTATTTATCTCCCGCTCCAACTCAAAGACACGGCTGGATAACTCCTCACGGGCCTGTCTGGATTTCATAAGTGCATACTGTTGTGCCTCTTGAATTTGTGACTGATTTACAAGTTGCTGTCTAAGGGACTCTAGTTCCTCTTCGACGTTCTGACGAGATTGTGCAATACTATCCTTTTTCTGCTTCTTCTCTGCCAGGGTTAACTCGTTCTCTTGAATCCCTTTGCGCTCTTGGAGAAGTTGTTCACGGCATTGAGTTAATTCTTGCTCCCACTTTGCAAGTTGAACTTTCTCCTGAGTCAGTTTTTCGACATAAGTTTCAATCTCTTCCGCCACTACTTTGGCTTCCGACTCTCTCGAATTAAACTTTTCCCGTAAATAAACTGAGGTTTTTTCCGAGATTTCCATCTGTTCAGTTAAACTAGCTAAACGAATAAGTAGGTCATTCTTCTGGGCTGTCGTTTCTTCATACCGAAGACCTAACCCTAATAAATCCCCTGCTAATCGTCGGATCTGGCTTAACACATTCTCGTGTTCTGACTTAAGCTTGACCTGAAGTTCTTTCTCACTCTGGAGTTTACGGCCCAAGGCCTCGATACTTTCCTGTAGTTCCTTTTGTCGTTGATCTTGCTCTAAGCATTCTTGTTCCTTTATTGTTAAGTCCTTTTCCAATTGCATCAGGGAAACACGAAGGGCTTCTATTTCGCGGGATCTTGCGAGTAGATTGCCACCTTTACGCTGAATACTCCCTCCACTAAGAGAGCCTCCCGGAAACACTTGGTCACCCTCAAGGGTTACAATACGCAGCTTATAACCAGATGCTCGAGCGATCCTTGTCGCTGCCTCCATATCAGTAACAACAACAATACGCCCGAGCAGAAATTCCATTGCGGGCCGATATAATTTTTCATACGTGACTAGGTCTACTCCAAGCCCTATATATCCGGGATCCCTCTCCACTGCTTGACTCACTGACATCCTATGCCCTTGTATCACATCGAGAGGAAGGAAAGTAACCCGTCCTAATTGATGCGCTTTTAAATAGGCAATGGCTTGTTTAGCCGCTTGTTCGTTCTCTGCAACGACATTTTGCATCCCTGCTCCTAAAGCGGTTTCCAAGGCCAATTCGTATTTTTCATCGACTGTGATCAGATCAACAACTGTCCCACAAAGGCCCTGGCAAGGGTTGATGCCTTTTTTCTTGGCCAGCATTACCTCGCGAACTCCACGTTGATACCCTTCTAAGGAATCTTCTAGGGATTGTAGGGCATGAAGTCGTGCTCTGGCTTGATCTGTTCGATTCTTATGTTTTTGGAGTTCCAGGCCCTTTTCATGACGTAAACCTTTCAACTTGTTTAAGTCAGTCTTCAGCACTAGCTCATCTCTCTCTGCGACTTGAGCTTGCTTTACCAGCCGAATTAGTTCTTCTTCTTTGGTTTTACCAGTCTCAAGTAAGGATTGACGTTCTAGCTCTTTGTTTTCTTGTTCCTGCTCTATGTGAAGGATTTGCTGGTTAAGGGAAGAAAGGGTATGACGAGTACCGGTCAATTCATTAGAACAATTGGCTTGCTCTGTCAGAGCTTGAAAAAGGTCGGCTTTTATGAGATCGATATCCTTCGCTAAGGTATTCTCCCTTACCTCAGATAATCTCTGTTCTAGCTCACTAACTTTTCGCAGGGATTCTTCCACCGTATGTTTTAAAACCGATTGTTTGGCGACTAAAGTTTTAATCCGTTGCTGTAAATAGTCCAATTTTTCTTGATCCAAAAGAATTTCTTGGGTCAACCTTGCCGATTGTTCGTCAAAATAATTAAATCGCTCTTGGCGAAGGGTTTGTTCATGTTTTAAGGAGTTGAGGGCCTGTTCTGCAAGAAAGGCTTCTTCTTGCTTCTGCTGTATCTCATCCTCTAACCCCTGCAATTCATTTTTCAGGGTTAGATTCAGAGATTCTTTGGTCCCTAAGGATGCTTGAGCCTCCACTGCATCTGCTTTCAGGATATCAAAATCCTGCGCAGCTTTGGAGAGCTTTTGTTTAACTTCAGAAATGTCAAGCACAACTGCCTGTATTTCCAGTCGTTTTTGCTCACTCGCAAGGGCAAGGCTTTGTTCGGCCACTTGGGCTTGGGCAGCCAGAGGAGTCAGTTGTCCTTCAATTTCTTGAACAATATCGTCAATGCGCTGAAGGTTTAGCGTTGTTGCATCCAGACGCTTCAAGGCTTCACGTTTTCTGGAACGGTACTTTGTAATTCCAGCCGCCTCTTCAATGAGCGATCGACGTTCTTCTGATTTCAGGTTTAAGATTTCCTCAACCCGCCCCTGCCCAATGATCGAAAATCCTTCTTTGCCAGCTCCTGTATCCATAAATAGTTCCTGAATATCCTTAAGCCGACAAGCTGCTTTATTAATTAGATATTGTCCTTCTCCGTCACGATAGACCCGTCTAGTAATCGTGACTTCGCGAAAGTCCAAAGGGAATATTCCCGTAGTATTATCAAAAATTAAGGAGACTTCAGCCATTCCAACCGGGCGGCGTTGTGTGCTTCCTGAAAAAATAATGTCCTCCATTTTTGAACCTCGGAGGCTCTTAGCGCTTTGTTCTCCTAAAACCCAGCGAACTGCATCAGCGATATTACTTTTCCCGCTCCCATTTGGTCCGACAATAACGCTTAACCCTTGACCTAACTCTAATTTAACAGAATCAGCGAACGACTTAAATCCCTGAATATGAATTCCCTTCAAGAAAACCGGGAAATTCTCAGGTTTAGCCATCGTTCTCCCTCCCCCAATGATCTAAAACTTGTTTGGCAGCATGTTGCTCAGCTTCTTTTTTGGTTCGTCCAGTTCCTTTTCCCATGAGATCACCTTCGACAAAAACTCCAGCTGTAAAGCATTTGTTATGATCTGGTCCTTCTTCTAATAGGATCTGATAGCTTACTTCCTTTTCTTCCCGTTGTGCTTTTTCCTGTAAAACAGTTTTGTAATCTCCATAATTCCCCTTAGCCACCTCATCGATGGCTGGTTTAAGCAACTCTAAAATAACCCTGCGGGCTTCCTGGAACCCATATTGCAAATAAATTGCTCCGATAACCGCTTCCCAAGCATCCGCCAATATAGAGGGACGTTCCCGTCCCCCAGATACCAGTTCTCCCTTGCCTAATAACAATTCTTGACCTAAGTCTATCTCTTGAGCCTTGCGAGCCAAGGTTGTTTCGTTAACAACAGCAGCTCGCATCTTTGTCAGCTCACCTTCTGGGCGTTCAGGATAACTCAGATACAAGAATTCGGCTATGACAAAATCCAAGATTGCATCTCCTAAAAACTCCAGCCGTTGGTTATTTTCTTTGCCGAACTGCGGATTCTCAAAAACATAAGAGGGATGGGTTAAGGCCGTAGTGAAGAGCCGATTTGGCGGAATTCCTAATTCCAGGCGCTTAGCGAGCTTAACGCCCGGTTCAAGTTTTGGGGAAGTCAGGGCGTATTTCTTTCGCCCTGGCTTCCCCCCTGTTTTCTTGGAGTTCTCAGTTACTTTGGTTCTTTTTTCAACCATAGTTTAGATCTCCTCATCTTTAGGCAATTTCTTCAACACGATGGTGGCATTATGCCCCCCAAAACCTAAGGAATTAGACATCGCAACTTGAACGTCTTGTTTTCGTGCACTATTGGGTACATAGTCTAGATCACATTCTTCATCTGGTTCTCCATAGTTCGTCGTAGGCGGGATGACTCCCCGCTCAATGGCCAGCGCGCAAATAACCGCCTCAATAGCCCCGGCAGCCCCCATTAAGTGTCCCGTCATGGATTTAGTTGAACTAATTGCCAACTTTGGTGCATGATCACTAAATAGGTGTTTGACTGCAACTGTTTCCGTCACATCGTTGGGCCCCGTACCTGTTCCATGAGCATTAATATAATGAACCTCTTCCGGACTTACCCCTGCATCCTTTAAGGCAAGACTCATGGCTCGAATCGCTCCGGCACCGCCAGGAACAGGCGTCGTAATATGATAAGCATCTGAGGTACTTCCATACCCGGCCAATTCTGCGTAGATGCGTGCACCACGAGCCTTGGCATGTTCCAAGGATTCAAGAACCAGTACCCCTGCACCTTCCCCCATAACAAAACCGCTCCGACGTTTATCAAAGGGTCGGCAGGCCTGCTCAAAAAGTTCCTTTTCAGTCGACATTGCCTTCATTGCGCAGAAACCGGCAAAGGCCAGCTTAGTAATTGGGGCCTCGGTTCCGCCACAGAGAACAACGTCAGCCTCTCCGCGTTGGATTAATCTCAGCGCTTCTCCAATTGCATTGGTTGCCGAAGCACAGGCTGTAACAACTGTGATACTAGAACCCTGTAGGCCGAACTCAATGGATATATGCCCTGCCGCCATATTGCTAATCAGCATTGGAACAAAAAACGGGCTAATTCGACTGCTTCCTTTACTCATCAGGACTTCTTTTTGATCCTCAAAGGATGTCACACCACCAATTCCACAACCTATGACCGTCCCAATTCGTTCCTTATCTTCACTCTCTAAATCAAGTTTCGCATCTTGCACCGCCATCTTTGCTGCTGCTATTGCAAATTGGGCAAAGCGATCCATGTGGCGGCTTTCCTTTTTACTAACCCAATCCGTCGGTTCGAAGTCTTTAACCTCTGCAGCAACCTTTGTCGGCAAATCTGAAGTATCAAACCGTGTCAACAGTCCTATTCCAGACTTTCCTTCATTTAAATTATTCCAAAATTTATCTAAGCTATTTCCTAAGGGAGTGATTACACCCATCCCGGTTATAACTGCTCGATGCACACCTATTCCTCCTTAACACTGAGTATTCCTTTTTTGATATCCTCAAAGATCTCATGCACAGACAAAATCTCTTTAATTTTATGAACTTTAGCCCCTGAAAAGATAAGCCCCTCTTGAACATCCCCTTCTTGAGCCATAATTAAGCGGTCCATAATACAAAAGTTTCCTTCACAGCTTTTAAGACAACCCTTGCAATCCGTCGGAGTAACGTCCTTGTTTTCATCCAGTGCCAAGGTAAAGGGGTTCCGAATCCCTCGCCCCGGCAACCCAACGGGACTATGAACAAACACAATATCTTTCTCTGTAGCCTTTAACATTTCCTCTTTCCAAGCAGGAGCCGCACTGCTCTCTTCACTGAGGGCAAATCGGGTTCCCATTTGTACTCCGGATACACCTTTCTTCAACATCTCCGCTGCACCTTGTCCATCGATAACTCCACCTGCTCCTATGACAGGGATAGTGACAGCAGCGATGACTTCCGGAAGAATATCATGGATAGAACGATCCGTCCCCAAATGTCCGCCAGCCTCTACTCCTTCTACGATCACGGCAGCAGCACCTAGCTTTTGGGATAATTTTGCAAGTTTCGCAGAGGATACAATGGGTACGACGGGAATGCCCTTTTCCTTACCCCAAGTAAACATATCCCTAGAAAACCCTGCACCAGAAACCAAAAGATCAATCTTTTCTTCAAAAGCAGCGTGAACCAATTGGGCAAATTCACGGACGGCAAACATAATATTCACCCCGATAATCCCTTTGGTACGTCGTCGGGCTTCGCGGATTTCAGCTTTTAGCTCCTCTACCGACAGACCACTGCCGGCAATTATTCCAATCCCCCCCTCTTCAGCCACTGCCGCAGCAAGAGGAGCCATAGATATCCTTACGGCCATTCCTCCTTGAATAATAGGAATCTTAGCCACTAAATTACCAATACGTAGGTCGGGTATTTTCACAATCTTTCCTCCTGTTCGAGTTCTACCCCTTGTAAAATCCTTATAGTCTCAAGCTTCGAGCATCTATTTAAACTCCCCCTGACTCGATATTCGATATTCGTGGTTCGAAGTACGAATTCAAAGGAGAACTAAAAACTCTTAAAAGAAAGTCCCGCATTGAATACGGGACCTTTTTGAGGTTATTTGTTTTCCGTGATGTAGTTTACTGCATCTCCAACCGTTCTGATTTTTTCGGCTTCTTCATCCGGAATATCCAAGTCGAATGCCTCTTCTAGAGCCATGATCAATTCTACGATATCCAAAGAATCTGCATTTAGCTCTTCAAAGGAGGTTTCCGGGGTAATAGTTCCTTCATCTACCCCAAGTTGCTCGACGACGATGGCTTTCACTTTTTCGAAAACTCCCATGCTGCTTCTTCACCTCCTCTCATTAGAAACACAACATTTTGATCAGCATTACATTTCCATACCCCCATCAACACTTAAGGTTTGTCCTGTAATATAGGATGCCTCAGGGGACACAAGGAACCGTACAACTTTAGCAATGTCATCAGGGTTTCCTATACGACCGAGGGGAATTGCTCGCAAAATATCATTTTGCGTCCCTTCTGATAATGTCCCCGTCATATCGGTAGAAATATACCCCGGTGCAACCGCATTAACTCGAATTCCACGAGAGGCAAATTCCTTGGCGATAGATTTCGTAAAACCAATGATTCCCGCTTTGGCTGCGGCATAATTAGCTTGTCCTGCATTTCCAGAAAGACCTACTACGGAAGAAATATTAACAATTACACCTGAACGTTGTTTAAGCATGCCTTTACTTACCGCCTTGGTGCAGAGAAAAACTCCTTTGAGATTGGTTGCCATGACAGCATCCCAATCATCTTCCTTCATGCGAAGGAGCAGGGTGTCACGAGTAATCCCGGCATTATTGACAAGAATGTCAATCCTGCCAAACTGTTCGAGTGTTGTTCGTACCAAGCGATCGACATCCGTCTGTTGACTAACATCAGCCTGAACGACCACGCCTTCCCCCCCAGCTCCGCGGATTAGTTCTAGAGTTTCCTCAGCTTTATCCGAACGGCCCGCATAATTGACGACTACTTTCACACCCGCAGCTGCTAATTCCAAGGCTATGGCACGCCCAATCCCCCGCCCACTCCCTGTTACAATGGCCACGCTATCTTTCAGCATCATTTTAACGACTCTCCTTCAAATATGCAAGTGACTTTTCTAAGGACGCCTTATCTTCTACCCGGAGGAGGTTAGCTTCTGGGGAGATTTTTTTAATTAGACCTGTTAAGACTTTCCCCGGGCCGCATTCAATAAACGTATCCACACCCAGCTCTAGAAGATGCCGGACAGATTGTTCCCATAGAACAGCGCCACTGACCTGCTCAACCAAGGCTTGAACCGTTTGTTCAGAGGAAATAACCTCTCTTCCGTTTACGTTGGCAATGACAGGGCAACGTGGTGATTGCCACGAGACTCCCTCTAGGACTTGGCGCAATTCTTCTCCCATTTTCTCCATCAGGCGGGAGTGAAAGGGTCCGCTTACCGTAAGAGGAATGGCACGCTTTGCTCCCAATTTCTTGGCAGCCTCAATAGCACTGGCTACTGCATTTTTCTCTCCGGAAATAACCACTTGCCCTGGACAATTATAATTTGCCGGAGCTACTATACCTTGAACTGATGCTTGGCGACAGGCTTCCTCCACTTGATCCGTTGGAAGTCCTAGGATAGCAGCCATGCCTCCTTCACCATTGGGAACTGCTCCTTGCATAAGTTCTCCCCGGGATCTTACCACGCTTAAAGCCTCTGTGAAATCCAGACTACCCGCAGCTACATGGGCGGAATATTCCCCCAAACTGTGCCCAGCAACATAATCTGCTTCAATTCCCGCATCTCGAAGTTGTTGCCAAGCCACCACACTTACGAGCAATATAGCTGGTTGTGTATTTACAGTCTTTTGAAGTTCCTCTTCAGGACCTTCTTCGATCAACGAAATAAATTCATTTCCTAGTATCTCCCGGGCTGTCTCTCGTGTTCTTTCTCCACTAGGGATCTGAAAGAGCTCCTTCCCCATTCCCACATACTGGGATCCTTGACCTGGAAAAACAAAAGCGAGTTTACCCAAGTTTAAGCCCTCCTCTCTGCGAACCGTGCAGAGAGACGCTCATATTCCTGTTCTGCAGATTGCATAATAGCTTGAATAATTTGAGCTGCAGGTTCAATACACTTAACCGCTCCGGCCACTTGCCCTGCCATGATCGAACCGTTATCAACATCCCCCTCCACCATGGCTAAGCGCAATTTTCCAACCCCGATTTTCTCAAGTTCCTCAGCAGGCATCCCTTCCCGTTCATATTGATCCATTTCACGGGTAAAGCGATTATCTAAACAACGAACGGGATGACCCGTTGAACGTCCTGTTATAACCGTGGCACGATCTTTAGCTTTAAGAATTCTATCTTTAATTAGAGGAGAAATCGTACATTCTTCTGCACACATAAAGCGCGTTCCCATTTGTACTCCTTCAGCACCAAGAGCTAAGGCAGCCACCAGCCCCCGTCCATCTACGATCCCACCGGCAGCAATAACCGGGATGTTTACTGCATCAACCACTTGAGGAACCAAGGGCAACGTTCCAATTTCACCGATATGTCCACCCGACTCCGTTCCTTCAGCGATAAGCGCATCAACGCCCGCCTTTTCGAGACGTTTAGCAAGAGCAACAGAGGCCACCACTGGAATTATCTTCGTCCCAACGTCTTTAAGCATAGGAACGTATTTTCCGGGATTCCCTGCTCCCGTCGTGATCACTGGTACACGTTCTTCAAGGATAACCTGCATTACTTCATCCACAAACGGAGACATAAGCATGACGTTTACTCCGTAGGGTTTCTTGGTAATCGCTTTCACTTTGCGGATTTCTTGACGCAACCAGTCTGCAGGAGCCTGTCCGGAGCCAATAATCCCTAAACCGCCGCTTTCAGAGACTGCCGCCACTAACTCGCCCGTTGAAACCCATGCCATCCCACCTTGAAAAATGGGGTATTCAATTCCAATCAGGTCACATATCCTTGTTTTAATCATCCATTTTTCCCACTTTCGTCCATTTCAAAACACAAGCTCCCCAAGTTAATCCTGTTCCAAATCCAACCATCACAATAATATCCCCCTCTTTTATACGTCCCGCTTTGAATGTCTCGTCTAAAGCGACAGGAATAGATGCAGCTGACATATTTCCATATTTATCTAGATTGACAATCACTTTATCTGGTGAGATACCAAGTCTCTTCACAGCTGCATCGACAATTCGAATATTAGCTTGGTGCGGAATCAGAAGATCCACATCCTCTTTTTTTAAGCCAGCGTTTTCCAGAACTTTCATGGAAACATCACCCATAACTCGGACGGCAAATTTATAAACTTCCTTACCTTCCATTTGAAGTGTGTGCATGTTTTTTTCCACGGTTTCTAAACTTGCCGGATACTTTGAACCTCCGGCAGGTTGACTCAGTAACGCCCCCCCAGAACCATCTGAACCAAGTTCGTGACCTAAGAACCCAAATCCCTCTTTAACCGGTTGCAGAACCGCTGCCCCGGCACCATCCCCAAAGAGGATACAGGTGGAGCGGTCTGTCCAGTCCAGCACCTTGCTTAAGGTTTCCCCGCCAATGACGAGAACTGTCTTATACATTCCTGTAGCAACAAACTGGCTGCCGGTCACCACCCCATAGATAAAACCTGTACATCCTGCTTCTAAGTCAAAGGCTGCAGCATTCCTAGCTCCTAAACGATCTGCTACCAGACATGCAGTGGCCGGAAAAGCGTAATCAGGTGTTATCGTAGCCACTATAATCAGATCGACCTCTTCAGGGGCTATCTGAGCATCTTCTAAGGCCTTTAACCCTGCTTGGTAACATAATTCCGAGACAGGCATGTCCTTCGGGACAATATGACGCTGCCTGATCCCCGTACGCGATATTATCCATTCATCATTGGTGTCCAAGAATTGTTCCATATCCTTATTTGTCATAATGTTTTCCGGAACATATGACCCTATCCCCACAATACCCACACTACGCATCAATCGCAGCCTCTTTTCCTTTAGTTAACATTTCTTACTTAGGCAGATCTTCACGAATTTGTTCAATTAATTGAACTTGCACACATTCTCGTGCTACTCGAATTGCATTAAAGATCGCCTTCGATTTTGAGCTTCCGTGACAAATAATGCTTATTCCATTAACTCCAAGCAAAGGAGCTCCGCCATATTCCGCATAGTCCATCATTTGAGCAATCTCTTTCAATCCTGGTTTGACAGCTAGGGCACCCAGCTTGCGAACAATGTTTGAAGTAATCTTCTCCTTAATTTGCTCAAACAATACTCCCGCCAGCCCTTCAGCGGTTTTTAGCAGGATATTTCCTGCAAACCCCTCACAAACGACCACATCTGCCCGTCCATAGGGAACATCCCGTCCCTCTACGTTTCCGATAAAATTAATCGGGGCTTCTTTGAGCAATGGATAAGCTTTCTGGGTTAGTTCATTACCTTTTCCCTCTTCACTTCCTACATTCAGCAGACCTACGCGGGGATTGGGAATCCCTAAGATTTTTGTGGCATAGATACTGCCCATTTGCGCATATTGGCAAAGATGTGCAGGTGTGGCATCCATATTTGCACCTACATCGAGAATGAGTTTTCCGCCTTCTGATGTTGGAAGAACTGTAACAATAGCCGGACGTTCAATTCCCTTAATCCGCCCTAAACCCAAAAGTGCTGCTGCCATTTGTGCTCCTGTACTTCCTGCGCTCACAATAGCATCTGCCTCGCCTTGCTTAACTAAGCGAGTCGCAACCACAATGGAGGAGTCTTTCTTCTTACGCACGGCGTTGGCAGGATGTTCGTCCATTGCTATAACCTCAGAGGCTTGAAAGAGGGATACATTTTTAGGCAACGGGCCTGATAGGAAGGTTTGAAGACGCTCCTTTTGCCCAACCAGTATGAGGTGACTATCGGGCCATGCCTCTGCGGCCATCATTGCCCCTTTGAGGACTTCCTCAGGAGCATAATCCCCACCCATTGCATCGACTGCAATTCTCATCTACTCCATCTCCTTTTCCCTTGCACCTGAAAAATCCTCAATTGCAAAAAGAATCCAATCTCCTCGAAGTACTTCTTCTGATCCAACGCTTACTGATATTTCAACCCAATACTTATTTTGTTTTCGTTTGAGAACAGTTCCTTTAGCGATAACAACCTCGCCCAATTGAACGGGCCGTTTGAATTTTAACTCAACACTTCCTGTCAAGGCCATTGGTGCATCTACTAAGGCAATGGCCAGAGAGTTTGCTTGAGCGAACAAGTAATGCCCTCGAGCCACTCTGGCTTTAGTTAAAACCATACTTTCTTCAATCGTCAACCTGGAACAAGCTTTCTCACCGATCACCAGTTCAATCAACTCACCTATTAATTCCTGATCATCTAAAGTTTTCAAAGTCGAGTACGCTTCTTGGGCAACTGCGCGGGTTCGTTCCCGTAGTTCAGGAATTCCCAATTCACCGCGATCTAAACGAATGGTTGAGACACTCACCTTAAACCGCTCGGAGAGCTCCTCATCTGTAAAAAATGGGTTCTCAGAAAGTGCTTCCTCTAATAGTTTACGGCGTTCTTCTTTACTATATCGAGCCATCTATATCACCATTTCTCACCTTGCATTTTTCTAAGCTCTAGTTTCTAGCACGTCACACATACCATCTAATAATGAACCAATATGAGTGAGTTACAAAGCCCTGGTTCGAACTTCGTGCATCGTACTTCGAGCTTCGATTTATGACCTGGTCACAATTATAAACTATCTTAGGACGCTTATCAAGAAATAACCCTGTCGAAAGGGAAAGAAATGATAAAAGCACTAAAGCACCGTCTCCTGTCATGGGGACGACCGAAGGATCTAGATTCTTCGCTGCGCTCAGAACGGCCTTGATTCATACTTAATGTCCTGTCAGAAGAATTGAGTTGGTTGATTCGTGGTGCCGCAAAGCGACATGTAAGTCTAATATACTAAAAAAAACCATAGGGACAAATTCTTTAATTGCCCTATGGAAAATTATACGGTTATATGTTCCGAAAGGCATAAAGGAGCGACAAAGGACTCTTCTTATGAAGAGTCCTTTGTCGCTCCTTAGTGCAAACCTATGATTCAATAGCAATAACTGCCTTAGAATTATAAAACCCACAACTAGGGCAAATATAATGCGGCATTTTTGGTTTATGGCATTGGGGGCATTCGATGTGGTTTGGTGCAGTTAGTTTCCACATAGCCCGACGTTTACGTACCCTTGATTTTGATTGTCGATGTTGCGGAACACCCATAATTACACCCCCTTTATGTTTTCTGAACTTAATCAGTCATTGGATTGCCACTTGGCCAGTGCTGCTAACCGGGGGTCAATTACTCCTTCCCCACAATTGCATGGGGTAAGATTTCTATTCGCACCACAGTTTGGGCATAGCCCTTGACACTCTACTGAGCAAATAAACTTCATCGGTAAAGCTAACACAATTTGTTCAAAAATTCGATCGGTAATATCGATGTCATCTTTGTCTAAAATGAGTGCAGTCTCCAGGAGATCCTCTGTTGCTAAGGTTCGAAAGGCCCATTCGTCTTCGTAGGGAAGTTCTATTGAGTATTCGAACGATTCCAAACAGCGTCCACACGTTGCTTTAAGCTTTGTGTGTATAGTTCCTTTGACTAACATTGCTCTACTGGTGTTATTTACTTGAAGTTGCACGTGTACCGGTGCTTGAAATGAGAGGGCCTCAATTCCCAAATCGAAAGCAGAAAAGTCTTCCACTAAATCATAATGGACACTTTCACCGCCACTAAGACGAACCTGGGCTACATTCACTTTCATATTTACCACCCCAATACACATTCATTATTATAGTTGGCACATTTTTCTTTGTCAAGGAAAACTCTTTACACATTTTGTAGCATTTACATCTAGGGGCAATTTAATGAATGCCCCTACAAGATTAAGTCATGGGTTTCTAGGGCAATCATCAGTTCTTCGTTCGTAGGAATGACTAGTACACGACAGCGAGCGTTTGGCTTGGAAACATCTACTTCTTCACTTCTAACCTTATTTTTCTCGCGATCCAGGTCAACTCCTATATAATCCAAGTTATTACAGATGGCTTCTCGCATTTCTGCAGAGTTTTCTCCAACTCCCGCGGTAAATATAATTCCATCCACTCCACCCAAAACAGCCGCATAAGAGCCAATAAACTGCCGAACGTCATGGTCAAAAATATCTAAAGCGAGTCTTGCCCGAGGATTTCCTTGTGCCGCAGCCACTTCAATATCTCTAAAATCACTGCTTATCCCCGAAACCCCTAAGGCACCACATTTCTTGTTCAGAAAATCATTCATTTGATCCACCGTAAGATTCTCTTTGTTCATGATATAGGTAACAATCGCTGGATCCAAAGCACCTGAGCGTGTTCCCATCATAAGCCCGTCCAAAGGAGTAAAGCCCATGGAGGTTTCAATGGATTTTCCTCCTCGAATAGCACATATCGAGGCGCCATTACCTAAGTGACAACTGATAAGTTTTAGCTCACTAAGAGGTCTCTGAAGAAGAACTGCTGCCCGTTGACTGACATATTTATGAGACGTCCCATGGAAACCATATTTCCGTATTCCATACTTTTTATAATACTCATAAGGCAAGCCGTAAATATAACTTTTAGGGTGCATGGTTTGGTGAAAGGCCGTGTCAAACACAGCCACTTGAGGAACTCCTGGCATCATTTTTTGACAAGCTACAATCCCTGCTATATTGGGGGGATTGTGAAGAGGTGCAAGCTCGACACATTCTTCGAGTGCTTCCATAACGGCATAATCAATAAGAACGGACTTCGAGAATTTTTCTCCTCCATGAACCACGCGATGTCCGATTCCACAGATCTCCTTCAAATCTTTAATGGCACCGTATTGTGGAGAAATCAAGGCCTCCAATACAAGTTTGATAGCTACAGTATGATCTGTAATTTCCGCCTTAATAATTTCTTTTTCGCCAGAGCTCGTGCGATGAGTAAGCACTGACCCATCGAGGCCAATTCGTTCTACTAAACCTTTTCCGACAGCATTCTTCGTGGCCATGTCAATTACTTGATATTTTAGCGAAGAGCTTCCACAATTGATAACAAGAATCTTCATTTTTTATATACCCCTTTGTCTCAAATCGCGAGGGGGGTAAATTCCCCCACCGAAGTCTCAATGTTTCAACTTTGTTGAACAAAGTTGGCTTTCCGATCTCAAAGTAACCTTTACAATAGTAATAAATATAGTCTTCCCTAAAAACGTATTTTTCACTTAATTTTTATTACTATTTCTTTCCACAAGGTTAATCTTTGCCATTAAAGAGTTTAGCATACAATCCAAGGTTTTTTAACCCCTTACGCCATTATTCTCTTAATCTCAGAACATTTAGTCAATGCAGCATGCCTGCCAAGCCGGATTCCTTCTTCTGCTAGGTCAAACTGGAAACTTCCAATATGTCCAATGTCCGGTTGTATGAGCAGATCTGCACCATGACAATGGGCACGAAACACTTCATCTTCGAGAATTTCGATGGATTGCAACAAAATATCCATTGCGCTGCTTAATTTATTCATTCGTCCTTTTTTGACATCGACTGCTATAACCTTCTCTGCTCCCATATCTCGAGCAATGTTTACTGGTAAACGATTCTTAACAGCACCGTCCACTAAGAGATGTCCTTGATAATAATATGGTTTGAAAAATCCGGGGATCGAAATACTTGCTCGAACGGCCTGGGCAACGCTCCCCTCTCGAAATACGACAAGCTCCCCTGTTTCGATATCTGTGGCCACAATTGCTAAGGGAATTTTGAGATCGGCAAAGGACATATCCTTTGTTAATAGGCGGATCACTTCAAGAATCCTATCCCCTTTTATTAGCCCTCCCTTAGAAACCGCTGGGTCCAATATTTTCTTAGCAAACCCTGGATAGGTCAACAGTCGCTCTATACGATAAAGATCCATTCCCGCACACCATAAAGCACCGAATATAGCTCCTGCACTACATCCGACGACAAGGTCCATACTTATCTTTTCCTCGTCCAGCACTTGTAAAAACCCTAAGTGGGCAAATCCTCGCGCACCTCCCGCACCCAGTACAAGTCCTATTTTTGGATTCATCGATTTTCCCTCCCCATGACTTCTAGGGCCCGGCATTCCTCCATATAAATTATGAAGGAAGGTGTTTATTCATGTCCAACGTTGCCCGTGTCCTTACCTTAAGCTTATTGGCCCTTGGGATGTTCATTTACCCACAGGAAGTGCTAAGCTCTGCAGGAGGAGGCTTGACCCTATGGTGGCGCTTCGTCCTCCCTGCCTTACTCCCTTTTTTCATTCTTTCCGAACTCTTAATGGCCTCAGGATTTGTTCATTTTCTCGGTGTCCTTCTAGAATCCTTCATGCGTCCAGTTTTTCGTCTTCCTGGCAAAGCCGCTTTTGTTGTAGCCATGGGCTATACTTCGGGATTTCCTATGGGAGCGGTGCTAACTGCCCGGCTTCGCAATGACGGAGAAATAACCCGAGAGGAAGGGGAGCGTCTCTTAGCATTTACTAATAATCCCAGTCCTGGTTTTATGTTCGGAGCCGTTGCCTCTGGTATGCTGGGAAAACCAGCCCTTGGTATTTTATTAGCTGGCTCCGTCTATCTCGCTAACTTAATCGTTGGCTTTCTTTTCAGGTTTTACAGGGTTACACCCAACTCTCAACAAAGTTCTACATTTCCCTCGTTTAAACGCGCATGGCGAGAAATGAAAAACGCTCAGAACAGGGACACTCGCACCTTTGGTCAAGTTCTTGGGGATGCCATCAAGCAAAGCACAAATACCGTGCTGATGGTAGCCGGTTTTATGGCTTTTTTTTCAGTAATACTTCGGCTTTTAAATCTCTGGCATATTCCCTTACTATTAGCGACTATTGGGCATAGTATCATTCGAATCATTCAAATACCCGTTCTTCAAGCTTTATTTAACGGACTATTTGAAATGACCTTAGGATGTCAGGAAGCGATCCAAGCCCTTTCCTTACTTGATCAGCAAGTAGCCCTTCTTTCTCTACTTATGGGCTGGGGGGGATTGTCCGTCTTTGCTCAAGTCGCTGGATTAATCAGCGGCACAGACTTGCGCTTCTCCTCATTTTTGATTGCTAGGACACTTCACGCACTTATTGCCCTCGGGCTGAGTCAGCTCTTTCTATTCGTTGCAAAGGTTCCTGCCTCAACCATACCTGTCCAACTTCCGGACCCATCTGCTTATTTCTGGAACACTTGGCACTTAAGTTCTTATGTATTTATCGGATGTATGTTCCTTCTAGTCGTTCTCGCTTTGATACGATTTCGCCCTTCGTAATCTCTATTAAGAAAAACGCTACGCGTCTTTTATACATGTCTTTGCTATGAAAGCAACTTAAGCACTGTGTCATCCTGAAGAGGTACGACTCAAGGGTCTAGATCCTTCGCTAGCACTCAGGATGACACTGTACTAAGTCATACTGAACCTAGTGAAGTATCTTGACCCAACATTATTTTTCCATCCCTCAATGATGTTGCTCATGCAGCATGAAAGTCTGATAAGTATAAAAAAGAGTGAGATTACTCACTCTCAACATTTTCGGATTTTCTGCTCCGATCTTCCTTGGCCAGTTCATTTAACTCCTCCCGATTTTTACGTAAGGCTTGAAGGGTCTCGTATAAGCTCTGTTCCACATGCTGAAGCATTTCGTCAGCGTATTGCACTGCACCATTCTTTACTTCCCAGGCAAACGTTTGTGCTTGTTTAACAATATCTTCTCCATAGTCTTGGGCTTGCTTAACCACTTCGTTTTCTAAAGCCATTTTATCAACATAGGTTTTCCCTTGATCAAGGAGCTTCTGTGCTTCTGCTTGTGCTTCATCTAAAATACGTTGACGTTCTTTTAAAACCCATTTAGCATTCGTAATCTCTTCAGGCAGGGCCGCTCGCACACGGTCAAGTAATTCAAAGATTACAGCGTCATCGACTAAAACTTTACCTGTCATCGGAATTTTCGTGCCATGATCGACGATCTCTTCCACTTCATTAAGTAAACCGTGAATATCACTTTCCATTTATATCCTCTCCCTTTGTCATACATCCATTCTCTGTAGATACCATACTTTTGTGTCTCCATAGTCTCCTGTTTTACGAATCTCAAACGGATAAATATCACCCATTAATTCTTCATCTTTAGCCGTCTCAGCAACAATTACGCCTTCAGTCGTTAAATAAGTAGATTCCTTTAAGGCTGCAAGAACCTTTGGAATAAGCTCCTGTCGATAAGGTGGATCTAAAAAAATAAGGTTGAAAACTTCATCTGGGTATCTATGAATAAACTTGAAAGCATCCATTAATAGAAGTTTCGATTTTTGGCTCACCCCAAGTTGTTCAAGATTCTTCTGAATAACTTGATAAGCATCGTAGTTCTTTTCTACTAACACCGCTTCGCGAGAGCCTCGAGAAAGAGCCTCTATTGCTAAATTTCCCGTTCCAGCAAACAGATCTAAAACCCGAGAATCTACGACCTTGTCCCCCAAAACATTAAAAATTGCACCCTTTACTTTATCCGAAGTGGGACGAGTATGTATTCCTTCAACTGCCTTAAGTTGTCGACCACGCATTTCTCCTGCAATAATCCTCATAAACCCTCCAAGTCTCATTATAGCAGAGCATTTTACCTTTTAACATCTGTTCTACTAACTCTAAAAACCTGCTTTCCCCTTTGCATTTGGTTATCAGATTCCTAAGCCTGAAAGACCATGAATTTACATATTCCTTTAATTAATAGTATACCACAGGAAATGCCTAAATTCCTCGTATTTCATTGTATATCGTTTCGGTTTTTGTCATATACTAGGCGTGGCAATGATGAACATCTGAAAATCATCGAATGCCCTTCCCCCATCTAGCTCTTCCTTCGTTTTCCTCTATCACTGGGAGCTTTTATTATAATAGCCCCAGTGACTTTTTTACACATTAGACCCCCATGCCACTTCACGGAACCACTGATAAATGAAAAATCCAGTGCGCTTTTGACATTGCTATGAAAGCAACTCAAACGTTGTGTCATCCTGAAGGAGGACATTAACCTGTACTTATTTTTCATGGTAGAAATATAAAGGGATTAAAGGAGTAACCGTCATGAAGAAATCAGAACTCTATCAGCACCTTAACGTGCAACTTGATTTAGCAGTTGAAGCACATCAGCTACTCCGTGGGGAAAGCGGGGAAGAAATTCCTGGCGTCCTAATGGATGAACAAGAACTCGAACATGCTAAGGTCACCATAATCACAGTTAAAACCGACGAAGGGGTCGAAGCAATCGGGAAACCGAAAGGACAATACATCACCATCGATGCTCCAGAAATCCGTACAAATAATTATGTCGTTCATGAGTCCATCACCCACATCCTAGCAGACCGATTAATTGACCTTATGAATCTTAAAGAGGATGCTAGCATTCTAATTGTTGGGTTAGGTAACTGGAACGCTACACCGGATGCTTTAGGCCCTCAGGTTATTGATAAAACCATGGTAACCCGTCACTTATACCAACTCTCTCCTGATGAGTTAAAAGGGCAATTGCGTAAAATCAGCGCTATTGCACCTGGTGTGTTAGGGCTTACTGGAATAGAAACTGCCGAGATCATCCGAGGGCTCGTAGAACATGTTAAGCCCGATTTAGTGATTGCCATCGATGCTCTAGCGGCTGGCTCCCTAGAGCGTATTGGTACCAGCATTCAACTTGCGGACACTGGCATTCACCCTGGTTCTGGGGTTGGTAATCGGAGGGCTGGGATTACTGAAGAAACCATGGGTTGTAAAGTAATTGCCATCGGACTCCCAACCGTCGTTAATGCAGGGGTTATTGCTCACGATGCCGTGGAAGGAGTATTCAAACAGTTTGTAACAAGTCCTAAACTATATCAGCTTTATAAAGGTATCAAACCGGAAGTATTTAGCCAGATCATCGACGATGTGCTTTCCCCCTTCCAAGGAAATCTTATGGTTACTCCTAAGGAAATTGATTCACTCATTAAAACTGTTGCCAAAATCATCGCTGGCGCCTTGGCTATCAGCCTGCATCCAGGAATCGACCGCGAAGACTACGAGAGATACTTACAATAAGGGTAAGCACTTAAAAAAAGGATCAGGCGTTTAACCTGATCTTTTTTTCTTGGTTATTGTTGTGGTGAATTGGGAAAACGTTTGTGTTTTCGATTTGCAATTCCAATCTCTTGCGCAACTTCATACTTAAATTTTTCTAATTCGGGTGTCATTTGAACCATTGGTTTTGTTGACTTAGCCAAAGCATACCCCTCCTTAGATTTTATGAACGACAGCAGACCTGCGTCGCTGCTGTCATAGTTTTTAACCCTTCTGCAATCTGATACTATTATTTGAGTATTTGATTAAGATATACTCGGCAATTCCTTCCACTAGTTTAGATACCCTAATTAGAACATTTTCGATCTTACACGGCTTTTTAATTCTATCAAAATTTACTATTAAAATATCATTGGAGGTAAGGGGCAAATTGGTAGGTGGTAAGGGGTGTAAGACCATAAACATTCAAGCTTAGTCCAACAAAATATCTAACATTTTCTGTGTATTATTTAGAAAAGCCCGCATGATTTGATAATGTTCTGTTCCCTCATAAGTTATACGTTCAAGGCCTTCTTGAATCTCATAGATTTGCGCATGGGGGTAAGCCATTATGATTGGGGAATGAGTGGCAATAATAAACTGCGAACCTTGCTGGACTAATTCATGCATTCTCGTAATCATAGACATTTGCCGTGAAGGAGATAGTGCTGCTTCAGGTTCATCTAGAATATAGAGTCCGTTGCCTCTAAATTTGTTCTGAAAAACTGCGAAGAAGGACTCTCCATGTGATTGTTCATGAAGAGATTTCCCCCCATAAGAGTCGATGAGAGGCGGCCCAAAGGACTGTTCTGAATCCAATTCATCAATATTCGACGCTAAATTATAGAAGCTTTCTGCTCGTAGAAAAAACCCATCTTCTGGTCGTTTCAATCCTTTAATCAGTCTAATATGTTTATTGAGTTCTGAATGAGTCGCTCTGGACGAAAAGTTAAAATTCTTTGTTCCCCCTTCTGCATTAAAGCCATAGGCAACTGCAATCGACTCTAAGATCGTCGACTTTCCTGAACCATTTTCCCCCACAATAAATGTTACTTGGGGATGAAATGCGAGTGATTCTAAATTTCTAATAGCCGCTAAATTAAAAGGATATTCGGTAAATGAGGGAACGGCTTCTCGATTTAATTCTATAGATCTTATGTACTGATTCGTTCTTCTTGATCCCATCTCAGGAGCCCCCCTCTCAGTAAACGAATCTATGCACAACTTGTTGCATGCTTCCTTTCATACTAGTGTACACCAATCTTCTCAGGTGGAAATCTCTTCTGCACTTCCTTAAAAAGCACTTCGAACCTCTCTGGGTTTTGCAGTGCCTTTTGAGCCATCTGGTATGCCTTTTCCACAAGCTGCCCGTCTCGCGAAAGATCTGCAAGCCGTAATTCAGCTAAGCCATGCTGCCTAGTTCCCAATAATTCACCTGTTCCGCGCAAGCGCATATCCTCTTCCGCTATTTGAAAGCCATCCTCGGTTTCGCATAGAATGTCTAGACGCCGACTCCCTTTGTTTCCAGCCATTAAAAAGCAGTAAGACTGTTCACTCCCACGACCAACTCGTCCTCTTAGCTGATGTAATTGAGCAAGGCCAAACCTCTCTGCTGATTCAATCACCATGACAGAGGCATTGGGAACATTCACCCCAACCTCGACCACCGTCGTGGCAACGAGAATATCTATCTCTCCCGAATTGAAGATGTTCATAATATCTTCTTTTTCAGACCCTTTCATTTTTCCATGCAAAAGAGTAACGCGATAATTCGGAAATCTCTCCTGTAGGTCTGCAGCTCGCTGGGTCGCAGAAATAAGATCCAAGGTTTCAGATTCCTCCACCAAAGGACAAACAACATAGATTTGCCTTCCTAGATTAATTTGCTCGTCTAGGAATTTCTCCATTTTTGGACGACTACGTTCTGTTAATTTACGAGTAATTATTGATTTTCGCCCTTTAGGCATCTCATCAAGTACAGAAAGTTGCAAATCCCCATATAGGGTCAGGGCCAAGGTACGTGGTATAGGGGTTGCTGTAAGGACTAATACGTGAGGATTCTCTCCCTTGCCTTGAAGTAATGAACGCTGCCGTACACCAAAGCGATGTTGTTCATCCGTTACTGCAAGACCTAAAGCTTTAAATACCACCGTTTCCTGAATCAAGGCGTGAGTTCCGACGACTACATCTGCTCGACCATCGGCAATCATCCCTAAAGTTCTTTCTCGTAAGGCTTTACCTTGGCTGCCAAGTAAACAAACTACGCAAATTCCCAGAGGGGTGAACACTTTCTCAAGGGATTGAAAATGCTGTACTGCTAAAATTTCAGTTGGAGCCATCATGGCCCCTTGGTAGCCAGAGCCCACCGCTCGCAACAGGGCTGCCATGGCAACAGCGGTCTTACCTGATCCCACATCCCCTTGGACCAAGCGTGCCATTCCTTGTGGTCGAGCCATATCCTGAAATATTTCTCCAATCACTCGTTTCTGCGCCCCTGTCAGTTGAAAAGGTAAGCCTTCAAAAAAACTTTGAATTAACCCCTCCCCCTCCTTTAGAGGAGGGCTTTCAAGTCGCACCATGCCCTGGCGCAATCGAGCAACTGCTAATTGCAAAAAAAGAACTTCTTCCCAAACCAGTCGATCCCTCGCCAGGGAGAGATTATTATAGTCCTTTGGAAAATGGATTTCTCGATGAGCTGCCGGACGCCCCATCCAATCTCGGCATTCTTCTTGAGGTAAGATCTCAGGAAACTCCTCTTCCACCTGATTTATAATACCTTGGATTAAGTTGCGAATTACTTTTGAGGATAGGCGTGCTGTTTCTGAATAGATGGGTAAAATTGTTTGTGAATTTGTGTCAGCGCTATTTACTCCAGACTTTTCTATATCCGTCGCTATAATCTCCGGTGTCTGTTGCTGCCAGCGAACCTTTCCCGTAACAACAACTCGTGTTCCTACGGGATATTGCTTAAGAATAAACGTTTGGTTAAACCAAGTTGCCTGAATGAGGCGCCCCCCTTGCTCGATACTAAGCTTAACCACTTTCATTTTTCCACTGGTCACATGTCCTGCTGCTACTTTGCCTTCTATCGTCGCCAGCTCACCGTCTCTCAACTCCGCTATTCTGCGCTTGCGGCGATCTTCGTATCGACGTGGATAATATTGCAATAAGTCTTGAATGGTATGTAAGCCAAGCTGTTCAAGCTGCTTAGCTCTTTCTGGGCCGACTCCTTTAAGGAATTGTAAGGGCCTGATTCCCATGGAAGCATTTTTATTATCCCCACGATTATGCCTCTTAGGGATAGGAAGGTTCTCGACCACACCTGAATTTCTTTCTGGTAGTTCTTGGGTCTCAGGCCTTTTCTGAATGTCTTGCCGGGATACATTCTGACTAAAGATGTCTTCGGCTTCGCTCGTTATCTCCAACATAAAACGGCGAATTTCTGCAAAGGCTTCTCTCCGACGAAGCGGGCTAAAGGTCGGATAGCTCTGAGCCAATTTTCTCAACAAATCCAGATCCTTATCCGGGAAGAGCTGCTCTAATCGAGGGAGAATTCCTCGTAAAAAGGTATTGAATCCGCCTAGCACTCCAGCATTTGTAAAGCCCTGTTTTTCTTCTGCTAGAAGCGCCCTCTGAAAATTGCTTAAGACTAATCGAACTTGTGTAAGTTTCATAGAAAATCAGCCTGAATCCGTCTTCCTGTTGTGCTAACAGCTAGACCACCTTGCGCCGTTTCTTTCAAAGCGCAGGGCATTTGTTTCCCTATCTGACCCATTGTATCAATAACCTCATCGATGGGAATCGCACTTTTCACCCCGGAAAGTGCCATTTCAGCCGCTGCCAAAGCAATGGTTGCTCCCGTTGCATTTCGTTTAACACAAGGAACCTCTACAAGCCCCCCTACGGGATCACAGACTAACCCGAGCATTGACTTCATGGCAATTGCGGCAGCATCAGCCGTCTGGCTCGGCGATCCTCCAGCTAATTCCACCGCCGCTGCAGCGGCCATGGCTGCTGCGGACCCAATTTCCGCCTGACATCCACCCTCAGCCCCGGAAACACTGGCCCGTTCCGCAAGAATCATCCCTAATCCCGCCGCCGTAAAAAGTGCAAGCAAGAGGTCCCGCTCTGATACCTGACGTGCTTCCTCGACCGTCAAGAGAACTGCCGGAAGTACTCCACAGGAACCGGCAGTCGGTGCAGCCACAATCTTACCCATACAAGCATTGATCTCAGCCACAGCAAGCGCCTTAGCAATAGCACCACTCATTATCTCTCCGACCAAGCTAGCGCCCATGTTCCGACGATTCTCGACTTTAGCTGCATCTCCACCCACTAAACCGGATAGGGAACGGCGTTTCCCGACTAATCCAGCTTCTACGGACTCTCTCATCACCTTTAAGTTTGCACTCATTCGTTGGAAGAGGGCTTGTTCTGTTTGTTCTAGCTCTTCCATTTGATCTTGAAGTATGACTTGACTAAGTTTTTGCCCTTTAGTTTCGGCCTCAATAACCCAATCTTGATAGGCACGCATGTAATTATCCTCCTATGTAGAAAACTTAGCTAACGTTAAGCTAGTATCATAACGGCTCTATTGCCATTGCTTGCTCAATTCTTGGTAGTGTTCTCATTAAAGCGAGAACAGCCTGGTCAATGGTTTGGTCTGTCTCTAACACCATTAAGGCTTTGGCCCCCTTTTTTTCACGAGAAACCCTCATACTTGCAATATTTATATGTGCAGTTGCCAGGAGAAGAGTCACTTGGGCAACCAATCCCGGGAGATCCTGGTGCAAGATGACAAGTGTGGGATAGTCACCCCGGATTTCTACTTCAAAATCATTGATCTTATGAATGACGATAGTACCTCCACCGATGGAGGAACCTACTACCTCAACATGTCCACCTGATTGTCCGACTAGATCAAACTTTACCGTGTTGGGGTGCACACCACCGAGATCGACGCTTTCATAATTGACACTCAGACCACGTTCCTTAGCGATTTTAGGAGCCTCTGGAATGCGTTCATCATCAGGAAGCATCCCTAGCAGTCCAGCCAGCAATGCTAGATCTGTCCCATGCCCCTTGCCCGTCTTTGCAAAGGAACCATGGAGAAAAATCGTTCCCTCAACTGGTTTTTCTCCTAATATCTTTCTAGCCATTCCACCCAACCGAACGGCACCCGCCGTATGTGAACTTGACGGACCTACCATGATTGGGCCTAGAAGATCGAATACATTACTCTTTGCCAACAATGTTCCCTCCTACGACAGTTAAAAAAAGAAAACCTCCGGAATAATTCCGGAGGTTAACCTATTCCACACCAAAGATATAATAGTAGAGCGGTTGCCTACCGGGATGAACCTCAACTTCGATGTTTGGGTTCTCTTCACGAAGCCAATCCTGGAGACGTTCAACCTCTTCTAGTTTTGTCTCTTCTCCGTAAAATATTGTAACCAAATCACGAGTTTTCCATTCCATTTTATCCAAGGTTGATTGGGCTACTTCATTTAGTGATTTTCCTGTCGTTACGATGACATCTTCTATCAGACCTAATAGATCTCCATCCGAAATGGTTAAATCTCCAAACTGAGAATCCCTGACCGCATAAGTAACTTCCCCTGAACGAACACCGCTTAGTCCCGTTTCCATATTTTTTATATTCGTCTCAATTTCTCCATCACTATTAAAGCTTAGTAAAGCAGAAATTCCTTGTGGAATTGATTTGCTAGGGATCACATGTACCTGGCGATCCTGGACAACATCCTTAACTTGACGAGCAGCCATGACAATATTCCCGTTGTTCGGCAAAATAAAAACTTGTCTTGCGGGAACTTTTCGGACAGCTTCAGCAAGATCTTCAGTACTGGGGTTCATAGTTTGACCACCAAATACTACTTCATCAGCCCCCAGACTTAGAAAGACATCCGCAATACCCTGTCCCATTGCTACAGCTACTACACCAAATTCTTTTAGTGGTTGACTAGGATTGTCAGTTTCAGTGTCTGCTTCTAAAGCATCCGCGATTTCTTTTTCTTTCAAAGCATGGGCCATGCTTTCGTTCTGTTCTAACATATTATGGATTTGCACTTCGTGAAGTGAACCCCACTGTATCGCGTAATCCAAAATTTTACCTGGGTTTTTAACATGGACATGTATCTTCACTACTTCGGGGGTCCCTACGACAAGCAGACAATCTCCACGGTCCAACAGATCCTGTTTCATCTGTTCAACACGCAAATCCGTTCCCTTAACTAAAAATTCCGTGCAATAAGGATAGTCAAGGTTTTCCACTTGCATAAAGTCTTTAGTTTCTGCAGACACAGGTATATGCTGATCTGGAGAACTCTCCACTTCACCGTTAGTCTCTGTTATGAAGGTTTCTCCTGTTAGGACTGCGATCCATCCACTTAAAATAACCAGGAACCCTTGCCCGCCAGCATCCACTACCCCTGCTTGTTTCAACACCGGCAACAAATCCGGCGTTTTAGCTAGACTCTTTAAACCCTTTTGTTGAGCTTCTTGAAGGGTTTCTACTAAAGATCCCCCGCTTTTGGCCATGGCTAAGGCCCCTCGAGCAGTTTCCTTCGAAACGGTTAGGATTGTACCCTCCACAGGCTTCATAACTGCTTTATAGGCAGTATCTACTCCCGATTGTAAAGCTTGCGCGACTTGAAGGGGATTTGCTGTATTCAACCCTTCCAACCCCTTGGCAATTCCTCGCAAGAGTTGAGAAAGAATAACCCCTGAATTACCTCGAGCTCCCATTAAGGATCCCATAGAAGCTGCTGCTGCAACTTCTCCGATGGATTGACTCGTTACTTTTCCCGCATCCCTCGCTGCAGACTGAATCGTCAAAAACATATTCGTTCCCGTATCTCCGTCTGGTACAGGAAAAACATTTAGAGCATCAACTTCGTGTTTTTTTAATTCCAGTGCCTTTGCACCTGAAACCATCATTTGTTTCCATAGTGGTCCGTCTAGAACACTTATCTTCGTAGCTGCTGGTCTCAAAACCGTATCCCCCTAATCTTTTGCCTACTCTAAAACGCGAACACCTTTTACGTTCACATTCACTTGGGACACGTTTAATCCCGTGAGCTTCTCAGTGGTATAACGAACGCGCTCCATAACACTAGCGGCAACTTCAGAAATCTTAACACCATATCCAACAATGATATACAGATCTATTACAACTTCATTGTCCTTAATGGTGACCACCACACCACGGGCTAAATTTTCCCGTCCCAGCAAATCGGCAACTCCATCCGTAATTTTGCGTGAGGCCATACCAACTAAACCGTAACACTCAACTGCTGTAGCACCTGCAATCGTGGAAATGACTTCTTCAGAGATTTCAATTTTACCTAAATGATTAATAATTTCTTTTCCCATAAAGGACCCTCCCCTTCCGGTATCGTCCACGTTGAACTTATTCTACCAAGGAAATGAAAAATGTTCAAAGAAAAAGTTCAATATTTTCAAGAAAGTATTCAAAACTATTATCCCACCATCAAATATATCCCAAACAAAGAAGATTTGACCTATGTTTCAGCTCAATTAAAAGCAGGATTCAAAGGCATCAACAAATATTCCCTGGAAACCTTGCCAACCAGTAAGACTTTTGATAGAATGAATAAGTGTCATTTCGGCTGCAAAGGAGGTTTAGCGCATGGCTAATGTTTGTGCAGTATGCGCCAAAGGAGTAGTTACTGGATTTCAAGTCAGCCACTCTCATATACGGACAAAGCGAACTTGGAAACCAAACTTGCAAAATGTTCGTGCGATTGTGAACGGCACCCCTGCCCGGATCAAAGTTTGCACCCGATGCTTACGTTCCGGTAAAGTTCAACGCGCAATCTAATGAATCAAAAGCCCGACATTTTGTTCGGGCTTTTTTCATTTATCCATGTAACTCTTCCGGATTCAAATGCTTACTGCGCTTAGGTGAGCGGAGAGGCTCCACACCCTCTCGAACCCTAAGCCTTACGCTCGCTCCCAAATCTCCTGAAGCTCTTCCTCATCAAACTGATAGTGTTGACTGCAAAAATGGCAAACCATCTCGGCATTCCCGTCCGAGATCAGGTCTGCTATTTCTTTTTTACCTATAGAGACCAAGGTTCCGCTTAGACGTTCTTTGGAACACATACACTTGAATCCAGCTGAACGTCGCTCTAAGACATGATAAGGGAGATGTCCCATCAAACGACTCAATAGCTCCTCCATAGATTCACTCTGCGCAACCAATTCACTAATTCCTGTCTGTAACTGTCCAAGCAGGTTTTCAATAGCTTGAATATCCTCTTCAGGGGCGCCAGGCAAAGGCTGAATCAAAAGCCCACCTGCTCCAGCCACATGATAATCTTTTTCGACCAATACCCCAAGCAGCATAGCAGAAGGAATTTGGTCAGAGGATAATAAATAATGCACCAGGTCCTCTGCAATCTCCCCGCTGACCATCGGAACCATTCCTGTATAAACTTCACCATTTTTCAGACTTCTACTGACACTCAATTCTCCTTGCCCGACGGCTGCACCCACATCAAGTTTACCAGAAGCCTTAAGGGGTAAATTCACCAAAGGTTCCCGAACATAACCCCGTACTTCACCTTGTGCGTTTCCAACTGCAACAACCCCTCCTAAAGGGCCATCACCTAATAAACGCAAAGTAACATTCTCTTCCCCTTTAAGCGAACTAGCTAAAATAAGGGCTCCAGTCATCAACCTCCCCAATGCCGCAGTGGCAACCGGAGACATCCCATGACGCCTGCGTGCTTCCTCTACTGTATCTGTTGTCTTCACTAAAACCCAACGAGCATTACCCTCGAGCATAGTACCAATCCATAGTTCATCATGTTGCATAATCGTCAATCCTTTGTTTAACTTATTTGCCCAATATTTAGAAACGATTATAGTGTTAAGCTCCGTATTTATCACCGTTATAGCCTTCCCTTAGAACTAAATCATTACACACCATTCCATCAAACGTCATCTAAGTTGGAGCGAACCAATTCAACCGTCCCTATAACGACAATTTCTGTCACAAATACTCTTGTTTGTAATTAAGTTGTTTGATACGGTTTTCAATAACCCAACCTTACAGAAGGAGGAACCGTAATGACCAAAAAGTTACTGCTTATAGGAGTAATCGGACTTCTTATTCTAGGATGTATTAGTACTTCGAGTCAATATTCATATGTTAGCTATAAAAAAACCACTGCAGAGTATATTAATCTAGCAAAGGAGTTCATGCAGAACAATCCTGAACCGTTAAACTCTGTAGAGAATAAGCCGGTTAATTATGAAGATATCGTTGCTAATATTGATTTATTACCGATTTCTATCGGGGAAATTGAATTTAGAAAAGGTCTTAGTCGTATAGTCGGGTTTAAAGAAGTGGATGATAAAACCGTTTTTAATACTTTAGTTGAAGAAAAAATAATTATTAGCTATGCGATAAAGAATAATGTTTTTCCAGCCAAACGTGAGCTTAATAACTTTATGGAATCCGAACGATCTATCCAAGAAAGCAATGAAGAGGCAACAAAAATAATTAATTTTGTATGCTCAGAAATGAATATAAGTGTAGAGGATTACTGGACTAAATATGAACCTTACAATGCCTTTCGCTTAGTCACATTCAAAAAGGCCTATGACCACGCTATTAAGACAAGAAAGGAAAATGGAGAAGTAAACGCCAGCGGCGAGTATCAAGAATACTGGAATAAACTAAAAAAAGAAATCAAAGAAAACACTTCGTCAAAAGTTAATAAAGAATACCGTGATAGGGGTTTTGTTCTCGATAAGTCTAAGTTATACCTCTAGGTGAAAACCAAAAAACTATTTACATCACTCAAAGTCCATACCATAACTCATTAATAAAAAACGTCAAAAACCCTGTCCCCCGTCTCCCGCCGAAACAGTGAACCTGTCCCCCCGTTTCTCTCCCGCCGAAACAGTGAACCTGTCCCCCCGTTTCCCCAGCCCCCGATCGTCCCTGGCCCAGAGGGTGTGATTTTGCGAAGCGAACCCTTTAGGTAGAGTCGCGTCAATCATGCTTAGATTACTCGGTGCCAGAACGGCACGGGACTTGTCCAAGGATGGACTGATGTCGCGGTGCCAAGGATGGCAAGGAGCGACACACATCAGGTATTACCCAGAGGCCCGCACAATAACTAGTAGGACCCACCCCTCATGAACCTCAACCACCGCTTTCTCCCCAAAAAAAACATTACTTATCCCACGCGGACGATTCTGAAGAAGAACCCCCCTCTGTAGCGGGTAATACAAGCCCTCTGTCGAAACGACTGACTTTTCTGAAATAGAGATCAAGGAAACTTCCTGTCCGGAGGCCCCTCTGATCTCTTCCCGACCTTGAATAATCCACATTTCATGATCAGGGTCCGCAACACGAATCCGATACCCTTTTTGGGCATAATTGAGCATTAGTGCTACATTACCTAAGAAATGATCGATCCGTTTCCCAGTCGCCCCATACAGCCAAATATCTCCTTCTCCATGCACATGAGCCTTTTCCTCAGCTCGTAAAAGGGCCAATTCCAGATCCGTTTCATCCTTTTCAGTGGGATATCGTTCAATCGAGCATCCACTCTTTTTACATCGATTTAAGGTTTCTGGTGAAATTGAATCCAAATCCCCGATCACAAGATCAGGCATACGTGAAGAAAGGGCAGCTTTGTTTGCTCCCCCATCTGCGCATATCAAGAAATCAACCTCTTTCAGTGCCTGATTTCCCCATTCTAAATCCCACAGACCATTTGCTAAAACAGCGATCCTAATGTCAATCACCGACCTTACTGTTGGCTTGCAGCTTGGCGAATATGCTTAACCGCTTGCTGTGGATCAGGTTGAGCAAAAACGGCTGCTCCTGCCACTAAAATATGAGCCCCTGCTTTGGCGACCAATGGAGCTGTTTCAATATTAATCCCTCCATCCACTTCAATTAGACAAGCGGATTGAGTTTGTGCCAGATGATGACTAAGAACCTGAATCTTAGGAAGAACGTTTGGAATGAATTTTTGCCCCCCAAATCCTGGGTTTACTGTCATTAAAAGTACCATATCTAAATCTTCCAAAACATACTTTAACCCGTCAAGGGGAGTCGCCGGATTAAGTGCTATTCCTGCGGTCATCCCACGTTCCTTGATCTGTTGAATGACACGATGAACATGAGGCGTCGTCTCTAAATGAAAGGTGATATGATCCGCACCTGCCGCAGCAAAATCCGCAATAAAGTTCTCCGGCTCTTCGACCATAAGATGCACATCAAAACGCATACGGGAATGTTCCCGTATGGCCTTAACCAAGGCTGGTCCAAAGGTCAGGTTTGGGACAAAGTGCCCGTCCATGATGTCAATATGTAAGACTTCTGCGCCAGCCTCCTCAACTAGTTTCACTTGTTCTGCTAGGTGAGAAAAATCTGCGGATAAAATAGAAGGGGCCAATTGAATCACATTAATACTTCCTCTCTGCTTCAATTACTTCTTTTAAAAATATTAGATAGTGCTCGTAGCGCACGGATGAAATTTCTCCGTTTTCCAGAGCAGCCTTTATTGCACAATTCGGTTCTTTATCATGGAGACAACTGTTAAAACGACACTCGCTACGACGTTGGGCAAATTCCGGGAAACAGTCCGTCAATTCTGCACGCTTCATTTCCGGTAAGTAAAGAGAGGAAAAACCAGGTGTATCTGCTACAAGTCCTCCGGCACAGACCATTAATTCTACATGACGTGTGGTGTGCCGGCCACGCTTCGACTTAAGGCTAATTCGTCCTGTTTTTAGCCTCTTACCAGGAGATAAGGCATTGAATAAACTAGACTTTCCAGCTCCTGAAGGTCCAGCGAGTACACTAATTTTATTCTTTAGATGAGCAGCGATTTCATCGATTCCTTGGCCTGTTTCGCTGGAGACTTCAAACACATTATATCCTATTTTGCGGTAAACATCTGTGATAGCATAATTTGAGCTATTAGATAAAGCTTCCTCCCTATACTTATCTAACTTAGTAAAAACTAGGATAGGTTCAACATCCGCCTCCGTCACCTGGACTAACAAGCGATCCAAGAGATTAAGATCAGGCTTTGGGGAGGTCATGGCAAAAACTAAAATCGCTTGATCCACATTAGCAATGGCCGGTCGAGTTAAGGCATTCCGCCGCGGCCCGACTGATTCAATCGTTGCCTTATCCAATCGAGGGATTTCCGCTTCAACAAGGGATGATGCCCCCCCGATCTCTGCTTCACTCTTATCTTCCACCTCTTCAGGCAAAATGTTCACCCGATCTCCTGGCAAAAACTCTTGATCTTTAACACGAAAGCGACCGCGCAGGGAACATTCCCATACTCGGCCTTCCGCATAGACATAATAAAAACCACCATATCCTTTGAGTAAAACTCCATTGATCATTTACTATTCCTCACTAATCATCGTGTTTTGTGATGATTACCAGCATTCGGTACCCATGACCTTAACTCTGCCTATCGCATACTTGCCAAAAGTTGAGCAATCGTTACTCGATTATTACTTGCTTGGTCTCTCATCCCTTGGGCAAAAGGTCCTGGACCCCGCGAAACAACCATCGTTACTTCTGAACCCTGCTGAATGCTTTCTCCCGGGTTAGGAATTGTGCTTATAACCACATCTTCTGGGGAAGTTGTGGAAACTTCGGTCTCAATCTTCAGAACCAACATATTCTGATCAACAAGGATCGTTTTCGCTTCCGTAGATGACTTGCCTATCACATTTGGCATATTAATCGTTTGGAATTGTGGTCCAGCGCTTAGAGTTAAGTGTATATCTCCATTTTTCGGCCAAGTAGCTAGGGGTGCTGGATTCTGATGAAGAACAGCATCCTTAGCCGCAGTAGGATTAGGAATTGTATCAAAGGTTACCTTACCTGTAAACCCGGCATTTTGAATAAGGAATAAGGCATTTTCCTTAGACATCTGTCCAACGGTTACATCTGGAAATTGCCCTAAATCAGAGCCTTTGCTAACTGTAATTTTAATTGATCTACCGGCTTTTACTGATGTATCTGCTTTAGGCTCTTGATCAATAATCCGATCCTTCTCAACATCATCATTAAATTCGTAAGCGATCTCTGGATCCAGATTCAGTTGCGCCTGTTTTATATAATCCTCTGCAACTGGCACTGTTTTACCCACTAAATTAGGAACCGTTGTCGGTTCTACTGATAGATAGTTCCAAACCCCCCCGCCCAATAAAGCAAAAAGAAGTAGGAGGCCCCCAACAATTAATAGCCATTGCCTCTTATTGACAGTCTTAGTGGGGATAGAATCTTTTACGTCAATGGGAGCCAGAGCCTTCCCCATTCCTTTGTGAGTCTGAGTCTTTTCCGGGTCATCCCCTTTAAAAACATCAAACCGCCCAATAGGTCGACCCGCTTGGATATGATTCAGATCCTCAAGCAAATCTTTTGCTGTCAAGTATCGCTGTTCAGGCGACTTTGAGATCGCCCGCATAATGACCCCTTCTAATTCCTGACCTATACGAGGGTTGAGCTTACTCGGCGGAACAGGCTCTTGTTGTAGATGCTTTAACGCAATAGCAATGGGAGTTTCCCCATCATAAGGGACTTTACCTGTGAGCAATTCGTATAGAACGATCCCTAACGAATAAATGTCCGATTGCTCATTACTCTGAATCCCCTTGGCCTGTTCGGGAGATAAATAATGAACAGAACCTACAATATCTCCTGTATGGGTCACCGTTGCCGAAGATACGGCCCTGGCAATACCGAAGTCTGTTACTTTAGCGTGTCCATCTGCTGTTACTAATATGTTGTGAGGTTTTATGTCTCGATGAATGATATGATGCTCATGAGCATTTTGAATAGCCCCAGTGATTTGTCGGGCAAGATTAATTGATTGTTCTGTGGAAAGCGGGGCATACTCTCGAATGATTTCTTTAAGGTTACGGCCCTCCACGTATTCCATGACAATGTATTCTGTATCTCCATCCTTACCGACATCATAGATCGAAACAATATTAGGATGAGACAAACTTGCAGCGGACTGAGCTTCTCTTCTAAAACGGCGTATAAAGTCTTCATCAGTGACAAACTGCTCCCGGAGTACCTTAATGGTCACAACGCGGTTCAGTAAAAGGTCTTTGGCCTTATAAACAATCGCCATACCCCCAGCACCAATTCGCTCTAAAACCTCGTATCGTTCCCCGAAAATTTTACTCACTTTTGTCACCTACTTTCTTGTTCAGTGCTTCTTGAATAATCTGCCGTGCGATAGGAGCTGCAGCTCCTCCTCCGGTTCCTCCATTTTCTACGATAACAGCCACCGCGATCTTTGGCTTTTCTGCAGGTGCAAAGGCAATATACCAGGCATGGGTCAGAACATTTCCTCCAGGCTCAGCTGAACCCGTCTTGCCTGCAACTTGAACGCCTGGCAAAGCCCCCGGCGCAGCTGTCCCATCCGTTACTGCCGTAACCATGCCGCTGGCAATCTTATCTGCCTCTTCTTTCGTAAGTGCCGTTAACCATGGCTGGGGTTTCTGTTGAAATAAGGTATTCTGAGAAGGGTCAAGAACTCTTTCTATAATATGGGGTTTCATTATAACACCATGATTTGCAATTCCAGCTGTCATTAACGCCATATGAAACGGCGTAACCAGAACCTCCCCTTGCCCAAAGGTACTGGCAGCGAGTAAGTTCGTATTTAGGGATGTTGGATTCATGGTCTCCTGGGTTATTGAACTCCTTGGTACATTCAATTCAAAGGGAATCTTCTGCCCAAAACCAAACCCCTTGGCAACTGAAAGGAAGGTTTCGTCCCCTGCCTGAACTCCAAAGGTCGCAAAGTAAGTGTTACAGGATTCGGCCAAAGCCATATTATAATTAACCCAACCATGTGCCTTATCATTTTGCTCCCGAATAACTTGTCCATTAATAATCGTGGAACCTTGACACTGATATAAATCCGTGGTGTTCATACCACTTCGCAATAAAGCTGCCGAAGAGACTACTTTCATGGTCGATCCTGGAGGAAAGAGGGAAAAATAACGGTGTTCAAGGGGCCTTTGTTTTTCAGCAAGGGGCCTCTTTTCTTCCTTGCTTATAATTTCATGCCAATTTTGATCCAGGTTTTTGGGGGTAAAACTAGGTTGGCTTACCATGGCCAGCACTTCCCCTGTTTGAGGATCTAAAGCTACCACAGTTCCCATTTTTCCTTTCAGTGCGTGATAGGCAATACTTTGGAGACGGGAGTCCAAGGTGAGCACCACGTCATCTCCTTGGCGTGGTAAGGCAAAGAGCTGCTGAACTGCTTGGGCAGGCGTAGATTTCTTGATTCCTAGCAGCCAATCTGCCAAGCTTCCTTCAAGACCTGAAGCACCGAGTTTTACGGAAGAATAACCGAGCAGCGGTTCAAACATCTCCCCTTTGGGATAGATTCGAGTTTTCTTTCCTTCTGAAACCCGAGTTTGGGCTATTATTTCGCCGTTACGATCAAAAATTCCTCCCCGAGTTACTCGGCTTTCCATAAGAATCAACCGCCTATTAGCGGGATTTGCCAGCAATGTATCTGCCTGAACAACCTGCCAATAGACTAAACCAAGACTAAGAATAAAAAAACTAAAGGCCATGCCCAATGCTACCTTACGTACCCCTCGCATTATGTTGCATACTCCCTTCCCCTATTCTTAGTGCTGTGGGAACTGACTGCCGTAGCGTTGGAAATATTCAGTAAAACCCCCAGTAGGATAAAATGAACGATAAGGGAACTTCCACCATAACTCACCCATGGAAGAGGAATTCCTGTCAAGGGAAGCAGCTTTGTAACCCCGGCAAGAATGATCAACGTTTCCGTACCGAGAAGGATTCCAATCCCCGCTGCCAAGATTTGCCCAAAGCGATCTTTAGCTCTCAAACTGACTGAAAAAGCCCTCATTACAACAATCAAGAAAAGCACAAGGACCGCCATAGCACCCGCAAACCCCAGTTCTTCTGCAATGACTGAAAAGATAAAATCACTGATAGCTACTGGTACCGTTGATGCCCCAATACCATTACCTAATCCCGTACCTAAAATTTTCCCGCCGCCTATGGCAAACAAGGATTGGGCAATTTGATACCCCATCCCCGTAGGATCTTGCCATGGGTTCAACCATACTGATACTCGTACTCGAACATGGCTAAAAAGCATATACCCAGCAGTACCTGTCAGTAGAAAAATCGGTATTGATATCCCTAAATATAGAGTTCGTTCAGTTACAACATAAAGCATAAGTACAAAAAGCATATAGAAAACCAAGGCGGTTCCCAAGCTTTTCTGGGCAGCTAAAATTCCCAGCACGAAAGCCACCATGATCATAAACGGTCTCAAGGTTCGCCAGTCAGGCAATGAGAATCTTCCCCACTGTACTGTTCCGACCCGCAATAATTCTTCATTTTCTTCTAAATAGGAAGCCATGAAGAGGAGTAAAGCAAGTTTAACAAACTCTTCTGGCTGAAGCCCAATTCCCCCGATTTTAAAAGAGCTGGTTGCTCCGCCTTGTTCAGAGCCAAACAGAAGAGTTATCAACAACAACCCCACCGCTAAAAGTCCCCAAATATATCGAAATCTGCCAAAGTATCGATAATCTCTAATTGACCATAAAACTACATAGAAAACTAATAGTCCAAGATTAGCCCACCAAAATTGGTGCAAAGCGACGGCAGGATTAATTCTCGTTACAAATACAAGCCCTAGAGCCATAATGGCCTGGACTACGGGCAGTATATAGGGATCCCCTTGATAATGGAGAAGTTTCTCCAGAAAGCTCCCTAAAAGAACAATGATCGTAAAAATTAGGGCTTGCCAAAGGATTGGACTCATATCACGGTCCAATTTCAGCAGGCTAAGTCCTATCCACATCATTCCTAAAATTAGAATACGCAAGGTAAAACGTTGAATCATTGGCTTACTCCAATATACAGCACAAGGCTGTGAAATTATCCGGGGCACCCCGTTCTAGGGTAAGCTGTCGTAATTTCTCCAACCGTTCTTCCCACGGGTTAGGTTCGAGGAATTCTTCTGTAAGTTCCTGATCGCTTATCATATTGGAGAAACCGTCTGTGCACAAAAGAAAAACATCCTTTGACTGCAAACTAATACTCCTGCAATCCACGTCAATCGTTGGATCTGCTCCAACTGCCCGCATCAAAACATTTCGCTGAGGGTGTCTCTTGGCTTCATCAAGGGTTATTTGCCCTAACCTCACAAGTTCCCCGACCAGTGAATGGTCCATTGTTAAGGGAGTTAAGATTTGATTACGCCATAGATAGGCTCGGCTGTCTCCAACATGAGCAATTACGACTTTCTCATTCCGGATTAACAAAACCGTCAATGTTGTTCCCATACCCGCATTTTCCGGGTCCGTTGTGGAGGATTCATGCACCACTCGGTTTGCTTGAACAAAGGCCTCGGTTAACCCATTTTCCAAGGCTTGGTCTTCAAGCCCCGCTAGACGAGGAACCCACATTTCTAATTCATGCAAAGCCGCAGAAGACGCTACCTCTCCTGCTCGGTGTCCTCCCATCCCATCGGCTACAGCATAAAGCCCTTCCGATGACAACACTAAAAAGGAATCCTCATTGTTTTTGCGAATACACCCTTTTTCACTAAAGCTTAGAACTCTCATTTTGCCACCTCGAGTATTGGAAGGTAATGCTTCCAATTTTCACATAATCCCCAGCTACCATTTGTACCGGAGAATGGATTTGCTCTCCATTAACCCAAGTTCCATTCGTACTTCCCAAGTCTTCTAAAATAGTTTGTCCTTTTTGCAACCGAAAAACTGCATGATCAATGGATGCAAAATGATCTGGCAAAACAATATCATTATGCTTGCCACGACCCACCCTCAGCCCTTTTCCATCGACTCTAAAGATTCGTCCTCGGGAGAGTGTTTCTCCTCCTGTGAGAACCTCTAAACGTCCGTATTCGTTTGTTGAACGTTGGAAAACTCCCTTTAGTTGAAGATCAGCTAAAAGAGCTGTGAAAATCC
Organism: Desulfosporosinus sp.; assembly: GCA_003513495.1. Classification (GTDB taxonomy): domain Bacteria; phylum Bacillota; class Desulfitobacteriia; order Desulfitobacteriales; family Desulfitobacteriaceae; genus Desulfosporosinus. The sequence goes on from DOPM01000020.1 coordinate 78,645, forward strand.
GAAAAATAAAAAGATAGATAAGGGCGACAAAAGCGAGCCGTCCTACGACTAACAAAAATTGCATAAAATCCTCCAGTCGAAAGTAGAGGTGTCACTTCAAAGGGGATCTTTGTATGACCAGTACACTTTGTCCGATGGATATTCGATCTCCTGGAGCAGTTGTATGATGAGTAATCCTTTGTCCGTTAACAAAGGTTCCATTCGTGCTGCCTAAATCATCAAGCCACCAACCCTTCTCCCCCCCCGGTGCAATTTTTAAATGTCTTCGAGAGATCTCAGGATCATGTAATACCAGGTCACATTGTCCGTGACGGCCAATGATAACCTCCTCATCCTTCAGAGAAAAGGACTGACCAATATCCGGTCCTTCTATAATTTCGAGAAAGTAATCTGATTTCCTGCCAACAATACTCTCAGCAGGCAAGTTTGTCTTGACACTTTCTCTAAAGATAGTCGTGCTTTCCCGCCAATTCGATTGATTTGGCGGGAGATGTTCGTATTCCAGTTCGTTATTTGATTCTTCATCTCCCCAGTCTACGACAATAGAGTCATCAAAATCGACTTCAATAACCATTTGCCGAGGATTTACAGTTTCATCCCCATGCAATTCTATGGCCGGTTTGGTTAAAAAAGTATACCCGTTCCGTTCTGCTTCAGCAAATAGATATTTGGATAGCTCAATTAGAAATGCATCTCCAAAACTTGCTATTGGCCCCCAATCACTAGGATGGAGAAAAACCCGATAAATATTTGGCACATAGACTTGAGAGATGCTGACCTGCTTATTCCTAAGCATCGACTTCACAAGTTCTTTTGCTATTTCAACGGGTTGAAGACGAGCGGCGCTTTTCTTAAATGCTTCAGTAAAAAGAAATTCAGCCACCCCTTCGAATCGGGTCAATAGGCTCATGTTAACTCTCCTTCCCACTGTCGGCGAAGTTGACCGCAAGCTGCGTTAATATCAGTTCCCCGTTCCTCACGTGAAGAAACAGAGATTCCAGCCTCATCTAACACCTGGGCAAACCTTTTTATCGTTACCGGATCGGGTCGCTCCATTCCAGTTCCGACCACAGGATTAACTGGAATCAAATTGACATGTCCAAGCTGGCCTTTTAGTAATCGCACAAAGTCTTCGGCGTCCTCTCGTCTGGCATTCACTGCAGTCAAGGCAACCTCAAAGGTGATACGGCGATGGGTTATTTGTGTATACTCCTGGCAAGCCCTCATCAGCTCCTTCAGTGGGTAACGACGATTCATAGGGATTAAACTATTTCTAACGTCATCCCTAGCTGCATGAAGAGATACCGCTAGGCCTACTTGGGGATTATCCCTTGCCAATTGAACAATTTTAGGCACGACTCCAGAGGTCGAAATAGTCATCCTGCGCATACCTATGTTTAACCCCTGCTCATGATTTAAGAGTTGAATCGATTTAAGAACCTGATCGTAATTGAGCAAGGGTTCCCCCATACCCATAAAAACGATGTTCGTAACCTGAAATTCCGGATCCTCCTGCCGGATATAATAGGTAATATCTAATACTTGACCTACGATTTCAGCGATACTTAAGTTTCGACGAAATCCTTCTAAACCTGTCGCACAAAAGGCGCACCCTACTGCACATCCAACTTGAGTTGACACACATACAGTATGCCGATCCCGCGTTTTTGTCCGGGCATAATCCATAAGTACACACTCAATGGTTTCCCCATCTTCCAAACGAAACAAGTATTTTCGCGTACCATCCTTGGAACGTTGCTCACGTACCTTTTCAAGGGCATAAAGATGCAAGTGGGTATTTAAGGTTTGTCGGTCACTCTTCCCGATATTTTTCATATCTTCCCAAGAACGCACTGCCTTTTGCTGCACCCATTGGAACAATTGGACCGCCCGAAACCTTTTTAACCCTAACTTCTGACAGATCTCAATCAGCTCATCTTCTGAACAACCTCGTAACTCAACTTTTTCCATAATAACTATTATTCACCCAATTCATTCCAGTTAAACTACCTAATAAAGAAAACTTGGCTGGTGCTACTTTTGACTATTACAGCGGAATTTTGCTAAAAAGAATCCATCCATATTATGACGATGGGGTAAAAGTTGTAACATCCCTTTTCGAGCTTGTTGAATATCTCTCTTCTCTACCAGAGCAAAAGGCAAGGCATCCACCAGGTCTACAGGTTCAAATTCTGGATGTGCAGAGCGAAACCTCTTAACTAGTTCAAAGTTCTCGTCTGCTTCAGTCGTACAAGTCGAATAGATCAAATACCCTCCGTCCTTAACGCAGGATGAAGCCCGTTCGAGGATATCCAGCTGTAGTTTCGGAAATTCCCGGAGATCTTGTTCTTCTCTCTGCCAACGCAGATCCGCTCTGCGTCGAAGAACACCCAGGCCTGAACATGGCGCATCAACTAACACTCGATCTTGTGACCCTAGCCTTATTCCGGGCAAATCTCGGGCATCCCCTAATTGAGGTTGAATTATTGTGATACCAAGTCTCTTAGTCAACTGATCGATGAGTTCAAGTTTATGGGCATGAACATCAAAGGCTAGGATTTCTCCTTCATTCTGCATCATCTGTGCTAAATGTGTAGATTTTCCTCCTGGTGCACTACAAGCATCTAGCACAGATTGCCCTGGTTTTGGATCAACCACATGTGCTACTAGTTGTGAGCTTTCATCCTGAACTGTAAAGAGCCCCTTCTGAAAACTTTCAAGTTTTTCTAAGGATCCAAAATCTTTAATTATCATGCTTTCTGGCACTCGTGTTCCTAATTCTACGGTGATTCCTTCATTTAGTAGTCGTTCTCTTAAATCTTCCCGGGAAATTTTCAGGATGTTGGTGCGAATCCAAGTATGTGCCGGCTCATTATTAGCTCGGCAAAGGGCTTCCGTTTCCTCAAAACCCCACCGTTTAAGCCAACGCTGAATCAGCCATTCGGGGTGTGAGTAGCGTACGGAAAGATAACGAATCGATTCACGTTTTAAATCCGGCCATGAAATATCCCATCCCTTTGCCATAACCTTACGTAAGACGACATTCACCAAACCTGTGAATTTGGGGAAATCTTTAGCAAGTTCTACACTTTCATTGACCGCAACCGCCGGGGGAACTTTATCCACATAAAGCACCTGAAAAGCGCCAATCCGTAGAATAGCTCGAACCTCATGGGGAAGGGAGGACATGGGTTTGCTCAAATATTTTCTCAAGGCGTAATCTAAAGTCAAGCGATGTTTAAGGGTTCCATTGACCAACAGAGTGACAAATTGGCGATCTCTAGAATCTGTCAGCCTTTGAATATTTCTTTGTAAGAGAAGATTAGCGTAGGCACCTTCTACTTCGACACGTGTCAGCATGTGGACTGCCATTCCTCGAGCTGTCTCTTTAATCATCGCTTCTACCCCGAGCAATCAACATAAACCGTACTAATTGTAGAATCGCAGCCAATGCAGCAGCGACATAGGTTAAAGCCGCTGCATTTAAGACTGAACGTGCACCACGAACCTCATCACTTCCTATCATTCGTCCCTCTTGAAGCAGAGATAAAGCTCTGCTGCTGGCGTTAAACTCAACAGGCAGAGTAATTACTTGAAATAGTACAGCAAAAGCAAAGGCGAAGATTCCTAGTTCGAGAAGCCAACCATAGGTCGGCATGAAAAGGCCCACCATGATTAGTATTGGACCTGCCCCACTGCCAATGTTAGCAACAGGTACAAAAGAGGACCTAAGCTGCATGGGGAAATAACCGGAAGCATGCTGTAAAGCGTGTCCTGTTTCATGAGCCGCTACGGCTATAGAAGAAAGTGAACTGCCCTGGTATACATCTTCACTAAGCCTAATAATCCTGGTTCGAGGATCGTAATGGTCGGAAAGTCGTCCTCCAATGGGTTCTACCCGAACATCATAAAGACCGTTACTATTTAAGATACCCCTCGCAACCTGAGCTCCTGTAAGCCCTGATTGCGAGCGAATTTTAGAGTAACGTTTGTAAGACGAGGAAATTTTATATTGTGCGTATAAGGAGAGTAATATCGCAGGAATTAAAAGTATCATTGTTTGATCCCAATAAAACATAAGCAAGCCTCCTTTCAAAATACAAACTGCTCAATCGAATTTTTCTCCGATCTGACCATGACGGCCATTAAAGAAGTCCCGAGCTGGCATAGCGCGTTTCCCTGCCGGTTGGACCTCTAAAACACGGAGGACTCCCTCTCCAGTCTGAACAAGTAAACCATCCTCAAGCACCTGAATAATCTCACCCGGTTGACCTGACATAGCCTTAGAAGGGTCCATTCCCGATGCTGTCGCTTTATCTGACTGCAATAAAAATGTACTCCGCCATATTTTAAGATTTTCTCCTCGAAAAACTGCATAGGCGCCAGGCCAAGGATTCAACCCCCGAACCTGGTTATGCAATTCTGACGCCCTGCGTGACCAATCTAAACGTTCATGTTCACGCTTCAGGAGGGGCGCATAATTCGATTCACCCCTTTGAGGGATTGGATCTAATCTTCCCATCTCCAACTCCTGTAAGGTTTCTATTAGGAGGTCTGCTCCCAAAACCGCTAACTGATCATGAATCTCGCCCGTTGTTGCTTGATTAGTAATGACAAGTTCTCGTTTTAACAGCATATCCCCTGTATCAAGACCCTCATCCATCAGCATTGTGGTCACACCAGTAAGGGTTTCCCCCTTAATAATTGCCCAATGAATGGGTGCCGCTCCACGATAGGTGGGAAGCAAAGAAGCATGCACATTGATACATCCTTTAATTGGCAACTGCAATATATCCCTTGAGAGAATCTGTCCATAAGCAACGACAACAATACTCTCCGGGGCTAAGTCCTTAAGCTTCTGAATCCATTCTGCTGTTTTAATAGTTTCTGGTTGAAAAATAGGCAGTCCTAATTCCTCGGCCACAACTTTTACAGGACTTGGTTTTAGATTTTTTCCTCTTCCGGCCGGCCGATCAGGTTGTGTAAACACTCCTACAACATCTTGACCTGCATTCACCAGGGCCTGCAATGTGGGTACCGCAAAATCAGGGGTGCCCATAAAAACAATCCGCATCCTAATCCCCCCTACTCGTGGTTCGATGTTCGAAATTCGTGGTTCGAAAAAATTAGGCTCGATAGGTTTTCTTAGCAACATCTACAAAGAGAACCCCTTCAAGATGATCTATTTCATGCTGCAAGGCGCGAGCTAACAAACGGTCGGCACGTATATCTACCATCTCTCCTTGCCGGTTTAACCCTTGAACGCGAACCTTCGCTGCCCTCACTACATCTCCTGTCATGTTCGGAATACTAAGGCACCCTTCCTCCGCGCTGTTCGCCCCCTCTTTCTCCAAGATGACCGGATTAATAAGCTCCAATAACACGTCGTCCACCTCAACGATGATGACTCGTTTGGAGACCCCTATTTGCGGAGCTGCCAGTCCCACTCCCTGGGCATCATGCAAGGTATCAATCATATTGTCCAGAAGTTTTATAATGGAAGTATTAACCTCTTTAACCTCTTTTGCTTTTTCGCGAAGCACATCTGCGCCTATTTCTACAATTTGATAAACTGCCATTTTTCAATTTACTCCTTTCGATTAAAACCTTATCTAAAGTTTAATACATTCCTGTCTCTATATTCCTATCTCAAAAGTGTTGTCGGAGGTTCACGGTTCGAACCCAAGAACCTAATCTAAAGTTTTAGGCAGTTGTCATCCTGAGCGTCAGCGAAGGATCTGCTACCCTCGGAGAAGATCCTTCACGACCTTCAGGATGACGCCTCGCATTAAGTTGAAAGCGGATCAACTTCAATATTTAAGATAATTCCATTACTTGACGGGCTCTTGAAAAACCTTTGAACTCCTTGATGTAAAAACGATCTCAAGAGATCCTGACGTGTTCCTTTAACAGAGATTTGCCATCTCCATTGGTTCCTTAACTTGGATAAAACTGCCGGTGCAGGGCCAAGGATATCCAAATCAGTATTTCCAAATTCAGGTTCTTGCATTCCTTGTTGTAAACAAGCTCCCAGAGCATTGGCTCCTTTAATTACACGGTCCTCTTTTTCATGCAATAACAAAACCCTTATGATATGAGTGAAGGGGGGATACTTTCTTTCTTTACGATAGTTGATTTCTTCCCAGAAAAACCCCTGAAAATCATGGTTGGCAGCCCTCACAACGGCACTATCTCTGGGCGAATAGGTTTGGATCACAACCTCCCCCGGTTTACTGCTTCGACCCGCACGCCCTGCAACCTGAGTCAGAAGTTGAAATGTCCGTTCCCTGGCCCGAAAATCTGGCATATTGAGGGTTTGATCTGCAGCAATCACTCCAACCAATGTGACATTCGGAAAATCTAATCCTTTGGCCATCATTTGCGTCCCTACTAGAATCGAAGCTTCCTGACGACGAAAACTATCCAAGATCGTGTGATGAGCTTCACTGGATCGTGTCGTATCATAGTCTAACCGCAAGATCGGGACATCAGGAAAGAGACCTTGAATCTCCTCTTCCACACGTTGGGTTCCTTGTCCAAAAAACCTAATATATCGACTACCACACTTCGGACACGTATGAGGAGGCAGCTCTTTATAGTCACAATAATGGCAGCGCATCGCCTGTCCTTGGGTATGGTAGGTTAGAGCGATATCACAATTAGGGCAACTAACCACGTACCCACATTCTCGACAAACCACAAAGGTAGAATACCCTCTGCGATTCAAAAAAAGCATGGTCTGTTCGCCTCTATCAACTCTCTCCCGCAATTTTTGCTGCAGTGGAAGAGAAAAGATGCTTCTATTTCCCTGCCGAAGTTCATCTCGCATATCTACGATTTCAACGGGGGGCAGTACACTCGTTCCGATCCTCGTTGTCATGGATAACATACGTATCTTGCCCGTTTGCCCTGCCGCATAGGCTTCTAAGGAAGGAGTTGCGCTCCCTAGTAAAACGACACCCTTTCGTTGATCCATTCTCTTGCGGGCAACATCACGGGCATGGTATTTGGGATTCTCGTCTTGTTTATAGGCCCCATCATGTTCCTCGTCTAGAATAATAAGACGTAAGTGAGGCAAAGGAGCAAACACGGCTGAACGAGCTCCAATTACAATCCTCTTTAGTCCTGATACTATTTCCGACCAGGCTTTCATCTTCTCCCTCTGCCCCAACCCTGAATGCAGGATAATCACTTGCTCACCAAATTGGCTTTCAAAAGAACGGGCCACTTGAGAGGTTAAGGAGATTTCTGGTACGAGAAGAATAGCATCTCCCCCCTGAGCTAAAACCTGGGAAATCAACTCACGATAGACCTCGGTTTTTCCGCTGCCAGTTACCCCATGCAATAGTACGGTTTGGGGCGAGCCCTCTTCTAAGGCGGCTAACACACCTTTAACTGCAGTTGCTTGTTCCTTAGTTAACTCGTAAGTTCTGCCCGATTGAGATTTATCACTGTCCGCCTTCTTATTCTGTTCAGGCTCTATTACCTGCTCGATAGAAGATTGAGCTGTCCCAATAAATCGCATTTCTTTTTTTGCCAGCCCATGTCTAAGCAGTTTGTCAAGGGTCTCTACGGATATATTCGCCCGTTTTAAAAAAACTTTAAGAGATATAGCTTTTTTTCTTGCCCGATTGAGAACTGTAAGCCCTCGAAAGGCCTCCGAATCCAGCCATTGTAACGTTTGAACGTCAGAATCCTCAATCGAAGCCAAAAGCACGATCCACGCTTCTACTTTTCCTTTAAGAAGAGGCCAAACTGTATGTAGGCTTTGAGCAATCGAGCAGATCGTGGTTTGGGACAACCAATGAGCAAGTTCAATGAGATCTGAGGGAACCAGGCTATCCTCATCGACAATCTCTAAGACTTGCTTGAGATTGACACCCTCCATTTCTTCTGGCAGATCATCCGTCATATTCACTACAAGTCCCTGTACTTTTCGATTTTGAAGGGTGACTAAAACTCGCATTCCTGTCTTTAAATTAAGATATTCCGGAACAAGATAATGAAAACTTTGGTCCAAACGCCGGTTTGCTACATCAACCAATACTTCAGCATAGCGGAACATAATGAGGCCTCCTTATCAGCAAACTATCAATAACGCTAATGTCAATATTGGTCAAATACATTATATCAAATCTTACGCTTGCTTTACAATTTATCCAATTAGTCTGTCGCGGAAATAATTATAAATTAGACAAACTTTTTAAGAAGGTGGTCCTACCCTCTTGTCAAACCGGAATAAATTATGATATGCTTTAGGACAGTTAAATCCCTAACCTTTAAATTAGTCCCGTGAGGCTAAGAAGGGAATGGCGAACCATGAGTTAAACATGGACACCTCTTTCTTGCTTGCGGGCGGGGAAGAGGTTTTTTATGTGCCTAAAGGCATTAAGTAAAAATTAGGAGGATGAAACCATGAATGAAGTACAAATACACGAACGTTTACCACTAACAAGAGCTATACCTCTTGGGGTCCAGCATTTGTTCGCAATGACTGGGGCAACAATTCTAGTACCGCTGCTCACGGGCCTTTCTCCAACCACTGCATTATTTGCTTCAGGTATCGGAACAATAATATTCTTACTTCTAACCGGCAGCAAAGTACCGGCTTACCTCGGTTCCTCTTTCGCCTTCATTGGGGCTTTAACCGTTTTCATCAAAGATCAAAATAACCTAGCTGGAGCAATGACAGGGGTTTTATCCGTAGGTATCGCCTATGTCCTAATTTACTTTTTACTAAGCTTGTTTGGTACTAAATGGATTAATAAAGTCATCCCTCCTGTTGTTTCAGGAAGTGTTGTAGCAATTATCGGATTAAGCTTAACGCCCGTTGCAGCCGACATGGCAAGTCAAAATTGGATTGTAGCCATATTTACATTGTCAGTAGCAATTTTAGTAAGTATCTATGGTAAAGGATTTTCAAAAATCGTACCCATTCTTATTGCTATCGTAGCAGGATATATCCTTGCTTGGTTCATGGGATTGGTTGATACAACAAAGATTATTGCAGCCTTCGAAACTCCATTTGTTTTACCTTTCAGTAGTGTTGGCACATTCAGTTTAGACGTAACTGCTATCCTTACTTTCGCTCCATTAGCCCTTATCACATTGATTGAAGATTTAGGCCATATGATGATTCTTTCAAACATTACTCGCAAAGACTTAAATCAAGACCCCGGTTTTGATAAAGTCGTTTTAGGAAATGGCTTAGCGACAGGCGCAGCAAGTTTGTTTGGTGGAGTACCACTCACAACCTATGCAGAAAACATCGGGGTATTAGCGATTACAAAGGTATACAGTTCATTTAACCTCTGGATTGCAGCGTTTATCGCCATTGGATTAAGCTTTTTCAACCCCCTTGGAGCTGTAATCATGAGTATCCCAACAGCCGTAATGGGCGGTGTAGTCATCGTATTATTCGGAATGATTGGCGCAGCCGGACTCCGCACCATGGTCGAAGCAAACGTCGATTTCTCAAAAAACAAAAACCTTATTATTGCAGCGGTAATCTTCTCTCTTGGTATTGGGTTAAAGAGTCATGGGGTTATGTACGCTACCATAGCAGGTATTTTCCTCAATCTTATTCTTAAGGATGAGACTGAAGCTGTCTCTGGTGTGAGTAAAGAGATCGCATAATAAAGGGTAAAAATCCTTTCTATAATTACAAGAATAACCAAAGCACCTTAATTACAAAAAATTAAGGTGCTTTATTTTGTCTGACGATAAAATGTGACCCCCTATGAAACTATTCAAGGCTATAATGAAATTTAAGGAATTATTTGGTATAATAAGAAAGAAGAGAGCTTTCTTTAATCCGAAGGATCCCGAAAGCCTATTAATAAGTGAGAGGAATGATTTAATGCCGTCACCGCAAGCAGATAAGAACTATACTTATGCTGATTATCTAACTTGGCCGGAAGACGAACGATGGGAGATACTTGACGGCATAGCTTATATGCAAGCTGCACCATCTCCGATACACCAAGAAATATTGGCCAGTCTACTAGCCCAGCTTCATCACTCCCTTTCAGGTAACCCCTGCAAAGTTTATCCTGCACCCTTTTGTGTAAGGTTAATGGATGATGATAAAAAGAAAAATGACGAAATTAAAACTATTGTTGAGCCCGATCTTTCTATAGTGTTTGATGAAACTAAAATTGATGAAACAGGCTACAACGGAGCTCCGGATATGGTCATTGAAATAATCTCTCCCTCTTCGATTAAAATGGACAGGTTTATAAAGTTCAACAGTTATGAAAAAGCTGGTGTTAAAGAATACTGGATCGTTGAACCCGTTGGGAAGCTCGTAAATGTCTTTGTATTACAAGATGATCAAAGGTATGGAAGACCTGAAACATATACAGAAAATGACGAAATAAGATTGTCAATTATTTCTGACCTAGTCATTGATTTAAAACCAGTATTTGCTTGATGAATATATGGGGGATATTATAATAATTAGCGAGAATTTGAGTCGTCAAATTCTCGCTAATTATTTTGATTAAATTCCGCTTCATCATCCTCCCCACATTTGAAGAGAAACAGGGAATAATGTTGTCTAAGATCTTCTGCATAAAGTCAATTGTCGCTGAACATTTCAAGCAGCCACGAACCTACGACCTTCTGCTAGTTTCCCGAATGCCTTGTCGTTGACTACTTCGATGGCAAATTTAGCGTCTTCATGGCTTTTTCCATAATAGCCTTATCCTGTACTCGAAGGACTACTAGGGCCTGCTCATTCTCTTTCTCGACAAAAGCATACATGTACTCCACGACTACATCCTGCTGAACTAATTGATTAAGCACTTCTGCTAATCCACCAGTGCGATCAGGAACCTTCAGTACCCATACAGGGGTTAGGGACACAACCACTCTTCGTTCTCGTAGTTTCAGCGCAGTCTCTTCAGGGTTATCCACGATAATTCGCAATACCCCATAATCCTTAGTATCCGCTAGTGACAAGGCCCGCAGATTGACCTTAAAATCGGCGAGAAGACTGATTACCTCAGCCAACCTTCCTTTGGCATTCTCCAGAAAAATAGATAATTGCAACATGCTTTAACCCTCCTTGTTACGTTTATCGATAACTCGAATGGCTTTTCCTTCACTCCGCGGTATACTTTTAGGTTCTACTAAGCGAATGCGGACGGAAATACCCAATACGTCTTCAATTCTCTTCTTAAGCTTATCCTGACGACCTTCCAACTCACGTACTTCGTCAAAGAACGTCGTTTCATTGACCTCAACTTGAACTTCTAGTTGATCTAAGTTACCAACCCGGTATACAACTAATAGATAATGGGGTTCAAATCCTTCAAGGAGAATCGCCTCTTCCACTTGACTTGGGAAGACATTAACCCCCCTAATAATTAACATATCATCCACCCGAGCTGAGACACGTTCCATCGTCCAGCCAAAGTGTCCGCAGGAACATGGCCCATAATGTAACGTGGTCAAGTCTTTGGTTCGATAACGCAGAACTGGAAAACCCTCTTTTTCGATACTAGTTATGACTAATTCTCCACGTTCTCCATTGGGCAGCGGATTTCCTTCTTCATCTAGGATTTCGGGATAAAAATGTTCGTCGATATGTAAACCCCGATGTGCAGGACATTCTAACGCTACACCTGGTCCCATAATCTCACTGAGCCCATAAATATCAAAGGCCTTAATGCCCAATCGTGCTTCGATTTCTTCTCTCATACCCTCCGTCCAAGGCTCTGCACCGAAAATCCCAATCTTAAGCTTCAGTTCATCCCTTGAAATTCCGGATTCCTCAAGACTTTCTGCTAAATAAAGGGCATAAGATGGAGTACAAGCCAAAACAGTCGTCCCAAAATCTCGCATAAGCATCAGTTGGCGGGCAGTATTTCCACCCGAAATAGGAACGACGATGGCACCTAATTCTTCGCAACCATAGTGAAGCCCCATTCCGCCCGTAAATAAACCATATCCGTAGGCAATTTGAACAACATCCTTTTTAGTTACACCAGCTCTTTCAAGCTCATTGGCAACGATCTTCGCCCAAAGGTTGATATCTTGACGAGTGTATCCAACAACCGTCGGCTTACCCGTAGTTCCTGACGAAGCATGAAGCCGCACAATGTTTTCCATTGGTTCGGCAAAAAGTCCAAAGGGGTAATTCTTACGCAAATCCTCTTTGGTCGTTAAGGGAAGTCTCTGAAAATCCTTAATTGACTTAATATCTTCAGCTTGAGTAATCCCTATCTCTCGATAACTTTCTTGATAATGAGGGATAGGCAATACTCGCTCCACTGTTGTTCTAAGATTCTTAAGTAATTGTTCCTCTAACCGATCTGTTTCATTAGGTACTTTATCCGCTATATCCACTATCTCATCCCCTACTTTTACAAAATTTGTCTTAAATCGACGATCATTCCTATAACACGTTGCATTAGAAATGAAATTATATGCTCTAATATACTACAGTTTCGTTGATCATACCACTAATTTATCGATTTGAGGAGAGAGTTTTAGAGCTTAGATTTAGCCATAACCCCTACCAAATAATCATTAAGTTTAGAAAGGACCCTTTATGTACAAATTGAACAGAAAACTTACAGTTTACAACGACTATCTTTATGCATATAATACTCATAGTGCTTTACAGCACTAATGCACTAACTAACGATGTCTGGAGGTTTATTGTGATCCTTAATACTGATAGTACCAAACCCATATATATACAGATTGCGGAATGGCTTGAAGTCGAAATTCTTAATGGCAACTTCAAGGAAGACGAAAGGGTTTATTCCCAATATCAGTTGGCAGACATGTTTACGATCAACCCTGCAACAGCAGCTAAAGGGTTAAATCTTCTAGCCGAGGAGCACATCGTTTATAAACGACGAGGGCTCGGTATGTTTGTTTCTCCAAATGCCAAACAAGCGATTCTAACCAAGCGCCGGAAACAAATCCTAGAACAAATGATCAAAGAGTTAGTTATCGAGGCAAAACGCTTAGATGTCGATGAAGCTGAGCTAATTGAGATGATCAAAAATGTAAGAAAAGAAGGTGAGGAGGAACAGCTATGAGTGTCATTCAATGTCAAAACGTTACGAGATCCTACGGCAAACTAAAGGCCATTGACAATTTATCCTTTGCAATAGAAGAAAACAAGTTAACTGGCCTAATTGGCAGAAACGGAGCCGGGAAAACAACCCTGTTAAAATTGCTTGCTGGATATTTGAAACCTACGAGTGGGGAAATTGAAGTCTTTTCCCAAAAGCCCTTTAACAATTTAGAGGGTTCCTCTAAAACAATGTTTGTTAATGACACGATGACCTTTCCTGACTCCTTTACACTTATCGATATCTTATCAGAAGTGGCACCCTTTTATGCTAATTGGAATTCAAACCTTGCAAAGGGTTTACTGGACTATTTCTCAATAAACCCTAAACAACCCCATAGCAAGCTATCCAAAGGATCCAAAAGTACCTTTAATAGTATCCTTGGCATTGCCTCACGCTGCCCGCTGACGATATTCGATGAACCAACTTCAGGCATGGATTCTGCGGTAAGAAAGGACTTTTACAAGGCATTACTTAAGGACTATCTTGAATACCCCCGGTCCATTATCCTTTCAAGTCATTTGATAAATGAAGTCGAAGGGATATTAGAGGATATTCTTTTACTGAATCAAGGTGTCAAGTCCTTGCATCTTCCAGTCTTGGAATTAAAAAAGTTCGCTATTGGACTTAGAGGAAATGCTCAAGTAATTCAAAGGTTTGTCGAGGGTAAAGAACTAATCTATCAGGAAGAGTTTGCTAAAGGGTACTTATACGTTGTCCTCAGAAGCGAGTTAATCCAACCAGAGCTTAAACTAGTGAGGCAAAGCGGTTTAGACGTACTCTCCATTTCGACGGATGATCTGTGCATATATCTAACAGCAAAGTCTAGAGGAGGTATTGATTATGTTTTTAAAAGAAGCTGATTTGCTGTCATTTTCCTTTAAACAATTTGTCTACAAACTTAAAGCCCATTCAAATTTGTTATATGGGCTTATGTTGATTCAGATAATTGCTCTATTTTTCTCAATAGGCGGTGTAAGTCATATGTCGTCCAGCAATGGAGAATTGTCAGTATCTGTAAACACCTACTCTGCCAGCCTTGTCATAGGATTTTCGTTCATTTGGATATTCTTTATAGGTATTCTACTAACAACCAAACAGTACAAAAAAATCGAACTACCCCTAGTAACGAGCAGTCTTTCAGGAAATCTCTCAGACATAGGGTTCTTGATGATTGCTAGTATCTTTGGGAGCATCACCTCTACGCTTGTTGGGGTTCTCCAAAGGATTATTCTGTATATCTCCTTTGATCAAACTCAAATTATCTTTGACAAGTTTTTAATTTCCTTTTACGACCTAGTGTTGGGGATCGTTATTGGAACGTTATATATGATCTTAATCTCTGCACTAGGGTATCTGATTGGTTCAATAACTAAATTAAGTATGGCCTTCGTTCTAATTATTCCAGCAATCATTTTTGGCTTTCTAAGAGTTTACACCGATTTCTTCCAAAAGGTTCTGCTGGTTTACACTAAAGAGGCTGCGTTACCCTTGTTTGCCTTGAAAGTTCTTATTACCGTGATAATTTTGTTTGGAGTTAGTAGTTTGCTTTCTCCCAATAAGGAGGTCTCCCAATGAATTCTCTACTCCTTTTAATACTATTATTTCTGATCGGTATTGTAATAATCTCCCTCTTTCAATCCTTGCGATCTAAAATTACTAGACTCCTATCTTGGAGACTAAGTGCGATAATAGCTGGGCTGTATCTAGGGTTTTTAGCTATGCTTGTTCCAATATTATATCTGCTGCCGGCGAACGACTTCATCAAAACCGTCGAAAATAAAGAGCAAGCAATTTCAAACTCCCAAATCCTTATGAATGATTTGTATAATCAAAAATTCCCCTCCGAGGAAGACTTGGCTAAGCTTGAAGGAGTTTACAAAAACAGCAGCCATACTTTCAAGGTTGATTCAAACAAATTATCAATTAACTTGCGGACTAAGACAGGGAGCTATCATGTCTTAATACAAGAAAAGGATGTTGATGACAACGAAATAAACGTCTCGGCTTATGTCACGGCTCAATATATGGGAGAGGTTAATTTTACAAAACAACTTGCCCCCCCTGCAATCTCACTTAAGAATGGGATATTATTTTTAACAACACCTAATTATCAGACGTTGGAATTCAAACAATTCAATTCTGACTTCACCGTAGATCAATTTAAGCATCAAAACTCTAATAATGGACTGTCCACGAATTTTGGGGAGCAGATTATCTATATACATGTCCCCAAAAATTTGGAAATTAATAGAGATGGGCTGGAGGATCGAATCCAACTGATTGGTGCTAGACAAAAGCTCATACAAAGAGCCCAATAACCTAAAGAAGGTAGGCGAATTATTCTCACCTACCTTTTCAATGCCCTTTAAAAAGATTAGATTTTCAAGCCCCCCACAGCAACATTGTCTATTGCTATGAAAGCAACTCAAGTGCTATGTCTTCCGCTTACAAACCAGCTAGTTTTTTCAAGGCATCGACCTTGTCTGTTCTTTCCCAGGGAAGATCGAGGTCCGTTCTTCCAAAGTGCCCATAAGCTGCGGTTTGGCGATAAATAGGGCGGCGTAGATCTAAGGCCTTAATAATACCCGCTGGACGAAGGTCAAAGGTCTGCCTTATAAACTCAACAATTTTTTCATCGGCTAGTTTCCCTGTACCAAATGTTTCAATTGAGACAGATACCGGCTGTGCTACCCCGATGGCATAGGCGATTTGAAGTTCGCAGCGGTCTGCCAGGCCTGCCGCTACAACATTCTTTGCTACGTAACGAGCTGCATAGGCAGCTGAACGGTCAACTTTTGTGGGATCCTTACCTGAGAATGCGCCGCCGCCATGGCGAGCCATTCCGCCATAAGTATCTACAATAATTTTCCGCCCTGTCAGTCCGCAATCTCCTTGAGGGCCGCCAATTACGAAACGTCCTGTTGGGTTAATAAAATATTTCGTATCTTCATCTAAAAGCTCTTTGGGAACCGTAGGGTAGACTACATATTGAAGTAAATCTCTCCGTATTTGCTCGTTGGTTACATCCGGGTGATGTTGAGTGGAGATGACGATGGTGTCTACTCGAACTGGTCGATTGTCCTCATATTCAACAGTAACCTGAGTTTTACCATCGGGACGGAGGTAGGTCAGATGGTTTGATTTTCGCATTTCGCTCAGTCTCCGTGCCAAACGGTGAGCTAAATCAATAGGAAGCGGCATCAAGCTTTCAGTTTCATTTGTTGCAAAACCGAACATCATACCCTGATCTCCAGCCCCTATGGCATCGATATCATTTTCAGTCATTTCGCCGTTTTTGGCTTCCAAAGCTCGATCCACGCCCATAGCTATATCTGCAGATTGCTCTCCAATCGAGGTTAAAACTGCACAAGTATCTGCATCAAAACCATATTTGGCCCGAGTGTAGCCCACTTCCCGCACTGTCTCGCGTACAACATGCGGAATATCCACATAACACGAAGTTGTGATCTCACCGCTTACAAGTACTAATCCTGTGGTTACGGTAGTTTCACAAGCTACTCGAGCATTAGGGTCTAAGGTGAAAATTGCGTCCAAGATAGCATCAGAAATCTGGTCACAGATCTTATCCGGATGTCCCTCTGTTACAGATTCTGATGTAAATAGTTTTCTAGCCAATTACTTCACTCCTTTGTTTTACCAAATCAATAGTATGAATTGGTGGTGGCATAAGTGCAACCAAAGACTTCCACCATCGCCTGCGGCTTGGCGCAAGTCAGGTTTTCTTTAAGTACCGAGGAGGTTGGCAATCTCAGCGACGAGATTCCGCGCAACCTCCAGCTTACTCATTTGAGGAAAATCTATTCTTCTTCCATCGGGAAAGAGAAAACTGACAATGTTCGTTGGGCTACCAAAGCCCGCACCGGGCTTAGTGACATCATTTGCTACAAGGAGGTTGACATTCTTTCTGTGCATTTTTTCTTGGGCATTGGCCAGGAGGTTCTCTGTCTCTGCCGCAAACCCAATCAGAACTTGGGAGGTTTTCCTACGTCCAAGTTCAGCTAATATATCTGGATTTGGGATTAAGTCAATTGTGCGGCTTACCCCATCCTTTTTGATTTTTTGCTCTGCTTGTGTTGCTGGACGATAATCCGCAACTGCCGCAGCCTTAACCACAACATCTATGTTCGGAAACCTCTCAAGGACTGCATCATACATTTCAAGAGCCGTATGTACCGAAACTCGTGTAACACCTGATGGCGTCGGTAAATCAGTGGGTGCACTAACAAGGATGGTCTCCGCACCGGCTTCCTGTAATGCTTGAGCAACGGCATACCCCATTTTCCCTGAACTCCGGTTACCAAGATAGCGAACCGGATCAAGGGGTTCCTGAGTTCCACCAGCGGTCACAAGGGCTTTCTTCCCTTTTAAACAATCCTGCCCAGAGAACCACTGGGTTACCGTTTCTACGATCTCGACGGCTTCACTCATTCGTCCGTCTCCCTCCGTACCACACGCTTGAAATCCTGTGCCAGGGCCGATAATCTTTATTCCGCGTTCTTTGAGCCTAGACAGATTCTCCTGTGTTGCTGGATGATGATACATTGCATGGTTCATGGCCGGAGCCACAAAAATCGGTGCGCGAGTCGCTAAAAGAACTGTGGAAAGAAAATCATCCGCAATCCCAGTTGTCATTTTGGCTAATATATTAGCCGTGGCAGGAGCAATGATCACAGAATCAACATACTCTGCCAGAGCAATATGCTCAACATTCCACAATTTGGGTTCATCAAACATATCCACATACACTGGATTTGTGGATAAACTCCTTAGGGTAAGAGGGGTAATAAATTCTGTTGCTGACTTCGTCATGGCAACATGGACTTCAACGCCCAACTTTCGCAAGCGGCTGACAACTTCAGCTGCTTTGTAAGCTGCAATTCCACCAGTCACTCCAACGAGGACCTTTTTACCTGTGAGCATTATATACTCTCTTCAGGAGTACATTCATAATTGATATCTGAATGAGAAATCTCCTCAAGTGAAATACTAACAGGTTTTACCCCCTTAGCTAAATCTTCGTGCTTAGCTTCTTCCATGATCATGCGCGCCCGCTTAGCAACTACCTTAACTAAAGTGTATTTGCTGTCGACCTTACTCATTAGAACATCCAATGAAGGTTGTTTCATATAGATTCCCCCTTAAAAACAAACGGTTTTCTTTTTACCCGACATTTTTCTGCGACCAAAATACTCTTAAGTTTATCGACTGCCGCAGGAACCTCGTCATTAATTACAACATAATCATATTCACTCACATATTCCAGTTCCTGAATTGCTTTGGCTAATCGTTTCTGAATGACTTCCTCGCTCTCAGTTCCTCGTTTATGAATTCTCTCAGAGAGAATATCCAGGGAAGGTGGAACGATAAAGGTGAAAACCCCTTGAGGGAACCGCTTCTTAACTTGCAGCGCCCCTTGAATCTCAATCTCTAAAATAACATCCTGCCCTGCTTGAATCGCTTGTTCGACTGCAAAGCGTGGTGTCCCATAATAATTATCACAAAACTGAGCCCACTCCAAAAGCTCATCCCCATGAATCATTGCTTCAAAATCTTCCTTCTGACGGAAGTAATAATGAACTCCGTCAACTTCACCAGGGCGAGAGGTCCGAGTCGTCATCGAGACGGAATATTTTAAATCTGGCAACTGTCGAAGCAATTCCTGGCACAGTGTCCCTTTGCCGGCCCCAGAAGGACCTGAAAGGATAATTAATAATCCATGACTTTGTTCCAAAGCCTCCACCCCTAATCTGCCGGGTCTTCTGCGTGGCTGCTGCTTGATTCTTTTGCCGAAAGACGATGGGCTACTGTCTCGGGCTGAACTGCAGATAGAATCACATGATGGCTGTCACAGATAATTACTGCACGTGTACGCCGACCATAAGTAGCATCGATGAGCATGCCCGAATCCCGGGCTTCTTGAATAATACGTTTGATCGGGGCGGATTCCGGACTAACAATTGAGATAATGCGGTTGGCCGAAACAATATTACCAAACCCGATGTTTATGAGCTTAATGTCCAAATTGAATCCTCCATTACTCTAAATTTTGAATTTGCTCTCGTACTTTTTCCAGTTCACTCTTAACTTTAATCACCTGTTGCCCAATCTTCAAATCATTAGCCTTTGACCCGATCGTATTAATCTCTCGGTTCATTTCCTGAACCAAAAAATCAAGTTTACGCCCTACTGACTCGCTGCTTCTCAACGCCTCTCTGCTTTGGGACAGATGGCTGTCAAACCGAACCAACTCCTCAGTGATCGATGCACGATCTGCAAAGTAGACAACCTCATTCGCCAGTCGAACACCATCCAATTCTACCTCTCCTAGAAGTGTCTGGAGCCGTTCATGTAAGCGTTCTTGATAGTCTGATACAACATATGGTGCTCGCTCGGCAATTGTGTTTAAATACTCAGCAATAAGATTAATCCTCTGTAATAGATCAATCGTTAATTTTTCCCCTTCAGAACTCCGCATTTGCCCAAAACCGTCTGTCGCCTTGGAAAGTGCCTGAGAGCACGTCTCCCATAAAGCATCAAGATCGAGTTCTGCTTCCTCGACGGCAAGAACTTCCGGAAAACTGACTAAACGATAAATATCCGTTTCATACGCCGTATGTAGAGCTAAAGCGAGTTCTTTCAATGTCTTATCATACGACAGCGCTAAATCATTGTCAACCTTCACCAATCTCTTTCGTTCTTCTATTTCCACCACATTAACATGTACTTCAATCCGTCCACGCTGGAACTTATCTTGCAATGTTTTGCGAATTCGTTCTTCAAAGCTGCTTAAATAACGCGGCATTCTTACAACGACTTCTAGAAATCGATGATTCACTGATTTAAGCTCAATGGAAAACTGATATCCGCTTCCACTCGCCTCTCCACGTCCAAATCCAGTCATACTGTTTGCCATGTATAACCCGGTGAACATTGTTCAACCGGGCCATTCACCCCCTATTTTAATTAATCCAAAAACTTTTAATTGACATATAAAAACCAGTAAATAAAAGTATACCATAAGCTATTCTTTGAAAGGTAATTTGATTTATTTTATCAAAAAGTATATTCCCCATAAATACACCTCCTGCAACAACGGGAATTAATCCCAAAGCCGAAGCTACTATACCTAGATTTGTTTTTACGGTTAACAATTGTGTGCCAAAGCTGATTATATAGACAAAAATAAAGAATACTAAGGTTGTACCTCTTGCTTTCTCTTTTATTGTATTCGTTGCATTGTAGTATAATATGAGGGGTACCCCTGGCATTCCAATACTAGTTGTAAGTAACCCTGCACAGAAACCTACAAAAAACTGAATTTTTTTTATAGCTGGGGTATCTAGGTTTGCTGGTAAATTATCACTTGAATCATGAATTTTGGATTTAGGGTTTGTTTCAAATGTTTTTTTCATGAGTAGAAGGGTAACTATTAAAATAACAATACTCACGGTAACCTTCAAGATGTCTATATTTGCATATTTATAAAAAAATATACCTATAGGTATCCCTACAACGCTACCGATTATTAGCCTCCATAGTAAACCTTTATCTACATTCTTTAGTATTTTACGTATTAATAAAAGTGAAACTACAAACGAGAGAATAATACTTATTTGAACACATTCGCGTGAATCAAAAACTAGAAGTAAAAAGGGTGTGGCCATAATCGAAAAACCAAAACCTGTAGCGGCCTGTAATACTGAGGCAAAAAAAACAATGACCGTAGCTAATATCCATTGTAACACTGTTATCACTCTTTTCATGATCGCATTTACTGTTCTCAATGGAGAAGATTTCCTTACATATACAATATAACATGGTACAAAGGACAATATCCCCGAAATAACTAATCTCATGATATTGTTTTTACCTATTAGTTCAATGCTTAAAATCCCCATATCAAAACGTAAAGTAAAAACCGCAGTTACCTGCGGTTCAATCATAACTATTAGGTAGTAATCCTAATTATTCGAGGGAATTGGCAATCTCCTTAAGTCGATTAAACGTTTCATCATTTAACCTCATGCCATCTAAAGGATAGTGTTTACCCAAATAGTTATATTTTTGTTGACCTAAACGATGATACGGCAAAAGTTCGTAACGAACATTAGAACGACCTTTAATGAAATGAATGATCGCCCGAATATCTTCTTCTGAATCATTGAATCCGGGAATCACGGGTGTTCGTACAAGGATTGGCAAGTTAGGGAATTCCTCACAAAGTTTTTTAAAATTCTCGATAATGAGTTCATTCGACGCATTCGTAAACTTCTTATGTTTTTCCGTATCCATACACTTAATATCCATAATTAGCGAATTAAGGTGTTGGCATACTTTTGCGAATTTTGGCCACTCTGCGTACCCACAGGTTTCTATTGTCGTATTGATTCTTCTGCGTCGAGCGACTTTTAGAACTTCAGTGATAAAATCAGCTTGCATCAGAGGTTCCCCACCACTAAAGGTTAAGCCTCCGCCTGATCGAGCATAGAAAGCACTATCTTTCTCTACTGCTTGAATTATGTCATCAATACTCGTTTGTTTTCCGAAGACTTCAAGCGCTTTAGAAGGGCACGCCTCCGTGCAAAGTAAACACTCTTTGCAAAGTTGACGATCAATTAATATCTTGTCATTTTCTTCAAGATCTTGCTTGACCGCTCCATAAATACACGCTTCCGCACATCTTAAGCATTTACTGATTCCTATACACTTGCTGGGATTATATCCTAATTCTGGATTTTGTAGTTGAGACTCTGGGTTACTACACCACTGACACCTTAGAGGACATCCCTTTAAGAAAACGATAGTTCTTATCCCCGGGCCATCATGTACGGAATAGTGTTGAATATTAAACACATATCCGTATCTCTTTTTATCAAATAAAAATGTTTCCCCCATAGCAGTTCCTCCTAATTACGGTGAATGTAAGTCCTGCTTATATTCGATATAAGCAGGACTTACAAAGATTGAATTAGATCGCACTGTGCTCTGTTCTAGCGATGATATCATCTTGTAAATCAGAGGACAGCTCGACAAAATATGCACTATATCCAGCAACCCGTACGATCAGACCGCGGTATTTCGACGGATCTTTTTTAGCAGCAAGTAGCGTTTCTTTATTGACAATGTTGAATTGTAAATGCCACAATTTCAAATCGCACCAAGTTCTAATAAAGGATACTAATTTAGCTGACCCTTCTTCACCGGCTACACAAGTTGGGCTCAATTTTATGTTCAATAATCTAGCCGCACGATTTCTGAAGTTATAGTTCTTAGAGTTGAAGTTTGACATAAGAACTGCTGTAGGACCATTGACGTCTGCGCCATGGGATGCGGAAGATCCATCAGAAAGAGGGGCCCATGCTTTTCTACCATTTGGTGTAGCACTGACGACTTTACCGAATGGAACGTGCGAGGTGAAAGGTACAAGCCTTAGATCAAGATGGACACCAAGCTCTTTCGAGTATTTTTTTGTGAATTTAAGGGCTTCTCTATCAACGTCTTTAGCAATCACATCGGAATAAGAATCGTTATTTCCATATTTAGGTGCATTCAAGAGCATCTCGCGAATCGCTTCGTAGCCTTCAAAGTTACTCTTCATGGCTGCAACGAGTTCTGCCATCGTTAATTTCTTATCTTCAAAGACAAGTTTTTTGATAACAGCTAAAGAGTCAACGACCGTACCATAGCCCATCAATTCAAAGTAACCAAGATCAATTCCTCCCTCGATGGCTGGAGTATGCAGATCCTTACATGTCTCCATGCAGAGGTCATGCATCAAGGAACCGAGCGGGGTAGCAAAATGTTTTGGACGCATATTGATAATAATGTGTTGTTGGATGAATGCATGTTTCAGGAAGTTCGTTTGTTGAGCAACATATGCATTCCAGAACTCATCCCAAGTTTTGAAGTTCGTTGGATCTCCTGTTTGAAGCCCAACCACTTCATCCCCGAATTTGAGCATTTTACCGTTGTAGAGAGTTAACTCTACGGCTGCCGCAAAGTTCACATATGGGTTACCACTTGTATAGGTATCGCGATTCGGCATTCTACATTCAGCACAACCGGATACAGCATAGTCATAAGCCTCTTCGAAACAAGCCCCTTTAGAAAGTAATAGCGAAACAACTTCTTCATCATTAATGAGTTTAGGAAAGCCTGTACCTTCTTTAATGGTTTCCGCCACTTCATAGAGATACCGTTCTGGAGCACGAGAATGGATCCGAGCAGCAAGGTCAGGGTAATTCAGAGGGAATTCTTGCTTGGACTTCAAGAAGATGTATGTCAGGTCATTGGTAGCATCCAAGCCATCTGGAGTTTGACCACCAACGGTAACTGCTTCCCAGTGTGCATACCCTTCATTAAATGCGCCACCGGTCGGAGATAGATAGAGATCGATGAACTGGGCCATAGCTACCCACATGCATTCCAGTAATTCTGTCGCTTGATCTTCATTGATGCGACCCTCTTCAAGATCCTTCTTATAATAAGGATAGAAGTATTGGTCCATCCGACCGTTAGATATAATCGTACCTGTCTTTTGCTCAATTCTGGAGAACATTTGGGTAAACCACTGAGATTGAACCGCTTCACGGAAATCTCGAGCAGGGTTTTCAGGTACCCATGCACAACGCTCAGCAATATCCTGTAATTCTTGTTTCCTTTGGGCATCTGATTCCTTATTAGCTAGCTCAGCAGCTAATTTTGCATGTCTCTTAGCCCAAAGAACGATAGCATCACAGGTGATAATAACAGCTTCTAGGAAAGGCTTCTTCTCCATGTTATCGACTGGGCTCATTGGATCAAGAGCTTCAAGCTTTTGTTGAGCCTCTTCTTTGATTCCTTTAAAACCTCTTTTCAGGACTTTCTCATAATCATGAACCCACTGAATTGAGGAACGAAAAGTTGCCGTTTCATTCACAAGGAATCTTGAATTCAAGGGGTTTTCTGGATCATAGGTTAATTTAAAGGTATCCTCCGGAAGAGCCATTGCCAAATTTTCGTGGAACGTTTTACCCTTCCAATACGGGGCAATCTCATTAATGATGACCTGAGCATCCTCTGGCGTGACGTCAAAAGGAGACTCAACCCTGTTCGGGAGTTGTTCAATGGCGACATCCAGGAAATCCCCATCTAATTCAGGGAAAAGAATCCCATAGCGCCCTTGATAGCCTGCTCTCCCAACTAAAAGCTGATGATCATCGATGTAAACGGTGATGTTTTCGGCAGTGTATTTTAAGGCTTTGGCCCATCTTAATACGAGGGGTTGCCCTTCCGTTTCCCTAAAGGATTGCGTAAAGTATTTTGCTCTTTCCACATCAATTTTGGGACGAAGGTCTTGGAAACTAGTCAATATTTGAAAGACTCTTTCGCGGCCTTCGAAATTTTTCTTACCCAATTGTTCTTCTTGGATTCTTTGTTCATGAGGGGATAATACGTTACAGCAGGATTCCATAATCTATTGCCTCCTATTATTCATTTATTTATGTCTAATTCATTAAACATCTTATTGATCTAAACCAGTCGGTTTAGAATAGAAATCGGGATATAGTTCAGCATGTTTATGCTACTATTTACTTGACAAAGTGTGTCAGGAACATTGAAATTGACGGAATAAAGGTAATGAACAGCAATGCAATAACCATGACAATGACGAATGGGACAACAGCTTTTGAGATGTCTCCAATTTTTAGTTTGGCCACGCCACATGCTACAAACAAGTTAACACCCACTGGCGGTGTAATAAACCCAATGGCCAGGGCTACCACCATGACGATGCCGAAGTGGATCGGATCGACCCCGACTTGAGTAACGATCGGAAGTAAAATCGGGGTAAGGATGACGATGGCCGCTAGAGCTTCCATAAAAACTCCAATACAGAGCAATAAAACAATAACCAATAAAAGAATGGTAATTCTATTGTCAGTTAAGGCAAGCATCCAATCTGCAATTTGTGTAGGTATTTGTTCAATAGTCAGAATGTTTCCGAATATTGTCGCCATCGCCATCAGCGCTATGATAACAGCTGACGTACTACACGCTTCAATAAGACAGGAAGTAATATTTTTAAGGTTGATTCCTTTATAAACAAAAACGCCTACCACTAAGCCATAAAAAGCTGCCACAGCCGCTGATTCCGTAGGTGTCATAAGTCCGGAATAAATACCACCTAAAATAATAACCGGAACCATCAATGCCCATTTGGCATCCCAAAAAGCTTTCATAATGGTTTTTGGAGTCCGCTTGCGCGCTTCTCCTTTCCAGCCATTCTTTTTAGAATACCAATAAGCTACGCACATCAAGGCAATTCCTATTATTACGCCTGGTACGATGCCACCCATAAATAGTTTTCCGATAGATACTTGAGCTGAAACACCGAATACCACGAAGGGATTGCTGGGAGGGATCATTACACCGATTGCTCCAGCAGCAGCAATGAGTGCTGCAGAAAACGATTTAGAATACCCTCTTTCCACCATGGCGGGAATTGTTAAGGAACCAATTGCCGCTACTGTGGCTGGTCCTGAACCGCTGATGGCAGCAAAGAACATACTTGTTGCGACAGTCGCTAATGCCAGTCCTCCAGTGAACGAACCTAAAAGCTCGTCAGCCAAGGCTAAAAGCCGCTTGGATAAGCCTCCTGCACCCATAAAAACACCTGCAGCTACAAAAAAGGGAATAGCCATGATAGGAAAACTGTCAATTGAAGTAAAGGCAATCTGCGCTACATATTCTATCGGCATAGTTCCCGCAGCGGCAATCGTAGCCAAGGCCGAAAGCCCTAAGGCCATAGCAATGGGAACGCCAATGAATAAAAAGAGGGCAAAATAACCGAACAACCAAATTATAGCCGGAAGATCCGAACCTATAAAAAGAGGAATGAAAATAACGATACAAAAGAGAAATCCCAACAAAGTATCTTTTAGTCCGGTTTCCATGATTTGTTTTACCAAATCTTGGATGACCCTGATTGACATTAGGCCAAACCCAATCGGTAAGATCATATAGGGAATTAGAAATGGAATTTCAAGCGCCGGCGAAGTTTGGGGAAACTCCACCATCATCTTAATGTGGTCGATCCCCATTACCAATACCACCGCAGATAAAGCAAGGCAACAGATATCTACAATAATCCAACTGACTCCTTGCCATCGTTTCGAAAGTTTATCGTATATTATATCTACCCGGATATTACTACGATTTTTGATAGCTAACGGGATAGCCAAGTACGATATCCAAATGAAAACAAACCTCGCCATTTCTTCTAACCAGACTATTGCACTTCCTTCAAAGACATTAGAAATAGCATATCTGTAGACAGTTTGATACGTAATCAGTAAAATTATCGCCAGCAAACCAACAAATAAAAACGGTTTTTCAAAGTTTTCATCTATCAACTTGAGCCATTTTAGCCAACCCGTGGTTGAGTTAGTTTGGATTTCGGACAATTCTTGGTTTTGTTTAGAGTTTTTTGACATGTTCACCATCCTAACCCTACAAGTTTTTGGTCTACGACTTTTACGGGGAGGGGGCCCCCCCCGTCATCTTTTCGTTATTTCTGAGTCGCTAACACCAAGTCCATCAATTCTTGCGGAATACTATCCGAATATTTATCCCAGAGCGGTCTGGTTAATGTTTTGAACTCTTCCTTTTCTTCAGGAGTTAAATCATGAACTTTAATTCCAGAATCAATAAACTTTTGTTTCGCCTTTACTTCCAAATCTCTAGAAATAGAGCGCTGATAATCTAAAGCTTCTTGGCCGGATTTCACAATAATATCTTGAATATCTTTAGGCAGTCCGTCAAAATACTTTTTGTTCATATACAGCAAGTGCATACTGTAGTTATGGGCGGAATCAACGGCATATTCTAAAACTTCAGCGTGTTTTGCGTCCCAGAGCAAACCAAAAGTATTTCCTTCACCATCAACGGTACCTTGTTGTAAAGCAGTATACGTTTCTCCCCAGGCGACAGGAGTGGCACTCATACCTAAAGCTTGGGCTACACCAACTTCAACCGGCGAATCCGTGGTTCTAACTTTTAAGCCTTTCAAATCAGACGCCTTGGCAATAGGTTTTTTTGTGGTTACAAAATTCCGATAGCCATACTCGCTGTACATAATTGGCTTTAATCCAATTTTCCCAGCAACCTCATCTAAGTACTTTCCTAATTCGCCCTCGTCCAAAGCAGCGTATAAGTTCTCTTGATATTTGATGTCCGTGATGTAGGGAAGGTCAAATACCATAAATTCTCGAGAAAAACTGGCCATGTTGGGTGATGAAGTGGATGCCATTTCTAATGTACCCTTTTGCGTCGATTCTAGGGTTACTCGGTCGCTACCCAAGGTGGTGTTGCCAAATATTTGGACTTCCACTCTTCCGTCAGATTTTTGTTCAACTATTTCCTTGAATTTCTCGTAACCTAATGTGACGTTATTTCCGGGTGCCATCGGGTGTGCCAAACGGATGACGATTTTTTTTGCATCCCCGCTGGCTGTTTTTCCCCCACTGTTACTTCCACAACCGACAATAGTGAGTGCTGCAAGAGATACTACAAGTAGTAAAGATACCAATTTCTTTTTCATTTTATCTGACTCCTTCCAAATGTTTTGTTTATTAGTGTTTTCTAGGAAGTAGATTCCCTTTAACAATATCGTTTTAGTTGATTTTAACTCCACCTCCTTAAAAGCGTAACAAGTTAGGTTATGCTCACGTTTGGGTTACGTAAAGAGCATGGACCCTCATTACAAACCCTTGATAAAATTTGCACTTGTAAACTTTTAAGAACGTCACCAGTTCAAGTAATATTGATGCCTTTTGAAAACTATTTCTGGAGATAAGAGTAGTAAGCAGGCAGGCATCATCTCTAAACACTGATGGGCAGAAGTACCGATGCGCGTTCTTTTAATAGATAAACAGTGCGAATAATTGTGATATTGTTATTGCAAAAGCCGTGCCAACCGCAAAATAGCTCCAAGATAGTAGATTTAGTGAGGTATTTCGTAAGCTTTCGTGCAAATCTGCAACTTATTGTTAAAACTAATGATAGTTATACCATTTTTCAATAGTTAACGGGTGTTGCGATCAAGCAACACCCGTTTCCGTTTTGCAACGTAGGGTTATAAGAGTGAGTGTTTTTTAGCCTTTCTAAATATGGTTGTGCGATCAACTTTGAATAATTTAGCCACTTTCGCAACTGATCCGTTAACTTCAAGCGCTTGCATGAGTAAGTTTTTTTCGTAATCACACATTAACTCATCTAATGATTTATTTTCATCACAGATACTCGTTCGATCCATGGGGACCTCGTCACAGAGCATATAATGGGGCAAATCTGAAACATCGAGAATCTCTCTATCACGAGTAACAACGAGACTTTGAATAAAATTATCCATCTCCCTTACATTACCCGGCCACTTATAATTTTGAAAAGCCTTGCAAACTTCTTTTGTGAAAGTTACATCTTTTCTGTATTTCGCATTATATTTTTCAAGAAAGAAAGAGGCCAATGGCAGAACATCCCCTTGCCTTTCCCTTAAAGGAGGTATCTGTAGAACAGCAACCCGAAGCCTATAAAATAAATCACTTCGAAAACGGCCATTTTTAACCTCTTCTTCTAGATCTCTGTTGGTTGCCGCAATAAAACGAACATTAAATTTTCTTACCTTTGTTGACCCCACACGGATCAATTCCTGATCTTGTAGGGCACGAAGTAATTTGGACTGCATCATAAGGGGGAGCTCCCCAATCTCATCTAAGAATAGGGTTCCCTTATCTGCCATTTCGAAGAGCCCCGGTTTACCTTTCGTATTAGCTCCCGAAAAAGCTCCCGATTCATATCCAAAAAGTTCAGATTCAATAAGACTTTCCGGAATCGTCGAACAGTCCACTTTAAAGAAGGGTTCATTATGCCTCAGGCTTCGTTCGTGAATGCGTCTAGAGAAAACATCCTTACCCACACCAGTTTCACCCATCAGCAATACCGTTGCATCGGTCTTAGCCACCTTATCTAACGTATTATTCAAGTTAACTATTTCTCGACTTTCAAAGACGAACAAGCCCTTTTTCATTTTGTTATCTAAACTTTGGGCTTCATGAAATTTATCGATTACTTCTTTCTGATTCGCAATTTGGTTCTGTAGTTGAGAAAGTAATGTGATATCCCTGACAAACGTTACGACTAAAACAACCTTACCCGATTCATTAAATACGGGACAACCATTTAAGATCACGCGTCTTCCTTCTTTAGTCACTTGAACTGAACTTTTCTTTCGACCTGTACTTACAATCTCTGGGTTTAATACCACATCGAAACTCCCCTGGTTACGCAAATCCGTGACTAACTCACCAATAATTTCTTCTCTTTTTAACCCCGTAAGCTTTTCGTACATTTGATTGACCGCTAGAGTCTTCCCCTTAGCATCCGTGATATAGATACCATCACTGAAAACGTCTAGAATCCCCTCATGAATTTTCTCCGTATCGAGCGTTTCTGAAAATATACCCACTACGAGACCTCCATTCCCCAAGTGTTGCACCATTACAACGGGTTGCATATCTGCAACATCGCTAAATCTTTCACAAACCTCAGTCCCTTTTGACCCCAAAACGTATCAATTGAGTTGCAAGTCTACAACAACTGTATCATAATTCGACAAAAAATATCATACTATTAGTATTTTTTATGTTGGTACAAATCTTGCAACTGTTTTTGAGTCAGGTTTTGACAAAAAAAAGAGGAGGATATCATGAACATAATTGATTTTAGATTTAGACCAAACACTGAAGACACTTTATCAGGAATTGCCAATAGCAAAATGTTTAAAGGTCTTTGTTCCTCAATCGATTTTTCCAAGATGTTACCCCAAACCGTCGAAGAAGTTGTTCAAGAACTGGATAAGTATAATGTTGTAAAAGCTGTCGTCACGGGTCGGGATTGCGAAACAACCTATGGCTCGAAATCAAACAACAAAAGCGTGATCGAGTTCGTTAGTAAATTCCCTAATAAATTTATCGGTTTCGCCGGACTCGATCCTCATAAGGGCATGAGGGCCATTGAAGAAATTAAGACCGCCGTTAACGAACATGGCTTAAAAGGAGTAGCGATCGATCCTTACCTCGCCCAGATTTATGCGAACGACGCGAAATACTACCCCATCTTTTCTAAATGCTGCGAATTAAATATCCCGTTAGTTATTGCTACGGGCCCAGGGACTTTAGTACCGAATGCAGTAATCGACCATGTCGCCCCTCGGTATATCGACTTTGTCGCCAGAGATTTCCCCGAGTTAAAAATCATTATCAGTCACGGCGGATATCCTTGGGTCAATGAAATGATTATGATTGCTCAACGCAATGCCAATGTGTACCTCGAATTATCTGAATATGAATTCTTCCCCCAATCAGAAGCCTATATTCAAGCAGCCAATACAATTATCAGCGATAAAGTTCTCTATGCAAGTGCCCATCCTTTTGTGGACTTTAAAGTAGCGTTAAAAAACTACGAAAAGCTTCCTTTCAAACCGGAGGTTCTTGAAAAAGTGATGTACAAGAATGCCGCGAAGGTATTAAACTTGCCCGAAATAGCGACTCCTACGACTGTAAATACCGTAAATACTAAAAACGCTATAAATTCTTCTCCAAATAGTATCGAAATACAGAGCATTATCGAGAGCGTGATTAAAGAACTCGCTCAAAAGGGAACGCTAGCCAGCCGCTAGGAGATATAAAATGACTAATTTAGAATATGCTAACCAAATTATCCAAGAATTTAAAGAGAAAATTGATCATCCCCAACGTTTTGAGCAGAAAAAGAAGCTATATACAGGTGTAGATCTGGGCACGGCTTACATTGTTCTGGCAGTCGTTGATGAAGAGGGTAATCCTATAGCTGGAGCCATGCGCTTTGCACAGGTTGTCAAAGATGGTCTCGTGGTCGATTACATCGGAGCTGTGGATATAGTAAGAGAGCTTAAAGCAAAAATTGAAGACGATCTGGGAGTTGAGCTTTTAACTGCCGGGGTAGCCTATCCCCCTGGCACTTCAAAAGGAGATCAAAAAGCAATCTCCTATGTTGCTGAAGCTGCCGGATTTGAAGTTGTCACTACTCTCGATGAGCCTACTGCTGCGAATAATGTCCTGAAAGCTACCAATGGCGCAGTTGTAGACATCGGAGGAGGCACGACAGGTATTGCCATTTTAAAGGATGGCAAAGTAACCTATGTTGCAGACGAACCCACCGGAGGAACACACTTCAGCTTAGTGATATCAGGCGCTCGTAAACTGCCCTTTGAAGAAGTCGAAAAACTCAAGTTAGACCAGACCAAACATTCCGAACTCTTGCCGGCCATTAAACCTGTGATACAAAAAGTGGCAAGTATCATAAAAAGTCATATTCAAGACCGTAATGTCCAGAAGGTATATTTAGTCGGCGGGACAAGTTGTTTTACCAACATTGATAAAATCATCGAAACCGAACTAGGCCTAGCTGTCATAAAACCTAAAAATCCCCTTTTAGTTACTCCTTTAGGAATAGCACTTGGCGCAAAGAAGGTGTATGAATGAAAATTGGAAGAGTCATCAACAGTGTCTGGGCAACACGAAAGGCAGACTCCCTCATCGGAGTGAAGTTAATGATTGTGCAGCTCTTGGATAAACCGAATGGTGAGGGAGGAAAATTAATCGTTGCAGCAGACATCATCGGGGCAGGCAATGGCGATAAAGTGCTAATCACTGAAGGTAGTTCAGCTAGGAATATGGATCACCTAAATGATTCTCCTATTGATTCCATCATCATTGGGATCATTGATGAGGAGAAAGATAAATCTAATGGGGTGCCTAATCATGCGTGAACAATTAATTCAAAAAATCAAAGAAGCTGGAGTAGTTGGTGCTGGGGGCGCGGGATTTCCAACTCATGTCAAAGTAGCTTCCTATGCTCAATCCGTAGTTGTCAATGGCGCAGAGTGTGAGCCCCTTCTGCGAGTGGATCAACAACTGATGGATGTTAAAGCGGATAAAATGGTCAGAGGATTAGAGACCGTCATGAAAGCAACTGGGGCAACCGAAGGCATCATAGCCCTAAAAAGCAAGTATAAACGTGCCATAGCTTCGTTAGAAAAGGAGATTGTCGGAAAACCCATCCGCATTAATATACTAGGTGACTTTTATCCGGCAGGAGATGAGCACCTCACCGTCTATGAATCTACAGGCCGAATTGTACCTCAAGGTGGAATCCCCCTTAAGGTCGATTGTGTGGTAAGTAACGTAGAAACTCTCATCAATATAGCCACTGCCGTAGAAGGCAAGCCGGTAACCGATACCTATCTCACCATTACCGGCGAAGTACCTCAACCTATTACTTTAAGACTACCGATTGGAACGTCAGTCATAGAAGCCTTAAAGATTGCCGGACAGACCGACTTAGAGGGTATGAAAGTTATCGAAGGCGGCCCTATGATGGGAAAGATCATCGAAGATTTAAACCAACCCATTACGAAGACGACCAAAGGCTTAATCGTCTTATCCATAAATCACCCACTCATCAAGAAAAGAACGTTAGCCTTTGAAAAGATCGCTAAACAAGCTCAGGTCAGCTGCATTCAATGCCGATATTGCACCGATTTGTGTCCGCGCTACTTATTAGGACATCATCTTGAGCCCCACAAAATCATGCGAACCATCAAACACCTTCAAGGGCAGGAAGAAACGATGAAAATGGCCTTAGCGTGTTCTGAGTGCGGAGTCTGTGAGCAATACGCCTGCATTATGGGCCTCTCGCCCAGAGCGGTAAACTCCATGATCAAAAAAGAATTGTCTAAGATGGGAATTAAACCGGATGGACCTCCTGCTGACCAAATTGCCAATCCAATGCAAATGCATCGGAAAGTTCCTGTAAAACGTCTGATCTCTCGACTGGGATTAAAGAACTATGACGTGAGTGCTCCTCTAAACGAAGAAGAGTTCTCAGTGAATCGTGTCGAGATCAAGCTACGTCAACATGTTGGGGCTCCAAGTCAACCAATCGTACAGGTGGGACAGCAGGTACAAAAAGGAGATCTAATTGCGGTGACCCCTGACAAAGCCTTAGGCGCTAATATTCATGCCAGTATCAGTGGAGTTATCAAGGAGATAACAGATAGCATAGTAATCTCCTTGATGGAAGGGAGTGACAAATAAAGATGGAGGCCATTGGTTTAGTAGAACTTAATAGCATAGCCAAAGGAATAGAAGCTGCCGACGCGATGCTCAAAGCGGCTCAAGTCGAACTTCTAGAAGCAAAGCCTGTTTGTCCCGGAAAATATATCGTCATGATCAGCGGCGATGTCGCTGCAGTCCAAAGTTCAGTGGATGCCGGTAAGAGTATCGGGGCCACTGCGGCCATCGATGATTTTATCCTCCCCAATGTACACCCACATGTCATTAAGGCCATATCTTCAGCTTCCGAAGTGAATGAGATCAAGGCTTTAGGAATCATCGAAACGTTCTCCATCTCCTCTTTAATAGTCGCTGCCGATACTGCAGCTAAAGCGGGTCAAGTTGATTTGATCGAGATCCGGATCGGTATGGGGATTGGCGGAAAATCATTTGTTACACTCACAGGGGACGTTTCCTCAGTAACCTCATCCGTTGAAGCCGGAGTCGTCTTGGCATCAGACCGTGGAATGCTCATCGAAAAAGTCGTTATTCCTTCCCCCCACTATAACTTAAAGCAATGTCTCTGCTAATCTTTTGCACTTTTTGGTCCAAGGGTAAGGAGGTGACATACTAATGAAAACTTTAATTACAGCAACTGACGTGAAAAAGGCGGCTGAAAACCATGAAACCACTTTTTATATTCAAGCGGACAGTATCATCACTCCGTCAGCAACAGATACAGCCCAGGATCTAGGCATCCAGATCATCGTGGGTTCTGCGCCTGAGCCGGTGAAGGACGAAATAAATACTCCTTGTAATCCTATAGCATTACCTTCTTCTGGTCTCGACCCAAATCTCGTGGCCAAAATCGTCGGGGAAGTGATGGCCTGTCTTAACCTATCAAAACAGCCTTCTCAACTCATTAAAGAAGTCGACCCCTGTGGACTAAGGCTTGCCAAAGGAGACAGTGTCGTATTAGAAAACTATGACACTGGTAATCCCCAAGACAAGGTAAAAATTAAAGAGCTATTTAACTCAAGGGAAAGTTCAAATTTCTTGGCAGGCTTTATATCGCTTGAAGCGACAAGCTATTCTACTCTAA
The DNA here is from genome assembly GCA_003513495.1 of Desulfosporosinus sp. Lineage (GTDB taxonomy): Bacteria > Bacillota > Desulfitobacteriia > Desulfitobacteriales > Desulfitobacteriaceae > Desulfosporosinus. The sequence goes on from DOPM01000020.1 coordinate 112,994, forward strand.
TCAAACACGATGAGCTCAATTATATTATCGATGGTACCTTGAAATGTAACGTGAACGGCAAGACGTATATCGGTAAACCGGGGGATACATTTTTCATCCCTGCAAACACCAAAGTCACGTTCTCAACGTCTAACAACGTCAGATTCTTCTATGCCTCATCTTTGAATAGATAAAGAAAACTTGGCTGGCGCCAAGCCATAGGCGCAGGCGGCCGCCTTAGTTGCCCTTATGCTTAGAAAGTATATAATGGTAAGTTTATACTTTCTGATAGTATAAAAATATATTTTAAGGAGGAACTATTAATGAATAATGCCTTAGGAATGATTGAAACTAAAGGTCTTATCGGCGCAATCGAGGCGTCGGATGCTATGGTTAAAGCGGCTAACGTAACTTTAATTGGAAAAACCCTCGTCGGTGGAGGCTTAGTCGCCGTCATGGTCCGGGGAGATGTTGGCGCCGTTAAAGCAGCTACTGATGCCGGTGCTGCTGCTGCTGAGCGTGTTGGCGAATTGGTTTCCGTCCATGTTATTCCAAGACCTCACACCGATGTAGAAAAAGTTCTTCCCAACGAAAGCAAGATGTAGGAGGATATTTAAATGCAACAAGATGCCTTAGGAATGATTGAAACAAAGGGTCTGACTAGTGCTATAGAAGCGGCTGATGCCATGGTTAAGGCGGCTAATGTTCGTTTGATTGGCAAAACTCTTGTGGGTAGCGGTTTAGTCACTGTCATGGTCCGGGGAGATGTTGGCGCCGTTAAAGCAGCTACTGATGCTGGCGCTGCTGCTGCCAATCGCGTTGGCGAATTGGTTTCCATCCATGTTATTCCAAGACCACATACTGATGTTGAAACGATTCTTACTGAATAAGTGACAGTTTTAATTTCTATTAATTTTAATGGAGGATGAAATTATGCAACAAGATGCATTAGGAATGATTGAAACAAAAGGTCTAATTGGTGCTATAGAAGCATGTGACGCTATGGTAAAGGCGGCTAATGTACGTTTAATTGGTAAAACTCTCGTAGGTGGCGGTTTAGTGACCGTCATGGTTCGGGGAGATGTTGGCGCCGTTAAAGCAGCTACTGATGCTGGCGCTGCTGCTGCTGAGCGTGTTGGCGAATTAAAATCAGTCCATGTTATCCCCAGACCTCATACCGATGTCGAAATAATCCTTCCAAAGGATGGCGGACAACCAGAAAAAAAGTAAGTAGAAGTTCGCGTGCCAAAAAGAAAAACACATAAGTAGACAGAAACCGTCATCATCTTCGAATTACTCGAAAGGAATGATCCTAAGTGGGTTTAGATTATGATTTAGCCTCTATTCAAGATGCCCGAGATTTAGTTAAAAAAGCTAAGGAAGCTCAACAGTCTTTAGCTAGTTTTAGCAAACAAGAAATTGATAACATCTTAGTTTCTATCGTGAAAGCAGTCGAAGAAAACGCGGAGTCCCTTGCCCGGATGGCCGTTGAAGAAACAAATTATGGAATCGTTGAGGATAAAATCACCAAAAATCTTTTTGCCTCAAAGGAAGTCTATGAGGCAATTAAAGATATCCAAACGGTCGGTATCATCAGCGAAGATCCTGAGTTAAAGGTCATCAAAGCCGCCGTTCCTGTTGGCGTAATCATGGGCATTACTCCAACCACGAACCCGACCTCAACAGTCATTCACAATGCAATCTGTGCGCTCAAAGGAGGCAATTCTATAGTTTTCTCCCCCCATCCCACCGCAGGTAAATGCAGTCTTGCCGCTGCCCAGCTTGTCAATGATGCTGCGGTAAAAGCCGGAGCCCCAGATGGAGTCGTAGGGTGTCTCTCCAAATTATCCATGAAGGCAACAGAGGAACTCATGCATCATAACGATGTTTCCGTCATTATTGCCACCGGGGGGTCAGCGATGGTGAAAGCTGCCTATAGCGCTGGTAAGCCAGCCTTCGGAGTAGGACCCGGTAATGTCCCTGTATTTATTGAACGGAGTGCAGATATCAAACAAGCCGTTTGTGACATTATCACCAGTAAATCGTTTGACAATGGGATGATTTGTGCTTCAGAGCAAGCAATTATCGCAGATATGCCTGTAAAAGACAAGATTATTACAGAATTAAAGCGTCAAGGCGCCTATTTCCTTTCTCCAGAAGAGGTTAAAAAAGTTAGTAGCGTCGTGATAAATCCTAAAGGAGGGATGTTTCCTGCTTTAGTCGGACAAACTCCACAAACGATTGCCCGAAAAGCCGGATTCAGCGTCCCAACAGATATTAAAGTTTTAATCGCTCCTCTCGATGGATATGGACCGGGATATCCACTATCCTATGAGAAACTAACCACTGTTTTAGGTTTCTATACGGTTAATGATTGGCATGATGCCTGTCTCCTCAGTATTGAGCTCTTGAAACTAGGTGGCATAGGGCACTCTTTCTCCATCCATTGCCAGGATGATCAAATCATCCGAGAATTCCTTAAGAAGCCCGTCAATCGTATTCTAGTTAATACCCCTTCCGCCCTTGGAGGTATCGGATCTACTACAGGATTATTGCCCTCCTTAACTCTAGGTTGCGGGACTTGGGGTGGGAGCAGCATCTCAGAAAACTTAGGACCCCAGCACCTAATCAATGTCAAAAGCTTAACCTATGGAATTAAAAAAACAGCTTGCAATTCAAAAAATGCTAGCTGTTCATCGCCCTCTCCCGTTAAGAATAATATAAGTTCCTGTGATCTAAAATCTGATGACCTTGCTGACGTTGTCAAACAAGTCCTCAAACAGCTACAACTTTGTTAATCTTTGCAACATCTAAAGGTGGGAATGTAATTGGATCAAAATCAGCTCGTTGCCCTGATCACTGAAGCAGTCGCAAAACATCTATGTCATAACTTCGGAGTGAGCAAGATTCCGGTAGCAATATCGAATCGTCATGTTCATCTTTCACAAGAGGATATGGACAGGCTATTTGGTGCTAACCATCGGTTTAAGGTGTTAAAGAATTTGGCCCAACCTGGGCAGTTTGCCTATGAAGAACAGGTAACTCTCGTGGGACCAAAAGGTGTCATCGAAAAGGTCCGTATTCTCGGGCCAGCTCGCCCTAAGACTCAAGTCGAAATCTCTATATCAGATGGGATAAAACTTGGAGTGAAAGCTCCCATAAGAGATTCTGGTGAGCTAGCGAAATCAGCGAGTCTTACTTTGGTGGGCCCATTAGGATCGACTACTCTACCCGAGGGTACGATTATTGCAGCTCGACACATTCACATGCATCCTGAGGATGCGGCTCGATTCGGTGTAAAAGATAAAGACAGAATTAATGTCAAAGCACCCGGAAATCGAAGCTTAGTCTTTAATGAAATGCTCGTCCGAGTTAGTGATAAATACAAACTCGAAATGCATATCGATATCGATGAAGCGAACGCTGCCTATCTAAAAAATAATGACTTTGTAGAAATTGTATAGTGAATAAGGTTTAGGGGTTGCCGATGGACAGCCCCTAAACTATACCCCTCGCTAAAGGAAATATGATCGGGTTATTCCTTTGCCTCCAACCATTCCCCTTTAAACGCATAGGTGGCTGGTCCCGTCATATAGACATGGTTATCTGATCCCCATTCAATAAACAAGTCTCCCCCAGGTAGATGAACTGTCACAGCACGCTCAGTTTTTTGATTAAGTACAGCAGCAACCGCAGAAGCGCAAGCACCGGTCCCGCAGGCTAAGGTTGGACCAGCCCCCCTCTCCCAAACTTTCATGGTTATTTCCTGGGGAGAGTTGATCTGAATAAACTCAACATTAGTTTTACGTGGAAAGAGGGAGTGTTTTTCAATTGCCGGACCTAAGCGATCAAAATCCAGTGTGGAAAAATCCTCTACAAAGATAACACAATGTGGATTTCCCATGGAAACAGCCGTATATAAGTAGGTTTCGCCTAACACTTCAATAGACTGCCCTACAACTGGTTCCCCTTCTCCTAGAACAGGAATGAGCTCTGCGCGCAAAATAGGCTCACCCATATCCACCTGTACCCCTTGAACTTGGCCTTCTTTGATATATAGATTAAGCTTTAAGATACCTGCTCCAGTCTCTATAAGCATCGGATCAGAAATTAAAAGTCCTTGATCATAGACATAACGTGCAAAACAGCGTATGCCGTTGCCGCACATTTCTGGTTCTGAACCATCAGAATTAAAGATACGCATTCGGGCATCAGCGACGTTTGAAGGTAATACAACGACTAATCCGTCCCCTCCAATTCCAAATTGACGATGGCAGAGTTTCTTGGCCAACTCAGGATAATCCACGTCTACATCCGAACCGGAAAAATGATCTATAAAAACAAAATCATTACCCAAACCGTGCATTTTAATAAATTTCATCCCTGCCCCCCCTAATCGATGTTCGATGTTCGATATTCGTTATTCGAAAGCTATATATCGAATATCTACCTATACCCCTGGATGATTTTAAACCAAGGGAAACGAAGTAAAACTTCACCTTAAGTCTTTATATCCTACGCAATATCTCCCTAAAAGAATACTACGCTAATTAAAATGGGTCAACCGATTGAACTCGGTTGACCCAAGAATATATTTGAGGACTCTACCATATGAAGCCGTTATACTATAATGGTCTACCAATTCGTAAAGGCGATCCGATCACTAACTACCACTGATTTTAACTCCAATATCGAACCACGAACCACGAACCACGAACTACGAACCTCGCATTTACCCCTTGGCAATGACCGTCTTTCCTTGCCAGCTGTTTTTCAAGAGCCGAGCAAAACCAATCAAAATTGACGGTCCACCTGCTACGCACAGAATGAGAATCCATTGCCAGCCTACTAAGGGCGCCGTCTTAAAGATCGCTTGTAAAGGGGGTAGATATATTACACAGAGCTGCATCAACGTTGAGACTAAGACTGCTCCTACTAAATAGACGTTGGTGAGAAGACCCACTTCGAAGATACCTCGTTCTTCGGATCGGCAGTCGAAAACATGGAACAATTGGGAAAACACTAGAGTCGTGAAGGCCATGGTCCGGGCACCCAGCATATTAACCCCCATAAATAGCGCAGCTACGAAGACAAAGAGCGTACCTAATCCGATAAAGGTCCCACGCACTGCAATTTTCGAAGCTAATCCGCGAGCAAAAATGCTTTCCCCTGGTTTCCTGGGCGGACGATTCATAATGCCCGGTTCTGCGCCATCCACTCCTAAGGCCATGGCAGGCAATCCATCAGTAACAAGATTAACCCATAAAATCTGAATTGGAAGTAAGGGGAGTGGTAAGCCCACAAGTGTCGCCAAAAACATAGTTAAGACTTCTCCAAGATTACAGGAAAGTAAGTAACGGATAAATTTTCGAATATTATCGTAAATCCCCCGGCCCTCTTCCACTGCGGCTACGATGGTTGCAAAGTTATCATCTCCCAAAACCATCGATGAGGCTTCTTTAGTTACATCTGTCCCGGTTTTACCCATGGCAACCCCAATATCTGCTTCTTTAACGGCGGGGGCATCGTTAACTCCGTCCCCAGTCATGGCAACGACTTGACCACGCTTTTTATAAGCACGTACAATTCGAAGCTTATCCTTCGGTGTTACTCGAGCAAAAACTGAAACGTCCATGATCTTCTCGCTTAATTCCTGGTCTGATGTATGCTCTAATTCTGTTCCTGAAATAACTCCCCTGTCCCTGCCTTGTAAGATTCCTAATTCATGGGCTACCGCTTCGGCAGTTAAACGATGATCCCCGGTGATCATCACAGGTTTAATTCCAGCTTGCCGACAAACTCTGATCGCTTTGACCGCACTCACTCGCGGTGGATCAATCATTCCTAACAATCCGACAAAAGTCAACCCTTGCTCCACATTTTCATCGAGGGGCTCAGAATCAGACAAAGGTCTTTCGGCAACTGCCAGAACTCGTAGAGCATGCATAGCCATCTCATCATTAGCTCGCATAATACGTTTCTTGCGTTCATTGGACAGTTCTACAACCCCTTGACGGGTTAACTCGTGCTGGCATAGCCGCAGCACCATGTCCGGAGCTCCTTTGACATAAGCCTTGCGTCCTTGTTTTGTTTCATAGACAACACTCATTCGCTTCCGGTCTGAATCAAAGGGCAGTTCACCTATTCGGGTTTGCTTCCGTTCCAGAACTTCACGCCATATTCCAGCCTTTGCTGCCGCCACCAATATTGCACCCTCTGTGGGATCTCCCTCAATGCCCCAGGGAGCATCTTTACCTTTGGAACGAAAGAGCCCAGCCACTTGCACCCCTTTCTTAGTCAAGGTAGAGTTGTTGCAAAGTGCAGCAATCTTTAACGCTGAGTTCAGAGGATCACGCTCTTTCTCCGGATCAGCACCACTGAACTCTCCTTTGGGATCATACCCTTCACCGGAAACTGAAATCCTTCGTCCATCTGAGTATATTTGGCGGACAGTCATCTCATTTTGAGTTAATGTCCCAGTCTTATCTGAGCAAATCACCGTCGCACAACCCAAGGTTTCTACAGCAGGAAGTTTCCGTATGATTGCTTGCCGTTTGACCATTCGTTGTACCCCTACTGCCAAAGCCACGGTGACAATAGCCGGAAGTCCTTCTGGAATTGCCGCTACTGCTAAGGACACTCCTGTAAAGAACATCTTGTAAAAGTCCTCGCCCCTGAGAACCCCAACTACCACGACTGCCGCGCAGACGAGAAAACTAATTAAAACCAACCACTTGCCCAGTTCTGCCAGACGTTTCTGCAAAGGAGTTTCTTCGTCTTCAACACTTTGGATCATACCAGCGATGACACCCATCTCCGTATCCATTCCCGTAGCTACTACAACCCCCGCTCCTCGGCCATTGACGATAGAGGTCCCCATATACCCCATATTTTGGCGATCGGCCATAGGGGTGAGTTCATCATGCAGAGGGGAGATACTTTTATTGACAGGATGGGACTCTCCTGTCAGAGCTGACTCCTCTACTTGCATATTAACTGCCTGAATCCAACGAACATCCGCTGGAATTCGATCCCCTGTATCCAAAAGCACAATATCTCCCGGCACAACATCTGCCGCTGGAATCCTCTGTTCCATCCCTTCCCTTAAGACTCGAGCTTCAGGAGCGGTTAAAGAACGCAGAGATTCCATGGAACGTTCGGCACGAAATTCCTGTACGAAGCCTAAAATTGCATTGATTATGAGAATTGCTAAGATCGTGATAGCATCCGCGATCTCGCCCAAGAGTCCCGAGACTACCGTGGCTGCGAGTAAGACTAGCACCATAAAATCTTTAAATTGTCCTAGGAATAAAAAGACAGGGTGCGTCCCTTTTTTTACCGCAAGGACATTATTTCCAACCTCCTGTAACCGACGCCGAACCTCTTTAACACTTAACCCTTTACCTGGATGTACTTCCAAGGCCTTGGCCACGTCAAGCCAAGGCAACACATGCCACGCCTGTTGCCGCATGCCCTTTTTCCTCCTTTTCGTGATCGCCCATCGCGCATCGCGCAAATGGCTTTGTCCCTTTTGTAGTACATGCTTATTCCTGGAAGTATAGAAAAATGCCTCAACAGGACAAGTGTGTTATACTAAAAAGCGATTCAGAGTGAAAGGATGTAATTACATGGCGTTAGACGGTGTAACCCTCGCCTATTTAGTAAAAGAGCTTGCTCCCCTGCTCATTGGAGCACGTATTGATAAGATTTTTCAACCCGAAAAAGACGAAATCCATTTCCAATTACGTCAACAGGGATCGAGGCGGCTCCTGCTTAGTACCAGTGCCACATCCCCTCGCTTCCACCTCACACAGGAAAACAAAAAAAACCCGACAACTCCGCCAATGTTTTGTATGATTTTGCGTAAACACCTAGAAGGGGGTAAACTTGTCGGCATACACCAGAGTGACCTTGAACGTGTGGTGACGTTTGAATTTCAAAATTATAATGACCGCGGAGATTTAGTGTCTTTACATCTTCACTTAGAAATCATGGGGAAACATAGCAACCTAATCCTTGTTGATCCCTTGACAAATACGATTCTCGACGGCTTAAAACGCTATTCACATGCCCTCAGTCACCATCGTGAGGTATTGCCTGGACGAGCCTACCTCGCTCCTCCTTCTCAGGGCAAACAGCCTCCTTTAGAGGACGAAGAGCTTTGGCGCCAGACCCTTTACGAGGAATCTTTAGATCACCCCATCACTAGCATACTCCTGGCTCGTTTTGCCGGAATCAGCCCTGAATTGGCACGGGAAATCGTCATTCAAGCTGGATTAAAGACCGAAATCCTCCTCCATCAATGCGGAGATATCGATCTTTCACGGCTTTTTCAGGCATATCGCAGACTCTCAAATCCTGAGGGTGTCCCTGATATACAACCCTGTCTCTATTACAATCAGGCCCCCCGCCCCCAACCCGCAGCCTTCAGCTTTGTTCCCTTTCAGCAATATCAAGAGCTAACGATAGACTATGTTTCCACACTAAACGACGCAGTTCAAGGCTTTTATCAGTCAAAATCTAACAATAACTCACTTGAATCGAAACGAGGCTCTCTACGAAAGATCGTTCAAGAACAATATACTCATAGTAGTAAGAAGCTTAAAATCTATAAAGAAACCGAATCCAGTGCACAAAAGGGTCTTGCATATCAACGGTGGGGTGAACTCCTTACCGCAAACCTCTACCGCATTTCACCCGGAGCCACTGAGGCCGTAGTGGAAGATTATTATGACGCCTCAGCTTCTGCCGTGATTATTCCCCTAAATCCACATATTAGCGCCATCGACAACGCTCAAAGATATTACAAGCTCTATAACAAGGCAAAAGCGACGTTGCTCAAAACAAAGGAGCTAAAGGAAACCACCCTTGAAGAACTAAATTATCTTGACTCCTTACGGTATAATCTGGATCAAGCGGCCACCCTTACAGAGCTCGATGAACTTCATGTTGAATTGGCTGGACAAGGGTATGTGGCAGGAAAGCATTTGAAGAAGGACTCCCTCAAGCCGAAAAAGGGCCGCTCCAAATCAAATTCTAAACCTAAAAGGAAGTCTCCCAAAGAAGTTCCTCAACCCCGAGTCTATCGTTCCAGCCAAGGCAGAGTCATCCTGGTTGGGAAAAATAATGCTCAAAATGATTGGCTATCCTTGCGCAAAGGTAAACCCACGGATCTCTGGCTCCATACCAAAGTAATTCCCGGTTCACACGTTCTAATTCCTCTTGAAGAAGGGGAGGAGTTCCCTGATGACACTACCCTTGAAGAAGCCGCCGCCCTTGCCATCTATTACAGTCAAGCTCGCGGTTCTTCTCAAGTCGCCGTGGATTATACTCATGTCAAACAGCTTAAGAAGCCTAACTCAGCCAAGCCCGGAATGGTGATTTACGAACAAAACTGGACTCTATATCTAACGCCTAAGCAAGAAATCTTAGAGCGATTGTTGGCCAGTGAAGAGGTTATAGACTAAAGGGAAAGCGAAAATGACCCGTTATCTGGGAGGGCCAATTTTGTAATTGATCCGATTCGCTGGGGGTAGGTCCCGAGTTATGAAGAATATAGGGGACCCCGTCAGGTCTACGTTTATCGGATAATATAGCAATGTGTTCATGAGGGGGAGCAAACGTCACAATGTCCCCAGCCTGCCAGAGCGTTAGATTCTCAACATCTCCGGGAATAATTTCACGAGTTAATTCCTGGGCATTTCGACGTAAAAAGACAATGAGGTTTGGTACTCTACGGAAATCAATATTCGGGTCTGGCTTACCCTTTACGCGAGAATATTCCTGGATGTTAGCACGAATATCTTGATCGACTAAACTCTTTAAGTCATAGCCTGCATCCCGGAATGCCCTCCATACAACATCCGTACAGACCCCTTCACTCTCGGGCGGATACCCCCCCTGATAATAGGCACTTCGATACTGCGGTTTCCTCTTTACCTCAGCTTTGGCACCTGCAACCATATCATTTAAGTCATCTAAGCCATCTCTATCCTTATCTGTCGAACAAGAAAGGGTGGGAACTTTTAGTGAAGTATAAAAGGGAACTTGAATTTTGGATTGGGGTTTCCAGATAATCCAGGCTCCACAGGCAACACCGCCAATCAGCAAAAATAGCGGTACCCATACATGCGGTTTTCGCAATCAACTTCTCCCCCTTAAAATAACCTTAGTTTTCCAGTTACCTTTTATGATTCAACATATTCCTTGATACTCCTTCCTAATCAGGTTAACAAAGTCGCCTTCCCTAGTTCACTCTCCCCTAATATACAAAAAATCCCCATACTCTAAGAGTACAGGAACTGTTTCTACATAGTGTGGGGTAGTATGTAGTTGTTTGGTTCTTAAAATCCTATAACCCAAAATGTCTTAGAATCATGGGACAAAGATCAATAATTCTCGCATGTTCTAACTTAATGGGCATACCGGCAACAATCATCGGCACCGTAGAATCTTCTTCCTCTAGAGAGCCATGGCTGCCTCCGCCCGGATGAATGGGTGCGCCGACAGCAAAATATTCATATCCCGAGGCAGCTGAAACTGCAATCCGACTCCCACTTCGCGCTTCAAGAGCTGAAATCAGTCGATTAAAGGCATCAGGAAACTTCCCAAATTCAATTAACTGTTCGCCTTTTACTTGGGCATCAACCACAGATAAATCTCCTTCATAGGACCAGCTTTGACCGTAAACGTCTTGATAAGGGCCTGTGCGAGAAACGTAAAGTTCTTTTTCTGTTCCACCTTGAACAATACAAAATGTAGTTTCAGAGACTTTCCAGCTGATCTGAGCATTACGAGGATCTTTGGCCAATATGCCGACTACCTCAGGCAAAATCTCTTGATCTCTCTGAAGAAGATAAATAAAGGCCATCCGCTCATTCGGACAAATGGCTATCTCATGCTTTCTATCTTCGACACTTACTTCTTCCGTAGCTTTTAAGCGCTTAAACGACGCTAAAGCACGATCTAAATCAATCAGGTACTCTTTTCCTAATCCAACTGTGGACTGAGAATGATCCCCAGTAACAATAATAACGCTTTCCTCTAACGCTTTTTCCCAAGAACCGAACTCATCCAGGACCGAGGCTACTTGTTGGTCAGCACGCTCAATTGAAAACCCCGAGCGCAAAGGGCCATGCTGATGGGAGTATTTATCATTATCCGGAAAATAAACAACCATAAAGTCTGGCTGTTGTCCTTCTCGGACAAGTTGCGCTGCAATTCTTCCAGAAAATATATCATTAAACCCAAAGCGATTAAATGGTCCTCTCGGGTAGGCTTTTTTACGTCCAGAAAAAGGCGGATGAATCAGTTGACCTAAGGTTAAGAGGGATGGGCCCGAAACTCCTTCCTGATGCAGACGAAAACGAGTACCTAAGGCCAGCGAAAACGGCACTCTCGCCTGGTAAGAGTACTTGGCTCGATGCATAAAAAAATTGATATTCGCCGTACTAAAACCGCCCGCTTCTAGTTGTTCATACAGAGTCGGAATTGCTGGATTAAGGTGATCTTCATTTAATTTATGTAGTAAGTTGCGAAGAACATTTTCTAAACCAATTTTAAGGATACTTTGCCAAGTTGCTCCATAATCTACAATTTTACGCAGCTCATCATTGTACCAAATAAACCCTGGAACCCCATGCTGATTAGGCCATGTTCCAGTGATCATAGAACTTGTAGCAACTGGAGTCATGGTTGGAAAACAGGATACAACACGATCAATATAGGATCCGTGTTTAACTAGAAAACGAAAAGCAGGGGCATTCCCTTCTGAAAGAATCCTCCCCAAGACCGACGGGTGAAGGGAGTCCACCACAAATAGGATTACCTTTTTCATGATCAATCACCTTCACTAATTTGATACAAACTAAAGTATATCAAACTGTCACGGTTTTAGATACTTTCAGAGTGTAACAACTTTCTGCAAAAACCTCAAAATACTCCACTATTTTTAAGCAATGCTCCCAAAATCAATATACAAATTGCGAGAATAGTGCAAGCGACCAGCTTATCAAAAGAGCCCAATGTTGATTTTAAAAGCTCTTCTGAGACGGGTTTATTGAGCAATAACTTCTTACTTTTTCTTTTATACTGTGCAAGAAAATCCAAGAACGCTCCGACTGGACAAAAACACCGGCACCAAAAGCGTAAGATCAAAATTGAAAACAGCAAGATTAGGCCCATAATAATCCATTGAGCAGTATTACCATCTCCACTGAAAAATACTATGAAAGGTTCATAACTGGCAATTCCCGGATTATTAAATAAAAGCGCTAACATGGCTGCTAACCAAAGGAAAAGCCAGCGACTCTTTCGGGCTTTGACGATGATTATGGGATTCGGTTGATAACTAACCAAGTTCAAAGCTTTGTAAGTTCCTTCCTGAACAGCCCCGAAGGGGCAAAGCCAATAACAATAGAAATTCTTTCTCCAGAGCAATGTAATAGCTAGTATCCCAACCACCAATAGATACCAAGCAGGGCGCTCAATAACGGACGGCATTTTTAATAACATGATACTCATAAAATTACCAATAGTTAACGAAGTATTAGCCATAAATCCTAGTACAACGACAGATGCGACTAATAACCAAGGTCTTACCTTTCTAAGATTTCGGTTGGCTGCTACAATTGCTAAGAATAGCAAGAGGACAGTTAATCCGTCCTGCCATTGAAAATGATAAGTTTTTAGAGTCGGAACGGATAAACCTAATTGGGTTTGCCCCACTTGGTAAATCCCTTTTTCCACGGCTAGTAAAATCCCCTGAGTGGTCTGGGTGGCTCCGCTAACTACATCAATATCTTTATGGTTTTTTAAGGGTTGGGTAATTTCCTTGCCATGTAGATTCTCGGGATACCCCGCTGAAATTACTTTCTTTAGATAGAGAGGGGTTTCGGAGTTTTCGATTAACACAACACTAAGGATGGTCCCTTCTCTGCTCACCGAAGTTAGCATGGTTATTGGACCCCCATAACCAGAGGCGCTAGATATGACAGCATAGCTTAAAAAAATACCGTTTTCATCGATCAATTCATAAGTTTTGTAAATTCCTTTGACTTCTTTAAAATGAGCAGTAGCTGGCTCTCCTTGCTGCAATAGGCTTAAGATATCCTGTTTGTTGTTTATTTGCTGGTAAATAGACGTTAAAAGGAGCAAACAGCAGGCGACAATAATAATTAAAGGTTTACCCTTTCTTTCCAGAAAATTATTGTATCCCATTTTCATACTTTCTGTTCAAATAATCGTCTCCGCACATCGGACAGCAAATCGACATCCGCCGGCTCTTTTTCACACCAAAAGCATAAGTTTTGATCGTTCACAATTGTATAAGACTCACAGCGTTTACATTTAGCTACAGGGGCTTTGTAGATATTCTTGACTTCAAAGGGATTGGAGATAGGCTGACGATCTCGGATAATGCTTTGGGTCGGACAAGACAACATACAGATCCGACAATCCAAGCAATAACCACTGGTAAATAAATGAGTGCTTTGCTTATCTTTCACTGTAATTCGTAAAGCCTGAGTAGGGCAATATTTGCTGCACATACCGCAATTAACACAGCCAGTACTCATTTGAAGAGTAGGCCAAAAGGCAGGACTACCACCCTCTCGAAAGTGATTAGAATAACTTTCCTCTAAACGCTTTTGCCAATCCGGCAAATTATTTCCTCTCTTCTTTTTCTTCATCTCATCAGAACACGTAAAGGTTTCTCTTTCAGTCTTGGTCGGAAGTTCTGCCTCTTTCCTGCGTCCGACTAAGGATAAAAACAAATCCCGACGTGAAGTTATTTTCAAGCCCGTGGAAACTGCTTGAAACTTCTTCTTCATTTTCGCTTTTTCTGCTGTATAGATACAAGAAAAGTCAGGGGTATGACCTGAAGCGCTTAACCATTCCATGGCGGTTTCTACCGATAACTTCATTCTATCGACACAATTTTTCATCGGACATTCATAACATTCATCTAAACGTAGTTCTACAGCTGTCTGCAGACCCAGCTCATACCAAGTCCCTTTCGAAATACTGCTAAGGCATGTCGGAATCTGCACTGCCCCTTTCTCTTTTTCTTCTTTGCTAAGGAAAGGCGTTTCATGGTACCCACAAAAAAATTGTGTTTCTCTTGCTCCTTGGTCTTTTACCTCAGTGCTAATAGTTGTTTCATCCCATTGCTGTGATCCGAAAACCTGAGTGGGACAATCTGAAAAACACAGGCCGCAACTCAAACACTTTTCCTTATCTAAGAAAATCTGATGACTATACAGAATTAAGGCTTGTCCTGGACAATGGGAAACACAATGGCTGCATTCCACACCATTATGTTGTTGGTTCAAACACCTATTTGTCTCAACTTGCACATGTGAACCTTTAGTAAAAAGCATGCTTCCACTCCTTTTTCCTTTACTCCGAGAATAAGCCTTTATCTTATCCGATGAGAAACTTTACCTTACCGTTAAACGCAGGGAATCTTTATTGTTCAGGATGATAAGCGACGCTAAGTCCTTAGATGAGACCTAAACCTGTCTTTGCCAATTTTGCCAAAGCTTGATAAGAAGTGCTCGTCGATTCGGTATGCAGACCGTTGAAAAATTCTACGCACCACTTTTTGAGATGCATCCCTTCGAATTGCTGGATCAGCTGCTCTATTTTTTCCAATGCCTCATTGTTCTCCTCTTTCAAGGCCTGACCTTTCTTACCATATAAATACATCATGAATTCCAGTTCTGTTGCCATATGGTCAGCCGGTTCAGCAGATTGTCGAACTAAACTAACCCCCGCCTCTCGATAACAGCGCTCCACATCAAGGGCCGTCGGGCTCATAAACAGCATGGCTCCCTGACTATTTTCGGGATTGTGAAGAAAAAGTGTCTCATAAATATTTAAAGCAGGCTGCTTGGGATCATCAAAAAGCCGGGTATATTCTCGACGCATCTCACTAAAGAGCAGGGCTGCATCCTCTTTGCTTCCTTTCATTGAATCCAAGGCTTCACTAACTAACGATAAATCTTCTTGACTGCAGGAAAGTTCCTCTAGAATGTTGATCCCGTCCTGTCGGAAACTACCATCGAGGAGTGCTTCTGCCAGTTCTGTGGTAGGGAGACGTAAGTAAATAGATAATAGTTGAAAGAAATCTGAGGTTGCACAGGCCTCTTTCACTTTTTGTTCTTGGATAGTATTCATTGTTTCTCCTTTTCATTAACTCCTAATGTATTAAGTTATAAAAATCCTATATCACAAAGATCGATCTGTCACTGAAATTGTATTCTTCTTCGAAATGCCTGATTTATTGAAAAGGAGACTTTACAACTCAGTTTAAGGTGAGCTGTAAAGCCCCAGTTCTATCGTATACATTTGTACCGAACGCTGAGATACACTACAGCTTTCGTGTATTGGCAGTTGTCCCAAGGTTAAGTTTACCAAATCCCAAATTCAATAGGAGTGCCCCTAAGGATACGATTCCTAAAGACAACCCGATTTCAAGCAGAGAAGGAACATAGGGTCCTGTTGTCTCGCCATAAACAGGTGTTCCCGGCAAGGTAATCAATGGATTGAATAATTGGGCCTGGAGCAGATTGGATTTAATGAGATAGATTGCTATAAGAGCGATTATCGCACCGCCTAAAAGAAGACCTACCTTCGGTAAGGTTCCTTGTTTAGCTAAAAGAACAATCGCAGTGACAAGAGCGACCATCATTAACCAGAAACCAACGGCCCCTTTTCCTGTGACCAACCATATGAAGGCTGCATAGTCTTCTCCGCTACCTGGGTAAAGACCAATCAATATTTCTGTAATTACTATAATGAGCTCAATGCAAAGCAGCAGGGCCGTCAGTTTACCCATCTTAGCTAGTAGACCAATCGGCATCTTAACATAACCGCTCTTATTCAGAATATGGCTTAGAATCATCAGTACCGCTAGAGCAGCTACTAATGCAGCAATTAAGAACGACAAAGGCTGTGCGGGAGTACTCCACAGGGGTCTGGCCACTTGGAAACTGAATACGAATGACGTTACCGTTACGAGAATACCCGCAACAAAAGCAACCACAGCTATCCCTTTTACCCCTTTTTCTTCAATTTTACCTTCATTAAGTAAAATGAGCTTACGGGTAAAGATAATGGAAATCACCATATACGAAGACAGCATGATGAAATCCCAAAACATCGGTGAAGTCCAATTCCCGCTGGTGATAAACAACCAAACCCGTTCAGGATTTCCAATGTCAACGATGATGAACAGGGACGCGGCTACAATACTGGCTACGGCCCCCAGATAGGAGGCGATCCGAGTATAGGGCTTAAATTCTTCGAGTTTAAAAAGGTAAGGCACCGCTGAAAAAAGCAGACTCCCAGCAGCAATCCCCGTAAAAATCATAAAGCCAACAATATAGAGTCCCCACATATTATTAGTATCTAAGTTGGTCATCTGCAAGCCCCTTGTGAGTTGTAAGACCCAGCAAACTGCTCCAAGGACAGCAAAGACAGCAAAAATCATTGTCCACAAATTTGTTGCACTAGTTTTTTTAGTGTTTGTTACAACTGCCATGTTCCCACCCCTTTACGTTAAGTAGAAGATAGACGGCTTAGTGCCTTTTTCTTCGAGCAAATGGAAATAACTGCGTCCTTGGATAGCTTGGCTTACTTCACTGTTCGGGTCATCGATGTCCCCAAAAATTCGGGCCCGATTCGGACAAGTATCAATACAGGCTGGTTTCAAGCCTTGTGCCAATCGATGAGTACAAAACGTGCATTTTTCTACTGTATTATACTGATGAGGTGTAATTGCAGCGTCGCCCATAGCTACATCTATAGCATATTCAGGCTTTTTCCAGTTAAACTGACGAACACTAGCATATGGACAAGCCACCATACAATAACGGCAGCCAATGCATTTATCATAGTTCTGTATCACAATACCATCTTCTTCTCGCTTATACGTTGCCTTTACTGGGCAAGCCTTCACACACGCAGGATTCTCGCAATGCTGACAATTTACGGGCAAGAACTGCATACTCAAATTAGGAAATGTTCCTGATGGCGTATCCATACTCTTACCACCTGCGGTTAAAATTCTATTCCAAAAAATACCGTCCGGTAGGTTGTTTTCGACTTTGCAAGCCACCGAGCAGGCATGGCAACCTGTACAACGATCTAGATCTATCGCCATTGCATAACGCATGATTTCAATACCTCCTTATCTTTTTTTAACGTCCACTAAACAATCAAAGAATGCGAAATTGACAGCCATGGGATCTGAAGCAGCGTTGGTTAACTCTTGGAAACCACCTTCGATGAATTGTTCTCGCTGCCAGCCTTTTGGAATACTGAGAACACCAGCACAAATGGCATCATTGACTTCGGCTTTTAGTACCGCCTTGCCGCGATCATTAAATACTTCTACGATATCTCCGGTCTTAATCCCCCGGGCTTCTGCATCTGCACGGCTGATTTTGGCTAGAGGCTCAGGGTCAATTTCTCGTAACAAAGGCACATTGTACCACTGAGTATGGGTACGGTACCTGGCGTGTTCCTGAATAAATACCAGCGGATATTTGGAATACAACGGATTTTCGCTCCATGCTTCCCCAGGTGCTTTAAAGTAGGGTAGTCGTTCCTTTTCCGTAATACCCTTTAAATTCTGTCCATAATTAACACGGGGCAAGGGATTTTCACAATAGAGCTGCGCTCTGCCGCTGGGCGTATTAAAGAACTCTTCGCCGCGGATAAATGGTTTTTCGGCACTTCCTGTTGCACGAATTGCTTTTTCTTTTTTAAGTCTCTCGTAAGTAATATTCATTTTGCGTAAGGCGTCAGAATTTAATAGAACTTTAATCCACGCTGTGTCGTCCATGTTTTCGGGGAAAAACTTTTCCAAGCCCATTTTCCGACCAATCATGGCGATAATATCTGCATCCGGCTTGCTTTCGTACAAGGGCTCAATGGCTTTTTCCTGCATAGTAACGTACGGGTTGTTATAGTTCACACGAAGGTCATTGACTTCAAACCAGAAGGAAGCAGGTAATACGATATCTGCATAGCGAGCAGTATCCGTAAGCTCAGTATCCACGACAACTGTAAACTCAAGATTCGGCAAAACATCTGTAAGCCATGTTTTCTGTTGTGCAAAGTTGCTCATTGAATTAGAAGAAGTGGTGTACATAGCTTTGATAGGATAGGGTTTTCCTTCCAGAGCCTGATCTCTCACTACTTTATAAAACTCAGTGTGGGGAAGTGTTGAACTAGCCATTTTGCCGTTAGTAACAAACATACCAACGTAATTAAGGGGGGTACTTTGCACAAATAATCCCGTGAAACCTGCGCCCTTTACCCCAATATTCCCTGTTACAGAAGCCATCATGAAGGCAGCAAATGACCATAAATGACCGTTTTGATAGTGATCAATACCATAATTTGTATAGATCTGGGTCGGTCCTGAAACATAAGCTTGTACTAATTTCTCGATTTTCTCGACAGGAATCTTGGTGTATTTACTAGCTTTCTCAACGGTGTACTCCTGCACTTGTTTCTTAAGAAGGCTAAAGGTGGTCTCCACCTCTACTCCTTGAATTGTGTATGTGCCTTCAATGGCTACATCTAGGGGACCTTCTTTTAACAAGGCAGCTGCATTGGCAACACTATCCCATACATAATAATCATCTTCTGCAGGGGGAAGATTGGCAACAAAATCACTCTTGCGCAATATCTTTCCATTATCTTTACGAACAAGAAAAGGTGCTGTACTTCTCTTTTTCATAAATGGGATATTGATTAAATTTTTATTAATAATATGATTCAACATAGCAAGTACCAGCATTAAATCCGAACCCGGAACAATGGGAATGTATTCATCGGATTTATTGGCAGTGGCTGAATAGATTGGATCAATGGTGATAATTTTTGCACCCTTTTTCTGAGCTTCTTTCAGAATGCGCCAATTTTGTGGCTGAGAGTATACCGGATTAGAACCCCAGACAATAATTATTTTTGAATCCATCATGGTGCGCGGTTCATTGCCCCATAGCCAAACACTGCCGCCTATAACACGGTCAGCGCCATACCCTGTTGCTTGGTCATAACATACATTTAATTTGGTACAGCCGATAGAATTAGTTAGCCTGTTAAAGATACCCAAGCACCCATGGACAACACCATAATTTCCGGATCCCACATCAAAGGCCAGGGCTTTGGGACCATATTTTGCTTGGATAGCCATAAACTTTTCAGCGATTTCACTAATAGCCTCATCCCAAGAAATTCTTTCCCATTTATCTTCACCCCGTTCACCGACTCGACGCATAGGGTACTTGATTCGAGTGGGACTATAGGTCCTTTGCACATGAGATAAGCCCTTCAAGCAGTTCCCGGTATAGATGCTATCCGGGTAAGGTGCAGGGGTTGTTTTGGTTAATTTACCATCCCGGACATGGGCGTTTAAAAGACAACTTTGGAAACAGTTAGAACGACATGGTGAAATCACCAACGTCTCTTCACTTGAGGCCGTCGTACTTTCGTCTCCTGTCGCTAATGCTTTCATCCCAGAACCCCAAGGATTTGCCGCTACTGCACCTGTAGCTACAGCAGTAGCTGCCGAAGCCTTTAAAAAGGTACGGCGGGACAAATTAGAATTAAGTGCAACGTTTTGCTCTTCCTTTTCCATTCCATTTTCCCTCACTTTCATTAGAGTCATAAACTGTTTTTGGTTCTCCATTAAGCGAGCGACGGCCTCGTTGAGTTTTCTGTCCCGCAATACCTGAACCAGAGCAGGAAACAATTGTTCATCTGCGTTTTCCTTGACCACGACAGCACTGGCTCCTGCGGTAGTTAACTCGTACTGATAACCGGTGTTGCTTGTGGACACCAGGGCTACGATGGACAGTCCTGAGTTCTTTTCCTTAATCCGCGTAAAAATCTCCCGATAGTATTGTGAGTACGAAAAAACATCTACGATAGCCAGCCTAGCCTTTTTTCTATCGCTGATCTGATATAATTCCGCGATACTATCTACACAGACGCAATCCACCTTAGCAGAAGCAAAAATTCTTGCTACCACCTGCCGTAACCAAAGATGGGGAATAGCAACAACAACCGTTAAAAACTCTACCTCAGCCTTACTAATACTACTTAAATTGTCCAACCAAAACAGCTCCTTTGCGCTTAAATGCACAAGTTAATTTTATTCTATATGTTGCATCCCCTTTAATCTGTCGGGAATAAGCCTAGATTACGTTGAGAATAACCCGCTAAAAAAACGACAGCAGTGTCAGTAAAAAGCACTACTGTCCCAGTAATTTATAACGGATAGCATAATCCACCAAATCAGACCGATGTTCTAATTTCAATTTGACGGTAATTCGTTCCCGGTAGGTCTCTATAGTACGTGGAGATAAATATAGTTTTTCACCAATTTCCTTGGAGGTAAAGCCGCGAGCAAGTAATCGAAGCACCTGCCGCTCCCTTTCCGACAAGATATCAGGCTTTATCTCCGAAACACTTTCTGTACTGCAATATTGGCGTGCCATCACCTGGACACCTACGGAACTCAAGAAAACCTCTCCATTCATAACCGTTTGAATGGCCTTTAGTAAATCCCGATCTGCCGCCGATTTGTGCACATACCCCATGCCGCCGGCATTCAGAAACTTCAATAGATAGACGTCTTCCATGTGCATGGTAACAGCTATAACCTTAGTTTGAGGCAGTACTTCTAATATTTTATGGGTAGCCTCTACACCGTCGAAATCAGGCAACGAAATATCCATTAGCACTACATCGGGCTTCTCCTCTAAAACGCCTCGAACGGCGCCTGCGCCATTGCCTGCTTCCCCGACGACTTCTATATCCTTTTCTCCCTGCAGCAGCATACATAAAGCATTTCGCAGAAGTGTATGATCATCTGTCAGAAAAACACGAATTTTATCCATCATTTCTGCTCTCCTTAGTCAAAGGTAGTGTCATCAAGATCGTAGTCCCTTGCTCTGGCTTACTTTTTATAGTGAATTCTCCTCTAGCAAGCTTTACACGTTCCTCCATACCCAGCAAGCCTAGTCCGCTATTGACATCTCCTAGATTCATCCCTTTGCCATTATCAGCAACCTGCAGTTCAAGACAACCTTCGTTATAATTCAGTGTGACAAAAACATGGCTTGCCTTGGCATGACGGGCTACATTCGTTAGGCTTTCTTGGACCGCCCGATAGATTATTATTTCTATCTTACCCGGGAGCCGTTCTTTGATCCTGGGACTGGAAAAGTCCGTTGTAATCCCAGAATAACGACGATAGTCTTCAATATACCAATCTAACGCGGGTACCAATCCCAAATTTTCCAACACAGCCGGACGCAGATTCATGGATATCCGCCGCACATCCTCGATGGTCTGCTGGGTGATATAGCGAAGCCCACCCAATCGATCATGAATCAGCTCAAGGTCCTGTTCCTGCTGTAATAGCTTTAATTGAAGCAAAATCGAAGTCATAGCTTGTCCCACCTCGTCATGCAATTCCCGGGACAGCTGTTTCTTATTGTTTTCCAGTTCATCAATTGCCTGTTTGCAAATCCGTTCCAGAGTGCCCTCCCGCAATTTCAGACGCTGTATTTCTGTCTCGGCGTACAAACTATTTCCCAACAAATGGCCAATGCACTGCAATATGCTCAGATTCTTTTCAATCCAACTATCTAACGGGACATACTGTTGCCATCCTGCCACCAAAACTCCAATTAGCTTCTCTCCTACTTTGATGGGCAAGAAAAAACAACTCTGCCAGGGCGCTTCCGGAAAAATTTGATTAATTGACTCCTGATCCTCATAACCAGCCAACTTAGAAGGGAGGACCTCCCCCCCCCAAACATCAGCAAAGCCGAAATGTGCATCTGCATTCATTTGCCGGACTAATACGATATGTTCAAGCTTCTGGAGATAGAGTGCACAAGCATCTGCGCCCAATGTACTTGAGAAATACTCAAATACCTTCTCTGGAATTTCTTCAGACGTCCTCTTTTCAACTGCATCAGTAATCTTTATTAATAGTTGTAGCAATAATTGATTCGCCATCAATTCTGACACCTCATGAGTTTACTCGAATCCCCCAGTGAAATGATATTGTTATAGAAGTTCCTTTTAACATTGTACCGTATATTTGCTACAAATGCTGTCCGTCTTAATGGTAATAAATAGACGTTTCTGTGGTGGTTTTTACGGATATCCATTTTTAATCAATTCTCAGGGACAAGGAAATACTTTCTGAGTGTGACACCTTGTGAATTCCTTGTTATTAGTGTTTTCAAATAAGTTATGTTAGTTATAAATTATCCGAACCTTAATGGGGTAACATAAAAGAGTAATCATCCTAAAGGAGGGAGAAACTATGAACTCGAATGGGTTTTCAAGAATACTTAACGGTCTTAATCAAATTAGCAAAACTAAATCAGTTAAAGATTATCTAATCGTCGGGCTTATCAGTGGAGCAGTAGGTTCCATTGTAATCGAACTAGTTAATTTATTATTGGGAAAAAAACTTTTGTTTGGTAAACTTGCCTCTTCAATGATTATAAATCCCCTACGCAGCAATAGGTTAAAGAATATTCTCATTGGGGAGCTTATGCATCTAACTGTAGGAGCAAGTATTGGTGCGGCGATAACCACTCTCCTCAAGAAAACCGGAAAGGATTTTCTTATTATAAAGGGTACCTTTGCAGGCTTGTTAGCCTGGATAGGACTGCATAATCTGGGCAACAGAATGGATCTTTTTAGTATTAAGCCTCACTCGACCAAGAACCACTTCTTTGCATTTATTCAGCACGTGCTGTATGGGATATCGACCTCAGCAGTTATCAAATATCTTGCGAAGACTGATACTTTTCAGGATACTTCAATCACAAAAACTGAACGCCAGTCAAGTGAAAGAAATCTAGAATATATGAAGCCATTTTCGCCATCAGGCCTTGAGCCTAATAGTCCGGAGTCTCAGGTATTACAATACAAATATCCTACCGCTTAAAACTATATCCCACTCATTCGAAACGTAAAAAACAGGCTGGGAATAATTACTTCCAGCCTGTTTCCTCATTTCCGACCTTAAATTTTCCGACTTCCGGGTTTTATAGCTGGGATTCCTTGTGCACAAAGCGGACATTCCTGAGCTTCGAAAGCTTGGATGTTTAATTGGATAATTGAACACTGGGGCAGCCCAAAATCCACCTTACCACCTGTTCGATCAACAAGTACCCCCACACCCACCGCGGTGGCTCCAAATTCCTTAACGACTGCCAAAACTTCCCGAACAGATCCACCGGTTGTGATCACATCTTCAACAACTAACACCCGTTCCTCTGGGGAAAGTGTAAACCCTCTGCGCAGACGCATGATACCATTTTCCCGCTCTGTAAACAAAGCCCTGACTCCTAAAGCTTTGGCAACTTCGTGGGCTACCAAAATCCCCCCCGTCGCTGGTCCGATAACGGTTTTGACGTTCATATCACGGAATTGAGAAGCTAAGCCTTCGGCTAGAATGGCCGCGCGTTCCGGATATTGAAGGACTTGAGCACACTGCATGTATTGGGCACTGTGTTTACCTGAGGTTAAAAGGAAGTGTCCGTCTAATAGTGCTTCACTTTTTTTAAACACATCCAGGTATTCCTTCGTGGTAAGTGGCATCTTATGGTGGTTTGATTGTTGAGTCATTATTATTCTATTCCTCCGTTTCTACTGACCTAGTCTTTCATCCGTCCGAGTGTAAATTCTACCTGTAAACTACACCATGGAAGTCCGTTATCCCAACGATATTGAACGAGTTTACTCCCAAAGTCGTTTCAAGGCTTGACGCGGATCCTCTGAGCGGGTTATTGGTCTCCCGATAACAAGATAAGAGCTACCGGCAGCTAATGCCTCGGCAGGCGTAAGAACCCGAGCTTGATCCTGAGCTTCACTCCAAGCTGGGCGAATTCCTGGTGTGACAATCAAAAAGTCAGATTTGGTATTCTTTCTGATCTCTCTTGCTTCCTTAGCTGAAGCGACCACTCCATCGAGTCCAGCCTTCTCAGCCAATCTGGCAAGTTCTACAACATGCTCACCGAGGTCTCGTTCAACCCCCATCTCTTGTCTAAATTGAGTCTCTGACATACTTGTAAGGACTGTAACCCCAATCACTTTAGGTATGTTCTTTAGCCTGCTTCCTTCTTCTTGAACTGCTTGGGCAGCCCTGGCCATCATATCATACCCACCACTGCAATGAACATTAATCATGTCTGCTCCACACTGAACGAAGCCACGGATTGCCCGTTCCACAGTTGTGGGTATATCGTGAAGCTTTAAGTCTAGAAAGATGGGGAATCCTAAAGCTTTTAGTTCTTGGATCATAACTGGCCCTGTGTAAGCGTACAACTCCAGCCCAACTTTAAGCCAACAACCACTCCCTTGAAGTGCCATTGCTAAGCCTAAAGCCTCCTCACGCCCCTGGACATCCAGTGCCACCATGACGCGCTGATTATTAAATGTCACATCCAACTATAACCCTCCATTTCCATCTGACGATACTCATCAATTATGCGCTAATCCAACTAGATCCCGCACAGAGGCAAATCCGCGTTGGGCACAGTAATCATTAATTCCTTTAAGAATCTCCAGAGGTGCCTGAGGATTAACGAAGTTCCCCGTTCCAATACTCACAACTGTCGCCCCTGCAAGCAGAAATTCGACGGCATCCTGCCACG
Source organism: Desulfosporosinus sp. (assembly GCA_003513495.1). Taxonomy (GTDB): domain Bacteria; phylum Bacillota; class Desulfitobacteriia; order Desulfitobacteriales; family Desulfitobacteriaceae; genus Desulfosporosinus. The sequence continues at coordinate 137,677 of DOPM01000020.1, forward strand.
TGGTGATTCCACCCATTCCAATAATCGGCAAATCAACCGCTTGAAAAACTTGCCAAACCATCCGAACAGCAACTGGTTTTATCGCAGGTCCGGAAAGCCCTCCAAAGGTATTGGCTAAGACTGGACGTTGTCGATGGATATCAATTTGCATTCCTAACAATGTATTAATGAGAGATAGGGCATCCGCACCTCCAAGTTGAACCGCCCGTGCCATCCCCACGATATCTGTAACATTGGGTGAAAGCTTGGCAATCACCGGGAGGTCCGTTTCCGCCTTCACCGCCGCAATCACTTCTTGAGCACTCTGGGGATCTGTGCCAAAATGCATCCCGCCATGTTTGACGTTGGGACAAGAAATATTCACTTCAAGGGCAGCCAACCCAGAATCCTTTTGCAACGCTCTAGCCAACTGTACATAATCTTCCAGGGAAAAACCAGAAATATTAGCAATCGCCGCAGTGGGTAGCATTCGAACTTTGGGTAAATAGGATTTTACAAATTCATCCAGACCGGGATTTTCTAAGCCGACAGCATTAAGCAGCCCTGCCGGTGTTTCTGCTAACCTCGGAACTGGATTACCAAGTCGTGGCAAAGGAGTAATCCCCTTCAGAGTTATTCCTCCTAAACTTTCAAGAGGACAATAAGCAGTATACTCCTCTCCAAATCCGTAAGTTCCTGAGCACGTAAGAAGGGGATTTCTCAATGTTATGCCCGCAAGCTGTGTCGTAAAATCAACAGGACTCATCCCAGACAACCTCCTCCCCTTGAAAAACAGGCCCATCTTGGCATACCTTCTTATGAATCAACGTTCCAGCTTCGTCAGTTAGGGTAACCACACACCCTAAACAAGCTCCAACGGCACAACCCATTCGTTCTTCTAAGGAAACTTCCACTGGGACTTTATAGTCCAGACACAAATCTGTCACGGCCTGCATCATCTTCTTCGGTCCGCAAGTAGCCACCCTTATCTTACCACCGCTTATAGCATGCTTTTCTAACAGCTCTTTTAACTGCACAGTCACGAGCCCCTTTTGTCCTAGACTTCCATCAAGTGTACTTAAGTGTATCGGTATCCCTAGCCCTTGCCAAGAGGAAAGGCCTGCACTCTCTAGAAAGGACTGATTTTCTCCTCCCCAGAACAAACGCACTGTCAGACCTTGAGCTAGCGCACTTTGGGCTAAGGGATAAAGTGGAAATATCCCAATCCCTCCGGTAACCAACCATAACTCCCCTTCATCAGGTAGAGAAAAGCCCTTTCCGAGTGGACCCATAACACTAAGTTTATCTCCGCATTTTGCTCTCGCTAAGATTTCCGTTCCTCGACCTTGAATTCGATAGAGCAGAGTAATTTCGTCACGCTCAGAAGAGATCCCTGCTAAACTGATGGGCCGTCTCAACAAAGGATCAAAGGATGAGATCGAAAAGTCTTGTACTTGGATTGCTACGAATTGTCCAGCCTTAGCGGTTTGGGCAATGGGTCCCTTTAAAACCAATTTCCTAAGCCTTTGATCTTCATCTCCCAAGCGTTCGTGAATAACCACTTGTCCTTCGATTAGCATGGCAACCTCCTTTAATTCGAGGCTCGAAGTTCGACGTTCGAGGTTCGAATATCTTGTGTTTGTTCTGGGACGATTCTCGACTTGCATGCTACAAGCATGCGACTTATATACTTAAATTTCATTTGTGCAATTGCTCTGACTGTAATCATTCTTGTAATAACTTCTCTCATTCTTGCATCGAACTTCGTGCATCCAGCCTCGCATTAAAGGGGCAAAAGCCCTGGCGAAATACTCTCTAGCACCTGGAGAAGGGCTGCAGCAGTATCTAAGCTAGTGAAACAAGGGATTCCATGTTCTACTGCCGCTCGACGGATGGCGAAACCGTCACTTTCCTGAACTCGGCCATGAGTTGTTGTATTGACAACGTATTGGATTTGTTGTTTACGGATGCCGTCAATGATTTCATTTGAGCCATCATGCAGCTTGGCAATTGTCTCTACTCTTAGACCCTCATCCTTTAAATATCGAGTCGTACCTTCTGTTGCTAAGATTCGGAAGCCAATTTCAGCGAACCGTCGAGCTAAAGCCACCCCTTCCGCTTTATCACGATCTGCCAAGGTTATCAACACGGAACCGTAGGTTGTAAAAGTGAGTCCCGCTCCCATTAAAGCTTTGTAAAGAGCCTTTTCGTAGGTCCTATCCATTCCCATGACTTCCCCAGTCGATTTCATCTCAGGACCTAAGGAAGGCTCGACACGTTGAAGCTTAGAGAAAGAAAACACTGGTGCTTTGACCGCAACCCGATCACCGATTGGCCAAAGGCCGTGAGGTATTCCAATCTCTTCCCATTTCTTGCCTAAGATCACTTGGGTCGCCCAGTCTACGATGGGAATCCCAGTAACTTTACTTAAAAAAGGTACCGTACGGCTTGAGCGAGGATTAACCTCTAGGACATAGAGTTCTTGGTGATAGATTACATATTGTATATTAAGTAACCCTTTGATCTTCAGGGATCGTGCCAGGGATTCGGTTAAAGCAATGATGCGGTCTTGCATACTTAAGTCCAATGTTTGAGGCGGATAGACTGCGATAGAATCCCCTGAATGAACACCAGCCCGCTCTAAATGCTCCATAATTCCAGGTATAAAAACGTTATCTCCATCCGAGATAGCATCAACCTCCACCTCAGTTCCGAGGAGATATTGATCCATCCAGATCTCCTGATCCGAGGAGGCTGATAGGGCACGCTTGATAACAGGCTCGAGTTCCTTCTCTTCATAGACAATATCCATAGCCCGACCACCTAAGACATAGGAAGGGCGAACCACCAAAGGAAATCCTATCTCTTGGGCAATACCTTTAACCTGCTCCATATTCCTGGCCCCTTCTCCCCGAGGCCGCTTGGCTCCAAGGTCTTGCAGAACACGATCAAAGGTACCCCGCTCCTCTGCCCGGTCAATATCCTCAACCGTTGTACCCAAAATTGTATATCCTCGTCTCGCCAAGCCACTTGCTAAACCAATCGCTGTCTGCCCGCCAAACTGAACGACCACACCGTCGGGCTGTTCTTTATCTAAAATCTCCGAAACATCCTCTAAGGTCAAGGGCTCAAAATAGAGGCGATCCGCCGTGTCAAAATCTGTAGAAACTGTCTCAGGATTGTTGTTAATAATGATACTTTCATATCCGGCTTTTCTCAAAGCCAAGACAGCATGTACAGAACAGTAGTCAAATTCAATACCTTGTCCGATCCGGATCGAGCCTGACCCTAAAACCACCACTTTGGGAAGGTTATGAACTTCCCCTTCATCTTCTACATCGTAGCTTGAATAAAAGTAGGGCGTTGTCGCTTCAAACTCTCCGGCACAAGTATCGACCATTTTAAAAACCGGTCGAATGCCAGCCTCTGTTCTAAACTGATGTACCTTATCTTCCGTGCTCTTCCAAAGGGACGCAATCTCTAGATCTGAAAATCCCAGCCCTTTGGCACGGAGCAAGGCTTTTCTATCCCATGGAGCATTCTCTAAATTTGTTGTCTCATCAACCAGACGTTCTAATATTGTTAGATAGTATCGATTCCAACCAGTCTCTTGTACCAGCCAATCCACTGTCCAACCGCGCTTTAAGCCTTCAGCAAAAACGAACAACTGACGATCATCGGGTTCTATGCAGGCGGTCCTAAGTTCTGCGTCTGAAAGTCCTTCAAGTTCAAATAAGCGGACTCCATAGACTTTTATATCGAGAGAACGGATCGCCTTGAGCAGTGCAGTTTCCAAGTTTCGGCCTATACCCATTACTTCACCAGTTGCCTTCATTTGAGTTCCTAAATGCCGGTCTGCATCAGTAAATTTATCGAAGGGCCAGCGAGGAAATTTGACGACAACATAGTCCAGGGCTGGCTCGAAACAAGCCGATGTTTTTCCAGTAACTGCGTTTTTAAGCTCGGTCAGCGAATAACCTAAGGCTATTTTAGCTGCCACCTTAGCGATTGGATACCCGGTGGCTTTAGAAGCCAAGGCACTAGAGCGACTTAAGCGAGGATTGACCTCAATCACGACATATTCCATTTGGGAAGGATGGAATGCAAACTGGACATTACATCCCCCTTCAATCCCCAAGCTATTGACGATGCGCAAAGATGCACTGCGCAGGGTTTGAACCTCCCGGTCTGTTAAGGTCTGACAGGGTGCAACCACAATGCTATCCCCCGTATGTATACCGACTGGGTCCATATTTTCCATATGACAAATTGTAATACAGTTTCCTACTCCATCTCGTAAGACCTCAAACTCAACTTCTTTCCAACCAGCAACACTTCGCTCCACCAGGATCTGACCGATAAGACTTGCCTGCAGCCCACTTTCTGCAATTTGCTTAAGTTCAGCTACATTTTCGACAATTCCGCCTCCGGTTCCTCCTAAGGTAAAAGCGGGCCTTACAATAAGAGGGTATCCAGTTTGATCTGCGAATATGAGTGCATCCTCAACATGGGAAACAATCTTACTCTCTGGAATCGGTTCACCAAGCTCTCTCATTAAAGCCCGAAAACTCTCTCGATCTTCAGCCTGATCAATGCTCTTTAGCGAGGTTCCCATCAAAGCAACCTCACAACGCTCCAAAACCCCTCTTTTAGCAAGCTGATAGGCTAAGTTTAAACCGGTTTGCCCGCCCATGGTAGGAATTAACCCATCAGGCCTCTCCCTCTCAATAATCCGTTCCACAGATTCTACGGTCAAAGGCTCTATATAAACTCGATCCGCTGTTTCGCGATCCGTCATAATTGTTGCCGGATTGGAATTAACGAGAATGACCTCTACCCCTTCCTCGCGAAGAGCCCGACAGGCCTGGGTGCCTGCGTAGTCAAACTCAGCAGCTTGCCCAATCACAATCGGACCTGATCCGATCACCAGAACCTTTTTCCACTCCTTCTTGGGCATGCTATCTCCTCCCCTTTCGTGATGAACAATAATTTAAGACAAGCTCCCTGAAACGATCAAAGATTTCCGCGTTTTCTTCCGGTCCTGGAGCACCTTCTGGATGAAATTGTACGGATAGAATGGGATAACTCCCATGCTCCATTCCTTCGACTGTTCCATCATTGAGGTTGCGTAAGGTCACTTCAAAACCTGAACCCTCTAAAGATTCTTCCTGCACCGCATAGCCATGGTTTTGAGAGGTCATGGTCGCTTTTCCTGTACGGATATCAATCACGGGATGGTTTCCACCACGATGCCCGTAGGGAAGTTTATAGGTTTTTCCACCTGCAGCCAGAGCCAAGAGTTGATGCCCTAGGCAGATACCCAGGATGGGCAGCTTTTCATACAAACCTCTGACCGTTGCTACTCCTTCCGGCAACTCCTCAGGATCTCCAGGGCCATTGCTAATAACGACTCCACTAGGATGATTCTTAAGAATTTCTTCGGCCGTCGACCTAGCGGGGAAAACCATAACTCGCAGTCCCTTCTCTTGAAGATTGCGAATAATATTTCGCTTCACTCCAAAATCCAAGACAGCAATCAAGGGACCTGATCCCGGTATTTCGTAGGCCTCCTTAACCGTTGACTTATAGGCCCAGTGCTCTTTTAACCCTGTTGGGCTATGTCTCTGAGAATTAAGCCAGTACTCCTGTCCATCCTTCTTGGTATGAACCAGTACTCCCGGCAGAGTTCCAAATTGCCTCAGGTACCTGGTCAAAGCCCGTGTATCCACTCCCTTTAAGCCTGGAACCCCATGTTGTTGACAATAATCCTCTAAAGATCCCTCTCCGTGAAGGCTTCCCTCTCCCTCGGAAAGCTCCCGAAGGATCAGTCCCTGCAAGCGTGTCTTATCAGCTTCATTCTCTTCATGGTGCCAGCCATAATTTCCGATGAGAGGTTGGGTCAGGACAAGTATCTGACCGGCATAGGATAAATCTGTAACCATTTCTTGATAGCCACTCATGGATGTATTAAAAACTACTTCCTGCTCTTCTAATTGGCTGGAGCTCTTCGCCCAATCGCCAAATTCTTCTCCCTCAAAGGTTGTCCCATCCTTGAAAACTAGATAAGCCACCTTCGACACTTCCTCTCTCCTCTAAAGTCTTTCGTTGCGGATTCTTTATCTAAAAATATATCTAACCGCTTAAGTCGGAAACTTCTTCACCACTATTCTTCTTTATAGGACTGTTCTATCTCTCTGCACAAGTCGTCCTTCTACCCACACCATCACTGGGAACCCTTGCATTGTTTTCCCCAAGAAGGGGGTATTACGCGCTTTTGAAACCAGCTTAGCCGGAACAATCTCTTCCGTAAAATCCGGATCAAAGAGCACCATATCCGCCGCCGTTCCAGGTTTTAATGTTCCTCCGAGCAGACCAAAGCGCTGTGCCGGAGAAACGCTCCAAGCCTCAATCACCCGGTCGAAGGACAGTTTGCCCGGTTTCACTAAATACTGCCATACTGCACTCAGAGCAGTCTCGAGACTCGCAATTCCAAAGGGAGCCTCTGCAAAAGGCCGCGCTTTTTCTGCCTGGGTGTGTGGAGCATGGTCAGTTGCAATCATATCGATGGTTCCATCGCTAAGCCCTGCAATTAAGATTTCACGATCTCTTGGTGAACCAAGGGGTGGATTAACTTTTAGGACGGTATCTGTTATTCTTATCTCTTCATCACAAAAGATCAAATGATGAGGATTAACTTCAGCAGTGACATCGACCCCCCGCGCTTTGGCTTGTCGAATCAATTCCACACTCTCCGCCGTTGAGATATGGGCCAGATGAAGTTTCCCGCCTGTTTCCTCAGCAATAAGCAAATCCCTAGCCACAATCACACTTTCCGCACTGGCTGGAATTCCTCTTAACCCCATCCGGGCTGAAGTCAATCCACGGCGCATAAGACCTTCTCCGGCCAAATATTTGTCCTCGCAATGACTGATTATCGGAAAGCCAGTCAGTTTTGCATATTCTAAAGCCAAGCGCATGACTTCCGCATTTTGAATGTTTTTACCGTCATCGGAAAAGGCCGCTGCTCCTCCTGCTTTCATGTCTGCCATTTCAACGAGTTCGCTCCCCTGCATGCCTTTAGTGACTGTTCCAATCGGCAGCACATGAGCATATCCAGCACGTTCACCCTGCCTGAGCACGAATTCGACTAGAGCTCGACTATCAAGGGGAGGTTGCGTATTAGCCATGGCCAAAATCGTTGTAAACCCGCCACGCACTGCAGCGCGGGATCCGCTTAAAATATCCTCTTTATCTTCTTGCCCTGGTTCACGCAGGTGAGTGTGTACATCGATTAGTCCCGGAAAAACAAACTTCCCTTTGCCGTTGATCGTTTCCACAGCTTCGCCCTGGGCTTTTGCTAAAACCTCTTCCTCAGTCATTGAAGAGGATATTTCCAGTACTTTTCCATCTTTAACAAGAACATCCTGAGAGGATGAAATTTTTTGACTCGGATCAATTACCCAAACATCTTTAAGCCACCACATTGCTTGACCCTCCAATCAGTAAATATATTAGAGCCATTCGAATAGCCACACCGTTTGTGACTTGACGTTCTATTAATGCGTCTACACCATCTGCCACGTCGTCAGAAATTTCCACGCCTCGATTCATCGGTCCTGGGTGTAATACAATACTCTGTTTTCCGGTTTTCTTGAGACGCTCTGTTGTCAAGCCATACAGATGACTGTACTCACGAAGGCTGGGAAATAGGCCGCTCTTCTGGCGCTCAAGTTGAAGGCGAAGAGCCATCACAATGTCCGCTCCGGGTAAAGCACTATCCAGATCATGAGTTAGTTTAACTCCCAGACCCGCCATTTCTGCAGGTACAAGAGTCGGAGGACCGGCAAAGGTCACATTGACCCCCATTTTCTGAAGACACCAAGCATTGCTCCGCGCAACCCTAGAATGCAGTACATCCCCAACAATTACGACATTCTTGCCCTCTAGCTCTCCCAGATGTTCCTGCATCGTAAAAATATCTAATAAGGCTTGAGTAGGATGGGCATGCTGTCCGTCTCCTGCATTGATAACTGCCGGATCAAGGATATCTGCTAAGAAATTTGCAGCACCCGAACTTGAGTGCCTTAGAATTACAACATCAGCGCGCATCGCTTGAATGGTCTTTGCAGTATCGTATAAACTTTCTCCTTTACTCACACTGCTCTGAGCAACTGCAATACTTGTTGTATCAGCCCCTAATACCTTAGCAGCCATTTCGAAGGAGGTACGAGTTCGAGTACTTGCCTCATAAAATAGGTTCACGACCGATTTTCCTTTTAGAGTAGGTAATTTCTTAATAGGGCGCATCAAAATCTCTTTCATCACTTTCGCTGTATGAAGAATATGGCGTATTTCCTCAACACTCATATCCTCAATTGCCAGAATGTCTTTACGCTGCCATTTCATCCGTAAACCTCCCTAATTTCTTTACGTCTATTATTACTAATGTCTAAGGGAATCATCCCTTCATGCAGGTTCCTTAGCACACTACAGTGTCCTATAAAGTCCTATAAAGTCCTATAAATATAAAAAATCCTCGTCCCAAGAAGGAGAGGATTTTAAATAGGCATAACCTATTACCCGCTCTCCCTTGGTTATCTCACTGGATAACATTTAAAGGGTAACGTTCGCTTAACTTATATTCACTTAGGGTCATCTCGCTCTAGCAAAAGTACGTCTTCATCCCCGTCTACTTCTTTCAGTCGTACAGCGACGACTTCTCGTCGTGAGGTGGGGAGGTTCTTACCAACATAATCCGCTCGTATAGGCAATTCTCGGTGTCCTCGGTCCACAAGCACAGCCAGTTGAATTCGCTCAGGCCGTCCAATATCCATCGTGGCATCCAAAGCCGCACGCGCCGTTCGTCCTGTAAAGAGCACATCATCAATGAGAATCACAGCTTTTCCTTCAATGCTGACAGGAATATCCGTTTCATGAACAACCGGATGGATATCAATTGTACTTAAATCATCTCGATAGAGGGTGATATCCAAAATTCCTAGGGGAACCTTTACTCCTTCGAACTCTTCAATATACTGTTGAATTCGTTCCGCTAGCGGCACCCCTCTACGACGTATCCCTACTAAGACAAGCTTATTGGTTCCTTTATTCTTCTCCACAATTTCATGAGCGATCCGAGTTACCGCCCTTCGAATTCCATCTGAATCTAAAATTTTACTCTTAACTGTTCCTTCCAAGGCCATGCTCCTTTCCTTAGAGTTTATCTTCTTGGTCTGCAGATTCTGATAGTATTAAAAAAACTGTCTGAATTGCAGACAGTTCTCCCTAACTTCCGTCTGCCTTCCCAAGCCTCTCAGGACTTCATTAAAGGCTATAACACTTTTAACTAGTTTACTTTAGCTTTGTCGAAATGTCAATGTAATGATTGAAATGATAATTTTTCAAGGAGCTTAGCAAAGGTCTCAGGAACAGGGGCATCGAACTCCATCCATTTCCCGTTGAGCGGATGCTCAAACCCTAAATGGGCTGCGTGAAGCATCTGTCCAGGCAAGCCATATTGGTCCTTCTTCGGCCCATACACTGGATCGCCAAGAACTGGATGCTTTATATAAGCCATATGGACACGGATCTGATGTGTCCGCCCCGTCTCTAATCGAACTTCTAGGTATGTAGTGTCTTTGAACCGTTCCAAAATAGTATAATGGGTGACTGCTAGTTTAGAATTCTGCATCACAACTGCCATACGTTTTCGATCGGCTGGATCACGTCCAATCGGCGCGTCAACTGTCCCGGAAGGTTCCGCCATCACCCCATGAACTAATGCTAGGTAGAGTCGCTTCATTGTATGGGCTTTGAGCTGTGCAGCCAGACCCTGGTGAGCGGAATCGTTCTTAGCTACCACCAAAATTCCCGATGTATCTTTATCAATACGATGTACTATCCCCGGGCGGAGCACTCCGTTGATTCCAGATAGATTATTACAATGATATAACAAAGCGTTAACCATGGTTCCTGTCCAGGCACCCGGAGCCGGATGAACCACCATTCCCTGAGGCTTATTTACAACTAACACATCTTCATCTTCGTAAAGAATCTCAAGGGGAATATTTTCAGGTTCAGCGATTGCCTCTCGAGGAGAAGGGATGATGACTTCAATCTTATCCCCTACGCGCACCCTGTAATTTGCTTTTTTAGGAGAGCCATTGACTCGGATGCATTCTTGGGCAAGGAGTCCTTGTACGAAGGACCTGCTCTTTTCTAAAACTTCGGCCACTCCCACATCCAAGCGAATTCCTTCGGTAAGCTCAAATGTCTCCTTAAGTGAAACGGCAGGACCTAGGGGCATGTTTTCTTCCCCTGACACCTGTTGCTCGGACTCAAAATCGAAATCCTCGACCATAGATTCACCGATAGTTTCTATAAAACCTTTTTCCACTCTCATAACCGCCAATACATATTATTAAAATACCGAGGTGCCCCTTGATAACCTAGGTTTCCCTTCTATTAATCAAGTACGTCCGTTGCAGACTCACCCTGGTTTTTTTCCTCACGATAGATGGCCAGCATCAGCAACCCTACCCCTATAACAATCATACTGTCCGCAAAATTAAAAACATAAGGCCAAATCTGAAAGTCGAGATAATCGACAACACGACCTATAACAAGTCTGTCATACAAATTTCCCAGCGCTCCTCCTCCGATCATTCCTATGGCTAAGCGTGTTACCCTTTCCTTATGAGGAATTCGAAACTGCCCATAAATCACACCACCCACTACTAGAACCGCCGTAACTACAAAAATCCAGGTTTGGCCGGCCATCAGACCAAAGGCCGCGCCTGGATTCAGGACATACGTCAGATGGAATACTTTAGGAATAACTTTCAGAGACTCTCCCAGTATGAAATTCGTTTGTACTAAAACCTTAAATATACGATCGATACTCCATACCCCTATTATTGCAAGCCAAACCAACAACAGTCTAACCCCCCTGCTCTTTTCCTAATCTTAACACAGGGCTCGGAACGGGGCAAATTAAACCTAAGACGATCTTAGCATCAGATGGGGATACTTAAATTGTCATCGTGAAGGATCTTCTCCGAATGCAGCCAGATCCTTCGCTGACGCTCAGGATGACAACTTCACAAAATCCCGCGAATCTGCTCAGTCAAAAAAAATGTGGCTAAGTCTGTCCGTGCTCTTTGCTGTAGTGAATCGTATTGAGACGCCCTTCTGGTTCTCTCTGAGTTTCTATTGTTTCAATGAATTGAACTGCGCCGATTACTTCATCCGCATCTTCATAAGTATCATTGGGATCCGAGACATCTCGATTTGTCCCTAAGTCTTGAAGAGTATCAGAGGTTCCATAGCGAGCCACAGCCTGCCAGGCATCTTCGCCATCAAACTCTACCCGATCCGTACCATCATTAAAGGTTCTGGAAAAAGGACGATTTAAGAGTTCGTTTTCCACAGGTTCACGATAGAGCGAGTGCTGCTCTTCTTTCTCTTCCTCGCGGCTGCATTCTGTGCATACTGTCGTATAAGGTAGTAATTCCAATCGTTCATAAGGAATTTCTTGACCGCAATGTTCGCACTTTGCATAGTTTCCTTTTTGATAGCGTTCTAAGGCATCGTTAATTGCTTCAACCCTATGGAGCAGTCGATCATGCTCGGCTACATCACGAGCACGCTGATAGACTTCTGTTCCAATATCTGCAGGGTGATTGTCTGCTAGGGATAACTCGCCAAGAGACTCTCTCATATCTCCGTTAAAAAGTTCTGTTGCCGTTTCCATAACATCTGTTTTTTCTTCATGGAGCCTCTTAATTAATTTTTTATACTTTCCTTGATCTTCCACAATATCGCCCCCCGATTTATCTCTTTCAGAACTTCTACTAGAGTTCACTCTATGGCTGATTAACATACCTACTTAGCTCTGCAATAAATCCGCCGATAACAGGCAGATTCAGCACCACTATCCGCTTTAGCAAGAAATAAGCAAATCCCGCAAGAACCCCTGCCCCAAGGGCTGTACCCAATCCTCTCAAGAGACCGACTAAAAAATTGAACCAAAGCAGGCGACCAGGATTATTTAGATACGCTATGTATTCGGCCAATCTCATTTTCTCTAGAGTCTGGGACAATAAAACAACCTGTTCTCTTAACCCTTTTAACTCCAAAACACTGACGGGATCGACAATTTCCTTACTTGTTGAAGGCATCATGCGTGATTTTTCCTCTTCGTCCGAAACGGCCACGTATTTCACCTCACGTAAAAAACATCAATTTTAGTGTTCCCATGTCACTTAAATTTACACGGATCATAATTAAGACTGCAAAGAAATTGATTTCGCTTATTCTTAAGTTCTAAAAAAGCTTACTTCTAACAAATGTGGGGTACCCACTCGGGTACCCCATTTGAAAAACGAACTAGTATTATAAAGCTTGGCTAAAAAGCTCCAAAACAATCAGAAGAATCCCCAGACCCGCAAGCAGGGCAGCTTTGTCCACAGAAGCGAACCCATTGCATGGAGAGGCGGTGAAACCCACAAGCCGGTACGGGGAAACGTAGCCACGGGTTCACATCAGGTACTACCCAGAGGTTTGGCACGAAAGTGTCCGGTACGATAGTCTCCAGCACGATAGTCTCCGGCGGAGACTATCGCCGAAGCCGCGAGCCCGAAAGAAATGCTTATCGGCGTAGGATAGAGTATCGCCGAAGCCGTGATCCCTTAAGGAATCCCTACCGGCGTAGGATACATTTTCGCTGAAGCGGCAATCTCCAAAGAATGCTTATCCGCTGAAGATAGTCCCGCACCGGCGAGTGGGCGAGCCTCGGAATGCTGCGGTGACACACGAAGACACTGTCTTCGCACGGATAACCCCTTCTGGAAGACACTGTCTTCGCACGGATTACCCTTCTTGCAGACACTGTCTTCGCACGAATTAGCTTTCTTGCAGGATGTGGGCGAAGCTGCCCGACCCAAAGGACCTATTTTCATTCATCAGTGGTGCCGCAAAGCGGCATAGGGGTCTGATAAGTACAAAAAAGGGGCTTTTTAAGCCCCTTTAAGATAAACATTTACAAAATAGTATTGTTTGATATACTTTTATCTGGCTGATTGCAGGTAGATACGTTGATTGTTTGAATAAACTTCAAGTTCCTGACCATTGACTAAACCAAAGGCATTCCCTTCATCCGTATCAACATGTAGATCCAGGGCATAATCGGGGTTAATTCGAACAAGAACCTGATCTAATACCCCTCCGCGAGGGCCAGGAATGATAGCACTGACATAATCTCCATCCTTTAAGGAATATTTCTTTCCATCTTCTGGGTTCATGTGGAGATGTCGGGCTGCAATTATCACACCCTTATCAAGGTGAACCTGCCCCTTAGGGCCTTGGATTTCAAGACCAGGGGTTCCTTCGATCTTTCCAGAATCTCGAACAGGCGGCCTAACCCCAATCTTAAAGGTATCCGTACTTGAAAGTTCAACCTGTGAATTTTTCCTAGCAGGTCCTAAAACGCGAACACCTGGAATCTTGCCTTTCGGTCCAATAAGTGTAACGGTCTCTTCAGAGGCATACTGGCCAGGTTGACTCAAGTCCTTCATTTTATTCAAACTATACCCTGCTCCAAAAAGTGCTTCAATATGTTCTTGCGATAAATGAATGTGACGGTTAGAAATACCAACGGGAACATTAAACGTTTCCATCGAAGTCAACCTCCCTTAATGCTAGTATGCCACCGTCGAAGATAAAAAACTTGACTCATGCCAAGTTTTATTAAGATGGCAGAAGGTATAAATAATATACTTTCTGCCATTATACTTCATTTTAAACTAGAAAAAAAATTATTATTTCTTCATATTATTTAGAAATAAAGACAATAATTAAAATTGTCTGAACCTTACGATAATACTCTAGTCCCCCGTCAACCACACTATTTCTCCATCCTTAACCACTGGAACAATAGGTAAAATGTTTGGTGTCGAGCAATACACCAAATCTTTTTCGCGGCCCAGAGAAATAAGTTTTTTACCATGGTAGGATTCACGGATTTTATCCATAAGATGATCCTCTGAACTATGATACAACATACGTGCGGCTTCGCCCAAATCGTTGAGCTTAACATTTGATCCTAAGGCATCGATTAACATTCCGGCACAAAGGGTATCAGGAAGATCAAAGCGTTCTTCAGTACCTGCACAAAAAACCACAATTCCTTTTAATCGATGACTGTTTTCGAACTCCCTTAATATAGCTAAAATAATACTCTGCATATTTATAAATGAAGCCATCCAGATTACAGGTGCAGCAATAGAATCACGTATCGCCCGGGTACCATTCGTCGTTGTCATTATGACTCTTCTGCCCCCAACTTTTTCAGGCACATATTCAAAGGGTGAATTCCCTAAATCGAACCCTTCGATAATCAATGAATCACGTTCTCCACCTAATAATGATCCCGGAAGAGTTAAACGTTTTTCTAGCGCTTCCTCAGGGGTAAGAACCGGAATAATGGCCTGACAACCATTAGCCAAAGCCGTTACTATTGTGCTTGTCGCTCTCAACACATCAATCACGATGACTAATCTGTCTTCTAAATAAGGCGTTCGTGGAGAACCTGTACTCGGTAATACTTCGATTTGCATGCGATCACCCCCATAACTGTAATTAAATAGTGTTACTTTTTGCACAACCTTTAATGTATTCAACTTATTTGCCAGGAATCCTGCAAGTTGTTTAAATTGTTGACATAGAATGGTATAAGTTCACGTTAAATCTAATAAATCGAAAAGCCACGAATACCATAATTAGGTACTCGTGGCTTTTTGTTCTAGGATCTCACTAGATGGGGAACCTGCCTTTACTTTTCTTTGCGCCAACGTAAGTTCGGCTTACGTACTGCACCAACTTCATCTAAGCGCGTTACCAGCGTAGTGTAGGGTGCATTTTTTACCAGATCTGCATCAGTTTGAGCTTCTTCTGCAATCTTAATCAGAACCTGGGCGAATTCATCGAGGGTTTCGATGCTTTCAGTTTCTGTCGGTTCAATCATCATAGCCTCTTCAACGATAATCGGGAAGTAGATGGTAGGTGGATGATAGCCATAATCTAATAGTCGTTTTGCGATATCTAAAGTATTCACCCCTGTGGATTTAAGGTTTTTCGGAGTAATAATAAACTCATGTTTACATATCCGATCAAAGGGTAAGAAATAATGCTCTTTAAGAATACTCATAAGATAGTTGGCGTTTAAGACTGCACTTTCCGATGCTGCCCTCAAACCCTCCCCGCCGAGACTACGAATATAAGCATAGGCCCTGACAACCACCGAGAAGTTCGCATAAAAGGAGCGCACTTTTCCAATGGAAAGCGGCATATCGTGTTGCAAGGTAAATGTCCCGTCCTCACTTCGAACCACTATGGGTTTTGGAAGAAAGGGGATTAAAAAGTCCTTAACTCCGACCGGTCCCGATCCTGGTCCTCCACCACCGTGAGGTGTGGCAAAGGTTTTGTGCAAATTAAGATGAACAACATCGAAACCCATATCTCCTGGTCTGGCAATACCCATTACTGCATTCGTATTCGCTCCATCGTAGTAGAGGAGACCGCCTGCATCATGAACCAGCTTAGTAATCTCTAGAATATCTTCTTCAAAAAGCCCCACAGTGTTAGGGTTTGTCAGCATTAATGCAGCAACTTCATCGTTAAGGACCTTTTTTAAGGCTTCTAGGTCAACCCCACCTCGTTCATTAGAGGGAATCTGAATCGTTTCGTATCCAGCCATTGCTGCTGTTGCAGGGTTGGTTCCATGGGCAGAATCCGGAACAATGACTTTTTTGCGTTTCGTATCTTGACGGTGATCGTGATAGGCTTTAATAATCAGTATCCCAGTCATTTCTCCATGGGCACCGGCAGCTGGTTGAAGAGTAAAGCCATCCATCCCCGATAATTCGCAAAGATCCTCTTGAAGTTCAGCCATAAGCTGTAAGGCTCCTTGAGTCAAGGACTCAGGCTGATAGGGGTGAAGGGCTGTGAACCCGGAAAGCCGGGATAACATTTCATTCACTTTTGGATTATACTTCATCGTACAAGACCCAAGTGGGTAAAAGCCTGTGTCTACGCCATGATTAAAGGTAGAAAGACGAGTAAAGTGACGAACCACATCAACTTCCGAAAGCTCAGGAAGTGACGGCTCCTGCTGGCGGAGCAAATCCTTTGGAATCAGAGTTTCAACGGAAACTTCCGGCACCTCACATTTAGGTAAACTGACAGCGCTTCGGCCATCGGCACTGAGATCAAATATTAGCGGTTCAAGATTTTTCATTGAATTGCCCCCAGTCTGGCCACGAGCCGGTCAATATCTGCTTTAGACTTGGTTTCAGTTACACAGAAGAGAAGATGATGATTGAGTTCTGGGTAAAAACGAGCCAGATCAAGCCCTCCGATAATTTTATCTTCTAGGAGAGCTGAGTTAATTTTAGCTGGCTCAAGCTTAGTCTCAATAACGAACTCATGGAAGAACGGTCCAGAGAAAGCTAAGCTCATTCCAGGGATCTTGGCAATCTCTTGCGCTGCGTAATGAGCATTTTGCAAATTAAGGTTCGCCAATTCTTTTAGTCCTGTTTTTCCAAGGGCACTTAGATGCATTGTGAAGGCCAGAGCGCAGAGGGCCTCATTCGAGCAAATATTTGAAGTAGCTTTTTCTCGACGAATATGCTGCTCCCGGGCCTGAAGGGTCAGAACGTATCCTTTTTTCCCATTCTTGTCAGTCGTTGCCCCTACGATCCTACCTGGCATCCGACGTACATATTTATCTCTACAGGAGAGAAATCCTAAATAAGGTCCTCCGAAATTTAGGGGATTGCCAAAGGGCTGTCCTTCCCCGACCACGATATCTGCACCACATTCACCTGGGGATTTTAGCAATCCTAAGGAAACCGGGTTGACTGACATAACCACTAATGCTCCTTTGGCATGAGCAAGCTGCACAATGTCCTGGGCCTTTTCAAGGTTTCCAAAAAAGTTCGGGTTTTGAACGAGTACACCTGCAATATCTTCTTGAAGAGCAGCTTCAAAAGCGCCTTGGTCCATAACCCCATTTTGGAAAGGAATTTCAACAAGCTCTACTCCACGAGGGGGCAGATAGGTTTTTAGCACGTCTCGATATTCCGGATGTATGGTTTGCAAGACAAGCACTTTCTCCCGTCGTGTTGCGTCGCAGGTCATCAGAGCTGCCTCTGCTAAGGCCGAGGCACCATCATACATCGAGGCATTCGTTACATCCATGCCGGTTAATTCACAGACTAACGTTTGATATTCATAAATTGCTTGAAGCGTTCCTTGGCTAATCTCTGGTTGGTAGGGTGTATAGGCCGTATAAAATTCAGAACGCAGCAATAATTGGTCGACGAAACTTGGAATAAAATGCTCATAAGCTCCGGCACCAAGGTACGAGCTGTATCCTTCTACCGTTGTATTAAGATTAGCTAACCCTTTAACGTGTTTGACTAATTCCTGCTCTGACATTCCACCAGCAATCGCTAAAGGACGTTGCAAACGTACTTCCTTTGGAATATCTGCAAAAAGATCCTCAACAGACTCAACCCCGATACGGGCTAAGAGCCGTTGATTTTGGCTGTCCGTATTCGGTATAAAGTTCATTCTAATGATCCTCCTGTGCTAAAAACGTCTCATATTCATCAGCTGTCATCATACCATCCAGCGAGGATAAATCATCTGCTTCGACTTTAACCAGCCAGCCTTCTCCATAGGGATCAGAGTTAAGTAAATCTGGAGAATCCATGACCTGAGTATTGACTTCAACAACGTTTCCACTAACCGAAGCAACGATATCCGAAACTGCTTTTACTGATTCCACGGTGCCGTAAGATTTTCCAGCGGTTACTGTTGCGCCCTCATCTGGAAGCTCAACAAATACAACATCCCCAAGGCTATGCTGCGCATGATCTGTAATTCCAAAGGTTACTACATTTCCCTCAACTCGTGCATACTCATGCTCTTTGCTATACTTTAATTCTACTGGATTCATTAAAATCAGCCTCCTCATTTTTTGGTTATCCTACCCTAGGGTATAAAGGGTCATCCACATTTTTTCGCTATAAAACTATCGACTTCGGGCCTCGATCAAGTGCTTCGCTTGTAAAAGAGGGAAGGAATGATCTTAGCTTTCACTGCTTTTCCGCGAATCATAACGTCTAGGGTCTCACCTTGAATCGCTAACTCAGCTCGAATTAATCCCAGAGCAATATTTTTATTTAACGTGGGAGAGAATGAACCTGAAGTTACAAATCCTATTTCTTGCCCATCTTTTTGTAATGGGTAATGGGATCTGGCAATTCCACGGTCAATCATTTCAAGCCCAACCAACTTACGCGGTATCCCTTGTTCCTTTTGAGTAAGGAGTATATCCCTACCAATAAAATCTTCTTTATCCAACTTAACGAAAATTCCAAGACCTGCTTCAAGCGGAGTTATCTCGGCCCCTAACTCATTCCCGTACAAAGGAAGACGGGCTTCAAAACGCAACGTGTCGCGAGCGCCTAAACCTATCGGTTGTACTCCATCCGGTGCTCCAACTTCCAAGATCTTTTGCCATAGTTTTCGTCCATACTCAGGAGAAAGATAGATTTCGAACCCGTCTTCGCCTGTATATCCCGTTCTGGAAATAAGACAGCTGATCCCCTGAATGTCTCCATGTGTAAAGGTATAATACTTAATTTGTGCAAGATTAACCGTTGTTAAACGCTGTAAAACGATTTCTGCCAGCGGTCCCTGCAGAGCAAGTTGAGCGTATTGATCCGACACATTCTCCACGCTGCAATTAAAGTTTTTAGCTTGCTCTAACATCCAGGCAAAATCTTTATCCGCGTTAGATGCATTGACGACTAGGAAAAAATGTTGTGGGTTATAACGATAGACAAGCAAATCGTCAACAATACCCCCACTTGGATAGCACATTGGTGAATAAAGGATTTTGCCATCCTCAAGCTTACTGGCGTCATTGGTAATCAGCATCTGGACAAAAGCCAAAGCCTCTTCTCCACGAACATCAATCTCTCCCATATGGGAAACGTCAAATAGACCCGCTTTGGTACGCACCGTATGATGTTCATCAATAACACCAGCATACTGAACAGGCATTTCCCAACCGCCAAAGTCAATGAGCTTAGCCTTAGCCCCTAAGTGTTCTTCGTAAAGCGGCGTACGTTTTGCTTCAGCAGCCATATTTAAACCTCCTCCAAATAAATCCTTGAAACTTTAAATCCCGATTCCTAAACGTTTATAAAAAAGTTATTAGAAACAATCTTATGTCATATACGTTTATGTTTATCGTTCCACCTAATAGCTCATGTAACCCGTGAGAAATCCTTCCAAAGAAAATCAATAAAAAAGGACAGAGAAGGTGCGTATTCGCACCTTCTCTGTCCTTTAACCTGAGAGATTCACTGTCGCCAGCTTCCCCTTTGGTGTTCTCTTTTACAAGAAACTCTCCAGAGTCCCGTCTTCTAGCAGTACATTTGCCTGAGAGCTTCCCCCCTTGAAAGAGCGACTTCAAGGGATTTCTCCTTCGGCGTCTGAAATTAATCAGATCTCTCCTGCTAGTGTCATTCGGTATTAACTATTAACTTATCATAATAATATGCGTTTTCACTCAAATTGTCTACTGTTATTTTTTCTCTGAAATAACAGAACTGCATCGTGGGCAAATTGTGGGATGCTCTTCGTTCTTTCCAACGTCCTCATGAAACATCCAGCATCGTTCGCATTTTTCCCCTTTGGCTGGCTGTACGAGAATCCCCAATCCCTCGTGTCCTTCCGCAGCCTGTACCCCTTCAGGTCGTTCTTCTTGAGGCCCGTGCACAATTAAATTCGAAACAATAAATATTTCAGCAAGGTTTGGAACCTTTGTCAAAAATTCAAACTGGGCAGCTGTTGGATAAAGATCTACCTGAGCAGTTAAAGGATGATTAATTAATTTTTCTTGACGAGCTTTTTCCAGAACTTTGGAAACATCCGACCGCAACTCTAAGATCTGATCCCAATGGTCAGCAATTTTCTCATTCATCCACTCTGAATTTACCTTTGGCATTTCAGCCATTTGGACATTTTCGGTGGTTTTTTCTCCTGGAATATATGGCCAGATTTCTTCTGTCATAAACGACAAGATTGGGGCCAATAAACGAACCATAGCATCAAGGACTTCATAAAGAACTGTCTGTGCAGAGCGACGAAGGAGCGAGGTTTTCCCTTCAACATAAAGTCTATCCTTAACAATATCCAGATAGACGGCACTTAATTCAATGGTGCAGAAATTATGAATTGTATGGTAAGCCCAGTGGAATTCATAAGTCTCATAACCAAGGAGTACACGTTCCACGACCTTAGAAAGTTTAAGCAAAGCCCACCGATCAATTTCCTGAAGGTCTTGATAAGCAACTTTGTCCTTAGCAGGATCGAAATCATTTAGATTGCTAAGCAAGAAACGCAGGGTATTACGGATTTTCCGATAGGCTTCAGACATTTGCTTCATAATACGGGGGGAAGCCGCCACGTCATTCTTATAATCAACGGAACTAACCCAAAGCCTCAGAATGTCCGCACCTAGTTCTTGAACAACTTTAAGCGGATCAACCCCATTGCCCAGGGATTTTGACATCTTACGTCCTTGTTCATCAACAACGAAACCATGGGTTAATACATTGCGGTAAGGCGCCTGACCAAAAGCAGCCACTGAAGTTGATAAAGAGGAGTTGAACCAACCCCGGTGTTGATCAGACCCTTCTAGGTAGAGATCTGCCGGCCAAGAAAGCTCAGGCCGCTGCTTCAAAACACCCGCATGACTTGTCCCCGAATCGAACCAAACGTCCATGATATCCGTCTCTTTGCGGAATTTTGTACCTCCACAGTCACAAACGGTCCCTTCTGGCAACAGTTCCATGGCAGAATGGGCAAACCAAGCATCTGACCCTTCCTTTCGGAAAAACTCCTGAACCTTTGAAATGGTCTGGTCGTTCACCAACACTTTTCCGCAATCTTCACAGTAGAAGATAGGAATCGGGACCCCCCAGGTCCTTTGTCGGGAGATACACCAATCTCCCCGGTCTGCAATCATGTTATAGATCCGATCTCTTCCCCAAGCAGGAATCCAGCGAACCTTCTCAATTTCTTCTAAGGTTTCTTTTCGGAATCCATCTATAGAGGCAAACCATTGTTCTGTTGCTCTGAAGATGATCGGGCTCTTGCAGCGCCAACAATGAGGATAGCTATGTTCGATGGTTTCTTCAAGTACAAGATCTCCGGTAGTCTGAAGGTCCTCTACGATAACAGGATTCGCTTTTCCCGTTTTAAGTCCGACATAGGCACCGCCTTCTGAGGTGAATTTTCCTTGGTGATCCACCGGACACAAGGCAGGTAAACCATATTTCTTTCCAACTAAAAAGTCGTCTTCTCCATGGGCTGGTGCCGTGTGAACACAGCCTGTACCAGCTTCCAAAGTGACATGTTCTCCGCAAATCACAACAGAATCTCTGTCCATGAGAGGATTTCTACAAATAACCCCTTCAAGTTCCTTACCAGAGAGAGTCCTTTCAACGGGCAGTTCTAACTTCCACAAGGAGCGAAGAGACTCTAACATTCCCTCAGCAACCACCCAATGCTCTTGTTCAACAGTGACGACCGCATACTTTAGCTCCGGATGTACGCTAATTGCTAGGTTTGCTGGCAGGGTCCAAGGGGTGGTCGTCCAAATAACGATAAAGGTTTTATCATCGTTAAGAGCACTTAAGCCATCGCGCACCGCAAATTTTACGTAAATTGCTGTGGCAGGCTTGTCTGCATATTCTATTTCAGCCTCAGCCAGAGCCGTCTCGCAAGACGGACACCAATAGACGGGCTTTAACCCTTTATAAATGTACCCTTTCTTAGTCATGTCCCCAAAGACCCCAATTTGAGCAGCCTCGTACTCTTTTTGCAAAGTTAGATAAGGATGATCCCAATCCCCTCGTACTCCGAGACGCTTAAACTCTTCTCGTTGAATCCCGACATATTTCTCCGCATAATCTTTGCATTTCTGCCTGAATTCCAGAGTTGATACCGCATGACGGTTTACTCCTAATTTCTTAATGACTTGTTGCTCAATAGGAAGGCCATGGGTATCCCATCCCGGCACATAAGGTGCATCAAAACCCATCATGGTCTTGTATTTTACAATGATATCTTTCAATACCTTATTAATAGCATGCCCAAGATGTATATCACCGTTCGCATAAGGCGGCCCATCATGAAGAATAAACTTCGGTCGACCTTCACGTGCCTTCTGAACCTTCTCATAGAGTTTTTCATCTTCCCAAGCTTTGAGGATTTCCGGCTCCTTTTTGGGGAGATTTCCTCGCATTGGAAAATCAGTTTCGGGTAGATTTAATGTATCACGATAATCCATTGATGATGTCCTCCTTTGATTAACTGTGTTTGTAAGGCAATTCATGAATTGCTCTAACAATTAAAAATCTCGCCCAAAAAAGGGGCGAGATTATACTCACGGTACCACCCTTGTCGCTATTGATAGCCACTCGGAAGTCTTATAACGGAGACGAACCGAACAAGGCTTACTCTATAGTTCAGCCTTTCACTCCAAGGGGATTCTCTTTGTCACTCCTCACGGGCTCACACCATTTCCCGCTCGCTGTTGAGTTCAATTAACAAAGACTGTCCTTTTCAACGTGTCTAAACAATTTGATTATGTTACACGAGTATATTATAACTATTAATCCTTTAAAATAACCTTGCGTAAGATGGTGACAAGTTTCGCTTGTCCTTCCGAATCAATTGGGTCGACCATCCAAAGACATAGGAAGGAAATCTTTCGGCTTCTCCACTCTTGAACAAAGGGATCGAGTTGTTCTTTAGATACGTATAAATGCTTAGAATCTTGAGGGGGTGTTAAACTAACGACAACTCCACGTTGCTCTATTTCATCCATGGCCCGAAACGCACGATCAAGTAAGTCATCACTTCCGGTCATTAAGATATCCCCGGAGCGAAAATGTTGGTCCGCCTCAGCAAAGCCAACACTAAAAATTTTAATATCCTTTTCATCTAATTGAAAACTATCAGACTGTAAATTATGGATGGATGGTATAAGTTGAACCTCTTGACCCCCTACTTTGCCGACGTAAATCTCATTCTCATCTTGATGTAATCCAAATCCTTGAATGAGAAAGTCCGGAGATATCTCACTAATTAATCTATACATTGATGAAATCCTTCTCCTTCAAAGTCATCTGTAGACCATTTTACCATGAAACTAGACAGCTTCGCAACAAACACTCTAATACCGCTAAGCGATACCTTCGTTTCTCTCTTGTAACGTTTCCAAATCTAGGTGGGCTAACAGAAAAGACTTAAGTTGTGTCCGTAGCAAATCTCGTTTTCTGGAAAGGCCTTGGATCTCTTCCTGTATTTCTTCCCACTTTTGTTGTGCTTCAGACACTTTACTCATTTTTTCATGCTCTGCTTCTCTTAATATAAGTGACGCTTGACGATGCGCTGCCTCCTTGACCTCTTCTGCAGTTTTTTGGGCCAGCAATAAAGTCTGCTGTAAAGTACTTTCAATTTGACGGTAATGGCTAATTTCCGACTCCAGTTCTTTTGTCTTTTCCCGCAGTTCAAAGTTCTCTGTGTATGCTGATTCGAATTCCTGACTTACAGTTTCGAGAAACCGTTCCACTTCCTCACATTGATAGCCCCGAATTCCCTTGCGAAATGTTTTATTTCGGATATCGAGAGGTGTCATCTCCATTTTATCCCTCCTACTGCCGTTTTGACCGAAAAAGTACGATTTGCCATGCTATTCGTTCTTTGCGGGTCTCTGAACGCTTCAAAAGTTTGATACGCCCATACCCTCGGCAAGAGATCATATTATCAGGCTGCACTTCTACATCCGCTTTGCACACCACAAGGCCTTCTCTTCTTACCTTCCCTTGGGTAATCCATTCCTGCGCTGTCCCTCGCGAAACTCTAAAAGCACTTGCGATGACTGCGTCTAAGCGGGACGAATTGACCGTAATACGGCGCTCCTCACCTAAATCAGGAAGCAAATCCGGTTGTCCTTCAAAGAGCGTAACCTTAATTCTCTCACGGCCCGACTGCGTCCATTGATTTAACAAAAACGGGGCAATTTCTAACGTTGTAGCGATATAGTAACCCTTCAGCCCCGCTTGAATATCTCCAAAGACATCCCGTCTAAAACCTAACCCCATAAGGGATCCTAGGATCTGCCGATGCTCCAGTTGTGCGCGGGGATCCGTCGGACGTACCCAGAGCAGAGAAATCTGTGAGTCCCTGACATCTAAGATTTTCCCCTTAGGGCCTATAACAATTCGAACCCGTTCCGTTTCTGGAAATCCTCCCTCCGCTAAATACGGGAGATGTTCCTTACGTAGAACTGATTCAGTCCATTCTCGCATGGCAAAGCTTAAAAATGGGGTGACCTGTTTAGACTGTTCATTCATCACCAGGTTCATCTGATCCAACAAATGCGCTGCTTCTAAACGTGCTTCTTTTTCATCCCAGAATTTAAGTACACTCCGATCAATTGAATTCTTCATCTGAAGAAAATCTGACCAATAAGCCACTGAGCAATATTAAGGGCAAAAATGGCGAAAATCGGAGAAAAATCTACGGTCATTCCTGCATTACCAAATTGAAAACGTTGAAACGGCTTAATGATTGGGTCGGTTACGTCATAGAGGACACTGACTAACTTATTATTGTGAGGTGATAATTTAGGTCCAAACCACGACAAAATAACTCGAATAAAAATCGCGTATATCAAAATAGTGATCACTTTACTGATAACTTGACCGATGAATAGAATATTAATCCCTCCCTATTTTTGAACTTGGCCAAAACAAGCCTTTATCTTGCAGCTCGTCACGCATCTCTCCGGAAATATCCACATTATTTGGCACAAACAGAAAAATACCATTTCCTACTTTTTGCATATTACCATTTAAAGCATAGGTTGTCCCACTTATGAAGTCAACGATTCGTTTAGCCAAAACTTTTTCAGCGTTTTCAAGGTTAACAATAACTGGCCGGCGTGTTTTAAGTTGATCCGCAATATTTTGAGCCTCTTCGAAGGAATTTGGTTCCATAACAACCACTCTCATTTGTTTTTGAGTGTGTATGCTTACAACCGGAGCATTTTTCCGGCTTGTTCGAACCTCTTCTTGAGCCGCCTTTTCACGTTCATTCTCTTCAAAGATATCCTCGTCAGGCTCTTCATCTGCAAATCCCATTATTCCTATCACTTTATCAATTAATTTAGCCACTTCATTAACCCCTCCCCTTCCATTGAACCATAACTAACGTTTACCGAAAATCTGGGTACCTACACGAATAAGGGTTGCCCCTTCCTCAATAGCCAGTTCAAAATCTTGACTCATTCCCATCGAAAGCTCCTGCAAGTCAACTCCAGGAAAAACTCTAGACTGCAAAGTATCACGCAACTCACGAAGTCGCCGGAAAAACCCTTGTGTTTCCGTTGCGCTTGCCCCTAAAGCACCAATGGTCATTAACCCTTGAACCCGGACATGGGAGCATTCTCTAACTGAACTCAAGAAGTCTGGTACTTCCTCTGGCATAAGTCCTGCCTTAGCCGGATCCCTAGCGGTATTCACCTGAACTAGGGTCGCCCAAACAATTCCACGTCGTTCACCTTGTGCATTAAGTGTTTCCAATAACGGAAACCGATCCAAAGAATGGATCATGGCAACGTTCTGATCTAAATACTTTACCTTGTTCGTTTGAAGCCTGCCCACTAGATGCCATTGGCAATCATCCGGCAGCGCAGGCGCTTTCTCCAGCCATTCTTGAACCCGATTTTCTGCAAAGACTCGTTGTCCCGCCCCATAAGCCTCCTCTATAACAGAAATCGGTTGGATCTTAGAAACCGCCAATAATCGAATCCTACTCGGGTCTCTTTTACTTCGTGCAGCGGCTTGGGTTATCCGCTGACGAACCTCAGTCAAGCGTTGCTCGATACCCGCTCTTGCCAACATCAGACTATCTCCTTCGCCATAAATTCTACAAGCTTCCGTTGGTTTCCTGCTAATTAGAAGCTTGGTCTAGATATTTTTTACCTTAGCTACTAATCCCTCAAGACCTTCACGGGGGGTTATTACAACAGGGATACCACTAGGTAGATTCTCTATACAGGCCATATCATCATCTTCGTCAAGAACTTTCACCTTTCTAAACTCTACAACCCCCTCACTCCAGAGAAAAACTCCCAGCTCCTCGCCCTGAGTCCACAATGCAGTTTTCGGTATTAGAATTCCATTCGTTGGCGGTCGGTAGATCCAGGTCACTTCTTGCCGTCTTTGGGCCGTTGTACCATCTATATAGTGAGGAAATTGAACAATTACTCCCTTGGGTTGATCCGATTTGCGTAATATTTTCGCACTAACCGTTTGATTTGCAATCGTTAGACGTATCGACTTGCCATTGGAGAGTCCGTCAAGACTCGACATTTCAAGAAAGGCCACTGTAGGAACGAGGTTATTTACAATCTTTCCAATGATTTCTCCTGCTTGTGCAGTTGCTCCTACTACCCTTACTTGGGATGTCTGAGTCAGTAGTTTGTTAAGATCCATCATGATTAGGTTTTCGCTAGTCAAAATTGTTTCCAAGCCATCACTTTGGCGAAAAAACAGCCCGCCCATAGCCGCTGTAATCGTCTGGTTCTGTAGGCTTTCTTTTGTTCCAGGAGCTGCCCCTTCAGGCAAAACTACAGCCGCTGGCTCTCCACGCCTAATGCGCTGACCATCCTCCGCTATGTATTGTACCTTACCAGAAAGCGGTGCAATGACTGGTAATTCTTGATTAGCAAACGTTGCAGCTACAGAGTGTTCATGGTTAATGGTTCCCGTTTGAGCCGTTACAAACTTGATTGTTCCGGCAATATAAGTAGAACGATAAGACCATACAATTCCACTTACTAAAACAATAAACAGTATACCCCAAAACCAATAATATTGTTTTCTTCTTTTCCCCTCCATTTTGTCCTCCCCAGTGAATTACCTATCTGACGTTCGAACTACGAACCACTAACTACGATTTCGCCCTTGGTAAAATACACGTAAAGACAGTCCCAACTCCTACCTTAGAATCTACGCTAATACTTCCTCCTAGACCTTCAACCATGTGTTTTACAATACTTAGTCCAAGTCCAGTCCCGCCTTGTTCTCGTGAACGGGCCTTGTCCACTCTATAGAAGCGCTCAAAGACTCTTGGCAAAATATCTTCTGGTATGCCGCAACCCGTGTCTCCAAACTCTAAGCGAAGATATTTGGGCCCTACTTGTGCATGCAGCCAGACTCGACCTGATGCTGTATATTTGACTGCATTTTCTAAAAGATTTAAGAGAAGCTGACTTAATAAATCTTCGCCTATGATAAGCGGAGGCAAGTTTTCCGGCAGCTCTACTTCCACCTGAATTCCTTTGGCTTGAGCTATACTTAGAATAACTGGTTTAATCTTATTGTACGCTTTTTGTACATAACTCACCTTACTAGAACTCACTTGCATCCGATTTTCCTGTCCTTCAAAACGGGCTAATGTTAGTAGGTCTTCAATGAGTCGTTGCAAGCGTAAAGTCTCTGCTTGAATTATATTCAGGAATCGATTCCGCAACGAGGGATCATCTGCAGCTCCATCGAGAAGTGTTTCTACAAACCCTTTAATCGAGGTTAAGGGAGTTCTTAATTCATGGGAAACATTGGCCACAAATTCTGTACGCATTTGTTCCAGTCGCCGAAGCTCTGTGACATCATGAAAAACAATGACCGCCCCTCGTGACTGACCCTGCTCCGTTAAAATGGGATTTATCTTACTTTGCACTGTCTTTTGCGCAATTTGTAATTCTTTCGTTGCTGAAGGTTGCCCCGAAAGCACCTTGCGGGTTAGTTGCTCTAGCTCTAAGTCACAGGTTAGCTCCATGAGATATTCCAATTCTCGAACAGTACCTTCTCGTTCAAAAATCTTCTCAGCTGCAGTATTCACTAAGACAACTCGCCCTACATGGTCTACAGCTACTACACCTTCTTGCATCCCTGCCAAAATTGCCTCCATTTTTTGTGCTTCTTGAGTACCATTCTGAACAATCTTCTCGACGTGACGGGAAAGACTATTGAGCTCCACAGTAAATTGTCCTAATTCATCCGTAGAATCTGATAAATCAATATGCCCAAAATCTCCTCGAGCAATTCGTTGGGTTGCAAAGTGAAGTTTTTCCATTCGACGTGTTAGCTGGCTAGTGAAGAAATAGACGACTCCAGCAGGTAAAAGCAGCGCAAGGGTAATAACTCCTATACTCTGTTGCTCTCCGGTTACCAGCCTCGCGCTTTCCCCCACCCAGAATAGCAGCAGGGAAAGCCCAGTCATACCCAGGAATAATCCGGTTAATCGCCATTTTAAACTCATATCTACTATCCTTTAAAGCGGTAGCCAATTCCGCGTAACGTTTCAATGTACTCAGGATGCGAAGCATCCTTTTCGATTTTTAAGCGCAGATGACGAACATGTACGTCAACTGTACGGGTATCCCCGTCATATTCATATCCCCAAATTCGCTCTAGTAAATCATCCCGGGAATAAACCCGACCAGGATGTGTCATCAAGACACGCAGAAGTTCAAACTCCTTGGGGGTTAATTCGGTCTCCTCACCCCGCACATAAACACGGAACCCATTTACATCAATTCTCAATTCCCCCCGTATAACCTGAGAATCTGCCTCCTCAGACGAATTGATTCTGCGCAAACGCGCTTTAATTCGAGCTAACAATTCACGAGGACTAAAGGGTTTTGTCATATAATCATCGGCCCCGAGCTCAAGGCCTAGGACCTTATCAATAACTTCACCTTTGGCAGTTAACATGATTATGGGCAATTGCTGGAATTTAGGAATTAAGCGAATTCTTCGACAAACCTCTAAACCATCCATTCCCGGCAACATAAGGTCCAACACTATAAGATGAGGTTGTTCCTTCTCAACAGAATCCAAGGCCTCCTGACCATCCTTTGCTACACATACACGATACCCTTCCTTCTCTAAATTAAATGTAAGAAGTTCAAGAATCGGTTCCTCATCATCAACCACTAAGACTGTTGCCACTGACCCACCCCCCTAATCGATGTTCGATGTTCGATATTCGAAGCTCGAATTGGTTCTCTCGAACATTTAGCACATGCATCGTGCATGGTTCCTTGAATATTTAGCCGCTTTGTCCTGGAACTCGTCTGTACTTAAGGTTAGACGAAAGTTCATTATTCCCCGCCTTATGTATCTCTCGTGCCTCGAGTATCTCACCTCGTACTTCGCACTCGGATCCATCCTGCCATCCGCCCTGTCCGGACACCATCTCGACGATGGGAGAAAAACCATTCTGGATTATCTGCGGTGCAAATTGCAGCAACATTAATATTTTCCGGGCGAACTCCTGTTTCTAAGACCACCATTCGGTTAGCTTCCCATAGATCAAGCAAGTAATGTCCATCCTCTTGGGGACGAAGAAACGGGGTTTTATCAAAGTTGGACTTAAATTGCAGAGCTACCCGTTCGTCAACAACGTAACAACATGGACCAATGCTTGGTCCAATCGCTACCCAGGCATTTTCCGTGCGACCTCCAGCGTCTTCGAAACATTCTAGCGCTTTTTGTCCGATTTTATTGGCAGTTCCCTTCCACCCTGCATGTACAATTCCCACTGCCTTAAGATCTGGGTAATAAAAATAGAGAGGAACACAATCTGCAAAAAAAGCCATTAGGCCAAGAGAACTTTGGGTTACTAACCCGTCGACGGCTGGAATCGCCGTCTCTAATTCCCTCGCGCCTCGTCCCCCGTCTTTTTCTTTAACCCATGTCACATCAGTCCCATGAACCTGTTCTCCCACTACTACCCTAGTCCAGGGAACTCCCCATTGATCAAACCAACGCCTGCGGTTTTCGAGAACGACGTTCGAATCATCTCCAACATGGAGCCCTAAATTCAATGTATCATAGGGAACTATGCCCGCTCCCCCAACACGAGTTGAAAACCCCAAGTCAATACCTTCAGCTTGCCATTTTGGAACAGTAAGGTAGTTTAAACTACCACTATTGTGCCATTCCCAGCTCATTCGTTTAACTCCTTCAGTTTACATTTAATATATCATTTAATACCCTTAAGGACAAACCTCCAAAAGTCCTAGTATAACCGGAAATGCGACTATTCTTTTAATCTAAGTCCCTAGAAATACAAATAGACATAAACCTTTGCCCCGAGCGAGAACAAAGGTTTATGCTTTTCCAATTCGGGATTAGCGTCGATCCTCATTTTCTGTATTGAATTCTGGCAAGTCGTTGACATCCACCAAGATGACATCAACTCCAATTTTTTTTACGTGATCCCATGGAACAAAAAAATCCTCTGTCTTTGGACTGCCAAATAGCCCCCAGCTTCGTGAGGATCCTGGCACAATAATTCCTTTAACGACACCTCGGTCTAAATCTAAATCCAGATCTTTGATTGGCCCTAGCCTTCGACCATCCTTTACATTCACTATATCTAGTAATCTTAAATCCGAGACCCTCATTGCCACCCCCCCTTTAGCGAGGTTCGAGGCTCGATGTTCGAGGTTCGAATATCAAGCCCAGCCCCGAGATAGGTCCTACTATACACTTTATGTGCATCGTACTTCATATATCATACTATGAGGGAGAGTCTCTAAATAGCATGGGCCATCTGATTATTTTACCCATCACACTTACCAAGCGTTTTTAAGATGCTGCGATGCCCACTAGTCCCCCATCGAACTTCGAGCCTCGTGCCTCGCACATCGGGTTACACGAACTTTCGCATATGCTGCATGGCAGCTTTCTCAAGACGGGAAACCTGAGCTTGAGAAATTCCAATCTCATCTGCAACTTCCATTTGGGTCTTACCCTGGAAAAACCGCAGTGATAAAATAAGTTTCTCTCGTTCACTTAGACGACGCAAAGCTTCTCGCACAGCCAGGCCTTCAACCCAGCCAGTATCGGACTGCTTATCATCCCCTATTTGATCCATCACAAAGATCGGATCCCCGCCATCATGGTAAATGGGCTCGAATAAAGAAATTGGTTCTTGAATAGCATCTAAAGCAAAAACAACATCTTCACGTGGTAGAGAGAGTTTATGGGCAATTTCCGCTACGGTTGGTTCACATGACCGTTCACTTACCAACTGGTCTCGAACCTGAAGCGCCTTGTAGGCAATATCACGCAAAGACCTGCTTACTCTTATCGGATTATTATCCCTTAAATACCGACGAATTTCCCCAATAATCATTGGGACAGCATAAGTAGAGAACTTGACGTTCTGCCCAAGATCAAAATTGTCAATAGCTTTCATCAACCCGATACATCCAACTTGAAAAAGGTCATCCACATATTCTCCACGATTCGTAAACCGTTGAATCACGCTAAGAACAAGGCGGAGATTCCCATGGATTAGTTTGTCACGGGCACTGCGGTTTCCAGCTTGGTAAATCACAAATAGCTCTTTCATCTTCGCGCTGGATAACACAGGCAACTTTGAGGTGTTCACTCCACAAATCTCAACTTTATTCAATGCCAAACTACGAGCACCCCCCAAGCAAATTCTGTTGGGAAGTATGCCCTAAGACTGTTTAGGTTATTCCAATCGACAAAATTCTTTACGTAATCTACGAATAATTCGTTTCTCAAGTCGGGAGATATAGGACTGCGAAATTCCTAAACGATCCGCTACTTCTTTTTGAGTCTTCTCTACTCCATCATCCAAACCAAACCTTAATTCCATGATGACCTTTTCTCTATTGGTCAGCCTCCCCATTGCTAAATGCAAGAGTTGACGGTCTACCTGTTCCTCAATAGGCTTGGAAATGATATCATTTTCCGTGCCTAAAACATCGGATAAAAGCAACTCGTTTCCATCCCAATCAATATTTAAAGGCTCATCAAAGGAGACTTCGGATCGAGTTTTATTGTTACGTCTAAGATACATCAATATTTCATTTTCAATACACCGTGAGGCATAGGTTGCCAGCTTAATTTTCTTCTGAGGATCAAAGGTATTGACAGCTTTAATAAGTCCGATAGTACCTATAGAAACCAGATCTTCGATCCCGATTCCGGTGTTTTCGAATTTACGTGCAATATAGACTACAAGACGAAGGTTACGTTCAATTAAAATATCCCGTATTGATCCGTCTCCCATTTCTAAACGCTCTAGCAGGACTCCTTCTTCATCCGAGTTAAGTGGTGGCGGTAGGGCTTCACTGCTTCCAACATAATAAATTCCGCTAACTCCAAAGATTTTTTGAACGAAGATAACCCACAGGCGTCTAACCTTACCTTGAGCATTACTCCACCACTTCATTTATCCATCTCCACCTTTCTGCACATGTTCTGGGTGTAGTAACGCTTGGTATTCACCCTCTGAACTTAACACTTGCTTGACAAGTGCTACCGTAGCATGGATTTGCTGAGATCCCTTCTTGCTAAAACAGGTCACACGTTCAGGTCTTATCCCAAGCAGCCAACTCTGGGTATCAATGGTTTGAAAAGGGATAAAAACAAGGTGTTTTACTAATTTCGGGTTGAGTTTCCATAGTAGGGGCCAAGGGTCTGCGTAATCCTTCCAAGGGATATCTAGGAATGCCCGAATACTATCCGGCATAGCACTTGCGGCAACCTCCTCTTCTAGAAGAATAACTGGGGACCCCGTTAACGGATCTCGCAAATGATTTCCGGTATCCATTAACGCTCTTATATTCACGATCCCACGCTCTTCACCACCAAAGTTAATTTCCAAATCGTAGATAGTTCTTTCCAGAACCGACTTCCTATCCTGCCATCGCTGCCAAAGGCACTGTAAAACCCACCATAGTATTACCCCTGCCGGAAGGACCCAGAAATTACTTAAGACCAGGGTTAATTGCTCACCACTTAGCCCGCTATCGAATTGAGTCCAACCCCATGCTGCATACAGAAAACCGCCAAGTCCAGCTGAAAGAAGCCAAAAGCCAATGAATGCCCTGAGCAAGATCCTCGGTCCAAGTTTTGGAAATGCGACTGCCACCATAAGAAATGGAATAAACCATTTACATAAAATGGCCCATGGAGGCGCATAATAACACGCTAAAATGACCGGAACCTCACCGAGCAACGCAGCTATTAGGATTCGGCTTGGTCGGACCGGGAGGTGGATAAGTCGACCTAGAAGGATAAGCAGAAGAGTGTCCATTCCCCCATTAATGAGAATAACCAGATCGAGATAAGTCTCTGCAACGCCCATCTGGTGCACCCTTTCAATAATGCTTCTTAAAAAATTATATCTGAAAGATGAAGTAAAACCTGTCGCTTTCAGGGGGGTATAAATGGATATTTTAGGAAAACTAATGCGATTGATGTAGTTTTTTATCTAGGAAGCATCCGGAACAACAATGATATTTAGTCCTTTGCTTAAGTAATTTTATAAATAATGTCAAAAAAATCTGTCCCAATGAAACCGTCGGTTCTACGAAACAGGTTCATTTTACTTAACAAAAAATAGAGCCCCCTTCTGATTGATGAAGAAGACTCTTGACGATGACATAACTAAGTTTAACAATATAAAAATTATCAATAAATATTAATTTAAATAATATTAAGTCATTTAAGATGAAATTAATTAACATTTCGTCATTTTTCAAACAATTTCATTGAAGAATTAATTCTTTCATGGTATTGTATTAGTAATTTTATACAAATATTTTGTTCCTATATTCACGTCTTCTTAGATTAATGTCAACTATTGTAATTCAAGTCATAAAGGCGGTTTTTTAATGTCAAAAAATGTATCCATAGGCTTTACTCAGAAGAAACATGGATTAGAAACTATAACTCGTATTGCCAAAGAATTCGAAGGCATCTTAGCACAATTTAAAGATTTGGAAAGTGCCCGCAAACCAATTAGAGAAGCCATTGACCTAAACCTCCAAAACCATGAATATTTGTTACTCTGTGATCTTAAGGGATTGGCAGTAGTGCACTCAAATCGTTTACGAGAAGGTATGTATTTTAACAATGAAATTGAGTTAAGAGCCGCTCAATGTTCCGAACCAATTACCCAGATTTATCACCGCAACACCGGAGAAGTGCTACTTGACGCTGCAAGTCCAGTTTTCGTTCACGGAGAGCATACCTATGCTGTACGCTTAGGCATACCCCTGCACAAGGTTCGACTAACGAAGCAAGTTTTTACAGGCGTACTGCCCACTCTCTTTCTCGGTGGAACCTGGATTGGCCTGAGTTCTTTTTCAACTGTTTCCATGCTTTCATCTATGCTTGCACTAGGAGCACAAATCTTTTACAGTGTCTGGCTGAAAAACAAATTAGCAACTTCCCTTCAGGAAACATTTAAAGTAACAAAAGCAATTGCTAAAGGAAATCTTACGGTTCTGGCCAAAGCACCTTCAGATGACGAATTAGGCAATTTATCCTATGAAGTAAACAAGGTATCTTTGGGTATGAAGTCCATAATTATGGATCTGGCTTCTTTTTCCGAACGAGCACAAAACATGAGCCAAACCCAGGCCTCCCATGCTCATGTATCTGCTGAAAATCAAGAAACCTTAGCAGCTACTTTAGAAGAGTTTAGTGCCGGCGCAACTGACCAAATTCAAGGAATGAAAGCGTCTCAAAAACAAGTAGACGAAATCCAATCCGCTTCCCAAAGCATCTTATCAAGTACTCAGGAAGTTCTTTCCTTAGCTACATCCGCTAAAACAACCAGTCAAGAAGGAACGCGGGCAATCAATGAAGCGATTCGTGAGATGGGCATCATTTATCAAGTCACTGAACAAGCGAATCAATCTATTCTAAACTTAGCTGAACAGGCACAAAAAATAGGAGATATTATCTCAGTTATAACTGGCATATCTGAACAAACTAATCTATTAGCTCTGAATGCGGCAATTGAAGCTGCCCGGGCCGGTGAACATGGCAGAGGATTCGCCGTTGTTGCAGAAGAGGTTCGAAAACTAGCCGACGGTTCGGCCAATTCTTCTCGCCAAATTATGGAGCTGATAACCGGGGTTCAAACTATGGTTGATGCAACGGTTAGTAATATCAGTCAAGGTATGGGTGAGGTAAACCGTGGAAAAGATGTGATCGAAAAGGCCGGACAAGCTATCACATCTCTTGACGAAGTAATCAATGCGACATCATCTAAAGTAGAAGCTAATCTTCAAAATGCAGATAGTCTTCTAATTCAAAGTCAACTCTTAGCAGAAACTCAACGGCAAGCGACTACAATCGCCGTTCAATTTGCTGAAGGGGCCACTCAAGCAGCAACCACGGTCGAACAACAAATGGTTTCGACCCAAGAAATAGCCACAATTTCTTCTGAATTAGCAAAAACATCAGCTCACTTACATGAGGTCATTCAACGGTTTGAATGGTAACAACATGTAATAAAAAACCTGTCTTGAACTTTATAAATAAATCGGGCAGATCCTTCGAATAATGGATCTGCCCGATTTATTGACGTTTAAGATATTAGATGATAAACCAAAACCTAATTACCCATTTAATTGCTATCAGAGACTCGGATCACCCTTCAGGTTCTCCAAGCCCATGGTGTTTTTTTCAGATCTTCATTCAGGGTTCCCAAACTCTCTGTGTTATTCTGTACTTCTATCTTTAGTGTTTCTACAGCATCTAATCGTTTTGTCATTGTTGTTTGATTCTCAAGGATTTTGTTGAGTACTTTCATTATCTTTTCGTCCATTTTACTCCCCCCTGAGACATACCTTTGTTTGCCACATAAAAACGAGATGCAATTATGAAAAAGCGTTATGTCGTAAAAATTCAACGCATATTACAAAATAATTGCATCTCGTTATATTACTTACTAGTTTCTTTAACGTCTGCGTCTAAGAAACTCCGGAATATCCAGCTCCCCTTCTTTGGGTACTGTCTTAATAATATTCTCCTGAACTTTTCCAGGGGCAGCTCCAAAGCCAGCCCACTGCTGGTCAAATCCGGTGGCTATCACTGTGACTCTGATCTCATCTTTTAGATCCTCGTCGATTACCGCACCAAAAATAATATTAGCTTCAGGATCTGCTGCTTCCTCAATGATTCCCGCAGCTTCGTTTACTTCAAAGAGAGTTAAATTACTTCCTCCAGTAATATTAAGCAATACGCCCTTAGCTCCTTCAATCGAGGTTTCCAGTAACGGACTAGAGATTGCTTTCCTAGCTGCATCTGCTGCACGATTTTCTCCAGTTGCCTGACCAATACCCATTAAGGCTGATCCAGTATTTGACATAATCGTCTTGACATCAGCAAAATCTAAATTTATTAAGCCAGGAACTGAAATTAAATCCGAGATACCTTGTACCCCTTGTCGAAGGACATCATCTGCAATTCGAAAAGCTTCATGGATAGTAGTATGCTTGTCCACTACTTGCAACAAACGATCATTTGGAATTGTGATCAGAGTGTCCACTTTGCTTTTGAGTTCGGCAATCCCTTTTTCCGCCTGCATAGCTCGTTTACGCCCTTCAAAAGTAAAGGGACGAGTAACTACACCGACGGTTAATGCTCCCATTTCTTTGGCCACTTCTGCAACGACTGGGGCCGCACCAGTACCAGTTCCGCCTCCCATTCCTGCAGTTACAAAGACCATGTCCGCTCCCTTTAAGGCTTTAGCGAGTTCTTCACGGCTTTCTTCCGCTGCTTTAGCACCAATTTCCGGGTTTGCTCCTGCCCCAAGTCCTTTGGTCAACTTTATCCCTATTTGAACTTTCTCACCTGCACGGGAGAGCTGTAAAGCCTGGGAATCTGTATTTACCGTAACAAAATCTACTCCTTGTAAACCAGCGCTAATCATGCGATTAACCGCATTGTTTCCACCACCACCAACACCAATAACCTTAATCTCTGCAAATTGGTTTAAGTCTGTATCAAATTCCAGCATTTAGGCTTTGACCCCCTCGCTCATTCTTACCTGCAATATCCTTAAAAACACAGGTTATAACAAATATTCACTTGTGCTGTCCAACGCCCAAGTGTGTCGTTGAACATGCATAAACATTTAAAACTCTACCCACTTAAATGCACACAACATTACAAATTCTCTGTCCTTATGCATTAACCCTTTTTTTTAGAGATAAAAATTTCTGTAAAGTAATGACAAATTGATAACAAGAAAATCAAGACCGTTCAATCTACTTTTTAATGAGGTGCCGACGTATACTCCCCAAGTTTTGAAATATACGCACGCCAAACGCGACCACAGCTGCCAGGTACAAATCAACGCCAATACGATCACCAACGTAGGCCAACAAGGCAGCCAGAAGCATATTGCTGAAGAAACCAGTCAAAAACACGGTGCTGTCGAAATGATCCTCTTGAGCAGAACGTATCCCCCCCAAAACAGAGTCTAATGCTGCGAGAATTCCAACAGATAAGTATTTGGCGTATTCAATAGGAACTGAAAACGGGCTGACATACCCAATCGCCAATCCCAAAACCAAGCCTAATAACGGTAACCACATAAACCTAAAATCCTCCTACCTTAGCGGCCAATTACTGGCTTAGCCGCCGTGAAATCAATATAGCGTACCCCTTGTTGAATCGACGTATACCCTTCATCAATTATGAGCTGATAGAGGGCATTTAATTTATCGATCCAGTCATTAGCTTGTCCTAGTCGGACTTCCACACCACTCGTCAGAAATAAAGTAATCTGTTCTACCGCATTTACGTGCACTTCTCCAATCTGAGCAACTAATTGGGGTGAAGCTTGTCCCAGCAAACGAAGTGCTGCGGCAAGAAGAGGACTCTCAAGATTTTGTCCCGGTCCTACTGTATCCGGGAGTTCGATTCCGCTAATAACGGGGTAATTATTTTTGGGCCAACTCTCCAAACGCCTTAGAAAGGTCCCTTCCGCATCGACTTCCAAGATCCCCTTTGGGACAACTACCAAGGCTGCCGGAGTTCTCTCCTTCACCTGAATAACGAGTGTCTGAGGAAGGTTTCTCTGGAATTGCACACTATGTATAAGTGGGTGTAAGGAAATTTTATATTCAAGGGCCTTGCGATCAAAGAGCAACAAGTTTTGTCCCTGAATTCCGTCGGATAGTTTTAGAATTTCATTTTCTGAGATTAGACTAAGCCCCTGAACCTTAACATTCTGAATAGCAAAAGCATTCGAGCGCAAAAAGAGCGCCAAGCCCAGGGATAGCAGAATCGTTAAAACTGAGACATAAAAAAAGGACGTATTCATTTTCTTGGGTTCCATTGTGGCGTTTTCCTCCTTCTCCCAAGTATAACGAATACAGTCCTATTCTGTACATGCCTTTTTTGAAATTTTTAAAAATAAAATTTAAATTAATAAGCATCTATTCGTATAATTCTCTAAAACCAAATTCAAGGTTGAAGTTTAATGTGTCTCACTTTTACCTTTGTTTGAAACACGCAGTAGTTTTGCTCCCAATTGACAATATTTTTCTTCTAATTTCTCATATCCACGATCTATATAATCTACCTTTTCGAGTACGGTTGCTTCCTCTGCAGCTAAGGCTGCTAGGAAAAGCGCTGCCCCGGCCCGAAGATCTGTCGCCTCCACAAAAGCACCTTCAAGGGTTTCTACTCCGCGAATTATCGCGGTTCTTCCTTCAACGGTAATCTGGGCTCCCATGCGACGCAGCTCATCGACATGTTGATATCGGTTTTCAAAGATCGTTTCGGTTATAATACTAGTTCCCTCTGCGCTAGAAAGCATAGCCATAAACTGTGGCTGCATATCTGTTGGAAATCCAGGGTAAGGCATAGTCTTAATATCTACCCCTCGAATCCCTCCTCCTTGCTGCACACGAATTGAATCATCTAAGAGGGTTATAGATGCCCCAGCCTGCCTTAACTTAGCTATTACTGGTTCTAAATGTTCAGGGACAACATTTTCAATAACCACATCCCCTTTAGTCATAACTGCTGCAATCATATGCGTACCTGCTTCAATTCGATCAGGTATCACAGTGTGTTCAGCAGGATGGAGTGCGTCTACCCCGTCGATTCTTAAGACATCCATTCCTGCCCCCCGTACTTTTGCTCCCATTTTGTTCAAGAAATTCTGGAGATCGACAATTTCCGGTTCACGGGCTGCATTTCGGATGACCGTAGTCCCTTGGGCTAAAACTGCAGCCATCATAATGTTTTCCGTGGCTCCTACGCTCGGGACATCTAAGTAGACATCCGCTCCCCTAAGCTGGTCCGCCCTAGCTTCAATATAGCCATGCTTTTCCTTAACCTTTACGCCAAGAAGTTGCAGCCCTTTGATGTGTTGATCCATCGGACGTGAACCAATGGCACACCCACCCGGTCGAGAAATC
Source organism: Desulfosporosinus sp. (assembly GCA_003513495.1). GTDB lineage: Bacteria > Bacillota > Desulfitobacteriia > Desulfitobacteriales > Desulfitobacteriaceae > Desulfosporosinus. The sequence goes on from DOPM01000020.1 coordinate 177,089, forward strand.
TTTACTCGTCCATAGCGGGCTAGTAAAGGACCTAAAATAAGATTGGAAGCTCGCATTTGCCGCATAAGTGCTTCATCAACTTCACAAGATTCTAATCCGCCTGCATTAATAAGCATTGCCTCATTTTGACGCACTACCTTACAGCCAAGATGCTCAAGCACCTCAATCATATGTTTAATATCTGCTAACTCTGGGATTTCTAACAAGCTGGATGTCCCTTCAGCTAAAAGAGTTGCTGCCAGTAAGGGAAGGGAAGAATTCTTTGCCCCGCTTACCCGAATACTTCCTTCCAACCGCTGTTTTCCGGTAATAACATAGCGATCCATCGTCATATTCTTTCCCCCATTCACGCTCCACGATTTCCAGTTAAGATACTCTCTACCTCTGTTTGCAATGTAATTCCATATTTTATTTGTACATCCAATACAATGGCTTCTATCAAGGCGAGTACATCTTTAGACTTGGCCCTTCCCGTATTCACGATGAAATTAGCATGTTTCTCTGAGACTTTTGCACCGCCAATGGTCTTACCTTTCCAACCAGCGGCCTCAATCAATCGTCCTGCAGAATCTCCAGGAGGATTACGAAAAACACTGCCTGCATTAGGCTCTTCAAGTGGTTGATTAGCCGTACGTTTAGTTAAGTTTTCTTTCATGTGGTGTAAAATCTGCTCACGATTTCCTGGAGAAAACATAAGCTGAGCCTCCAAGACCCACGCTTTACCGCGCAAAGAGCAGTGCCTATAGGCAAACTCGAACTGTGATCTCTCTAATTTCCTAATACTTCCGTCCGCCCAAAGCGTGGAAATACTGAGAATACGAGAAGCCATTTCACCACCATGGGCACCAGCATTCATCATGATTGCCCCCCCAACCGACCCAGGGATGCCCCGGGCAAACTCTAGGCCGCTCCAGCCACGTTCTCCTGCTTCTTGGGCTAAACGAGCTAATGTATACCCAGCTTCAACTCGAACTGTGTAATCCCCCCAGCTAATTCCGCGTAGGGAAGTAGTCACTAAGGTTATTCCGGGCAGTCCTTCATCTGGAAAGAGAACATTAGACCCCCGACCGATGAGCCGCACGGGAATTTCTGCCTCTTGGGCATTCTTCCATACACTTGACAAGTCTTCTACAGTTTCAGGCCAATAAACAGCCTCAGCGGGCCCACCAATCCTCCACGTGCTCAATAGATTCAGAGGATAATTCTTCTCGACACGCCCCGGCATTCCATCCAAAATCATGACTATTCCACCTCAAGTTATTTACCATTGTTATGTTCTTCCAAATAGAGCTTAAAGCTAGCCTTATGTCTAACCAGGAAACACCTAAATCTATACACTTAGCTATGCATTGAGCAGCCATTTCTTCTTGGTTCAATTCTGGCCAACGTGGCAAGTGACCTATGAATTTTTGACCATCCTTCGAACGATAAAAGTCAATCCGAGTATCACGAACCACCCACGAGGTCCTTTCCTCCTCTTTGTTCCCTATCGTTCCTCTTCCCAAAGTGCTTTTCTCCATAAGCCCTACTAGCCAGGACTCTGGAATCAGCCAATGTAGTCCTTGCCTCCGCTCACATTCCCATCGTCCATCGGCTCTTGGCCAGAGTATCGTTGGTTCAAACCCAGCTTCTTTTAAGATATGCCCTAACAAGGGGCGCTCGTTAAAAAGGACTGTCGGTTCTGAAACCCATAAAATTAGTTCATCCTCCAAAATATTATGTATTAACGATTGAACAGATTGTTGTTTTATCCCTTGTTCAAGTATGGTATCTCGCCAGGAATCATCGTTCTGCTTCTTAGGCCAGTATACCAATTCGGTTACGGGGCTGAATTGATCGGAATCAGATATGGAAGCAGCATCAAACGGCTTCTCCATCCACCGTTCCGAAAATTCATGGCTTAAATTCCCCGTAATCGGCTCAACCTCGGTAAATTCAAGCTGATTCCCCTTCAATATAGCCCGAACTCCACCAATTCCTGGAGCCGCAGCAGAAGCAACCAGTTGTATTTTTCGCCTTGGCCACACCATGCTCACTCCTTTCCTTTGTTCCTGCCATATGCTATGCATAGGAGCGAAAAGGTGTGAACATTATCGTTGTTCGATATTCGATATTCGTGGTTCGAACGCGAATAACCGAACTACATTTCTGTGCAAAGTAGTCGATAATCAATGTTTTAAGCCATTAGGCTAAGCCAAGGAGTGGGGAGTTTCGTACCACGAACCACGAATATCGAACCACGATCACCGCCAAGCGGTCTCTAGACATAGATCTACGATTCTATTTAAAGCATTTGGCTGAGCCAAGCTACGGGCAGCCGATCCCATTTTAGCTAGACGTGTTGGTTCAGAAATAAGTTTATCAACGTCTTTCCATAGCCGTTCACCATCACATTCCGAGTCTAAGATAAGTTGAGCTGCGCCAGCTTGGGCTAGTGCCTGAGCATTATGTTCTTGATGATTTTCCGCTGCGTAAGGATATGGAATTAGCACGCTGGGAATTCCGGCAACCATCAGTTCAGCCAGGGAAGTTGCCCCAGCCCTGCCGACATATAGGTCTGTGCAGGCTAAAGCCTCCGGCATGTCCTTCAAATATTCCAGGACACGCCACTGAGGACGCTGCCAAGAAATACCCCTTTTCTTTAATTCCTCAATGGTTTCTGGGTAGGTCATAGTTCCAGTTGCCCAAATCACTTGAATATCCGAACGCTGTGCAAGATGTTCTAAGACATTGATCATAGCTTGATTTAAGGTGCGTGCTCCACGGCTCCCACCCGTTACTAATAAGGTTAAACGGTCCGGTCTTAATCCAAAGTGCTTCGCTCCAGCTTCACGTCTTATTTGTCCAATTTCCTGACGAACTGGAAGCCCCACCAATTCCAGCTTATTTTTAACACCAAAATGCGCTATACTCTCGGGAAAGGTAACCATTACTCGGCGCACAACCCGTGCCAAAATTCGATTTGTAATACCCGGTAAAGCATTCTGCTCATGGAGCAGGGTTGGAATATTGAATAAAGAAGCGGTTAATACAACAGGACCAGACACATATCCTCCCGTTCCCACGACAAGGTCTGGATGAAATTCACGCAAAATCCTCTTTGTTTCCCACAGAGCCTTGAAACTTTTGCCGATAACTTTTATTGCTTCCACACTTAACTTGCGGGGAAGTCCTTGTCCCGAAATACCTTTAAAAGCTGTTCCTGCCTCCGGAACCAACCGGGCTTCCATTCCATCTTGAATTCCCACGTAGAGAATTTCAATCTCAGCATCACGCGCCAATAACCCTTTGGCGATGGCTAAAGCCGGATAAATATGTCCACCTGTTCCACCACCGGTCAAAATTACACGCACCATCAAAACCCCCTAAAGCCCTTAAAGCACACCTCGTACCTCGTACTTCGATTTTCACCTTACTTCCCTAGAAATATTTAGCAGCACCCCAACTCCCACCATGGTAAAAACAAGGGATGTTCCTCCATAACTTATAAACGGCAAGGTGATTCCCGTAACCGGCAACACCCCGCTGACGACGCCCATATTGATCATTGCCTGAACAGATACCATGGCAGTTATGCCAACCGCAAGAAAGCCCATAAACGCGTCGGGAGCCCTCATTGCCACTCGAAATCCTCGCCAAGCGAAAAGGAAGAAGATTAAGACAACCAAAGAAGCACCCACAAAACCAAGTTCCTCTCCAATCATAGCGAAGATAAAATCCGTATGGTTTTCCGGCAAATATAAAAACTTCTGACGACTTTGCCCTAAGCCCAAGCCAAATAATCCACCAGGGCCTAAGGCCAAAAGAGCTTGAATCGTCTGATACCCATTTCCTAAGGGGTCAGCCCAGGGATCCAAAAAGGCGAAGATACGCCGCATTCGGTAGGGGGCAGCCGCTATAGCAGCTACTACCAGACCTAATCCAGTCCCGCCTAAGGCCAGAATATGCCCAGTCTTGGCCCCAGCGGCAATCAACATAAAGAACGTGGTCGCCGCTATTACCAGGGTCGTACCCAGATCGGGCTGGAGCATAATCAACCCTGCGATCATCCCCATTAAACCGAGAATGGGCAGAACCCCTTTGCGAAAGGATTCAATCTTATGAGGATTAAGAGCAAGCAGATGAGACATCATCAACACCATTGAGAGTTTTATCACTTCCGAAGGCTGAATCGATAATGGCCCAAGTCCAATCCAGCGGTCAGCGCCATTTACTCTTCGTCCAATTCCTGGTATCTTGACCGCAATTAGTAAGACAATCGCTATAATAAGAGCCGGCATGGCAAATTTACGCACCCAGCGTAAATCGACCACCATGCTTATAAACATCGCTATGAGTCCCATCGTAACCCAGAGTATCTCCATCTTGAGATAATGATAGGGGTCATCGTACTGTATGTAACCCCTTACAGCACTTGAGCTATAAACCATAACAAACCCTATCGCTAACAGAGCCATAATCGCCCCGAGCAAGACTAAATCTGGCCGATGGTACTTTCGCATATATAGATCCCCCTTTATTGTTGAATGGGTTCCCTATAATGCCTACGCACTAACTCCTTAAACAATTCCCCTCTTTGCTCATAATTCTTAAACATATCCCAACTTGTACAAGCTGGGGATAATAAAACCACATCCCCGGGTATCGCTTGAGAGATCGCTTTATTGACAGCTTCCTCGAAGGTTGTCACTTTGACGATCCTCTGAACTCCTTCATCCTTGGCAGCTTGCTCCATTTCCTCCGCCGCCTGCCCTACCAGCACTAGACTCTTAACCTTTCTCTGGACAACCTTCATAAATTCATGAAAATCCAGACCTTTGTTTTTGCCTCCAGCGATTAAGACCAAGGGTTCATCGAAGGCCAACAACGCTTTGGTAGCAGCATCTGTATTTGTCCCTTTAGAGTCATTCACGAAGAGTATTCCTTCAAAGCTGCCTACGACTTCTTGCCGATGCTCAACCCCTTTGAATCGAGCAAGACCTTCAGAAATCTCAGTCCAGGAAAGACCAAAGGCTCTCGCAGCTGCAGCCGCAGCCATAACATTCTCTAAATTATGGGAACCCCGTAGTTGGAGATTCTTCCGTGAAATAATCGGAATCATCGTCCTTTTTTCTTTTTCAGCATAGACGATATCGTCGTGCCAAAGACTGATTCCATCCTGCAAAAAGGTTGTCGGGCTAAAATAGATCACTCGGCTTTTTAGTTTATTACCTAGGTCTCGGACTAAAGGGTCATCCCAATTTAAGATCGCTAAATCCGTGGGAGCTTGATTCTTAAAGATTTGGGCTTTGGCCTCCAAGTAGTTTTCCAGAGTTCCATGCCTGTCCAAATGATCTGGTGTCAGATTAAGTAAAACCCCGATATGAACTCGTAATTCATCGACAAATTCTAACTGAAAACTAGAAAGTTCAGCAACAACAATACTGTTATCTCCCAGGTCATTCGCTTGACTACTTAAGGCCACTCCGATATTACCAGCGACGATAGTCGCTCGTCCCGTCTGCTTAGCTAACTCACCAATTAGAGTTGTGGTTGTCGTTTTTCCATTAGTACCGGTAACCCCCACACAAAGCGCAGGGCAATCATGCATAGCAAGCTCGACTTCGCTCCACACAGTCACTTGTTTGGCAATTCCCTCCTGGACCAAGGAGAGCGTAGGTGACACCCCTGGAGACAAAATAATCAGTTCAGGATTGATTCCTGCAAATTCAGGTACTTGACCTAATAACAAATGCTCAGGATCAAGTCCTATCTCCTCTACACCTGGAAGCTTCTCCACCGACTGACTATCCGTCAGAAAAACCTCTGCCCCCAAACCCTTTAGTTTGCGAACTGCTGCCTGGCCGCTTAGCCCCGCACCAATTACCAGAACGCGTTTATTCAACCATTCCACACCACATACCCTCCGTTTCCGAGTCATTAAATTGCTGTTCTAGTCGAAAATTACTTCTGCAAATTCAACTCGAACCTTTCAAAATATCCGATTAACTCTCCATTCTCATCCCTTACCGGCACAATATATATTCGTTCATTTCTAGGACTAACTTTTAGAAAGACCTCATTGGCATGGTTTTTGAGTTGTTCGACAACGGATTTTATCATTTCCTCCGATTTAGGATTTAGATGACAATCAAAAATTGATTTTCCAATCAAATCTCGATAACCACGCTCTTGATAATAATGATATTCTGCCCGTTTGTTAAGGTATCTAATAACATGGTCACAATCGACAAATGCAATAGGGTATGGGTATGAATCCAAGATATACGATAACATTTTTTCTCTATCCACAAAAATTCCTCCTAAGTGAGTTTAGATCTATTGGGTCTTTGAAAGCAAGGGGACATTGCACGTTCACACACGTTCCGTTCACTTGCGCGTTAGATGTTGAAGCTATTACGCCAACCTCTGGGCTGTTTTACCCCAGGGTCGGCATATACCCAATGATCCCGAGAATGGCACAAATCAAAGCAACAGACCAAAAAACGATGACCACTTTCCACTCACTCCAACCCACAAGTTCAAAGTGATGGTGAAGTGGACTCATCCGGAAAATCCGTTTTCCCGTCGTTTGGAACGAAATAACCTGCAGAATGACAGAGAGGGCCTCTGCTGCAAATAATCCACCGATAACTATAAAAACAAATTCACTCTTAGTTAGGACAGCCAAACTAGCTAAAGCTCCCCCTAAGGCCAGGGATCCCGTATCACCCATAAAGATTCGCGCAGGGTAGGTATTAAAACGCAAAAATCCTAAAGTACCCCCTACTAAGGCAGCCGCAAACACCGCCATATCCGTTTCGTGGGCTAGAACAGCAACCCCATGGATTGCAGCCAGTAGGGCAATTACAACATAAGCAGCACCGGCGAACATGGTGCTTCCTGCTGCCAAGCCGTCTAGACCATCTGTGAGATTAACTGCATTGGTCATTAACACTATAACCAAAGAAATTATTACATAGTAAAACCAACCTAATTCCAGGTGGATGGATGTGAAAGGAATCGCAAGATCTGTCCCCCTTCCCAACCAATGAACGGAAATCCACATTAGAATAAACGCCAAGCCAAACTGACCTATAAGTTTCTGGTAAGCCCGAAGCCCCAAGGAGCGATGCATTACGACTTTAATAAAATCATCGATAAATCCTATTATCCCATATCCTAGTGTAATACCCACCAAGGTCACCATTTCCAAGGAAGTGGGTTGTTCTGCTGTAATCAAAGAACTGACAATAATTCCAACAAGAAAAATAATTCCACCCATCGTAGGGGTTCCGGCCTTTTTTAGGTGTCTTTTAGGGCCATCGTCCCGTACATTTTGACCGAACTTAAGAATTCTTAAGACCGGTATCAAAAAGGGGCCCAAGACCAACGTAATAATCAGGGCTAATCCTGCCGCCAAGACCAAACGCTCAGACATGTGCTATTCCATCCTTTACTCTGAACTTTCCAGTTCTGCCGTAATTTTTTCCATCCGCATACCCCTTGAACCTTTTATAAGAATCCATGTTCCCGGACCTAACCTACTTAGAAGATCCAGGGCTTTTTGACTTGCTTCCTCAAGTGAACCCGTCACGGTAATCTGATCTTCAGCATATCCGGCCAGCCGTGCCCCTTGCGCGATCTCTTCTGCCAGTTTCCCCACAGTTATTAATCCACTTATACCCAGCCCTGCGAGGGTTCGACCGACTTCCTGATGCCCTGATTCTGCAGAGCCGCCAAGTTCGTACATCTCCCCTAAAATTGCGAGGGTCTTATTCCCAGCGGCGCGCTCTTTAAGGACATTCAAGGAAGCCTGCATTGAAACTGGATTGGCGTTATAGACATCGTTAATAAGGATGGTTCCCAGAACTCCTTGCCGAATTTCTAACCTCATCTTAGATAATTCCAGCTCACTAAGCCCTTTACACCCTATATCCAGAGGAACTCCAAACATCGTACCCACAGCTAAGGCTGCTAAGGCATCCAGCACGTTATGAGTACCAGGCAAAGGCAGATTTGCTGTCGCTTTTTCATCCTGAAAGTTTACCACAAAGGACGTCCCTAACTCGCCCCAGGGCCGTGGTTGAACCCCTCTGATGTGAGGGGTTGCAAAAGCGCCTTCAAGACCATAATAACAGATTGAATGGTAGTCTTTGATTGCTTTTTGAACTGAGAAGAAATCCTCGGCATTGATAATAGCCTTTCCCTCATCAGGCAGTGCCTCGACAAGTTCCCACTTGGCCTGAGCAATCCGCTCTTGGGTGAGTAATAACTCCAAATGAGTGGTGCCGATATTAGTAATCACCCCAAGATCCGGTTTTGCTATCTCACATAGAGCACTGATTTCCCCCAAACCGCGCATACCCATCTCCAGAATCAATATCTCTGTGCCCAACGGTGCATTAAGAATTGTCATCGGCAAACCTAATTCATTATTATGATTTTCTTTATTCCGGTGAACTTGGAAGGTTTGCGACAAGACCGCATAAATCATATCCTTGGTAGTCGTTTTTCCGTTGCTCCCAGTGACACCAACCACCTTGGCCTTTAATTCTATACGCCAGCACTTAGCCAATTCTTGGAGGGCTGTAACGACAGATTTTACAAGCAAAAGTGCTTTCCCAGCTGGAATGTTAGGCTTCTCTTTCATTTCCCGATAACGAGCTTCATCCGCAATTGCGAGCACTGCTCCATTTTTCCAAGCAGCCTCAATATAATTATGCCCATCCACTTGTTCCCCTGGTAAAGCAAAAAACATTTCTCCGCCCCTAGCCTGGCGGCTGTCTATAATACATCCTTGAACATCTAAGCCTCCGTCCCCAAGCAAGGTCCCCTTAGCGACTTGAGTAACTACCTCAACGGTCCATTTGCCCATATCCCAGCCCCCTTAATGCTTCACGTGCTACCTCTCGATCATCAAAGGGATGAACCTCCGTGCCAAAGATTTGATAGGTTTCATGTCCTTTCCCGGCTATGAGGATCGTATCTCCAGGTTTAGCCTGTTGACAAGCCATCTCTATTGCTTCACGTCGATCTGCTAAGGCAATATAGTCCACACCTGAAACGCCTGTTAGAATTTCCTTGATAATTTGATCTGGATCTTCAGTACGGGGATTATCCGACGTCACGAATAGAAAATCACTTCCCCGTGCCGCAACCTCTCCCATCAAGGGTCGTTTCGTCCGATCTCGGTCTCCTCCACATCCAAAGACCGTTATTAGTCTTCCTTTCGTAAAGTCCCGAGCGGTTCGCACCACATTCTCCAAGCCATCAGGGGTATGTGCGTAATCCACAATAACTTGGAAAGGCTGACCAAGCCGAACACTTTCAAAGCGTCCCGGTACACCGGATATTTCTGCCAAAGCTTCTGCAACCGTCGCTGGCAAATATCCTCGTTCAACTCCCCAAGCAAAGGCAGCCAAGGCGTTATAGACACTAAAATAGCCTGGGGTAGCATACCAAATATCTTGGATTATCTCACCATAGCGAACCTGAAACCGCACTCCCTCTGTGGTAACTTCGACATTTTCCGCACGGTAATCCACGTTATTATGGATACCGTAACTGACAACTGGGGCAATTGACGCCTGACTCAATTCTCTAAATGCAGGATCATCCCCATTTAAAATACTGATCTTAGGTTGTTTACTTCCCTTTAAATTTGCAAATAAAAGAGATTTTGCGTAAAGATAGTCCTCCATTGTCTTATGATAATCTAAGTGATCTTGTGTCAAATTAGTAAAAATACCCACATCAAATTCACACCCAGTAACCCTTCCTAGGGACAAGGCATGAGAGGACACCTCCATGACTGCAAGACTCACTCCTTCAGCGACCATTTCACCTAAAAGTTTCTGAACATCTATAGATTCAGGTGTTGTCCGGTCCCCTGGAATTGACCGCCCATCAATTCTAGATCCTAGAGTACCGATCAGGCCAACCTTCTTACCATTCTTAATCCCTATTTTCTCAATAAGATAAGTAATCGTTGTCTTGCCATTTGTCCCAGTCACGCCTACCAACTCTAGTTGCTCACTGGGGTTACCGTAAACCATGGCCGCCAATTTTCCCACAACTTGGCGCACATTCGAAACCTTTACCTGAGGAACCTCAAGGGGTAAAAACCGCTCTACGACTAAAGCCACAGCTCCAGAAGCCACAGCAGCCGCCGCAAAATCGTGACCATCCACCTGAAAACCCGGGATACAGGCATAAAGATCACCCGGCTGAACAAGCCGTGAATCCATTGACATCCCACGGACAATGACATTACTATCCCCCGTAGAAGCTTGAACCTCGATTCCGCTAATAATGTCTTTTAGTACTATATTGGCTGTTGGCATTCCCCATCTTTCCTTTCGAACGTTTTTGAACACCATTCTATTAACATATTTACCTAAATTTATTATAGACAAATTAACCTTGCAACAGACCTTACACCACGGATTATCGCCCAAGCGGGCTGACTGAAATCGGTAAACGCCCTGTCAAACTACGAATTGCTTCGACATCTTCATCCTCTTCTACCCACCATGGGCCAAGGGTCGGAGTCGATGCATCCGCTCCCAAGTAGAGAAGCACATTCGATTCAGCTTCTACTTGCGCATCCCCATGAGGAATTTGATCTAGAACAATCTCGCCCCGCCCCTCCGTCATCGTCTTAAACCCTGCTTCAGCTAAGATTTTTTCTGCCTCTGCTAAAGGAAGCCCCAAAACTGAAGGTACCGTAGCCGCTTTCTTAATGGGCGGGAATTCAAGACCAGGCATAGGTTTCCCAGGGGTTAAGGGTGCCTTAGGATCCGGCTTGACACCTAAATATCTCAAGGAATCCAGCATAACGGTCTGCACAACAGGGCATCCCACAACTCCACCATAAAAGGGTACACCGTCAATTACACACAAAATAGCAAGACGTGGTTTATCCGCAGGAGCAAAGGCTACAAAGGACGCTACATACTCCCCTTGAATATACCCGCCATTTTGAACTTTTTGCGCTGTCCCAGTTTTTCCTGCCACTCTATATCCCGGTAGAAAGGCCCGACGCCCGGTACCATTCGTTACAACAGATTCCAGAACCTCACGTTCTAATTTTGAGGTATCCTCACTGATAATACGCCTGATTTCATCTTTTTTAAAGGGGGTAATGACTCTCCCGCTCGGTCCAACTATTTCCTTTACAAGTTGAGGTTTCATTAACGTCCCACCGTTCGCCACTGCTGAAACCGCCGTCAATAGTTGGATAGGGGTAACGTTATTTGTTTGACCGATGGACATGGTCGCTAAATCTAAGGCCGTAGCCTTTTTCTTATTCGCTAAAATGCCCTTTGCTTCACCAGACATCTCAATTCCCGTCTTCTGTCCAAATCCAAAATCTCGCAGATATTTATAAAACGTATCCATCCCAAGACGTTGTCCCATCTCGATAAAACCTGGATTACAGGAGTTTTCGGCCACTTCAGTATAGCTCTGGTCCCCATGCCCTCCTGCTTTCCAGCAGCGCACATTCTTCCCCAAGACTGTATAAGCGCCTTTATCGAAAAAGTGCTCATTAAGCTTAATTTTCTTCTCCTCTAAGGCCGCCGCCAAGGTGATAATCTTAAAGGTGGATCCCGGTTCATATCCATTCTGAATAGCAATATTCCGCCGAGTGCTGGGATCCGCTTCCTGATATCGATTAGGATCAAAGGTAGGTGCAGAAGCCAAAGCGAGCATTTCCCCTGTATTTGGATCCATCACCAAAATTGAGGCATTCTTAGGCACCTGCCCGTTCATATTGACTCCTTGACCCGTCATCAGCTTTTGCAACTCGCGTTCAGCAAATGCCTGAATATTCTTATCAATGGTCAATCTCACTGTGTTTCCTTGTTTGGGAGCCAAGTACTGGTGTTCTGCCTGAGGCAGGGGAATTCCATTAGCTCCGAATTCTTGGAGAATACTACCGGGAATTCCTTTTAGCTCGGATTCCCTAGTTAACTCTATTCCTTCAAGGCCCTGACTGTCAATTCCTGCATATCCGATGATATGAGCCGCTAAAGTCCCATTGGGATAATATCGTTGGCTATCCTCCGTCGTTCCTATTCCAGGAAACTCTAACGCCCGAACCTGGGCCGCCACCTCTGGGCTAACCCGTTTTTGAACATATTCCAAAGCAGAACGTTTCGTAATACGTGCTTCAATCTCCTGGGCCGGCTTTCCGAGCAAAGGGGACAAAGTCGCTGCCATTTCCTTGGCTCGACCAGACTGCCGAACCTCCGCCGGAACCGCGTATACTGTTTCCGTGCTGACGCTCATGGCTAGGACATTTCCCTCACGATCCTCGATATTTCCACGTTTAGGCGCCACTGGCACACCGCGGAAGTGAGAATCATCAGCCTTTTTACGCAAATCTGCTCCTTGACTAAGTTGAACAAAAGCCAATCGAACAATTAGCACAACTAAAAAAATACTAACACACAAAAAAAGAAAAGCGATTCGTTTACGCATGACGACATAAGGACTCACTAGCCCTCACCCCCACCTTTCCGGGGTCTCCGCGTACCCAAAGCGCCTTTCTCTTAACGTTGTGTTGAAGCAAAAAAGCTTGTAAATTTTTGTGAAAACTGTTTAAGTGCAGAGGGTTGAGCCTCTGCGGTTTGAGTTACGGCTTGGGTCAACGGAGCCCCCTCTTGATTTTTGGCCGCAGGCACGACACCTGCCATATACACTTTCCCCGTAGGTTTTTCCATACCCATGGATAGGGCTACACTTTCAATCCGTCCTACTGAACGAAGTTTATCAGCCTCCATTTGGAGAAGATCGTTCCTCGTTTGAATTGCGGCTATTTCAGTTTCTAGAGCTCGAATCTGAGCTCCTTGAACGACTGTCAGATGAATTGTTTCCGCTCCAATTGCACCCGTTAAACCAACGATGACTGCCAACGCCATAATACTTTTAATCTTAGAGTACCCTTTTCCTTTTCTCACGGGTTGAGGATTTCTCTTGGCATGTGTATGAGTTAAAGACTCCTGCCAATCAACTGTTTCCTGCGCCACTACCATGGGTATTCCTCCTCTTATTGCTTTAGACATTATATTTTTTCGGCCACCCGTAATTTTGCACTTCTTGATCTAGGATTCTGTTCAACCTCTTCTTGTGACGGTAGAATGGGTTTTCTTGTTAACACCTTAGCTTTTGCTTTGGCGTTGCAACGACAAATCGGTAATTCCGATGGACATGTGCAGCGTCCAAGCCAGGATTTCATTCTCTCTTTGACAATTCGGTCTTCAAGGGAGTGAAAGGTAATCACTCCGACTCGTCCTCCATGATCTAAACAACCCATTGCTTGATCCATGACTCGATCTAGAACCCCTAATTCATCATTCACAACAATTCGAATAGCCTGGAAGGTTCGTTTGGCTGGATGAGGTCCATTTCGTCGAACCGCTGCCGGAACCGCAGCTTTAATTGCTTGTACCAGTTCCCCGGTAGTTTCCAAGGGATGATCCTGGCGAGCTTTTACGATAAATTGGGCAATACGTTTCGACCATTTCTCTTCTCCATAGTCCCAAATAAGCTGGGCTAAATCGTCTTCAGACCACGAATTTACAATTTCCCGGGCATCCAGCACACCCGTAGGATCCATACGCATATCCAAAGGTGCGTCTTGCATATAACTAAACCCTCGTTCAGCTTCATCCAATTGAGGAGATGAGACTCCTAAATCGAAGATGATTCCATCGACGGGCAGTAAATCTAATTCTTTGAGTGTCTCCTTCAAGGATTCAAAGTTTCGATTAATTAAGATAACCCGTTCATCCTGTCCAAAAACTTCTTCTGCATGACGAATGGCTTGTCTATCCTGATCAAAACAAATCAATTTCCCTAAGGCATTAAGCTTTGATAAAATCCTTTGACTGTGACCTCCACCACCTAAGGTGCAATCCACATAGGTACCTGCGGGGTTCGTGACGACTGAATCCACCGTTTCTTCCAATAATACTGTTACATGATGAAACTCCAAGTTAAACCGTTCCTTTCTATATTCCAAGCTGGACCAGAGATTCTGCAGCGCTGGCATAAGCACTTTCTGCTTGTTGACTGTATTCTGTCCAAAGTGTCTGGCTCCAAATCTCGACGCGGCTTGACACTCCTACCAGAACCAAGTCTTTCTCTAATTGCGCATAATCACGCAAATTAGCTGGCAGTAGAATTCTTCCCTGCTTATCCAGTTCACATTCCGTTGCGCCAGAAAAAAAGAAACGGACAAATGCACGCACATCAGGTTGAGTAAACGGCAACTCACGAAGTTTCTGTTCTAAGGTGTTCCATTCTGCACGAGGGTAGACAAACAAACAGTGATCTAAGCCTTTGGTCACAATAAATTGTTTTCCTAAGGCTTCTCGGAATTTGGCAGGAATAATCAAGCGGCCTTTTCCATCAATCGTATGAATGTATTCCCCCATAAACATGCAGATCACCCCACCTCTGTGGTAATTCGCCCCACTTCACTCCACATTACTCCACTTATTCTACGCTAATGACCTTAATCCTGCAACCAACTCTTTTTTCTTAAAACAATATCTAAACAAAGGAAGAAGGTCCTACTCCTCTTACCCATTAGGCTTGTGACTAATTTTGTCGACTATACACTAATAACCACTGTTAAACGGCATCAAATCTTCATGATTATATTCAATAGTTGCAAAAACGACAATAAAAACGAATCGCCTCAAATCTATTAGAAAATACTGACAACTATTGTCGTTTTCTTTAACCATCTATCTAAGAAAAAAATTCCCAGAATTTTGAGCAAAAATAATCGCCGTTTAAGGTTTGATCCCTTAAACGGCGTTCGATAAAACGACCTCACTATGAGACTATGCTAAATGAAGTGGTTTTCCCTCAATCCCATGTGCTGCCTCCATAATTGTTTCCGGCAAGGTTGGGTGGGCGTGGACCGTCCGTGCAATGTCCTCGGCTCTAAGCCCTTTTTGCACGGCAAGAACTAATTCTGATATTAAGGTACTCGCCTGTGGACCCATGATACTGGCTCCTACGACAACCCCTTCAGCATCTGCCAAAATTTTAACCAGCCCAATGCTTTCTCCTAGGGCTAGGGCCTTACCATTAGCGGAAAACGGAAACTTACTCACACGATAATCCTTCCCTGAAGCCTTTAATTCCTGTTCAGTATACCCAACGGTGGCAATTTCAGGATGAGTGAATATTGCACTAGGTATTGCTTTATAACTCATCTCAACTGAACGGCCAGCAATATGTTCTACTGCGATGATTCCTTCTTCAGAAGCCACATGGGCCAACATAATACCTCCGACAACATCACCGATCGCATAAACATTGGGAAGGTTGGTCTGCATTTGAGAGTTCACTTTGATGACCCCTCTTTCCGTCTCTAAACCTAAACCTTCCACGTCGATCCCCTTCATACTAGGTCTCCGTCCAGTGGATAACAGGACTCGATCAGCCGGAATGTCCTTTAAACCTTTAGCATCTTCAACCTGAACGACGAGATTATCCCCTTCTTGCCGAATCTGTTTTACAGCAGTCTTGGTCAGAATATCGATCCCACTGCGTTTTAACAACGGAGTTAACCGCTTGGGAATTTCCTCATCAATGGTAGGCAATAACGTCGGGAGCATTTCCACCACACTAACGTTAACTCCAAAGGACTCGTATATCGAAGCAAATTCTAAGCCTATTACTCCGCCTCCGATAATAACTAGACGTTTTGGCAGATCTGTCCCTTCGAGAATCTCATCACTGGTCTCAACACCTGGAAGGTCAGCCCCCGGTATCGGGATACGTACAGGCACAGACCCTGTGGCCAGGACAACATTTTTAACGTTTAAATCTTCAACTCCATTTTCCGTCGTCACAGAAATCTGTCCAACTCTTTTAAACTCTCCCCAACCCTTTACAACACGAATATTCGCTGATTTCATTAGCTTCTCTACTCCGCCTACCAGCGAATTGACAATTTGATCTTTACGAGCAACCACAGCTCCATAATCCATTCGTTTGTCACCGGCGAACAAACCAAATTCTTCAGCACGCCCCATCTCACGCCATAAATCCGCACTCTTAACCAATGCCTTAGTAGGAATACACCCCCGGTTCAAACACGTACCACCTAAACGATCACCCTCAACCAGTACCACTGATAAGCCCAGTTGGGCAGCTCTTAATGCACAAACATATCCTCCAGGTCCTCCGCCTAAAATACCAACCTGATAATCCACGTTACCACTCTCCTTCTGTACGATTCTCCAATATTCAACTTACCTTATCATTATCCCTGCTAGATTATCAAGGAATTATTGCAAGGCTAAAACCCCTATCAATATGTCCATCACTATCCCATCATATGCACCCGATTCTGAATAAGCCCTTTGTACTTGGGATACAAGAGGCCCTAACATCAGCACCGTCCTTACTAATAATACCATGGCCACTCCAGGGGCATAAAGCACGCACTAATAGGAAGCATGAGAACTATCCCATGCTTCCTAAACGCTTAATACCAGTGCAGAGTTCCTTACCGCCTCTGTCTAATGGATTTAACCGTAAAACTCCATTGTAGATACCCCTGGTATCAATAAGATTTGTCCCGGATAAATAAGATCTGGGTTGCGCAAGTTGTTCGCAAGAATAATAGCCTGCATCGTCGTGCCATAACGATTAGCGATTTTCCAAACGGAATCACCTTTTTTCACTACATAAACCTCAAGCTCAGGCTTCGGTGTAGGGAGAGGGGAAGGCATTGGACAATGATGTTCGTGGTGATGCTGCATAGGTGTTCCACAAGGTGAGCAAGGCCGTGGGCCATCAAGATCGAGGGTAGCATAACCAGGATCCATATCAACGTCTAGATTCACAAAGCCCCCAGGCGGATACATACCAGGTGCACAACCCATCATGCCTCCCGCCATTCCTGGCATACCGTGGTGCATACCATGCATGCCTTGCATTCCTTGCATGCCTTCCATACCCTGCACACCTTCCATACCCTGCATACCCTGCATACCTTGCATACCTTGCATTCCTGCCATACCTTGCATTCCTGCCATACCTTGCATTCCTGCCATACCTTGCATTCCTCCCATACCTTGCATTCCTCCCATTCCCGGAAACATACCAGAAGAAAGATTTGGATTATAAGCAACGGAACGTAAGTCCATATTAATTTCCTCCTTTAACAGTAGCAAGATTATCTTTGTTACGTTTTATTATTTTCTTGCCCTTAATTAATAACAATATATGGTACTTAATCCATAATGTGTATGTACTTAAAAATAATTTGATTCTGTTTTAAATTAATGAGTTTACCTTAATAAACCTTGTACTTTAATGAATAGAACCAGTCTATAATTTAGAAAGCTTGGCTAACACAAAGCCTTTAGGCGCTGTAGCCATGGACGACCAATTCAAAAAAAGAACTGGCCTTTTAGACCAGCTCTTATCAACTAAATATAATATTATGTGTAATTATCCTTTACAAACTGTAAGGTTCTTCTACACAGCAGCAATAGCCTTGTTTAATTTTGCAACGAGTTCATCAGGATTTTGTCCATGGGTTAAAGCGGCACCTTCTACACTTTCCATAGTAGAAGAAGGACATCCTAAACAATGCATCCCAAGTTCTAAGAAAACTTGAACCGTTTGAGGATACTGCTTCAAGGCTTGGCCCACAGTCATCTCTTTTGTGATCATAAAATTACCCCCTCGTAATTCTCAGTAAAATACTGGGTATTATTATAGAGCATAATTGCCTGTTAGGCAAACCAGATAACCGAGGTCCGAGGTACGAAGTCCGAACTCTAGGTTAGAATAATTGCATGGACGGTGCACATGAAATGTGCCGTCTTCCCCAAACTACGTCCTGGACCCTAGCCCGGGACGCAGTGTCACACGAGCGCGGGGTCTTTACGTAAGCAGCTAAGCAAACTTCCGTTCAAGCGACCCCAGACCGGGGTAGTGTACAGGGATGTACACTACCACCAATGCGCCATGGACGGCGCTTTTGGTGGGAACCCCGCTCCCCAAAGCCAAGAGCTTGAACGGTTAGTTTGCTCTGCGTCGTAAGCACCGAGCGCTGTGTGACACAAGTCCCCCACAAGTCCCCTACACAAGTCCTCTCATCCCACCCAAAAGCCTATAAATATGCTCCGACAATTCCTTTTCAAGAGTACCAGTTCCACAACTTGGTGTTAACATGCTTTGTTGGTGAAGAAGATCCTCATCAATTCCACGTTTAACGAGCTCCTTAATGTTGTTTTCCAAGCGCTGAACTAAACTTGGAGCAGTTTCTTCCCAGGCGACAGGATTGGTAGGAACAATACCCCATGAGATAATGCCTCCCCGATTTAAAAACCCTTTAAGGGGCTCGGCAAGAGCCATCATGCTCTGAAAATAATCATATGCATCAAAATTGACAACTTGAACCTTAGAGTCAAAAAGAAGGCTCCAATCCATGCCTGCACAGACATGTGCCCCTGGAATCCCCCCTTGGCGGATAATTCCTTCAAAAATTGTGTCGAGATCTTGGATCAGCTGCTCCCTCTTTAAGGTCACATGGGTTGAAGCACCAAAACCATAAAGTGCGGGGTCATCAACAGTCATTAACACAGGCAAACCAAAGGTTCGGAGCCGTTTTGTCTGCCATTCAGCATGCAAGGCAAGGGCTTTAAGCAACATGTCCCGAAGGGTATCATCATAATAACTAGATCGTCTGTTTTTATCCGTAATTTGCATTCCCACCGTTAATGGGCCGCTGAGCTGTCCTTTAAGCAGCAAAGCATCCCGAGTCCCGAAACCCTCAAGATCACGATAGAAGGCTTCGAATCCTTCCCCACCTTGCGGACTGAAGCCAAAACGTTCCAGAGCTCGTTCATTTCCCTCAATAGCCTCTAAATAAAGGGAATAAAATTCAGTCATTCTTTCAACCCAATCCGTAGTTTCCATTTGAAACTTGGGATTTTCGAAATCTTCGATGATGCCGGTTTCAATCAAAACATTTAAGTATTGCCCAACAAATGAACTCTCTGGTCCTGCTTTAGGAAGCTGAGGCCAATGGGGTGCTTGGGGAGCACTCTCCCAAATCAGTTTTAAAGCTTCATCGCCACTAGTTTGAGGAACACTGCCGACTCCTGTTGCTAGAAAATGGGGTCTAAAGTTTTCGTTTTTCATATTCATACCATCCAATCTGAATTAATTATCCTACTAAACTCACTTTAGGTAAACAGATTTAGAAATTGAGTGTGCCACATGGTCCTCAATTGATCGAGGATCGGTTCAACTAGTGGTAACAACCAATTCCAAAGGAAAATCCAATCTGCCAGGTAGAAAAAAGCCCCTACTGATAATGATGCAATAATGACTCCTGGTACCCAGAGGAATGGGTGGTAGCGACCCTTAATGCGGTGGATATCATGAATACGTATCGGCAGAAATAACGATAGCAAAAGGATATAACCAATAACAGGTCCATAATAGGGAACCCCCCAAGGTAATAAAGCCCAGCTAATTGCTACTAATATCGCCCAGCGATAACGCCTTTCCAGCCAATATATTAGTCCTATTTCATGAGGTACATCTGGCAAATGAGGTGCAGCTACACCAACTTGAAGCAATCTCATAAGCATAAATAGCCCTACAAAGGTCGCCCAGATCAACCAAGGAGATTGGGCCTGTAACAACTCAATTCTAGGCCATAAATGCGAAAACCAAGGATTAATATGAATGGGAATTCGAAACAAGCCAGAAGTGACGAGACCTGCTAGCATACAGATACGCGCAAATACAAACAATCCATTCCAGAGCCAAGCGTTGCGCAAACGGCGTTTCGGCTTTGTATCAAAAATCTCCTTATAGCGCCAAGTTACTGATCGTATATTCATCCAGCCTAAGAAAAGCATTATTACGGCTAAAACTCCCGCGAAAATGTGTTCCTTTTCCCAACGAACATCGATGATTGGAGGAGTACTGACTGTCACCTTTCCCCATTCTTCTTGGATTGCCGTGCCTTGAACAACAACGGATTGCTCTTTCGAGAGTCCTGTAAGACTATTAGGATTTAATGTGAGAGCAAAGGCCAAATTCGGGTGAACTTCATTTTGAGCCTGTTGAAAATACGTCTGAGCCAAGCCATCAGAGGCCAGACCTTTTCCAACCGTCCAAGCCCAGAGAGAAGGATGAAGCATCTTCTCTGAGATTAGGTTTCGAAAATCATCCGGTTGTGGTAGACGCTGAGAAGGGATTAACTCAACGGGTAGTTCAACCCATAAACCTATTCCTACTTTGTCAGCAGCCTGTAACCAAAGTTCATCTGGGAGCTGCCCAATAAAATAAATAAGGTTGGTTCCCTTTTGTCGTTCAGATTTTAACCAGGCTTCTAAATCTCCAGTATTTCTTAGTTTATATTCCTCCTGAGGAGTTAAAGCCTCCCCAATAATCGGGATTATTTGATCATTTAAAACCCACTTCCCTGATTCAAGGGAGATGGTACGGAGACCTAAGGGCAAAGACAAATCATCCATATCACCTTTATTGTTCGAAACGATTAAGCGTAACTGATAGAGATATGGATCTTCCGTTGTCCAACGCCGAGCTTCTGGTATTGTAAAGCTTAAGGTCACAGCTTGGCGATCCGCACTTTCCTCGGGAGGTATAGTAAGGGTTTGCTCGGCTAGACCTGCCGAGCCATCTGAGATCACACCGTAAACCGTCCAAGGTCCTTCCTGTAAAAAACCTCTATGCAACAAATCAGTCTTTACTGTTATCTGAGCAGTGGTCCCTATCCAATCAGCCTTCACCTGCGGTCGCATAATGGTCGTTTCTACGACGGCTTCCAAACGGATATCACCCTTGATATACCCGGACTTTGGCCAAGCGGACCCTAAGAACGAAGCTCGCTGCCCTTCACCTCCCGTGAGCTCAACTAAAAGAATATTATCCTCCCCATAGCGAAATGCCTTTGGCAAAATCTCTAATTCATTCGCCCCGCCGCTTCCTTCAAATTCTCCTATTTTCTGGGTGTTAGAGATTCCATTTAAGTAAACGTTAGCATGCCCTTGAACACCGTTAAATGTCAGCACCATGGTCCTGGAACTCCACTCTCCAGGGATTAGCAATCGTTTAGTTACCACTGAAAATCTCGAACTTGAAGGAAGAACTAATGAACTTCCTCTCGTTAGGAAGGATTGATTGTTATTTCCTTGGGAACGTTCAGATTCCGTAGTCCAAGCCTGGCGCAGTGACGTAAACTGATTCCAACTCCCGTTTAAATTCTGAGTAAAACGGGTTGAGCTTATACCACTTTGCCCTGCATATAGAGACTCTCCTTCAGGACTCCTCCAATTCCACCAAAGACTTCCTATTGCTAATGCCCATAAGGCCATAAAAATCATGAAGCGACGATTGAACATATAATTGCGCTCCCCTTCATTAATACAGTTAGTAATCTTTTATTGATAATTGAGGTATTCGTGAAAGATTATTAAAAACCCTTGCACATAATAAAAAAAACCCACTTAAGTAAACCTAGTTCCTAAAGGACCAAGTTTTTTAAATGGGTTTATCGTAATTTTACTAACATTTTAATTTTAGCTAAACAAGTTACCCTAATTAAATTTTTCATCCTTACGGCACTCTGGGCAAATACCATAAAACTCCATACGATGCCCTAGAATTAGAAAACCGGATTTTTCCATAACCTCTTGTTCCATTTCGATAAGGGGACCATGGAAATCTGCTACCTTACCACACTTTGAGCATACAATATGGTAATGGTTATTTGGGTTACCGTCAAAACGACTCGCCATATCCCCATAGGACAACTCCAGAAGATGTCCATGCTCTTTAAGCATGTTTAATGTATTATAAATTGTCCCTAGACTAACCCCTGGAAACTTTGCCTTAACGTGATGATAAATTTCATCAGCCGTAGGATGAGAGCGAGTTTCGAGAAGAAATTCTAAAATTGCTTGCCTCTGGGGTGTAAAGCGAACACCTTTATCTTTTAATTGTTTAAGGATCCCAATTGCATTCATGTGCTGTATCCTCATTTCCTAGTGTTTGAAATTATTTTTAATTAGATTTTAAGTCAATCTAGTAAATTTGTCAACGTCTTAATAATTTACCCTTATAAGAATTGAAAAAAAGATCCTTCGCCATGCTCAGGATGACACTGTACTATGTCATACTGAACGCAGTGAAGTATCTTGACCCAATACTCTTTTTTAATTCCTCAGTGGTACATCCTAAGCTGCATGGAAGTCTGATACGTTAAAGAAAACCCGGCTTCACCGAGCCTTAGCGAAAGCGAAACCGTTGGTTGCACCGGCGAGTGGGCGAGCCTCGGAATGCTGCGGTGACGAAGACACTGTCTTCGCACGAATTAGCTTTCTTGCAGGATGTGGGCGATGCTACCCGACCCAAAGGACCTATTTTCATTCATCAGTGGTGCCGCAAAGCGGCATGGGGGTCTGATAAGTATTAAATCTGATAAGTATTAAAAAGGAGAGTTATGATTAACTCTCCCTTTTCTGTAGCTTTGTTTGCTTAATAATACTTAAATACTTACGCTGGGTTTGGTGCTTCAACTGGACAAACGGTAGCGCATGAACCGCAATCGATACAAAGTTCTGCATCAATTACGAATTGTCCGTCGCCTTCACTAATTGCAGATACTGTGCATTCTCCTTCACAAGCACCACAACTAATGCATTCTGAATTAATAACGTATGCCATGACAAAAACATCCCCTTTTCTCCGAACTTCTTCGAAATCAATATACCAAAGCCACGGAAAAAAGGCAAGCTAAAAAAATTAGCATTTCCAATTACATAAAGAAAACAACTTGGCTGGCGCCAAGCCTTCGGCGAAGGCGGCAGCCTTAGTTGCACTTATGCTTAGAAAGTATATAACGTAAGTTTATACTTTCTGGAAGTAAAAGAAACTATCCATTGTTTAAAGATCTCTTCCTGGCCTATAAGGCACTTGATATAGTCGGCGCATACAATGGGAACAATATGGCAGTACACGATTACTTACATGATTCCTGCGAAATAGAATATGTCCTAAGTCTTCATGTTCAAAACCACAAGCTCTGCATTTTTCCAGCATTACAATTAACCCCCTCACAATCTTTGTGTGTTTCTGTACAAATACTTCAGTTATAGTATGCTCTTTTTTTCCAAAAAATAAACAAGCAATTCCCCTAGAATTGCTTGTTTAAAATCTGGGATAAGTGACCAAGGGTATAGCATTCATACATCTGGCAGAATGGAAGAAACGCTTTTACATAAGGAGTCTCTGACCAACGACGTTCTGGAAGAGTATTAAGCCATAGTACCTGACGGACATGTCGTTGAACCTCACCCAGCAAAGTTGCTGCTTTGTCCCCTTCGAGAGTTTGTGCATCACTGACAATAAGGAGTAAGGTTTGCTTATTAAATGTATCAGGATACTTTTTTTGCAGTGTTTCTAAGGCACTAGCAAGGTTGGTTCCGCCTCCCCATTCTTTCCCCGATATAGAGAGGGCTTCCTTAACCATAACCTCAAAGGTCTGCCCTTTACGGAACTTTCCGGTCAAAGGAATCAGTGCTTCACCGAAGGCGAAGGTTTTTATTCCACTTACTACACTCGAAAGTCCATAGACGAATTGCCAGATAAACTCTGTATATTTGAGCATTGAACCCGATATATCACAAAGCAATACAATCCTCGGCCTGCCTTTGCGGCGACTGCGATAGCTTCGATCGACAAGCACTCCGCCATAGCGTAAATTTTTCCGTAAAGTAGAGCGCATATCCAAGCCACCACGCCTGCGGGCCGCCCTATAACGACGAGTCACCTGACTTGCCAGGCGTTGACTAAGACGGCGAATTAAGCGAATAACCTCTGGCCACTCTTCAGGAGAAATCTTCTTCAAATCCCGACTTATGACCTCTACCTCCCGGTCACGCAACGCGCGTTCCACTTCAGAGAGAACTCCATCCGAAGACCCTGGGGAAAGAATTGGATCATCTTCATTTAATTTCTTACGCCAATATTCCAAAGATCCGCGGAGAACCCGTTCTACCATGGGCTGATAGGTATGATCCACCGGAACCCCGCTTCGTGTACCCTTTGAAGACTTCTCCAGAAAGTCCCGTAAACGTTGTTTGTCTTTCTCAGGCAAATTAGCGTAAACAGCCCTTTGGTCATCACTAATCTCTAATTCATTATCTTGAAAGCGCAGATCTTGGTAGGTCTTCTCGATTTGTTCATTCCATTGGCTTGTTTTATGGGCCGCTTCCTTCTGCCAAGCCTCTTTTTGTTCTAAAGAGGCAAAGTAAGCTCGAAAGGCCTCTTGGAAAGCAGATATATGCTGGACATTTTTAACCAATGTCGCTTGCAGAACAGCCTCTACTTTTTCCCGATCGACTAAACCAATTAGAGCTAAACCTTCAGTTGCATCTGAAATTTCAGAAGGACTAATTTTAAGTCCCACTGTTCTTAACAACTGGGCAAATTCTACTAAGTATCGATCTAATTCACTGGCTCGATGACTGTCATAGTTGTTACCCATGGACATGCCTTTCACCCTGTGCCAATTTACTAGATTCAAAAATGAGACGCTCCGCTCCCATCTCACGATAGAAAAGCTCAACATCCTCCTGACTCTTAAGCAACAATGTCAATGTTGCCTCAACCCAAGCCGGATCGAGACCCGTCTTGCCCATTACGAGCAACGCCTTAGCCCAATCCATTGTTTCAGATACAGAGGGAATTTTATTTAGTGAGAGTCGTTCTCGCAGCACATTAACAGCCCTAGCCACTTCTAAGGCTAATCGCTCCGGCAAATCAGGAACTTTGGCCCTCAGGATTCTAACTTCCTTATTAATAGAAGGCGGCTCCACATGAAGGAAGATACACCGTCGCTTCAGCCCATCTGAAAGTTCTCGTTCTCCATTGGAGGTTAAGACCACCATCGGTCGTTCCTTAGCCTTAATCGTTCCCATCTCGGGGATCGAAACTTGGAACTCCCCTAAAAGTTCAAAGAGGAATGCCTCAAACTCAGAATCTGTTTTATCAATTTCATCAATAAGAAGGACGGTTCTCTTTTCACTTAAAAGTGCTTGTAGTAAAGGTCGAGGCAGTAGATAGTCCGTGGAGAAAAGGTCGGCTTCTTGAAGATGCTCACGTCCCATCTGTATCTTCAAGAGTTGACGCTGATAATTCCATTCGTAAAGGGATTTTGTCTCATCTAGGCCTTCATAGCATTGTAAGCGAATCAAAGGAGCATCCAGAACTTGACTTAATACTTTAGCAATTTCCGTCTTACCCACTCCGGCTGGCCCAGAGACTAATAGTGGTTTACCTAGCTCCGTGGCTAAAAAAGCTGTCAGCGCGATTCGATCATCCCGTTCAGTTATGTACCCGATGGCTTCTAACTCTCTCTCAAATTGATCCAGATTCCTGCGGTTTGTCATCTTTACCCACCCCCCGACTCGAGATTCGATGTTCGATATTCGTGGTTCGAATATACCACTCAAGCATAGTTATTCGATATCAAACGACTATTTAACCATGGACTCTAGTGAAATAACCACAGTACTTCTGAACATTAATAATCCCAAAAAAATTACTGGTAATATAACTAATATTATTATAAATATTCAGAAAAAGTAGTGCCCAAGAACACTATCTGTGTGTGAGATAAAACACACTCATTGGAATGTAGGGCAGTCCTTATCTCCATTCCTGACGAGCTCGAGAGGGATTCAGCCTTTCAGACCTTCGGCAATCGAACTTCGACTACGAACCTTTGATCACACGTTCATAAACCAATTCATAACTTCTTACGGCTCGATCAACTGGAAATGATTCTCTGGCCCAGTTCGCTGCTTGTTCAGAAAAAGCCTTATATCTTAAAGGATCCGTCAGCAGCTTAAGAGCTGCCTCACTCATCCCTTGGATATCTCCGACCTCTGCCAGATAACCAGTTTCTTCATGCTGAACAACTTCTGGTAATCCCCCAACCCGACTGGCAACCACCGGAACCCCGCAGGCCATTGCCTCCAAGGCTACAAGACCAAAGCTTTCTTGTGCTGAAGGAAGCAGGAAAATATCGGCCATCTGTAAAATATCCTGAACACTTTCCTGTTTCCCTAGAAACTGGACTTTTCTCTCAAGCCCTAATTTAACAACTTCTCGTTCTACCCTAGCCATCTCTGGCCCATCACCAACGAGTAGAAGGCGACTAGGAACCACTTTTTCTACTAATGCAAAGATTTTAACCACATCGACAACCCTTTTTACTTCCCGGAAATTCGAAATATGGGTAAGGATCTTTTCTCCGCAAGGAGCAAAATGTTCCCTGCATTTTGCATTTAATAGATCTCTCGATGAATAGATCTTAGGATCTATGAAATTTGGAATAACCTCAATCTCTTGATCCAGCAACCCAAAAGTCTCTATAGTTTCCTTTGCCAGGGCCTGGGAAACTGCTGTGATACCATCGCTAACCCGCAGTGCTAAACAAGTTAACTGCTTAAATTCTTCGAAAGTGCCCACTAAGGTGACATCTGTACCATGTAAGGTCGTCACCAACGGAACTTGCTTTGTCATCATTTGTTTGGCCAAATAGGCACTAATACTGTGTGGAATAGCGTAATGGGCATGAATTACATCCAGCCCCACATAATTAGCCACCTCCACAATTTTATTGGCCAGCAACAAGGTGTAGGGAGGATATTTAAACACTGGATAGCTAACATCGGATACTTCATGATAAAACAGCCTCTCATGAAACCGACGTAAGCGAAAAGGGCGAGCCGAGGAAATAAAATGAACTTCATGTCCTCGTTCCCCGAGGGCATACCCTAGCTCAGTTGCGACAACACCGCTCCCACCATAGCTCGGGTAACAAACCATTCCGATCTTCACCAATTGCACCTCTTTTAATTAACATGCTCCTCTGGTCAGTGATGGCCAAGGTGCTCAATTTGAATATCAGGGATTCGTTTCTTCAAATCCTATGGGCATTGCGTCTTGTATGGCTTCTCCGATAATCTTTTGAATATCATTCACCATACAAGACACTTCAAACTCGGCTTCTAAGTATTCCCTTGCCGTGGGATTAATGCTTACAAGACTGTATAAACGTTCTAATTCTTGTTGCTTTTCTTCACTGATCTCTTGCTCTAACATTTGAGCCTCACGGATCTCCCATTGTTTCAATTGAAATTCGCGAACCATCTTATGATTATTAGCGTCGCTCATTACCTTTTCTTTTGACTTAAGAAACTGCTTGAATTGAAGCGATTCCTTTAGCGTACGAGCAAGTTCATGAGCTAAATCTGTCGTCGACATATTGTCCCTCTCCTCTATCTCCATCTCTATCTCTATCCACCGATCTATAACATCTCTTAATCTAACCATTATTCATTATATAGAATTATATTGTCTCAGACAAATCTTTGCGACGACGGACGCCGGCCAAGGATGGCCAAGTGTCCCTGTAGCCCACCACACGAAAACACTGTTTTCGCACGGATTATTCTTCTTGCAGACACTGTCTTCCCACGGATTACTCTTCTTGCAGGACGGCGAGAAGGGACCGCAGTCCAAAACTTGAACAAGTATATTCGAGTCAATTATTTCTGAGCTTTCTTAACAATCTCCTCCAATAAATCGAAGGCCTCTAAACGACTAAAGGACAATAAATCCGTCCACTGGTCTCGAGAAATGTTCCATGGGCAATGAACAGCCACTCGACTAGCAAACCCTAAGGGACTGCCACCATACATTTTTTCTAACCGACGTTGAGCAAGACTTATTAAGCCAGGCGCATGGGCATTACACGCAATTGGTTCTAGACATAACACTGGCTCACTGTCATAGGTTACCTGCAAACTGAATCTGGCAAGCTGTCTAACACCTACTTTCTCACGACAAATAGGCTCTTCTAAAGGGACAGGGTCTGGTTGGATAACTCCGCCCAATTTCCGCCAAAAGCTCTTCTCAGAGGAACTAGCATTGGAAATACACACCCCCAAAGCACCCATTTGCAAGGCAAAACGAACGACAAAACGAGCAAAATCGCATTCCACATTTCCCTTTAAGGATAATCCATCTATAATTACAAGCCGCTCAGCGCTGCTTAAAGTAAGGTCTCCGATTCCCGCTTCCCCTAACTGAACCACATTATATCCTGGCAACATTTGAATCTGTGGATTCGACCCAGTTCCTTTCTCAGTTAGAAAGGCCCCTAGGGCAAGTGCCCAATCCTCAAGACCATCCTCATTCCACTCTGAATGAGGAGAAAGTGCAATTTCAATCCAAGGCATAGTCTCGTCTCCTTCACAAACTGGCTCACCTATGATTAGTGTTTCACCAGAATGTAAAGTCTATCCCCCAGATTTATTGCAATCGTTTTAAGAGCGCCCAACGCCGTTCCACAAAGTCATAGAATAACAACCAGATAATTTCGAAATCAGAAGGAGGCACAACAATACTTGAGGCGTAAATCTGGAAATTACATATATGAAATAGCGGGGAGACCACCCTAATTAAGAGGGCTAAAGGGTACTGATGATTATATCCTTTAGCCTTCTCGCTCTTTTGTTGCAACAAAGCATTTAGACGTCGAACATATCCCTCAATATATTCGGAATCCGGAGGGTGATCCACTTCTTCATGAGAGCGACCAAATACATAACGAGCTTCCTCTGAATCGTAAAAAAGGTGGGTTACTTCGACACCTAAGCGTGTACCATCCTCTTGATTTTCGATTACAATATCAGGCCGATCATCATGGGTGACAATTTTATAGCGCTTTCCCTGTTGAGAATTTAATATTTCGACTAAAGCCTGAGCCGCACTTTCTTCAATGATCCACTTCTCATCAAGAAAATCTTCCAAAAGTGTGTCCCCCTTAATCTAGAGTATAACTAACTTTATCGAGTCTGCTAAACCCGACAACGGATTGAACTCCAATCTCACGCAACAGCTGAGTCGCTTCCTCTAGATCCCGTCCGACATTTTCCGCAGAATGGGCGTCCGAGCCTAGTGTAAATTCAATACCCCGCCGCTGAATTTCCTCCATCAGACGTTGCTCTGGATAAAATTCCCGAACGGGTTTGTACCGGCCATTTGTATTAACTTCCAGCACCAGACCCCGCTCTTCAACCGCAGTTAACGCCTCATCCGCTAAAGTTAAGATATCCCTCCTAGGTCGCACACCAAAGACTTTAATAAGATCTAAGTGGCCAATGGTTGTAAATAGCCCACTTTTAGCGGCCAGAGTCACTACCTCAAAATACCTGGCATAAAACTCGTCTGCATCTTTTTTGTGATGCATATGTTCTTCTTCCGGGATATCGAAAATCCAACCGTCAAACTCATGAACAGATCCTATGACAAAATCGAAAGAAAATTGATGAAGCAAGTTTTTGATTCTGTCTTCTTCATGAGGGCGATATTCAGCCTCGAATCCAATCCGCACAGCTAAATTTGGATAATCCTTAGCGACTTCACGGATTAAGGGAAAGTTCATTTGATCCCAATAATAATCATGATCTGCAAACCCAATTTCTTTTAATCCTCGACGTGTGGCTTCGTCTAAAAACGCCCGAATGGTTTCCCGGTTAGCCTCCCGATCCTTATGCCCGAGAAGGTGAACATGTAAATCTAACATCTCTAAAAGGTTCCTCCCCTATTTCTAAAGACTTTGCACCCCGGTTCTTAATACTAAATATGGGTGTGTATCCAGGTCAGACAGCGCCGTCTTTGTAGTTGATGCTGCCAAATCCGCGAAAAAGTTGCCCGTTAGTTTAACATCTGTTTTGCCCACGATTTGGCCCTTCATAATTCGCAAACTATGAGGCGCACTAAGTGAATACGAACCTGAAACGGAATCCTGAGTATGTAAACCGAGCACTGATAAAATAAGAACTCCATCTTCCACTCCCTCTAAGGCCTTAACCCAAGGAACCTCCGCCCCGTGCTTAAGATACAGTCCTGCCGTCCCTTGCGGAACAGCCGTGGGTTTTGCACCCCAGCGTACAGCATCTTTAACTTTGAGAAAGGGAGTCTTTAGTTGTCCGTCCTGTACTAAAATCGTTTGATTAGCGGGGACCCCTTCAGGTGTAACTAGATAGGAACCCAGCTCTAACGGGCGGAGCGGATCAATCGCCAGGGTTAATTCTTCGTGAAATACCTGCTTTTGTTCTTGAAAACTCTCCTTCGAGAAAGCTCCTTGCCCTTCAATCACTCGATCACCTGAAAAGTTCGGAAGTACAAACTGCCTTAGCATGTCTTCCGTCATAGACGGCGCCAAAATCACTTGGGTCTGGGGTCCAACAGGGGGTGCATCCTTTTGCATCCACGTATATTGATTCACCGTCTGAGCCCATAACTCCTCCTGCTCCATTGGCTGAATTAAGCGACGCTTAGCGAATCCCCCCCCAATTAAACTGTCAAAGGAAAACCACGACACAAATTGGGATTGCTGGTAGGTAACAGCAAGTCCCGTTGAGGTTCGAACATGCCGATAACCCCAAGCCGCTTGTATACTTCCCTGCATTTTCGCCTTTGAAGGTTTATCACTTAACCATCGATCGACCTGTTCAAATAAAATCTTGTCATCACCGGAAATAATCTTTTGAACAGCCCGGTCCTCTACCGCTACAAGGGGTAAGGATTCCGGAGCTGGGATATGTACAGCATCCGGGTCTTCATAAGATGCCTGCCGCCATTGTTCTAAGGCTTTAAGCCAATACTCGGATTCCCTTGAAAAGGGAAGCTGAACCATAGCTTGACTGCACGTTCCATCCCCCCATACTAGAAAAACATCCCCACTCTCACCCTGACGATAACTTGGAGGGGTATAAACACTGCCTGGGGAATTATCTTTTATTCCTAAGGCTACTACTTCTGATTCATGAACCACGATTCTCCAAGCTGAGAGCCTGAGATCTTCCCGCTTCGGTGCCCGCTGGAATTGGTGAAGAAGATCCTCTAATTGTACAATGAGTTTCACGCCTGTTCACCCCCTAAACTTACTTGTTGATCCGCATCCATGAGCAGATAGCGATGGCTTCCGCCGCTAGAGGCTACAGATTGTCCACCCTTTCCGCAGGAACCAATAGCATCATAACATCCTTCACCTAACCCTCCGCGAATTGCCTCTAAGGCAGAAAGAATTTTTCCGCTAAAAATTGAGGGCTGGTAAATAGGCAAGTCAGGCTCAGCAACATCGATAATCCCGTCACATTGAAAGACAAAATCCCCTGTTTTAGGATTTACTTGACCGCCTCGATACCCTAAGAGAAGTAAATTCTTCTCTCCCTCACGCAGCTCTCCATGTTCTAAAAGAGTTTCCCTTACTGCTTTCACTTCATCCATCAAATGCTCCCCAGGGGTTAAAGGAAGCATTCGCTCAACCAGTAAGCGGATATTGCTCATGCGAGGCAAAGGAATATGCCCATAACTCTCCGCACGCCCAGCTCCGGTGATAGGCATTCCTGCTTCTTCAGCCGAAAAGATATCCCCTAGCCCGGCTTCCAATAGTCCATTCCGCACGATGGTCACGGTCTGTCTGGGGAGACCATTAGCTGAAAAAGGTTGATTCGCCCAGTCCCCAACAAGGGGTCC
Organism: Desulfosporosinus sp.; assembly: GCA_003513495.1. Classification (GTDB taxonomy): domain Bacteria; phylum Bacillota; class Desulfitobacteriia; order Desulfitobacteriales; family Desulfitobacteriaceae; genus Desulfosporosinus. Next base: position 208,709 of record DOPM01000020.1, read on the forward strand.
ATCAATAATATCGACACCTGGCCTTGCTACACGCAGTCCCTGACGCAGTTTACCTTTTTCCCCAAGGACAGATTCATTCATATGATCGGATTCTACAGCATGTCCGAAGGCCTCATGGGCCAGCCCCTTTGCCAACCCATAATCAATAATCAACGGATAATGACCCCTCGGCAACTGTGGCGCACTGCATACAGCCCTTGCAAATTCTGCTCGGTCCATGGCCTTTTTCTCAAGAACATGGTCCTCTAACTCTTCAAAAAGCAGGGTGGCATCCATTCCACTCCGGTGAATCAGAGTACTTTGAGCCTTACCCTGATTGCGCACCGTCCCTTGATGCATCAACACCGCCCGTGGAATGACAAAAGACACCAGGGTTCCATCTGACCGTCCGATACACCATACCTCTTCAATTTGACGATAACTAGATTGCCAAGCTCCCTCAGGGAAAGCGCCCCTCAAACGGGCATGTAGGTTCATCACCATCTCTTCGAGCTTGACCAAAGGAACTTCCTCAAACCCTTTTTGGGCAGAATTCGCTACCTCCTCCTCAACCCGAGGGGCCTCCCAAATCGTCCGATTTGGTTTTGACCCAATCTCTTCATTTCTGCGGGCCAACTGTAGCGCTTTTTCCACGAGTTTACGCCCGATCCCTTCTTCTAAAACATCTGATGTAGCAAAGCCTGAGGCCCCTTTTTCCGTAAAAGCCTGAACCCCAAATCCGCTATCTTCTCCTGTCGATACCCTTTCAAACCGTCCGTTACTTAGCCGCATACTCCACTCTCGGCGGGACTGGGCCCGCACAATAAAGTAACCTTCAAGTCTCTTAGCCTCTGCCAAAACGGATTCAACCAATGCCTTGATTTCTTTTTGCTCCAAAAGTGAAACCTCCTATATAAAACAGCTGGTATAATTATGCTTAAAAACCAGCTTTACTACTCATCATGGATATTATACCACGGAGAGAATAAACTCGCTTACCGTCATAAACTTGTTTGCCGTCATCCTGAGCGATAGCGAAGGATTTGGATCCTTCAGTCGTACCTCCTTCAGGATGACACAGTGCTTACATCGCTTTCGTAGCAATGACATACGGCTTGGGTTGATTTTAAAGCAATGACACAGCACGAACCTCGAACTTCGAACCTCAAACTTCGAATCTCGATCTTTGCCAACCCCTCTGAATGCTAGGGAAAAAATATATCCCAAGGCTTGTATAAATAGTAAAGCCTCGGGATATGATTTAATTAGTCTCACTTTTTAATTTTTATCCCCACTCCTCTCTTTTACTTCACTTGCGACAGTTTCTACGTCGCAAGCTTTTTTTGTGCGAGCAATCAATCCAAACTCTTGACCAGCAGTTTGCGTTCCTCTGCAAATCCGAAATTCTCATAGAGCTTCAGCGCTTTCACATTGTGGCTGCTAACTGCAAGGCCTAGGTAAGCAATTCCATGTTTGCGACAATAGTCTTCTGCAGCATCAAGCAGCACCCTACCTGCCCCTTTGCCCCTCCATTCAGGAAGAACAACAATATCCATGATCCATCCCTGGGTAATACCAGTTAACTCTTCCCGCGCAGACCCCTGAATAACTAAATATCCGATGGGCTGAGCCGGGGCTTCTTCTTTCCCTTCTCCTTCCGGCTCTTCAACAATAAAGACTTCCGATTCAGATTGTTGAATCCAGGTCCAAAACCCTCTAAGAAATTCCTCTCGGTACTTAAGCGTTACTTCCATGGGTTGCTTGCGCCACGGAGAAATACTATCCGGAATACCAACTTTTCCAAGAGCATAAATAAATGGCCAGTCACGAACATTTCCTTGTCGAACTCGCATATAATCACCTCTTAGGTAATCTATGCAATCATCCCCGGTATCGCTTTTAACTGAATAAATATATCCGGGCACTATAATAGTGTCTTTTTTGTTCTTTACAGATTTATTGCTCCATATAAGTAAAAAGAGGACTCAAACAGGGTAGGGATTCAGAAATCGCCCCTACGAAACGCCCTAAGAAACTTCCTCCGAAAGAGGTGAAACTACTGTACATCGCTATCCTAGTACTAGGCCTCTGCCTTCTTCTTTGGGGAATGAAGATTCTGCGGCAGGGGCTTCAAACCTTCGCCGGACAACGCCTCCACCAAGCACTTCTTTGGATGACAGCCACTCCCTGGAGAGGGTTTTGGAGCGGCTCAATCTCCACAGCTCTTCTTCAATCAAGCACTGCCTTGACTGTCATGGCCGTATCCTTCGTTGATGCAGGACTCCTCCCCTTTGGCAATGCCTTCGCGTTAATATTAGGAAGCAATATAGGTACTACCTTAACGACACAACTACTTGCTCTCCCCTTAGATCACATCACTCCCTATATTATGGTATTTGGCTCTCTTGGATTTCTTTTTATTCCGTCTCGCTGGAGATTTCTTTCACAATCTGTTTTCGGCCTAGGGGTACTTTTCTTTGCATTAGGCCTACTCCAGGTTGGGATGGCACCACTCGTTGACATGCCCATAATTCAAAATTTCCTTCGACAGTTAGGAGACAATCATCTTCAAGGGGTTATCGCAGGGACGGTGGTATCCGCCCTACTCCATTCCTCAAACGCTACGACGGGAATCGTCATGCTGCTCACGGCTGACGGATGGATAACCCTCCCTACTGCACTTGCTTTTATCTTTGGTGCAAATATCGGCACCTGTTTTACCGCCGTTATCGCAGCTCTCGCCTCCTCACGAGCGGCTCAGCGAGTAGCACTATTTCATGTCTTACTGAATGTTTTTGGCGTACTAATCTTCTTACCCTTTGTGGAACCAATGGCCAATGCCCTGACTCTTCTAGGCGGAAGCCTCTCTCGCCAAGTTGCTAACGCCCATACTATCTTTAATCTTTTGTCTTCCCTATTAGCCTTCCCCTTATTACCCTGGTCGACTAGGTTCCTTAAAAAAGTACTCCCCTAAAAGAATTGTCATCCTGAAGGTCGTGAAGGATCTTCCTCTAAATGCGGCAAGATCCTTCGCTGACACTCAGGATGACAACTTCACAAAATACTCCAAATTGACAACATATTAGTGCACTCCAACGATCACCGAATAGTTTCCTGAACGCCAACGATCACTTATTTCCCTGAACTCCAAACTTATCTTCAATTAAATCACAAATCCCTTGAACATCCTCTAAGCTAAAGCAGGGTATGCCGTTATCAAACTCAAGATCACTGGCTATGGCAATAAGCTCCTCAGGCTTGGAAAAAAGCCCCTCATGTACTGCCGAGCGAAATACTTCGATTTTCGGCTTATCAGCATGCTTATATCCCTCAGTAAAAATGATATCCACTCCATGAATTCGGGCAAGCACCTCATCCAGGGGCTGATCCTCAGAGACACGTTCCAAGACAGCAATCCTTTGAGGAGAGCTTATTGCCACTATATCTGCCCCAGCACGATCATGGCGCCAGGTATCTTTACCTGGTTGATCCATCTCAAAGCCATGGACATCATGTTTCAAAGTCGCCACCCTCCATCCGCGGCCCTTAGCTTCCCTAATTAGTTTTTCTAGGAGGGTCGTCTTTCCTGAGTTGGACTTTCCACCAACAATAGAGATAACGGGAATTTGAGTAGGTCCTAATCTTACATCCATTTTAACTCTCCCAGTCCGCAATCCAACGCGCCATTAATAGTTCCCCAACTTCCACTGCCCCATGGTTTTCTGGTACATCTACTAATAGATGGCTGCCAATCATCGAGCGAAGGATTCCCGACCCCTGAGCAGGAGCTAGATCCGCCCATAGTTCTCCATTTTTAAATACTGCTTGGGCACGCAAAAAGCGTCGTTGTTTCCCAGTCTTACCAAAGCTGCTCGCCATCTTAACCGGGAATTCTCCCTCTTCCGGGGTAGAACGTCCCGTTAACTTGCGAAGCACTGGACGAACTAAGAGTTCAAAGGTTACCATTGCAGCTGCCGGATTACCTGAAAGGGAGAAAAAGATCTGCTTTCCTTTTTGTCCGACGGAAGCCGGAGTCCCCGGCTTTAAGTTCAATTTCCAGAACAACATTTCACAGCCAAATTGGGCAAGAGCATGACGCATAATGTCATAATCTCCTACTGAAGCTCCGCCAGTGGTTATAACTACATCGGCCTCCGCTACCTTTTCTAAAGCCGCAAGGGTATCCTCAATTTCGTCTGAAACAATTGGAATCACCAGCACCTCGCAACCGGCATCTTGAAGCATACCTCGTAGGGTATAACTGTTACTATTATAAATCTTGCCTGGCTTTAATGGTTGCCCTACGTCCATCAGTTCTGATCCTGTAGAAAGCAACCCTACCCGCGGGCGACGGAATACATTGACTTGATCCAGGCCTACCGCTGCAAACAATCCAATAGCGGGAGGGGATAAATAAAAGCCCTGTCTAAGCAGAATATCCCCCTCTTTAATCTCTTCCCCTTTATGTACGATATTAGAACCTGGTGACACCGGACGAAGGATCGTCACTTTATTACCTAGTGACTCAGTGTCTTCCATGCGTACTACACAATTTGCACCAGGCGGTATCGGGGCACCTGTAAATATTTTAGCCGTTTCACCAATGCCGATAACTCGATCCGAGAAGGTTCCTGCTGGAATTTCACTCACAACCTCTAATTGGAGAGGTCGGGGATCAACCTCAGTCGCTAGATAGGCATATCCATCCAGTGGCGATCTTGCAAAGGGAGGCATAGCAATTTGCGATGCAACATCCTGAGCCAATACTCTATGGTAAGCGTTGGCAATTGGTAGACACTCTGTTTCAACGGATTGAATGCGAGCAAGAACTATCTCTAAAGCCTCTTCTAATTGAATCATTACCTTCATATCTATTTATTCCTTTCGACCTATAAAACTAGACCCCAAAACCCAAAGGTATTTTTTATTCTGAATAAGTCGATCATAGCTTAACTTAAGTGTAACGGTAATACCAAACCTTGTCAAAAATAACCTGCCAAAGAGGCAGGTTATTTTTGTTTTGTACTGTCAGACCCCTATGCCGAACTGCGGCATGAATGAAAAAATCCAGTGCGCTTTTGTCATTGTAATGAAAGCAACTTAAGCGCTATGTCATCCTGAAGGAGGAAGGACTGAAGGATCTAGATCCTTCGCTAACGCTCTTGATGACATTTAACCTTAAGTATGCCGTGGCCAAGGATGGCCGAGTGTCCCGTAGCCGGAAGACACTGTCTTCCCACGGATTACTCTTCTTGCAGAATGGCGAGAAGGGACCACTCGCGCCAAGGTTTCTTCAAGTTCAGAGTGGATTTACCCGGACCTTTTCTACTTCTACCCGGCCTTTCTCACGATAGATTTCCAATTTCCGATACGCTTCTTCTATGCGAATGATTTCCTTGCCTACAGCAATAATGACATTAGCGTGGCAATAATCTACGTAAAGATGGCTGTTCGGACTGATTTGAACAAAGGTTGAACTAACCTCCGAGCCTCCCAGTTCATGAATCCGAACCTGCCCACCTGCAATAATCTTACCTCCACGGCATACTCCCTCAATGCTTACGTCCCCTTCTACACGAATATCTGAATTATAGGTCCCTTTCTGACACTCAAATGATCCTCCACATTCAATAGTCGACCCTTGCACATAACGAACGACAAAACTGAGTTTCTCAGGAATCTCGACGGTTAGGTTTTCAGCAAATTGTACAAGGGCTTGGCTCACTCTCTGTAGGAAGGGGATTGATTGAGGATCTAACGGCCCTAAGCCTGTTAAGAAGTGTTTAGCCGATCGGATCGAGACAATGAGACCTTTAGTAATTACTTCATCGTCTTTATTCTCTAGTACAAACTTTTCAACTTGATTGGAGAGTTTGGGAAGCTGATGAAACTGTTTTTCCATGATTAATTTTAAACATTGTCCCGGTTTCAGGTTCATAGCCCCCGGGGACTTTATCAACTCTTCCGTTCGCCTTAAACAAATACTCAGTTGATCCCGTAATTCGGAAACAAGGCGAAGAAGTTCTGAGCGAAACACAAACTTATCTCCGATAACAACCTTTCCGCCTAAAAGATTCTGATGAATCTTAGTCCCTTTTTCCGACCTCAGCTCAGCATGTGAAACTGAACCCCGAACTTCTATCTTCCCACCCGCAAAGATTCTCAGCCCCTCTTGAACATTTCCATTTACGTAAACATCTCCCGGAAATTCGATGCTTCCAGTCGACAAATCAACATCCTTATCTAAGATATAGACATTTTCAACGAGATAGGTTCGATCATCTAACCGTAAAGGTTGTCCAGCACAATCCGCTATCACTTCAAGTTCATCCTCAGAAAGATGAACATTCTTTTTTAGACGAAATTTAAAATCCTTATTGACGGAAGCGGGGAGATTCCTGCCAAAGACGTCTTTACCAGGCACCCCGGGACTACCGGGAATTTTTCGAGCAAGAATAGCTCCCTCTTCAACTAACTTTACTCTGGATGCAAAAAAATCAATCTTTTGTTCCTCTAGGCAAAGACCTTGAGGATCTCCTACAAAGTCTATTAATTGTGAGTGGATTGGCGCAACCGGAAGAGTTGCTTCAGCAACAACGACTTCTCCCAAGCCTTTGACCGCCATTATTTCCGCCCAAATTCCTTGCCGTTTTCCATGAACAACCTTTAAGTGCTGTAAGTCTGCATGCAGCCTGGCCTCATCCCACATCCCCTCTTGAGAGGGCAAACTCTCCCAGCTAACATACTGAGCTAAATCCAACTCTGCCTCAGTCGGAAGATCTTTAGCCAGAACATATCTGCCCGGTTGTTCGTGCTTGACTTTGGCTACAATAGACAATCCCTGAAAACGAACGTCTAGTTCCCAAACCAACAGTCCTTTCTGAACCAACGGATAGAATTCCACTTGATCTCCTAAGTTAACTTTAAAAGGTTCACTTTGCAGCACACCATTGAGCCAGACTTCACCTGCCTGCTGATAGGGAATAAATGTTTTAACCCCGTCACTAGGGATAATAAGGTATTTGGTCCCATCCCAGATTGCTTGACTCGGATCTAATAGACTGGACTGAGGTTGGTCCCGCCAAATTAAGCGAACCTTCCACTGTCGAGAAAAAAAGCTGGGTTTATCAATCACTTCTAGCGTAAGATCTTCTGGCAATAGTTTGAGTTTAAGTGCCCACTCCTCTTTAATTTCTTCTAGAGAATCTGCCTGAACGACCTTTTCCGGCATATTAATCACTCCACTCTCGATAATTGCCATTTTTTAAATAATAACATAATTTCACAAGAACCCCATAGGTCTAAAGTCCTGATACCGGAAATATATTCGGGGGGTTTGTTAAGTTTCAAGGAGATTCCTATCGACAACCCACTACGATAAGAAAAAGACAGGAACAAACTTGCGCTTGTTCCTGTCTTTTGTTTTAGATATTTTCCTCTGAACGAAATGGTACTTTTATAGATTGTTTACGTTCTTTTATAGATTGTTTACGTTAATGGTTACTTCTAAAATTCCCGGGGATGCTTGCCCATTGGGATCTTGACTATTACCTGGGACAATGATCTGATCAACATTCTCCTGCTCAGTGGCTTTATCCGAATAACTCGGAGACTTTACTCCATTGGGATCTTGACTGTTACCAGGGACTTTAGGCGGCGGATTCTTAGGCGTTGGTAGGATCGGCTTTAATAAATCAATCTCCGCCTCACCAATTATTTTATCCGTCGTTTTGCCCTGGAACAAGTTTTCAACCACTTTTTTAACCTCATCCGGATCAACCTTCCAAAAGCTTATGCCATCAAGGTCCAGAAATGACCCAGGTAGTGTCTGGGAAATCACCTTTGAACTATCAAATCCCACCGCAACTCTGGACAGAGTTAACATATCCTTGGCTGCTAAATTTGTGTTGACAACATCCATTAATTGAGGAACAAGAAAGGGGAGTTTTGGTATTGTGCTAATCCGAAACACTTCTTTAGCTACGGCTTTTAAGACAACCTGCTGCCTGGCAGTCCGTGAAATATCTGCTAGAGCATCGTGACGAAAACGAGCGTATTGCAAGGCTTTAGCGCCATCTAAGCGTTGTTCACCTTTACGCAAATTGATATACCCATCCTCATCATCACCGGTCTCATAATACATATCTTTCTCGACATTGACTGTGACTCCACCTAAAGTATCAATGATTTTTTTAAATCCTTGAAAGTTAGTCTGTACATAGCCTACGATGGTTTCTCCAGTTAACTCTTCCACAGTACTTTGAAGTGTGGCTAAATCCGTTAATGCTACAACCTCATTTATCTTCACATAGCCATGTCCCTTAAGAGCAACCCTTGTATCCCGAGGAATAGAGAGTAAGCTAGTCTGCTTAGTTTCCGGATCAACACTTGCTAGGATTATTGTATCCGTACTAAAGCTTTTCTGTTCTGGGCGCTGATCTGCTCCTACAAGCAAGACGCTGACCCGATTTTCAAATCCTTGAACACCGGTTGGAGTTGAATCTGATACATTCCCTTGCGGTAAGATCTTACCAGTTTCAAAGAATAATTTATAGCCCAAAAACCCAACAGCTAGTGCTACTGTTATGGTAACCGCTATCAGGATCAACTTCAATGCACGCCTCACATAACCAACTCCATTTAGTAACATCCTTTTACTATTATACTCAACTTTCGTATTTAGAAAAGAACTTTCACAAAATCTGTAGAAATTATTAAGAAATGATCAAGCTCTTTCGATTAAATACGAAGATCAATTATAAAAGAATCCGATGTTCTCTAAAATCGCGAATTGGAATTTCCGCAACCCGATCTACAAAGCTATCTCCATAACGAATGACAAAACTCAGAGGATTCAACACCCGCTCCTGTCTGGACTGATGGGGTGTTATCCCATCTTCAAGCTGTTGTAAGCGATTGAGTATATCATTACATCCTTTGCGTTGTGCCTGCCAAACCTTTGCTTTTAAATAATCTAATTGAAAGTTAACTTTCTCCTCATTTCGAATCAGCCAATCATGCACATTAACATGAATCTCTTCTAGTGGCTTAAGTTCTGCATAACCCTTGGCAATTTCTTCGCGAAAACGCTGAAAGCGATCATCGATATTAAGCGTATCTTGTTCTCGCACATAGCGGTTTCGATAGTCTTCTAAACCGCTATAGACATCTTCAATCGTTAATGCTTGTTTGCTTAGGAATTTTTGCCAAGAAGCAGTCAGCACTACAGCAGATAAGCGCGGAAAAAGAATAGGCATCACAAATCCCAGCGTAGTAAAAACTTCTCCAAGCTGTGCCCAATAATTCAATTCCCCTGGTCCTGGAACATAGGCCAAGGTAGGAAAGAGAAATTCCTGTACTACCGGCCGTGTCACTACATTGGGGGAAAATCGTTCCGGTGCTTGGGTCAACAAGCTGTTCAGGGCGTCCAAATTCCACGACTCTTTTCGCCCACGCAAATAAAACGCTCCATCACTATAAAGGATCCCTCGTCGTTCAGGTACAGAAAGAAAAAGATTTACTTCCCCACCGATTGGTTTGATTTGCGACTCAAATCCAAGGGCTACCCATTCCTTCGTTCGTTCAGCTAAAGCTTCCCTGATATCAACCTGCATCTTTATAATCTGTTCATACAATGGCGCAGCTAAGCGCTTAAATTCTGGCAACATTGGATCAAAAAAAATCAAACCCCATTTATGAACAAGCCACTGTAAGGTCAGTGCAAACCATTGGGTTAGATTCTCCGCTTGTTCCGTAAGTTGGCGGCATTTTTTCAAGACAGAGGATCGAAATTCACTATCGGGCATTTCTAAAAGCTGAGCTTCAATCGTTTCCCAGGCAGGAACCTTTTGATGACCCACCGATTCCCCACCCCCGTCGCCGGATAAACGACAAGGAATCGGTTTTCCCTCAGAACTTAAAATATAAGTCTCGCGAATCTCCAGCCAGTCATGATCTTCCCCGGCAATCCAAAAAACCGGAACCACAGGGCGACCAAGTTTTTCACGTTGCTCTTTAGCTAAAAGTATCGTGGTCATGGCCTTATAAAGAGTATATAAAGGCCCAGTCAAGATTCCCGCTTGCTGTCCAGTAATCACCGTAAGAGTTTCTTTCTGTCTTAGCTCTTCAATCATCTGAAAGGTTTCGGCCTTAGAACCTAAATGTTGATGATACTCCTTCAGTGTATCTGCCAAAATCTCTCTCGCATAATTTCTTGAGTCCAAATAAGCTGCCCGCTGTTCAAAGCTTTCTTGTAGTTTAGGATCTCCACTCGGAAAAAATAAGGCTACTTGTTCAAAACAAGTAGCCATGGTTTGCATTGGATTTCTCATCTCTATCCCCCCGCTACCTACCAGTACAGGGTATTTTATCATGCACGATTAGAAACCGCAATTCTCCCAGGCTCACCTTTTCTGATACGGCCAATAACAACTGCTGCCGGGGTCTTATACTCTTCTAATTTTTGAATCAGTCTTTCTACCTTGTTTTCCGGTACAGACAACAATAATCCTCCCGAGGTAATGGCATCAAAGAGTACGATTCGGAGCTCCTCCTTAACATCCTCTTCGAATTCCACCTTGCTTTCAAGATGACGCCGGTTAGCCTGAGTCCCCCCGGGAACAGCCTTTTGTTCAATACAATTCCAAACACTCTCTAGCACCGGAACAGCCTCTGCATAGACCTCTGCACAACATCCACTGGCCTCGAGCATTTCATGTAAATGACCCAAAAGTCCAAAGCCGGTTACATCTGTAATAGCATGGACCCCAACAGATATTGCCGCTTCAGCAGCCCCCTTATTCAGAGTGGCCATGACTCGTATGACTTCTGCTTCCGCTTCCGGCGAGACAATTCCTCGTTTGATCCCAGTCGTGATAATCCCAACTCCTAGGGGTTTTGTCAGAATTAAGAAATCTTCGGGTTGGGCTTTGGCATTCGAAAGAACATGGTCCGGGTGCACAATCCCAGTAACCGAAAGTCCGTATTTCGGCTCAGGATCATCAATAGAGTGCCCACCAACTAGAACCGCACCCGCCTCCCGAATTTTATCACTCCCACCTTGCAGAATCTTAGCCAATACTTCCATTTCTAACTTTTTAACCGGGAAAGAAACCAAGTTCATCGCAGTTATCGGTTTACCTCCCATTGCGTAAATATCACTTAAAGCATTAGCAGCTGCAATTTGCCCAAAGGCATAGGGATCATCCACCACAGGAGTGAAAAAGTCTACGCTTTGAACTATGGCCTGCTCATCATTCAAGCGGTATACTCCAGCATCATCCGAAGTCTCCATCCCTACTAAAAGGTTAGCATCCTCTTGATTTGGGGGTAAAAAACGCAAAACTTGCGCCAGGTCCGAAGGACCAATTTTGCACCCTCAGCCAGCCTTCGTGGACAACTGGGTCAACCTGACCTTCTCGGTCATTTTACCCTGTGACATATTAAGATCCATCTTTGCACCACCTATTTATTTACACTTATTTATAAACATAACACTTTAATTATAACAAGATATTAAGCCACGTCAACTACAAACAGGAGCCTGACACAAAATCAGGCGTGACGTGAAAAGCCCCACCCCGTGACAAGGGGACGGTCCTTTTGACACGCCCGTTATAAACACAAACAGCTCCCAAAGCTACCGTCTTTACCCCTCGTCGACCCCAGACTTGAGGAAGTTTCTTAGCTTAGGGAGCAAAATGAGAGAATCGCGTCAATGAGCGCAGTCGTGAATAGCGATGGAACACGTAAGTCTCCAGTGACGATAGTGTCCGGTGGACACTATCGCCGAAGGCGCATGCTCCATAGAGTTCTCACCGCCTGAGGATGACTTACGCCGAAGGCGCAGAGCTACTGACGTTACTTTAGCGCCGTAGGATGTGCGACCGTGCTAAGACACTTCCTCCCCCCATTCCCCTAACCGTTGAATGATCTCTTCAAAGTCACCGCTTAACAGGGTTCGCACATCAATTAGGACCCGATCCTTGTGAATCCTTGATAATATTGCTATTGGCCCTAGGCGGAGAAATTTCTCTAAATCCATGATGTCCCCTTGCTTTGGACGAATAGCACATACCCAAGTAGGCAGCTTAACCGTCGGCCAAGCTCCACCGCCCACTTGAGAGACATCTTCTTGCAACTCTACGGCAATATTCGGATTCGCTTGAAGGGCGGTTACAAGTTCTAAAGCAGCTGTATGTAGTGTATCCAAAGGAGCAGAGAGCATTCTCCAGACAGGAATATCCTCTATTCCTCCGTTATCATATAAGCGAAGGGTAGCTTCGAGAGCCGCTAAGGTTAATTTATCAACTCTAAGGGCTCGTGTTAATTGATTCGTTCTTAAGCGTTGGACAAAACTCTTCTTTCCCACAAGAATTCCCGCCTGGGGACCGCCCAGTAATTTATCTCCACTAAACGACACAAGAGACAATCCTGCCTTAACCGTTTGTTTAATCGTTGGTTCAGGTGGAAAACCCAGACTTGTCCCATCAAAGAAGCTACCGCTTCCCAAATCTTCCATCACCGGAACCCCTAGTCTCTCTCCCAACTCTACTAGCTCAGCTCCCGAAACGGCATGGGTAAAACCTTCAACTCTGTAATTGCTGGTATGGACTTTGAGTAACAGAGCCGTATCCGGACCGATAACTGCTTCATAGTCTTTCAGCCAAGTCTTATTCGTCGATCCAACCTCGACAAGCTTTGCTCCGCCAGCTTTTAGAACCTCCGGTATTCGAAAAGATCCACCAACTTCCACAAGTTCCCCACGGGAAACAATAACCTCTTTCCCTAAGGCGAAAGTATTCATCATTAATAAAACGGCAGCTGCATTGTTATTTACGACCATAGCTGCTTCAGCGCCAGTCAAACGACAAAGTAGCTCTTCAACGTGAGTATAGCGCGAGCCTCGCTCTCCAGTCTCAATAGTCAGCTCAAGGTTGCTGTACCTTTCTGCTTGTTCGGCGACAAAGCGCGCCACGTCCGGCGCTAGCAAAGCTCTTCCGCAATTGGTATGCAATACGACCCCAGTGGCATTGATAACACGCCTTAAACTGGATTCGGTACGCGACAATGTCTTGAGAACTTCATTTACTATCCAGGGCCAAAGGGTCGCTTCAAACTCTTCGAAGGAACCGGAGTGATTATGGTAAATAGTTTCCCGTGCGCCTTGTAAAACCTGTCGAACACACTGAGTTAAACGAAGTAACCACCGCTCATTCGTCATAAACGGACTGAATTCTGTTTGTTCTTCCAACCGAGAAACTACTTCGTGAACAGCCGGAAGAGCCCTTAATCGCCTATGTATCTCTTGTTGCACTAATTGCCACTCCTTATGAGCCAATCTTATATCGACCAATTTCCTGCAATCTGGCCCGCATTCTTTTTAGGATTTCGACAGCATGATTAGCATATGATAAAGGAAACCAAGCAGTGAGTTTTCACTTAGAACCTTTTTTCTTATTTATTGAAGTTATCCGTCACCCTGGCCTTGGGCCTTTATGACTTCTGACTTCTAACTTCTGACTTCAAGGAGGTATTTCATTGTCTAACACCAGCTCAGTTTGTCCACTTAAACAGTCAGATCATCAGGCTGTTATTCTTCCCTTTAAATCACGCTCCCAAACAAAAGAACAATTCTCGCCCTGTATTTTTTGCGGTAAAACTATAAAAGTTCAGAGGTTTAAAGGCAAGACAGTTTGCATCAACTGTCTACATCAAATTCCTGCAATCTTTTACTATGGATAAAGAAAACTTGGCTGGCGCCCACGAAGACATTGTCTTCGCACGTATTAGCCCTTCTTGCAGACACTGTCTTCGCACGTGTTAACTTAGCGGAGAAGCCGTAGGCGCAGGCGGCCGCCTTAGTTGCGCTTATGCTTAAGACGAAGACACTGTCTTCGCACGTATTAGCCATCTTGCAGTATATAACGCAAGTTTATACTTTCTGACAGTATAAAAAGAAAGGGAAGCATTTGCTTCCCTTTTATAATGCCTCGCTTTGTTTCGTTTTATTGAAGGAAGCATTGAGTGTTTGAACTGCCTTAGCAGAGATAATCTCTTTTCCGTGTTCAGAAAGGAAAACCCCCGTCGTACCAACAATTTCACCGTATTCGTCGAGGATTGCCTCTGCCAATAATCGTTTCTTACCCGTCCCCATTCGGTTGAGTACAAGATAGTATTCATTCTCAAATTCATAAAGGCTAGACTTCAACTGTGCAAATTCCGGCAAACGCCCTACAGCTGAAATTACGTCCTCAAGATCAGCAAATACATAGACTAACTCTGTCACTCTACCTTTAGAGGCCTTCCGAACCACCTTCTCTTTAACAGAACCCTCAGCTTCTTCCTGCTTCATAATCGTAATTACGAACTCATCATTCGTTGCCACGGTTGCCTGAATCCAGAAAGGTTGATCTAAATTAAATTCAACTTCTTCTCTTGCTTGCGCGATGAGTTCCCAGAACAATTGCTCCGTCTTAGCTGATCGCTGAAAAAGATCAGCCATCGTAATATCCCTCTCAGTTAATTCTGTTAAAGAGATAAAGATGCGGATGGTATGCTCGTTAACCTTTTGGACACGCATATTCCCCACTCTCCTTTCCGCATCGCTTGTTACTATAAAGTATACTTACTCTATCTTATTCCCATTATAGCATATTACGCCAATACTTTTTCCGTGAAATCCATGAGAATTGTAGATTCTTCGTTATCCAATCTGGATAAGGTCGTACTTCCTGCTCCCCAAGCCAACTCTTTCACCATAGGAAAGCTGAATAGTCCAGTCTATTTCCGGGAAAAGCACCCGGAATTTGTCATGTTCAGCATGGCGTTCGCCAAGCTCCGAGAGCGGATTCCCATGTGCTTGGTTAATCAAATCCACTGCGGCCTGATCAATAGCAATGGGATCCTTGGAAGCGAGAATACCAATATCTCCAACAATCGGCACATCATTCCAACCACAGCAATCACAAAGGGGCGAAACATTGGTTACAAAGGTTATAAACCCTGTTTTCCCCTCTTTGCCTTTAAGAACTCCTACGGTATACTCGACAATCTTTTCTTGTATGACATCGGCCTCCGTTTTCCAGTTTATAGCAATAGCGCAAACTGGACAAGTCACCGTACATTCGCCGCACCCTATACATTTACTCTCGGAGATCTTTGCCTTGCCTTCTATAACAATAGCCTCAGCAGGACACCATTTTGCGCATTTACCACAGGCAATGCAGACCTCTTCTTTAATTTGAGGCAACAAATCCGAATGCTGTTGTTGTTTGCCTGCGCGACTGCCTAAACCCATCCCTAAATTCTTCAAGGTCCCACCAAACCCTGTAGCTTCATGTCCTTTTAAATGGGTAACGGCTAATAACGCATCCGCCTGAACTGCGGCACTCCCAATCTTCACTTCTTTAAAGTGCTTAAGATCGACTGGCACAGATATATAGTCTTTCCCATTTAGACCATCCGCAATCACTAAAGGGGCCCCCACAACGGAATAATCAAAACCATTCTCAATCGCCGTCTCTAAATGATCGACGGCATTCGAACGTGAACCAACATATAGAGTATTAGCATCTGTTAAGAAAGGACGTCCACCTTTGTTTTTTACCTGCTCAACAACGCGCCGTAAATACTGAGGCGGAACATAGGCAAGATTTCCGCGTTCCCCAAAGTGCAGCTTAATTGCCACAAGGTCTTGAGGGGCAATTGCATCAAGCAATCCCGCTCGATGTATTAAATGCTCTAGTTTCTTGAGAAGGCTTTCCCCTCGCTTCGTCTTCATACTGGTAAAATAAACCTTAGAATTCAAAATAACCACTCCCAACAACTACGATGAACCGAATAGCGTTCTAAAACTCCTGACCTATCTTAAAAGTATTAACTCTATAACAAACTACCCATAACCTCACAGCGTACGACTTCTCGTCTAGTCGGCAGGTACATGAGCTTAACTTGATCATCGACATTCAACTGTTCATAAACATAATAGTCGATATAAAACTGCTTACGTTCTGTACCACTACGAAGATCTAAAACATATGAGCTTGCACCTGTATCGAAGGATTTCCCCTGTACTGAACCTTGGATAATCCCAGGTCTATGAAACCAGTCTGGTTGAGAAAACAAAAGTATATCTATATAAACTCCTAATACTCCTATCCAAATAGAAGCTCTCACAGTCCAAATTAAAAATCCCCAAGCGTCACGAGCATAGCGCCAAGTACCTACGAATTTCCAGCCCAGTCGGAGGATAACCATCCCAAATATCAGAAAGAGCACCATCAAATTAGGCCAAGTCGTACTCCATAGATAATAATAATAGTCTGCCATTACTTACCCCTTTACTAAGCGGATCATGAAAAATGAAGCTTGCTGTCAAGCTATCGTTGCCCAGCATAAGGCTTTCTGTTTGTAGATTTATAGGTCTTCATAATTAGTTCGCTGAAGAATCTATAATCTCCTTCTCTTAATCATAAGTTTAGTGTCCTGGTCGACGGACAAGTATGATAGTTAAGAAAAACGCCATGCGTCTTTTTACTATACATGTCTTTGCTATGAAAGCAATTCAAGGGCTATGTCATCCTGAAGGAGGTACGACTGAAGGATCTAGATCCTTCGCTAACGCTTACAAGGATGACAGAATAATCTTTTGTTTATTCTGGTGCTGCGAAGCGGCACAGGGGTCTGATACGTCGAAAAAAGGAGCTGTGTTCCCACGCTCCCTAAAAACAATTCCTCCGTGATACAATCACTGTATATCCTTACCATTTTTACGGCTGGTCATAAGCCGTACCTGAAGGATATGGCATATGCTTACATTTGCCTTAAGCTTTTTGGTCGATTCCACCCAAACCGCTCATAATCTTTTGTACATAGGCCTGAGTTTCTTTGTAAGGCGGTATTCCATTATACTTTTCAACAGCACCTGGTCCGGCATTATAGGCTGCCAATGTCAAAGGAATATTTCCATCAAAACGATCCAGCAAATCCTTTAGAAAATGGGTTCCCCCATCTAGGTTCTGTATGGGATCATAGGCATTCTGAACTCCATAGGAAGCTGCGGTACCTGGCATTAATTGCATCAACCCCATAGCTCCTGCAGGAGACGTAGCTTTAGAATTAAAACCCGATTCGGCTTTAATCACCTGCTGAATAAGGCTTTGATTCACTCCATATTTTTGGGCCATTGAATTTATAAGGTGATCTAGAGAACCGACATGTTCAGTGTTGTTCTTAGGAGTATGGGGTTGTTGGGTGTGTTGGGTGTGTTGATTTTGCTGACTCATTAACCCTAGTGCAGAAGACGTCCCTCCTCCAAGAGCGGCTTTAAGCAACGTAGCGAAAAGCAGCATATTCGAATTGCTGCTATCCGCTTCTGAAAACCCCACTTTATTGGGCTGAACATTCTGCCAAGAATGATTCATCTCTTGCAATTGAAATAAAAGAAGCATCTGGGTGGCATTCATACCAATTGCCTCCTTTCATTGTCACTAACGGACAAGATCAAACCCTACTGAGGGACAAACTTGCTAAGACCTTGTAATTCGGTATCCTCTAAAATGCGCTTAGGATCCAAAAGTATGATAATCCGATCAGGCAGATTGACTAGTCCCCCGATAAATGGAGCAGTAACTAAGGGGGGAGGCGGATCTACATCTTCCAAGGTTCGTACTTCCAAGACTCTATCCACGGAAAAACCCACCAACGTTTGATTGACTTCCGTAATTAAGGCAAAGGACTCAGTGTTTAAGGAAGCTTCATCAGATTCTCCTTGTTCTACTGCAGCAATGCCGAAGCGAACATGTAAATCAACGACAGGAATAGCCTGAGAGCGAATATTAATTAATCCTTGGACATAGGCTGGTGCCTGAGGAATTGAGCGTATTTCTCCTAAAAGAGTAATCTCTCTTACCACCTCAATTGGTATTGCGTATTCTTCGTTCCCTAAGGCAAAGATAACGACCTGTCCGATCAAAAACCTTCAACTCTTTCTCTACAAATTTTAGCTCCTGTTTTAAACTATATTAGTTATACTCTGCCAACGTCATTAACCGCTTTCTCTAAGGCCTGGTCTTGAATTTGCAGTACTCTTTGGCTTGCCTCATAAGCACGCATGGCCACTACCATTTTAACCATTTGATCGTTGACATTAACGTTTGACTCTTCTATTGCGCCTTGGCGCATTTGGATCATGTCCCGTGGAACCGGAACCGGGATTTGAGCCGAGCTATATAGCGTTGTTTTCCCTTCACGCTGCAATTCAGTACCCTGAATATCAACGATTCTCAAATGATCGACAATCTCCCCATTATCCCTAATCGTTCCATCATATTCTATTGAAAAATTAGGACCCAGCGGTCCGATCTCACCATTATCCCCTAGAACAAGATTTCCCGCTGTGGTGCGAAGTCGATTAGCTTCATCTAACTCAAAATGACCATTGCGAGTGTACCGTTCACCCGCCGTCGTTTGAACTACAAAGAACCCCTGAGAAACTAACGCTACATCCGTCGGTTGATCCGTTTCAACCACTAAACCCGAACTAGTTTTTATGGCGAGTTGATCAGCAAGTGCGCCCGTCCCCATTCCACCAATAGGCACCTTTTCAGTTCCATCGCCAGCTGACATTCTTTGTAAAAGCATTGAGGGAAATGACTCTACAATCCGCTGTTCTTCTCTATACCCTGGGTTGCGGATATTATCCAAGTTTTCCTCAATCGAGCCCGTCAGTTTCTGATTAACAATCATCCCAGTTGCCGAACTATATAGTCCTCGAATCATCTTTTACCTCCGACTGTATCCCTTTATCATTTAATGACCATACGCAGCAATCCTAGTTGTGAAGAAATGGTCCGTGTGAGTGAATTATAGTAAATTCCATTTTCCGCCACATTGGCCATTTCACGATCAATATCTACATTATTTGCATCATTACGCAAGCTCGTACTAAGGTCCGTCTGGACAATTGTTTGAGTTCCAGTTTCGCCGCTGAGATGCTTGTCAACAGTTGTTTTAAGCGGAAGGGCTGATCCGCTGCTGCCTAAGGCAGCATCAAGGGCCAGCTGAAAATTAACATCAGAACGTTTGAAGCCTGGTGTGTCAACATTTGCAACATTGTCTGCCAGGACTTTTTGCCTTAAACTAGAAGCGTTTAAGCCCTTTTCCAGAACTGTTAAAACAGGAATGTCTAACCATCCAGACATATGATTTTACCTCCTCAATGCATTCGCTTTGGCCATCATATCGTCCCCTTGTTGAAGCAGCCGTGCATCCATTTGGTACGCCCTTTGGGCTTGAATCAAATTCGTCATTGCAGTCGCCAAATCAACATTCGATTGTTCAATAGCTCCTGATTTAACTTCCCCGAAACCATCTGAACCCGGTGTACCTGTCTGAGGCACGCCAGATTCTGGGGTCTCTAAAAAGAGACTATTGCTTATTTGTTGGAGACCATCTGTATTTGTAAAGCTGGCTAACATGATTTGTCCAATGACTTCTTGTTTTCCATCAATCATTGCCAGGATGTCGCCATTCGGCTTAACTTGGACTTCACCGTAATCCGGTGAGATGACCACTTCTGGCTGAAGAGCATAGCCTTGATGATTTATCAACAACCCATCCTTATCCTGTTGGAACAAACCCGCTCTAGTATAAGCTATATCTCCATTGGGGGGCTTCACTTGAAAGAAGCCCTGTCCATCAATAGCTAAGTCCCATGGATTATTGGAACTGGTTATAATTCCTTGGGACATATCAATTCTCTTACCGTGAAATAAAGCTCCAGTGCCTACCCCTAAAGCCGCACCATCAGGAACTCCTCCGTATAAGGATAGATTAGCAGCTTTTTCCTGAGGATCATAGGCTTCGGCCAAATTAACCACACTGGCCTTAAATCCAGCAGTACTAATATTAGCAATATTATTCGCTAAAATATCCACTCTCTCCTGCTGAGAGCGAAGCTGAAATTCTGAAGATAGGCGCATTCTTTTCCCCTCCACCGAACTTTATAAGGATGTTAACCTATAACCTATAACCAGTTTATCCCACCTTGAGATTTCCTCTTCTAAAGTGAGAGCGGTATACTAGTTGACTTAATTCCGCTTCAAGTCAATAAGCTCCTGAAGCAGCGAGTCGGATACGGTGATAACCCGTGAATTAGCTTGGAAGCCCCGTTGAGTAACGATCATATCCGTAAACTCTTGGGATAAATCAACATTGGACATTTCAACCGCCCCTGGAACAATCAAAGCACGCCCATCTTCAGCAGCGGAGCCGATGTCGGCATCCCCCGAGTTATTGGTTGTAGAATAAAAGTTCCCTCCGAGTTTATTTAGGCCTGCATCATTGGAAAATTTGGCGATGGCAATCTGGGCAATTTTCTGAGTGGCAGAGGTGTTTCCATCGCTATAAACTCCAGTGATAATCCCTGTTTGGTCTATACTGAAGCTCGTTAAAGTACGAGGTAGGTTTAAAAAATCATAGCCAATATTATCATCTTCCGTCGGGGGGGTAGGGGCATTTTCGTGGTTTGAGAAGGTAATTGTATACTTTCCGTTGGTATTTTCTGCCCAATAATAATTAGGAGAGTCATTGACTTCGGCTAAGCTTGGAGCCATGGTATATACACTCGTATCCGTTCCATTCGAAGCATAGATTTTTGCTCCTGAAGAAGGCATATGATCAACCGTAATCTTGTTCGGATTATTAGCATCCACGGTCAAGGGGTTAGAGGCTGCAACATAACTAATACTCATGACAGTCCCAGAGGCTCCGTCAGTTGGGCGTTGGTATCCTTCAGAAAATGTAATTGTCCCACTTTCAGGATCAAAGGTAAATTGACCTGCCTTCGGGCTGCTTTCCACCCGGGTCATACCGTCAATGGTTAAGACCCCGGCCCCAATCAATTTATCCCCTTGCATCGTTGTTTGAGTATCAGAATCAGTATATGTGTAAGTGATATCATCATCCCAATTATCCACAGTGGCATTTAACTGAATTTTCTCAGGCTTAATCGGCATATTTTTATCCTGTGGCAAAGAGTCACCCAAAGAAAACTTAATAGCCCCATACCCTGGTCCAGTCCAGTTGACCTTCGTCGAGTCATCCGCTCCCCAAGAATACCCTTGAACCCGAGCACCAGTCGAAGGATCTTCCAAGTAACCATCCCTATCGAAGCCAAAGCCGCCGGCTCGTGTATAGACGATTTGACCACCATTATCCATAACAAAGAACCCTGGTCCCTGTAACATTAAGTCTGTGTCCTTGCCCGTGGATTGAGCACTTCCTTGAGTCATAATCTTGTCAATCGAGCCCAAAACCGCCCCTAAGCCTACTTGAATTGCATTCGTCCCCCCTTGAGTAGCTGAAGGAGATGAAGCACCTTTCATAGTTTGGCTGAGCATGGTGGAGAAATTAGCTCTGCTGCGCTTAAAACCCAAGGTGTTAACATTTGCTACGTTATCCCCGATCACATCCATCTTAACTTGGTGGTTTTTCAGGCCCGAAATGGCTGAATATAATGAACGCATCATAGCGTGAATTCCTCCTCTTTTCTATATGGATTAATCGATGGTTTTCAGGTTTTATCATATCCCCGCTACATTAAGTTGTTGCTGGGTCATTCTTATCATCTGTGGACTCATTTGTATCGATGGTGTCAGTCGTTGTATCCGTTGTATCCCCTGTATCCCCCGTATCGTTATTTACCGGAGCTTTATCCATAACCAAAGTAACTAGATTCAATTCAAGATCAGCAAGAGTCCCATCAGATTTTCGAATTTGTACGGTTGGTTCACCATCAAGCCACTTTACAGCTTCAACCACGCCTTCCATTGGAGTTGAGTCAGTCACATTGATTCCACCCACCCATTTCCCAATCATAGCAGCACCTTGGGTCAGTGTAGCCTGTTGAGCGAAGTTGAACATACTTTTGCTCAAATCTTCCATGGACTTAGCGACATTATTCATTTGTTCCAAAGAGCTGAATTGGGCCATCTGCGAAATGAAATCCTTATTATCCAACGGTTGCAGAGGATCTTGGTTTTTAAGTTCTGTCATAAGTAACTTCAGAAAATCGTCTTTGCCTAACGCTGTGTTTACGGCATTAGAAATCGATTGCCCATTAGTGGAATTATTCGTGTTCGATGTAGAATTTGTACCATTAATTGTATTACTCATTATGTTTAGCCCTCCTAGGCGGTGACATTAATTCGATTATTCAGGTCTGCATGAGAAGGCAAGTTTAAGACGGTAAGTGGATCTTCATCCTCAATTAGGTTCGTGTTTGAATCCTGTGTCCTGTGAAATTGCTCTTGATGATTTTGATTCTGCTGCTGTTCCCTGCCCTGCTGCCCCATTTGCAACGTACCACAATTCACACCTTGATTTGTTAAAGTATTACGCAGCTCTGTCAGTTGACTCTGAAGGATCTGACTTGTAGCTGCTTCGGACGCATGTACCTGAAGATGAACTTGACCATTTTCCCATCTCAACCCAATACGAATTCGACCTAAATCTGCTGGGTGCAGTTGAATATCCAGTTCCTTTAATTCATGATTTCGGCTGGAAACTCGCTCCCGAAATACATTGGAGATCTGTTCCCAAACAGGAATCCCACTGGTTTTTCCTTCAGCAACACTAACCGCTTGAATCTTTCCTTCCAATCCTATCCCCGGATTTATATCCTGATTTTGAGAGGCTTTCACTCCGGTATCGGAGGGTTCCGCTTTAAGCGGTTTACTGTGCAGTTGATCTATTTCAGCTAATTTCTGCTTAAAATCTCCGTGAACCATTATATCCTTACTAACCGATGTCGCCTTGTCAGAGACATTGCTATCTATCTTCGGCTGTTTAATGATTGCTTCAAGTTCATTACTATCCGCTTGAAGCATTTCCTTGACGACTCCTCGCGGAACATTTGCTTCTGGAACTTGATTTAGCACTTGATTGAGTACAGTAAGCAAAGCAGAAGACTTAGGGCTCAGCTCTCGGTTGCCATCACCTTGTTCCTTTGTCAAGAAATCCAACAAAGGTTTAATAACTTTCTGCAGACTTGGATTAAGCTCACTTTCTGCTCCCCCATCCATTCCCTGCATCCATTCTTTTACCGTCCTAGCGATATCCTGCCGTAGAGACTCCTCAGTAACCTTTCCCTGTTTGCTATTACCTTCAATGATTTGGGCATTTACTAAACCTAAAGAAACTCCTTCTTCAGCTGAGTCTGTAACCGTATCGTTCCTAGAGCTTGAAGGATTCAGGGTATTAGTGAGTGTCTCTTCAATCGCCGTATCCAAACCTGCTCCCTGAGGCCCTTTAATTCCTTCAATATTACTCACTGTTGCTTGTAAGTTCTGAGCTTGACCTTCGACGATTGAAGGGTTGGCAACCGTCAACCACCCCTGGACAAGTTTCATCATTTCCTGACGTTGACTTAAACCCAGTTCTGAAGCTAAGGCTACTCCCTCTGAAGAGGATTCCGTAATCTGTCCAGAGAGTGCTGTTAAAAGCTCTGAGATAATTTGTCTATAGTTATCCAACTCCGAAGTTCCGGGGTTATTCCCCTGAAGTATTTGTGAGGTCATTCCTTTTATCCCAAACACTTCATTTGATATTAGAGAATCAGTTCCCTGATTCACACCGTTTCCGGAATTGGCCTCCTTGCCTGCCGGAAGATCACTCAACTCATTTGGCTGAGAAAGAAATGAAAGCACAAAATGACTATACCCGAGATTCTGTACTAAAGGATCCGGATCTTGTCCTGCTTCCTTCTCTTGACCAATCATTGAGTTTTGTCCCATCGGATCTGCGTTCATAGTTGTTAAGCCACTGAGCATAGCCGCAAATTCAACCATCGTATCTGCTAAGCTATCTGTCGCATTATTACCCTTCATGCTTGAAGTTTTAGCTAATTTACTTCCGCCACTTAGGGAATCCGAAAGGACGTTAATACCAGACATCCACTGTCACCTCCTGCTTAGAGTTCTAAGTTATATATCGACAAAAAAAGCCTTACACATTAGGTAATAATTAAAATAAATTCTTTTTCTGCCTGCTAAGCCTTCCTCTAAGTCTTAAAATGGCTTGAGAATGAAGCTGAGAAATTCTAGATTCTGAAAGCTTTAGGATAGCGGCAATTTCTTTTAGGGTAAGTTCTTCCTGATAATAAAGTGCGACCACTAACTTCTCTTTATCCGGTAACTTTTCCACTGCTACCGCCAAAATCTGTTTTTGCTCCTCTTTTTCAACAGCTTGATACGCTTCCTGTGCTTCCTGATCCACTAGCAGATTAAGCGGCGTACCGCTATAATCCCCCTCATTGTCGACGGTTTCATCGAAGGACGTTAAAGTTAAGATCTGAGCTTGAGCTAAAGTCGCTTCAACTTCCTTGATTTCTATTTGGAGCAACTCGGCGACTTCTTCCACCGTTACCGCTCTACCAAGCCGATACTCTAACTCAGTAAAACCGTCCTGAATCCGCTTTACTTTTTGCCTAGCCGAATGAGGAACCCAATCCATGGTTCTGAGTCCGTCGATCATGGCTCCACGAATGCGAATCGAGGCATAGGTTTCAAATTTAAACCCTCTGGCCGCTTCAAATCGTTCCAAGGCATCGAGTAAACCAAAGACACCATAACCGACGATATCATCCTCGTCCACATGGGGTGGAAGAGAAATCGCTAAACGACCTGCAATGCGCTTAACCAATGGCAAGTATCGTTCAATATGCTCTTGTTTCCAAGGACCGCGGGAAGCGGCTTCATAGGCGTTCGGTATCAAGATTACTCACCCCCAATTCGTGGTTCGAAGATCGTGGTTCGTGGTTCGAACCTAGGTTTCTATCATATGTTTATAATCGTAGTTAGCACTTTGCAATTCGTGGCGCGTGCCACGAAAAATCCCTAGTTTGGGTTCGAACCTATGTATCTAATCTAAGTTGGCTCACTCGCCTTCGAACCACGAATATCGAACATCGAACCACGATTATTGCCAGCCCATTCGGCGGACAATTTCTGCTTGACGCTCGCTATCAGGTAATCCCGAGCTTAAATCACGATCTATCTGTCCGGGAAATTCTGCATCTTTTTCCTGTGGAGTAGAAAACTCATCATCTCCAACAGAGAAATCGATATTGCTCCCCCGGCTCGTGTCCAATTCTGTATCTTGAGGTTTTTGAGGTCCAGTTCTTTCAAATAAGTTTAAACTTCCTATCATCAGAACGTAAATGACTCCAAAAGAAACCCCGGCTCGAATTATTATGTTAAGGAGGCCTAATTCATTAAACCAACTTAGTAACACGACAATAAGGGTAGTGCCGATAGAAAGGCGCATTGCCCAAACCTGGTATTGTTCTCTGTTTTGGTCGGACATTAAACCACCTTTTCTCCATGATTAATCGTTCGTATACGTAATTCTCCTGACCCGACATCAAAATGGATGGTGCGCCCAAAACTACCTCCAACATCGGAGGCCAAAAGAGGGATTCCGTGTTTTTTCAATTCCTGGCCCACCGCTTCGGCGTTGCGATCTCCAATTTTTAGCACTGGGGGTTTCCCAGGAAAGGAAAACATCTGAGCACCACCTGCCATCTTAGCTTTTAGCCGAGATTTGTTAGCACCCATCGACGTAATCTCTTTAATCAACAATTCCAGCGCAGTATCCGCATATTTTGCTGGATTCCCTCCAAGGCTTCCACTAGCCGTAGGCAGCATAATATGGGCCATTCCGCCGACTTTAAGAAAAGGGTCATGTAGGCAGATCCCGATACAAGATCCTAACCCTGCCGTTAACAAAATGTCAGGCATCTTAGCAGTTTTGAAATCAGCCATTCCGACAGTAATAACTACACTCATACTCCCATGGCCCCCAACAATTTTTTCAATGAACCATCATCAGGCAAAAAGATAAATTGCCCTTCGATTTTAGGAATTCCGGTTAACTGGGTGTCAATAAACAATACTGTATCGTCCAGTACGCCTTCTTCGAGAAAAATTCCATCTAAACTAGCACCAATCATATCTACCGCTAAAGCAGGTACAGAAGGTTGCAGGGGGATCCCGGAAAACTGGGTTAATGCGATAATGAAAGAACTCACCAATATATTCCCGACTTCTTTTAGGGCGGATTGGGCCATCTCACCCATATAAATATCCATCGGCTCCTCAGTTCCAAATAACGCTTGGACCACGATTTCAGCACTTTCTACAGGAAAGAAAAAGACAGCTTTCCCAGGGGCCTCCCCTTCTACTTTGACATAAATAACTGCCTGAGGAGTATCAAGTTGTCCCACAATTGATGAAACCTGTTCAAAGGGAACCGCCCAAACTTCAGGGACTGACATATCAATTCGTCGCTGTAGAAGAGTGGACAAGGCCGTGGCAGCATGTCCGGAACCAATGTTTGCTATCTCACGTAAGGCATCCAGTTGGAATTGTGTAATCTTCAATTTACACCAATCCTTTCTTACGCATTGCCCTTTGTATATCAAAGACGCAACGAATAATTTTGTCTCGTTCGCGTTCCGAAATTTCATGGAATTGGACGGACACACTGTAAAGCTTAGTATCCTCAATATTAAAAACCCGACAAACACGAACTGGGGTTTGTATCTCCCCATAAGGTAAGGATAATTGAGCATAGAGTAAGGATTTATTTTCTACCTTTACCGGTGTAGAAAATCGCATACCCCCTCCACTCAAATCAAGCATAATTGCTTTGTAGAGATCGCTGAGTCCTTCTTTAGTCACCATTCGAAAGGTGACTGGAAATGAGGCTGGGACTCTCACAAAATCACGCCGTTGGACTTTTTCTACACTATCCGGCAATACTAAGACAAGTATTGGGAGTGGGATAGCAATCCTTTGCATAATTTTCCCCTCAAAGGAATAGACAGCAGTTTCGTCGTAAAAGGTTATTTTCACCTTAGTTCCTTCTCGAACAGGAACTAGCTCACCATTTTCAAAAGGAACACCAACCGAGAGAAGTCTCTCTCCCACTTCTTCAATTCGTGATCGGTAGTGCCCTTCATACTCACCTTCGAGGACGGTAAGTTCCACCGCCAGCCCAAATGAAAGTTTTTTCTTATACGACAAGTCGTCACCCCCTTTTCGAAGTTCAATGTTCGTGGTTCAATTTAAAACAGTCTGAGTAATTTGCTTAAGAAACCTTTTACACCACCAGCTTGACGCGGGGGACTAAGATAAATTCCAGTAACTTTACCGGAAATCCATTGAATACAACGATAGGCTGCACTATCCGGAAAACTAATTCCTAAAGGGTCCTGCTGCATAACTGAGCGCCCGACGAGTGGGTCATCGTATACCCATCCTAAAAAGTTGAGTGACCCATCTAAGAATTTACGAACAGCAGTTTCCAACCGTTTATAGGTAGCCAAGGCATCTTTCTCAGTTCTTACCCTATTAATCACTAAATGAATGGGAACCTCACCTGCTTCTTGTCTCAAGGATTTAAGCAAACCATAGGCATCCGTTAGCGCTGTTGGTTCTGGTGTTGTCACCATAATGACGTCATCAGCAGCCTGTAAAAAATTAATCACAGTATGACCTAGACCCGCTCCAGTATCAATAATTAGTAAATCCGTCATCTTTTCTAAGCGCCCAAGATTAGCGATGACGTTCTTTAGCTTATCTCGTTCCAAATCAGCCAGCTTCTGTACCCCAGACCCACCTGGGATAATTCCTATTCCGCGGGGGCCTGTCAGTAGAATCTCTTCAATGGTTTTTTCTCCAGATAATAGATGTTCAATTGTATAACGAGCAGACAGCCCAAAGGCAATATCGACGTTAGCAAGTCCCAAATCTCCATCAAGAATAATTACCCGACGTCCATATTCAGCCAAGGCCAGAGCTAAATTAACGGTAAAGGTAGTCTTCCCCGCTCCGCCTTTGCCACTTGTAACGGCAATAACCCTCATTTTCGTTGGCTTTGGTTGTTTGCGAGACGCCAAATCTCGCAATACACTCGCTTGATCATGCATGGGGCATCTCCTCCCCAATTACATAGCGAGCTAAACGAAAAGGTGTTGCTGCCTCTATGTCATCAGGGACATTTTGGCCGTTGGTTAGATAAGCTGTAGGAAGGGTTGTTTGACTCAAGAGATTTAGAATCGACCCGGCACTCCCTGTCTCATCCAATTTGGTAAAAATGAGATGAGTCGTAAAACTTTCAAACCGTTTATAAATCCGATATTGATCGGCTGTTTGCGTCGTCGCGCTCATAACCAGCATCGTGAAGTCTGGCTGAGCCTCTTCTAAAAATGCCCGTAACTCAGACATATGTAAATCATGATGAGGACTTCGTCCCGCAGTATCTATAAAAATTAGTTCCTTATCTGCATGACGCTCCAAGGCATCACTTAGCCCGGAGGGCGTCATGACCACTTCAACTGGTACTCCAATAATTTCTCCAAAGGTTTTAAGTTGCTCTACTGCCGCAACTCGATAGGTATCTGCAGTAATTAAGGCTACTTTGCGTTTATCGACAATACTAAACCCTGCAGCCAGCTTACCAATGGTCGTTGTTTTCCCCACTCCAGTAGGGCCAATCAAAGCGATAATCCTAGGTTTATCGATTCCAGGCTGTATAAGGCCAATCTGCCCGCATAGTTGACTGACGTTGGCTTCAATCCGGGCGTATACCTGAGAATTGTCATCCCACTCTTGGGGGGATAGAGTTTGCTGGACATTGTTTATTATGCGCCGAACCAAATGCTCACTGATCCCTCTGTTTTGGAGAAGGTCCACCCATCTTTGCAGAACAGGCGGCCAATCCCTTTTGTCCTCCTTAGTGTCCGTCTGCTTATTTAATTGCTTATTCATTTGTTCAAGTAAACGTCGCATTGATTTTATTTCTGCTTGAAGGTTCTCGGATTGATCCTTTGGCTCGGATAGATTCCTCGTTGGAACCGAGACCGACGTTTTCTGAGCTGTAACCGGAACTTCTTCAATGGCCGCTGTGATTTCAATTTTCTTTTTACCAAATAAGCCAAAGAAACCTCCATCACTAAATTCTCGTGTCTGAAGAATAACAGCTTCTGATCCCAGTTCCTTTTTCACTTTTCCCATGGTCTCTGAAACATTGTCTCCCACAAATCGTCTAACTCGCACGATCCATCCCCACCATTCCTACAGCTTGAACTTGTATTCCTTGGACTAATTCGTTATATGAAAGCACCATTAGTTGAGGCAGTTGTCGTTCCGTGACTCTCTTTAGATTAATTCGAACCAGCGGAGCGCAGACAATAACCGGAGTTAAGCCTTTAAGTACCACCTTTTCCACCTCACGGGTGAGGTTTTGCATGAGCACTTGCAGCACCTTCGGATCTAAGGCTAAATACGTACCATAATCAGAGGGTTGAATGCTGTCCAGAATCTGCTGTTCAATCTGTGGATCTAAAGTCATCACCGGTAAGCTCTTATCTTTGCCAAGCAGCGGTTGCAGTATCTGCCGAGCTAAGGCCTGCCGGACATGTTCTGTCAGTCGATCCAGATCCTTGGTAACCTGCGCGTAGTCTGCCAAGGTTTCCAGAATAGATACCATGTCTCTTATAGAAACCCTCTCTCGAAGCAAATTAGAAAGCACCTTCTGAACCTGACCCAGACTAAGCATATCCGGAATCAGCTCATCCACTACTGCCGGAGCTAATTCCTTAGCATGATCAACAAGTGTTTTAACATCTTGACGGCTGAGAATTTCCCAGGCTTGACTCTTAATCACTTCTGTAATATGGGTTGCCAGCACGGTTGGTGCATCCACCACCATCCACCCGTTAAGCTCGGCTTGCTCTCGATACATGGCATTAATCCATTTGGCATCAAGTCCGAAGGCCGGCTCCTTAGTCGGAGTCCCGGGAATCCCCTCATCGTCAAACCCACCACTCATGGCCATGAAATGATCCGCTAAGATTTCCCCGCTAGCGATTTCTGCACCACGAATTTTTATAATATATTGATTTGGCTGTAAGTTCATATTGTCTCGAACCCTAATCACTGGAACAATAAACCCCAGCTCACTGGCAATTTGACGACGAATCAGAACAATTCGATCCAGCAAATCTCCCCCTTGATGGACATCGACTAAAGCAATCAGCGCGTAGCCTAGTTCAAGCTCCATATGGTCAACCTGCAAGAGGTTAAGAACATTTTCCGGTTTCTTGCTCTCTTCAATTTCCGTTTCTCGTACAGCTGCCGTCTCCTTAATAACAGACACTTTAGAATTGCGCTGAAGCATCATTCCCATACCAATTAAAGCAGCCGCTACGGTAAACAGCGGTAATTTTGGCAGGCCAAGTAGAGCAAGCATAGATAAGACTCCTGCCGTAATAAACAAGGCTTTCGGCTGTCTAAACAACTGCTTTACTAAATCGTCCCCTAAGTTACTATCCGAAGCCGCCCGAGTGACCACCAGACCTGTCGCAGTAGAAATCATCAGAGCCGGGATTTGGGAGACAAGCCCCTCCCCGATAGTCAATAAGGTATATTTATGAAGGGCTTCCAGCAAAGGCATATCTTGCACCGCAACCCCTGTAATAAACCCCCCGATAATATTAATAAACAAGATAATGATTGCAGCAATGGCATCCCCTTTAACAAACTTGGTCGAACCATCCATTGCACCATAGAAGTCCGCTTCCTGTTGAATTGCCTTACGACGGTCGCGAGCTTGTTCTTCATTAATCATCCCCGCATTAAGGTCAGCATCAATGGACATTTGTTTACCCGGCATAGCATCTAAGGTAAACCGAGCAGCCACTTCGGAAACACGCTCCGCTCCTTTGGTGATGACTATAAACTGAACCAGCACCAAAATGATAAAGATGATAAACCCTACTACTGCATCTCCACGAATGACGAATTCTCCAAACTGTTGAATAATCTCACCTGCATGCCCGTCAAGCAGAATTAGACGAGTCGCTGAAATATTCAAAGACAACCGGAACAAAGTCAAGGTCAATAAGAGGGAAGGCAGAGCAGAAAACTCTAAAGGGTCTTTGGCAAAAACAGCTAGCATTAGAGTTAGAACCGACGCTGTAATATTCAAGGTAATAAGAATATCCAGCAGCCCAGCGGGCAGCGGAACAACCATCATGACCACGATGCTGACCAGTCCTAAAGCCGCAACAATGTCTGTATTATTCAAGAACCGACCTTTAACATTCGCAGACATGGTGTTCCTCCTTTCGTGAATTCTTTCGCTCATTAATGCAGTACCGCTGAAATCCGCCCCTTGAAACCGTGCAAGCTACCATCGCATGAATGAAATGAAATTGCTAAGAGAACCATCAAGCGGGAGGAGCGATAGCGAGTGCCGTTGGCGTAGCGTTAAGACGCACCGTGGTTCCCATCAGGTATTTCCCAGAGGTTTAGGTGCGTTAGTGTAGCCAACAAACGAGCCGCTCCGGGAGCTTTGGTGAACGTGCAATTCATTTCATTCATGCCCCCAAACGCATTCATGCTCGCTTTTTCTTTTTCTTTAACCGATATACAAAGGCCAAAACCTCGGCAACGGCTTTATAAAGATCCGCCGGTATCCCTTGCCCAATGTCAACTTGAGCATAGAGAGCACGGGCCAGCGGCTTGTTTTCCATAATTACAAGGTCGTATTCTTTAGCCAACTCCCGCATTTTCAGGGCAACCTGGTCCTGCCCTTTGGCAACAACGTAAGGGGCACTTTGAACCTTCTGGTCATAACGCAAGGCGACTGCGTAGTGAGTAGGATTCGTAACAACCACATCGGCCTGTTTCATGTCTTGCATCATTCGACTCATTGCCATAGCACGTTGTCGTTTTTTAAGCTCACTTTTCAGTTCAGGATTCCCCTCGGTTTGTTTGTATTCCTGTTTTAAATCTTCATGAGACATTCGTAAATTCTTTTCGTAATCCCAACGTTGATAAATGTAGTCAAAGGCGGCGATTCCTAAAAACGAAAGGGAAATGTTCCAGGCAAGTTCCATTAAGGCCTCGGCTAAAAATATGGCTCCCTGCCCTACATTTAGCTGCTGCAGAGCTGGATAAACATGCAGTCGATCCCGGACACTTGCGTAAAGAAAGTAGCCGATTAAGATCACTTTCATTAAAGACTTTGCTAATTCCACCCAAGCTTTAACTCCAAACATCCGTTTCGCACCACTGATTAGACTTAAACGAGAAAGTTGAGGTTTCATGGACTCTCCGGTAAAAAGGACTCCCACTTGGATGTAATTTGAGATTAAAGCAATGACAAAGGCCGTGCCAAAAATCGGAGCCATAATCTGAATCCCTATCCAAAGGGTGTTAAGCATTAGGCTGGCCACTGTACGTTCATTCCATTCCGCGGATAGGCCAAGAACGTAGGGAAAAAGATACTCAATACGGGTAAGCATTGCCGGAATCCAGAACCTGAGAACAGCCACAAGGCCTAAAAGCATCAACGCCGAGATGACTTCTTGGCTTTTAAAAACCTGACCTTTTTTTCTCGCTTCCTCTTTGCGCCTGGGCGTGGCGGGATGTTTTTTTTCACTCACTGCTTCCACCCCTGGTAAAGTTCTAAGACCCAAGACATGCTGGTATCAAACAGTTTTGCAACGGATTCTCCGAAAAAAGGCATTGAAAGAAACAAAATAATAAGTCCAAACATAATCTTAACCGGGAAAATAACTGCAAAAATATTTAGCTGAGGTACTGTTCTAGATAGGAGTCCCACCCCTACATCAGATACAAGCAATGCTCCAAACACTGGCATTGCCAATTGAACAGACAAAGCAAAAACATGAGCAACAAGTTGGGCGTAGAAGAGATAATTATGGGGTAAATCCGATGGGTTTAAGGGAATATAAGCATAGCTTTTTACCATAGCCGCAATTAAGTAGTGATGAGAGTTCGTCGATAGTAAAAGCATGGTCGCTAAAATCATCTGGAAGTTCCCCATCATAGGACTCTGCACCCCATAAACAGGGTCGATGGCTGAACCCATGGTAAAACCCATTTGGTAATCGATCAACTGCCCTGCTCCTTGTAAGATGGCCGTTAGTAAATAGATTAGAAATCCTATGACCAGACCCGCAAATATTTCCTTAATTACCACAGCCACATAAGCAAACAGTTCACCCGGAATTGCTGGACTCGTCGCCTGAATGACGGGATAGAGAATAACTGAGATACTTGCAGCCAAACCTAGCCTTACCATTCCTGGAACTCCCCTGGCACCGAAGACTGGAGCAAGCATAATCATTCCAGCCCAACGACATAAAATTAGCAGAAATAAAGAGAGATTCCATTGGAGCAGCTGGGCTAAACTCAAATTTTCTCCCCCCCTAACTCGATATTCGTGGTTCGATGTTCGTGGTTCGAATTCTATAGCTCGTGTTTTGAGGTCGCTGTTGATTCATCGTTCGAACTACAAACCACAAACTACGAACCACGAGTTCACATGCCTCCGAATGTGGCCAGCTCGGTCAATAAATTATGTGTGTAGGCGGTCAGAACAGACAACATCCATGGACCTAATAGAAGCATAACCACAGCCACTGCAACTACTTTGGGAATAAAGGAAAGGGTTTGCTCCTGGATTTGTGTCATAGCTTGAAAGATACTGACCAGAAGACCTACCAACAAGGCCACCCCTAGGATCGGCCCTCCCACGAGAAGCACGGCTCCTACCGCTTCCCTAGCCATATACAGTACCTGATTTTGGGTCATCCTCCTGCCCCCTTTCCCTCATAACCTTTGAGAATTATTTAAAGCTGCCCACTAAGGACTCTACAACTAAATGCCAGCCATCCACTAAAACAAATAATAGTAGTTTAAAGGGCAAAGAAATCATCATCGGAGGAAGCATCATCATCCCAATGGACATTAGGGTACTGGATACAATCATGTCAATTACGATGAAGGGAATAAATATGGCAAATCCCATCTGAAAAGCTGTTTTTAATTCGCTAATCACAAAGGCCGGAAT
Source organism: Desulfosporosinus sp. (assembly GCA_003513495.1). Taxonomy (GTDB): domain Bacteria; phylum Bacillota; class Desulfitobacteriia; order Desulfitobacteriales; family Desulfitobacteriaceae; genus Desulfosporosinus. The sequence goes on from DOPM01000020.1 coordinate 242,636, forward strand.
CAGTACATAGGTCGGAACGTCGCGATAGGTTTTCGGGCGCTCCATTTTCGATAACCCAACAAAAAGCTCTAAATCCTTTTCTCGAGTTTGCTTAAACATAAACATCCGAAGGGGTTCTTCCGCTCGATCAATAGCCTCCGCCTGAGTAATCTGATTCTGCATATAGGGCTGGATTGCGTTGGTATTAATCTGGTTCCAAGTCGGTGCCATGATAAAGAACGAAAGAAATAAGGAAAGTCCCACCAGCACCTGGTTCGGTGGAAGCTGCATCGTCCCCAAAGCATTCCTTACAAAGGACAATACGATGATAATTCTTGTAAAAGAGGTCATCATCATCAAAATAGCCGGAGCTAAGGAGAGTACCGTAAGTAACATTAAGATCTGCAATGACGTACCTGTTTGTTCCGTCGTTGAAGTTCCTAAGTCTAGGGTAAGTCCTGCTGCCCAAGCCATTTTGGGACTCGACAGGAAACCCAATCCCAGAGCAACCCCAAAAGGAAGCCCTAAAGTGAGAAATTTAATTAAATGGCCTGAAGAAGACATTACTTTTCGACCTCCTCAAGCAAACGTTCTAATTCAGCAGAGAACGGTTCTTTCTGTCGTGAACGCCTCCGCCACAGCCTCTGGATACTTTGCAGCCATCCATCCACCCGTTCAGTTGGGCGTGTAGCAATCTCCTCCAGAATCTCCGCTGCAACATGAGGATCGTTGATCTCACTGATTTTCACCAAGTGATGATCTGAACCGCCCAGGACTTGAAGCTGACCCGCAATTTCTACTAGGTATAGGCTTTGCTGTCCGCTTAAACTTTGCCGGTCGAGAACCCTTGCCCACGGAGCATTCATTGACCGCATATTCGCCTGGTTAAGGCGGCGGAGAATCCAGAGGGACACCAGCAAAATAATGAGAAAAACCAGGAGAGTTCCCAGAAGTCCCCACCATGAAAAAACAGACTGCTCAACCACGGGAGCGGCCCCACTTGAAGGATACGGCTGGCCTTCGTTGAATGGCATTTTATTTCAACGCCTTCGTGACAGCCTCAACTACCCGTTCCGCTTGGAAAGGCTTAACAACGAAATCTTTCGCCCCGGACTGAATCGCTTCAATAACCATGGCTTGTTGGCCCATGGCGCTACACATAATAATCCGAGCTTTAGAATCCAGCTTACGAATCTCTTTAACCGACTGAAGACCATCCATTTCCGGCATAGTTATATCCATAATCGTCAGGTTTGGTTGTAATTCCTTATACTTCTCCACGGCCATAACTCCATTTTCTGCCTCACCAACCACGTTAAACCCATTCTTTAACAAAATGTCTTTAAGCATCATACGCATAAACGCTGCATCATCAACAATCATTATTGTCGCACTCATCAATTTTCTCCTCCTTTTCGACTATGAAACTTCATCATTTCTTGGAAATTCCTTACTTACTTCAATGAATTCATTCGTTCCATGGGATGCACAATATCAGTAATTCGAATTCCAAAGGTCTCATTAATAACAACAACTTCACACTTAGCAATCAGCTTACCATTGACAATCATATCCACTGATTCCCCTGCCAGACGATCCAACTCTATAACGGAACCAGGTCCCATATCAAGAATTTCCTTAATCGTCTTTTTTGCTCGCCCCAGTTCGACGCTTATTTGTAAAGGCACATCCAGAATCAAACTAAGATTATCAGGCTGCGTGAGCTGGGGACCTGGTTGAAGGGGGGCAAATTGGGCCGGTTGAACAGGAGTTTGCATTTTCGGCGGATGATTTGTTTGCCCCATTCCATAGGAAGAATAGTCCGTTGGAGCCGAATAAGACGGTGTCTCAAAGGCTGGCGCTTCGTAAGCGGGTGCCTCATAGACTGGAGGCGGGGATGGCTGAGGATTTTGAAACATCGCGGGTGAAGGTGCAGGTTGAGCCGGAGCAGCAGGCTTTGTGGGCGCAGCAGGTTGGGCTGCAGGTACAGCGGTACTGCTACTCATTTCGCCCATTAGCTTTCCAACCATTCCTCTAGCAACGCTAAGGGGAATCACTTGAACAAGGGTGCTGTCAATGACATCTTCCACAACCATTCGAAAGGAAATCCGAACAAGGGGTTCATCTGGAGCTAAAAAGTCATGAATTATGTCTCTTCCCGAGGACATGTCATTGAGCACCAAATTAGGAGGCGTAATATCGACCATTGCATTAAACATCGTCGACATAGAGGTAGCCGCCGATCCCATCATTTGGTTCATTGCCTCGGAAATCCCACTAATTTGAAGTTCTGAAAGCCCTTCTGAGGGATTTTTTCCATCCCCCCCCATCATTAGGTCCACAATGACTGAACCGTCCCGTTGAGAAAGAATCAAGAGGTTTGATCCTTCAATTCCTGCTTTGTATTTGACATCACATATCACGGAAGGGATGGGATAATCCTGGCGAATCTGTTCCGAGGTCGTTAAGTCGACTCTCGGCGTGGTAATATCAACCTTTTTACCTAAGAGCTGAGATAATGTCGTAGCTGCAGTGCCCATTGAAATATTGGCGATTTCTCCGAGAGTATCTTGTTCCATCTCGTTTAAAAAATCGTAGGCTCCCATAGACATGTCTGCCATTGGGATCTCTGGGGTCTCTGGGGCCTCTGAGAGCATTTCAGGCGGGGTCTCAAAGTCTGATTCTAGCGTTCCCCGAAGCAACGCGTCAATTTCTTCCTGAGTGAGCGACCCATTACTCATTTTGTTCCCCTCCTTCCTCTATAATTTCCGTTATCTGAACGGCGAGATGTTCCCCGTGAAGACCAGGGATAGACTTGAATTTCATGAATTCTCCCACAAAAATTGGCAGTGGGTCCTGTACGGATTGGTTCAGTGGAATGACATCTCCCTTAGAAAGCTCTAAAAGGTCTCTAACAAGAATCTCTGAAGTCCCTAAAAAAGCAACCATATCCACTTTGGCAAATTCGATTTTTTTGCGGATGGCTTTTACCTGTTCTGGAGATGTGACCTTTGCTTCGGTAGAAAAAAGGAAAAAGGTACTTAACTTATCTAAGATCGGCTCAAGCACGAGATAGGGCATACAGATATTTATCATCCCTACAGCTTCACCAATCTTGACCTCAAGAGTAATAAGTACAATCATTTCGTTAGGAGCTACAATTTGCGTAAACTGAGGGTTTGATTCCATGGACAGAAACTGCGGTTTAAGAGCGTAAACCTCAGACCATGCCTCTTCCGAGAGATGAATCATTTGTGTAAGACGGTTTTCAATAATCGTTCGTTCAATTTCTGTCAAATCTCTGTTCTTTTCCGTCCCTCGCCCTTCCCCTCCTAAAAGCCGATCCACTACGGCGAAGGTGAGTGAAGGGCTCACTTCCATTAAAATAGTACCCTCCAAGGGACTCAAGGAGTATAGGGCTAGGACAGTGGGGTTGGGCAATGAACGAATAAACTCATCATAGGTGATTTGTTCTATAGAAAGAACCGAACTCTCAACAACAGAGTGCAAGTTGCCTGAAAAAAACGTCGTAAGTCCTCTACAAAAATTCTCATGAATATTGTGGAGGGAGTGAATCTGATCCTTGGAAAACTTATTCGGACGCTTAAAATCATACACACGAATCCGCTTCTGAGTCTTGGTCGTCTTCATTTCCTCTACATCAACTTGTCCATCGGACAGTGCATTCAGCAGAGCATCAATTTCTGCTTGAGACAAGACGTCTCCCATCAAACCACCCCCTTCTCGATGTTCGTAGTTCGATATTCGTGGTTCGAACTTTATCCTCGATATATGTGGTTAAAGCCACATAATCAATGTTGTTTGTGTCATTCTGAGCACAGCGAAGAATCTTATTCGCCCAAGTTATGGCTATACCAAGAAAGATTCTTCACTTCGTTCAGAATGACTAAATCCTAGTCACGTGACTACTCAAAATCTAATCTCCAGCTTCCGGCCTCTGCCCTCTGACTTTTGGGATTACTGGTAAACGAATGAAAGAAATAGGACATCCGTGATTTTGTTCTCGGCCACTTCATTAAGCCGTTCAATTAGTTCTTTTCTTAACGTTTCCCGTGCGTCTGGGGTTTGAACATCTGCCAGAGATTTATTGGCTAAGACTGAATTAACTCGATCTTTTAAGAACGCGTCCTCCTCTTTCAAATGTTCCCCGGCTTTGGCATCCGTCACTTGCACTGTAATAGCCGTCTTAAGAAAAGCTCCTCCCTGTAAATTGACAGTGAACTCACCAATGGGCAGTAAGGGGCCAGTTTTTTTAGCTGCAGTCTCTTTTGTACTATCTACCGGGGTATTAAAAAATACTTTTTGAGCTCCAATTGTTCCCCCAACTCCTAAAGCAACTCCCAAGAACAAGGCAAGGATTACAAAAATTAGAGTTTTACGATTCATAAATCTATTGCTCCTCCACTTTGTAATTCTGGCAACGCCTGCGAAACTCTGCAATCCGCTCAATAAGAACCTCGATGGCTTCTGACACAACGTATTTATTTCCACCCGTTAACGTAATAACCGTATCCGGAGTTTCTTCCATTATTTCAATTAAATCTGGATTTATAGCAAAGGCCTTTCCATTTAAGCGAGTAACGTAAATCATAAGCTTCATCCTTCCGTTGATCCTTAGCTTAAGGATCCATTTCCTTAAGTTAATTTAGACAACTTTGCTGACAGATTTCTTTCCAAGCCAGTGAAGAACTTGACCGGTTTCATCCAATACTTTTTGTTCCTTCTGTAATTCTGCCGCTTTAAAGGCCGCAGCTTGTTTTTCCTTAAGCCTCTCATACTTTTCGACTTCACGATGTGCTTCTAATAAACACCGACGAGCGTTCTCTAGAACAAGTTCTTGTTCCCTTTGTTGTGCTTCATATTGAAGCAATTGCTGCCATTGTTTCAATGCAAATACTTGACATACTCCTAGATCGTCTGGTCGGTAACGCCCTGCCTCTCGTTGACCTTCTTGGGCTTCCTCATAACGAAGCCTTTGAACCTCGCAAGCCTGAACACAATCTTGCCATCGCTGGAGTTCTTGAGCATACACCAATTGAGCGGTTTCTAAAATTTGTTGAGCTAATTGTAGGCTTGCTTCCAAGCGAAACCTGAATCGGGCCATACTTCTCACCCCTTTACGAGACCAATCTTATGAAAGTAACCCCAGCGTATGTCGTCCTGAAAAAGGTACGATTGAAGGACCTAGATCCTTCGCTTTCGCTCAGGATGACAGAACGGATCTTTCGCTATCGTGACACGGGTTTAGCGAAAAATCTCCTGTAATTGTTGAAGCATCTCTTGGGCTGTAACATATTCATCGACTCTTTGCCGAGAAAAAGCTTGAATGCGGTCCATATGGGCGATTGCCCCATCGATCTTAGGATTACTCCCAGGAGTATAGGCCCCAATATCAATCAAATCCTTTGCATCCCGATAAATAGCAATATATTCACGCACCCTGCCCGCTAATTCCTTGTGTTCCGGACTGACCACATCATTCATAACCCGACTGACGGATTGTAAAATATCAATGGCCGGAAACTGGTTTTGCATAGCCAACTCCCTAGTTAAAACAATGTGCCCATCGAGAATTCCGCGAACTGAATCCGCTATTGGCTCATTATGGTCATCCCCATCGACAAGGACTGTATAGATTCCAGTAATACTCCCGATTTCTGCCATTCCTGAGCGTTCCAATAGTTTAGGCAAAAGAGCAAATACAGAAGGAGGATATCCACGAGTTGCCGGAGGTTCACCTACGGTGAGGCCCACTTCCCGTTGGGCCATGGCAAAACGGGTTACTGAATCCATCATAAGCAATACATTCTCTCCTTGGTCCCGGAAATACTCTGCAATGGCTGTAGCCGTAAATGCTGCCTTTAGTCGAACTAGAGCAGGTTGATCCGAGGTTGCGACAATAATGACTGAACGAGCTAAACCCTCTGGACCAAGATCCTTCTCAATGAAATCCCGTAATTCTCGACCCCGTTCTCCAATCAGGGCGATAACATTGATATCTGCAACTGTATTTCTGGCCATCATACCCAGTAAGGTGCTCTTGCCCACTCCAGAGCCAGCAAAAATTCCCATCCGTTGTCCACGACCGATGGTCAGAATCCCATCGATGGTTCGAACTCCGACACTGAGGGTGTCAAGAATTCGAGGACGTAATAAGGCGCTGGGTGGTTTGTTCTGTAAGGGGTAGGCTGTTTCTGTCTGAAGCGGCCGCCCATCCAAGGGGTGTCCCAGGCCATCCAGAATCCGGCCGAGAAGTCCTGGGCCTACTGGTACCGTCAGCTTTTGTCGCTGAGAAAGCACACGGTCTCCCGGGGCAATCCCTTCCAGTTCCCCTAAAGGCATCAGCAAGGTGGTTGAATCTCGAAAACCCACCACTTCAGCCGGAAGTTCTCGTCCCTCTCGGGTGATGATATGACAATACTCACCCACACTGGCTCGCGGGCCAGCTGACTCCACCATCAGGCCCACGATCTTTGAGACCCTGCCTTGAGACGAGATCGGTTCCGTCTGTTCCACAGTCTGCGCTAATCGATTCCACGCCCCCATGTTCGAGCTCCTCTCGTAAGCTATGTTCTAGTTTATCTAATTGGGCTTCAAGCCTTCCGTCAAAAACCCCTTCTTCACACTCTAGGAAACAGTCTCCAGGCTTTAAGGATTCATTGATAACCCAAGGACAGGGCAGCTTCCCCTCCAGCCACTGGATATCATCCGGAGCCACATGAAGCCGCCAACCCTCCCTTTCCAGGGGTAAGAGGGTTAAAGCCTGGATGATGGCTGCCAATCTCTGAGGTTCAATTGAAAGGGTTGAACGCACAATACGTTCAGCTATTTTTATGGCTAAATGAAGTAAATCCTTATCCACCTTGGCGTATTCCTCTTGAACCGCTCTCTGGGCTAATAGAAAGAGATAATTAGCCTCCTCGGTCAGGCGTTTCCCCTCAGCCTCACCGGCTTGCCTTCCTTCACGAAAACCCTCAGCCTGGGCCGCGGGATAAATCTCAGCCTTTGCACGCTCCTTGACTTCTTGACGTATATTCTCTAAATCCGTCTGGGCTTGGGCAAGGATTTTCTGAGCATCAGCTTCTGCTTGAGCAAGAAGTTTCTTAGCCTTAGCTTCAGCTTCCGCCAAAATCTTTCCTGCTTGATCTTTGGCTTGTCCAAGAATCTTTCCTGCTTCATCCTTGCTTGCTGCATCCCGAGGAGTATCCCCATCCGAGAGTTCAGACTCCGGGGCAGAGGTCTGCTGACGTTCTTCTCCCACACTAAGAACCGTCAAACACTTGCCCAACTGCTGAAATCCTTCCAGGAATTCCACCATGCGCGGGGTTGATACCTCCACATCGTAACTTTTAACAACTCGTCCGTTAATAGATAATCTCATCGGCGCCTCCTCTAGAGATGACAATTGCGCCACTCTCCTCGATTTTGCGAATGACTTTTACAATGCGCTGCTGAGCGTCTTCTACATCCCGTAACCGTACAGGCCCCATAAATTCCATATCGTCCTTGAGCATCTGACTAGCCCGGGAGGACATATTGGATAAGATCTTTTGAGCCACTTCTGGATTGGACCCTTTAAGAGCCAGACCTAAGTCTTTGGTTTCCACTTCACGCAAGACTAACTGAATACCGCGGTCGTCCAGCATAACAATATCTTCGAAGACAAACATCTGTCGCTTAATTTGTTCGGCTAAATCAGGATCATCGATCTCCAGAGAATCCATAACGACTTTAACCGTTCCCGGATCTGTTCTGTTAAGGACATCCACGATACTCTGGATCCCCCCTGAAGCTGTATAGTCTGTCGGTGCTAAACTAGAAATCTTACGTTCTAAAACCTTCTCAATCTCTTTGAGCACTTCCGGACTCGTACGGCCCATGGTTGCGATTCGCTTCGCCACATCAGCCTGTCGGTCTGGGTTAAGGCTGGCGAGCAAGGTCGCGGCTTTTTCAACGGGCAGATGCGTCATAATCAAAGCAATCGTCTGGGGGTGCTCTCCTTGAATAAAGGAAAAAAGCTGTTTAGGATCTGTCCTTCGCACGAGATCAAACGGCCGCATCTTTAAAGAAGTCGATAAACGACTAATAATCTCAAAGGCTCTAGTTTCTCCCAAAGCACGTTCTAAGACTTCTCGTGCATACTCGATTCCCCCCTGGGAGATATAGTCATTCGCCATGCACATTTGATGGAATTCTTCCACAACATGATCCCGCTGTTCTGGCGATATTCGACCGACATTAGCCATTTCCAGGGTCAATTGTTCTATTTCAGCATCCCCAAGGTGTTTAACTACATTAGCGGAATTTTCCGGACCCAAAGCGATCATCAGAATCGCCGCTTTTTGGATTCCGGTTAAAGCGTGCGCCATCTACCTCTCCTCCGATAGCCATGTTTTCATAAGACGGGCTGCCTCATCCGGGTTATTGCGTGAATAGAGTTCGACGGCCTCTTTAGTCTTTTGCTTCTCAATCTCATCCGCCGATTTAGCATTTTTCTGGGCTAATTTTAGTTGAGCTTCTTCCTCTGCAATCTGTTGAGCCATGAGCAGTTCTGCGGTGGCAAGGGTCACAGGCTCCGAATTATTATTTAGATCCAACATTTTCTCAGCACGGGCTTTTTTGGAGCGTTTTCGTAGTAACACGAGGCTAAATATTAAACCCAATAATACTGCGGCTCCAATTTCGGCATAGGTAATAAGTTCTTGCCGTTTCTCAGCGTTTTCCATGGCCAAGACTTCTTTCTGTAAGTCCATCTTATTAAAGGGTATGGCAGCTACCTGGACTTCGTCCCCCCGGTTTGCATCCACTCCAGCAGCAGAAGCTACAATGGTTTTAATTTGGTCCAGTTGGTCCTGGGTAATGGTATCCGCATCTGCCATAACCGATACCGAAAGCCGTTTAACACCGCCGGGGCTTACGATTTGTTCCTCTTGAGTGGTATCCACCTGATAGTTTTTAGTACTGGTAACTTTCGTAGATGTAGAATTCACATTTTGGGTAGTGGGATAGGTCGGTGCCCCATTGGCATCCAATCCCGGTGTACCTCCAGCCCCCACTGTACCATTTGTATTAGTTTCGTTGGAACTCTGTTCACTCACCACGGCCCCCGGACCATTGGTTTGTTTAACGATGGTTTTCTGATCGAAGTCCAATACCGCACTGATTCGGACTACGGTTTTACCCGAGCCCAGCACACGATCCAGCATACTCTGAATTGACTTCTGTATATCTTCCTCGACGGTTTGTTTAAGCTGATATTGAGTACCTGTCAATCGGTTAGGATCACTGCTCTTTCCGAGAACATCAGATAGAACATTCCCTCCTGTATCTACAATCGTCACATTCTCCGGTTGCAGTCCTTCGACTGAGCCTGATAACAAGTTTGCGATAGCACGCACCTGATCTTCACTAAGTTTCGTGCTTGGGACAAGTTTCAGGGTCACTGCCGCTGTTGCTGCTTTTTGACTATCGACAAAGAGCGAGGGTTCCGGCATTACAATATGCACACGGGCGTCTTCTACCCCATTCAAGGTCTTTAGTGTGTTTTCTAATTCGTTCTGTAATCCGAGAACATAACGTAGTTTCCGATCAGCATCCGTCTCCCCCAGTCGCATGGTATCCAAATTATCAAAGCTGAATTTGCTTTGTTGAGGAAGCCCAGCACTGGCTAGTTGTAAACGAAGATCTGCCGCTGCCTGTTGAGGAACCAAGATGGTTGAGCCATTATCCGCCAGCTTGTAATCCGCTTTAAGGTCTTTTAGCTTCGTCGTGACCGCCCCGGCATCAACGTCACTCAGCTTTGTAAAAATAGCTACATACTGCGGGCGTCCTGCCCAGGTAATCAGGTAAATCAACGCTCCAGCAACTAAAAGGGGAGCAAGCACCGTTATTATTTTCTGTGGGCTAGAAAGGTTGTTCCAAAATGTCATAATCGATTGCTTTATTCCCGCCCAAGAAAAATTCACCTTGGCTCCTCCTTTCAATTTGTGACACGAAGTTCGATGCTCGAGGTTCGAATGAAGACGTTCGTTTCCGAACGTTTAAAACATCGAATCTCGCGCCTCGCGCATCGTTCCTCTGACGAAATTATTTTCCATGAATTACAAGACTTAATAACCCCTAAAAAAGAACGTTTAACACGTATTTTTATATAACAAGCTCCTCCAGCTCGAATCGTTACGTTTATGAACGTTTCAAGTCGAACTTCGAACTTCGAGCATCGAACCTCGCTAAATCTGCATACGCATGATCTGATTATAGGCATCGATCACTTTATCACGGGTTGCTACAGTTAAGGTCATGGACAGACTGGCCTTTTCTAAGGCTACCATTACTTCAGACAAATCCTGAACCTGACCAGTCGCTAAGGCCAAGGTAGCCGTATCTGCCTTTGATTGCAAAGCATCTACTTCACCCAAGGCATCCTTCAAAAACTTAGAAAAATCTGCCCCTGCCTTTGATGCGCCCTCTCCGGAACTACCACTCGCCTCAAACCCTGTTGGTGTAATCGAATTGATGATTCCAAGGGGCATTATGGGTGCAATCGGTTGAATACTCATCTAATTTTACCCCTTTCCTATCTCAAGTGCTTTAGCCAACATTGACTTACTGACATTAAGAGCCGTCACATTCGCTTCATAGGCTCGCGAGGCTGTCATCATATCCACCATTTCCGTCACAATATTTACATTGGGTTGGCGGACATATCCTTCTGGTAAGCCGAGTTCTGCTACTTTAGCCGCATCCGGAGAATCCGGGTTATACTCCAGCCGAAAGGGTTGGGTTACATCGTTCTGAATGCTCGCCACATGTACCCCATTCCCTACCTTCCCGATACCCATAGTATCTCCAAGGACTTTAGAAAAGGATGTTTCCGGTGGACGAGGTACAAACACTGCGACCTGTCGGCTATAAGGGATCTGATTTCCCGCTGGAGTTAATTCTCCCGTACGAGTAGTATTAATATTAGCAATATTGTTGGCTGTAAGATCCATTCGCAAGCGTTGGGCCGTTAAGCCGGAAGCGCTAATTTCAATCGCTCCAAAAACCCCCATAGATTATCCCCTCCTCATAACACATTCCACAATTGCTTTTCCGATCTCACCAAGGGGAACCACTCGATCGGCTAAACCAGCATCCACGAGAGACTTAGGCATCCCATATACAACACAGGTTTCCTCTGCCTCTGCAATGGCAAACCCCTCTAATTTCTTAAGTTCTTTCATACCCTTAGTACCATCACTTCCCATTCCGGTCATGACCACCCCTAGTGTCCCCTTTCCAACTTCCTTCCCTAAAGATAGGAACATGACATCAATTGAAGGATGATAAAGGGTGGGTATCGGAGCTTCATTTCCAATATTCAGGATCAACTGACCAGACCTCCGCTGAACCTGAAGTTGTTTACCAGCCGGAGCTACATAGACCGTTCCCGCTTTCAGGGCTTCTCCATGGACTCCTTCCCGTACGTTCAAAGCACACAACCCGTTCAATCGCTGAGCGAGGGGACCTGTAAATCCTGGCGGCATATGCTGAGCGACTAACACCGGCACCGGGAAATTCCTTGGAAGTGTGGGCAAAACTGCTTGAAGCGCTGAAGGCCCTCCCGTAGACGTTCCGATAGCCACAATTTCAACCGCATGTTTTGGTAACATTCCCACTTTACCCGTACTTACCGCCCTAGATCCAAGTCCCGAACTTTTATTCAAGGACGATTTAGGTGCCACCGCTTTTGAGATTCCAGCATGAATTCCGGAACCTGTCTTCACCGTTTCGGGAGAAACCGCCGGGGCGGGGGCCGTGATAACCGAGGGGGAAGCCGCAGGGTTCGTGGTGGGGGAATTCGCTGAAACAGCGGAGAATTCTTTGGGTTTAAGTCGTGCAGGATTAACTAGGGCCGCTGCTTTTACTTTATCAATTAGATCCCGGGAAAAGGCCTGTAAATCCGCGCCAGGCTTTCCCGACGGTTTGGCTACAACATCAATAGCACCCAAATCAAGAGCTTTCAAGGTAGACTGTGCACCTTCTGTCGTAACAGCACTCAAGATGATCACCGAAGTCGGTTGCCAACGCATAATTTCATCCAAGGCCTGGAGCCCATCCATGATCGGCATCTCAACATCCATAGTAACGACATCCGGACGAAGAGACTGGAGTTTCAGAATCCCTTCCCGCCCATCTTTCGCTGTATCTAAGACCTTAATACCCGGGTCCTGATTGAGAATCTTTTGTAAGGTCAAGCGCATAAAGGGGGAATCATCAACGATGAGGACCCCGATCTGAGCTCTATGCGCTGACGTCATGGCTTGTTTCTCCACCCATGATGTGATCAAGATCCAAGAGGATAAGCAGACGTTCCCCTATTTTCCCTACTCCGCGAATAAACTGAGAGTCCATCCCCAGGGCAATGGGCGGAGGTGGTTCTATGGCTTCACTGTCAAGACGCAAGACTTCAGTTACGGCATCCACCCGGACTCCAAAAACCTTAGTTTGGACTTGCAAGACCACAATTCTGCTAAGGTCAGTTTCTTCCACCCGAGTCATACCAAAACGAGTTCGCAAGCTGATCACAGGAATGACATTCCCTCGCAAATTAATAACACCCTCAATATAATTAGCAGATTTAGGCACCCGAGTTATTGGTGGAATACGGATAATCTCCTGGACACGCATAATATCAACACCAAATTCTTCAGACCCTAAGCTAAAGGTCACTAACTGTTCTTCTGCCATTTACAAAACCCCCCTATTCGTAGTTCGTGGTTCGATGTTCGTGGTTCGAACTGGAATAAAAACTTGTCAGTTTTTAGGAACTTGTTTAAAGTTTCTTTTATAAGTGTTCGATACTATAGATAAGCGAGTGATGACATTCGAAGATTTTAGTACTTTGTCATTCTTAGTACAGCGAAGAATCTTATTTACCCCTCGGATAAATTGGGATAGATTCTTCACTTCGTTCAGAATGATAGACGTTATTATTAAGACGGAAACGTTTCGAACTTCGTTCCTCGAACTTCGTGCTTCGCGCCTTGCCTACGCTTTTCTTGTGACTAAGACATCTTGGATTAAAGAGCCTATATCGAGAATCAAGGTCACTTTACCATCTCCGAGAATGGTTGCTCCGGCAATTCCAGGGAGATTATTGAGAAACTCGCCTAAGGATTTTATGACGACTTCTTGTTGTCCCCGTAACTCATCCACGATAAGCCCTAGAGCTTTATCGCCAAAGCCTACCACGACAACATAGACTTCACTGCTTTCAGTTTCCGGCTTGGGAAGATCAAATTTTTCTTGGAGAGAAATCAAAGGTAAGGTATTCCCTCTCAATTGGACCATTGGCAGCCCACCCACAGTTTTAATATCTTCTCGATTAACCAGAAGAGTCTCTAAAACTGAAGAAAGTGGAACAGCATAAATCTCCTGGCCTACTTCGACAAGAAGGGCCTGAATAATCGCCAAAGTTAAAGGCAAGCGAATGGTAAAGGTACTTCCTTTCCCTTTGCGCGTTGTAATATCTACCATACCGCCCAGATTATTAAGGGCTTTTTTCACAACGTCCATGCCAACACCACGACCGGAAATATCCGTCACCACGTCTGCAGTGCTAAAGCCCGGTAAAAAGATGAGATTCGCGATATCCCGTTCAGATAGTTCTTCTCGTTCCCCGATCAAACCTTTAGAAATGGCTATTTGCCGGATTTTATCGAGATCCAATCCTCCCCCGTCATCCGAGATCAGAATTGCTATATGGTTCCCCTCATGGTAGGCATTTAGGGTAATGGTACCAAGTTCAGGCTTACCGGCTGCCCGGCGATCTTCAGGGGATTCGATGCCATGATCCACTGAGTTTCGAATGAGATGCATTAAGGGATCTCCGATAACTTCAACCACCGTCTTATCCAGTTCTGTATCTTCACCTTTTAAGACAAGATCAATTTCTTTCCCTGTTTTTTTAGCGAGATCCCGAACTAAACGGGGAAATCGATTAAAGACGGTTCCAATAGCGACCATACGTAACCGCATAACACTCTCTTGAAGATCATTCATTAACCGACCCAAGTATACATTGGCTTCATTTAAACTATTGACCATACCATCTGTACTATATTGAGCTTTCAGGTCCAGACCGATCTGTACCAAACGGGTCCGGGTAATAACCATTTCCCCAACAAGATTAATGAGATTATCCATTCGGGCGGTATCAACTCGAATCGTATGTACCTGAGTGTTTCCTTCACCATTGGCGGTTTCTGCCATAGGCGTTCCAGGAGCTTTAGCTATTCCCTTTGGTTCAAGGGTTGTTTTTTGAGTCACTATAGGTTTGATGACGTTTTCTTCCGCCCCAACACTTGGAATCACCTTAGGCTCTATCCCTATTTCCGCAACAGGTATTTCCGCTGCACTTTCCTCAAGGTTGGTTTCCACTATCTCTATAACATTTTGATAGGGATGTACGAAAACATCCTCCAACTCAGAAATTTCCAGAAGCTCCTTCCGAAGCTCTTCTCGCGGCTCATCACAAAGCACGAGCATAAAAAATTCCTCAGCATCCCCAACTTCCAGATCCTCGAGACTCGGCAAAAGTTTGATAACTGCGCCCATTCCTTCAACTCGTTGAGTTGCCATGACGGCACGGACTGCTTTCATGAGAGTATTAGGCCCAAGTTTCACATGTACCTGATAAACCCCACGCCCTAAACTCTGAGCATCAATTACCTTTTCGGATTCGGAGGGTGTTAAAGCGAAGTCTACGGGAACAAATTCTACCAGGTCTTCTGTTTCTGTCTCAGAGGTTTGAATCATCTCTTCCTTAACGGGTTTATCCCCCTTTAATATTCCTCTCATAGAGGAGGCTAAATCTTCGAACTCAATGGTAATCTCCTGACGCTGCTCGACCTGAGCCAACATCGCTTTCACTCGATCTGTCACAGCTAATAATGTATCGATCATTTCCAAGGAAACATCCATTTTTCCCTGGCGCAAATGATCTAATAAATCTTCAGCAGCGTGAGTTAAGGCAACGATTGGCGTAAACCCCATGGTCCCAGAAGCTCCCTTTAAACTATGAGCTGAGCGGAAGAGATCGTTAATAAGTCCAATATTCCCTCCCTCTTTCTCTAGTTGTAAGAGTCCAGCCCCCAGCTTCTCAATCTGTTCTTGGGAATCTAATAGGTAAAAGTCAATGAATTCTCCTAGATCAACTCCCAAATTGTTGTTATCATCTTGACTCACGCTTTGCCCCCCTATCTTTTATCTATTACAAATAACCTGACGCAAGTCACTCTAGAGCTTCCGAATTTTATTTGTCGCATATTGTTATGTATTATGTAAAAAAGGACAAATTAATCCGATTACTTTGTATTCGCCATATATTTTAGAATTCCTCCAAAGAAGCATATAAACAATATTACTTATATTCTCTTTATCTTAGCACCAAGTCGCAAAATCGTATATAAGTATTTTCGACAAAATTGCCGAGTTTATTGTGTTAACTGTAAAGATATTCTAATTTACTAGCAAATTGTGCTATGTGACTAACAATACACTTAGTAGTGAAGCCTACAAATAGTCGGATTGTCACAATCCACTAGGACCTTTGGGCAAAAAAACAAAACAGGAGGCAAAAAATTGCTTCCTGTTTGTTTTATACGTTAAAACAACAAATGTATTATCTTTATTCCAGATATAACCTCATATTCGATCACACAAGTTCATCGAACAATATGCCTGCCACTTGAGTGAAAGAACCTAAAATATCTAAAACCCGTTTAGGCGTAATTTCGTCTAATACCTCGCCGCTTGGCTGATCAATAATCTTAACCATGAAGCGTTCAGGTTCTTCATGAACATGAAACTCTAAGCGTTTATCAATAATTCCCATCAGTCGATTGAGCTTTTCCGTCGCCTTTTCCACCTGCTCACGTGGAATTTCTTCCCGGGCAGAGGGTATTTCTCCCTTACGATCGATGACCTTACGCGGTGTTTCCAAGGAACGGTCTAATTTTTGTCCAGCAAAAGCATCCATGGGAATCATGGTGGTCTGAGTATTCGGTTGAATGGGATTGATCAAGATAAATCCCTCCTATATAACCAATTATCGCTGCCAATTCATCCGGCTGACAGTAGTTGTATTTACTGCACCATAGGCTTCCGCAACCTGGTGTTGTCGTTTACTTTGACTAAGTAAGATCTGAACATTATCGATAATATATTGATTATCATGGTGAACTTCAGCTAGAATCGCCTGTCCCACCGATGAGCCTTTGAATCCCTCATCCTCGACCTGATCAATGGCGGTTTGCAACTGTTCCCGTTGATTCATCAGCTCATTAAAAAGCTCCATATCCTGCTTAGCTAAAAACTTAGCCATTTCTTTAGTTAAAAACCGATAATCCTGCCACAGAGCTTGGGCTAACTTGTCACCTATCATCACTTGCCTACTGCCCTGGCTACATGAGTAAGTTTCATGGCCTCTGCCCAAGTATCTCTCATTTCTGTCAACATACTTTTGGCGTTCTGCAACTGTTCTAGATCCTTTTTGATGTTTCCTTGAATGAGACAGTGTTCAATATATTCATAGAGTTGCGCCCAAGTTTTTGAGAGTTCATAGCTCATATCCAAGGTCTGAACAAACTCTCGTACGATGTCCTGCACACGCAGATTAGCATTATGGGATTTTTGGACATCCCCCTGTTCCATGGCCAAAATGCTTTCTGTCAAGAATCTTAAAGCACCATTATATAGTAACAATGTCAACTGTTCCGGTGAAGCAGTCATAACTTGCTGATTTTTATAGGCATCCGCCATCTGAGTATTCATCATAAAAAATCCTCCTCTATATTACTAATAGCTACCTAATTGTTGAGAAAGCCAACTGCTTTGTTGATTCATTCTACTCAGTGCCGTTTCCATGGCATCGAATTGTTTATAATAACGACTTTCAATATCTTGGAGACGATCGTCCATCCTTATTAGATCAGAATTATACCGTGTAATTAGCTTGGCCAGGCTGCTTTTGGTATCATCATCTGTAGTACTGCTATAACCACCCACCGTAGCAATCCTATCCATGGACGTTTTAAGTGTTTCATAGAAGCGAACGGCTACCCCTTGATTAGCGCTAGCAGCTCCACTGGTACTAAAAAGTTTACTTACGATATCTGGATCCTCTTCGAGTGCTTTCTTCAATTTTGTTTCGTCAAGATAAAGCTTGCCGCCTTCAGAATAGTCCCCTGTTGTTACACCAATTGACGATAGATTGGTATACTTGCCCGAAAGGCCACTAACCGGTGTAGAAATATCGTTTCTCAATTTATATTGAGTATCTTGTAAAATGGAATCATGCCGCAGCATGCCACTTTTGGCCCTTTTCTCCCATTCCGTGATCTCCGAATCCTTCATATCTTTTTTCTGTTCACTAGTTAGAGGCATGAAGTCTGAGTATTTTTCTTCTTTCAGCTCACTGTTAATTTTTTCCATTATTTCGTTGTAAGAATCGATGAAGGTTTTGACATTGGCAATTACTTTATCATTATCGGATGAAACAACGATATTAGCGGAACCTTCCGCCTTTAGTTGATATGTAACTCCCGAAATTGTGAAGCTATTGCTGGCTTGGGTTAGATTCACTCCATCCAAATTAAACTGTGCATCTTTTCCCATGGGATTCGGTGTAATCTGAGATATATTGAGCTTTAATTTATCATTTAGAAAGTCGATAGCAGCTTGGTCACTACCGGCAACACTAAGAGTGCCACTGACTGCCTTAAGCGTGAATAGGCTGCCATCATAGCTCGCATCAGCGTTAACTCCTGCTGAATTAATTTGATTAATTAAGTCATTTAATGAATCGCTGCTGTCGATTGTGATATCAGTGGTGGTGGTACCGTTGGTCAGTTTCATCATAAAACTACCCGTCATTCCCAATTGAGCGGAAAGTGAATCATCTGCATTGGTTACTCCAATGTCAATGCTACTTGTCTGACCAGTAGTATCTAGAGAAGTAACATCGGCAAGTTTCAAGGTTTTATTAATAAAGTCAAGACCATCAGCGTCAACTGTTTCAGAAAAATCAATTCCTACATTTGCCCCTGACCCGGAAGTATTTATAAAAAAACGATCCAAGGTTGCGTCGTAATTAGCTTTAATTCCAAGGCCAGCATTATTGATACTGCTTACGAACTCATAAATGCTCTTACTTGTATCAACCTGGATGGTTTTCGAAGTAGTACCGTTTTTAAGGACAATCTCATACATATCCGCTGCCAAGCCAAACTGAGTACTTAAACTCTCTTTAGTAGCCGACGGAATTGATATACTCCCAGCACTTGTTAACTTAGCGCCCTCAGCAAGCTGGGTAACATTGATGTCATGGCTGACATTGGCTGCATCTGCATTAGCGGTTGCTGAGACTGTACTTTCAGCAGTCGACGAGATCGTTTTAGGCATTAACGTACTCTGTAATTTATAATTAAAAGCTGTTGTATTTCGGAAGTCGCGGAGAGTAGAATACATAGTATTATAATCCGCTTTTTTCCACTCCAACTGAGTTTTCTTCTGCCACATTTTATCATACGAAGCCCGTCGGGCCTTCATCAAATCCTTGACCATTTGGTCTACGTCCATACCAGAACCGCTTAGTCCATAGGTACGCATTACCATAGAAACCCCTCCTTAGCCGAGAAAATATCTTTCTGTTTATCTTATCGAAGGATTTGATTCCATACTTTAGACTTTTATATAAAAAGTCTAAAGCATATGCCGCTAATGAAGCTTTAGTTTAAGTCTTTTGTAGTTTTTAATTCCTTGAACTGTAAATAAAATAACACCGCAGCATTGGCGGTATTATTAATTAGTTGGTTATGGTAATGTACATTTCATAATATTAAACTCAAACCTCGTCTTTAATTTACAAATAATTTTGAAACAATATCTAAAGAAGCTTATTTATTATCCAGCCAATATGGTGTTCCTTTGATTTTTGGGCAATTTGAATTACTGCATTAGGTGGTAATTGAGTGATCAGTCTGCCGGAATCCCCATCTACAATTCTAACTTGGTTCCCATTTATACCATCAAAGACCGTAGAGACTTGAATATTCTTTTCAGCTAGTAGTCTCGAAACCTGTCCTAGCGCCGTCTGAAATGCCTTTTCAGCAACGGCTACTCGCCCTCCCGCGTTCAATTCCTCAGATATCTCCTTTAAAGCTGGTGTGTTGACCCGCTGACGAATAGAAAGTTCCATATTAATAGGATTGCTAGAAGTAGGTCCAATCATGACAGCCATCCAAATACCACCTTAACTTCATAAATCAGTTTCTGATTGTATTTTAGCATGACACAATTATCTCTGCAATCAATTTTTTCTAATTTATGCCAGTCCTTGATTGAATACCAATAAAACAATGTCTACCTTTACACCCTTTCTAGAAATACTCATATAAATTCTTTACACCGATATTAGTATTAACCCACCGTTAATACACAGGTTCGTTATATAAAAAGAGACCCTGAAAGCCAGAGTCTCAATATCTCATCTGAAATTATCTGAGTAATTGCAGTACACCTTGAGGAGCTTGGTTCGCTTGAGCCAGCATCGCTTGAGCGGCTTGGGAAAGGATGTTGTTTTTCTGGAAGTTCATCATTTCTTTGGCCATGTCAACATCTCTTATGCGGGACTCGGCGGAGGTTAGATTTTCAGCACTATTATTTAGGTTTGATACAGTATGTTCTAGTCTGTTCTGCAGGGCACCAAAGTAACTTCTAGACGCTGATACTTTTTTAGTAGCTGTATCAAATGTACTAATAGCTTGCTCTGCCTGAGGTACTGTAGCAACACTTAAACCTGTCAACCCCAATGCCGTTGTACGCAAATCCTGAGTCTGCATACCAATCGTTTGAGCAGAATTAGCTCCGATGTGGAATGTAATGTTATCACTTGCAGCACTGGAAGCATTGGCAAAGGACAAAGTAAAGTGAGTATCTACTAGGCCTGTACCCGTTCCGTTAGTAATAGTTTGATCAAGTGTCAAATTGCTATTGCTACCTTTAGTACCACCATCTGTAATTGCTCCTGATCCCTGAGTGAAATCAGCGCTACCAGTCACGTAGGCTGTAATTTCACCATCTGCGTCATTATTAAACCAAGTAATGAAGCTACTTACATTCGCGAAATCTGCAAACCCAGTGGTCGAACTTGCCAGTTCTGTTCCTGCAATCGCTTGCGTCGTGTTGGCAAGTGCCTGATCTAAGGTATCGCCAGCTTCCAGTCTATCGATGATCGCATTGATACCGCCGTCAGTTATTTCATGCAGGACTTTAACTGCTTCGAAAGCAGAGCGATAATCCCCGTCAAAAGGATTGACCAAGCTTACGTCATGGTCTGTTACTGCAAAAAGACTGCCGCCCTGAATGGCCATTGCTAGACCTTCAAGAAACCATTGCTCATCCGCACTGTTCACGCCGTCTGTGGCAAAGGGCATCTGAGTAAATTGATAGGCGTGGACCATTTCATGAGCAATCAGGGTATCAATGACCCCTTCGGGCTGCAAATTTCCTGAGCCATCAAAAAACTTGGCCACATTGACACTAAGGGTTAAACTTGCCCCGCCGTTAGAAGTACCCATGGAAGCACCGGTTGTGGATGCTGCGTCATAATAATACTGTACATTCATGGGACGGTTTCCAGTAGGGTTAGCGATTCCAAGCTGAGTGGTAATAGCCTCCATGCCGTCGTTAATCCAGCCAGGCAGTTTGCTAGTTAGTTGATCAAGCGACGCCTGAGAAATCCCAGCAAATTCTGAAGTTCCATTTCCTTTTTGGTTTAAGAGCTTTTTAGTGTTGAATTCAGTACTATTTGCGGTAGAATCAATTTGCGCAAGGATTTGACCCATTTCACTTTGAGCCTTATCCCGGTCATCGTCAGTTAATGCTCCATTGCTTGCCTGAACAGCCAATTCTCTGCCGCGCTGCAACATATCTTGAATAGCTGAGGCAGCTCCTTCCGCAGTCTGAATTAGGGAAATGGCGTCTTGAGCATTGCGTGCCGCTTGTCCCAAGCCACGAATTTGCCCTCGCATTTTTTCTGAAATGGCTAGGCCAGCTGCATCGTCTCCTGCCTTATTAATGCGTAGACCTGAAGAAAGCTTTTCTAGAGATTTTCCAGATTGAATGTTATTAATTGAAAACTGCCGATACGTGTTAAGAGATGCCATATTATGAGAGATGATCATTCTCTGCCTCACCCCCATTCTGCTCTAATCTTATCATTTATCAAGAAAGGACCCTGAATGCCCAGGGCCCTTTCTGTGTAGATCCAAATAAAGATTAACGGAGCAGTTGGAGAACACCTTGAGGAGCTTGGTTTGCTTGAGCCAACATTGCTTGAGCGGCTTGGGAAAGGATGTTGTTCTTTTGGAAGTTCATCATTTCTTTGGCCATATCTACGTCACGTACACGGGACTCAGCAGCGGTGAGGTTCTCGCTGGAAGTTCCGAGGTTAGCAATAGTGTGTTCTAAGCGGTTTTGGAAAGAACCAAGCTTGGAACGCTCTGCGGATACATTCTTGATCGCTTCGTCAAGAACTTTGAGAGAATCTTCTGCGCTGTTACGACTCATCATCGCGTTGTTCGTTTTGATATCAGCAATATTTGTTAAATTACTTGTATTGGTCACATTTTTACCAATAGCAGAAGTACGCATATCATTGATGTCTACATTCATAGTCTGAGCGTTGTTGGCACCGATATGCATGCTCAATGTATTGGCGTTATTTATTGTAACATTTGCGTCGTTACCACTAGCACCTAAAGCACCAGTAATATTGTCAGTACCTGCGGTACCATTTGCGTCGCCTACAGTAGTATCTGCTGTAGTGAAGCCCCATACCTGAGTGGCAGCCGCTGTAGCTGTATCGATGGTGATGTTGGCTCCATCACCCGTCGCGGCAGAAGTAAGAGTAAATCTATTTGCACTAAACGTCGCAGTGACACCAGTTTGGTCAGATTTAAGATTGATCATATCCGCAATCTGTGCACCAGTTTTGCCGGTGACGGCATCGCCAGATTCGATGACAGCTACACCATTAATTGTCAATACGCTAGTATCGTCAGTGGCTGCGACATAATCAGCACTGCTTGTCATAGTTGCAGCTGTTGCGGTTCCAGCCACCTCAACGGACAATCCATCAGCAGCATTACCAGCTGAAGATAGAGTTAATACCTTGCCATTTCCAATAGCGGCTGTTCCATTAATAGTACCTCCTACATCGGTACCTGCGGCATTAACAGCCGCAGCATGACCCAGGTTAGTTTGAGCATTGCCACCATATGTTACAGTAATTTCAGCTGAACTGCCGTAAGCAGTAGTACGCAGGTTTACACCACCATTATCGCCAATATATGCCTCGACACCCGTAGAATCAGTTTGGTTATTAATTTTGAGTAAAGCTTGTTGCACGGTGTCAGCAGCAGCAAAATCAATCTGCACGTTGTTTATGGTAATACTGTCGCCAGAATCCAAGCCATTCGCGTTATCAAAAGCAGCACTAGCTGTCACTGTTCCTTGAGTAGCTTCAGTAGTAACGTCTACAGCATATACACCTGACTTGGTAGCAGAAGTTGTGTCCTTAACTAGTAAAGCACCGTCAGCCAAAGTGGTATTATCACTGGTTCTTGTTTGAGATACACTACCGTTAATGAGCTTCTTGGTGTTAAACTCAGTATTATTACCAATACGATCGATCTCATCAACTAACTGATTCACTTCTTTTTGAATCTCATTGCGGTCATCAGAAGTCAATGTATCATTAGTTGATTGAACGCCAAGTTCGCGCATACGTTGAAGAATGCTGTGGGTTTCGGACAGAGCACCTTCAGCAGTTTGGATCATAGAGATACCATCTTGCGCGTTGCGTACTGCTTGGTCTAAGCCGCGAATCTGACCACGCATTTTTTCGGAGATTGCAAGACCTGCAGCATCGTCGCCAGCGCGATTAATGCGAAGACCTGAAGAGAGTTTTTCCAGCGACTTAGCACTGTTAACGTTGTTGGAGCTCAACTGGCGATATGTGTTTAGGGAAGCCATGTTGTGATTGATAATCATGTTATATTCCTCCTTGATTTTTATGCCAGGCATCCTTGCCCGTGCATTTCTTGCAGGTTCAGAAACACTCCACCCTCCGGCCGGTTGGGGTGAAGGTGAACTACTATAGCCCGCTTACTTTATATATCGAAGCTTACGAGATTTACTTTAGGGCAAATAATACCTTATTCCCATGTTTAATATCAAATTGGTAGTTAATTCTTCTAAATGCTTTGATTTTCACTTGAATTACAAATTGGATTATAAAAAGAACCTTAATGAAAATTAGTCTTCATTCGGGTTCTTAATAAAACAACGTCATTATTCTATATGCTTGACAAATTATCATATTGGCTCATTCAGAAGAGATTAGACTTTCTTATCTAGTAACACTCCAATATAATCACTAATAGCAGCTAATGTATCTAGTAATTCATGGGGAGGAAATTCCTTAATTACTCGCTGGTCTTTGGAATCAACGACTTGAACAATTATACGATTAGTCTTCTCATGTATTTCAAACTTAAGATCAGTGTTAATCGTTGCCATGAACTTATTTAAACCATCAGTTATTTGACTAATTTCATCTCTTTTAAACTCTTTGACATCCTTGTTTGTTTGCATTTGATCCTGAACCGCTCCATCCTTAGGTTCGATTATAGCCTCTTCCGCTGGCGAAACAACAAAAGATTTCGATGAAAAACTGGGCACAAAGACAGGCACTTTTCCAGTATTAATATCCATTTTGCTACACCTCGTTTATCTAGTCACTTCTAATTGATTTATCGTATAAAATATATATTATCTTTAATAGATTTTTTTCTTGGTTAAGAAAACTGAGACTGCGCCTGGGTCATTTTATCGTTTATTCTTTATTCGATATTCGATATTCGGGGACCTGTGCCTGACACCAACTTATCCCCAACTTATCCACTTATTGTTTAGCTTGTGAAAACTAGGGTTCTGCTGAAGTCAAGCCATAATTACTGACCT
Organism: Desulfosporosinus sp.; assembly: GCA_003513495.1. GTDB lineage: Bacteria > Bacillota > Desulfitobacteriia > Desulfitobacteriales > Desulfitobacteriaceae > Desulfosporosinus. The sequence goes on from DOPM01000020.1 coordinate 266,708, forward strand.
TCATTTAGAACAAGGATCATGGAACCTCTCCTTTCTCCAATGGATACGACATTTTTAATTGACTTGAGTCTTACGCCCTCTTCAAGAGATAAACGACAGAAATGCTCCGGTCAAAAGACTCGGAAGTTTGTCTTTTGGGTAATCCTGTTTTCTCGTGGGGTATATCAATCGACACCATTAAGGAATCCCTGGAAACCAGTTGAAGGCGTTCTGTCATGACTAACATCTAGGCGTTAATGTGCTTGAGACTTACCTCGACGTGAATACCATTATATGCCAAAATCGTTTACGGAGGTGGCTTCCAGATGGGACAAGAATTCAAAGAGAGTTCTTGTTCGAAGCAGTATGGTATGACCAAATATTCATATGCCTACTATCTGACCTGGCCAGAGGATAATTCTGTTGAGCTGATTGAAGGAATTGCCTATGCCATGACACCGGCACCAGCTAGGATCCACCAGAAAATTGTCGCCGAACTCCTCCGTCAGATTTCCAATTACCTAGTGGGCAAGTCTTGTGAGGTTTATACGGCTCCCTTTGACGTAAGACTCACGGATCCAGATGCATCGGATGAGGAAATAGAGAATGTTGTTCAACCCGATATAGCTATCATTTGCGATAGGGAAAATTTGGATAATAAAGGGTGTAAGGGGAGCCCTTACGTAATTATAGAAGTTGTATCCCCTGATAGTGTCCCTTTGGATTACATAAAAAAGCTAAACGTGTATGAGAAACATTCTGTTAAGGAGTACTGGATTATTCATCCCATCGATAAGATTATTATGGTCTATACCCTTGAGGAAAAAGGAAAGTATTCTAGACCATCTGTATATCCATTCGGTGAGGAGATAAAAATAGAGATATTCGAGGATTTAGTCGTCTCGCTTGGTCATTTGGTTAAAGAACTGTAATAAATAATGCCATCGATTGCCGGTAAAACAGGCCTTGGAGAGTGATGTTTCTCCAAGGCCTGTATATTTTCAGGGAATTAGATAAGGTTCATGAGACTCCTCAATTTTAAGCTTCTTAAAAATCTCAAACTAAAAACCTACTACTCAAATCCTTTAATCTCTGTGCCATTTCATCAAGCCCGCTAATCGAACCCGCAACTTCTTGAACCGATGCCGACTGTTCTTGGGTTGCTGCAGCAATATTTTGGGCACTATTGGCTACTTGTACTGCATTCTCTTCAGCTTCCATGATAGACTTAACGACCTCTTCACTTTCAACGGCTAATTGCTTTGTTTCAGTGGTGATATTTTTTGCTTTATCAGTTACTGACAAGGCAGCTTGTTGAATCTCAATAAAGGATTGTCCAGCGCTTTTAACAAGTTGCGCTCCTTCGGCAATGGCATTTGCTTCGTCTGAGATCGATTTTGTGACCTTTTCAGTTCCATTCTGAATCTCAAAAACGATTGTTTTAATTTCATTGGTGGCTTCTGTAGCACCTTCAGCTAGTTTTCGTACTTCTTCTGCCACGACTGAAAATCCCCGACCGTTCTCACCTGCTCTTGCGGCTTCTATTGCGGCATTCAAGGCTAAGAGATTGGTTTGTGCAGCTATTGCAGTGATTACTTCTGTGATTTGGCCAACTTTCTGAGAATTACCTTCAAGTTGAACGACTTCAATCTCCATAGCCTTGGATTGATTTATAAGCGTATCCATCTGACTAACAGCAGACTCTATCTCCTGAACACCAGATTCCGCTCGTTGAGCAGTATGACTCGCCAGTTCATAGACATCTAACGAATGGACGGAAATTTCTTGAATACCCTCAGACATCCTTTTGATTGAGTCCGCAGTAAGCTTGGTGTTAGATTGAACATTTTGAACCATCGTCGCCACTTCTTGGACGCCTTGTGTAATTTCTTCGCTAGCCCTGGCCAAATAGTCAATGTTTGTGGAGAACCTTCCTGTGGAGAGTGCTAATTCCTCAGAGCTAGTATTTGTACCCTGTATATAGGCCCTCAATCCAGCGACCATTCCGTTGTAAGCCTTTAGCATTTCTCCAATTTCACCTTCAGAGTCCACTTTGTGTTCATGCCTAAAATCTCCCGCTGTCACTTCTTTTAAAAGTTGAGCCGTTAATACAATTGGTTTAATTAATGATGCAGCAGTAATGCGCCCTATAAAAATTGCCAATATAATACTCGCAATTAGGATCACGATTGTTACTTTTAATAAATTATTCCTTGCCGCCATACTGGCATTTGCCGTTATAGTAACAGCCAGTTGTCCGATTTCCGTATTATTAATGTCGGTAAATGGTGCATAGCTTGTTAGAAAAGGCACACCTTTCTCGTTAGTTTGTAATACTGAACCATTAATTCCTGCCCCCGGAAGAACGTCGTTAGTCGAAAAATTGTCCCCACTTTTCGCTAGTACAGTAATATCTGCTCCAGTCAACTGTTTGACCATTCCTATTTGATCCTTGGTTAGGTATTGGCCAAATACTAAATAGCCAACTTTTTCACCAGCACCTTTGTTTTGAAGCACTTGAGCCACACCTACAAAGGCTAATCCATTCTGTGCCTGATACACTCCAGATAGAATCTTCTCTCCTGCTTGGGCTCTTATAAGTAAGGGATGTTTACTCAAATCGCCTGAATAACTCTCTTTTCCAAATGAATTTAGGACTGTTCCAGTCGCATCCATACTCAGTCCGAAGTCAACAGCAAAATCATCCGCGGCAATATTAACATTCTCGATAATCCAGTCGACATCATTTGCTTGGAATGCTATGTAGGAGTCGTCCCAAAAGCCATAAGTCTTCACTGCCTGCTCCATATTTTGCCCAATAACAGCCATTGAATTAACAGCTGCTTGTGTAGCAAATGTTGCTTGTTCGTGCTCGGTCTTCGATAAATCGTTGTTTACTGCCCAATAAGTAACCCCTCCACCGATTAACACCGGAACTAAGGCAAAGGAAATTAAAATTACCAGAATTCTTACTCTTACTGACACCTTTTTACCTCGCTTTGGTCAATTTCACCTATTCTAGTTTTAATTAAGACTCATATTTGACTTACCTCAAAGAACGCAACTTATTATCGACAATACTCCTTTCAAAATGGGTTTGTTTTCCTAGGTGTACAGATTTTCGCTACAGAAGACCATTTTTCCTTTTAATTTTATAAATCTTATTAAATTCTTCACAAAACAACTTGAAGACAATTGCAAAGAAATCGAGTTCAAAAAATCATCCTGTAACAACCAATAGTAATTGACGTTACAGAATGATTTTTATTCTTGACCTTTACTTTTTAATTTGCAATGTCTTTAGTATATCCAGCTCACCTAAATCGTTGGGAACAGCTGCTTGTCTGTTCTCTGCCGCAATAGCATCATAAATCTCACCACGATAGATCTTAATCTCTTTAGGAGCCTCAATGGTTATACGAATATTATCCCCTTTGATGCCTACCACTGTCACGACAATATTATCACCAATGACGATTCGCTCGCCTACTTTGCGGGTCAGTGCTAACATATTACTTTCCCCCTTTGACAGCCTCTTGTGGTAAGCCGTCAGGAAACAGTTTGTGACAGATAGAATACTCCGTCTTGTCTAGTATAACCTGCCTACCCCTACGATTAACCCCATTCAAAACTAGCGGTGCCAGTAAGTTTACCGTCATATCGGCAAGCTTTCCTTTCATACTGGCAATCAAGAAAACTTGAGGCGGATTTTCCTGGGACAGTTCTAGTTCTTTGGCAATCTCATCATCCATATTAAATTCGTAATCCTTAAAAAACACAAAAGGATCGACTAGTATGAAGGTCAAATCAGCCTCCGTTGTCGACTGTAAAAAAGAAAAAGGACTTTCGGTATCATGTAGAATATATGCGAAGCTCTTTTCCTCTGGAAAACCAGGGATTCCATAGGGGAAGTTAAATAATTGCTCTTCTGCGACATCCAGTTCACCAAATCTAGTTGACTCTATTATCATTACATTGCCTCCTGAGGGGTTCATACTTTAACATCGACGGTTGAAAACTGAATACTTGGGTATTGAAGGACTTGAATATCGACCTTCCCATGCTGGTAGTCGCCTTGAACTTTGCCGGGCTGAACAGAAAAATCTACTTTTCCAGCACTAGCATTAATCTTAGCTGGATTCGCCTGATAATGTATCTTAGGGGCAGCGATAGGAGCCCAGGTGATATCTGGAACCTCACCTATACTAGCATTAAACGCCAAGTTGGCAATCACATTTGACTTAGTCTCAAACCGAGCCATTTGGTTGCCTTCTTCCACAATCCGGGCAATGGTATCCATAGCCGTTTGTCTGCCGAGGGCAGCATTATCTCGAGCAAAGTCAGCGATATTCTTAAGCCCGATGGAATAACGAAAAGGAGTGTGATCAATCGTCAACTCCCCTTTAGGCTGCCTAATCTCCAACGTCGCCGGCGTCCTCTCCATCTCCACCTTAGGTGGAGTAGACTGCAAATTCAACTTCGCATTTTGTGTATTATAATTCAACCGAATCGGCTGAGTACTAATATTTATCCGAAGCATGGAATAACTCCCTTCTCCGTTCCTCTTTACCTAAGATGTTTTGCTTAACAAGGAGAGAAGCCTTAGACCGAGCAGCTTGCCAAACTTAACGAAGACAAGCACCCCATACCAAGGGCTGAGCACAGGACGTGCGAAGCCGCCAGTTGAGCCAGGGAGGGCGAATTTGGCGGGCACCCTCGTCCCCAGTCCGAAGTCTGAGTCTTAGTTTGGCATGCGAATTCTACGGCAGAACGTGTGTTAACAAAACATCCGCTACCTCATAAAATCAACCAAAGAAGGCTGAATAATCTGCGCCCCAACCGACAACGATGCCTTATAGACATTTTCTGAATTCTTGAACTCAATAATCGTTTTGGCGATATCCGCATCCTGGATAGCCGAGAGGTTCTGAGTCAAATTGTAGGATGTGGTATCGAGCTGTTCCCTTAGAGCCGTCATCCGGTTTGTACGCGCTCCGATATTAGCGCGATGAGCTAAGACATTATCAATATTCCCCTCAATATCTTCAAGAGAATTCTCGATTCCAGTTGTATCATCGTTCCTTAACGCTGTACTTAAAGCACTCAAGGTATCAAATACCCCCGGGGCACCTGTCAGAGGTTCCTTAAACAAGGTCCGTCCATTGATGGAAATAGGTAAGCTTAGATTATTCCCTACCTCAAATTTTATGTCCTCATTATTCCCTTGCCAGATAAATTCTGAGGTTATAGGATCCTTAGTTATGAGTTCCTTATCCGATGCAGTCCCCGAAAAGACATACCTGGACCCATTCTTAGTATTCGCAATTAAATGAAGTTGCTCAGAAATCTGATCCACCTCAATGGCAATACTTTCCCTATCATTCACAGATAACGTCCCATTTGCCCCTTGTAGAGCAAGCTCTTTCACCCGTTGCAGCATGGAAGTCATATCCCCAAGGGTGCCATCCGTCGTATCCATTAGCCCTAAAGCCTCATCAGCGTTGCTCTTCCACTGCTCAACAGCAGAAATACTACTCTTCATGCGCAAAGCATTTTGTATTCCGACAGGATCATCTGAAGGGCGGGTGATCCTGTACCCAGAAGACATCTGGTTTTGGATCTGACTCATTCTTCCCTGAGATGCTTGCAGATTGCGTAATAAGTCTTGAGTCATCATGTTATTAGTTATACGCAAAGTAATCACCTCTCCCATTCTTAGTATAATTCTATCTTAAATAAGCTTCTACTTCTAAAAGCGGGAGGTTCCCTGTCCTATAGTCTTACCCTCTACATCCTTAGCGTGTTAGTCCCATACGATTGACAATGGTATCTAACATATCATCCATCATAGTTACCATACGGGCTGCCGCTGAATAACTCTTTTGGAATCGAACCAGATTCGTCATTTCTTCATCCAAAGAAACCCCCGAATAGGACTCTCGTTGGTTTGATAAATGTATGACTAAGACATCTTGTCCTGCTTTCATACGTTCCGCTTGTTGGACATCCACACCCATTTGTGCGACATTTGAGCCGTAATAGTCTCCAAAGGAAGCTCCTGATACAGGATTCTGAGGAATTCCATCGATTTCTCCAAATTTTCCAGAGGCGATCAAATCCTTCAGAGCACTCCATCCCCCGGATAAAGAGGAGAGGGCTCTAGCGATACTCCCATCTCCTACAGTCACTAGTGGATTACCCTCAGCATCCTGGGCATGAGTAGGTGGGTCTGTCTCGTTATTTAGAGGAATGGTTCCTGTGGCAATTCTATTAAGATCATTCTCAATGATAAAGTTCAACGTGATGGTGGAAGCCGTAATCACCGGGAGTTCCGGCGGGTTTGTCGTTGCTGGGTTCGAGCCGTTTGTAAAGAAGTTAATCCCTACAGGGCCCACTACAGAATCCGTTTGAGTCTCAGCGGTAAGCCCTTGCCCTGTCTGATGCAGCGCATTCACTGCGCTGGCGATTCCTTGGGCCAGCTTGTCAAATTGATCTCCAAACTTGGGAAGGTCAACATCTCTTATTTCGATATTTGCAGCAAGCATTCCAACTTTACTCCCTAAGTCAACTTCCTTCTTGACTGGATTAAGGTCATCACTCCAGACGACAAGTGACGAAGTATGACCATTAATTAATTTCTGCGGAGGGGGTTCTTCCAAAAATCGTACCGTACTGTCATCGACTAAGGTATTGTTCTCAGGCGAATTCTCATTCCCGATAATGACCTTGAAATTATTCACATTCCTATCTGTAAACGATGGATCCTTGGTTTCAACGACTCTCACACTGACTAGCTTTGATAGCTGATCCACGATAAGATCCCGTTGATCCCTTAAATCATTGGGGTTATCCCCGGCAACTTCTGACCGCTTGATTTGATCATTCAGATCTTTAATTTGTTGACCATAGGAATTGATTTGATGGATCTGCACGTTGATACTGGAATTTAAGTTCTCTCTCATGTCACTAACTTGCTGAGCGATGTGGTGAAAACTTTCCGTTAAGGTTAATGCTCGCTCACGAACCACCGAGCGGGCTCCCATATTCTCGGGATTTTTCGAGAGATCACTCCAAGCATTCCAAAAATTATCCATGTCCGTATGTAAACTATTATCTGAGGGTTCGTTTAAGATTCCCTCAATTTTCTGGAGAGTATCCTCCCGTCCCGCCCAATACTGTTGCTTTGATGTCTCTCCTCGAAACTGTCGATCCACATAGGCATCTCGAGCCCGGGTAACCGTTTCTAAGGTTACCCCCGAGCCCAAACTCATTTTCCCTCCGGCGACGGAGATTGTATAGGGTGTGGTTGTGGTCAAATTTCCGACCTGCCTGGTATAGCCTTCGGTATTAGCATTAGCGATATTATGTCCTGTAATATTTAAAGCAGCCTGCTGGGAGGCCAGCGCTCTGCGTGAAACTTCTAAACCAAAAAAAGTAGAACTCATATTTAAACCCTCCGATCTAGGAGATGAAGTTTTGGGATTCCCTCATCCTCTTTAAGATTTGTTGGATGATGGTAAGTATTTCTTTCCTGATGGGTTAACATGCCCACGGTAAATTCAACAACTTTCATCGCTTGTTGAAGAAGCTGAGTATTGGTCTCATGGATTCCTTGTAAGGCTCCAACCGCCCGGTCTAAATCCTTTCGTACTTCTTGTAAATTAGGATAATGATCTGCCAATTCTGCTAAGGTAAGGTCTTCCGGTGCCTTTCCAAGGTCAAGCCCGATTTGTTCAGCCCACAACAGGCGTTCTTTTTCCAATCGACTTCCCTCAAGTAAAAGTTGTTCTTCCCGGACCGTGATTGCCTCAAGCTCTTGAAGATTATTTTTAATCAGGGCCTTTTGCTTGTGCCCTCCTAAAGTATTAAGCTCGTCATAGAGCGCAACCTGACATTTTAAGTTGTCCTCTAAGTTTCGCAGTATATCAGACACGAATTTTCCCCCTCTGAGAAATCTAGGTTCGGTTCTTAAACATCAGGTAACGAAAACTTGGCGTTAAAAACGTTCTACACTCTATTTAGTATCAAAAAGCTTTTCGGCAATTTTCTGTGCATCGACTTGAAACTCCCCGCGGTCAATCTTTTCTGCAAGGGTTCTCACACGCTCCTCGCGAACCGAAGGAATTTCCTTTGCCTTCTGCAGTAAAGCCTGAAAAACTTGCGCCTTATCTGAAACAGCCACTTTATCTGCTTCGGAAACCAGGGTTTTCTTGTGGACTTGATTGATCCGATTAGTTGCTTGAACGCTCCCAACCGGAGACATAGATGTTCCATCTATTTTCATATACACTCACTCCAAATACATACTCTTACTTTTATATCGACGATGACTCCTTAAAACTGAAGAGGAACTTTATGATGAACGAGGTAAAATTTCAGGAAATTATCACAGCTATTTTTCGTTTACTGTTATAATAGGTTGTGTTAAATAAAGGTTCTAAAGTTTAGCGGAAAATTTGTCGATAAATTATAGTAAGGCTTTAGAGATTCGTTATTACATAAAGCAGCAAGGGAGGTAGACCACATCCCCTTATAGGATATAAACACTAGATAACCTAAGGCGTTGTGGTCAAAACTGTATGGATTTATCGACTATCATTGGGGTTATCGTCGGATTCGGCTTCTTGATCGTCGGCTATAGTTTAGAAGGGGGAACCGTCAGTTCCCTTGGGGGATTATCTGCGGCATTAATCGTTTTTGGCGGAACCGCTGGGGCAGTTTTAATTAGTTTTCCACTTTCAGACCTCAAAAATCTGCCTAAATGGTTTAAACTTGCCTTTACTTCCCAATCCTTCGGAACAGCCGAAGCCTACGAAACCCTTATACGATTTGCAGAAAAAGCACGACGAGAAGGATTACTTAGTTTAGAACAAGAACTTGAAGTTGTGACGGATCGCTTTACGAAGCAAGGCATGCAACTTGTCATTGATGGAACAGACCCTGAAATTACAAGGGAAATCCTGGAGTCGAATATTGCGGTCCTTGAGAAACGTCACAAGGTTGGAATCGCCGTTTTCGAAGCCGCTGGGGGATATAGCCCAACCATGGGAATTATCGGTACTGTTATGGGCCTTGTCATGGTATTAGGTAACCTTTCCGATCCTGATGCCCTTTCTCACTCTATCGCTGCTGCTTTTATAGCCACTCTTTATGGGGTTGGAAGCGCAAACCTTCTCTGGCTTCCCATCGCTACAAAGCTTAAGATGAAGGATAAAGCAGAGGTGGCGGCCATGGAAATGGTCTTGGATGGAATTCTCTCTATTCAAGCAGGAGAAAATCCCTCCATCCTCAAAGAAAAATTAAAAACTCACATTGGCACTACTATGCTGCCTTCTGAGGAGAAAGCTCAAGAGGGTATCGCCGAATCCAGGCGTGCCACTGCCAGTGAAAGCCGATGAGAAGAAAACGCGAACATGAAGCAGAAAAGGAAAATAGCGAACGTTGGCTGCTTACCTATTCCGATCTGATTACCCTGCTCATGATTTTCTTTGTCGTGCTTTATTCTATGAGTAAGGTCGATGCGGAACGCTTCCAAGCCATTGCCGAATCTCTCAACAAGGCCCTGGGCGGCGGTACTCCCGCGAAAATCGATATGGCGACAAATCCAGCCGGGCCTTCCTTGTTTCAGACTGGCAGCCCTTCCTCTAAGGCCACAGTTCCTGGCAAGGGTAGTGACCCGAATAATACAGCACATACCGAACCAGCAGATAGCGAGGAAGAGAACCCTTCAGGCCAAGGAAACACCGACGCTGAAAACCTGAGTATTGAAGGGATTAAGGCTAAGCTTGACCGGTTTGCAGCGGATAACGGAATTCAAACCAAACTGGTGTCTTCTATGGAAGAGAGAGGTCTAGTGGTCAGCATTCAGGAAACCTTGCTTTTTGCAAGCGGTTCAGCGACTATTGACTCAAAGGCTCGTGATATTCTCAGAAATATTTCCACAGTCCTTGCCTCAGCACCCAATCAAATCAGAGTTGAAGGGCATACGGATAATCTACCAATTCACACAGCCCAGTTCCCCAGCAATTGGGAACTGTCCGTGATTCGTTCCACCAACGTAGTACAGATTTTGCAAAACCAAGGAATCTCACCCAGCCGGCTCTCTGCAGCAGGATACGGGGAATATAGGCCCATTGCTTCAAATGATAGTACCCAGGGGCAAAGCAAAAACCGTCGGATCGATCTGATTATTTTGCGCACCAAATATGACGTGACTGAACCGAACCAGACTCCGGCATCCGGCCCAGTTGCTCCTGCTAAATCAGTCGCCCCCTAACACTAAAAGGCCAACCTATGAACCGCTCTATAGACCATTTCAGAGGCTAAACTAATTTGTTCAGGCTTTAACAGAGCGATGGTGTCCTCTGGGGTATGATTTTTATAGAGCCAGTCCTTAGCCATTAAAGTCACTGCTGGAATATGCGCTAAGGCGAAACTAATCGAATCACTATTGTGTCCAGCGGGTGGAGTTAACAGGGCACTGGCCCCGCACTCTAGCGCTGCTTCTTGAATAGCCTGGACTGCAATATTTTCTCCGTCAGCCCAAAGGGCGAAGTTACCGATCATTCCGTTTCCGACGGTATCGACGTTCAGAACTGCGTGGATCTGGTGAAGGGGAAAGGTTGACGTGTGGACGAAAGCCTGAGATCCTACAAACCCCATCTCTTCAGCACTCCAAAAAGCAACAACAATCGTACGTCTCGGAACCTTCTCTTCACGGAGAATCCTCCTTAGGACATCGAGGATACAGCCCACGCCTGAGGCATTATCATTAGCCCCAGGATAGATTCTTCCCTCGTAAACTCCCAGGTGATCGTAATGGGCAGTTAGTAGTATTATTTCTTCAGTACTCTCACCCATTAATCCCCCTAAGAGATTGACACAGGGAGATCTTAGTCTTGTGTTTTGTCCAGGTTTAAAGGTTAGCCGACCATTGATCCGAGTTTCCACCACCGGTGGAATGGTAAAGGCTTGTAAAAAGCCAGTATTAGGGTCCCCCATGGGCCGTAAACCGAGCATGCTTAATTGACTGGCTAAATACTCTGAAGCCTTAGTCTCCCCTATAGATCCTGCTCTACGACCTTGCATCTCAGGGGCGGTTAAAACATAAATATCATCCATAGCCGTGCGATGTAGGCTTTCTAAATCAATGGTTTGATTTAGTTCAGGCTCAGGCGCAGGGGGCAACAATAATTCAACTGCTGGTCGCCCAAGCTTCGTCTTGATACTCTCTCCCAAACGATTCGGCAAAAAGCTCCAGGGTAACATAACAGCTCCAAGACCAAGTAGGGTTTTAATAAAAGCTCTGCGCGTCTGCATGATTAATCCTTTCTAAGAGGAGAATGACTATGTCCTTACGAATTAATACTCCACATCAACCTCTAGCTCCCACTCATGACTCTCAAAATTCTGTGGAGCGCAATAATGAGTTTAGCGGGGTCTTATCTCAGACCCAGAAAATCCAGCGCCTTGAACTTCAAGCCTTTCTCGGTCGGCTTGAAACCCAAGGAAAAAAGTTAGCCCGCTCCCTTTCCATCCGAGATCTTAAGGATTTTCGGGATATGGTCAAATCCTTTCTGCGTTCAACCTTTGGGCAAAGCCGTAAGATGCAGGAGGATACCTCCTGGGATTATCAAGGCCGCCCCAAGGTTATGGCACGAGTCGGAAAAATTGATCATGCCTTAGACGAGCTTGGCAAACAGCTTCTCGATCAACAAGCCAAACCCCTTGAGGTTTTATCTAAGATCGATGAAATTCGAGGGTTGATCGTCGACCTTTTCGCGTAAATGTTGAGTGACTCCTTCAACTAGATAAAACAAGAAAGAGGTGTACCCCTTTGGCCCACGCATCAATTTCCAATACCTACGAAGACTTTATAAAAGGGTTTCACCCCAAAAGTGGACTGGATCTTAAGTTTTATAAGCAAAACCAAATGCAGCGTCGAATTCTTAGCTTTATGAATTCTCACGGCTATCCAACCTATCCAGAGTTTCTAAAGGCACTAAATGTTGACCCAGTCTTATATGACGCCTTCTTTAAACATTTAACCATTAACGTCTCTCAATTTTTCCGGGATGCCAACCAATGGAAAACACTGCGAGAGACTATTATCCCCTTGCTTCTCCAAAACAAAACTCCTCTGAGACTATGGAGTGCAGGTTGTTCAAGCGGGCAGGAACCCTATTCTTTAGCTATGACCTTAATGGAGCACTTCTCAAGTGCTAAGTTTAGCATACTGGGTACGGATATTGATGTCAATGTACTGAAGCAAGCCACCAACGGCCTCTACAAACAAAATGATTTTGCGAGCACTCCGCCGGAATTCTTGCAAAAGTATTTTACCCCCTCTGACAAAGGGTATCAAATCAAAGACACCGTGAAACGACAAGTCACATTCCAACATCAAAACCTGCTAACGGACCGCTTTCAAACAGGCTTCGATTTTATAGCCTGTCGCAACGTGGTCATTTACTTCACCGAAGAAGCTAAGGAAATGCTCTACAAGAAATTCACGGACTCCTTACGCCCCGGCGGAATCCTCTTCACGGGCAGCACGGAACATCTCTTCGGCCTAAACCACCTAGGCCTCAAACCCGTCTCCTCCTTCTTTTACCAAAAACAGTAAGGGGGTCAGACCCCCACACAAAGGGAAACAATTCTGACAATTTCGTCCCTCTCAAGCAAAGAAGGCCCTGACTCAAAATAATGAGTCAGAGCCTTTTAATTACTATTTAATTAACTTAGACATTGACGTTCGTACTGTTGGACAAATTCCTCTAAGGGATAAGTAACTCCTTTGCCTTTAACCTCCAAGGACACCTGTTGAGCACTAGGATTAAATCCAATAAACTTCATTCCGAGTAGTTTGGCCATCTTAGACAATTCGATCCGCGTACCTCGCCCGAAATCTTGTAAATGCATCCAATACACGCCCCTTTTTCTTGTCTTGTAACTGACTCCAAAAAGATAATGGGTGTTCCATTTGGAAACGTTATGAAGTTAGTATTATCATATCCTATTCTCAGGGGCCTTTCAACTCTCTTATACAAAGATATATTTTTTAAATACCTTTCTCAGCTGCCTCTTAAGTTTGCCCCCATAAACCTAAGACACTCATACCGGCTAAAATTAAGGTACATCCCAGAATTTTGGGTAAGGTGAGATCTTCATTAAGAAGAATCGTACCATAAAGAATAGCAATTACGTATCCCAATGAGACCAGTGGATAGGCATAACTAAGCTCCCAACGTGAAATTACAACGAGCCAAAGAATTGAACTTACACCAAAGCAAACAAAACCCATAAAAATTGCAGGGGTTAAAATAATGGATCCCAGTTGCCTCCAAATTCCCGTTACCGTGACATTCCCATACTGAACCATACCCAGACGAAACAAAAATTGTCCTGTAGCTCCTAATAAAATAGAAACTAAAGCAATAGCTAAAGGACGCACCTCGAAGATTAACGACATTAAATCAATACTCCTTGAAAAACAGCTTTTTCTGATGATAAACTTGATCTTGATATCAATTAAGTTTTCTCAATTATGGGCTTATTTATACTTCTAAACTTTCATACATTATAAGACCGATCACGCCTCTGTGATCGGTCTTGATCATTTTAGTCAATATCGGCCTTAGGCATTAGCATTCATCATGGGGAAAGCATGACCCGATTTCTCCCAGCTCTTTTAGCCTCGTATAAGGCCAAATCTGCTTTCTCTACAATCAAACTAATATCCTTCACCGTGTCCGGATAAATTGCGATACCAATCGATACGGTGATGTTTATAACTTGACCGTCAATTAGGTAGAATCTATGATCTTGAACAGTTGATCTGATTCGCTCTGATACCACTAGCACTTTATCTCTTGGGCAGTCCATCATTAATACAGAAAATTCATCTCCACCGTTACGAGATACAATATCCGAATAGCTGCATGAACTTAATAAGATTTTGCCTAAATCCTCAAGTATCTTATCCCCATTTTGGTGCCCATAGGTGTCATTAATCTTTTTGAAATAATCAATGTCCATAAAAAGCAAGGTAATTAAGCTTTGATCCGATAAGTTATGCATAATTCTATTCAGCTCATTATCGAACTGTCGTACATTGTTTAGTCCTGTACGATGGTCTTTTGCTGAGTCAATTTGGTATTTTCTATAGAGAAATCTTGTTAAATCAAGATATCGAACGTAAAGATACAGAAGACTGGAAACCATAGATAAACCTAGCCAATAAGTCAAAATTGTTCTGGCTAGCAGGTGTTGATTATCAATCATTATAGAAAAGGTTATGGTGGGTACGATTAAGATGTATATACTCATAATAGTCCACTTTTTCAAGGTACTTGCTATATATTTAGCGATAAAGGCGCAGCCAACCCCTATTACAACGGCTGTTATGGCCGATAGGATTGAAGTATAGGTCAACCCGTCAAAAAACAATCTAAAAATGCCGATCATTAAGCCAGTTATCATTGCAGCCGTAAAACCGCAGTATGTTGCAGATAAGATTGTTGCAATATTTCGGAAGTCTAGAATGACACCGGGCATGACTTGAACACTGTTAAACATTAACAATGCTCCTAATAAACCCGCCATGGATGCGAAAAATACCCTTAACTTCAACGGTGAAGAGGGGGTAATTTCTTGATTAATCAGAAGTTGATTACCTATACTAACCACTGCTATAATGCTCGTTACATTTAGAAGAAGGTCTTTTAGCATTGTCAACCTCCATATATGTATACTAACTTAACTTAAATTCGACATTTGTTATAATATTCCTCCATCTTACTTCTCTCACCAAAAAGTCATTCTGTACTAAGCAAATCAATAATTTTATTTACAGACAGGACACTCTTATTGGTACTATATAAAAAACTTATTAATAGGTAGCAAGGTGCAAAAAATATTTTGTACTATACAAAATATTGTGATATATTTTTCTGGAAATGTGAAAACGTTTTATTTATAGTATAAAATAGGAGGGAAAAAGATGACTGTCAGAGATGAGTTACTAGCACTTGTAGAGAAAATGAATACCAACCCAGAGCATATTGCTTCAGAAAAGGATCGTATTTTCCAGATTGATTTAGAGGAAAGCGGCCCCTTACAAATCGTCTTCAAAGCCGGACAGGTGGAAATCGTCGAAGGAACCTCACCGGATGCTGAAGTAACCCTTATCCTTAATGAAAAAAACTTCTCAAAACTGCTCCAAAATAAACTGAATACTACCATGGCCTTTATGACAGGTGGCTTAAAGGTTGAAGGAAAATTGGGTTTGGCCTTAAAGCTCCAAGAAATTGTTAAGGCTTATCAATAAGAAACTTATTTATTACTTCTATAATGAATGAACAATCAGTCAAGAGTTGGCCTGCAAATCTTTCATTATTTCAGATTTCAGCACTATAGAGTAGGTTAACGAAATAAACGTCTGACTAAAAAACTACTCATAAAAAACTGAAGGGAAACCGCTGATGCCTAATTGGCACCATCAGTTTCCCATGATGTTTTGCGAAGTCAACCTATAAGCCGAGTTCTGTACCTCCGTATGGAGGTGATGATCATCTATCTCGAACCGCCGTTACCGACGGCCTCTAGCGACCTTACCCGGGAACAAAAACGGGCCGTTCATAGTTCCCCTATTCAGTCTTGCTCCAGGTGGGGTTTACATGGCCAGCCAGTCACCTGACTGCCGGTGAGCTCTTACCTCGCCTTTCCACCCTTACCTACTCGGAAGTCAGTCGTCAGAATCCAGAAGCCGGATTAGAACTAACCTGCTCTGACCTCTGATAACTGACCTCCGCTATCGGCGGTATATCTCTGTTGCACTTTCCTTGGGGTTTCCCCCACTGGGCGTTACCCAGCACCTTGCCCTATGGAGCTCGGACTTTCCTCAGAGGCGACCTTTCGGTCCATGCCCCCGCGATCATCTGGTTGGCTTCGCTTAGTTATCTTACTAAAAAAACAAGCGTTGGTCAAATGGATGTTACTGGTTAATTGACTTTTGGTTTTTCTTTTGCCATTTCTTCTATTTCATCATCAATATCCATTAGCTCAGTTAGCCATTTCGCACGATTCGCATTATCCGCCAGAATGTTAGCTAACACCTTTTCACGTTGTTGTCGTAGAATTTCAGTTCTGCTCATCATTTTGCATTTCTCCTTTCAAATCCGGTTGTATCGAAGCGATAGTAATCCTTCTTAATAGACCTTGAGTATTTCCTTGAAAGAACTCTATTATCTGATTATTCCTTACAACCATATAGTAATATATTTCACAATTGATGTCAAGTGGTAATAATATCTTTCACAAATAAAATCCACGTTTTTTATTTTCATAATTAAGATCCCCTATGGAGACACTCTTTATCTCATAGGGGATCTTATTCTATAGCCAAGGTGAACGATTAACTGAACTTACTCGTATTTCAATTCCTTGAAGGGCTTTCTCCTCCGTCAGGTAGTCGTAGGTTGCTTTAAGCATAGGGGCCTCAGTCAAAAAATGCCCCAGATCCCCAACAGCCATGCCTCCTTCTAAGGCATCGAGGACTGCATGATGGTCAACGTCCCCTGTAATGAGAAGATCAGCACCCTTAAACAATGCTTTAGGTACGAACCGCGCACCACTCCCATTGACTATCGCTACTTTTTTTACTTCTTTCTCTAACGAACCAGCTAAACGAACCCCGGTTAGCTCATAGGGTTGTGAATAAACTCCTGATTGCTTTAACTTGTCTAAAAAGCTCTTCCATAAAGTCCCTAAGGGTTGCGGACGGGTCAGATATCCGCTTACTCCATACCCACGTTCCTCACTATCTCGGCTGGGATTGATATCATACACACGCTCCAAAGGTTCCATCTTTTCCAGCCCGATTAATTCTCCTAGGACTCGGCTTGAGGAAACTATAGACTGATCCAGGTTCGTGTGAGCAGCATAATACCCGATCTCATGTTGCAAAAGACGCAAGGGGACTTGGGCGGCGGCGTTATCCGTTCTTAGGTTCTTCAAAGGACGAAAAATAATTGGGTGATGTGCCACGATGAGTTGGGCGCCAAACTCTTTCGCTTCTTCCACCACTTCCATGGTTCCGTCCAGGGTAATTAGGATGCGCTCAATTGTTTGGGAACCACTTCCAACGAGTAGTCCCACATTATCCCATTCTTCAGCCCAGGATTTTGGAGCGATCTTTTCAATTAACTGGGCAACTAGTCCAACGCTTACTGCCATTGACGCATTCCCTCCACTAAAACTAAAGTCAGTGAGACTTCTCTTATCTTAGTCGCGATCTCAGTGCTTTTCGATTTCTTCATTTGCTGTATCTGCCTTAATAACCTGCCCCGATATTCGTCAAACTGCTCGTTCAAGAGATTGGGGCGTTCTTCCAAGATTAGCGGCCCAAAATGCCAAACAAGCTTATGTACCAAGTTTTGATAGTCCGATTCCGGCAGCTGCTCTTCCTCAAGAACAGGACGCAATCGCTGAGACCAAGACTGTTCCATCTTAAGCAATTCGTTCATCTTCCATCCTTCGACCTTTGAAAAAGCCATGACGATATAAATTCGTTCCTCTTCTTCCACCAACCGCTCAGTCTTCAGAAGCCAGCCTTCCTTCAGCAGGGTCAATCGAAGAGCTCCTTCTGCTCCCTGTGGTTGAACAATCAGATCAGAGATACCCCTCAAAATGTCCGGTCGCGCCGAAAAAATCTCCAGCATAGTTCGTCCACCCATTCCCGCAAGAGTTAGGACATTCACTTCCCCCACCTCAAGGGGCATTAACCCATCCCCAAATCTTACATCAATAACGGCTTCTAAGCTACGACCTTTAACCGCAGCCAAGGCCGACTGATAAGGCCCTTCATGGACATCAACAGCGACTGCTTTGGCTATTTGCTGTGCTTCATAGAGAGATATAGGCAAATAAGCATGATCTGTCCCTATATCTCCGAGATTAGCACCCTCTGGAACAAACGATGCGACAGTTTGAAGCCTCGGGCCTAAAATTACTGATACTGCCATAGTTTCACCTCAAAACGGAACATTCCTAATTAGTTAATTTCATTTATCCATTATAAACTATCATGTAAATTTATTATACCCAAAAAGAAAACTCCTGAACTCACTTTGACTTAAAGAAAAGGTGGATAGATTTAACCTACCCACCTTTTCTTGGAACTATCTTTAATATTTCATTTAAGACCTTTCTAAGGACCATTCTCTATACTGCACCATAAATTAGGATACTTCCCTAACACTGTTCATCGTTCCAGGGAAACCGGCCGAAGATTGTGCGCCTGGATCGACTAGGATCTCGATTAGGTAAGGACGGTAGGCACTAAATGCTCGTGCTAAGGCATCCGTGATCTGCTTAGGCTTTTCAACTAATTCAGCCTCAACACCCATTCCTTTGGCAACAGCGGCAAGACCTAGCCCCCTTTGAAAAACAACGACAACCACCGGGATATTGTGCTTTGCAGCCGTGGCAAGCTCTTGAAGGCACACACTCAAACTCGCATCCCCGACGACATTTACAACTTGACGTTCTGGATAAGCAAGCTGAGCGCCCATTGCCGCGCCAAGGCCCCACCCTGGAGCAGCAGCTCGATCTGTAATTAAAAATGTTCGAGGTTCATAAGCCTCATGTAATTGATTGGCCCAGATTTGGCTTAATCCGTGATCTAAGGTCACGATAGCATCCGGTCGGAGCCCCTTGCGAACCTCGACAATCGCCTGCTCTGGTTTGAGAGGACCACACCCCAAATCCCTCAGACGGTCTATTCTGGTTCGTTCGATTTGAAGTAATTCAATTCTTTCTAGAGCCTCTCTACTAGGTTCATATTGACGGTCGCGAATAAATCTACTAAGCTTGCGAAGGAAATTCTTGATATCTGAAGTGATTATTAATTCCGTTGAGTTCTGGTCCGTGACTTCTTTTTGATCCGCTCTGATATGAATGATCTTACATCCTTCTTTTAAGCTATTGATTTTTTCCGCACTCCAACTATTAATCCCCCCATCTAAATTCAAAACAAGATCTGCTCCTAGAAGGGTTTTTTCTCCAAGGGGTGTTTGGCACATAGTCCCTGCCATTCCTGCATATAGAGGATGATAATTCGGAAAACAATCTTTGCCCATGAGAGAAGACACTACAGGAATCTGAAGTAATTGAGCCAGGTCAATAAGGTCTTCACCGGAACTCCCAAGAGCAACTCCTCCACCAACCATAAGAACAGGGTTTTGTGCTTCTTCAATCAACGTATACACTTGTTCTAGCTGGCTGTCTGTGACTTGCATTGCTCTAACAGGCTCTGCATTTTCCTTCATCAAGTAATTCTCAAGGTTAATTTTCAAAAATTCCTTTTGTACCTTCAAAGGGAGATTAACTAAGACCGGGCCTTTCCTGCCCTGATTAGCTGCTGTCCAAGCCTCACTCATTACCTTGGGTAAATCAGATGCCTTTGTAACAAGGTAAGCAGCTTTAGTTACTGATTGAGCCCTTTCGACAATTCCTCCGTCTTGGACTTCTTGAAGATCTATAAAGGCAATTAGAGGAACTGAATCCTCATTAGCACTATAAAAGCCAGTCAGCAAATTAGTTGCACCTGAACCAGATGCGATGGTGCAAATCCCAATTTTTTCGGTAGATCTGGCATAGCCATCCGCCATAAATATTGCAGTCTGCTCATTACGAACATTAATTATGCGCATGTATTCCCCTTCGAGGACTGCCTCATACAAGGGAAGATTCGTTGCTCCTGGAAGACCGTAGACTTGGGCTACTCCCTTATGTTCTAAAAATTTCACTAGGAACTGTGCCCCTGTGATTTCGACTTCTTTTACAAGCTCATCTGCAAAATAATGTTTTACTTTTTCTCCGGTTCCCCAAATCGTCATATCTGTCTCCCCCTTTAGATGTTTTTTAAGACTAAGCAAATCACTTCTATTGTCAACTTTGTATCAAGTCCCGGTTTCATATATTAAAACAACGTTTTACTTAATGCCGATACTACGTTTGCCTCTTTCCAGTATCATAATACATGACAACGGGCTTGCTTAATTCAACCCTAGTTTGTGCATCATTTACCCATTGATTATCATTAGAACTTTCGAAGATTGGAATTTCACAAAAGTGTTGTTTCAATATATAAAACGGCGTTTCATATATTGGTTAAAAGAAAAAGGCGATTCGCCTTAAACTATTTGTTGTAATATTCTATCATGTAATACGATCTATATGCAATACCTTTTATCTCCATAGATAGCTATTGATTATATAGTTTTCCTTATTCGACCGTCTCTTCTACATAAAACTGGACTTTAACGTCATTCTTAGCTTCAATCACTAAGCATACATCCTCTTCAGTGGGGTTGTAATTTACATTAATAACATCGTCTAAGTTGATCCAAAATACTTCGTTTTCTACACTCCATACTGAGACCTTATCGTCAGCTACATCAATATTCCCTACAACCCCAAAATCCAGAGTACACTCCACAACAGCAAGTATTTCTATACACTTGAGATATTTACCGAACAACTTCTCCCTGAGATACTTTACGAATTCAATTTTTGAAGATAAGGTTATCATGTCACTGCCCCCCTAATAAATAATTATAACACATTATTAGGAGCAAGACATTCCCGTGGCCAACATCAAAAATACATTCTGAACCTTTCTGACATCTCGCCTGTCTTTTAGAGCGGTAGGGGTCATGCCCCCTACCACAAATTGTTTATTCTACTTTTTAGATCGATAACCTTCTGTTCGATTATTTGAGCAGTTTTAATAAACTCACTCTTTTCCTTACCTGTAGGATCATCCAGTCCCCAATCCTCCCGGTATTTACACGGCAGAAACGGACAATTTACGTTACATCCCATGGTAATTACCACATCGACTGGTGGAATGTCGGAAAGTAATTTTGAGGTTTGAGTTTTATTCATATCTACCCCATAGAGTTCATTGATCACTGCAACTGCATCCTGATTAATCTGTGGCTTGGTTTCAGTCCCTGCTGAATAGGCTTCAAAGTCATCCCCTGCAATGAGTTTTGATATAGCCTCTGCCATCTGTGACCGACAAGAGTTATGAACGCAAACAAAGGCAACTTTTATTTTATGTGTCATATTAAATCTCCTTAAAAACCATGCTTTGGCAGACCATTTTTATCAAAATACTTACGTTTAAAGAAGAGAGCTGAATTTACCAGAGCAATCATAACCGGCACTTCAACTAAAGGACCGATTACAGCAGTGAAAGCCACATCTGATGCAATCCCGAAGACTGCAACGGCAACTGCTATGGCAAGTTCAAAATTATTACTTGCAGCTGTGAAAGCAAGGGTTACCGTTTGATCATATCTGAAACCGCCCTTAAAGGACATATAAAAGCTAACAAAGAACATAATGGCAAAGTAAATTAACATAGGTATGGCAATTCTAACCACATCTCCAGGATTATTAATAATCTGCTCTCCTTTGGTTATAAACATAATAACAATGGTATAAAGCAGTGCTATTAAAGCTAAGGGAGAGATCTTTGGAATAAATACCTTTTCATACCACTCTTTTGTTTTAATTCTTATCAAGCTGAATCTTGTAATAAAACCTGCGGCAAAAGGAATACCCAAATAAATAAGGACGCTCTTTGCTACTTCCCACATGGAAATATCCACGACCTGACCTCCCCAGGAAAGTCCCAGCCACTTAGGTATTAGTGTCACAAAGATATAAATATAGACGGTGTACAAAAGAATTTGGAAGATAGAGTTAAGCGCTACCAGTGCAGCACAATATTCATTGTCACCTTTAGCCAGGGAATTCCAAACAATAACCATTGCAATACACCTAGCAAGCCCTATGATAATAAGACCAATTGCAAAACCAGATTTATCTCCGAGGAACAAAATTGCCAGCGCAAACATTAAGATAGGTCCAATAATCCAGTTTTGGATAAGTGAGAAGGAAAATATCTTTTTATTTTGTGTCACTTTTCCGATCTCTTCATACTTTACCTTGGCAAGAGGTGGATACATCATAATTATAAGACCTACAGCTATCGGCCATGATATTGTTCCGGTGCTGAATTCACCCAGTGACTTAGCTAAGTCAGGAAAGAAATACCCACCTAAAACACCGACTGCCATAGCGATAAATATCCAAAGTGTTAGAAATCTGTCTAAAAACGATAACCTGGATTTTTCAGCAGTTTCCACTTCAATCATCCTCCCTAAATCTATTCACAGTTCATTGTCTTGCGCTTTAACCAATCCTTTAAGTTTTGTAGGTCGTTCTGATATAGTTCTAGATTCCTCAAGTTGTCATAGACCAAGCTATCTATAAACTTTATACGCTCATCTATCGCCAACGAATAGTAGACCCACTGGGCATGTTTGCGGTCCTTCACCAATTCGGCATTCTTCAGATAAATTAGGTGCCTTGATGCTTTAGCTTGTGATATTTGTAAGGTTTCCATGATATCGCAAACACAGAGTTCTTTTTCGTATAATAGATTTAAAATCCTCAACCGTGTTTCATCGGATAGAGCCTTCAGTGCATCTAACAGGTTCTCCATTAATTCACCTCTTTTCTAATCTATATTCTTATATTCGCTTAAGCGATTATGTGAGTATTATACACCATAATGTATTAAAAGAGAATATTATTTAGGCTAGTATAAAAAAACACTACACGTCTTTTTACTATACATGTCTTTGCTATGAAAGAAACTCAAGGGCTATGTCATCCTGAACGAGTGAAGTATCTGATGCTGCTCATGCAGCATGAAAGTCTGATAGGTTAAAAAAGAAGCCTTTTTCGAAGGCTTCTTTATCAGCAATATTCTAACGGTATTTACCAGTTCGAGGGGAATCTCCTCCATCTTACTTATAAGTTTCAAGAATCTTAGCTATATCCTTCGGCTTCAAAACCTTACCAACAGAAACAACTTTCTCATCAATGACTAAGGCCGGGGTCGACATTACCCCATAGGCCATAACCTCCTGAAGATCGTCGACTTTAATAATTTCCGCTTGTATGCCCGTCTCTTTTAATGTTTTCTCGGTATTTGCTTTCAAGGTCTCACAGTTTTTACATCCAGAACCTAAAATTTTGATGATCATAATAATCCACTCCCTAATAATTTTTTATAATCCCAAACAAAACCTATAACAGGCACTTAACACAAGTAGTGTTTCCACTAGTCTAAAAGATGTTCCGCTACATCAACAGATAACCAACGGCATTGAAGAAGTATCCAATGATAAGAATGCCCAGAGTAACAATCCCCGCAAAGATCGCTAAAAGTTTTATCTTCACAACTTTATTTAATAATATCATAGAGGGCAGTGAAAGTGCTGTTACAGCCATCATAAAGGATAAGGCGGTTCCGATTCCTACCCCTTTTAATACTAAGGCTTCAGCAATCGGCAAGGTTCCAAAGATATCAGCATACATTGGCACACCAGCAAGGGTAGCCAATAGAACCGAATACCATTTATCCTGGCCAAGGACCGCTGAAATAATGGTTTCTGGAATCCAATTGTGGATGGCTGCACCTATACCAACCCCGATGAGAATATAGAGCCATACCTTATTAATAATCTCTAAGACCTGAT
This sequence comes from Desulfosporosinus sp., assembly GCA_003513495.1. GTDB lineage: Bacteria > Bacillota > Desulfitobacteriia > Desulfitobacteriales > Desulfitobacteriaceae > Desulfosporosinus. Next base: position 290,308 of record DOPM01000020.1, read on the forward strand.
CTTTTGCATATTCCATTCTTTCACGAATCGTCAGCTCTTCTTGTTCGACATCAAGTACCTTATTGCCAAAGACAAAGGGTTCTACATACTTTTCGAGCTTTGCTTTACTAATAATTGATCCTCCAATTACTGCAAGGACAATTCCGACAACAACATAAGCTATGGCAATTTTCCAGTTAAAGATACTGGCAAGCAAAATAACGGATGCTAAATCTACAAGCGGAGAGGATATTAAAAAGGAAAATGTGACTCCAATCGGCAGGCCTGCGCTAGTAAAGCCGATAAACAACGGAATGGAGGAGCACGAGCAAAAGGGTGTAACCGTTCCAAGTAAAGCGCCTAATATATTTGCTGAAATTCCATTGTATCTACCTAATATCTTTCTGGTTCTCTCAGGCGGGAAAAAACTTTGGATATATGAAATTGTAAATATTAAGACTGAAAGCAATATGAAGATTTTTATGACATCATATATATAGAAATGAATGCTTCCACCTAATCGATCCTGGATGCTTAACCCAAAAAGGTTTTCTACCAAACGCTGTACTAAATCATAAAGCCACTCCATTCTAAGTAATTGATTATTCAACCACTCAAAAATAAACAAACAATCATCCCCTTAAAAGTCAAACTTATCTGGCTTTCCTCATCTTACACCTTTATTTCTTAGCTTAAGTTCTTGTTCAGAACCTCATCTATTTGATAATGAAGTCTTTGTTTCTTCAATTTGACGAAGAATTATTGCTTCAACAAGGTCAACCATCTCGTAAACCTCCTTGTTTTTTACTGAGTATATAACCTTAGATCCGTCTTTCCTGCTTTCAACAATACCCTGATTCTTCAATACTGTAAGATGCTGAGAGGTGTTTGACTGTTCAGAATCAAGATTAGGTAGGATATCACATACACACAGCTCACCATTTCTTAATAGCTTAACTATTTGAATTCTAGTAGGATGAGCCAAAGCTTTAAATACATTTGAAATAAGTTGGTTGCCCATATTTGACAATTCTCTCACCTCGATTATTTATTATATTAGAAATATCTAATATGGTGAATTTATTATATGTTATCCCTCTGTACCTGTCAAATGATACAATCGACAAAAACTCCCAGACTTTTCTGGGAGTATTCTGAGAAATATTAATTTCAGATTTGAGGATCACAAAAATTACTATGAGATTAATCCCAAAGTTAATTGGCCCAAATTCTTATAGAATACCGTTCTGGCATTCTCTTGAATTCTAATTGAGAAATCCTTGATCCACGGGCTCAGGAAATTATTGAAAAACTCTTCCTTCATTACTAACCACTGCTCGTCACCTGTTTCGATGTGTTTAGCAATAAGGTAATACATAAATTCAAGTTCAGTTACAATATGATCGGGAGGCTCTTTAAACTCATCGGATAAATTCAGCCCTGCTTGACGGTAAAACTGTAAAACCTTAACGGTAGAATCACCCATGACTCGACGCTGACCTTCCAAGTAGACAGAGCCATAAGGAGGCGCTAGGAGATCAAAAGGTCCAATAAATAATTTGGCGTAATCTACTGTTAAATCTTCAAGCTTTGATTTGCTGTCAGATAGGGTTTTCATCTCATTTACTATAGGAATGAGTTCAGGTTTAAGGTTCACTAGAGTCTGCTCTGAAAGAGTTAGTATTTCTTCCAACCCATCCGTAGGGGGACCATAAAGAAGGGAAATCAGTTTATAGACATTCGCTGTTTGAGTTAAATCTTGAGTATATGTGGGAGAGGTCATAAATCACCCCAACCTTTCGATTTTGATTTCGACTAGCCTGCTCCCAACAGGATTCTGCAAACGGGCCGTTCTGACCCGTTTGCAGCTTAATACTTTATGGGGAAATTCCTGCCTTTAGTTGCTTTCCCTTAAGCCAACTCCAGGTGTATAACATATTTAAGCTTAAACCAAGACTTCTACTGAAGCTTATTCTTTCCTAAAAGTGACGAATATAAAACACTTTAGGCTTAGTGCCTGCATGGGGTTTTAACTGTTTGTAACCATACTGGGCAATTAGCTTATTGACTTCACTCGCTGGATCATCGAAGTCCCCGACGATTCTCGCCCCGGAGGGACAAGAATAGGCGCAGTAAGGTTGTTCATCTTTGGCTAGGCGATGATCACAGAGGGTACACTTTTCGACGACTCCTTTGGGACGAATTCCGGCATAAGTTGTAGCGCGTTCAGGATTATAGTAGGGAAGTTTTTGCCCAGTCTTTTGAGCGGTCTCCTGCCCAGATGACGTCCCTTTATCAATAAGGGTTGTCGTGTCTCTCCAGAAAATATGTGGTTCTTTAGAATTAAAGTTAATGACATCATAGGGGCAAGCTTGCATGCAGCTCTTACACCCAATACATTTATCAGGATTATGCAGGGTCAGGCCTTTGTCATCCTTATACATTGCTTTAGTGGGACATGCTTTTACACAAGCAGCATTATCGCAATGATTACAAAGGGTGGGTACATACTCATAGTTTACATTAGGGAATACACCCGTTGTTCGCTTTAGATGATGAGCCCAGAACATTCCCTGATCGACGTTATTCTCACTCTTGCAGGCTATGCCACAGGCTCCACACCCGACGCATTTATGCAAATCAATTACCATTCCGTATCGTGCCATTGTTATTCACCTCCGCATTTTAGGGTTTATTTACACCTTTTCGATCTTGATTCGGGTCACTCCACCATGGCGGGCGGTACTTCCACTTAATCTTTCATAGTCAGCCGGGAGAATTTCATTGTTATTTCCACCTCGTGGAGTTCGTTTTCCATAATCTAGAGCAGCGATTTTACCATAGGCCCAGTGTCCTTGACCAAAGCACTTACCAACTGTTCCCGGCCTAACCCCTTCCCACAGCTTTGCACTACAAGTAATACTCCCGGTTGGAGAGGTAATACGGATTTTATCCCCGGTTTTAATGCCCAGCTTGTCACCATCGACAGGATTAATTTTAGCAACATCATCCCAGGCCTCATCTCCTGGGTCGACGTCCTTAAATTCCTGATACCAAAGAGTATTTGCTGAGCGAGCTTCACGATTAAGCCTTGAGCGATGCTCGAAGAAAATGAAGGGATATTCAGATTCCTCTCCCCAACGGAACGGTTCTTCGTAGTGAGGGACAAAAGCAAGTTCGCCACGGGCTTGGTATTTGGTTACCTGCAGAACATCATCAATGTTTGTTTTGTTCTTTTCGGCATGCCCATTAAGAGCCTTCTTCAAGGTCTCACTGTAAAACTCGAACTTCTTGGTTTCGGTTCCGAATTTATCCCAGTTTTTGAAATAATCAGGTTCAACAGAATTCCAGACCCCTTTATCAACGAAATCCTGCCAGCCGTTAAGGGTATCTCCTTTTTTCTCTTTACTAGGATCCCACACGTTCTGGGTTAACTGCTTAAGCAAAGCCATGTTGAATTCCATGGGGGTTGTTGGCGACTTACCGGATTCGGGGTCTTTTACCTCATTCATAAAATAATCAAGGAGATTAGGGAAGCCTTTCTTCGCTAAAGATTCGGCAATCATCCAGGTAATTTCTGTTTCATCAATTCGCACATCCCAAATGGGCTCCACGACGCGTTGTTGAATCGAGGCAAAAGCAATCTTATTGGCCTTACTTTTGGTAAAGGCCCACTTTTCAAAGGCGTGAAACGCTGCTGGGAGGACAATGTCAGCGTATTGTGCCATTTCTGAGGGGTTTGTTGTTATATGAACAAGGAAGGGAAGTTGTTCTAGGGCTTTTTCCCATCGTTGTGCACCTGAACAGGAGAAGGGGAAGTTACACCAGTATGCTAAAGCCATTTTAATTTCATAGGGATTTTTGTCAAGCATGCCATCAGCGACGCGGTTCGTTACAACGCCTCCGCCCGTCTTTCCGCTTTTTAAAGCAGGAAATTCCTTCGTTCCACGCTGATCAATCTTCTTGAGTTTAGTTCCCTTTTTGGAGAGATCATCCTGGTAGGCTGCATAACTTGGAACTTTTCCTGTAGGAACACTTGAGCCTCTCAGAGTTCCTCCAATATTTTCGACAGACCCAACCAAGGCATTTAGAGCATGGGTTGCCATTGCTGTATAGGCTCCGCGGACTTGCATCGAAGCTCCAGGTGATAACCAAGAAATAGCGCGGGGTGCAGCTTTAGCGAATCCTCTAGCAACACGGATGATTTGTTCGGCGGGTACTCCAGCCCGTTCTGCAGCCCATTCCGGAGTACGATCCTTTAGTTCGAGATTCCACCACTTAACGATTCCGAAGGTAAGTTTTTCTTCAAACATATCTTCAGAAACGGGTTCTCCCTTTTTAAAGAGATTAGCTCCATCTTTGAAATCCCCAACAAACTCTTTATTCCATAATCCCTCACTGAGAATGACATGAGCAATAGCTACAGCTAAAGCACCATCTTCCCCTGGAATAACCGGCATCCACTCCTGAGCTTTGGCTGCCGATGCGGATAGACGAGGGTCAATTGCCACAACGGTGGCTTGATCTAAAACCTTACCCCACATATTAATGGCATGGGGAACTTGTCGGTTAGAAGCAACAGGGTCAGCTCCCCAGAGAAGAACATACTGGGTTTCGGCTAAGTCGTAATCCCGATAGTCCCAGTAGGCTTCAGTATAATAGGGACCAAATTTTTCAGCTTCCGCACAGATTGCACTGTGAGAGATGTTATTCGGAGAACCGAAGATTTTAGTGGTTGCATCATACAAGATATCTGCCATTCCCGAGTAACGTCCCCGCATGAGAACATACTTCTCGGGTTCATTATTATTGCGAAGCTCCATCATCTTGTCTGTAATGGTATCAATTGCTTCTTCCCAGGTGATGGGAACAAACTTAGGATCTTCATTGCGTCCTTTTTTAGGATTTGTACGTTTCATGGGTACTTTAACTCTGTCTGGATCGTACATCTGTTGAATGGCCAGATGAGCGCGTGGACAAACTTTGCCATGACTTGCCTTACTGTTTGGATTTCCTCTTACTTTGGTAACCCGGCCTTCAACTACATACGCTTGCATGGCACACCAGGTTGTGCACCCTTGACAAACGGTACTTAGCCATTTTCCTTCAACGGATGCCGATGTATTTTCACCTTGAGCTAAAGCTTTGAGGGCTGGAAAACCTGTTGTTCCCGCAACAAGAAGCCCTGTTGCCGCTGAAGCTTGTAGAAACCTTCTACGTGTAATTTCCATTGAGATCCACCTCGCTTATTTTTATGAGATCAGAAGTAGTATTTTAAAACATAAAGGGAAGTTTTATTTGACCAGCTATGAGTACGATATGCTTAAATGTAAATCCTCCAACGATGACGAGTGTAGAAAGAGTAAGGGCCATTCCCTTTGACATTTCTGAGGACTTGTTTTTGATGAGTGAATAGAGACTACCTAGGAGCGGAAGAACCAAACCACCGAGGATGACTAGACCAATCCATAATCCACCGAATTGATCCATGAGACTGGTTGCTGTTGTAGAAGTCTCTAGAGCCCCACGACTGAGGGAGATTTGCCAGCTCAGTACAAGAATCAGTTGAGCAGCACTTAAAATACAGAATAGCACGGTGAAATTAAATCCTTTAGCATCAGAGGCAGCAGCAATTTCCCTTCCGACCTTTTGTGGTACCCCGAAAGATATTCCAAGTTCTTTAATTAGAATGAGGAGTGCAGTGCCTCCTAATACGGAAGAGACCAGGAATAGAGCGACAACCATTCCTCCAACCCAAAGTGGACGACCGAGAGAGGAGAGTAATAGGCCATGATAACCCCCAACTAAAAGGGCAAATACAGTACCCGCTCCAAGGATCATCTTAAATAATGATCCGCTGGTGTTATTTTTAAAGTAGAGCCAAGCGTAAATAACCGAGAGTACCATAAAGACCGTTTGGAAAAGACCTCCCCAAGATGTCATAGATTGAGGATTGAAGTTATAAAGGGTTGTAATAAAACGTGCGGGGCGACCAAGTTCGGTGAGGAGAAATAGAATTCCTCCGCCTACCAATACGGGCGCTAAGTAAGCCCCTATTGCAGCAAGTTTGTGATAGCGGTCTTTGTCATAGACCGTGAGTAGAATTGAAAGGAGAAATAATCCCACTCCCAACCCCCCGAGGAACAGGTCCAGTGTCACACGGATGTCCCATGGAGCATGAAATTCCATACATTTAACCTCCTTGATTAGTGATTTGTTTCATTAATGTTATTATCAAGGATATTAATACAAAGGTAAATCAGTAAGAAACCCCTGATGAATCAGGGATTTCACCTACATAGGAAGATGGAAATTTAGTTATCCATGCAGTAATTCTTTGCAACCTGTTGCTCTAACAGGGTTTTATTACAAAACAAAAATACCCTTGTAAGGGAAAACCCCTACATGGGTATTTTATGGAAACAAGCAAAAAATAATTTATAACTATTAGAGAGACAAAAATAACTCTTTTTTGAAGAAAGTGATATGTGAAAAAGCACTTATAGTGAACAAATTGGGTTAGTTAGGTAGATACATACCCATTATCAATCGCGAATCGGACAAGATCAGAACGTTTACGACAGCGAAGTTTTTCCATCATTCTTGATTTATGGGTTTCTACGGTTTTCACACTCACCTGTAAAGATTCTGCAATTTCTTTATTCGTATATCCCAATGCTACAAGCTTCAATACTTCTTTTTCTCGCTCAGTTAAAACCGAATCTGAATGCTTACTTTCCCTTTCCGAAAGATAAATTGACTTTACTAGATTTTGGGCTAGGTGGGAGTCGAGATAAATTTCTCCTTTAGCAACATCCCTGATTGCTTGAAGCAACTCGGTATCGGCGGCTTGTTTAAGCACATAGCCGCTAGCCCCTACCTGTAATGCTTCCTGTAAATATTTTTCATCGGCATGCATCGTTAACATGAGAACTTTAGCCGAACTATTTTTTCTGATTTTTTCTAAAGCTTCAAGTCCACTCATTCCAGGCATGGAAATATCGAGTAAAACAATGTCAGGGTTTAACTCTTTCCCTTGCGTAATTGCTTCTAATCCGGATTTCGCTTCTCCAATAACGACCATATCTTTTTGAGAGTTCAACAACATCTTAAGTCCACTTCTTAATACTGCGTGGTCATCTGCGAGGAGAAGCCTAATTTTTGAATCCACTAACATCTCTCCTTTCCACAGGTATCCGGACGTAAACCGTCGTCCCTTGGCCAGGGGATGATTCAATGGTGAATTCTCCCCCTAAAAGAGCAGTTCGTTCCTTCATCCCTGCTATACCTAGATGGTTATCTCTAATAGTTGACTCGAGAGTTTGATCAACATCAAAACCCCAGCCATCATCTTCGATTATGAGGTTCACCAGATCCGGTTTTAGTTCGAGGAGAATGCTAGCATTCAGTGCCTCAGCATATTTTGCTACGTTGGTTAACGCCTCTTGAACGATACGGTAAAGTGTGATTTCGAGTTCTCCTGGGAGACGTTTATTTATTTTGTTTTGCACATGCAAGTCTACATCTATATTGTATTGACGAGTAAAGGAATTCACGAAGCGCTCTACAGCCGGGATAAGTCCCATGTCATCGAGTACAGTAGGGCGAAGTTCGACGGCTAAACGATGAACTTCCTGCAAGGTTGAGGATGCGAGATCTTTAAGCTCTAAGGCCATACTAGGACTCTTATTAGGGGCGTCTAGCTCAGTTAACAGTTTAAGCCCAATAATAAGAGAGGTTAAGCTTTGGCTTGTTTCATCGTGAAGTTCACGAGAGATGCGCTTACGCTCATTCTCCTGAGCAGAAATTACTTTTTTTAATAATTCTTGACGTACTGCTTCTTTATCCTGCAACTCTTCTACAAGGGCTTCACGTTCTTTGGTATAGCGCTCGATACTAGAGGCCATCAAGTTAAAGGTTTCTCCCAAATTTGCAATTTCATCCGCTCCGAGAGTTGAAACCCTTTGACTATAATCTCCGCGGGCAATCCCTTGGCTTGCTGTAGCTAAATCTCTAATCGGCTTTGTTACTAAATGGGAGATTACCAAAGCTCCCACAAGACCAAACAAGGATATAACAACAGTTGTAATCAGAAGCAGCTGAGATAGTTGATCTACACTTCGATAAAGGCTAATCTCAGACATACCTAGTCTTAACCAACCTACTTTACCTTCGGCTATTGGAACAAGAATATCTAGGATTTCCCCTTCTTCCGATTCTAGGGTTATGGTCCCGTTACTTATAGGGTCAGCTGGAATGGGCCTTATATCCAAAAGTCCGTTAGGAATTCCTTCCTTAAAACTGTGAACGACTAGGTGACCATTTTTATCGAAGATGAGCAAATAGCGAACATCTTCATAATGAGAAGATAGTCCTCTTGCAATCTCGTAGAGGGAAAACGTGTCTCCAACGAGCATAAGGTTTGTACTTCTGGAAGCCACATCACTGGCAATGGCCCCCCCTCGTTTCTCTAATTGTTCGCTTAAAACCTGTTTCATATGGGAACGGGTTTCCATAATCACGATAAGTCCTAGCAACGAGACAAAAAGAATCACAATCCCCATTATCTTGATTCTCAAGGGTACAGAATGAGGTAACGATAGTAATTTCTGCATACGAGTCCTCAACTCAAGCCCACCTCTCGGGACATTTCCCAGACTCTATCATAGAGTGATAAATTCGGGTGGACAAAGCGTTCAAACTCCAAGAATTTTAAGGCCTTTTTTCCTTCTTCATCCAAATGAAGAGTTAAGAGTACGTTTTTAATAAGGGCTCGAAGTTTTGGATCTGTATGAGAGGAAACAACGACAGGAGGATTACCTACTTCTTCAGATTGATCAATTATTTTAACTTTATCCATTAACTCAGGGCGACGGGAAATGGTAAGATCGTAAATCAGGCTATCTACCGCTGCCCCTTCAACGACTCCTTCGGAAACTGCTTTAATCGAGTTATCATGACTGTAAGTGAAGATTGTTTTGTCAAAAAAGGCGGCCGGATTATACCCAGCTTTCTTTATCATATATTGAGGAGCAATGTGTCCGGAGAAGGAAAGTGGATCTGTATAGGCAAAAGTTTTGCCTTTGAGATCTGAGAGGAAATGGACTGAAGAGTTTGAGGGAACAATGATATAGGATCGGTAGGTAGCTGAACCCGCAATTTCAGGGGTAACAAGAATACGATCAGCCTGCTCTTGCTTGTCCTTTCCCAAAAGAGCACCAGAACAAATAAAAGCTACTTGGACATTTCCGCTTTCGACTAAGTTATTGGTATCACTGTAATTTTGCCTTTGCACCATCTGCACCTGTTTTTGGACACGCTCTCCGAGCAAATTCAATAAATCTTCATACAGATTAACATTTTCCATTGGTGAAATTACTGAGGCAACAGCTACTCTGAGAACTTCGAGATTTTTGCCTTGTTCTAAATTTTTAGGAGGCTCTTTAACGTCAGAAAAGTTTATTTGAGGCTTGTCGCTTTTGCCTTCGAAATCCCACGATCCCACTGAAGCGGAAGTGAGAATACCCAGCTGTAAAAGGCCAAGGGCTCCAATCCAAATAGCTTCTCTTCGAGTAAATTGTTTATCTAACATATTTCTGCCTCCTCATCCTAATGATAGCTTAATTGTAGAGTTTAAGCTAGAGGATGTTTACTCCAGCATAGAGGAAGGAATTAAGCGCTAAGAAGGAACAGTCCTGCCAGCGCCACAAGTTGAGCCTAAAGGGCTCACAAACTCTAACAAATAAAGCACCTCCCTTGAAAAGGAGGTGCTAACACCAGTATGTTAACTAATTTTGACTTTTTCTACAATTCTTAGTCCCTGCCTATATCTGGTGGGCGATACTGGTCTCGAACCAGTGGCCTCATCCGTGTGAAGGATGCGCTCTACCGCTGAGCTAATCGCCCTAATGAAAATGCGCAACGTTCAGTTCCTACTAAAGCCGTCGGTAAATCATGTACATTGTTTTGATAACAAAAATAAGAATACCCACCACATTCGAATTTCGATTCTCTTACCTCGAATTTCGAATTGGTGGGCCCACTAGGATTCGAACCTAGGACCAACCCGTTATGAGCGGGGGGCTCTACCGCTGAGCTATGGGCCCTTGCTAGGCATCTGAAAAATGGCTCCCCGAGTAGGACTCGAACCTACAACCTACCGGTTAACAGCCGGTTGCTCCACCATTGAGCTATCGAGGAATGCTCTTGCACGGGTTATTATACGTAATTCACGCTCTATAGTCAAGTCTTTACTAAAAAAATTTCTGTGGTAATTCTTTCTTTCCAGATCTTTTACAGGTCTGTATATAACTTACTCCAAATAATCTTTTAACTTTTTGCTCCTGCTAGGATGACGTAATTTCCGCAAAGCCTTTGCTTCAATTTGACGAATCCGTTCGCGAGTAACCCCGAATTCTTGTCCGACTTCCTCCAAGGTTCTTGTTCGACCATCATCTAGTCCAAAGCGCAATCTAAGCACTTTCTCTTCCCGTGGAGTCAATGTCTCTAGAACCTCTTCTAATTGTTCCTTTAAGAGAATAAACGAAGCAGCCTCTGCCGGAGCTGGAGCATCGTCATCTGGGATAAAATCGCCCAGATGCGAGTCTTCCTCTTCTCCAATAGGAGTCTCTAGGGAGACGGGTTCTTGAGCAATCTTCATAATTTCTCGTACCCGTTCGACGGGAATATCCATGACTTTGGCTATCTCTTCTGGAGCTGGTTCTCGCCCTAATTCTTGCAAAAGTTGCCTTGAAACCCGAATGAGCTTGTTAATCGTTTCAACCATATGCACTGGGATTCGAATTGTCCGAGCCTGATCAGCAATAGCCCGGGTAATGGCTTGGCGAATCCACCATGTGGCATAGGTACTGAACTTAAACCCTTTAACATAATCAAATTTTTCTACAGCCTTAATAAGACCGAGATTACCCTCTTGAATTAAGTCCAAGAAAAGCATACCCCGCCCAACATAGCGTTTTGCGATACTCACAACTAGACGCAGATTAGCCTCTGCCAATCGGCGTTTTGCCTCCTCGTCCCCTTCTTCCATTCGCTTTGCTAATTCTATTTCTTCATCCGCTGAGAGCAGGGGAACTCGTCCGATTTCTTTGAGGTACATACGAACAGGATCATCAATACCTACCCCCTCGGGCACGGTAAGATCCACTTCCGCTTCTTCCTCTACGTCATCCTCCGGATCCTCCACGATGTCATCATCTTCATCAACTTTAACATTATTTAATAGTTCCAGTTCTACTTCTCCAGGTTCTGGCACCACATCTATTCCCATCCGCCCAAGTTGTTGATAAATATCATCAATTTGATCCGCGGAAAGTTCAATCCCTTGAAGAGCGTCCATAATCTCTCGGTAAGTTAGAGATCCCTTCTTTTTTCCTTTTAAAATGAGGGCTTGGACGTTGTCAATTTTTTGCTGTTCGTTCACCTGTCCCCCACCTTCCCTCGGATCCTTCGTTTTGGTGCCTATAACCTTACTATTCGCCACGTTTCAACCGCTCTCCTATCTCTTTCAACAGAGCCATAGCACCTGCCATGTCACCGGATTTTTCTAAAGCTGCCATACGGGCTTGAAGATCTTCGACCCTTTCTTCTTCTTGAGTAGAAAGAATACCTTTGATACAATCTTCTAAAAGCCTCTCAGTTTGGGATATATCTAACTCTTCCAGGAGTAAGCTAGCCAAACGGCTCTGAACCGTTTCTTCGCTATGTGCAGGCAATCTGCCCTCCTGATTGAGATAATCAAAGATTTGTTGATGGTCTGATACCTTCCAAAACGATTCTCCTAGTTTTTCCTTGATTTTCGGCAAATTTGAAATATCTTCTATAAGCAATCGTAAAAGCATACGCTCTGCCCGATAAACCCCTAAATAAACCGTTGGTGAAGGGGGGGGAGTATCACCTTTACAAAAAATTACATCCTTAATATTATCTCTATTTTTTCCAGAACTAACCTGTTTTTGCTGAGAATATTCTTTTAAATCCACATTTTTAGGTTTTTTTTGTTCCAGTCTAGCGATTTCGCGCTGTACTGCTTCCAAAGTAAGGCCAAGTTCTAAACTTAAGAAACGCTCGTACCCTTCTCGCTCGATTGGACTGCGAACCTTCAAAATGTCTGGAGCTAGTTGAACGACTAATTCTGCTTTTTCCTGAATGTTATGCGGCGGCGCTTCCTTAACAATCGTCCGATATTTAAACTCAACATAGGTCAAAACCTGACTTAATGCTTTTTGAAAGTCCTCCACACCATAACGTTTCAAAAACTCATCAGGATCTTTTGCTCCTGTCAACGTTGCGACGTCCAAGCGCATTCCCGCATCGCGCAGAATTTCTCCCCCTCTTAAAGTTGCTTGGATTCCGGCCTCATCGGAATCGTAGAGAAGGACAACGTGCTGAGTATACCGTCTCAAGAGTTTTGCCTGATCCCTCGTTAGCGCTGTCCCTAAGGAAGCAACAGCATTTGGATAACTGGCATTTTGCAACGCAATAACATCCATATAACCTTCGACTAATAAAGCAAACCCTTTATCACGTATTCCCTGATGCCCTCGATGCATCCCATAGAGGTGATGCCCCTTATTAAAAAAAGTAGACTCTGGGGAATTTAGATACTTGGGTAGTGAATCATCTAAAACTCGACCACCAAATCCAATGGTGTGGTTTCTTCGGTCTAGAATACTAAAGAGGACTCGGTTACGGAAACGATCATAAAATCCTCCTCTTTTATCCTGTGCCCCTCTTTCTAAGGCTAGCCCATTTTCTGCTAATTCATGCGGCTGAACCCCTCGCTCCTGCATATAATTTATTAACCCATTCCAACCCTCAGGGGCATAACCTAAACGAAAGCGTTTCATGGTCTCCAGATCAACCCCACGCTTTGCAAAATAGAGTCGTCCTGGTTCACCTTCAGGGGCTTTTATTAAAAGGTCATGAAAGTAGTTGGTAGCTAATTCATGGATCTCTTCAAAACGCCGTCGACGTCGATTTACTTCCCGTTCACGCGGAGACAGTTCTTTCTCTGGAAGCGACACGCCATATCTAGCCGCTAAACTCTGAACACTCTCAACAAACGTCCAATTCTCCCTTTTCATAAGAAATGAAAAGACGTTTCCACCAACGTTGCATCCGAAACAGTAAAACATTTGTTTCTCAGGGGTTACGGTAAAACTGGGTGTTTTTTCTCCATGAAAAGGACAAAGTCCTAAATAGTTTTTCCCCTTACGCTGCAAGCTGACATATTCAGATATAACCTCAACGATATCCGTGCGTGATCGCACTTCCTCGATTACTTCTTCCGGCATAAATTCTTGATGAAGTCTATTGTCCACGTCTCTAGCGCCTTTCAACTTTCAGCCACATATTATTTATTTTGTCAACCCTTACTTTATACATTTCTTTCGCCGAAACTTCATAAAATCCTCTTTTTTAGTTCTTGATTCGTAGAATCTGTTTTTAGAAAGGGTAAAATACCTATTCTCAATTATACTAATTCTTCTTTTTTAGCGATAATACCTGCTTGTTTCGACAATTATTTTAGCCAATAAGTTTTAACTTGACCAACTTACTTGAGAGGGAGAAGCACCGACCTGCCCTTTCGTACATTTGAAAATCATGGTAGTATATAAAGGACAGGAGCTAAGAAATCAAGAAGGTGGTTGCGTTATGTATAGACGATCCTTTAGCACTATCATTTTAACAATCGTTTGTTTGTTTTTAGCAGGAGGCCTTCTAACCGGATGTAATTCCAAAACTCAAGCTGAAAAACCAACCGACAATATAACAACTCCCGTTGCGAAAACTCCCGAGCCAACCTCACAATCCGTAAAATTAACCCTTTATTTTCCTAACTCAGAGGCAACAGGCCTAATCCCCACGGATCGAACCGTCGAGGTAAAGGATCAACAAGTTATTAACGTTATATTTATAGAGTTGGACAATCCTCCTTCTGGACTAGAAAAACCACTTCCCTCAGGAACAAAGCTTCTTAACGCCACTATCAGTGCCGATGGAATAGCATCCATTAATCTCTCCCCAGAATTTAAAGCGAACTTTGGCGGAGGTTCCGCTGGTGAACAAATGACTATGTATAGTATCGTGAACACATTGACCGCGCTGCCAAATGTCTCCAGCGTTCAATTCCTCTTAGCTGGCGACAAACACGATGGTATACTTGGCCATTTAGATACAAGAGTTCCCATCAAACGTAATGAGAGCTTGATTATTAAATCCACATAAGTTAACTAATACCTGAACGGATACCCCTACACTATTATAGTCATAGCCTTATTTTACTTCTGTTCCCCGAAACTTATACTTTATTAATCCAATAAATTAAGTGGTTGAGGCTTACTCTCAACCACTTTTTGTGTTAATTTTGATCATTTTCGACGGATCCTCCTAAGAATTACTTGCGAGGAACAAATAATCTTAAAAAAAGATCAATTGCATAATTATCTGTTAGCCCAGATATATAGTCAACTACCGCCTGAGTTTTATCGCCCCTTGACCAAACTAAAAAGTTTTGAGGCAATTTATTAGTATCTTGGTAATAATATTCAAATAGAGCCTGGACGATGTATTGCCCCTTACGCCGCTCTTCACGTAGATTCAAACTATTGTAGACCCTCTCAAACATGAATTGCCGAAATTCCTGCATAGCACTATTAATCTCGATGGATTGTCTAATATGATCTTGACCGCTTGATGCCTCGATCATGTCTACCACCATCCTGGTAATCATATCACTTGGTTTCACACCCATCATTTGCTTCACGGTCTCAGGCAAGTCGCTTTGGGTCAGCAGTCCTGCTCGTAAGGCATCATCGTAATCATGACAAAGATAAGCAATCCTATCCCCCGTTTTTACGATCTGACCTTCAAGGGTTTTAGGAATCCCTTCCCCGGTGTGATTCAAAATTCCGTCGAGGACTGATTCCGTAAGATTTAATCCCTCACCCTCGTTGGCTAGGACCTTTAGAATTCGGATCGATTGTTCGTTATGTTCGAAATGGTTGATAATTCGCCTTAACGCTTCCTCCCCGACATGTCCAAAGGGAGTGTGACCAACATCATGCCCTAAGGCAATAGCTTCGATGAGGTCTTCGTTTAATTTAAGTCCCCGCCCGATGGTTCGGCATATTTGGGAGACTTCCAAGCTGTGTGTCATACGAGTTCGATAGTGATCTCCGGCAGGGGAAATATAGACTTGGGTTTTATGTTTAAGACGACGAAACGGTTTGCTGTGCAAAATTCGATCTCTATCCCGTTGAAACTTTGTGCGAATCGGACACTCCTCTTCTTGGCGCTCACGTTTGGCATCCTTGCTTTTTGCAGCATAGGGCGAAAGCCGCTCTTCCTCTTCCACTTCAGTCCGTTGACGAATATTTAGAATCTGATTCATCTCGATTCCCCCTTGTCTTTTTTATTTTAGCACACCGCTAAGACAAATTCGTGTCGACTGAGGGAATCCTTTTCTAATAGATATCATTACTGGCTAGCACCAGCAGCTTCTGATAAGGTGCTAGCTTGTTTCTCCATACTATTTCTACTAATTATTATTACAGAAGTTAAGATCAGCACCGCAACCAAAGCATCATTTAAAGTAATTGGTTCACCCGCTAGAGTATAACCGAGAAATACTGCGACAACAGGATTTACATAGGCATATGTAGAAACCAACGCTGTATCGGCGACTTTAAGTAACCAAATGTAGGAACTGAAGCCAATGATTGAACCACAAAAGACTAAGTACCCCAGAGAAAACAGAGAATCAAAAGATACTAAAAGGATATCAAATTGTTTCCATTCACCTGCAAAATGACTTACTATAAAAAAGAAGGCTCCACCAGTAATCATTTGTAATGCTATGGACATAAAAGGCGATTCCGGTTGCGGGAAAACACGGGAATAGACTGATCCCCAGGCCCATGTGATTGCTGCCAAAAAAAGCACTATATACCCCATCCAACTACCTTGGCTTACAGACACCCCTAAGAGGGAACTTTTCACTTGTAAAACCATACCAAAAAACCCAAGAACCAACCCAAATGTTACATAGTTATTAGGCTGCTTTGCGCCTTGCAATAACCAAGAAATTAAAGTCATCCATAACGGTACCGTAGCGAAGATTATGGCCGCTATTCCTGAAGGTACAAATTGTTGTGCCCAAATAATACCCCCTTGGGCAATGAACACCATTATAATACCTAAAAAAGTGCCGTATAGCCACTGTGATTTTGTCGGTGCTCTATGACCTCTACAAATTTCCCATATGAATAGTATTAGGCCTGCTGCGACAAATCGTGTTCCTCCAAGGATAAACGGTGGAATAGTCTCAATTGCTATTTTCATAGCCAGATAGGTTCCACCCCAGAAAACATAGACCGCTAATAAGGCTGAAACTATGCGGGTTTGGGATTTAACATTTTTGACAACTAACATTTTGCACTTCCTCGTTATGCCCCAGCACTTTTTACCAATAATAATCTATAATCTTAACCTATAAATTCTAACCACAGTACCTTTCCACCATTATCATTGAACTTAAGATGTTTAATATGTTTATCTTGATAAAGATCTGTCAAATTTGTGTGTCTGGTTGTTAATGTTAACGCTATTGTAAGTTAGGTCCTTAATATCAACATCAAATAAGTCTGTATCAGGAGATTCTATATAAACTACACCAATCTCATCTAACCCTGAGCCGATTGTGTATTCATAAAAAAATACTTCCGCTCCATGGGGAGGGGCTGCTGGGAAAAATGTTAATGCATATCTGCCCGAATCCGCAATTTCTGTTAATTTATACTTGTAATAAACCAGTTCCGGCAAAAAAATATCACTAGCTATACTGTATCTTATCCCATTAACAATTACATCAAAATTGTTCATACTGTCAGTATCAACTGAGAAGATATCTAATGATCCCTTCCCCTCAAAGTCAAACTGGTATTGTTTGTTAATCTCATATTCTGAATTAGGAGTGGTTGGTGCCGACATTCCAGGTTGGTCAACTTGATAGCCGTTTAAATCGTAATATTTTATGCTCCCATTGGGCATGCCGACTTTAATGGTGTTATCTACTATGGAGTATTCTTTAACTGGTTCCGTTACTACAGTGAAAGAATCATCGTTTAGTTTATATGTATATACCCCTAAAGGTGAACTACCATAGCTAGCCATTAAAACAATTACCTTCTTATTCTCTAAGAAGGTTATGGACTGCATATTTTGGTACCCTCGGGAACCCTTTACTAAAGTTCTAGAACTACCATCATCATTAAAAAAGATTAAGTCTCCCGATGTGCTAACTTGTACCTTTTCTTTATTATCTGCAGTTTTTTCTGTAGTTTTGTCCTCTTGCTCTGCCTTGACCTCCGCTTTAAGTTCTGCATCACTTTTTTTTGAAGAACCGCAGCCTGTTAAAAGAGTTAAAGATAGACATATTATTAGTACATGAATAATCCCTTTTTTCATCCGAATAACATCCCCCAATTCAAAATTTAATGTCAAATAAAGTATACCAGGAACACGTACTCTAGTAATTAGAAATTACAATATAATTTACCTATATTGATTCTAAATAAATATAGATAAAAAATGCCCCAAAACTATATCATGATTCTTCTACTAAATTGGTAAAGCAGGTCATAGCGACCTGCTTTGAACAAATAAGCCTTGGTTTAACCAACCTTTTTCTTTTCAAGGTAAATAAAGGCGAACCCTAAAAATAATCCTTGTATTGAAGCGCCTATCATGTTTGAAATAGAAGTTTTTAAATTTATATCACCCAGTTCCGGAACTTGAAAAAGAGTAGTAACGACGTAAGAAGCAAACCAAATTGCATTTCCGTAAAACCAACCTTTAAAATACAAATTCTTACTCTTTATGACGGGCAGAAGAAAAGCGAATATAACTCCTAGAAAACCATGCCAAAAGACAACAATAAATTCTGCAAATACATATTCGTATATGTCTTGGGCAAATCTCCCATACACAAGGATTGAGGCGAAATCCGAATAGATTAATTCTGTAAAGCCTATTAACATGGCTATAATGAGCCAAATCAGTTGCGGAAAATATGAGACCGCTCCTGCTAGAAAGCCCCTCGAAAATCTGTCTTCTAAAACACGATCCAAAAAACTATCATCAAAGCGACGGTTAGATGTTGTTCCTGATACTAGTGAATTTTCCCGTTTGTGACTAGAGTTACTCTTTGAATTATTCATTAGTATGGTTCCTTCCTATCCTAAAAGTTTCCAACGAACTAGCAATGATGCTCAACTCAGGTATCTATAGTATCTTCCCCTTAACATATTTTAGCCATTAAGTACGAATTTTTTCCCTTCGGGCGGGCAGCCAGACTCGCACTCCTACATGGGCGTTATACAATGTACCTACATTTAGGGTTTCACCTAATGGCTTACGATGCATTGTGCTCATATGTTGAGTTTTTCTTTAAAGGATAAATAGAGTCTATTGTAGAACATAATATAGTTATAAGGTTTTTCTATCTAGATTTACGACATAATAAGGAGAATCCACATGGATTTGCTTAAACATCCCGATGTTACTATATCTGAGTTTAAAAAGGGGGATTATATAATTCGGCAAGGGGAAAAAGTTGAGTTCTTGTACCTTTTAGTAAGTGGCACCTGTCATCGTTCCATCATTACAGAAAAAGGAGACGAGATCATTTTTGCTATAAGAAAACCCTCTGAAAATTTCATCCAATCTCTGTTGGGAGTATTGATTTTATATAGTAATGGTATCAGTGTAAGTAATTTTATAGCTGATACTAAGTGCCGTTGCTATAGAATTCCCAAACAGACTTTTCTGGATTACGTGCAGGATAAAACAAATCTATTAAATCAGATTATTGGCTTAGCTGTGCACGAATCGAGAGAATTGGCTAGTTCCTTTCAAGCTAGGCAAGAAGGCAAGGTTTCTAAACGTTTTTGTGAGTTGTTGCTAAATAATACCCAACAAAAACAAGGGAAGTTAGTAGTGAGTAAAGACTATAGTAATCTCACCAAAATTAGTAAATTTTTAGGGATTCATAGAGTAACTGTGGCAAAAATAGTTAAGGTACTTAAAGAAAAAGGAGTTATCATCAAAGACGAGAATGGGATTGTCATCTTGGATGAAGATAAATTGCTAAGCTTTGCGAGAGCAGAAAAAGTTATAGAGTATTAATCAAAAGCTATGGACGAGAGAGTCTGTAGCTTTTTTCATGTCTGTCTTATAGGAATAAAATGTTATAACAACACAAAACATTGTCGGTGACTCGACAAAATTCTGCAAAAGTGTTGCATATGTTATACTTTTAAACATTCTTAAATTGATAATATAGTTTGTAACGAATAGTACAAAACGTTTTAGAAAAGGAAGTGAATAGTATTAGTACAAACACTCCGGTAAAAAATACACCATATTATATCCATTGTATTATCGGCTTTTTATTTATGTTTGGCTTTAGATTCTTAGAACCCTTTGGGCCAATCACTCCTGTGGGTATGCAAGTTCTAGGAGTCTTCATTGGCGTAATTTATTTATGGTCCTTTGTTTCAGTCTTGTGGCCAAGCTTATTAGGTATGATTGCGTTAGGTTTAACAGAATACGGAAGCATGAAGGATGTGTTTTTAAAATCCTTTGGCGATCCTATTACCATTTTAATATTATTTGCAATGATTTTATTTGGTGCTATACAGCACGCCGGTATTACCAAATATATCAGTCGATGGTTTTTAACCAGAAAAATGATTAACGGGCGCCCTGTGGTTTTCAGTTTTATCTTAATGTATACCACGTTTGTATTGGCAGCTCTTTCAGCAAATATTCTGCCCGCTCTGCTATTAATGTGGTCAATCCTTTATGATGTATTAAAAGACGTTGGTTACAAGAAAGGTGATAAATACACCACAATCATGGTTATCGGTACGATGTTTGGTGCCATCTCTGGTCAGGCTTCCAAACCCTTTACCGGTTCGGCATTAATGATTATCGGTTCATTCGAAAAGGTTACTAACATGCAGATAGATTATTTATCTTATATGTTCTTTGGATATGTTATGTCCAGCTTAGGTATTCTGACTTTCAGCTTATTAATCAAGTTTGTTTTGAAACCAGATATGAGCAGAATTGCTAATATTAGTACCGAACGGTTTGAAAAAGATAAGTTTCCCTCTATGACATTACAACAAAGAATCTTATTTGCTTGCTTGTTTGGCTACCTGATCCTTATTCTTTTGCCAAGTATTTTACCAAAAACCATCGGGTTTGTTGCTCTGATTGATAAAATAGGTCCTTGGGGTGTGGTTTTTGCCTTTATTGTTGGTCTGTGTATGTTTAAAGTTGATAACAAACCCATTATTGATTTTAAAGAAATTATCGGCCGTTATGTTACTTGGGACGTGTACTTCTTAGTTTGTATGGCTATGGTTATCTCTAGTGCCTTAACCTCGGAAGGGACTGGTATTAAAGAGTTTGCTACCGAAGCTTTAAATCCATTATTAGGAGATCGGTCACCCATCGTATTTTATGCAATCCTTATAGTCTTTTGAATGTTCATCACAAATCTTGCTAACAATGGTGTCATGGGCGTACTCCTAATGCCTATTATTTACACCTTTGCACAAAATAACGGCGTTAACGCATTGGCTGTTTCAACCGCAGTAATCTTTGCCCTACATGTAGCCATGTTAACACCCGCAGCTTCACCCTATGCAGCTATTTTGATGGGTAATAAAGATTGGGTAGATCCCAAAGATGTTGTTAAATACGGCGGGATTATTGTATTCAGCACCTTAATTTTATTCTTATTAGTGGGGGTGCCTTTATCTAACCTTGTCTTCTAAGGTAGAGAAAAGTGATTTTCCTGTTGAATACAGAGAAGTAAAAGAGCTACGCCAGAGGAAGAAAAGTAATTGAGTATTGACCTAAAGCTACAGATGAAGAACCTGTGGCTTTTTTATGTCCTCAGAAAGTGATAGCCCATAAATAGGTAAACTATGCCGGTATAGAAAATGTCGGGTGCATGTCATTTTTTTGTTAAAGTGTTGCCTATGTTATACATTTCGCAATCCGGAAACTGATAACATAAGGTTGTACCAAATAGCACATTCATTGCATCACCTATAAAAAGGAGGTAATTATTTAAATAGTTGAGGGGCCATGTGGTTTTGTATTAATTTCTAAAGGAGATGAGTTAAGTGAATAAATCCATTAGCACAAGCGCTGTGCTACCAGCAGCAAGGCCTAATAATATTTTATATTATATTCATTGTATCATCGGTGTTTTACTTATGTTTGGTTTTGGTTATTTGGAGCCCTTTGGAAGCATTACACCCATAGGTATGCAAGTTTTAGGAGTTTTTATTGGTTTGGTTTATTTATGGTCCTTTGTTACCATTCTATGGCCTAGTTTATTAGGGATGATTGCTTTAGGGCTAACTGATTATGCAAACATGAAACAAGTATTTTTGGCGTCCTTTGGAGATCAAATCACTATTTTAATACTTTTTGCTATGATTCTCTTTGGTGCCATACAGCATGCTGGAGTTACAAAGTATATCAGTCGCTGGTTTTTGACTAGAAAGATGATTAACGGTAGACCAGTGGTATTTAGTTTTGTATTCATGTATACCGCATATGTATTGGCTGCACTCTCTGCAAACATACTTCCTGCACTGCTTTTGATGTGGTCCATCCTTTACGATGTGTTAAAAGACGTAGGTTACAAGAAAGGCGACAAATACACTACCATTATGGTAATTGGCACCATGTTTGGAGCAATTTCTGGTCAGGCAGCAAAACCCTTTACCGGATCTGCTTTAATGATTGTTGGTGCTTTTGAAAAAGTGACTAAGTTACAAATGGAGTATCTACCCTATATGCTCTTCGGTTTAATCATGTCAACCTTAGGAATTCTCATTTACAGTCTACTAATTAAATTTGTTTTCAAGCCGGACATGAGTAAAATTGCTAATATTAGTACTGAACGTTTTGAAAAAGAAAAGTTACCTCCTATGACGCTACAGCAGAAAACCTTATTCGGCTGTCTGTTTGGCTACCTAATACTGATACTTTTGCCCAGTATTTTTCCTAAAACCATTGGCTTCGTTGCTCTACTGAATAAAATAGGTCCCTGGGGTATCGTGATGGGATTTATTATAGCCCTATGCATGTTTAAAGTGGATAACAAGCCCATTATTGATTTCAAAGAAATTATCGGTCGTTATGTTACCTGGGATGTATACTTCCTAGTTTGCATGGCGATGGCAATCTCTGGTGCCTTAACCGGGGAAGGAACCGGAATTAAAGAGTTTATGACCCACGAACTAAATCCTTTATTGGGAGGACGTTCGATCGTAGCCTTTGCAGCAATTCTTCTGATCTTTTCCATGATAATAACAAATATTGCCAACAACGGTGTTATGGGTGTGCTTCTGATGCCGATCATTTATACCTTCTCTATGCAAAATGGTGCTAACCCCATGGCCATTACCACTGCAGTGATTTTCGCGCTGCATATTGCCATCTTAACGCCAGCTGCATCACCCTATTCCGCAATCTTGATCGGTAACAAAGAATGGGTAGACCAAAAAGACGTTGTTAAATATGGCAGTATCATTTTAGTTAGTACCTTTGTCTTATTCTTGTTAGTTGGGTTACCTTTGGCAAACCTGATCTATAGATAAGTAATAACAAAAAGGAGGAACCGACGTGACCGTAAGATTTAAAGAGTTTGATCACATTATTACCGAGCAATACCAGGCAGAACAAGCTTTCTTAGCTGAATACCAACAAGGGCAATATACCTTTGCCAACCCCTATGTAAAATTAAATCCTTACCTCATTGCTCCTTTAACCGCTTTGGTAATGTTTAAAACCGCTGAACCCACCACCGTATCAATCACTGTTAAAGGAAAAGAAAAGGCTGGTGACATTAGCTTTAAGTTTCCTGAAGCCACCGATCACATGATTCCTGTTTATGGTCTTTATGCTGATCATGCTAACCAACTGGAAATGATTTTGGGGAGCGGTGAGACAACCGTTGTTACCTTACAAACAGAAGCAGCACATAAGGGAGTTAAGCAGCCAACTCAAATTACAACCACTGCTGACTACTTTCAGGATAATATCATGTTTCTTACTTCCACATCCACTGCTCAAGTTGCGGGCTATGATTATCGTGGGGATGTCCGCTGGTACGGAACAATAAACTTTGCTTTTGACTTAAAAAGAGTTAGTAATGGTCGCTTATTAGTTGGTACCCACCGCTTAATGATACCTCCTTACCATACAACTGGTATCTACGAGATCGG
The DNA here is from genome assembly GCA_003513495.1 of Desulfosporosinus sp. GTDB lineage: Bacteria > Bacillota > Desulfitobacteriia > Desulfitobacteriales > Desulfitobacteriaceae > Desulfosporosinus. Next base: position 313,626 of record DOPM01000020.1, read on the forward strand.
CATGATTGGTAAGATTTATAAGGAATATCGTTTACCTGGAGGTTATCACCATGACCAGTTTGAAATGGAAGATGGTAATCTGCTAATCTTGACCCAAGATCTACCCAGGGGTACTGTCGAGGATATGTGTGTATTGGTTGATCGAAAAACAGGTCAAATTATTAAAACTTGGGATTACCAAAAAGTATTACCACAAGATGTAGGTGGTTCTGGTAGCCAAGACACCCATGACTGGTTCCACAATAATGCTGTTTGGTACGACAAAAAGACCAACTCCCTAACCCTATCTGGACGTCACCAGGATGCTATTATCAACATTGACTATGAAACCGGTGCCTTAAATTGGATTATTGGTGATCCTGAAGGTTGGCCTCAAGAGTTAGTTAATAAGTATTTCTTTAAGCCAGTGGGTGAAGGGGATTTCGACTGGCAATATGAGCAGCATGCTTGTGTAGTATGCCCCAATGGTGACATCATGGCCTTTGATAATGGTCACTGGAGAGCAAAGGTTAAAGAAAAATACCTCCCAGCTAAAGACAACTTCTCACGTGGTGTGCGCTATAGAATTGATACCGAAAAAATGGAGATCGAGCAAGTATGGCAGTATGGTAAAGAAAGAGGAGCAGAGTTCTTCTCTACCTACATTTGCAACGTAGAATATTTCGGTGAAGGTCACTACCTAGTGCACTCCGGTGGTATAGGTACCTTTGATGGTGAGACATGTAATAAGCCACCTGTACAATTTAGAGGCGAAGATGAGAAAAAGGTTGTATTAAACTCCATCACAGTTGAAATCAAAGATGATGTTGTGGTGTATGAAATGCATTTACCCGCTAACTTCTATCGTGCTGAAAAATTAAAACTATACAGTCCTGAAGATGAATTAACCTTAGGTAAAGGTGAGCTATTAGGTACCCTGGGTGTAACGGAAGAGTTCACAACCATCCCACCTGCAGAGGAAAGCGGTATAGTCCCTGAAAAGTATAATGTCAAACTGGGTTTGGAAGAAGACCGCCTAATCTTCAAAGCAACGTTTGAGAAAGGTCAAATGGTTCTGCTGCAACTGGAGGGTGAGACAACCCATAGTTACTTTGTACCCACCACCAAACGTCCCTTCTTGGCTATGTGCGTTGGTACTTTCCAAGAAAGCGACGAACGTGCTGTAGAATTCCCTGTAAGCAGAGAAGGGTTAGCTGGTGAGTTTAAAGTATCCTTAATTGTAGACGAGTTTAAATATGAAACAGGTGTTACTGTTAGCCTTTAAGGCTAAATTAACTAAAGAGAAAGCACTAAGGTTATTTTACTTAGTGCTTTTTCAATGGATCTTAGGCTAACCGACATTAGAATTGCAAAAGTGTTGTCTATGTTATAGCCGTTGATTTAATTAATTGATAAAATTATCTATATGGAACTTTATGATTATGGAGGCACGATAGGAATGACGCTATATGATGTAGCAATTATCGGTTCCGGCCCTGCTGGTATGACAGCAGCTATTTATGCAGCAAGGGCCAATCTGAAGGTATTGCTATTAGATAAATTGGCTCCAGGCGGGCAAATTGTCAATACGTTTGAAGTTCAAAACTACACTGGGATGGGAACCATTAATGGAGCAGAACTTGCTATAAAAATGTTTGAACACACCCAAGAGCTTGGGGTTAACTTTGATTATGGAACCGTAACAGCCATCCGCTTGGAAGAATATGTGAAACAACTCATCTGTGAAGAGGGTCACACCTTTGAGGCAAAAGCAGTGATTATCGCCACAGGTACTAAGCCAAGAATGCTTGGGGTGCCTGGTGAATTAAACTTCGCAGGTTCCAGTATCAGCTGGTGTGCAATTTGCGATGGCCCTCATTATCGCAATAAAAAGGTGATAGTTATTGGCGGTGGCAACTCAGCCATTGAAGAAGCAACTTATTTAGCAAGCCTCGCCCACGAGGTAACGGTTGTTACTTTGTTTGATTTGACTGCTGACCCGTCAGCTTGTGATAAATTAAAGGCACTACCGAATGTCCAAATATATGAATATCACCATATCTTAGAATTCTTGGGTACTGATAAGTTCATAGGATTGAAGGCCAAATCCACTAAAAGCGGTGACGAAATCACTGTGAATGCAGACGGTGCCTTTGAATATATCGGCTTAAAACCCACAGCAGATGCCTTTAAAGAATTAGGAATTGTCAATGATTATGGATATATCGAGACAGATGCCTTTATGTCGACTAAGGTACCAGGGATTTATGGTGCAGGAGATATTATCAGTAAGCATCTAAGACAAATAATTACCGCTTGCAGTGATGGCGCAATCGCCGCCCAATCCGCAGCAAAATATATTGAGAAACTAAACTAAGAAACAAAGGGTGATTTTAAAATGGCAGTTGAAGTAAGAGAAATTAATGGTGAAGAATTGGAACAGCTAGTGAACCAGGGCAAGGTACTGGTAGATTTTTACTCTAAAACCTGTGGACCTTGTAAAATGTTGAGTTTTGTATTAAAAGATGTGGCTAAAAGTGTAGATGGTGTAGAAATCGTAACCATAGATTTTGATACCAACAAAGAAGCTGTAGAAAGATATGGTGTTGAGAGTTATCCTACTATGATCGTTTTCAGTAACGGTCAAGAAGTAACCCGTGTCAAAGGTTTACAGCAAAAGCCGAAAATTATCCAAATCATCGGTTAAGATTTTAGATGACAACTAAGCACCCCTTCAGATCAGTATTCTGAAGGGGTGCTTACAGTTTATTTCATTCCGTTTCTTAAAAAATTGCAATGTCACAGATTTGAATTTAGCTATTAATTTTAACAAAAATTAGGTACTGCCTCTTAAATACTAAGAGACAAAACCCATAACCTTATTTATAAGGTTTTAAGTCTTTATAACTATTGACCTTGTTTCTAACAGCCGCCTGAGCGGCAGCTATCAAAATAGACCAATCATTGTCTTTTACTATTATGGTACACTTCTTAATTCACTCTGCAAGGTTCCATATAATTAAAATAATATATAGAGTTTTTCTTGAGGCAGATCTTCCAAGGCTTACATCAGCCGGGTTACCTACATCAAATAAATTATGGGCTTTACCTGGCAATTGTAATGCCTGTGATCACAGACAGGAGCCGGAGGAATACTCTGTACGAAGTTAAAAACATTTTCCGGGTCGTATTGTGCCTCTCAGCTACTAGTCCCTTTTTCTATTCCTTTAAATTTCTTTAGCAACTCCGCTTAAAACCCTTTTCAACCCTAACTCAAAATAGGAGATTATTGTCAATACAGCTTTAGCATTTTACCTGGTTTCTACCAGAGTTTTTAGCTCTATATAGGGCTTTATCAGCTGCTAAAAATAAATCTTTATAGGAACAATCTATGTTCGGGATCATTGAAGCTACCCCTACACTTACTGTAACATAAGGTCCGACAGAAGAGTATTTATGCGGAATTTTAAGGTCTTCAATAGATTCTCGTACAAAATGGGCTACTCTAATAGCCTCATCCTTTTCTACTTCAGGCATTATCACAATAAATTCTTCTCCTCCAAAACGGGCTGTTAAGTCACTTGAACGTTTAAATATATCCTTAAGGACCTTGGCAACCTGAACCAGACACTCATCTCCCGAATTATGTCCATAACAATCGTTAAATTCCTTAAATTTATCAATATCTAATATGATTAACGAAAGTGCTCTTCCATTTCTAAGACTGCGATTCCATTCCAAAAGAATGGTATCATTGTAGCGTCGTCTGTTCCATAGCCCAGTTAAGGGATCTTTCAATGAAAGCAACTGAAGAGCCTGGTTTGTTTTCTCCAATTCAACTTTTTGGTCTTCATTTTTTTCAGCGACTGTTTTAAAGCCACTGTTTTAATTACTAATTCATCGAGATTGAGATTTACTTGTTTTAGTTGTGATGTCATTACTTCTTCCTGGTTAAGGGCTATGGAAAACCTCTTTGCCAATACCAATGAGTTCGCAAAAACGAAAACTAATTGGCCAATTGAGGAAAGATTCCCAGTTCTGACTATGGTACTTAAAAAAGAGCCTTGGTCATTAATCCATATGCTTAAAAAAAGAATATCGTTTAGACTAGTTAGAATCAAGACGAGAGCACCCATTATTATCCACGCAAATTCTTTTTCTTTTCGATAAAGCATATAAATGAAGACACTTATGATATATATGATTAATATAATTGCAAATATTTGATATACGGGATTATAGACTGTAAAAATTCTAGCAGGAGTCACGAGCACCAAACAGCCAAAAGAAATCCCAATTATTTGGATAGTCCTTAGAATTCTAAGGTGAAAGTATTTAGAAAAGATAGATTTAAAAAATAACAAAATTGTAGGAACCCCAAGATAAAAAGTGAGTGTTTGAATTTTCTGAGCGATTTCCAACATTTTTCCTTCTATAGAAAAATAAAATTATGTGGTATATCCCATAATCATTAGACTTCCAAACAGAAGAAGATCATAAGCTATACTTTTATACCGTGTAGCAAGAATCTGTTTTTCATTGCCCAAAATTAAGCTTTCCAGTATTCCACCACTTCGGTGATAAAAATTAGATACTTGTATTACAATTTCATTCTCGCCCTTTTTAGATTTAAAGAGAGCAACTTGCGGGAGATACTGAGGAACCATTGATTCTCTGCTTTTACCCACCTCTCCAGCGGAAGCAATCAGTTTCCCATTCACCCAAAGATTGTAAGAAGTAAATAATCTTGGAATCTTTAATCCTAGTCGCCCTCAGTCTTAAAATCCATCCGGTATGTGGCATAACCTTCCCCGGATAATTCTTTACCATTAACTATATATATGTTCCATGAACCAGGAACATTTATATAATCAGTTCTTTGTGTATACTTTAGACTTTGAGGAGTACTCATCTGACTATTGTAAAACTCCCAGTAACCATCTAGCTTAATAACTTCCTTATCTAACCTCCATTGAAGATCAAGGCTCCCTTCTTCTACCTTTGGATAACCGTAGGAAAATTCTTTGGAACATCCAACTAAAAAAATCGATATATATACTAATATTATAAATGGAAATATGACTGTCTTAACCCTATCATTTTTAATCTCCCTAATTATAGAAATACAGTTAATAGTTTTTCAATAAAAAGTAAATTATTCTTTCGATAAATTAAGTAATTATTTTTATTAATTATACACATTCTGTAGATTTCCTCTAAATCATAGTGATAGAAAACATGAATAAGCTCTCGGAAGTGACGTAAATAACAGTACGAAGATGTTCATAAACATCCAAAAATATTTGGCATTAGTCAAAACAGTAGAGTGTGGTAGCTTTTATAAGAAGCGGCTAAAGAATTAGACTACTCACAGTCAGGAATTGGCCGAATGATTAATGTCAATCATTTACATAATGGCATAATTCATATGGAAAGTAGCTAGGGTTTTAAACTTGAATAAACTAAACTAGGGTACTGTTACTTTTAAGATAATGGAATTGTAATAGTATAGGCAACTCTTCGCCAAATCCCTTTTTTCTCCCCAGCTTGAACGTATAAGCTGTAACCTGACCAGCACCAATTTTTCACCTAGCCCAAAGATAAAGTTCCCTGCCATTTCATTACGGTTACCATTAAACGGAACTGACGTAAACGATACCCAAATATCTGCTCTCATCATTTTCTGAACAACCACAGCCATTTCGCTCCAACTCAACAAATTGGTTATATAAATCCTATATTCGATTATGTTAATCCATTATTAACAACGATCTATTGGCTATAATAAAATTTTTGAGGGTTTGTGTCGTTCATTATACTTATTGATCGAAAAATATATATTATAAGATTGACAAAGAAAGAACATTGGTTATAATTGATAATAGTTATCAATATCAATGCTCATACTATTACAATTATAGGAGGAGAAAGAAATATGAAAAAAAGGTCAGTTACTGCAATCCTAGTCACAGGACTAATAATGGTTAGTACTATACTCACAGGATGCACCGGGAATAAAACCACAGCTAACCAACAACCACCTGCAAGCACTCAAAACCAGGTTGTAAATGTGTTCACAGAAAGGCACTACGAAACAGACAAACAGCTCTTCGAAGTATTTACTAAGGAAACAGGAATTAAAGTTAATGTTATCGAAGGCAAAGCCGATGAGTTGATTGAAAGAATGGCTACGGAAGGAATAGATTCCCAGGCAGATCTTTTCATAACAGCAGACGTTGGTAGACTTCATCGAGCCAAGGAAAAAGGATTATTACAATCAACTTCCTCTGATATCATTGTTAAGAATGTTCCTGAAAATTTAAGAGATAAGGATAATCAGTGGTATGGTCTTACAGTACGAGCTAGGGTGCTAGTATACGATAAGAATAAGGTTACTCCGGCACAGTTTTCTACCTATGAAGACTTAGTCCAACCAAAGTGGAAAGGGAAAATTGTTGTGAGATCTTCCTCTAACATATACAACCAATCCTTATTGGCATCCTTCATAGCCATCAATGGTGAAGAACAGGCTAAAGCATGGGCACAAGGAATCGTAGATAACATGGCTAGGGCGCCAAAGGGAAATGATCGAGACCAAGCCAAGGCAGTAGTTGCTGGAGAAGGAGAAGTTGCGATCATGAATACTTACTACTTAGGGCAAATGGCAAGCTCTGCTGATCCTGAAGAAGTAAAAGTAGCTGAAAAACTTGGTGTTTTCTTCCCGAACCAAGACACCACCGGTACTCATATCAATGTAAGCGGAGCTGGTGTTACTAAGGCCTCCAAGAATAAAGAAAATGCGATCAAACTCGTGGAGTTCTTAACGAGTGTTAAGGCTCAGAAAGAATATGCTAGCGCTAACTATGAATATCCTGTAAATGAAGCCGTAGAAGCTTCTGACTTGATTAAATCCTGGGGAGAATTTAAGCCCCAAAATATCAACTTAACCCTGTTGGGGGAAAATAACAAAAAAGCAGTGGAAATCTTTGACCAAGTCGGTTGGAAGTAATAAGATTTAAACTAGTGTATAAAAGAGGCAGCCTGCAAAGGCTGCCTCAAAAAACATTGTATATCTCATCTCTAAATTATCACATTGATTCTTTCATAACCCGTTTTAATCCATCTAGTCCGATATACGATACATGGAGGTGAAATAATGCGAACTTTAAGGTTCCTAATAAATAAACTAAACGGTTGGTCGGTTTTGAGCGTTATCTTTATCCTACTTATTCTCTCTCCGAACATCGATATACTTATTCATATGTTCAATAAACCCAATGGGAATTGGCTTCACATAAAAGCCTATTTATTAAAGGATTATATCATCAACTCTGCTATTCTGGTTACGATGACAGGTTTATTTTGTACGCTTGCAGGGACAATTATGGCTTGGTTGATTTCTGCATACAACTTTCCTTTGAGGAATTTTTTTAAATGGGCATTAATTTTGCCCTTAGCTATCCCACCTTATATTGCTGCCTACACGTATAATGGGATTTAAGATTACACAGGGGTCGTCCAGACGTTTTTGCGAAATGATTTAGGGATACAAGTAAGTCCTAAGTATTTTGACATCATGTCAATTTATGGGGCAGTGTTTATCTTTACCATGGTCTTATTCCCCTATGTATATATGATTACTCGGGTTTTTTTGGAAAAACAATCTGCATCCTTAATTGAAAATGCAAAACTATTAGGTAAGAATTCCTTTGAAATTTTTGTTTATGTTATTCTTCCCATATCTAGGGGGGCGATCCTAGGGGGAGCAACCTTAGTTTCTTTGGAAGTCTTAAATGACTATGGGGTGGCTGCCCATTTCGGAGTTCAAACCTTTAGCACAGCAATCTTTAAGACCTGGTTTGCCATGGGGGATATTGATTCAGCCTTAAAATTAGCTGCTATCCTAATGTTTTCGGTTTTTGGTATTGTGCTTCTTGAGAAAATCCTAAGAGGTAAGAAAAAGTATAACTTTACATCAAAAGTAAGGCCCATTGTGCGAAAACAGCTAAAAGGAACTCTAGCGTCCCTCGCTGTCTTTATCTGCTTCATTTTCTTTAGTTTTGGTTTCATTATCCCCACCCTGCAATTACTTCACTGGAGTGTTTTAACTTATAAAAAGACCTTAAATATTTACTTTATTCAGTTAATGTTTAACTCCGTTTGGGTTGCATTCGTTGCCACTCTCTTGATTATAATGATTTCTATTGTAATCGCCAACTTCTGTAGAATGGAGGGTACATGGTTTTCCAAACTGACTTCTAAGCTTACGCTTGTAGGATATTCCATTCCCGGGGCTGTAATTGCTATCGGGGTTATTCTGTTCATTATTCAATTAGATCATAAGCTTCAGTGGCTCTACAAGATGATTGATCCAGATTCTATTACCTTGGTACTGGGCACAAGCATTATAATGTTGCTCTTCGCTTATGTGATTCGATTTTTAGCGGTAGGCTATCAAGCCGTTGAATCTGGGTTTGAAAAAGTAGGGAAAAAGTTTTTTGAGGCTTCAAGAATGTTGGGTAAGAATGTCACTCAAACCTTCTTTCAAGTCGACTTTCCTATGCTCAAACCAGCGATAATAAGCGGATTTGCCCTGACCTTTGTAGATATAATGAAGGAACTCCCCTTAACTCTAATTTTACGACCCTATAATTTTAATACATTGGCCACCAAATCGTATGAATATGCCAACAATGAAATGATACATGAAGCATCAATTGCTTCGTTAATCATAATTCTAGTAAGCCTCTGTGCCATATACCTATTATATATATTAGGAGATAAGGAGAAAGTCTAATGTTTATCGAAATTGAAGATTTATGTTTTAGATATCCGAATGCACCCAAAGCTGTAATCCAGGATTTTAGTGTGACTATTGAACATGGAGAGGTCATTTGCATTCTAGGAGAAAGTGGTGGCGGAAAAAGTACTGTTTTAAGACTTGTTGCAGGTTTGGAAATTCCAAGTAAAGGACGCATTAAGATTAACGAAATAACGATGGTAGATCAGAGCGTGTTTGTACCACCTGAGAAGCGAGGGGTCGGCATGGTTTTTCAGGATTATGCCTTATTCCCACATATGACGGTGTCAGAAAATATTCGGTTTGGCTTAAAAAAAATGAATAACAAAGAAAAAGATTTTAGGATTAATCAGATGTTGGATTTGGTAAACTTAGGGGATTATGGGAAACGATATCCCTATGAATTAAGTGGAGGTCAACAGCAACGGGTTGCTATTGCTCGAACGCTTGCTCCAAAACCTTCACTGCTCCTGTTAGATGAGCCCTTTAGTAATCTAGATACCGAACTTCGAAGTAAAATCAGGGAAGAAATAAATATTATTTTAAAACAGACTAGCATTACCGTAATATTTGTAACTCATGATAAAGAAGATGCCAAGGCCATGGCTGACCGAATTGTTATACTCAAAGAAGGAAAAATAGTGGAAATTGTAGATTCTATATTATTTTGAATTGCCTTTAAAAGCAGTGGAGCTAAAATACCTGAAAGAGTGCAAACCATTGTATATGTCCTACTTAAACGTTATTACTGAGTACACTCTCAGTAATTTTCTGGCTTTCACCCTTAAGCTGATTAATCCCCTAAACCATAGCTCCACTCGATATCCTGAGGCACTCCATCAAAATGTTCTTCAATCCGGAGACATAGACAGGCCAACTCTCGAACCTGTTGAACGGTTAAACACCCTCGTGTAGAGCGTTTTGTCCGAATGAAGGGTGAAGGCGATTGTACCTTTTGCGGAGCAGGAGAGAATTTAAGGACTCCTCCGTCAGGACGCCTGGCTAGCCATTGATCAGGCACGATTTCTCCTTGAACTAAAGTCTCCCCGACACCGTGTATAGCATTAATAATCAATTCACTTGAATCATTTGAAAGAGGGTTAACTGTAAAAAACCACTCCCAAGACCTCATGTGGCGCCATTTCCTGAATGATTACAGCAAGGGCGACCTCACTTTCTCCAAATCCTTGTAATGAACGGTACTGGACTGCTCGTGGTGCCCAAAGAGAAGCCCAACATTTTTTTACGGCTTCAAGAACCGCACTTTCTCCCTTTATATTAAGATACGACTCTTGTTGACCTGCAAAATTTGCAGTGGGTAGATCTTCAGCAGTAGCCGATGAACGGACAGCGACATAAGGACTTCCCATCTTCCTATAAGCTTTGAGGATTTCCATCGTTACCTCATCAGGCAAGTCAACCCGTTCTATTTTCCTCCGAATCTGAGAAGTTATCTCTTCTAAAGTAGCAAAGTCTCTCTCGTTAATTTCCGGCACATGAATCTTCGATAAACAACGACGATACCCTTCAACGGTTAAAACAAAGTCCTGAGGTACTTTCATTCCTGCTAACACTAATTCGCCTAGATTAGCCCCTTTTCCGCCAGCTAACGATAGGTCTTCTCTTGTTAATTCTTGAAGTAAGCGTACATATTTCATCCCATTCTTCTCCATTTAGTATTTTACTTTAGTTATCTCAATCCAAGACTTGAACCTTTCCAGCGGCTCCGTCCACACGGACACGTTGCCCGTTATGCAAGATTTTTGTTCCATTAATCGTCCCAACGACGGAAGGAAGTCTGTATTCTCGAGAAACAATTGCTGCATGAGACAACATTCCACCTGAATCAGTAACTAAGGCAGATACCTGCGGAAAGAGTCTGTCCAAGTTGGGGTAGGTCAACGGACAGACTAAGACCTCCCCTTCTTAACCAAATGGAACTCCTCTGCTGTATAAATAATTCGCAACGGGTCCTTCTGCAGCTCCAGCGACGCTCCCTTTTGCACTTCAATAAGAGTTATCCCGCATCCAGAACCCCTTAGCTTCCCAAAGAGACATACCTTTCTACCTCCCCAATTTTCAGGTAATTTCTCACTGCTTTATCATCGCACATGATAAGTAAAGAGAGTTCCATCTAAATGTTCCGGTATGAGTCCACGCTTCATCTTTTCAATTAAGGTAACTAAGAAAAGTTCAGGTCTTCTTAGTGTCCACTCGACAGCATTAGAAATGATGGCCTAAATTTGGTTCTCTATTCCTGTAGTGATTTCAAACAAATTATCAACTTGCTTTGTCAATATTTCTTCCGTATCGTAAAATATCTCAAGCGCTAAATCTTCTTTTGTCTGGGAATAATTATAGTAAGTTCCCTTGCTACCCCCGGCTATGCCAGTGATCTCCTCAATTGTTGTTTCCGCAAACCCTTTATTCCTGAAAAGCTCTTCACCTGCTCGTACAAGGGCGGATTTAACTTCCGCTTTTTGCTTATCTCTTAATTTCATTGTAATTCTTCACCTCGATGTAAGTTAATATTTAATAAATTATACAAACATTAGCCATTCGATATGCACTGTGCACAAAATGGTTGGATTCAATATATTTCAAAAGATTCGCATGTCAACCAGATTTCATAATCGATAATATAAAAAAGCCATAATCTCGTATTTATTTCTTGCAGAGATTATGGCTTCATTTTTATTTTTAAAACCGCAAATAGAGCGCCATTAAAATAGGGTACTGCCTCCTAAATACTAAGAGACAATACCATAACCTTATTTATAAGGGTTGATGTTTTTATATTATTGGTCTTTGTTTCTAACAGACGCTTGGGCCGCTGCTATCATAAAGGACCCATTACTATTTTTACTATTAGGGAACACTTTTATCAATCTGTGCAAAAATTGTTTTTTACTACTCCTTAATGTAAATTGAGGGAATGAATTGGAAACTTGGAGAGTTATTAGATGTTGCTGATCAATAGGCAATGATTACAAAAGTCTAAAATAATAAATCGCAGAAGAAAAAACGAACTAATTGCCATGGGGAGGGGGTAACTATACTTTTTTAACATCCTAGAAGTTGTTTTGATGCATTTTTTGAGTTCCCATTAAAGTCCTTTCTAAATTAGAAATTCAATCCAATAACAGTTGCGCTAACCATCGCCATATCTGAGGGTCGAAAAGTTATCAGTAGGAATTGAATCTTCTTCCCAGTACGATCATGACTGCATAAAATGATGTATAGGGAGGAGAGAAAAATGCAAACGAATGAATCTTTTAAACGAGCGGCTCTCGTCGTCGATCCGAATACTGGATACCTTGTTCCCAACTATTTTGGTACGGCCAACTGGGCCTATACTCCGCCAGTAAGAAAATTCATTGATGCAATGCCGGGGATGGGATCGAATGGCGCAAATGCATTGGGCCAGTACATTCCAGTTGCTGTTGCCGATACGATAACCTATCCGGGCTCTGATTACTACGAAATTGCTGTAATAGAGTTTAAAGAACAAATGCACACGGATTTACCACCCACCACGCTCCGTGGATATGTACAATTATCTACTTCTGTCGTTCCAGGTGCGCAAATTACATTAACCAATAATGGTAATCTGATTTTCAAAGGTGATGGCACCCAGGCTTACGGCGTGGATGCGCCTCATTATATGGGGCCTGCTATTATTGCCACTCGCGACGTACCAGTTAGAATCAAATTCTACAATCTGCTTCCTATCGGTACTGGTGGTGACCTTTTTATCCCGGTGGATACAACCGTTATGGGGGCGGGGCATGGGCCACTAGGGCATGCTGCCATGCCTATGAATTACACGCAAAACCGCGCCAACGTACATCTCCATGGTAATAATACCGTCTGGATCAGCGATGGGACACCTCATCAGTGGATTACCCCAGCAGGAGAAGATACTCCCTATCCTCAGGGGGTTAGTGTCGTAAATGTCCCTGATATGGAGAATGTCGATAACCCACGCGATGGGATGCAGACTTTGTACTACACTAACGCTCAAAGTGCTAGACTGATGTTTTATCATGATCACTCTTATGGTATTACTCGTCTAAATGTCTATGTAGGAGAAGCCGCGGCATATCTATTAACAGATCAGGTGGAGCAGGATCTAATCAATGGTACCAACGAATCCGGCGTCAATCCAGGCATGGAAAAGATCCTTCCTGATCTTGGAATTCCCCTGGTCATTCAGGACAAGACCTTCGTAGATAGCAACACCATCCTTAATACGGATCCCACTTGGACCTGGGGGACTACAGCAGGTACACCCAATACCGGAGACCTCTGGTATCCTCACGTCTATAGCCCCGCCCAAAATCCTTGGGATCTCACCGGGACAAATCCGTTTGGCCGCTGGATGTACGGTCCGTGGTTTTGGCCGCCCACAACAAATATAAAACATGGCCCGGTTCCGAACCCTTACTACGATCCGGTAACTGCCCCCGAGCAACCTCCGATGATGCCTGACATGCCTTACCCTTCCATGCCGGGCGAGGCGTTTATGGACACTCCGCTTGTTAACGGGACGGCCTACCCCTACCTGGAAGTGGAGCCTAAATCTTATCGTTTCCGCATCCTAAATGCCGCTGATGACCGTTTCTTTAACCTGCAGATGTATGTAGCTGATTCTGCCGGCTACATCTCGCCTGACACGGGATATGCAACAGAAGTTAAGATGGTATCCGCATGCGGAACACCTGGTCTTCCTGCCGACTGGCCTAGTGGTGTGCCCGATCCAGCCTTGAAAGGACCGGACTGGATTCAAATTGGGACCGAAAGTGGATTCCTGCCAGCACCTGTGGTGATTCCAAGCCAACCTATCACTTGGAACCTGAATGCGACTACATTCAACGCAGGAAACGTTGATCAGCACTCTCTTCTGATAGGAACAGCGGAACGAGTAGATGTCATCGTTGACTTTTCCCAATATGCTGGGCAAACCCTCATTCTCTACAACGATGCTCCCGCAGCTTTCCCAGCGTCCGACCCTCGCTATGACTATTATACGGGTAACCCGGACCAGACTGCCGAGGGTGGTGCGCCGAGTACACAACCTGGCTATGGTCCTAACATTCGCACAATTATGCAAATCCGGGTGGTGGCTTCATCTCCCGCTCCTGCGTTCGATATAGCCGCTTTAGAAGCTGTGTTTACTAAAACCGACACAAAAAGAGGCGTCTTTGAAGTAACCCATGATCCGATCATCATACCACAAGCCGCTTACAACTCTGCCTACAACGTCACAAATTTCCCTTCTGATGCCGAAAGCGCCTATGTACAACTTGAAGATTTCTCCAAGACCTTTCGACCGATAGACTCGAACGGGTTGCTACAGCCACCTGTTACCCTATCAATCGAACCGAAGGCTTTGCAGGACGAAATGGGTGAAGTCTACGACACCCAGTATGGTCGGATGAGTGGCATGCTTGGGCTCGAATTCCCGGTTACCAGTTCTAATTTTAACCAATTTGTTGTCTACGGCTATGCAAGTCCGCCAGTTGAGATTGTCAGAGGTACAGCAAATCTTAATGCGACTCCTATCGGCTCTCTTATGGATGGGACTCAGATCTGGAAGATCACTCACAACGGTGTGGATACTCATACTATTCATACTCACCTGTTTTCAGCGCAGCTTATCAACCGGGTTGCCTGGGACGGTGCAATGTTACCACCTGATCTTAATGAGTTGGGCTGGAAGGAAACCTTTAGGGTGAACCCCCTCGAGCATACTGTTATTGCACTGAGACCAACTATTCCTACCGATTCACAGGTACCCTTCGACGTGCCAAACAGCGTTCGCCTGATCGACCCAACAATGCCCGTGGGCACTTTACTCACTCCCCCACCACCTGCAGGGTGGTTCGACCCATTGGGTAATCCAATCAACCAAGTGACTAACCATTTAGTGAACTTTGGTTGGGAGTACGTGTATCACTGCCATATTCTCGCCCATGAAGAGATGGATATGATGCATGCAATGGTATTTGCCGTTCCACCGAAAGCGCCCACCAATCTAATTGGCAATCTTTTCGGTTCCGACTTTAACAAACGTGTAGTTTTAACCTGGATAAACAATTCTAAAAACGAAACTAGCATCACGGTTGAAAGAACAGTCAATAGTGCTGGCCAATGGACTACTCTAGTAATGTTGCCATCCGGCGCAACTTCATACACTGATCCTATCGGCAACACGGATAACACTTACTACTACCGAGTGTTTGCCTCCAACACTGTCGGTGATACTACCACTCCTGGCTTCCCAACGATGACGGTAGACTCTGATTTTTCCAACGTTGTGCGGGGTGGTCAAAATCCTCCCCAGCCACCAGCTGCTCCGACAAACTTAATTGCATGGCTGCAAAGAGGGCGAGTTCGTCTGAGCTGGCGGGACAATGCCAAAGTCCAGGTCGGTTTTGTAGTCGAACGCTCTGATAATGGGGGACCTTACTTCGTGCTCGTCATTATTGGACCGATATATAACAACGGTTACGTCGATTACACTGATAGAACTGCCATACCTGGTAATCGCTGCACCTACCGAGTCGCGGCCATGAATGAAGCAGGATTGTCAGCATACTCGAATACGGCAAGCGTGAATCTGTAACCCTCAGGATGTCGTGGGTTGTGGATCCCTCCGAGTTAACAATAGGGTATTGTCTCTAAAAATTATTAAAGACAATACCCGTACTTTATTCTTTACGTACACTTTCTAAGCCCTGATGTTAAAGCTTAGAAAACTATGTCTATACTATTTCGCTTAAGATTGTCTTCGTATAGAATCGGAACACCACCAACGATAGTCTTTACTCGTTATCTCATCCTTAAGTGGGAACGCAGACAAAATAACGATGAACGCTCACTAGGAGGATTGTTTTACCTTTTTGTAGATGAGGTAATGGATTTAGACTTAAAAACAGCCTTGCGCCAATTGATGGCATTTGTACTCGATCTACTACCGAACAAACCGAAGAATTACGAATCACTAAGTCAACTACACAACTGGATCAGTGCCCAGTTAAATCAAGGCTTTATTCGCACAACCGCGGTACGGAAGTTGAGTTGTTGTGTTAAAATATCAGTGGTTATTTTATACCGTATACTCCGTTTATCCTGTGATACAAAAAGAGTAAGAGGGGATCAATATGTTTCCTATATTGGTAGTTGAAGACGACAAAAATACCCGTAAATTTATGGGCGCGGTGCTTAAGGCAAACGGGTATCTGCCGCTTCTCGCTGAAGACGGGAGGGAAGCGTTAAAGGTACTGGATCAACATCATGTAGACCTGATAATTGTGGATATCATGATGCCGAACATGGACGGATACGAGCTAACAAAAGAACTGCGAGACAGTAATTATAAGCTTCCCATCTTAATGGTGACCGCTAAGCAGTTGCCGGAGGACAAACGGCAGGGTTTTCTTGTGGGAACTGACGACTATATCACAAAACCCTTTGACGAAGAAGAAATGCTTTTGCGCATCAAAGCCCTCCTCCGACGGGCGCAGATCGTGAGTGCCCATAAAATTACCATGGGCGATGTCACGCTGGATTTCGATGGATTAACTGTGAGCCGCGGCAAGGAGGTTCAGACGCTGCCTCCGAAAGAATTTTATCTTCTTTATAAATTACTTTCCTATCCGGGCAAAATTTTCACCCGGATTCAGCTGATGGACGAAATATGGGGCATTGAAACAGAAAGCTCCGATAATACGGTAAACGTACACATTAACAGGCTTCGCAATCGGTTTGAAGCATTTTCGGAATTTGAGATTGTCACGGTGCGAGGGCTTGGCTATAAGGCGGTGATAAAAGCTGATTAAACATTTTTTTCCCCGCTTCAATATATTTTTTGTGTTTTCCTTCTATATCTTTAATATTCTGTGGTTTAACGTAGGACTTTCCGGAGTCATCATCTATTGGTTGTTGAGAGTGGGGTTTCTAAGCGAGAACTTTTATGAAAACCCAGCTGTAGGGATTAGTATTTTGCTCTTTATTAGTACAATTATCGGTTTAATTGTTACAAGAGTCGCCGGCAAACTGATGCTTAACCCTATCTGTGAAATGCTTGCTTCCATGAAAAAACTGGCCGGTGGTGATTTTAATGTCCGTATCGGTAATTCAGGACTGCTTCGCCCGAAGGAGCTCAGAGATTTTTCAGAAGAGTTCAACGCCATGGCTAAGGAACTGGGCAGTATTGAGATACTCCGATCGGACTTTGTCAACAACTTTTCTCATGAGTTTAAGACCCCCATCGTATCCCTGCGTGGTTTTGCGAAGCTCTTAAAGAAAGGTAATCTCTCTAATGATGAACGGCAGGAGTATTTAGACATTATTATCAGCGAATCAGACCGACTGGCAGCGCTGGCCACTAACGTACTCAACCTGTCAAAAATAGAGAACCGGACCTCTTTTTCCGGACACAGCTTATTTAACCTCAGCGAACAAATCCGCAGAACTATCTTAATAACGGAATTAAAATGGTCCGAAAAAAGACTAGAATTGGAAGTGGATATTAAGGAAGATATTTATTTTCTCGGCAACCCTGAGCTATTGAGTCAGGTCTGGGTCAACTTGCTGGACAACGCTGTGAAATTTTCGTACCAAAGCGGGAAGTTAAGAATCAGATTGTTGAATTATAACGATTGCGTTGTATTCAAGGTTGAGGATTTTGGCTGCGGAATGGACGAGGAAATAAAAGCGCATATCTTTGATAAATTCTATCAGGGAGATAGATCTCGCTCCACCGAAGGCAACGGCCTTGGAATGACAGTGGTAAAGAAAATTGTCTCTCTGCATAAGGGAGAGATTTTAGTGGAAAGTCGGCCTAGTCAAGGAACCATTGTCACAATCACCTTACCCAAGCAGGCAAATGAGAAACAAAAACCGCTGCTGTAACCTAACTTTCAATGAAATTGAAGCCATTATGTCACACCGATTTCGCATATGATGCCACAGATTGTAAAAAACTCCTGCAGTCTTCTCATGGAAAGCAGGAGTTCATGCTTTTTAAAGGGGAAACCATCATTCCTCAAGCAGTGTTAGCCTTGCCTTTGAATTTCTCCATGCGCAGATGGCAAGACCGATTGCCAGCCAGACCAGTCCGAACAAAATGCAGCTTCCCATAGCGGGCAAGGTTTCAGCCCAGCCTGCATTTTTCAGATGCAACGCCTTGAAGGGCATGACCACGTGAGCAAAGGGCCACAACAGCCTCACCAATGTGGAAAATCCTTGCGGCATCACAAAATTTGGCCAAACCATTCCGGATGTGAGCATGATCAATACGCCGACGGTAGTGAACAATTCAAAGATGTAGAGCTTTGCACTGCCACGAGTGAAAAGCGAAATGACAAAAGTGGCGGCACATAGCGCAAAGGTATAAGATACCATTAGCACAAAATGTAAAGGAAAGTTCCATGAGAAAGGAATATGAAACAGCAAAGAACCAATCAAAAGTGCGATATACGTAAAAACAGAGATAAAGATGCACATACATAAGATTCGAAAATACATGAAATTGTTTCCCCTTAGCTGCAAACGACCGCTTTCTCTCTCTTCCCAAAATAATGGCAAAAGGAAGAAGCACAAAAATTGCATTTGAATCATATAGGGAAGGACCATGTATATCAGATTATACATAAAGCTGCCGCGAGGATCATACAAGTTCCTTTCTACGACGGTAAAGCTTCCCATCATTTGAGAAATCCTCTGGTCAGGAATCCCCATACTTTGCAGAGCCTGCACCTGAATGCCTGCATTCAGTGTCATGAAGATACTTGCTGCATACCCTTGAGCCGCACCGGAATTCGTAGTGTTTGTCCCGTTCAGCAGAAGCATTGCGCGGGAGCCGTCACCTAGCGCCACACTTTTTCCATAACTTGCTGGAAGAAGGAGACCGGCAACGGCCTTTTTTTCATACACGGCATTTTGCAGTTCCTCTTCGGAATCAACGTAAAGAGTCACATTAAATCCAGAATGATTTTCGAAATCAGAAACGATCTGTCTGGAGATGGACGAGTCATCCAGGTTTGCGATGGCCAGCGGGATGCTTTCAATTTGAAGACCGGAGGCGATAAAACAAATCAGCATGGTTGCGATGATTGGGCCCACCGCTAGGGTTCCGATCACATGCTTATCTTTCTTCAACCAGCGTTTCAGCATCGTATACCTCCTTTTTCCGTATCAGTAATTGCTGTTTATTTCCCTTGCCCCTGAATATTCCAATTCTGTTTCTCGAAACCCCTAAAACAAGAAACCCGATCCATAATAGGATGAGGAATCCAATAATCCATCGGATGTCAGGCAGCACATCTTTCAATCCGTATCCCATGAGCATGATATCTCTCAACGGTATACCATAGTGGACAAATGGAATAAACCCACCGATAGTCTGAAGAACTTGGGGCATGGAAGTCAAAGGATAAGAATACCCGGAAAGAATCATCATCATCATCAGAATGGGAATCATCTCCACCGCGGCCTGTTTATCCTTCTTCAACAGGCGCACGAAAATACCTAGTCCCGCGATGCCGGTGAGATAAAGGAATATCAATATAAATGCCGCTAATTTGCTTCCATGGAAGGGAAAGTGGAACAACGTCACTTGAAGGATGGTTACAACGGCAGCGGAAAACGTTCCCAAGAAACCGCAAATGACCGAATTCCTGATGGCAATGTGCGGTTTAAATGCATCTTGCCTTCTGGTGATTTCCAGCGCCAGGATGAATACGGTGACCTGAATCATGCTCAATAGTGAACCATGCATGGAAAACATCATGGAACTTTTGCCGGGATTGATTAACTGAGTTGTAAATCCGAGGGGCTGAATCATCGCTGCGGATTCTACAGGGGACATCTTCAGCGCGCCCTGCAGGGCAGAGGAAAGGCTCCCCATGTTCAATGTGCTCAGAATTTCGGTTATTTTTCCT
Source organism: Desulfosporosinus sp. (assembly GCA_003513495.1). GTDB lineage: Bacteria > Bacillota > Desulfitobacteriia > Desulfitobacteriales > Desulfitobacteriaceae > Desulfosporosinus. The sequence continues at coordinate 333,354 of DOPM01000020.1, forward strand.
TTCGCCGTTCCCGCTGCGGATAGTTGCGAGTTGTCATAAATCATGAGGATTGGGGTATTATTTCCTATCATCATGTCGTTTGCAAAGCGATTCGGGATAATGATTGCAGCCGCTATTTTCCCGCTCTGAATGCTTTCCTCTATCTCAGCATCCGTTTCTGCATAGACCTTAATATCAAAGGTATCGTTTTCATCTATCTTCTGTACTAAAGTCCGGCTTAAACTGGAGTTGTCATAATCGAGAACACCGAAGGGGACCTTTTCAAGCACCTGATCGCCAAATTGGTACCCGAGGACGAGCATGGAGAACGACGGGAGTAGAAGCACAAACAGCAAGGGTATAAGAACGGTTTTATATCCCTTTAGATTCATTAACCGCCACCTCGCTCTTGAAGGTTACAAATACGGTCATACCGGCATAGAGCGGGATATCAGCCTCATCAACTTCCACCTTTACCCCGTAGGCCTTGATGTCAAAGCTTCCATTTTCATTGGTAGCACGTTTGACCGCAAAATCGGCGCTTTTATTTATTGAGACGACTTTTCCCGTAAGATTTTTGTCTTTATAAGCACCAAATCGGATGTTTACTTCCTGACCGGTTTTGACTTTTGAGATATCCGTTTCCTTTATGTTGCATTCAATCCAGGGTTTACTGTCATTTACAATGGTTGCAGCTTTTGAACCAGCTGAAACTACTTCACCCTCTTTGAGGTTCAGCTGGTTCAACACTCCATCCACTGGAGAAAGGATCTTGGTTTTTGCCAGCTGTAGTTCAATTTCGGCGGAGGAATATTGAGCGTTTTTCAGTTGCCCTTTTAAAGAGTCAATGGATGCAGCTGCTGCACTAACGCTTGCCTGAACCGCTTTCAGTTCGCTAGCCTTTGCTCCTTTAACGGATATTTCGTATTGTGCTTTTTTTATATCTCTGTCAGAAACTGCCGACTCGTATTCCACTTGACTTATAGCGCCCTCCTGATACAGAATTTTCATCCTCTGACAATTGGCTTCTGCCAAATCATACTTTGATTTTAGCTGGACGATTTCTTCAGGCCTCGCACCTTCCTGAATTTGCGTGAGTTTAGCTTCGGCTCCTGCCAGATTTGCTTGCGCACTGCGAATTTGCCCCTGTATCGTTTCAATTCCCGCTTCGGCCTGTGCTCTTTTGATTTGCAGCCCTTCATCATCAATGATCCCAAGCACTTGACCCTTTTTGACAGTATCTCCTTTGGACACATTTACGGCTTTCACTTCTCCTGAAAGCTGGACCGACAGGTTCGTCTCCGTCATTTCCAATACAGATTGCACTTCTAAGGTTGCTGAAGCTCTTGTAGCTCCTTCACTTTTATCTAATTGTCCAAGTAGAATGAAAAACACTATCGCAATAGCAACAATTATGATTGTAATGACGAATCCTCGCCTTACCTTTCTGGAAATTTGCATTGTTGTACCTCCAAATATCATTTATCTTATATCATATTGTAGGTACATAAACTGAACATAAACAAACTTATAGTTTACCCAATAGATGATAAAAATTATCATCCATTCTCAATTATTACCTCTTAAGATGACATATAGTTCTAAGGAAAGGTTATACACTTATTACTTGAAGCACTTAGGCAGGCCATTAATCAAGATACAAACCATTTATCACCTTCTATAGACCGGTGATTTTTATGTACCAAAATGTAAAAAAACAATAAAAGATGGGTTCTATCTCCAAAATACTAAAGGGATAATAACCATCTTTTATTTTATACAAAGTCTTAAAACTTCGAAATATAGTGTCTTCGGAATTTGGACCTTAGCCTTATTTTTATTGCCCCTTGTTCCTCACAGCGGCCTGGGCGGCAGCTATCAAAACAGACCAATCACTGTCTTTTACTATTATGGTACACTTCTTAATACAGTCTGCAAGGTTCCATATATTTTAAATAATATACTGAGTTTTTCTTGAGCAGATCTTCCAAGGCTTACATCAGCCACCCATAGTTCTGTCGAGTATCTACAACTGCATCCACATACACCGTACTTTCCTTGATCTGATAAACCAGTAGATACCGTTTTTCCAGCAAGAGCTTTCGGTATTTTCCTGACGATATCAGCGGATCTGTCAGCCATGGATTCCTTTCTGGAAACTCTTCCAGTGCCTTTTCCTGAAAGGCTTCAATTAGCCGCATGGCTGCAGACTCACTGACTTGTGCCAGAAACCGTACATGGGATAAGAGCATTAGAGTGGCCTCATCGGAAATGACTACGGTATGCCGTTTATTTTCGCTGTCCATCTAGTACCTCCCTGACGGCAGCTTTCATCATAGCAGAGACCTCATCAATGGAATGACCGGACTTTCCGTTCAGCCTGCTTTCCTGAGCATTAACCAAACTTTCCCTCAGCCGAAGCATGCTCTCCCTTCTCGCAAAGGTCTCTATGTCCATTACTACAAGATCACCCTCGCCATTTTTTGTAAGATAAACCGGTTCTCCAGACCGCTTGCAAAGTTCGGAAATTTCATTGTAATTTTTGCGGATTGCCGCGGATGGCTTTATATTAATCATAAAAATCACCTCTTTCGGTATCATAATAATATGCTAATTGTATGCTTATTGTACTATCCCCATGCTAATTGTCTATGACAAACCCAAGCTATTTCACCTGTACTCTCCATCACGACATAGGAGCAGTAAAAATAAGGTACTGCCTCCTATGTACTAAGACACAATACCCATTATTAATAAGAACAAAAAACACCGATTCTTTCATATCTTATATAGAATCGGTGTTTCTCCGTTATTTCCGCAAAATCTTATCCATCGATTTTCCCTTTGCTAACTCATCGATCAATTTATCCAGATAGCGAATTTCCTGCATAGTTTGTTCTTCGATGTCTTCCACTCGGACACCGCAGACCACACCTTTGATCAAAGCCCGCAAAGGATTCAGTTGGGGAGCTCCCGCAAAGAAGGTCTCAAAGTCTGTCTGTTTTTCAAGCTGCGCTTCTAACTCTTCCTGGCTATATCCTGTTAACCAACGGATGATTTCATCGACTTCTGTTTTCGTCCGTCCTTTTTTCTCCGCCTTCGTAACATAATAGGGATAGACCCTTGCGACACTCATTGTATAGATATGATGTTTGGCCATGATACACCCTCGCTTATAGTTTTTTTTATTGTCTGCCACTCCCGTTACTCCAATCTGAGACATGTCACCGTCGGACAGCCAGACTCACACTCCTACATGGGCGTTATACCATGTAGCTACATTTATGGTTTCACCTAATGGGTTACCGATGCATTGTGCCTCATATCTTTTCTGGGTTACTGAGCCCAACCCCAGATAAACAAACACCGAACTAAAAAAGTCCAGTGCTTATTCCAGTAATACTAATATCTTAGTTTTAAGATGAGGCAACTCGTTCTGTACCACATTCCAAACAATTTTTAGACTAATTCCCATGTAATCATGTATTAACACATCGCGTAGTCCAGCCATTTGTCTCCATGGAATCTCTGGGTGCTGATCTTTGGTTCCTTGTGATACTTTCTTTGAGGCCTCTCCGACTATTTCGAGATTCCGAATAACTGCATCCTGAATTAGGTCTGAACTCATGAATTCTTGTTTACCAGAGGTGGTATATGTTTCAATCTTCACGATGCACTCTAGGATGTTTTGAAGAAATACCTTGTCGTCTTTCATATGGGTCTAGCCTCCTGTGCTATCTTGTCCTTTAAAGTCCAATGCACAGAATCAGTAGTGACCACATCAATCTTTCTGCCTAGAATTTCTTCTAAATCATATTTCAGCGAGATAAGATCAAATAGAGAACAATCATCTCCACAATCAACCAGAAAGTCTATGTCACTTTCCGCGTTTTCCTCTTCTCTAAGTACAGAACCAAATAGTTTAACATTAAACATTTTGTAATGTGACGCAATACTAATAATCTGATCGCGTTTACTGATGATATCTTTGATAGCCTGCATTCAAATCACCCCAGAAATATTATACCGTATTTTTCCATAATAATAAATGCCTTATAGGCTGCCGTCTAATTTCTTACACTATCTCAAAGACAATTGGCATCTCAGTATTTTACTGATATTTCTTCATAAGAATCCGGTATATGATAATTCCAATGCCATACATAAATATCCAAAGAAAGCTTAGATAGAGAACTAGCAACTTTGTATCTAGCACCCCCAATGAACCAATTACTGAGAAAACAACAATCGAAAGTGTAATAACCAAGAGCGTGACAAGGTATGCAATCCGACCTGATCGGTTTCTTAAGCTTTCCTTGAACTCATCTTGGAGATTGATCTGATTTTCCTCTAACCTTGCCTCAAAGACATCTCTTCGTTTTGGTGATGACCAATATAAATACCTCCAAATCAAACTTAGACCGCCAATTAGTCCAGCACCTGAAAACCCGAACAACAAACTACCAAGTGAGTTCTCGGTACTGAGTGCAAACGCCAGACATACAGCTCCTAGGGCCATATAGAGTAATCCAATGTACAAGTTATTTTTCTTCATTTATCTCGCCTCCTCTATTCGGAAAGAAGATTTCCTCGATTCTTAGGCCAAAAAATTCAGATATTGTAAAAGCCAAATCCAGTGAAGGATTATACTTACCATTTTCTATAGCACTGACTGTCTGCCTTGATACTCTAAGTGCCTTAGAAAAGTCTTCCTGATTCAAGCCCCTATCCTTTCTTAATTTTTCAACAAAATTGTTCAAGTTGCCCATCTCCTTTCGTCAAGTTTCCTTTACATTTGAGAGTATCATCTTTCATCTTTAATTGTCAAGTTTCCTTTACACTTAATTAACGAAAATCAGACATAGGGACAGGGACTTGTCTGGAGCTACTGAGTATACAGACAAGTCCCTGTCCCTTTGCCTGCCCTGATACGGGCAATTGGTATAGTTGTTAGGATACCAATGATTCCAGTGGATCGTCTCCGTCATTTCCAATACAGATTGCACTTCCAGGGTTTCTGAAGCTCTTGTAGCTCCTTCACTTTTATCTAACTGACCAAGTACAATGAAAAACACTATCGCAATAGCAACAATCATGGTACATTTCAAACTGTAATGCTGAAGAGATTGGAATACAAGGCAGTCTCCACGTGTGTTAGGACATAGTTCCATATAATTACGCAAAAGATATTGTTATTTTTTAACTGTTAAGCAAAATTTATCTCCGGGGTAAATCTATATTTAAATTCCATCAATCATTTCTTCGTAGAATTCTTCCCTTAATCCATAACCCACTGATAAATCCTGATATTATTCCTAAAGCATGGGCAGGGGCAGCAACAGATACTTGTGGATTTAACAGAGTTACAATAATATTTACAATAAACAATGATATTACCCAATGCTTTACCTTACCTTTTAGTACAATCTTATTCGGGCTAATAGCGGCAAATGCTGCGGTAATACCAAAAGTAGCTGCTGATGCTCCAGCAACTGGTCCCGTCCACTGTATAATATTAGCATATGGTACAATGGTAATACTTCCCAAAAATCCAGTTAGGGCATGGAGCTGTGGAGCAAAATGTAAATAAGTTCTTTGTTAAATAAGGTAATGATGTCGAATGAATAATCAGTATAATACACCAAATTATTATTGATGCCAATATGAAATGCAGCCCTTTTTTTTGTTTAATCGCACAATTCAAGCGTAGTTCTTCTAAGTTCATAATTAATCCTCCAACAAACAAAAATAACTTATCCTTTTTGCATAATACTTGTATTTAGCTTAGAAGTTCAAAAATAGCCCTGATCTGGTTGTTATTTTCTGTGAGTTTATGGTCTGATTACTTTTTGTACCTCAATAGATAGAATGGCTTTAAAAGAGGGTATTGTCTCCTTACGATTGCTTAGAGACAATACCCATTTTATTCTTAAATATATTTTTCACACTTTGGGGTATAGGGCTTTAATGCTATTTCTTATTTATTGCCCCTTGTTCCTCACAGCGGCCTGAGCGGCTGCTATCATAAAGAACCAATCTTAATTTTTAACCATTATGGAACACTTTTTATTATCTGTCGCATAAAATCAATTTTTTTTGAGAAAATTCCCCTCCTCAGACGTATTTTCAGCAAACTTTCAGCCCCCCTTCAATCGTGATTCAGAAAGCTTAGTTATAATGCCACTATACCAATTAGACATTACACATGAGGAGAAACGAGGTGTGAACGCTGAACCAGCCCATTAAATATCGTCATGAGTTAAAGTTCTTTGTCAATTTTCATCAATATTACACGATTCGTCAGCGTCTCAAAAACCTGATGCAACACGATGAGCACGTCGGTCCTACCGGAGAGTACCATATTCGCAGCTTATACTTTGATGACATCGGTAACACGGCGCTCGCGGAAAAATTAGGAGGGGTACGACAACGAAAAAAATACCGGATCCGTATCTACAATTTAGACGACAAGGTGATTCACTTTGAAAAAAAGATAAAGAATGGGGAGTATATTGCCAAAATCAAAGAGTCACTCACCCGAGAAATGACTGACAACATCCTCGCCGGCGACTATCAGGAATTCAAGAACCCAAACAAGCCGTTTTTAATGGAATGGCACAACGAAATGACCCATAAATTGTTGCGACCCAAGGTGATCGTAGACTATGTTCGAGAGCCTTACATTCATCCTAACGGCAATGTTCGCATTACCTTCGACAAAGACCTGAAAAGTGGTTTGCACCGCACGGATCTTTTCAGTCGAGAGTTGAGTACGGTTCGGTCCTTATCCGAAAACCAGATCATCCTGGAGGTAAAATTCGATGAGTATCTACCCAGTTCTCTTCGAAATGCCTTGCAGTTGGAGGGCTTACAACGTCAGTCCGCCTCGAAATATGTTATTTGTAGAAAATATATTAAATTGAATGCATGGGAGGACCAGTAACGTATGAATGCCGATACAGCACTGAATTTTTCAGATATTATCAAAAACTCCGTCACCAGTAATTTCGTTTCCGACATCGTGATCTCAGAAGTCCTGATCACGATGTCGATGGCCTTCTTTGTCGGCTTCTTCATTTATCTACTCTACAAGCGAATTTTTAGCGGTGTCTTATACTCGAAGAGCTTTAATGTGACCTTAGTCGGGATTACGATGGTGACCGCCATGATTATCATTGCTATCAATTCGAACCTTGTCCTTTCCCTCGGTATGGTCGGCGCACTCAGTATTGTGCGCTTTCGAACTCCAATTAAAGACCCTACCGATTTGATTTTCATTTTCTGGGGTGCCGCCGCAGGCATCGTAGTCGGCGCCGGATTCTATTCCCTCGCCATTGTTGGATCCATAATGATTGGTTTAGTGATGTTTATCTTTATCAAAAAATCCTCCTTTGAAACACCCTACCTACTCGTGGTGAATTGCGACGGCGACGATAGCGAAAAAAACATTCTCAGCCTAGTTCACAAACATGCCAAACGCTATAACCTGAAACAAAAAACCATATCGCAAGACAATATTGAAATAACACTTGAAGTTCGAGTTAAAGACAAAGAAAGCAGTTTCGTCAACCAAATCTCGGCACTTGTTGGCGTGAAAAATGCCGTACTCATCAGTTACAGCGGTGATTTTGTATCATGATCGGTGGTGATAATCAATGAAGTCCAAACTTGCAGTACCATTTCTTCTTTTCGGGTTTGTTATCGTACTAATTGTCGGGTTCATGACTAATGGGGGATTCAGCCAAACTAATGCCTCCGTCCCCTCGACGAGCAACTCAGAAGTTATAGACAACAACGCTGTCCTAGACGAAACGGTGTTTCCCAAGGACAACGTCGTCGATGTGAAAATTACGATGGATGCCCTTGATTTTCAGAATCTCATTGAAAATGCCACGGAGGAGGAATATAAAACCGCCTCTGTCGAGTATAACGGCATAAAGCTTGATAATATCGGCATACGTGCCAAAGGCAACTCGTCCCTAAGGAGTATTGGCAAGACGGATTCCGAGCGTTACAGCTTTAAGCTGTCGCTTGATGAATATATGGACAATCAGTCGTTGGCTGGACTGACTAAAATCAACCTCAACAATATGTACAGCGATGCCTCCTATCTGCGTGAATTTCTAACCTATGAATTAGCAGAGAAAATGGGACTGCCGACCCCTAAATACTCCTACGTCAATATCTACGTCAATGACGAGCTCTGGGGCTTTTATCTTGCGGTGGAACAGATCGGAGATGCCTACCTTGAGCGTCATTTCGAGAATACCTCCGGTGAATTGTACAAGGCCGACATGGGTGGATCCGGTAGTGATCTCACGTGGTTGGGAGAGGATATTTCATCCTATTCCAGCCTAGTAGAGAAATCAAAGTCCGACAATGCTAGCCTTATCAACATGTTGAATGAACTCAATAACGGCACCGATTACGCAAAGGTGTTAGATGTGGAAGAAGCACTTGGCTATGTTGCGCTTAACGTGCTCACCGCAAATATGGATAGCTACTTGGGGCAAAACAAGCATAATTATTATTTGTATGAAGATGATGGCGTCTTTTCGATACTGCCTTGGGATTATAATATGGCCTTCGGCGGATTAGGAGGATCGAAAATCTTAATTGATGAACCCACACAAGGTGCTTTGTCTGAAAGACCTCTTATAGAAAAGTTACTCCAAGTGGAGGAATATAAGGCAACTTATCATGAGATGCTTAGTGAAGCCATCGAAGGCTACTTGTCTGATGCTCAGTTACAAACCAGAGTGCAAGAACTAACCCAGCTGATCGATCCCTATGTCAAGGCGGATCCATCCGCGTTCTCCACTTACGAAGAATATGAGCAAGGCGTAACACAATTGCTAACCTTCAATACCTCTAATGTTCAAACGATCGCTCAGCAGCTTGACGGAACGATTCCTTCCTCTGGAGACGGTTCAGGAAGTGGCGAGAGTCGCGGAGGTGCTATGGGCATGGGCCAGAGAAAAAACAATGTCCAAGGGAATAAAGCAACCGCGGCAGAAGGGCAACCCGAGGCCGATGACCAAAGCACGGCCATCCCAGCACAAGCTGAGCAGACTCCTGACGCACAGACTGACCCGAATCAGGCTACCGACCAACAGCAGACTAATGACCAAGAAAATGGGGCGCGCCAATTCGATAAAAGAGGGCAAGGCGGGCAACCGAACGGAATGGGTGGCATGGGTGGCGGTCCCAACGGTGATATGAACGCAACAACCGGCCAAGGTAGTACGACCGAGTTAGTTACAACCGTGATTTCGCTAGTCATTCTCTTTCTTGCTGGCTTATTTATCACATTATTTAAACGCAAAAGATAATAGGTCAGTACAAGAACGGTTATCTCGCTCAGAAGTGCCACCAGAGTTATAAGAGCATCGGGTTAAATGAAAGCTCTGCCACAGTATAGCTAGACGGTTGAACCATGCAAATTAGCTGTGCTAGCAGTGAGTATTGGTTAGTGAGAGGGCAAGACTATCTCGGCAGTCTTGCCCTCTTCCATTTATTGCTTCTAGTTTTAACTGAAATGAGCCAATATTTCAGCTGAATTTCAGCTTCATCTCAGGTTCATTTAAGGTGAGCATTGTAAAGTATAAATAGAGTTCTTCTTAACTCAGAAAGGGAGGATACAATCATCGATACTAAGATCAAGACGAACAAAGCAAGATACATCCTACTCGTTCTAATTTTAGCCATTGCTGCAGTGTTATACCTCCTTGCTGATCGTTATTTGATCGAACATGTCGATGGCAAAGCAGTATTAGCAGCTGAAAGCGCCATTACAGAAACGGCAACCAACGTGATGTCCGATGATTGGAACTACAAAAGTGACAACGTGACGATCAACATTGAAAAAGTGCAAACCGGTCAAGGCATAGACCTGGTCACTTATTTTGTGGCGGACGTTCAACTGAGTGATGCTTCAAGTTTGAAATCAGCCTTCGCTAAAGATGTCTTCGGGCGAAACATTGTTGAAAAAACCTCACAGATTGCCGCAGATAATAAGGCAGTCTTCGCGATCAACGGAGATTATTACGGGTTTCGTAGCGATGGGGTACTGATCCGCAATGGCGTTCTGTACAGGGATGAACCTGCTCGTGTTGGTGTCGCCCTATTCGAAAATGGGACGATGCAAACCTTTGATGAAACGGATGTAACCGCCTCTTCCCTATTAGCCGATGGTGCCCTTCACACCTTATCCTTTGGTCCGGTCCTCATTAAGAAGGGTGAAGTCGTTGAGGACTTTGAGAAGGTTTCGGTAGATAGTAATTTTGGCAACCGATCGATTCAAGGCTCGAATCCTCGAACGGGTATTGGCATGATTTCTGCTAACCATTATGTCTTCGTGGTCGTCGATGGGCGTACGGAAAACTACAGTAAGGGTATGACGTTATCTGAGTTTGCCGATGTATTCGCCGATCTGGGCTGTACCGAGGCCTATAATCTTGACGGAGGAGGCTCGTCAACCATGTATTTTATGGGCAGAGTTGTGAACAATCCTCTAGGTAAACAAGCTGAACGTTCAATTAGCGATATTTTGTATATAAAAGGGTGATTGATGGCCTAAGTTAAACGAGCTCATTAAGTAGGAGGTCGGAAGCAATGACGATACTGATTCCTGCATACGAACCAGATATAAGGCTATTGACCCTGATCTTAAGATTACAGGCTGCTTGTAACTTTAAGATCATCGTAGTGGATGATGGTAGCGGCGATGCCTACAGTGGTATTTTCAAGGCTGTCAAAGCGTATGGTTGTACCGCGTTAACCCATACAACCAATCTAGGTAAAGGCCAAGCCTTAAAGACAGGGTTCAGATATATTCAAGAAACAGGCGAACATGAAGGCGTTGTCTGCGCTGATAGTGATGGACAACATTTACCCGAGGACATTATCAAGATATCTCAAGAAATCAATCTATTCAAGGGACACATTATTCTCGGTTGCAGACGTTTTACAGGGAACGTCCCCATGCGTAGCCGTTTTGGAAATACTGTCACCAGAATGGTCTATTCCTTTTCCACAGGTAAACGGATTTATGATACCCAGACAGGGTTGCGTGGTTTTTCGGCTGATATGCTCGACTGGCTCTGCAGTGTTCCGGGAGAACGATTCGAGTATGAAATGAATTGTCTGCTCGAAGCTGACAAAGAAGGCTACTCCTTCAGGGAGGTGGATATTGATACCGTATACCATCATAACCACTCCTCACATTTCCGAACCTTTATCGATTCGGCCAAAGTTTATCTTCCGATACTAAAATTCAGTGCGTCTTCCCTGCTGTCTGGCATCCTTGATATCGCCCTATTGCTCCTAATACAGTCAATATATCCGAATTTAATACTTGCTGTAGTAGGCGCAAGAGTTTGCAGCTCAGTCTTTAATTATTCGTTAAATAAGGTTTTTGTCTTCTCGAAAGGCAATCAGACCGGCTTCCAAAATTCTCTGAAAAAGTATTTCTCCCTGGTACTCATCATCATGGCTTTGAATTATGGACTTCTGCACATGATCAATTTCCAATTTGGTGTCCCCTTGTTTTATGCGAAACTGCTCACTGAGCTAATCTTATTCCTGTTCAGCTATTTGATACAAAAAAGACTGGTATTTAAGGATTATAAGGGTCCTTCTAGACCCGTGATGTTCAAACTACCTGAGTATTATAAACCAACGTTCTAACACTAACTAACCAATTTTAAAGGAGTAAAGAAATGATATTTAAAAGCATTAAGACGATTTACGTAGGGTTATTCACGTTCCTATTAGTTGTTGGCATTGGAATCGGATCCGTCTATGCTACTCAAAACAACATTGTTGCCAAGGTCAACGGGGTAGCAATCACCGAGACGGAACTGCAGGACCTTCTACTTCAGCAAGGGGGGAGCGAGGCCTTAGATTCTTTGATTCAACAGAGTATCATTAAGCAAGAATCCGAAAAACAGAGTATCCAGGTTTCTGAAGCGGATATTGATACGGAACTAGCAACGGTGAAAGCATCCTTTGATAGTGAAGACGCTTTTAACCAAGCCTTAGAAACGAGTGGCATGACACTCGATGATCTTAGGAAAAATATTCTCACGAATATTCAAATAATACGCCTTCTTGAAGCCGAGACGCCTATAACAGAAGAAGAAATACAACTATACTTCGAGACGAATAAAGACACTCTTGGCGTTGCCGAGGAAGTAAAAGCTAGCCATATTCTCGTGGAGACTGAAGAACTAGCCAATGAAGTTAAAGCAAAGATTGTAGCAGGGGAAGATTTTGCTGAACTGGCTAAGCAGTATTCCACTGACGAGAGTACCAAAGAGCTAGGGGGAGATCTTGGTTTCTTTGCCAAAGGAGACATGGTACAAGAATTTGAGGAAGTAGCATTCTCTTTAGAAGTCGGAATAGTTAGCGCTCCTGTCAAAACAGAGTATGGATATCACATTATTAAGATTGAAGATAAAACTGAAGCAAAGGTAGCCACTCTTGAAGATAGCACTGCAAAAATCAAAGCGGCCCTGTTAGAAGAAAAGCTTGATACAGAATTTGATCCTTGGCTTCAAGAACGCTTAACAGAGTATACTATCGAAAATTATCTGACGAAGAATTGAAAAACCTTCATTAACTAACCTCCAAGGGGATCAGGCNNGCCTGATCCCCTTGGAGGTTAGTAGAACATCCTATCGAAACAAGATTACCTAAAGCTTTTTTCGTCTTATTTTAGGCTTTTATTCTGTTTATCCAGCCTACGATAACCAGCCATAGTCCTGGCGTGTATCTACAACCGCGTCCACATATGCGATGTTTGCCTTGATCTGATAGACCAATAGATACCTTTTCTCTAATAAGAGTTTTCGGTATTTTCCTGAAGAAATCAGTTTGTCAACCAGCCATGGATTTCTTTCTGGGAACTGTTCTAATGACTTTGCCCTTACCTGAAAGTCTTCAATTAACCGCGTGGCTGCCTGCTCACTAACCTGTGCAAGAAACCGTGCGTGTGATATCAGCATTTGTCTAGCATCTTCGGAAATAACTACGATGTAGCGTTTATTTTCGCTGTCCATCCAGCACCTCTCGGACTGCTGATTTCATCATGGCAGAGACCTCGTCAATGGAATAACCTGGTTTTCCATTCAGCCTGCCTTCTTCGGCAGCAACCAGATTTTCCCGTAGCCGAAGCATACTTTCCCTTCTTGCATAGGTTTCTATATCCATGACCACGAGATCCCCTTCTCCGTTTTTCGTAAGATAAACCGGTTCTCCTGACCGCTTGCACAACTCGGAAATCTCATTATAATTTTTGCGAATTGCTGCGGACGGCTTGATATTCATCATATAAATCACCTCACTTGGTAGCAATAAAATACACTTATTATATGCTTATTATACTACCACCAAATCGATTTGTTGTCTATAAAACATAGAAATCTCAACGAATACACTCTTTAAAATCAATAGCTTAAAAATAGGGTACCGTCTCTTAAAATCACTTTATCTCGCTCAGAAGTGCCACCAGAGTTATAAGACCATTGAGTTAAATGGAAGCAGGGGAAGATTTTGCTGAACTGGCTAAGCAGTATTCGACTGACGAGAGTACCAAAGAGCTAGGGGGAGATCTTGGTTTCTTTGCCAAAGGAGACATGGTACAAGAATTTGAGGAAGTCGCGTTCTCTTTAGAAGTCGGACTAGTTAGCGCTCCTGTCAAGACAGAGTATGGATATCACATTATTAGGATTGTAGATAAAACTGAAGCAAAGGTAACCACTCTTGAAGATAGCACTGCAAAAATCAAAAAGGCCTTGTTAGAAGAAAAGCTTGATACAGAATTTGATCCTTGGCTTCAAGAACGGTTAGCAGAGTATACTATCGAAAATTATCTGACGAAGAATTGATAAACCTTCATTAACTAACCTGAAGGGGATCAGGCACATTGGGACTTGATCCCCTTCAGGTTAGGCGAGTTTTCTAGGTGAATTCTAACTTGCTATTTCTCTACCTTCGTCTCTACCGCTGCCCGATAAATTCCTCCAAGCCGTGCAAGAAGTTGCCCAAAAACAACAGGCTAACGTTCTTCAGTACTCCCATCAAATTGCGATAAGACGCTTTTTTTATGTGATTCGTAAAGAGAGCTAGTCGTACGGCTCATACTTCCGCATGAAGAGGCAGAATGGAATCGGTTAGACCCACGCAAAGCGCGTGGAATTTGACACAACGTTACCTCGACGCTAGCGGTGGCTATTTGTGCTATTTTGACGGGCTCGCGAAGTTTGTAGCGATCGGTTCCTGAGCTAATGACTTATCCCATAACTGCGGTTTTGTCCATACATTTTATTCATATCTGAATCATTTTTACCCATACAAGACCTGTATTCCAACCGTCTTATATGGGTAAAAGTGTCACTACTATTCAATTTGCTTTATACAATTTAAACCTTAGCCTGCTCTAACGTTATTTTTATAGTAAGTGTTTGTTGACCTCTTTCGAGTACAAATTCTACTACTTGCCCGACGCTAAAACTGTCAATCATCGATTTTACATCACTTAAAGAAGTCATTTCTGTACCGTTTATGCTAACGATTCTATCCCCTGATTCCAAACCGTTTTCTTGTTCTGCTTCTACTACATAAACACCTGTGTTAGAAACACGATACATCATTGCTGTTCTTAAATCAGTTATGTCTAGCAGAGTTATTCCTAAATCAATTCTACCCTGCACATATCCATAGCTTATAATTTGCTCTATCACTGTTTTGGCAGTATTGACAGGAATCGCAAACCCTAAGCCCTCAATATCAGAACCGCTTGACTTTGCGTTCACAATTCCAACCAGCTCACCATAAGCGTTAAAGAGTCCACCACCCGAATTACCAGGGTTGATTGCCGCTGATGTTTGCAACAACTTCATGCTTTCACCATCAATCACAATATCACGATCAAGTGCAGAAATAATACCTTCTGTAACTGTGCCGCCAAGCTCTCCTAAGGGATTGCCAATTGCCACAGCAAGCTCTCCTACAACCAGTTGGCTTGAATCGCCCAAAATCGCGGCTTTCAAATCACTTGCTTCAATCTTCAAAACAGCAATATCGGTCTTAACATCTCTACCTACAAGGTTTGCTGTAAAAGTCTCAGCGTTTTTTAGAGTTACTGTAATTTTGTTTGCACCTTCAATAACGTGGTTATTTGTTACAATATATCCATCATTACTGATAATTACGCCACTCCCTGCACCCTCGGATACAAGCTGTCCCATCCTTCCACCTGTTGCCACCGTTTCATTTCTGATTTCAACAATAGAATCGCCATTCATTTCTGCTATCTCTGCAATTGTTAACGTATTTGTTTGCGTAGAACTTATTAATTGTATTGTGTTATTTTGCCTATTACTGCTTAGCGTACCGTTACTTTCTGTGTTGTTCATTGTAGTTTCTATAGCAGTTCCACCGTTTAATTCGTTCGCAAGGAATGCTCCACCAAAGCCAAATATCCCTGACATTATAATGGTTACTGAGATTATTGCAGCTGTGCTTCTTTTCTTTATTTCAATTATCATAATAAATTTCTCCTTCTTTTCATTATACTTTTCTTCGATGAGTATATCATCTTACGCCGATCGTCAATCCGAACGGCGCCTGTCTCGACCTCCCCTAGTAGACTAGGGAATTGATTCCGGATTCTGCCCTGAATGCGGGCTAGCAAATCCTCAAAGCTAAACGGCTTCATCATGTAATCATCCGCTTCCACCATCAGACCCTTCAATTGAGCATCGACTTCGTCCTTAGCCGACAGCATAATAATCGCGGCATTCTCGGTCTTTTTGAGTATTCGACACACTTCAAATCCGTCCATACCAAGCATCATGACATTAATAATAATGATATGGGGTTGGAATTGCTTTGCAAGGGTTACCGCCGTCATTCCATCTTGTGCCGTTTGTGATTCATACCCTTCCTCTTGAAGACCCATTTCTAAAAATTGCAAAATATTCGATTCATCATCAACCAGCAACACTTTAATGCCCTTTACTTTTTGCATATTACCCCCCTGCCTATCGATAATTGCTTATTTCTGAAACCCCTTGAACCTATTTTAATTATGCAATAGCAAGTTGAATACTAACTGAAAGAATACTGAAAGTTTCCTTAATCATATAGTTACAGTCCTAATGTCAAAAAATTGCTTCTCTAGGGACTATAGACGTAGAGGAAAGAATGGGGGATGTGGCTTATTTTAGTCTACTCCGGATATACGGAAAAACCGTCGGTAGTAAAGAAACAAAGATAATCCCAAATATTACATAAGTGAAATTATTTTTCACTGCTGGAATATTACCAAAGAAGAATCCAGTGAACATCAATGATATTACCCAGGCCATTCCACCAATCATGTTAAAAAGAGAAAATGTAATTGGGGCTTTGGGTGCTTCGCAGGCGTTGGAATTTCGAGTTCACCCTTATACTTCTTATTATTGCAGCGGTTGGAGGGAAGAATGCTTGGATATAAGATACTTGCCCTGAAAAACTCCCGCATAATTAAAAAAGAATATCTTTGCAAAACTCAGATATTTTACGAAAAGCATGGAGGTAAAGCAATAATTTTGTCCAGGTTTATACCAATTATACGGACATTTGAAGAGTAAGGAGTCTCCGGGGAGGAAGGGAGTAACCACAAAGCCAGTTTCACTGAAAATAATCATGAAGAGCACCAAATATGCCCAAATTCCGTAGACGTTAATAATTTCAGCCAAATGCACATCGACATGCATAATGAAATCAACTAAACTCATTATCAATTCCATAAAAGCTAGCTCCTTTTCTCTATAACCCCAGTTTGGCGACATAATGATGAAATAAGGGTTTCGGAGTATTCCAGTTCTCTCCCATTTTTTGGCCAGTAACGATGAGCGTTAAGCACCACAGCAGGGCTCCCGCGACAGTGTAGATCGCCATGACGATCAAACAAAGCTTCGGACCTTGCGAATTCTCTCTCGTGTATAAATATTATTATGCCAATAATAATCTGAAATTAAGCTGATGTTAAGCTGAACGTTTCCTTAAAGCTCGTTTAAACTCTTTGAGAAAATGCTCCATGACTCACATCATTTACATTAGCTTAATTTATTTTAAACNNGTTTAAAATAAATTAAGCTAATGAACAATACTTTGCCTCATCTTAGAGACGTTGAATGGCCTCTTCTTGAGCTGAGAGCTCGCTCCCTCAAGCCCTTGTTTAATCTAAAAATAAATTAATTTTTAACTGTGGAATCGGCATAAGCTTTTAAGTCATATAACTGTCCAGAATTTCCACCGCCTCCAAATCCACCAGCTTGCTGATCCTTTGAATCTGAAGCTTGTTCATCGCTAATAGCTGTCGTGGCAGTATCCGTTGCTTGGAGAGTAGCAGCTCCATTAGTTGTATTAGTTGTTGATGTCGTAGAATCCTTCCATTCACTCTCTGGTACAACTGTACCAACTTTTGCCGCCCAGGTCATGATATCGTTACTTGAGCCGTTACCACCTTTGCCTTCTACCATGACATATCTTACGTCAGCAAAAATCAAAGAGGCGTTGTTAGAACAAAAATCGGAAAGAGAATTTGATCCTTGGCTTCAAGAACGGTTAGCAGAGTATACTATCGAAAACTATCTGACGAAGATTTGAAGAACTTTCATTAACTAACCCCATAGAGGATCAGGCACCAACGTGCCTAATCGACAAAAACGAGGCTAGCAGCAAATAATCGCTTCCAGCCTCGTTTTTTTACTAGGTCCTCTGCCTAATTCTGGAACACTCCTACACCTTTTCCACCTTCAAGCCTTTCTCATGACCTAGTGAACAATGTCATCCATGTCCATATGAGCCTCTTTGCTTCACTGCATGGTAAGTCTCCCAAACCCGTGATATATAAAGATTTTGGAGCCTAGACCATACTATTTTAAACCTTACTTTGATTGGCCTTTGTTGATTATCGCTGCTTGGGCTGCTGCCAAGCGAGCTATTGGTACACGGAAGGGAGAACAAGAGACATAATCAAGTCCAACGATGTGGCAGAATTCTACGGAATTAGGTTCTCCACCGTGCTCGCCACAGATCCCTAACCCAAGATTGGGGTTTGTGCTCCGACCTAGATTAACCCCTATGTTAATCAGCTTCCCTACCCCATCCCGATCAAGTACGACAAAGGGATCTGTTTTTATCAATTTCTTATCCAGATAGGTCGGGAGAAACTTCCCTTGTGCGTCATCCCGAGATAAGCCCATGGTCATTTGGGTAAGATCGTTCGTCCCGAAGGAAAAGAAGTCAGCTACTTTCCCGATCTCATCCGCCAAAAGAGCGGCACGGGGCACCTCAATCATGGTGCCAACCTGGTAGTGAATTTGAACATTTTGTTCTTGCATAACTTCAGCCGCCGTATCATCAACCAGCTTACGCATCATTAAGAATTCCTCTTTACCCATGATCAGCGGAATCATCACTTCTGGATGAATGTCATACCCTTCTTTGATCAGCCGGGCACTGGCTTGGAAAATTGCTCGGGCTTGCATAACTGTGATTTCCGGGAAGGAAACCCCCAGACGACAACCACGATGGCCAAGCATGGGATTCAGTTCAGATAAAGCCCGGACCTTGCGCAGCAAGGTTTCTTTTTCCTGTAATGCATCAGGATTATCATTGCTCATTCTGAGTTTTGTGATCTCAATGACCAACTCCTCAGAATGCGGCAGGAACTCGTGAAGGGGTGGATCCAGCAAACGAATGGTCACTGGGTATCCCTGCATAGCTTTCAAAATACCGTAGAAGTCTTCTTCCTGCATCGGTAAGAGCTTTGCCAAGGCGTCTTCTCGATCTTCCAAGGTTTGGGCTAGAATCATTTCTTGCACAATCGGAATCCGCTCAGGATCCATAAACATATGCTCTGTACGAGTCAAGCCAATTCCAACTGCTCCAAAATCTCGAGCGTTAGATGCTTCTGTCGGACTATCTGCATTCGCCATGACTTTAAGTCTGGAAATTTCGTCTGCCCAACCTAAAAACTCTTTAAATCCTTCGCTCAGCTCTGGATCCACCATGGATACTTCTCCCTTGATGACTCGTCCAGTTGCCCCATCGATGGACATAATCGTTCCTTGAGGGTACTCTACCCCGTCAATAGCGACTAAGCCCTGGGTATAGTCAATCTTCAAGGCATCACATCCACAGACAGCAGGTTTACCCATATGACGGGAAACGACCGCTGCATGACTCGTCATACCGCCACGACTGGTCAAAATCCCTTGGGCAGCCAAAATACCGCGAATATCGTCGGGTGTGGTTTCTGTCCGAACGAGAATGACTTTCTCGCCAAGATTCCCTAACCGTTCCGCTTCTTCTGCGCTAAGCACAATTCTGCCAGATGCCGCCCCAGGAGAGGCAGGAAGCCCTTTCGCAAGCACATGCAGCTTGGCATCCGTATCCATACGACGATGTAATAGGTGATCCAATTGATCCGGTTCAATCCTCATAACGGCTTCTTCTTTAGTGATCACGCCTTCATGGAATAGTTCCACAGCTACACGAATAGCTGCCGAAGCGGTTCGCTTACCATTACGTGTCTGAAGCATATATAGTTTGCCGCGCTCAATGGTGAATTCTATATCCTGCATATCCCGATAATGAGCCTCTAAGCGTTTAGAAAAATCCACAAACTGTTGATAGATCTCTGAATTTTCCTGCGCCAAAGTGGCAATGGGGTTAGGTGTCCGTATGCCAGCCACCACGTCTTCCCCTTGGGCATTCATTAGATATTCGCCGTAGAGCACACTCTCTCCAGTCGAGGGGTTACGTGTAAAGGCCACACCCGTTCCTGAATCTGAGCCCATGTTTCCAAAAACCATGGATTGAACATTAACAGCGGTTCCAATTTCATGGGGAATATTATTAATCCTACGATAAACATTGGCTCGATCATTATTCCACGAACGAAAAACAGCTAACACAGCCTCTTTTAACTGATCTTTGGGATCCATAGGAAAGGGTTTACCAGTTTTGCGTTCAATTTTTTTCTTATACTCACTGACCATCCATTTAAGGCTCTCAGCAGAAAGTTCAGAGTCATAGTGAACCTTCTGCTTCTCTTTAGCATTCTCTAAAATATGTTCAAAATTATAATGTTCTACTTCTAGAACTACATCCCCAAACATCTGAATAAATCGGCGATAACAATCCCAAGCAAAACGCTCGTTTTGCGTATTGGCTGCTAAGGCTTCTACAGTCTCATCATTTAGTCCCAAATTAAGAACCGTGTCCATCATGCCTGGCATTGAGAACTTCGCTCCGGACCTCACCGAGACAAGAAGTGGGTTTTTCTTATCCCCAAAGAGTTTACCTGAAGCCGCCTCTACTTCAGCCAAGGCCGGCCAAACTTGATCCCAAATTCCCTCTGGGAATATCTCGCCATTATTGTAATACTCATTGCAGGCTTCTGTTGTAATTGTAAATCCCGGAGGCACCGGCAGACCTATTTGGGTCATCTCCGCTAGATTTGCTCCCTTGCCCCCTAATAAATCGCGCATGGAAGCCTTACCTTCTTGAAATAGGTAAACATACTTCTTATTCATTTCTATCACCCTTAAATAATATTTCTAACACGATACTCGCGGTTTCTTCAACTGCTTTCCCAGTGGCGTCAATAATTGGGCAGCCAATACGTTTCATGATGCCCCGAGCATACTCTAACTCTCGCATAATACGATCTAGGTTGGCATAATCCGCTGTTGCGCCCAACCCAAGAGTTTTTAAGCGCTCTGTCCGGATTTGATTGAGCAATTCGGGACGTAAGGTTAACCCTATTACTTTCTTCGATGAAATACTAAAAAGTTCGTCTGGAGGATCAACTTCTGGAACTAAGGGAATATTTGCGGCTTTAAGTCCTTTATGAGCTAAGTACATACTAAGGGGCGTTTTCGAGGTTCGCGACACACCAATCAAAACGACGTCTGCAAAAAGAACCCCGCGAGGATCTTTGCCGTCATCATATTTAACAGCAAATTCGATGGCCTCGACTTTCCGAAAATACTGTTCATCTAAACGATGGATAATGTTCGGCGTATGGGTAGGATCCATGCCCGTTTGACTAGCAAGGGCTCCAATAAGAGGACCTAATATATCGACGGTTTTGAGCCCTTTCTCCTCAGCCTTTCTCTCCAAATACTCTCTAAGGTCCTTAAGTACAAGAGTATAAACCAAGATAGCTTGTTCGGCCGTGGCTTCTTCCATAATATCTTCTAAATGCGCCTGATCCCGTACATAGGGAACTCGACGAATCCGAGTTTTTACGCCAATGAATTGTGCTGCCGCTGCCCGACTTACAAACTCAGCCGTCTCTCCGAGTGCATCAGAAATGACATAAATAACAGATTGGCTCGTCACATCACACCTCCGAATTATTCGAAGTCCCTTCGACTTCTGTTTCTGACCTCCGGCCTGATCTTCGCCTTCTAGCTCGGGCCTCCAGCTTTTGATCGACTTCCGATTGGGCTTCTGATCTCCGACTTCCAATGGTTTCTGGGACCGGACTGTTACTCCGTTTCCGCAATCTCCACAAAGAGCTTAGTAACATTCGTCTTCGTGAAGCGGCCCACGACCTCATAACATTCATTCCCGTTCTCGTCCACATACTCTTCTACCACCGGCAAACTGTCAACCTGATGTTGTACCAATTTTTTGGCAGCACTTAGAACAGGTTCATCTAGAGTTGCCATGTAGATGTTCGGCATCCGGGTCATGATCACACCCACCGGAACTTGTTGTAAGTCAATTTTCCCAATAGAGGCTTTCATAATATCTTTCCTAGAGATCATCCCTAAAAGAACCCTATCTTCCCTAACAACCGTCAAGCTCCCTACATTTTGCGTGAACATGGCAACCGCTGCTTCATAAATACTAGCATTTTCCAATACCGTAACAGGCATTGACTTAAATGCGCAGACACGGAGCTGGAGCATGCGTTCCATAATAGGAGAAGGCCCAAGATCTTCACGATAAGAATACCCAACGCGCGGTCTAGCCACTAGGACACCGGACATCGTTAAAATGGTTAAATCCGGGCGGAGAGTAGCACGCGTCAAATTCAACATTGAAGCAATCTTTTCACCCGTAATGGAACCTGAAGCTTTGACGATCTCCACAATTCGCTGTTGCCGTTCCGTCCATTCCAACCAATTTCACCTCTTATGTTCTTGCTCTTTCCCTAATGTGACATACTAATAAAGTTCAATTCGATCGATTATACCATATAATATTATTAGCTGGATAGATAGTGTTACATACAAAACGAATAAATTTTAATTAAAATAACATACTCTTAACAGAGTTTTAGTCAATAACAGCAGTTAACCGCGTCATCCTAAGTGATAGCGAAGGATCTAGGCGATTCCACCATCCTGAGCTTAAGCGCTGGATCGATCCTTCGGTCGTCCCTCCTTCAGGATGACATATTGCTTGAGTTGCTTTCATAGCAAGGACATTGAACTCTTATATTTTCTTGTATATCCAAAAAGGGGTACCCTTTGGTACCCCTGAATTTTACCTTTGTTTATGCTAAAACACTCAACTCTCCTAAGCAACCCAACATCTTCACACATTGACTGAGCAAGGCAAGACGTGCTCTTTTCAAGCCTTCATCTTCCACCATAATCATGACTGCTTGGAAGAGAGCTTCAATTTGTGGGACAAGTTCCCAGGCTAGATCATAAGCCGCCTCATAATTCCCCGCCCCGATCATTTCCTCAAAACGCTGTCGGCGAGAACTTATCCCCTCAGCTAAAGCGATCTCAGTAGCATCAACTAAAAGGGCTGGATTTAATTCAAGGTTCGGTTCTTTTTTAGTTAGATTATAGCAACGAGTATAAGACTGAGCATAAAGAACAAACGCCTCTTCAACCCGTTTTTCAGAAAGGACTCGAGCTCTTTTCACAACACGATTAATGTTGTCACTCCCTAGAGCTAAAACCGCATCGACTGTATCATAGCGGAGTCCTTGCTCTTGAAGTACGAAACGCACTCTTTGTTGGAAGAAATCCTGTAATAAGGGCAAGATGTCTTTCATCGGCAAAGGAGCAGTTCCCTGCTTCTCCAAAAGGCTGTAGGACTCCCGAATAAGTTCAGTTAAGGAAAGCTCCCACCCTGAATCTAAAAGAATAGCTACAATTCCTTGTGCCTGTCGTCTGAGGGCATAAGGATCTTGTGACCCTGTAGGTTGAATCCCAATGCTGAAGGCTCCCACAATGGCATCCAATTTATCCGCAAGGCTGACCAATCGCCCTGAATCAGAGGCAGGGGTTGCATCCCCAGAGAAGCGAGGTTGATAGTGCTCAAGTATGCCTTGGCAAACTTCAGGCTTCTCTCCACTGGCTTTGGCATAGTCCGCACCCATGATCCCTTGCAGCTCAGGGAAATCACTAACCATCAAGGTAACCAGATCCGCTTTGGCCAAATACGCAGTACGGTCAATCTCTTCTTGTTGAGCCGCATCAAACCCCTGCTGCTTAGCCATAAAACGAGATAAGCCTCGCAGGCGTTCGACCCGTTCCTCGACGGTGCCCAATTTCTCATGATAAACAATCTTTCCAAGCTTAGGAACTAAATCTGCCAAAGAAATTTTCTGATCTTCTCTATAATAGAAAGCGGCATCTTCTAGCCGAGCTTTCAACACCTTTTCATTACCAGCCTTAACCGTATCTAACGCGAAATCACTCCCGTTGCGTACGGTTATAAAAAACGGTAGTAGCTTTCCCTCTTTAGAACGAACCGGAAAATACCGTTGATGCTCCCTCATCGGAGTGGTAATCACAGCCTCTGGTAAATGCATATATTGAGAAGCCACTCCTCCTAATAAAGCTGTCGGGTACTCCACAAGGTGTATAACTTCACCGAGAAGCTCTTCATCTGCAGGCACCTCGCCTCCGACCTTCTCCGCAAGGACTTTTAATTGAGCTAAGATATCAGCCTTTCTCTCCTCAGGATCGATAATGACAAAGGCTTGACGTAAAGCCTCTAGATAGTCAGCGGGTTGGCTGATCAGCACCTCTTCTGTCGCCAATGTCCGATGCCCTCGGGAGGAACGCCCTGACTTCAGACCTACGAACTC
Source organism: Desulfosporosinus sp. (assembly GCA_003513495.1). Taxonomy (GTDB): domain Bacteria; phylum Bacillota; class Desulfitobacteriia; order Desulfitobacteriales; family Desulfitobacteriaceae; genus Desulfosporosinus. Next base: position 357,457 of record DOPM01000020.1, read on the forward strand.
AAAAGGAATGACATCTGAGCCGTAAAGTGCGACCATCCAACGAATCGGGCGGGCAAAACGAAAATCGAGTTCGCCCCAGCGCATAGGCTTCGGAAAATGCAACGAGTTAATCAGGTCAATGGCAAGCTGAGGAAGAAGTGCCTCAGTCTCAAGCCCTACTTCCGATTTTCGAGCAAATACATAAGGAACTCCATTAATTTCTTGCACAAACAGATTTTCTACAGAAACGCCTTGTCCTCTGGCGAAACCCTGAGCAGCTTTCGTGGGCGCTCCACTAGCATCATAGGCGGCTTTCACGGCTGGTCCTTTAACTTCCATAGACAAATCTTCTTGCGTTTCTGCCAGTTCCTTGACCAAAAGTGCCAGACGGCGAGGAGTCGCGTAAACCTTTAGGTCCTTATAGGTTAAACGAAGTTCAGCCAAGCGTTTGCGTACCTGTTCTTCTAACTGGGTCATCGCCCCTGGGGAGAACTTAGCGGGGATTTCTTCGGTTCCAATTTCAAGTAAAAAGTCCTTCGCCATCTTACTCCACCCCTTTCACAGAATTAGTCTTCAATAAAGGGAAACCCAGTTTTTCTCGCTGTTCAACATAAGCCTGAGCACAAAGACGAGCTAGCCCCCGTACCCGAGCAATATAACTGGTGCGTTCTGTTACGCTGATTGCTCCGCGAGCATCAAGAAGATTAAAGGTATGCGAACACTTAAGCACATAGTCATAGGCTGGAAGAACCAAACCCTTCTCAACTACCCGCTTAGCCTCACGCTCATACATATCAAACCAAGTTTGCAAGGCTTCAATATCCGCCACTTCAAAGTTGTAATGTGAGTAGTCAATTTCATTTTGTAGATAAATATCACCATAGGTGACATCACCAACCCATTCAATATCATACACATTATCCTTGTTTTGAATATACGTCGTCAGACGCTCCAACCCATAGGTGATCTCTGCACAAACTGGTTTGCAATCGATGCCCCCACACTGTTGAAAGTACGTAAACTGAGTTACTTCCATGCCGTCTAGCCAGACTTCCCAGCCTAAACCCCAGGCACCTAAGGTTGGAGATTCCCAATTATCTTCAACAAATCGAATATCATGTTCATGCGGATTGATCCCTAACCGCTCCAAACTCTGCAAGTATAGCTCCTGAACATTGTCCGGAGAGGGCTTAAGAATAACTTGGTATTGGAAATAATGCTGTAATCTATTAGGATTTTCCCCATATCGTCCATCAGTAGGTCTGCGAGACGGCTCCACATAGGCCACATTCCAAGGCTCAGGCCCCAGAGCCCTCAGAAAGGTTGCAGGATTCATCGTGCCGGCCCCTTTTTCAACATCATATGGCTGTGCAATAATGCACCCCTGCTCTCCCCAAAACTGGTTAAGAGACAGGATAATATCTTGAAACTTCATAGTAAGCCCTCCTAATATAATCATTAAATACACTGAGATTTAACTTTCCCCATATCCCAGCCCACCGACCAGAAATTAAGGGGACCTTGCTAAGTGAACACTTTAGTGGGAGTTCACGATAAAACGAGTGCCGATGCTGAGGCATTATTCCGCCCAGGTTCACATGCAGAATACCCATAGGTTGGCGGAATAGCCTCAGCATCCAACGAGTCAGTGAACGGAAACGTGTGTGAACGTGCAATCTCCCCTTACTTTCAACCACCCAATCTCCCCTTACTTTCAATGTCCCCCACGTTCCCAGCCCACCGACCAAAATTAAAAAGCCCTCACCCCCGTAGCATATTTATGCTACAGGGACGAGAGCTTGTTCCCGCGGTTCCACCCTGTTTGACCCGTAAGGTCCCCTTCGTTTCCTATGCTCAGAGCTGCCCCATCCACTTCTCCCATTCGGCTTCCACCCACCCGAACTCGCTAGCAGAGAAAATACGCAGACTTCATTCTCATCATCACATCATAAGGTATTAATTTTAATCATTATATGCTGAGGAATAAATCGTGTCAAATGGAACGGAGAAAAAGTGCCTATAAAATATCGTTAAGGGTTTGCCATGCCGCTTCCATTGTCGACGAATCAAGTCTAGCATTTGAGGTCTCAGGCTTAAACATGAGCGAAAATTCTTCGCCCCCCTTGGTTTTTTTCGCAGAATAAAAATCCGTGTCAACAGGAATAGCGCCTAGGTCTAAGAAAAATGGTTTCCGATCATCAAGGTGTTCCATGTTTTTCCTAACCTCAAGGAGTATTCCTTCGATCTCAGGATGTTTCTTCTCAAGGAACGTCCGAACCCTATGGAATAAAAAGCCTCCAATACCTCGAGCCTTATATTCAGGCGTAATCCCGAGATGTTCCAGATAACCCATTCGAACGTTTGGCATCCAGTAAAAGCAGGCGATTCCAAAGACCTTTTCGTTTTCTTGTGCCGTCAGCAGGTAAAACTTGTTGGGCGCAATAGCCTGTGGGTTTAACAGCTTTTCTCGGATTTCCTCTTGAACAGATTCAGGGTATTCAAAGACTGAGCCCATGAGTTTGATTCCTTCTTGAGTATAGTATCCGTTGGGCTCCTTCCCTTCAACAAATTTGATATTATCAGTATCTATTTCTAGGACATTGCCACAGTCATCCCGAATGATTATCTCCTTATGTATGATCATGGCCATGTCTCCCGTGTCAGCAAAGGCAGCATTCGCCTCGTCAGTGTCAATATGAAATTCAGTAATCCCATCATCCACTAACCGAACTGTAACGTCATGATAGGAAACGATTTTTTCCCCTTTGAGTAAAATACTAACCTTATCCGACTCAGAAAGGTCCAATCGTTTTGCGGTCTTCGATAGCATATGTACATGGGCTTTAGCAATAATACATCCATGATCGAGTACGACGACTCCTTTAGGTCCAATAAGCACCGCTCCCGGAGTACCCTTTAGATCTCCAGAATCTCTCAAAGGAGCATCAATTCCCAACGGATATGTTTCTGTACGCGACAATTCCACTTGAGTTTCAGAGCGTGTTGGTCCAATAATCCTAACTTTTTGTAATACGCCCTTTGGTCCCACGACATTGACGGTTTCTTTAGCGGCAAATTGTCCAGCTTGCCCTAAATCCCGTAACACTGTAAGCTCACTACCCTGTCCAAACAATATTTCCATATGTTCTCGCGTAAGATGGACATGGGCCCTAGAAACACCCACCATAACAAGCCATTTGGCTTCACGCTTAAAGTCTACTTTTTTAGGATCACTCATTTCCATTCTATAGTTCCTCCTAACATTCAAGTTATAGACTAAGGTAACTACTATTTTATAGTAAATGAGTATAATATGTAATCCTTTCCCTGAAATTTCTGGCAATATTATTTATTAATTGACAAACATTCGTAAATATTTTGATAATTTAATTAATTTTGTGGGGGTCATTTACTAATTTATACTAATCATAGTTTCCTCTTTGCATTTTATATCCCCACTAGGTCTCAATCTTAAACTTTGGTTAGGTGTATTAGTTCCATATATGCTTAAGTATTTTTAGTGTTTAAAAAACGCCCCCATCCCTATTTCACTGGGTTAGAGGCACATTTTTACTAGTTGGACTTTGTTTCCATCCTACTTAAAGAGACATTAGAAAACATATTCACCTTTAAGTTATTTTATGCATGGTTTTAGGTTATGTTTAATGAAAGTAATTGTTCCTTAACTAAAATAATTCTTTTATTTTAGAAACAAATTTGTCATAAACCTTATGCATATGAGGTTCATTACTATAACTATTTATCTCACTTAATGGAATCCACTGGACGCCGCTATTCTCGTCTTCTTTGACAGTTAAACGATCATTTTCATCAGCCTCAATCAAAAAGGCAACGGATAAATGAAGATGAGGTGACACGTATTCTCCTCTTCTTATATGTCCTAACACTGGAAGTATGTCCAAAGAGAAAATTTCTGGAGTAACCAAACGAATATTATTAACTCCAGTCTCCTCCCTCAATTCTTTAATAGCGACGGCTAATAAATCCTCTTCACCGTCAGCATGCCCACCAGTCCATGACCAAGAATCATAAATATTATGATAGACAACAAGCACTTTATTCCGTGTTCTATTAACGACAAATGCGGAACTTGTAAGATGGGCGATGACATTATTCCTCGTCAAAACATCCGCAAACATTCCGAGGCAAGTAAGAAAGACCGCTTTATCCTTATCCTCTTGCTCATTGTACGGCACATATCTCTTGATCGAATCTTTAAAATGCATAACTTCTCTCTTTCTCCTATGAATACGCATCTTGGTGTATTACCAGCCATGGCAGATACTAAAATTCACCCGTTTCCCGATCGTAAGGATACACCTGGTTAGAAGCAACTTCCAACTCAAAGTGGTTCATTGCAGCCCCTACAGCCCCTACAAGGGCCAGCAATCTCAAGCCAGGCCTCCTCCATACTGTGTATGCGAGAGCTAACCCTAAAGGAGCTGAAAGACTGATAATCGTATTATCATGCCGTTTGAGACTGATTGTGGAGTGACTGATATTTGACATGGTAGATTTTATACTATCCAAAATTCCTTGACTTTGCTCCTCAAAATCCCAGTCTTGTCCTAACCCATTCCGCACTCTCTCTAGATCGTCTAAAGCCTTTAATACGTCGCCCTGAGCCAAATTCAAAGCTGTACGCGCCTCTTCATATCCAATCCCCATACGTTCACGCAAGATATCAATCTTTTCCAATTCCGTCCAAGGTTCATTCATTACCTTTCCCTTCCTTCCCATCAAAATTTCGCCCCGATCCATCCCTCGTTAAACTCCCCATTCTCCAGGATTTCAGCGGTCGCTCAAATTTATGTTCCAGGTAAATCCTTAATATCTCCAGAATCTCTTCCTGCATCCAAGCACTCCAACGCAACCGATCTAGCTTCTTGATATCGTGACGAATAAGTTGACGCATAAATGCAATACTACCTGCCCGAACCCATCTCCCAGAACAACTCTCGCGACAGTTCCCACATAAGGTACCACCCGCCTCTACACTAAAAAACAAACGCTCCCCCTTCACGTTCCCCCCGCACTCTGCACACTCCCCAAGAAGCGGACGATAACCCAAAATCTCCATTAACCGCAAAGCGTAAGCACTAAGTATGAGAAACGGGTCAAATTGTTCCAGCAGAAATAAACAGGTCAAGGTAAGAGTAAATAGCTCTTTGTTAGGCTGTTCAGAAAACGTCGAAACGTCTAACAGCTCAGCCATCCCCGTAGCCGAAAAAGACCGATCCAAATCCCTCCATAGATAAGGAAAGCTTTCCTTAGGACTGCATTGACTCACAGTATCGAGAGATTTCCCCCGATGTATCAGAAAATCCCCATAGGTAAATAACTGAGCCCCCGCCCTCTGACGACTCTTCGGTTTGCGCACCCCCTTGGCCACCGCTTGAAGCTTGCCTAACTCACGGGAAAAAAGAGTGAGCACCCGATCCGACTCACCAAATTGCCTGCTGCGGATCACCAACGCGTCCGCATGATAAACGGCCACGCCCACTCACCCTCTCTATTCTTTGTATTCTATGCTCTTAGTATGCATTAGGGGAGGCAAAAGGGACGGTTCTTCTGCTTCATGCATGTTCAGGGGACAGTTCCCCGTTCCTACTCTTAGTACCTTTAGCACGAAGGTGCACATGAAATGTGCCTTCTCCCTAGTACGCCCCCTCGTTCCTAGACCCGGGACGCAGTGTCACACGAGCGC
>DOPM01000020.1:363206-365147 GCA_003513495.1 Desulfosporosinus sp.
ACCGAGCGCTGTGTCACACAAGTACTTGACTTGTCCCCAACCGATCCGCGCCAGCCTCTACAAGCTCAAGGGCAAACTCCTTAGTCCTAATACCTCCGGACGCCTTAACCTTAACGTTTTCCCCAACCCATTTTTTGAGATTACGCACATCTTCAATGGTGGCGCCTCCTCCGGCAAAGCCTGTTGAGGTCTTAATAAAATCTGCACCCGAGCGTTTAACAATCTCAGCCGCTGATTTCTTCTCATCTTCAGTAAGCAAGCAAGTTTCAATAATTACTTTAATGATTAATCCGCACTCATGAGCCGCTTCAACGACTCTTGTAATATCCCGTTCGACCGCTTCCCAATTCCCGGACTTTGCCCAGCCGATATTCATAACCATATCTACTTCTTTACCGCCGTGAGCTTTAATCATGAATACTTCCTGAACTTTAACTTCCGTAAACGTCGCCCCTAACGGAAAACCCACGACAGCAGCAACACAAATTCCAGTACCATGTAAAAGTTTTGACACGGTTTGCACGTGAATCGGATTAACACAAACAGCCGCAAATTTATGCTGCTGAGCCTCATGACAAAGAGTTACAATATCCTTTTCACAGGCCCCCGGCTTTAATAACGTATGATCAGTCATTCCTGCAATATTCATTTGTCATCCCTTTTCCTTTCCGTAGCCATAATTACGCAAACTATCTGGCCTATTTCGCCAATCTTTTTTGACCTTTACCCAAAGTTCTAAAAATACCTTGCTGCCCAACAAAGCCTCTATATCTTGCCGAGCCAAGCGGCCGATCTCTTTAAGCTGTACGCCCCCTGCCCCGATAATAATTCCCTTTTGAGAATCTCGCTCAACAATAACTAGAGCACGCACTTTAACTAAAGTCTTCTTTTCTTGAACCTCTTCAATTACGACAGCAATCGAATGGGGAACTTCATCACGCGTCAACTGGAGCACCTTTTCACGTACCAACTCAGCCATTATGAAGCGTTCCGGTTGGTCAGTTACTTCATCCTCGGGATAATACATAGGCCCCTTAGAAAGTTGATCAAAAATCACTCTCAAAAGCTCATCCGTATTTTCCCCTGTTTTTGAAGAAATAGGTACGATGGCCTTAAAATCTGCTAGGGCAGAAAATTGCTGAATTTTAATCATGAGCTGTTCTTTGGTTAAAAGGTCAACTTTATTCAAAGCAAGCACACAGGTAGTTTTCGTTTGCTTGAGCATCTCAATGATAAACTCTTCCCCAGGACCGAAATCAGCAGAAAGATCCACCATATAAAGGATAACATCCACCTCGCGCATGGATTCCTTAGCCGCTCCCACCATGAATTCTCCAAGCTTATGCTTTGGTTTATGTATTCCGGGGGTATCTAAAAAAATAATTTGTCCTCGTTCCTCTGTCAAAATACACTGAATGCGATTGCGAGTGGTCTGAGGCTTATCAGACATGATTAAGACTTTTTGTCCCAATAAATGATTCAGCAAGGTAGATTTCCCTGCATTCGGTCTCCCAATAACAGATACAAAACCTGAACGAAATTCATCTGATTTAATTGAACCCAAAGGTGAAGTCACTTCCCTATCTTCTAATGTTAATTACTATTTGTATCCTTTACTACCATAACCTTAACTAGAAACGTCTATTCAACCAACCTTTTTAAGCCCGTTCGTAACCATCGACAAACTAACTTGAAGACGCACATGAAATGTGCCTTCTCCCGAGCAACGGGATTCCCGTTCCTCCGCTCCAAGCCCCGGGACGCAGTATNNAGCGACTCCAGACCGGGGCAGTGAACTAGCGGAAGTGGAAGCAAGAGAACCGCCTCCGTTCCTCTGAGTACGAAGGCGCACATAAAATGTGCCTTCTCCCGAGCAACGGGATTCCCGTTCCTCCGTTCCAAGCCCCGGGACGCAGTATCACACGAGCGCGACGTCTTTAC
>DOPM01000042.1 GCA_003513495.1 Desulfosporosinus sp.
ACTTTCGTCACACTGCAGGAGTAAGCGTTACGGGACGCAGTGTGGCGAAAAGCTCATTCCTTCGCCACAAGTGTTCCTTTGTGGTGGGTGGCTCGGCGATAGTCTCCACCGAAGACTTTTTCGTATCGCCAGGTAAACAAGCGAAGGACCTATCTCTTTGATATGCTCCCCCTATGGTAGAGAGGTTGAATAAAGAAAGCCTACTACCAAGGGGGAGTGTTTTTTAATGTTAAAAAGATTTAAAAAGGAAAATTGTTCCATAACGGACATCGCGTGAATAGTATACACTATCTCTTAACAAAGGAGGAAATGCAAATGGCATTTGGCGGTGTTGATGGAGCAGCTTGTGGTCATGGCCTTGGCGCAGGAATTGCAGCGGTTGTTGTAATTATTCTTTTGCTTATCGCAATGGGAATCGTATTCTAATTAGAAAGGAGGAAATCATAAATGTACGGATATGGTGGTGCAGGGTATGGCGGCGTTTGTGGCTGTCCTAGCGGTGGAAACTATGCCGGCGCGGGGATAATTGCAATTGCAATTTTAATTCTTATCGCTTTAGGAGTTATTTTCTAGAAATTGAGTCATAGAGGCTATCGCCAAATTGGTGGTAGCCTCTAAATATTTTTATGTAGAAAGCGATTCATCGACATGAAGACTTCCAAAGGTTATGGGACTTGGGAAGCTTTGATACTGAAGAATCCGTCAGGGGAGTTGCGAAGGAGCAAAAACACAAATAACTGAATAGTAATAATATAAAGAAAATTTGAATAAGTCTATACTATTATCAAGAGAAATGTGCTAGAATATGTAAAAATGAATGACTAAACATTCAATAAGTCAACAAGGGGGATTGAAATATGGGATTAACTTCAGAGAGACCCTGGTTTCGTTTTTATGAATCGAATGTTCGTAGACAATTACAAATTCCACAACTCACTCTAGTAGATGTATTTAAGCAAACAAAGTTAAAGTATCCAAATAACCCTGCACTTATTTTTGGGGGAAAGACAACTACGTACAGTGAGATGGATACTCTTATTGAACGCATGGCAAAGGCACTCATCAAAAGGGGAGTAAAAACAGGGGATCGCATCTCAATATATATGCCTAATAGCGCTAACTGGGTAATATCATTTTTTGCAATCCAAAGAATAGGGGCTATCGTTGTCCAGACGAATCCACTCTATGTTGAAAGTGAACTTAAAGCGTTGTTACAAGATTCTGGGGCCATTGGAATAGTTTCTATACCACAACTATTGCCTCGTATTGCTCCAGTTCAAAAAGAAATAGGACTTAAATTAATTGCCTTAGACTACTTAAGTGGATTTTCAGGGTTAGCCGGTTTGGGTTTAGCGGATAACCCTGAATACATGGATCTCGAGGAACAACTTTCTGATCTTAGTTTAGACGAATTAGAGTCCCCGCCTTTTGTAAGCAATTCGAAAGATATTGCAGTATTGCAGTACACAGGAGGGACAACTGGGACGGCCAAAGGAGTTATGTTAACTCATCATAACCTAGTGGCCAATGCATTCCAAGCTTGGGAATGGATTGTGGGTCATGAGGGGAAGGAAAGAATTCTAACTGTTTTGCCCTTGTTCCATATTTACGCTTTGACAGCTTGTATGAATTTTTCAATACTATCCGGAGGGGCTATGATTATTTTGCCTAGATTTGATGTCGATGCCGTCCTCCAACACATCAACGATTATGAACCAACATTCTTTCCCGGTGCCCCAACTATGTATGTTGCGGTCATTAATCATCCAAAGATAAAGGATTATAAAGTATCATCAATTCGGTGCTGTCTAAGTGGCTCGGCCCCGCTTCCTAAAGAAGTGGCAATCCGTTTCGGGGAACTAACGGGTGGGAGGTTGGTAGAGGCTTATGGTTTATCGGAAGCATCCCCAGCAACCCACCTAAATCCGATCTTCAATTCTCGAGTAGGCTCAATCGGTGTCCCGGCTCCGAATACAGACGCTAAAATTATGGACTTAGAGACAGGGCAAAAGGAACTCCCACCAAGAGAGATTGGGGAATTGGTGGTTAAAGGAGATCAGGTTATGCTAGGGTACTGGCAAAAACCTGAAGAAACTACAGCTGTTTTAAAGGATGGATGGCTTTACACTGGAGATATCGCATATAAAGACGAAGATGGGTTTTTCTATATTGTTGATCGAAAGAAGGACATGATCATCACTGGAGGTTATAATGTCTATCCACGCGATGTTGAGGAAGTCCTCTATACTCATCCTGCCGTGAGGGAAGCAGTGTGCGCCGGAATTAGTAACCCTTATTGGGGAGAGATGGTTAAAGCCTATGTCGTTCTTAAAGAAGGAACTAGTGTTACGGAAGAGGACATCCTGAAGTATTGTAAAGATAAGCTGGCAGTGTATAAAATTCCGAAGATGGTTGAGTTTCGAGAGAGTTTGCCTAAGACAGCCGTTGGCAAAGTGTTGCGACGTTATTTAGTCGACGAAGAGCGAGAAAAAATGTTGCAACAAGAAAAGGATGCGACAGTACAGGTGGCTGCGGGGAGCTCGCAATAAGTTATTTTACTAAAATGTAATTATCAATGTTCGAATGAAAATATAAATGGCTGCAAAAAAGGCTTTAATGTAACTGAATTACAGGTGTCTTTGCGTTGTCCCAAGTCATTGTAAGTAAGTTTTACGTAAAAAATCACAGTGTTAACAATTCGTTGACACCGTGATTTTTTATCTTTGCCGGTTCACTTTTTTATAACTTCTAAATAATGAAGCTGATGCCCTTCTTTTTGGTGCACTTTAAATGTGTATCCATCGATTTCAAAATCAGACCCTGTCTCTGCTTCGATGTTTTGAGTCAAGAACCACCCACCTATGGTATCAACATCTTTGTGGGCAAAATCTGTACCTAGCAAATTATTAACATCCTCAATGAGTAATTTAGAGTCTAGGATATAATGATCTTCATTTATTTTTTGAATCTCCGGTACTTCGTCTTCGTCAAATTCATCTCTAATTTCACCAACAATTTCCTCAAGTATATCTTCAACTGTGACTAAACCGGAAGTACCACCGTATTCATCCATTAAGATGGCGATATGGGTGCGTTCTTTTTGCATTTTTACAAGCAAGTCATGAATAGGGATGGTTTCCATAACATGGATAACAGGATTAATGAAGCCCTCTAAATTCATGTCGTCCTGGTTTATCCTACTTATGAGATTGGCAGTTAGAAATTCTTTAACATTTATGAAACCTCGAATATTGTCTTTGTCTCCATCTAAAACAGGATAACGTGTATAATTTTCTGTTTGGATAATATTAAGAATGTCCTTAAAGGTATCATCAATAGAAATAGTAACAATTTCTGTACGCGGAACCATGATTTCCTTTGCAATTCTTTCATCGAACTCAAAAATGTTGTTCATGTATCTTAATTCGTTTTTATTGATCTCCCCGCTTTTAAAACTTTCGGTTAGCAAAATCCGAAGTTCTTCTTCAGAATGTGCTATTTCATGTTCTGATGCTGGCTTTAATCCAAATAGGCCAACAAGAACACGTGCTGCCCCATTTAAAAACCAAATGAATGGATACATTATTTTGTAAAACCAGATAATAGGTACTGCAAAGGCTAAAGTAACGGCTTCTGCTTTTTGAATGGCAACCGTTTTGGGTGCAAGTTCACCAACCACAACATGTAGGAAGGTTACTAAAGTAAATGCAATACCAAATGATAATAAATGTGTAATTGATTGACTTAATTCAAAATACACAAACAACGGATACAACAGATCTTCAACTGTAGGTTCACCAAGCCAGCCTAAACCTAACGCGGTAATTGTGATTCCAAGTTGGCAGGCTGATAAATACTCATCTAAATGAGTTACGACTCTCTTAGCAGCCTCTGCTCCTTTTTTTCCTTCAGAAATAAGCTGATCAATTCTGGAAACACGGATTTTTACAATGGCAAATTCAGTTGCTACAAAAAAAGCGGTTAATACAATTAATAGAGCAATCGATAATAAATTAATATTCATCAAAGAGTAATCTTACTTGGAGTAAGACATACACCTCCTAAAAATTATTTATAGCTTTCTACATAAAGCTAATACAGCTGGATTAGCACTTTTAAACTTGTTCTATAAAATCCTATCAGAGGGCATTTAAGTTTCTCTCAAAATACAAATGGAAAAGTAATTACCTAAAAGGATACTACAGCTATAGCTGATAAAAGTATTATGCCAATACCTGTTATTAGTATGCCCAACCTCACGGAGCACTTCCAGCAACCAATAGGGAAGGATACTTATTAAAGTTATTCTAATCACAAAACTCTTAACTTCATTTAAGACATTCTCACCTTCTATCCAAGATTCCGCTAATTCTATTGATGATGTTACCTGAATTATTCATGAAGGAGTTCGTAATTCGATAATCAATGAAAAGGCAATTAAATACTTTTCTAAGAATGTGCAGTAGCTATTTCGATGTAAACAAAAAGCTTAAACAAAGGAATACTAAGTATAACATAGCAAGTGAGGAAGACCAAATTTATCTAGTCTTCCTCTTTGAGCTTCTAGAACTCCTTAACGAAACCCGTAGCCTTATGGGAGATACCTGCTTTTCATTAACTTGTTTTAGGAACAAGAACTTATTCAGGTTAAGCTGATATTGTATACCAGAGATAATCACTTCTTAGATCTTAAGGCTTCTTCTTTTGATAATCCATGCCCGTCTCTGGAATCCATGCTGGGTTGATCTTCCGGTCGAGATGGAATTGGCTTAGTGCTAGGGTTTGCATTTCTTTCCGGAAATTTCTTAATCACAGTTATGTCACTCCTTCCTAAGATAAGCAGTTATGTTATATGAACAAAGGTATTCTGCCCTTTTTGTTCAAGGAATACTACTTTCTAAATAATTAAAACTAGTGTTAAGCAAAAAATGAAGGAAGAAAACGATAGTGAACAGAAATCAGCGAAGGAAAAGAAGAACAAGCTAAATAAGGCCCATAGGACTATTGACACACAACATATAGTATGATTAAATTCAATAGGACACTATATGTTGGGGGTGGTACTATGCATTGTCCATTCTGCGGAAACGAGGACACAAAAGTTCACGATTCTCGTCAAGTTGAAGAAGGAACTGCGGTCCGTAGACGCAGGGAATGTGAACGCTGTTCGCGGCGATTTACCACCTTTGAAAAATTTGAGGATTCTCCCCTCATCGTTGTAAAAAAAGAGGGGCGGCGCGAAGGTTTTTCTCGCTCTAAAATGATGGCAGGCATGCTCAGAGCTTGCGAAAAACGACCGATTTCTATTGAAGAAATCGAGAATGCATCCTTTGCCATTGAAAAGAGACTGCGTAATCGCCATGAGCGAGAGGTGTCTAGTTCCGAAGTTGGGGAAGCAGTGCTGGAGCAATTATTTAAAATGGACGAAGTTGCCTACATACGTTTTGCTTCTGTCTATCGCCAGTTTCAAGACATCCAGCGCTTTATGGAAGAGTTACATGAACTTATCGAAAAGCGGGGTATAATTGAAAAAAAGAATAGTGTAAGTAGTGATTAAGGAAAGTTGGGGATAAGAGTTGAGTTTCGAAGGACAAGCACCAAAAACCTGGCCAAAAGTTGATTTAACGCCTAATGCACGAGTTGTATTGGCTAGAAGGTATTTAAAACAAGAAAATGGGCAAGTAATTGAAACTGCGGAAGATATGATTTATCGAGTAGCTAGTGTAGTTGCAAGTATTGAAAAGGATCTATATGGGAAAGGCAAGGAAGAAACACAATCCTTGACTAAAGAATTTTACACCATGATGGCGAATCTCGAGTTCATGCCAAACTCGCCTACATTGATGAATGCCGGGCGAGATCTCGGCCAATTGAGCGCTTGCTTTGTGTTGCCTGTTGAAGACAGCATGGAAGAAATCTTTGATGCCATAAAAAATGCAGCAATTATTCATAAATCCGGTGGAGGAACTGGTTTCAGTTTTTCTCGTTTACGCCCTAAAAACAGCATGGTTCGGTCAACGGGTGGGGTAGCCTCCGGTCCAATTTCATTTATGAAAGTATTTAATTCGGCGACGGAAGCAGTTAAACAAGGTGGCACTCGACGGGGAGCCAATATGGGTATTCTCCGTGTGGATCATCCCGATATTATAGATTTTATTCAATGCAAAGAAGATAACAAAGAGATTACAAATTTTAATATCTCAGTTGGAATTACAGAAGAATTTATGAAAGCCGTTCGAGAAGAGCGTCCTTATGATCTCATAGATCCCCATACTGGAACTGCAGTCGGGCAATTATCTGCTCCAGAGATCTTTAATAAAATTGTAGATCATGCATGGCAAAACGGAGAGCCTGGAATTGTCTTTCTTGATCGATTAAATGAAGGGAATCCTACCCCACTGTTAGGGGAAATTGAGGCAACCAATCCTTGCGGGGAGCAACCCTTGCTTCCGAATGAAGCTTGCAACTTAGGCTCGATCAATCTAAAACTAATGGTGATTGAAAGAGACGGAAAAATGGTCATTAATTGGGAGAGATTGAGTCAAGTCACCCGATTATCCGTCCGTTTCTTGGACAACGTCATTGATGCCAATCAGTATCCGTTGCAAATTATCGATGACGTGGTAAAAGGAAATCGTAAAATTGGACTTGGAGTCATGGGATTTGCAGATATGCTCATTTTACTACAGACCTCGTACTCGACTGAAGAAGCCGTTGAATATGCAGAGAAAGTAATGAATTTTATCCAGACAGAAGCCCGCATTGAATCCCAACGCTTAGCTGAAGAAAGGGGAACCTTTCCGAACTATGAAGGCTCTATCTATGACGGGGTCATGAAACTGCGCAATGCCACCTTGACGACAATTGCTCCGACGGGAACAATTTCCATGATTTGTAGTGCTTCTAGCGGAGTAGAACCCCTCTTTGCGGTAGCATACACTAAAACCGTGATGGATGGAACAGCTTTAATTGAAGTCAACCCGCTTTTTGAAGCCTTTGCCAAAGAATTTGGTTTCTATTCTGAAGAACTTATGCGAAAAATTGCGGACATGGGGACTGTCTTAGGCTTGCCTGAAGTTCCTAACTGGGTACAGGAAGTTTTCACCACAGCTCAAGAGATCGCACCTGAATGGCACATTCGTATTCAGGCTGCTTTTCAGAAATATACGGATAATGCGGTTTCCAAAACCATTAATTTCGCTAACTCTGCGACACGAGAAGAAATTGCAGAGGCCTATCGATTGGCAGATGAACTGAATTGTAAAGGTTTAACCGTTTATCGTGATGGTAGTCGGGATGAGCAGGTGCTTTCCACAGGAACTTCAGCGGCACAAGGCGAAACCGAAGAAGCGAGTGAGGAGACCGAACAACGAGGCGAATGGGTTATCCCGAAAACACCGTTTATTCCAGAAGTGAATACCGTTGTTCCCCGCCCACGTCCGACAACTACCGTAGGGGTTACAGAAAAACTTAAAATCGGTTGTGGTAACCTCTATGTGAGTGTTAATGCAGACGAAAAAGGAATTTGTGAAGTCTTTACGAATACAGGTCGAGCCGGGGGGTGTTCATCCCAATCCGAGGCAACAGCACGCTTGATTTCCATTACACTGCGTTCGGGCTTATCCGTGGATGCAATTACTGAGCAGATCAAAGGAATACGCTGCCCAGCTTGTATGCGGAGGGAAGGGGTTAATGTCACGTCCTGCCCAGATGCAATTGCCCGCGTAATTAGAAAGTATAATGAAGTAGGGATTAATTTTTCGGATGTTCAGAAAAAGGCTAAAGCAACAGCACTAGAGGCTGAAAGCACCGGTGCCGTTAAGCGAGAAGCTACCCATTCAGAAAAAGTTGCAGAAAAAGTGACAGGGAAAAAGGGCCGGTCTAAAGTCTCCGCTGCAAATGCTTGTCCAGAGTGCGGCAAATCAATTAACCATGAAAGCGGCTGTGTAGTATGCACACACTGTGGCTATTCAAAGTGTGGATAAAAGGTTTAAAATCCGGATTATGCAAATGCATGTCCGGATTTTTCTCAGTACTACTTAAGTAATCCATAGCCCTTAATACTACAGTCAACTTCAACTTCAATAGGTATTGTGGGGTAAATCTCATTCCAATTTAGGGATTTGAATTCCTTCGAGTAGGTTTTTTGAAATGCTTTATCAAAGCCGAGGTAATCGGCTTTGATTTCTTTTTGAGATTTTTCTATAGATGACGTTACCTGTTTACGAATTGCTTCATTAAAGACGCCCTCCATTTTTTTTAAATTCTCTGGCTTAGAGAAATCTAGATTTTTCCCTGCTTCCTCCATTAATGGTCCTTCAGTGGTTACCTTAACAACAAAGGAAGGCTTTCCACTATCCAAGCTTGGTTTAAACTTCGTATCCTTCTTTCTAACCTGATAGGTATATGTATTTTCTCCTTCTTTAGCTACCACAATGGCCTGGTTTTTTTCCAGAAGCCAGTTGGAGGCTTGAGCTTCATCTGCATTGAGCCAGGCGACCAGCTTCCAATTCTTAAACACAGCAGCCCCATCACGAACAGCTACATTGTCACCTTTTGGGATAGTAATTCGACTGCCCGAGGCCACTCCGTTGGATCTGTTTAAGTCAATGATAAAATCTAGGAAATTATTTGTTCTAACAAGATCAAGTTTTTTTTGCAGCATGCCCATTGCTACCATTTCCGCCGCGAGCCGTTTTTCAAATCTGGGATTGGTATAGAAATAGTCTCGAGCTTGGGCCTGTTGTACGAATACCAGTCGGAGTCTTAAGGCCAATTCGGGCTCTCGAATGAGGTAGTTAGTAAGATTCCGAAAGTTTTCCTTTCGGGCAATATCTTCTCCGATAACCACCGATCGCAGATGGCTCAAAGAGATTTTTCGACTGATACTGGTCTGGATGCGTTGTATCGCTTGAAGAATGCTGTCCGCATCCGTACTGACGACTAAACTCTGGGTAACAGGGTGCTCTCGGGTTGAGAGAGGCTTGGCAAACTCAAAAGTCACCTTATACTTTACAGTATCCGAATTTGAGGGTGTATCAATACCGATTCCAAGTACAAAAGCTGTATCGTTCACATCCTGAAGATCCCAGCAGCCAGGGGTAAGTATTAAAAGAGGGAGGATTAGGAATAGCGCTAACTTACTTCTCATGTTGTCCTGCCTTTCTTCCGGACAACCGCTAGGATAAGGGTCATTACAGGAAGTAGATAGACGATAGGTACTGATACAACGGTCAGGTATAGTCGGAGCTGCTCATGCCATGCCTCATTAGGCAATAGGTAAGCTATCGTTACAGGGATTGCGGTTATAATAAATATAAGCCATGTCCGACGTCGTAGATTGAATAATTGAAAAGTACTTGAGCATAGAAGATAGAGATAAATAGCTAGAGTAGAATAAATTGCAATTAACCAAGGCAGTGTGAGCAGAAGACCGAAACGCTCCACGGGGAAACCTGGAAATTCAACGAGGTTGACAACGTTAATTCCGGGTAAAACTGATTCGTTTAGGTTCTGTACGCCAAGAATCCCAATGGCAGCAACAGTATTTGACCAACCAAAAAAGATCGTTATATTGTAGGCCAGCAGAGAGGATTTTACTCCTTGCTTGATTTTCATAAAAAAGGGAGCGGCAAATAACAGAACTTCCGGGCCTTGATAGGCTCCAAGAACGCAATAAGAACCTTTTAAGACTGGTAGTAATCCATTTTCCAGAACTGGTAAGAATCGATCGATTTTGACGGATGTAGTGAACAGTAGGGCCAATATGAGTAGGGGAATGGCCAGAAAGGGTAGGAGCAACTGGAAGAAACGGATCACTGGGATAAGTCCGGAAGAAACCAGCCAAATAAGGGAAAGGGCAAAGAGAATGAGAGGTATTATTGTGGGAGTCTGCGGAAGAAATAACATTTTATTAGCTAACAATGATTCGTAAAAAATAGAACTTAAGAAGGCAACCCAGAATAGGAGATAAAGACAACAAATTAAAAAGCCAAGGGGTTTTCCCCAGACAATTGGCAGGTACTGAAAATAGCTCATATTCGGAAAGCGAGCGGTTAGTTTTATAAACAGATAGACAATAAAACTGCCAATGATTGCACCGATAAGGATAGAAAGCCAAGCATCCTGCTTGGCTGCTGCAACTGTAGCTTTCGAAAATGTAAAAACTTCATACTCTACAATAGTTAAGATTAACAACGGTACAAGGGCCCGCGTATGAAGACGATCCTTTAGCGCAGGGATTTTTTCGTTCATAAGTATCACCTTTTCTTCCTCTATCGAGGGTCTTGAGGTTTATAAGTATCATCAATAGGCATTTCTTTAGAATTTCCACGCAGGAGGGTATGACCCCAGGCATCTATTTCCAGGGTTGCCAGGGGTGCCATGTAGGGAATACCAAAGGATTTCAAGGTGGAGAGGTGGATGCAGATAAGGAAGAAGGATAGTGCGAAACCGAATAAACCAAAGAAGCTGGAAATAATCATTGTCACGAATTGTATTATTCGGATGGAAGAACGCAGATCATAATCTGGGATGCCAAAAGAAGACAAAAAGGTTAAAGTAACAACTATTACTAGACCGGGACCAATAATATTAGAGAATATACCTGAAATTACCAGAGTAATCCCGCAAAAGAGCGCCACAGTAGAACCCAGTAGAGAAGGTGATCTTATTAGCATCAACCGAAGAGCCTCTCCTATCCCCATCATTAGAAAAACCTCAAAGTAGATAGGAAAGGGTGTCCCTTCCCGTGAATTAAGGATAAGAAGGAGAATTCGGGTCGGAAGCATCTCTGGGTTATAAGACAGCAAGGCTATATAAAACCCTGGAAGACAGCCAGCCAGTAATAACATGACATAGCGGGCAACCCTAAAAAAGCTAGCAGTAATGAACCAACGAGTATATGCGTCATCGGGGGTATCCATAAGGTCAAAGAAGGTGCAAGGGGCAAGCAGGGTATTCGGGCTACCATCCAGGATGATAATAATTCTTCCTTGAAATAATGCGCTTACTGCGACATCGGGACGTTCTGTTGCTTCAACCTGTGGAAAGGGGCTAAGCGTTGAATCCTCGATATTTCTTTGTATATAACTGCTTTCGTATAGGGTTTTTGCTTTTATAGTCTTAATTCTCCGCTTGACTTCCGCGACAATACTGAGGTTGGCTATGTTACCTATATACACTATAAGGACTTCTTTGGGAGCTAGATTTCCTAGTAAGATAGTTTCTGTAATCAACTCCGAAGTAGGGACTGAATCCCTTAATATTTGAAGGTTATATTGTGCATCCTCCATAAAACGCAGTTTTGAGCCACGCAAAAGCTGGTCTTTATCTCGAGCAATAGCTCTTACTATGGGGAATCCGTCAAGATTATTTTTAAGTTCAGGTCCTTCGGATTTAGATCCAGTATCTTCTGATGAATATGAATTTAATTCTTCAGCGCTGCTTCTAAGATCGATTCTTTGAAAGCTAATATCCTTATTTATAGGGGGTTTGTTGTTTTTTTTCCAGAAATTAAACATCCTTATACCTCTGTTTTTTAGTCGTATAATAGTATCTCTAGGAATGTGAAATATATGTAATATAGAAAGCCCTGTCCACTAAGTATGATGGACAGGGCTTTCCCATAACTAAGTCGTTACTGAATTAATCAATCTGCCAGTCAATCGGCACTCTATTATTGGATATCAAGAAACTGTTGGCTCGAGAAAAAGGTTTGCTTCCAAAGAATCCTCTACTGGCAGATAGGGGACTGGGATGAGCGGATTCGATGATTAAATGATGGGAATTGGTAATAAGTTTCTTTTTGGAACGAGCATTATTACCCCATAAAATAAACACTACAGGATCTGTTTTATCGTTCACTAAGGAAATAATTCTATCGGTAAAGATTTCCCAACCTATGGTTTGATGGGAATTAGGTTTTCCGGCCTCTACTGTAAGTGATGTATTAAGCAGTAAGACACCTTGGTCAGCCCATTTTCTGAGAGAACCATGTTTAGGAATCTTACAACCAAGGTCGGATTGGAGTTCCTTGAAAATATTTTGGAGGGATTTCGGAAAGGGTACTCCAATATTAACAGAAAAACTAAGCCCCATTCCCTGACCGACATTGGGATAGGGGTCTTGCCCTAAAATTACGACCTTGGTATTCTCGTAAGAGGTATATACTAAAGCATTAAACACATCTTCCTTTTTAGGGAAGATCTGTTTATTCCGGTACTCATTTTTTACCCACGCTAACAACTGAATATAATAGTCCTTTTTGATTTCATCATCGAGTAGTCTTTTCCAATCGGCTTGAACTGGCATTATTTGTTACTCCTTCCTCTTTTGTTACACAATGCATAAGTGTTCTGTTCAATCACCAGACTTTTCTGGCCTCTTTCTTTATAACACAAAAGTGGCAGCGACGATAGCGCTGCCACTTTTGTGTATTAGGCTGGTTTACAAGAAACCTGCCACATCACTCCAAATTTATCAGTAAACTTACCGTATAATGGGCTAAAGAAGGTTTCTTGCAGCTCCATATCAATCGTACCACTTTCAGATAATACCTCATACATTTCTCGAGTTTCTTCTTTTGTATTGAATTCTAGAGAGAAGGAAATGTTATTGCCGGTATTGTACGGGTTATTAAGGAAAGTGTCTGAAAAACGTATGACGTGACCATCTTTTCTTAATTCAGCATGCATAACGAGATTTTTCATATGATCCGGTACTGGAAATTCCGGGTTTGGGGGAGCATCACCAAAATGAAGAATCTGACTTTCTCCGCCTAAAGCTGTTTGGTAGAAGTTAACAGCCTCCTCGCAGTTTCCGTTAAAAACAAGGTAAGGTATTAACCAATCACTCATCTTGAAATCCTTCTTTCGTTTATACTCTTAAGACTCCCACTTCAGGGGTTAATACCAGAATATTATGTTCAGTATCTGATTAATCAATTCAGAATATCCCTTCTATATGAGATGTTTCAGCTCCTTTGCCCCTCTGAAAATATTCAAAGATCTAAATAACCAAAAATGTCCACATCCTTTTGTCTAGGACATGATCTATAATAAGATTAGAGATATTGGTGGTGGTTGAAAGGAGCTAGTAACCATGCGGATTTTACATACATCGGATTGGCACCTTGGGCGTACTCTCGAGGGGCGTAGTCGGATTGAGGAACAAATGACATTTATCAATGAACTTTGCAAAATTGTGGAAGACGAAGCGGTGGATCTTATCCTGATTGCCGGCGACGTCTTCGATACAGTTAACCCTCCTGCCATTGCAGAAGAACTTTTTTATGCTGCCTTAGATCGGTTATCAGCTGGAGGTAGTAGGGCAATCGTAGCAATTGCCGGGAATCACGATAACCCTGAGCGACTTTGTGCGGCTAGTCCACTTGCTGAACGGAATGGGATTACATTATACGGCCTTCCCAAAGAGGTATTGAAGCCTAGCAACCCTAATCTTTTAGCCCAGACGAATCAGAAAAGGGTCACAAGAGTTGCAGCAGGTCAAGGGTGGGTAGAATTAGATATTCCTAATTGCTCAGATCCGGCCATCGTAGCTATGTTGCCTTACCCTTCCGAGTCACGGCTTAATGAAGTTTTAAGTGAAAGTTTAGATGAGGAAATCCTACGTAAAGAGTACTCCAAACGGGTTCAGCAATTATTTTCCTCATTTAGTCAGCACTTTCGCCCAGATGCGGTCAACCTTGGTATAAGTCATCTCTTTGTACGTGGAGGAATGGAGTCTGAGTCAGAACGACCAATTCAACTAGGAAGTGCTCCAACTGTCGAAACAAATGCTCTGCCTTCAGGCGCTCAGTATGTTGCTCTTGGGCATTTACATCGTGCCCAAGTTGTTAAAGGAGCAGTGGCTCCGACTCGTTACTCTGGTTCCCCACTGGCTTATAGCTTCTCTGAGACCGGATATGCCAAGTCCGTGACCCTTGTCGAAGCGTTTCCTGGTCGAGCGGTAACGACCCGTGAAATTTTTTTAAGCGCCGGATTCCCTCTCGTCAAATGGCAAGCTAAAGAGGGGTTAGCTCAGGTGCAGCAGTGGATTGATGAGGGTAGGGATCTTAATGCCTGGATTGACCTGGAGATCTTTGTGACAAGCCCACTTCAATCTCAGGATATCCATAGTATACGCAGGCAGAGAGAACGCCTGATTAATATTCGTCCTGTTTTCCCAGATACAGAGAAGATTGTCGCGGAGGCGCGTTCTAAATTGCCTATTGATGAGCTTTTCCGCAAATTTTATCAAGATCGAACAGGTGGAGCAGAGCCGGAGCAGGAACTGGTCTCATTATTTTTATCCTTAATTGATCCAGACAGTACAACATCGCCATCGACCACAATTGATGAAGCTATAACTACTTTATCCCCTCAATCACAAACAATAAATGATGAGGAGGTAGAGACAGCGTGAGACCGATTCGCTTAAGAATAGCTGGCTTAAACAGCTTTAGAGAAGTACAGGAAATTGATTTCTCCAAACTATGTGAAACAGGTGTGTTTGGAATATTCGGCTCGACTGGCAGCGGAAAATCAACGATTCTTGATGCTATCACCTTGGCCCTATATGGAACTGTTGAGCGGGCTTCCAACAATACTCAAGGGATTCTTAATCATGCGGAAGACCAGCTAACAGTGGAATATAGTTTCTCCTTAGCTACAGGAGATCAACGGATAGGGTATCGTGCAGAAAGGGCCTATCGCCGCTCAGGAGAGCGAACAGTGAAGGCGTCGACTTGCCGATTAGTAGAAATTGTTGACGAAGTTGAAACTGTTTTGGCCTCCAAAGCCGATGAGATGACCAAGAAGATTGAAGCCGTGTTAGGTCTTAATGTCGAGGATTTTACCCGAGCAGTGGTTCTTCCTCAAGGGAAATTTGCTGAGTTTCTCACGATTAAACCCAAAGATCGGCGCTTAATGTTGGAGCGGTTATTTTCCCTTGAAGCCTATGGCAGGGAACTCACAGCTCGACTTACAGAACAAGTGGAGAATACTAAATTCAACCTAAATGGAGTAGAACAGCGGCAACAGGGTTTGGGAGATGCTTCAGTCGAGCGTGTTAACCAAGCATATGCTGATTTACAGGCTATCATCGCAACCTCAGATACTATTTTTAAGGAATTGAAGAATTTAAAAGGTCAGTATGACGAAGCCAAAGAAATATGGACTCTCCAAGAACAGCTACATCACCTTAAGAACGAAGAGGCTGAGCTTGTTCTTAAACAACCAAACATTGATAAACTTGCAGAACGCTTAAGTCTAGCTGAACGCGCAGAAGGGATCCGTTCCCTCTTGCAAGAGATCGTGATATCCGAACAGAAATTAAAGGAGGCTAAATGTCAGGCTGAAGATACAGATAGGCAACTTATAGAGGCTAGACTTGAAAAGGAAACTTCCGAAGGTAAGTGGGTTGAAGCAAATCAAAAACGACTACAAGACGAACCACGCTGTTTACGCAGGCTAGAACAACTTGAGCAAGCAAAAAGTCTAGAGATTGATATCCAAGCACGCCAAGGGCGCATAAACGAAGCGCGTCTTAACTATAGCACCCTTGACCAGATTCGAAAGGACTTAGAGCAAAGAATCAAAGTTGCTGCCGATAAAAAAGCAGAGATTCAAAAACTACAACAAGATGTAAAAATCCATATTCAGCAAATCACGGTAGATCCAGCTCAGCGGAGTCGGGTTAATGCCTCAGCCCAAGCCTTCGAAGGGTATGAAATGGTGTCAAAGCAAGTGGAGAACTTGCAAATAGACTTGGAGAGAAACTTTTCGGAGCTCGAAGAACGGCAATTAGAATTGCAGACAGTTCAAGGGGAGGTTCAGGCTGCCCAAACAATAGTAGAGAATCTAAAGGAAACGTTGAGGAGTATGTACCAAACTCCGCCTGTTCAGGAGGAACGTTTAAGTCAACGAGCTCAGGGATTAGAACGTGATCGACACATGATCACGAATATTGAACGAGCTGAACAGGAAGGCAGTGAAGAGCTTGAACATCTGCAAATCATTTCAAAGGAACGTCGAGAATCAGAAGTCCAAGTAGGAATCAGGCTGAAGACACAAGGTGAGATTGCTGCAGCCTTGGAAGAGGCAAGAGCCTTTGTCGAAAGACAAATAGCAGAAGTGAAGAATCTAGAGCGAGAAAATCTTGCGGGATTACTGGTTGAGAACCTGGTGACCGGAGATCTATGCCCAGTCTGTGGTTCCACTCACCACCCTAAGCCCGCTCAGAGCTTGGGTAAGGAGTTGCTGGACAAGGTAAGGAGTGAACTGGAGCGGGCATCAAAAGGGCTCCAAAGTCTGGAGAAGAAAAACGCTGAAGGTATGACAGCTCTTGCACTAGCCAAGGCTCAGTTGTCCTCAAAAGAGGAGCTGGAGCAAAAACAAGCAGGTCTTGTTGCAAACAAACAACGTGCTATTTCTACTTATCGTGGGGGATTAGCTGAGGCAGACCGCAATAAGGAAGTTCATAGTTTAAAGGCACAGCTAACGGAACAAGAATCCAAGTTGGCCAAGGATCGTCGGATTATGAACCAATGGAAAGCGGATCAAGAACAAGGGAATCGTCAGTTGGAGAATGCCCTCCAAAAGCTAGCCGAAGTGGAAAAAAAGCAGCATAAAATCGGAGCTCATATTGCCTCATTACAGGGAGTGGGAAAAGAGGTTCAAAATCGTCTAAGCCTATTAATAAATGACCAAGCTCAACGAAAAACAAATTTGGACAAGTTGCGTGGTGAGATTCCTATAACAGAAATCTTAGCACTACAAAAGCAATATTCAAACTGGGATGAGATGATGAGCACTCTAAATCAGAAATTATCTGGTTTTGAAAAAGAGTTGCGAGAAGTAAACAACGCTCAGGAACGTTTTGTTTTAGATAAGACGAATTGTGAGCTTGACCTTCAAAATTTAAAAACAGTGGGCACAGAAGCTGCTCGGGATCTCGCCGAACTGCAGGTAAAATGGAATGGTTTAACTGAAGGAAAGCCAGCCAGTGAAAGCATTGAGCAAGTTAAGAAGGAATTGTCGTTTGTGACGGGTACAGAAGAAGAGTTTAAAAAAGCTTATGAACTAGCTAAAGAGGTATTGAAACAAGCAGAACAGACTCGCGCAGTTAGCTATAAGACCCTGGAATTGTCTCAAGAAGGGTTTGATACGGCTCAACGAAAGTTAGACTTAGGTCTTCAAACAGCTCAATTCCTGACCGTGGCAGAGGCAAAGAATGCTTTATGCGAGGCTGGGGAGCGGCTGCAAATGGAACAAGATATTTCAACCTTCCGGCAAAATGTACTAGTTAACCAACAAAAAAAGAAGGATGTCGAAATTGTACTTAAAGGCCGACACATTCGTCCTGAGGAATGGCTCGCTTGGCCGGTTAGGCTCAAAGAGCTGGAAAACTCCTATACGGAAGCGATTGAACAGCGGGGTGCAAATCAACAAAGGTTGGAGAGACTGAAAGTGGCCCATGAAGAATGGTCACGTCTAGAAGGGGAACGAAAAGCCCTTAGTAAACGCCAAAATTTACTCAAAATCTTGCAAACGGTTTTCAAAGGGAATGCCTTTGTAGAGTATATTGCCCAAGAACAATTAACCAACGTCTCTTTGGATGCCTCCGAACGTTTGAGACAATTGACAAATCAACGTTATGCCTTGGAGGTTGATTCTGAGGGCGGCTTTATCATGCGTGACGATGCCAACGGTGGAGTACGTCGACCCGTAAGCAGTTTGTCAGGTGGAGAGACTTTCCTCACCGCTCTTGCCCTTGCCCTGGCTTTATCAACTCAGATTCAACTACGTGGGGAAGCACCCCTGGAATTCTTCTTTCTAGATGAGGGGTTTGGGACTCTAGATGCTACTCTTCTGGAGACAGTGATGAATACACTTGAGAAACTTCACTTACAAAACCTAACAATTGGCATCATTAGTCACGTGCCAGAACTAAAAAATCGCCTTTCCCGTCGACTAGTCCTCACTCCCGCCGTAGCTGGCGGGCTCGGAAGCAAGGTCAGGTTAGAGATGGCGTAGAAACCTAATCCCGAATCCAGCAAACAAGAGTCCTTCGCGCACGTCATTTCAGTGTAGAACTGCCCCCTGACAGGGGGCAATGTGCGCTGTTGTTAAGTTTTAAGAGTTTTTCATTTACTTAGAAAATTAGGCTATTGACTAAAGCCCTAAAAAGGGTCATACTACATAAAAGAGTAAAACATAGTTTTATATATTGAAACTTAATCTGCTAATCAGAGGAGGACTATCCCGTGTCGGAAAAATATGTGCAAACTCTCGAACGATCCCTCGATGTATTGGAAGTGCTAGCTCATGCCGAAGAACCATTGGGAGTTACGGAAATTGGAAGTCGCATTAGTTTGCATAAAAGCACAGTTCATCGAATTTTACAAACCTTATGTCATAGGGGCTATGTCGAGAGGAAAAAAGAAAATGATCGGTATCAATTAGGGATTAAAATTATTGAACTAGGAATTCGCTTTTTCAATGATCTGGAAATTAGAAAAGTAGCTGCCCCTGTTCTAAGTGACTTAGTAAAAGTATTGGATGAAGTTGTTCACTTAGTGCTTCCAGATGATGGAGAAATCGTGTATATCGATAGAGCAGAAAGTTCTCAAGTCGTTAGTATGCACTCTAAGGTTGGCCGTCGGGCTCCAATGCACTGTACAGCAGTAGGAAAAGCATTACTATCAACCTTACCGGAAGAGGAAGTCAGGCATATCCTCGAACTTAAAGGCATGACTAGATATACTCCTAACACTATCACTGACCCAGAGATCCTGCTCACAGGTCTTAGAACTATTAAGGAAAGCAAGATATCAATTGAGAAGGAAGAGAACGAAATCGGAATTATATGCCTTGGGACACCAATTTTTGATTATTCTGGGCAAGCAATCGGTGCGATCAGTGTTTCTGGACCAGCGAGTAGGATCACTGAAAAGGGAATTGAATGGATTGGTGAAGAATTGAAAAAATCCGGAGAAATAATCTCAGCGAAACTTGGATTTAGCTTTTACAAAAGCAACTAATTATAGTGACTTAAACAAGTCTTTTAAAAGTCATAGTAATAACTAAAATTATTTGAAAGTTTGCTATTGACGATTTACTTAGATAAGGTAATAATAGAGTCATGAATATTTTGAAACTTTGTTTTAACTAATGAAACAAAACAATTTGACTACTTTGAGAAGAAAGGAGCAACTTATCAAGGTGTCAGGTCACTTTTTAAGACGCTGTAAAAGAAGGGGGAAGATCAGTGGGAGTATTACAAGACGTATATGAAATGCTAAATACGTGTAACAAGTGTGGTGGCTGCCATACAGCTTGTAAGACCTATAAATTGACTGGGGCAGAGACAATGGTTGCACGAGGAAGAATCCAGCTCATCAAAGCTGTCGCCGATGGGAAATTGGAACCTAATCAAGAGTATGAAGACGCTATCATGAGCTGTCTGTTGTGTGGAGAATGCGCAGTCACTTGTCCAAACGGTGTACATGGTAATGAACTCGTCATGGCTGCCCGGCGAGATCTAAAACTCAAAAAAGGAATCAAACCATTTGTCAAGTCCTTTGCTTTAAATACCTTAGCAAGTCCAAAGAGATTAGATATGGGATTTAGACTTTTCAAAGGAATGGGCAAAAGTTTCCTCAACAAAATTGATGGATTAGACTATTTTCGCGGTATTGATATTCGAAACTTCCCTACTGCCAAAAAACCATTTTTGGAGCAGGTCCCTGAGAAGATTACGGTGCAACATCCGAAGCACAAAGTCGGATTTTATGTGGGCTGTTTTCTCAATCACGCCTTAGACCAAACCGCTCACTCTGTCGTTAAAGTATTAACAAAAAATGACTGTGAAGTAATTATTCCAAAAGATCAAGTGTGCTGCGGTCTTCCGCAATATTGCTATGGTGACTTCGAAACAGCGAAGAAAAACGCCCGCAAAACGATTGATACCTTTTTAGATAAGTATAGTGATGCTGAAGTTATTCTCTCAGCATGTGGGTCCTGTGTAGCCATGCTTAGACATGATTATCTAAAGCTCTTTGCTGATGAGCCGTCCTATTTGGAAAAAGTTAAACTATTTTGTGAAAAAGTGGTAGAGTTTTCGGAATATATGGAAAAAATCGGAGTTGATCAGACGAAACTTCATAATTCAACGCCTCTTACAGTCACTTATCATGATCCTTGCCATATGGTTCGTGGTCTTAAGGTAACAAAGCAGCCCCGGCAATTGTTGCAAATGGTTCCTCGAATTGAATATAAGGAAATGTTTGAAGCCAACCGTTGTTGTGGGGCCGCCGGTTTAATACAAGCCTTCTATCATGAGGTATCAACAGATATCACAGATCAGAAGACACAAAACATCAAAGACACCAATGCGGATTTAGTGGCTACAAGTTGCCCGGCTTGCATGTTGAGACTTCAAGGTGGCATAAACAAAGTTGGTCAAAAACAAAAGGTTATGCATGTTGCCGATATAATGGCCAATGCTTACGAGGACTAAATTGGGTGTCAAGAAACTGAACATTATAAATTTCCCTTTGCGGAACATGCTGACCGCAAGTTCTAGTAAATGAGTGGAAGGGCGGGTAGTCATGAGTAACGTCAATATCAGTAAGTTAAAAGGGATTGTCGGTGATGCCTATGTCATCGATTCTCCTTCCGAAATGGCTAAATATCTAAAAGGTCAAGGTAAGCCTGCAGTCGTCGTCTTACCTGCTAGTACTTCAGAAGTTTCCAGTATCGTCAAACTGGCTAATGAGAAGAATGTGAAATTAGGGGTAGGCGGGGCCGTCGTCGATACCCAGGGGATTACGGGCGGGATTGCCATGGTTATGTCCCGGATGAACCGACTTTTAGAAATGGATCAACTAAACCTTGTGGCTGTGGTCGAACCAGGACTTCTTCATAAAGAATTCCTTCTTAAAGTTGCGGAATTCGGATTAAACTTTCCTCCGGAGCCTTATGAAATCGAAACCAGTTCGGTTGGCGGCTGCTTTGCGATTGGGGATTCCGATTCTAAATCCTTTGAATATGGTCCTACCCGGACGTTCCTTTTGGGATTTGAAATGGTTCTCCCGACTGGGGAAATTCTGGAGATTGGAAATAAATGCATTAAGAACGTTTCAGGTTTGGATTTCATCCACTTCGCAGTCGGAAGCCAAGGAACATTTGGGATTTTCACCAAACTTCTTGTGAAGCTCTTACCTGCACCGGCAGCAAAAAAAGCAGTCATTGGAACCTTCGCATCCATGCATAAAGCGAATGCAGCCTTCAATACCCTGATTAAGCGGAATGTCCATCCAACCCGGATGAATCTCATCAATGCATCTCTTGCGAAAAATGCAAAACCTGGAACGGAAGGGCAGCTTGTGATCGTTGATTTACAAGGATTTAAAGAGTCAGGGAAAAACATCGCTAATGAAGTTGCTTCAGTTCTTACCTTGGGTGGAGGCTCTGATGTAAAGATCATTGAGGAGGGCGCTGAGTATGATCAAGTGATCAATGGTTGGCTTAAAGTTCGCGCCGAACTCAATGCAAAACGATCGCGAACCGTGGAGTTTGTGGTTGGCCCGATGAAAATGCCTCAAGCCTTAGCTCAGCTCGAAGCCCTTACGGGGGATCTAGGGGCTTATCCTGGTGTAATTGTCGAAGGACTTCTCGGATATGTTTGTTTGGCTCTGCCTGAGGGAACCGATAAACTTGATTTAGCCACGAAAGTGAATAAACTGGCCATGTCCCTTGGCGGGAACGTGAAGGGCCTCTTGGGTCATAAGCTCAAAGCTGATGTTTACAATGATGCGGAAATGTGGAAGCAAACCACAAGTTTGCTCAATGAACTGCGTCAACAATTTGACCCCAAAGGGATTCTCAATCCTGGGGTAAGTCTAGAGGCTTAAGAAGAAGGAGGTCTGAATATGTTAAGCCAAGCGGTTGTTAAGCGGCTGAAGGAAATTGTTGGGGAGAAAAACGTGGTTACAGACAAAGTTGGTCTGTTGACCTATGGTTATGACGGCACCTTATTATCTGGTGAAGCGTTAGGAGTCGTTTCTCCGACAACAACGGAACAAGTCGTTGAAATTGTCAAATTGATGAACGAACACGATATTAAACTTGTTCCCCGGGGTGCTGGTACGAATGAGAGTGGTGGAACCATTCCTTCTGAAAAATCTGTGGTTATTAGCTTTACTAAAATGACTAAAATTCATGAAATAGACACTGAAAACTTTGTAGCAGTTGTTGAGCCTGGAGTAATCAATTTTGACCTTCAAGTTGAACTCGCAAAGAAAAATTTCTATTTTCCTCCGGATCCTTCTTCCTTTAAGGCCTCAACAATAGGAGGAAATCTAGGTGAATGTTCTGGTGGACCGAAATGTTTCAAATATGGGGTTACCCGGGATTATATGTTGGGTCTAGAAGTCGTTCTCCCCAATGGTAAAGTCATTCAAACCGGGGGGCGTAATTTCCAAAGTGAACCCGGTTACGATTTGACTCGAATCATTGTTGGCTCGGAAGGAATCCTAGGATTGGTTACCAAAGTTTTCGTCCGTATCCTACCGATACCTAGAGCCAAGAAAACGATGCTAGCTCTTTACGACAAAGTTGAAGATGCTTCTCAAACGGTTGCCGATATAGTTGCTGCCGGTATTATTCCGACAACCCTGGAATTAATGGATAATTTGCTTATCAATACGACTGAGGATTTTACTCATGCCGGGCTTCCACGTGACGCTGGAGCTGTTCTCATTATTGAGGTTGACGGATATCAAGAAGATATGGACGAACAAGTCAAAACCATCGGTGAAATCGCTAGTAAAATTGCTAAAGAATTTAAAGTTGCTCAATCGGCAGCAGAAGTGGATCAAATTTGGACTTCAAGGCGCAGTGCCTTCGGATCTGTTG
This sequence comes from Desulfosporosinus sp., assembly GCA_003513495.1. Lineage (GTDB taxonomy): Bacteria > Bacillota > Desulfitobacteriia > Desulfitobacteriales > Desulfitobacteriaceae > Desulfosporosinus. The sequence continues at coordinate 22,920 of DOPM01000042.1, forward strand.
CTCGCGTTAGACCATCCTATGGAGTTAATGATATTACAGTTCCGAGGAGTAACTTCCCAAAAGCGATTGGCGGAGTCCTTAAAGTAGCAAAAGATTTTGGGGTGACCATTGGAGTTGTGGCCCATGCCGGTGACGGAAATCTTCATCCGCTCATTCTTTTCGATCAACGGAATAAAGAGGAAACTGAAACCGTCCATGCTGCTGAACAGGCCCTCTGTATGATGGCTCTTGATCTCGACGGTACAATAAGTGGTGAACACGGAATCGGACTAGTCAAGAAGAAATATCTTGATAAGGAATTTACTCCCGCTGCTATGGAAGCTTTTAGAAAGATTAAGAGAAGCTTTGATCCGAGCAATCGCTTTAACCCAGGGAAAATCATCGACCTATAAATCTAAGAAGAAAATTTAATACTTTGCAACACTTTTTGATAATCAGGTGGGGTAATACCCACCTGATTCGGGAATATTGATTATAATCAGGAAAGCATTCTCTTGGCTGCAGTAGGATGTTTTATCATACATATCCATTGTTAACTAGACCTCACTTGTTAACATCACTTGGTGCGCGTATTTGGAGGTCCGAAAAGAGGAATAAATCACCTAAAATTGTCGAAATATTCTTAATAGTAGAATTTTAGCTTTGGTTTAAAACTATAGTTTAATGGGAGGTAGACGAATGAAAGAAAGAGTTTTTAAGCTTGAAGAATTGACCCAGTTTGATTTGAATGCTCCTCAAAAAGTAATGGTTTATCAGTCAGATAAGACCTTAGGAGCCATGTGGTGTTTAGAACCAGGCCAAGAAGTATTCCTCCATCAACATCCTAATGCTGATGATGTATGGATTTGCTTAGAGGGTGAGTCAGGTCTTTATTTTGCAGGGGATGATCAAGAAGTAGAGATAAAAAAGGGTATGGCTATTTTAGCTAAAGTGGGTCAAACCCATGGAATGCGTAATACAGGTACAGATCGTTTCGTCTTTATTGGTATTGCTGGTCCGGTACCAGTGGAGACAGTTAAGCTTGGATAATCCTGGCTTGCATATCTTCAGTGATGAGCTTAGATTAAACTAAGATAAATAAAAAATACTTAATTTAAAAAAAATACTCGCTAAGCGGTTGACTAAATAGCAAATAAGATAGATAATGGTCCTAAGGGAAAATGAAACTGAGTTTTATATAGTGAAACAGTGCTTGTAGAATCTCGATTTTCCAATACCAAGTTATTATTACTACGATGCCATAAGCAGTCTTTGCTAACTCCGCAAATCTTTTTGAAAATGCAGAGTGGAAGGGAGGGACACAACCTTTAACTGTTTGTACTAAAAGTACTAAGGGTATGTTTCTAGTAAAATAGCTGATCTTTTTAGGCGACCGAATGTTGCAAGAAAATTTCATTATGGAAGTGATAACGTATGGCAAAATTCCTAGAATTCCAGGGAAAAGAGTGGCTTAGAAAATCAGGACTACCAGTGCCACAAGGACGTGTAGCCTCAACTCCAGAAGAAGCCAGAAAGATTGCTGAGGAGATTGGTAAGGCTGTTGCCGTAAAGGGACAGGTTCAAGCCGGAGGCCGAGGTAAAGCTGGAATTGTTAAATTAGTTAATACTCCTGAGGAAGCTGCAGAGGCCGCAGCAGAAATTTTTTCCAAAAACATCGGCGGGAATCCTATTGAACAAGTTCTTGTCGAGGAAAAGCTTGATATTAAAAAAGAGTACTACTGTTCTTTCGTTATTAATGGTGCAAGAGAAGCACGTTCACCTATGCTGATGTTCAGCACTGAGGGTGGAATGGACATTGAAAGTGTTCCCGAGGAATTACTCTTGAAAGTTAACATCGATCCAATCAATGGTCTACAAATTTACGATGCCGTTGATCTCTGTGCACGAGCTGGAATTCCTGCTCAAGATTTGAGTAAATTTGCAAGTTTCTTAGCTAAGCTTTCGCAGGCGTACAAGAAACTTGATTGTCAAACTCTGGAGATCAATCCCTTCATTATGACGGGGAGCGGCAACTTAGTATGTGCAGATTGCAAAATGGAAATTGACAACAGTTCGGTAGGACGTCATCCGGAATTCGGCATCTCAATTGCTCGGGATTTACCCGGTGCTCCTACAGAGTTAGACCTTATTGGCTGGAGTATTGAAGAGACCGATGCCCGTGGTACAGGCTTCCTCATGAATATGGGGTATGACGAAGTAAGCCCAGGTTATATAGGCTACCATCCTATCGGCGGCGGTTCAGCAATGATGGGGTTAGACGCTTTGAATCAAGTTGGCCTTAAGCCGGCAAACTATGCTGACACCAGTGGTAATCCAGTTGGTTCAAAGATTTATAGGGTAGCAAAGAGTGTCCTTTCACAGCCAAATATTGATGGTTATCTGCTTGGCGGGTTCATGATGGCAAACCAGGAACAGTGGCATCATGCCCATGCCATCGTCAAGGTGTTAAGAGAAATCCTTCCAACTCAGAAACCTGGATTGCCCTGTGTACTGCTACTCTGTGGCAACAGGGAAGATGAATCGCTGGAGATTCTAAGAACGGGTCTTGCAGACCTTATGAGCTCTGACGGCCCAGGCAAGAGAATCGAAATTTATGGTAAAGAGTATGTGACTGATACAAAATTCATTGGACAAAGACTCTTAGCTCTTAGTAAAGACTATAGAGCCGAGAAAGAATCTCAAGGAAAGTAGGGGAAACTTGTGCTGGAATTCGCAGAAAAAACTCTAACTGTCAAAATCGATACCAGCAAGTGTGATACATGCGAGACAAAAGCATGTGCCGACGCGTGCAAAAAGTTTGCCAGAGGTTTACTTGGGATTGATGACCAAGGTAGAGCTTCTGTTGCACATCGCGATACTGAAGAAGTTTTGCGTCTCGGAACGGAATGTTTAGCATGTGAACTCGCTTGTAAGACCAAAGGTAACAATGCGATAACCATCGAGATACCTGTTAAAGGTTTGGATGAGTACCTTTTAAAGAGGCAATAGTAGTAGAGTAACTAAAGTAGGTCGTCTAGGTAGAACGAAGCAAAATGTTAAATGAGGGATAAAAATGGGCATTTTGATCAATAAGAGTACCAAGGTTATCGTCCAAGGGATAACGGGTCGGGAAGGATCTGTTCGGACAAAATACATGAAAGAATACGGTACTAAAGTAATTGGTGGAACCAGTCCGGGAAAAGCCGGAGAAGAGGTTCATGGTATTCCGGTCTTTAACACCGTTAAAGAAATTGCTCGCGAGCAAGGGGAAATTGACTTTAGTGTTATCTTTGTACCAGGCAAAGTCTTAAAAACAGCTGTTTATGAAGCAGTCGATGCAGGAGTTAAGAATATTATTCCTTGCGTCGAGGGAACTCCGATTCATGACATTATGGAAATGATAGCCTATGCTAAATCTAAAGGCTCAAGACTTCTAGGACCCGGTTCAATCGGAATTATTACACCAGGCGAAGCCGTCGTAGGTTGGCTTGGTGGAAATAAAGAATGGGCCAATAAGTTTTTCCAAAAAGGTAATATTGGGGTGTTCTCTCGCAGTGGCGGGCAGTCGGGAACGATTCCTTGGTTGCTTAGAGAAGGCGGATTTGGGGTTAGTACTGTCATTCATACGGGAACAGAACCAGTCCTGGGAACATCAATGGCCGATTTACTACCTTTATTCGAGGCTGATCCGGAAACAAAGGGTGTAGCCGTTTATGCGGAAATCGGTGGTACGCAAGAAGAGGAATGTGCTGAAGTTATCGCAGCAGGTCAATTCACAAAGCCATTTGTCATTTACGTTGCAGGTGCATGGGCTCCTGCGGGTATGAGATTCTCCCATGCCTCTAATATTGTAGAGCGTGGTCGTGGATCAGCCAAGAGTAAAATGGAAGCGGTTACCAAGGCCGGAGGGTTTGTTGCTGAAACTCCAACCGATATTCCAATTATTTTAAAAGAGAAAATCAAAGATTAATCGACATGAAGTATAGTTTCTCTAGGCCGGGCCTAGGATAAAATTTAAAATTATTAGGGGGTAAAAAATCATGACAATTATGAGATCTGTTATGTATATTCCAGGAAACAATCCTAAAATGGTGGCTAAGGCTCCTGAATTCCCAGCTGATATCGTTACTTTGGATCTTGAGGATTCCGTTCCACCAGCGGAGAAAGAAGCAGCTCGTAAAATTGTTGCTGAAAACTTAAAATATGCTGCACAAGGTGGCGCTCAGGTATATGTACGTATCAATAACTGGGAAACTGAATTAACCAATGACGATTTAGAAGCTATTGTTCATGAAGGACTTCATGGGGTAACTTTAGCTAAAACCGGCTGCGCAGATGATGTAAAACGCTTAGATTGGAAACTTGAAGAGCTTGAGCGTCGTCGTGGCTTAGAAGTAGGCTCAATTAAAATTTCCATGCTTCTTGAAACCGCTAAAGGTATCATTAACGCTGCTGAGTGCTGCCTAGCTAGCCCACGTAACGTTAATGCAATCTTCGGAGCAGTTGACTATTGCCGTGATATGCGTGTAAAGCTCACCAACGAAGGTGTTGAGCAACAATATGGTCGCGCTCACGTGGCAGTTGCTTGCCGTGCAGCAAGAATTGTTGCAATCGATGCACCTTTCGTTGACTTCAAAAATATCGAAGCCTTTGAAAGAAACGTTGCAGAAGGACGTCAAATGGGTTATGAAGGCCGCATGATTATTCACCCAGGACAAATCGAGCCTTCCAATCGCATGTACTCCCCAGATCCTGCTGATGTTGAGTGGGCTACCGGAGTTGTTAAAGTCTTCGAAGAAGAAGGTATTGCAAAAGGTAAAGCTTCCGTTTCCTACAATGGTAAAATGGTTGATACCCCTGTATACTTGAATGCTAAAGACATTTTGGCAGCTCAAGCTGAGATTGACGCCAAAAACGCTAAGTAAGACACTAGGTAAGGTACATTAATAATTGTTTGGTTACCTCTCCACGAGGTGACCAAACAATTTATTACTTAACTTTCTTTTCAATAGTTATGGGTGAATAATAAAGGGTTAAAGGAGAAGATGTACGTGAGCCGAATTAAGAATCTTCGCGAAGAAGCCTTGGCATTTCATGCCGTGAAACCAGGCAAACTCGAAGTTAGGGTGACCTGTCCTGCTAAAGACAGAGATGATTTAACCCTCGCTTATTCCCCAGGGGTTGCAGAACCAGTAAAAGAGATCGGCAAAGACATCGAAAATCTTGATATTTATACTAACCATGCAAATTTTGTGAGCATCGTCTCTAACGGAACAGCTATTCTTGGACTTGGTGATCTAGGAGCAGCAGCTTCTATGCCAGTTATGGAAGGAAAAGCACTTCTCTTCAAAGCTTTTGGAGATGTAGACGCTTTCCCAATCTGTGTCAATACCAAAGATGTTGACAAAATTATTGAGATCGTCGAATTGACCGCACCTACCTTCGGAGGTGTAAATTTAGAAGATATTAAAGCACCTGAGTGTTTCCAAATTGAGGAAGGCCTCAAGGCTCGTGGGATTTTCAAAGGACCTATTTTCCATGATGACCAGCATGGAACAGCTGTTGTTACCTTAGCTGGACTCTATAATTCACTTAAAGTTGTTGGCAAGAAAATTGAAGATGTTAAAGTTGTCGCAAATGGGGCAGGGGCAGCAGGAATTGCCATTATTAAACTTTTGATGAGCGTTGGTCTCAAAAACGTAATTATGTGCGATACTAAAGGCGCCATTTACGAAGGTCGTACCGTAGGTATGAATCCCTGGAAGGAACAAATTGCTGCAGCAACGAACCCAGATAAGTTCAGCGGTGACCTTGCCGGCGCACTCGTAGGAGCTGATGTGTTTATTGGTGTATCCGCAGCAGATGTTCTTACCGAAGATATGATTAAATCAATGGCAAAGGATCCCATTGTCTTCTGTCAGGCTAACCCAATTCCTGAGATTTGGCCAATTGAAAGAGCTATTGAAGCAGGAGCAGCAGTTATTTCTACAGGCCGATCTGATGTAATTAATCAAATTAACAACGTTTTAGCCTTCCCAGGAATGTTCCGAGGTGCTATTGACGTTCGAGCCACGGATATCAACGATGCCATGAAAATTGCAGCAGCACAAGCAATCGCTGATTGTGTCTCTCCTGAAGAACTAAATGCTAGTTTCATTATACCAAGTACATTGAATCCTGAAGTTGCCCCGGCTGTAGCTGCTGCAACTGCCAGAGCTGCTATCGAAAGTGGGATTGCTAGAAATCCCATTGACCCAGCAGGTATAGCTGAAAATCTTAAGAAAAGATTAGCAAACCAGTATAAGTAATCGATTTGCTAACCTTCACTTGTTTGACACTAAGAGTCCTCCCAAGGTAGAATTGGTTTCTACTTTGAGAGGACTTTTTTAACGTACCAGAAAGTATAAGTTTAGGGACCCCTTTCACTCATGTCATCCTGAGCGCGGCGAAGGATCTAGATCCTTCAGTCGTTCCTCCTTCAGGATGACGCATCACTCGAGTTGCTTTCATAGAGTTAAACGAATCACTACGCATTATTATGATAACTGAGGTAGTAATTAACTTGACACTGTGGAATAATGACGAGTAGAGAGTTGTATGTAAGGATACATAGATTACCGAGACTTGCACAGGACGTATATAAAAAAACGATAGGGGTAGCATTATGCATAAACCGAATAATGAGTTGAAACTTAAGACAGGACATGAGAAGCAAACTTGTCTAGAAGTGAAGGAACCGGCTGAACTAATGAAGTTTTTAATCGCTGAGCTTCCGACTAAAAGTCGTAAAGACATTAAATCTCTTTTGGCTCATCATCAGATTTCCGTTGACAATGAAGTCATCTCCCAATTTAATCATCCTCTCTTAAAAGGTCAAAAGGTCGTTGTAAATTGGACTAAAGTAGTGATAGAACAACAGCCTCAAGGCCTAACTATTGTATGGGAAGATCCCCATATTGCAATTATTGAAAAACAGGCAGGATTACTTTCCATAGCAACTGAAACGGAGAAGGAACTAACCGCTTATAGTATCTTAAGTGAGCATGTAAAGAAAAGAGATCCAAGAAATAAGATTTTTGTCTTGCATCGTCTTGATCGAGAGACTTCTGGAGTAATGATGTTTGCAAAAAGTGAGAAGGTACAGCAAATGTTGCAAAAGGCCTGGAAAGAAGCTGTTTTAGAGAGAACTTATATTGTGGTTGTTGAAGGCCCAGTGACAAAAGAGGAAGGAACCATCACTTCTTGGCTTACAGAGAGTAAAGCGTTTATCATGTATTCCAGTCGTACTCCTAATGACGGTCAAAAAGCGATAACTCACTATAGGGTTCTTAAGAAAAATAAACATTATTCTCTATTGGAAGTAAAGCTAGAAACAGGCCGAAAGAACCAAATTCGCGTTCACATGAAAGATATTGGGCATAGTGTCATTGGGGATAAGAAGTATGGAGCGATTAAGCAGCCTATTGCAAGACTAGGACTTCATGCTCGAGTCTTAGCTTTCAAACATCCTATTACTGGAGAAGAAGTTCGTTATGAGACGGCTATACCCCAGGAGTTTTTGAACCTTTTCAAACAATAGCTGAAGATAACATATACAAAAAAAAAAAGCCGGGTTTACACCCGGTCTTTTGATACATCTTTGCCAATTTTATCAGAGTCATGAGGAAAAGGAATTTTCTCAGTGTTATCCGGTTTACGAGACTTGTCGTTGGTTTTTTTTGCCACTTGTCTTTTGCCCCCTTTAAGAGTTTCACAACTATATTTCCCCGATTAACTAAGTTCATACTTACCGTAAAACTTGTATATTAGCGAAATGGAGTTGGGACGAAAAATTGTCAAAACGATTAGATCGTGAAAAAGCAACTGTTCAGATGATGATTGAGTTATATTGTAAAGCTCATCATAACCCTGATACTAAACTATGTTCAGGATGTCAAGAATTATTAGAGTATGCTATGACTCGTCTGGCTCATTGCAAATTTGGAGAAAGCAAACCGACCTGCGCTAAATGTACGGTACATTGTTATAAACCAGAAATGCGTAAACGAATCCAAAAAATAATGCGTTATTCAGGCCCCAGGATGATTTATACACATCCGATTGCGGCAATTAGACACGTCTTTGATGGAATGAAAAAAGAACACTAATGTGGAGAGTGGATTATGGGGATCAAAGAATATTCTTTAGAGATGAGAGGCATGCCACGTCGTGACTTAGAAGAGTATTTCCTCTCGATAGGGGGGGAACTGAAGGGGAAGGGTAGTTTTCTTGGCCCGAATTGGGAAGTTAATTTGAGTGATACTTGGTATTGTTCCTTAGGGAAAATTCAAATTCCGGCGACTCAATTGACCTTTCGAGTTAACGAGGAGGATGGGGATAAATTTGTCTGGGCTTTTCGCTTAAAATTTCTTTCGGCAGGTGGATGATAGAGCAGAAAGGTTAAGGGAATGGAACAAAAGAGCCTAAAACAAATTAGGCTAGGACGAGATTTGATAGAGTGTTGATAACCTACCTATAAGATCTGCGTTTGTATTTAAGACGAGGCCCCGAGAAATTGAATGGGATGCTTGGATGGCGCTCAAAGTTAGCGAGGGGATTTTGAAGGTCTGACATTCTTCAAGTGTAAAGAATCCCAGGTTGCTGACTTCTTCTAATTGAGCATGAAGGGTTCCCCCTAGCATGGTCATCATAAAAATAATATAGACGTCATGTTTTTCAGATGGGCTGTTTGAAGGGCGATCTCGTAAGGCAATGATGGAAAGAGGTTTAGTCTCAATACCCGTCTCTTCTTGAATTTCTCGTACAATCGCTTCTCCGATGGATTCTCCTTGATTCACATATCCCCCCGGAATTGTCCATACTCCTTTCCCTGGATTATGGGCGCGTTGAACCAGAAGGACTTTCTCTTCATGCCAGAGAACCCCTCCGACGCCGAGGGAGAAATTTCCCCAATCGACATAAGAACAGTTAGGACATGAGCTACGAAGATGGTTATCAATAATAGACTTTTGTAGACGCTCGGCACATACTGGGCAGAAAACATAAGGTACTGTGTTATTTGACATATGATTACTTCCTTTCCAACAATTAACTGAGGTGAAAATATTTTTGTACGGATTTAGGTTTAAACAGATAAAGAACAGGAACATGAACATATGGCGCTCCTGACAACTCCTGGTAAGGTTTATTTCGAAATAAGACACTATGTTTATTGTAACAGTCAGCGACCACCTTCGCTTGCAAAAAAGTCAACACATACGAAGACAGTGTCTGCAAGAAGGGCTACTATGTGCGAAGACAGTGTCTGCAAGAAGAGCTACTATGTGCGAAGACAGTGTCTTCGTGTGTGTGTGTGTGCGTGAGGAGTACTAGCTAGTTTCCATAATGAGCATATAATTATACGACATTTGAATAAATGAAACCTTCAGCATAAATAGTTGCCAATATGAGAAACTATTTAAAAAAGGGGTGTGAAGCATGATATTCTCTGAAACCGAATCATTCAAAAATCTAAGCGATGCCTTTGCAGGCGAGTCACAGGCGCGCAATCGTTATGTTTTTTGTGCTAGTGTGGCTAAGAAAGAAGGGTATCAACATATTCAAGCTGTTTTTGAGGAAACAGCCGATAATGAAAAGGAACATGCCAAAGTGTTTTATAAGCTTCTTGTTGCTCATACTAAGGAAGAAACAAACACCCTACATGTTGATGCGGATTATCCGTTAGTATATAAAGATACTCTGACGAATTTAAGGGCTGCTGCAGCTGGAGAAAGAGAAGAATGGGCAGAAATCTACTCAAAGTTCGCCGCTACTGCAGGGAAGGAAGGATTCCCCGATATCGCTAAGGCTTTTCAAACAATTGCCGAAATTGAAAAGCACCACATGACTCGTTTTGATCATTACGCCGATGAACTTGAAAATGGAACAATTTTTAGTAAAGATAAGCCGACTGTATGGAAATGTACAAACTGTGGCTATATACATGAAGGCCCTGAAGCGCCCGGAGAATGTCCAGCTTGTGCACATCCACAAGGATACTTCTCAGAACTTCCTGAAAAATACTAATCAAGAAGGCCGTATAGGTTGAACTTATTTGTAATGACTCCTAAAGATTAGATGAGGTTATTTCGCTAGGCGGCTTGTTGGGTTTGAGTTCGATATTGTATCGGACTCAAACCTTTTAACTTTCCTTCTGAGATTTGTATTTTTTTTCATAGCACAACATTTTAGAATAATTTCTTCATGACTCAAACAACTGTACTTCCAATTGTCAGTAATGTCCTGCAATTGGGGTGCAGTTATTTTTCGGCTGTAACAAATTATTGAAAAATCTATAGGAATTTGTAACGGATACAGACTATTTGCCAGGCACTATTGGTATATATTTTAGATCTACGATGGGGGTAGATCCAAAATATTATAACAGTAAACAGGGTTTTAACGAACGTTTACAGAATATTAAAGAAGTTAAGCCGAAATCCAAAATACCCATTATGCTATCGCCTGTGTTTATTTCACAATACAATCGTTTGCGGACCAGGACAAAGTTGAAGAAATTTTAATTTCTAAGAATGTAATGAGTAAAATGGTTAACGAGATATCTAATATCCTAAGTGGAAAGGGGCAATATGAAATGGAACCAATAATTCTTCATCTTCCTTTTGAACTCTCAGAGGAACAATTGCTAAAAATGCTTCGATTGAAGGAAGGGCATCCATATCGAAGTCGAATATTAGAATTAGCAGAAGAAGCAAGAAATATTGCTAAACCCAAGGTGATTTATAAGCATGCCTATGTGGATTCAAGTGATGAACATAACGTTATTATCGATGGAATCAAGTTCAAAAGCCGTATTTTAAGTGTTAACTTGGAAAATATTCATCGGGTTTTTCCCTTTGTGGTAACTAGTGGTGTGGAATTAGAAGCATGGGGAAAGGGAATTACAGATATGTTTGAAAACTTTTGTGCAGATACAATCCAAGAAATAATACTTGAATCGGCTTCGGAAAATTTCAAAACCATCCTTGATGAGGAATTCGGATTAACTTCTGCTTCGAATATGAACCCCGGTTCGTTGCCTGATTGGCCGATAACAGAGCAAAAACCCCTTTTCCAATTGCTCGGTCAGGTTAAAGAACAAATCGGTGTGGAACTTACAGAAAGTTTTCTTTTGCTGCCTGTGAAATCCATTTCCGGAATTCGTTTTCCGAAGGAAGGAACCTTTGAAAATTGCCAACTATGTCCACGGGAAAAATGCCCTGGGCGAAAATCACCGTATGATCCGGAGCTTAAAGCAAAGTATCAGTAAGTTTTCTTTAATTGGAGGGATTAAATTGGGGTGGATTTTAGGGATAGATACTGGTGGAACGTATACCGATGGAGTGATTATCGATCCGGCTTCAAAGGAAATAATTGCAAAATCAAAAGCTCTTACAACACTTGAAGACTTAACAATTGGAATTCGCAACTGTCTTGATAGTCTAGGCGCAACAACCTTTAATACATTGTCTATGGTCTCCCTTTCAACAACCCTTGCGACGAATACAATTGTTGAAGGCCGCGGGTGTGAAGTTGGATTAATCCAGGTTGGTCGTAAACCCAACGGAATTCTGCCAACTGAGCACGTCATCCTGACTCCTGGCGGACATGATATAAAAGGATGGCCCATGGAAGATTTGGACCTGGACTTACTGCGGGGGCAGCTTGTCTCTTTTAAGGGTAAGGTTGAAGCCGTTGCGGTTTCCGGATACCTCAGTATACGTAACCCTGAACATGAACTTCAGGTTCGGGATCTTGTTCAAGAAGTGCTTCATATACCGGTTGTGTGTGCCCATGAATTGACCACAACCCTAGGTTTATATGAGCGTACTGTGACCGCAGTACTTAATGCTAGACTTCTCCCAGTCATTGCAGAACTTATTCAATCCGTTAAAAAGGTTCTTGCCGAACAAGAGATAAATGCACCTGTAATGATTGTTAAAGGCGATGGCAGTTTAATGAGTGAACAAGTCGCTCGTGAGAAACCCATCGAAACAATTCTATCTGGTCCTGCTTCAAGTATTATTGGAGGTACATATCTTACCCCCACGGATAATGCTTTAATCGTTGACATAGGGGGAACAACGACCGATATCGCCCTCGTCGAGGAAGGTATTCCTCGTTTAACCCAAGAGGGGGCGGTAGTAGGCGGGTGGTTTACTCGTGTCCATTCCGCTGAAATAAATACCTATGGACTTGGCGGGGATAGTCAGATTCAGATGACTAAAGACCGGAAGCTCCTTGTGGGACCTCGGCGTGCTTTTCCTCTTTGCTATGTGGCTTCCCAATATCCTTCTATCGAGAAGGAGCTTCTTCAATATGCCTCAAAGATAGTAAACACTTCAGTTATTCAGTCTGTTGATTGCTTTGTGGCCTTTCCCCGTCAAAATCGTGAAACGCTGTCACCTTCAGAAATTAAATTGCTTAATTTACTGGGATCGGGACCCCATACTTTTTACTATTTAGCCGAAAAAATGGAAGTAGACCCTATTCTCTTCAGCTCAGAGTCCTACCTTCAGAAACTAATAAATCTCGGGCTGATTGCCCGTGTTACTCTAACACCTACAGACATCCTTCATGTACGTGGGACTTATACAGCTTGGAATGATCAAGTTGCAAAGCTGGGATGCGAGCTTTTAGCTCAAAAAATGGGGAAATCCTTAGAAGATTTTTTGAATGCAGCCTCTGAAAGGATAATTGATAATCTTTGTTTTACCATAATCCAAAGCTTCCAAATGTATGAAGGCAACAGCAGCAATCCTCTGAGCAATGAACAGGTTATGTATTATTTAAATAAGGCCCTTCATCCACAAGAGAATGGTTTGCTTCATTGTCGACTTAATGCGGGTATGCCTATCATCGGAATTGGTGCACCGGCCCATGCTTGGTTACCCCAAGTCGCTAAGCTTTTAAATACACCATTGCTTGTTCCAGAACATGCTGAAGTAGCAAATGCGGTAGGAGCCGCAGTTGGAAAAATTGTTGTAAACGTTGAGACGATGATTCGACCGGATTCAAACTTTGGCGGGTTTGTCGTTTATTCGCTAAAGGGACACAAACATTTAGATGAATTTGAGGAAGCGGTCGATTATGCCGAGAATGAAGCCCGGAAGCATGCTTCACGGGAAGCAGAAAAAACTGGAGCCCAGCACTATGAGCTTATTGTTAAACGTGAAGATATTAACGCTGAGATCAATTATTCTCCGGATCATCCCCTTTTTATTGAATGCAAAATTAAAGTCACAGCAATCGGAACTTCGACTGGTCATAAATTAAAAGGCTTGCAATTCAGCGGAAATATGAACATAATGGTATAGAACATTCTGAATATTACACAAAACGGAGGGGAAGGAATGAGAGTACCTAGTAAAGAATTAGAAAAACGAGTTGCTGATTTTCAAGTCAACCTAAGGAAGAGGGAAATTGACGGAGCACTATTGGTTCAACGAGCGGATACACTCTATTATACGGGGACTGCTCAAAATGTTCATATCTACATTCCGGTGGAAGGAAGGCCGCTTGTCCTTGCCTATCGAGATTTCGACAGAGCTCAGAAGGAAAGTTCTTGGGAGGTCTTTCCCCTTAGAGGGATGTCAAAAATTCCTAATAATATCCAAGAAGCCGGACTCCCCTTGCCAAGAATATTGGGACTGGAATTGGATGTTCTCCCTGTAAATCAGTATGAGCGTTATTTAAAAACATTTCCGGAAGTTAGGATGGTGGATATCTCCAAAGAGGTACGCCGACAGCGTTCAGTTAAGACGAGTTGGGAGATAGCTCGACTTGAAGAAAGTGCAAGAATCTTACCCTTGGTGCTCGAATTTGCCAAGGAAGTTCTTCATCCTGGGATGAGTGAGGTCGAATTCGAAGGATTGTTAGAAGGCAAGGCAAGGTCACTCGGTCATGGTGGTCACGTTCGTATGCGAGGATTTGATTCTGAGTTTCATGTTGGTGTAATCGCTTCAGGTGCTCGAGCAGCAGTTCGTAGTTGCTTTGATGGGCCTGTCACAGGACAAGGTATCTCCATTGCCCATCCGAATGGAGCTTCTATGGAGCAGATTCAGAAAGGTGAACCGATTGTTATAGATATGGTGACCGTCGTTAACGGTTATCAGATTGACCAAACCCGAATTTTGAGTTTAGGACCTTTATCCGAAGAGCTGACAATCGCCTATGAGACAGCAAGACAGGTGGAGGAGAGAATTCGCAGGGCCTTGATACCGGGACGGGTAGCGGGTGAAGTTTATGAAGAAATTCTAAACTGGGTCCAGGAGAATACGCCTTACGGAGATAATTTCATGGGCTATGGAACAGCGAAGGTCCGCTTTGTTGGGCATGGTGTAGGCTTAGAACTTGATGAGCTCCCAACCATTAGCAAAGGATCCAGTGAGGTCTTGGAATCTGGAATGGTAGTGGCTATTGAACCTAAGTTTGTTTTCCCCGGGGTTGGAGTCGTTGGGATTGAAGATACAGTCGTCATTGAATCTGACCTGGGTGCAAGATATTTATCCGTAACACCAAGAGAATTAATAGTTCTTTAAGATTATTTTTGATGATTTGGTAATAAGACATTGGAGTATGTGCGTTTGATGATATAATAGCGTAGATTTTGTAGAATTTCAGGACAAAGGTCCCTGCCTAAGCGGCAGGGATTTTTTGGTCCTAGATAGAAACTATAACTAGTGGCGCTAATTCCCTAGGGAGATTGAACCACTAGAAACTGGGGAATACTTACCTTAATCTGATTGGATCGAGGACTAGTGGAGGAAAACCATGAAAGAGAACTATGTTTGGCTAAGTTCCAAGGAGCTTAACCTAATGCTAAAAGGCTCGTTGCAATGGATAGATATATCCCCTCGGGTGACCTCATCTAAAGTTGGAATGCGGAAACTGAGTGAATCTCTGGGCAAACCATCCATTGCTAAACCTACTGAGCAAATAGAGCGAAATCCCTCACGGCTACAAGGGATATATTCAAAACGACTTGAAGGGCAACCTGTCATTTGGTTGTTGGGCGGTGTTGGTTTACTAACACTATCTTCTTGGTTTTACTTTGTTATAGTTTCAAAGTAGTTGTAAACAGATATTTTTCAGAGAGGAGAAGGGGTACGTCAGAAAATAGACGTAACCCTTTTTCAGTTAAACTCGTCTAACTAAGGCTAGGGTTAAATCCAATAAATACATCTTGCAATAACCTATTAAATTTTTGCAAAAAATCTTTGCAAAAATATATAAATTTGGGTATCATATAACTAGAAGGTCAGGGAAGGTCAATAATATGTATCTAGAAATATTACGTTGACAAGGAGACATAAACAATGGGAAACCTAGCGGATCGCATTGAGGAATACTTGAAACAGATTCTAGAAAAAACATCAGAAGGATATATTGTGTTACAACGAAGTGAGCTCGCAGGTGAGTTTGCCTGTGTTCCATCTCAGATTAACTATGTATTAGACACTCGTTTTACAGTTGAAAGAGGGTACCTTGTCGAAAGTCGCCGAGGGGGCGGAGGATATCTGAGAATAATTCGCTTAGGATTGGGTATTGAAGGGCAGTATCAACAAGTAATGCGTCAACTAGTTGGAGAACAACTTTCCCGTGACCGATCAAATGCCTTGGTGGAACGGCTTTTAGATGAGGAACTAATAACTCCTAGGGAAGCGGCGCTGATTAAGAGCGTGCTTTCTGGCAATAATTTAGGTGGAGAATTTAGAGATTGGGATGCTTTGCGGGCACGCCTTATGAAGGATATTTTAACAACCTTAAGTAGAGATGATTTGGTGTAAAGGAGGAGTTAGAATGCTTTGTCAACATTGTCAACAGAAAGAGGCTATTATGCAATTGTTTATAACAGAAAATGGACAAACTCGTGAGGTCTACCTCTGCGAGACTTGTGCTAAAAAAACTCAGGAAGTAAGTTTTGTTTTTCATCCCGCTATTGTACCGGAGTTTTTACAAGCACTTTTTGGCTTTAATGCTACGACAAAAGAGCAACCTATGGAGATGAAGTGTCCTAAATGTGGAATTAGCTTTTCTCGAATTACCCAAGTCGGAAAGCTCGGCTGCAGCACCTGTTATGAAACCTTTGAAAATCAGCTTGAGCCGTTGTTGCGTCGAGTGCATGGTGGAGGGCAAAATGTCGGTAAGATCCCTGTAAGACGTGGAGCTGAGATTAGAAGTCGAGTGGAACAACGAAAATTAAAGGAAACACTTAAAAACTTGATTGAACAAGAAGCCTTTGAGGAGGCTGCTATAGTAAGGGATCAGATTCGCAAAATTGAACAATCGACGGGAGGGGAAAAAAGTGAGTCGTAAGGAACTTCTTTTACAGCAAAGTGCCTGGATGAGCGAAACAGATTCTCCAGTCGTTATTAGCAGTCGAGTGAGATTAGCGCGTAACCTCGAGGAATTTCCTTTTCCCCATGGCCTAAGCCAAGAAAATGCTGCCGAAGTTGAAAAAATTATTTCCCAAGCCTTAGGCTATGTGAAAGGAAATGACGAGAATCTTCACTATATATCCCTAGCAGAGCTAAATAATGTAGAAAAACAAGTGCTGATCGAAAAACATTTAATAAGTCCTAGTTTAGGCGGCACGACCAGTGCGTGTGGTGTAGCGTTGAACTCTGATCATCGTTATGCAGTCATGGTAAATGAAGAAGATCATTTAAGACTTCAAGTTCTTTTACCGGGTAATCAGCTAATTGAGTCACATCGCTTGGCAACAGCCTTAGATGATCTTCTGGAGGCAAAGCTGGATTTTGCCTATAGAGAAAGTCAAGGGTACCTCACTGCATGTCCTACGAATGTAGGAACTGGGCTTCGGGCTTCAGTTATGGTCCACTTGCCTGGCTTGGTTATTACTAAACAAGTTCAACAGGTTCTAGGAGCGGCGGCCCGCTTAGGTTTGGCTGTCCGTGGGTTATATGGGGAAGGTTCTCAGGCCTTTGGGCACATCTATCAAATCTCCAATCAGATTACCCTGGGTAAAAGTGAAGAAGATATCTTAACTCATTTAGATGCGGTAACCAGACAGATCGTAGAGCATGAACTTCAAGCCCGAGAAAACCTGCGTCAGCAAATGCCTATGCTTTTAGAGGATAAAGTTTGGAGGGCTCGAGGTACTTTGCAAAATGCACGGCTGCTTTCTTCCGAAGATGCGATGCATCTTTTGTCGCATGATAAATTAGGGTCTGATATGGGGATATTACCGAAGACCAAGGATTGCTTTACTACGTTAATCGTCGATACCCGCCCTGGATGCTTGCAATACATTCTCGATCGGGGGCTTGATCCTAGCCAACGGGATGAGGAGCGGGCTCGTCTAATTCGAAGCGCCATGTGCGAAGACCGAGGCACGATACAGTAATGAAACTTCGCTTTCACTACTAGTTCAAACTCGGCGTCGAATCGCGCGCATCACATAAAGAAAGGATGAAGGAATAATGAAAGGTCGTTATACTGAACGTGCACAAAAGGTATTAGCAATAGCTCACAGTGAAGCCAAACGAATGGGACATCAAGTAGTAGGAACTGAACACGTATTGCTTGGGTTAATTCAGGAAGGGGAAGGAATTGCTGCCCAAGCCTTAACTGGAATGAACCTAGACCTTGCTAAAATTCGAAGTCAGGTTGAACAAATAACCGGGGTAGGCCAGCCTTTTAATGGAGAAGTCGGTTTTACACCCCGAGTCAAAAAAGTTCTAGAATTAGCTAATGAGGAAGCTCATCGGCAAGAAGTTAATTATATTGGAACCGAACATTTACTGCTGGGTCTGATTATGGAAGGTGAAGGAATAGCGGCCCGCATCCTGGGGAACCTCAATGTGGGGCCTGAAAGGGTATGGAAACAGGTTGTTAAGTTATTAGGTGGAGAATTAGATGAATCCGCAATACCAGCCCCAAACTCCGTACCGACATCTAAAAATGCGGGGCCGGTTAATACGCCCGCTCTTAACGAGTTCGGACGAGACCTTACTTTGCAGGCGCGAGAAGGACGTCTTGATCCAGTGATTGGAAGGGAAAAGGAAATAGAACGGGTCATTCAGGTCTTAAGCCGACGAACCAAGAATAATCCTGCGCTTATAGGAGAGCCTGGTGTTGGTAAAACAGCCATTGCTGAAGGACTGGCACAAGGCATTGTGAATAACAGAGTTCCGGAAATTTTGGTCAACAAACGAGTTATTACCTTAGACCTTTCCTCAATGGTGGCAGGAAGTAAATACCGTGGTGAATTTGAAGAGCGCTTAAAGAAAGTAATGGAGGAAATCCGTGCGGACGGGAATATCATACTTTTTATTGATGAACTTCATACCTTGATAGGTGCTGGTGCTGCAGAAGGTGCAATCGACGCCGCAAATATCTTAAAACCCGCTCTAGCCAGAGGCGAATTACAATGTATAGGGGCTACAACATTAGAAGAATACCGAAAATATATTGAGAAGGATACAGCCCTAGAGCGTCGTTTCCAACCGATCAATGTTGGTGAACCTACCGTAGAGGAAGCAATAGGGATTCTGAGTGGTCTAAGGGATCGTTACGAAGCTCATCATCGAGTGAAGATAACGGATGAGGCGATTGAGTCCGCTGCACGCCTGTCAGACCGTTATATTTCGGACCGATTCCTGCCGGATAAGGCGATCGATTTAATGGATGAAGCAGCTTCACGTGTTCGACTTACTAGTTATACTGCTCCTCCTGATTTAAAACTTCTGGAAGAAGAAGCGGAACGCCTGAAAAAAGAAAAAGAGGCAGCGGTTTCTAGTCAAGAGTTTGAGAAAGCTGCTCAAATCCGAGACCAGGAACAAAAAATTCGTAGTGAACTTGCTGAGCAACGAGATGTGTGGCAAAATAAGCGCTATAAAGAAAATGCCATGGTGACTGGGGAGGATATCGCACAGATAGTAGCTAGCTGGACAGGAATTCCTGTCAAAAAACTTGCCGAAGAAGAAAGTGAACGTCTCTTGCATTTAGAAGATCTTCTTCATCAACGACTTATTGGGCAGGAGGACGCCGTTACAGCAGTAGCTCGGGCGGTACGGAGAGCACGGGCAGGGCTGAAAGACCCTAAACGTCCCATAGGTTCCTTTATTTTCCTTGGACCAACAGGCGTTGGTAAAACAGAACTTGGTCGTGCTTTGGCAGAGGGAATGTTCGGGGATGAAAAAGCTTTAATTCGCATTGATATGTCAGAGTATATGGAGAAACATGCGGTTTCTCGGCTTGTAGGAGCGCCTCCTGGATATATTGGACATGATGAAGGAGGTCAGCTTACCGAGGCGGTAAGGCGAAAACCATATAGTGTCGTTTTATTGGATGAGATTGAAAAGGCACACCCTGAGGCCTTCAATATTTTACTCCAGGTCCTTGAAGATGGGAGATTAACAGACACTAAAGGACGAACAGTAGATTTTCGAAATACTGTGATTATCATGACCTCGAATGTAGGCTCTTCCTTCCTTAAGAAGGAAGCCATGGGCTTTGCAGCAAAGAAAGATGAAAAAACGGATTACAAAAATATGCGAGGACATGTAATGGATGAGTTAAAACGCTCTTTCCGTCCTGAGTTTTTGAATCGTATTGATGAATTAGTCGTTTTTCATTCACTCCAAAAAGAACACTTAGTAAAAATTTCCGAAATTTTGGTTCGACAGGTCAATAAGCGTCTAAGGGAAAATGGCTTGGAACTTCAGGTTGATAACAGTGCGGTCGAACTGATTGCTAAGGAGGGAAACGATCCGATTTTTGGAGCTCGACCTCTTCGTCGGGCTATACAACGATTAATCGAAGACGCTCTTTCCGAGAAAATTCTCGAAGGAGAGTTCAAAAATGGTGATCGAATTCGCGTGGAAGCAGAGGAAGGGAAAATGAAATTTTCCAAGCTTTAAGTAGTGTTGTAAGAAACAAAGAATAATTGATAGAAGTAGGGGCAATTTGTGAATTGCCCCTACTTCATTAAATCGTTGATATACTATTAAATAAGTATTTATTTTGGGGTAAATCCAGGGATTCCCAGAGGAAATGAGGCGTTGCATGAAGATCAAAGTAATCTATCGCTGTTCTAACTGTGGATCAGAAAGTCCTAGATGGCTGGGTAAGTGTCCAAAATGCGAGGAATGGAATACCTTTGAAGAGTCAGAGAGTCAACCCAAAACAATGTCTTCACAGAGTAAGAGAAAGACCTATCCGAAGAAGCTATCTGACGTTTTAGCTGGCAACAGCGATCGTATCGTGACGAGCATCAGTGAATTTAATAGGGTTCTTGGTGGAGGTATCGTTAAAGATTCCATTATTATTTTGACAGCTAGGCCCGGTGCAGGAAAATCAACCTTACTATTACAAGTGGCGGATGACGTTGCCTCGAAGGGCTATAAGGTTTTATATGCCTCAGCTGAAGAGAGTGATAGCCAAATAAAAAATAGGTCAGATCGCATTCTTAAAGAAAGTAAGAGCGACATATGGATTTATTCTGATACAAGTATGAACCATGTTCTGGCCTCGATTGAAGAGCTCGACCCGGATTTGATTATTATTGACAGCATCCAGACCTTTACCCTCGATGAACATAATTCTCGTCCTGGTTCTCCCATTCAGACCATGGAATGTGCCAGCGAACTTTTGAAAGTTGCCAAGAATAGCAAACGTCCTAGAGCAGTAATCATGGTAGGTCAAATGACGAAGGATGATGAAATTGCTGGGCTCAGGGCCTTGGAACATCTGGTTGACGCCGTGTTAATTCTCAATGGTGAAAATGGAGAAGAATTAAGGGGAGCCTGGTGCTCCAAGAATCGATTTGGGAGTACAGGTGAAATAGGCTTCTTCTCGATGACCGAACAAGGAATGTTGTCCATTGATAACCCGTCGGAGTTCTTTATGACCCAAAGGGGACAGGGGCAAACGGTTTCGGGCAGCGCCTTAGCAGTGATCAAAGAAGGGACACGGCCAATTATTGTAGAAGTTGAAAGTCTGGTCTCGAAGTCCTTCACTCCTTATCCGTCCAGAATAGCAGAATGCTTGAGAAGAGACCAATTAAATACCTTGATTTCTATCCTTGAACAAAGAGGCAAGATTAACCTCTATGATAAAAATATCGTCATCAAGACCACAGGTGGGCTTCAACTTAGAGAACAATCAGTTAGCTTAGCGATTATCATGTGTATTGTTTCATCAGTGAAAGATAAAGCGATTCCCAATGATATTGTTTTTGTGGCAGATGTAGGGCTAACTGGAGAGTTGAAAAAAGTCCCATCAATTGAAGCCCGAATTCGTGAAATCGATAGAATGGGCTTTAAACGAGTCTACGTTGCTAAAAATACCGTTAGAGATGCTTCGAGATTTAAAAATCTAAAAATTGTAGAACTAAACACTTTGTACGATGTTATTATGGATTTGAATATGAAGCCTGCTAAGGCTGATAATGAGTTTCATATTATTGAAGAACTAAATTAGCACTTTGTAATTGTAATTAATACTAATTAGTGATAAAATCAAACTAAGGGGGTGGACAGTGAATTGAACGAAGAAAGCAAAATGTGGCAATGCCAAATATCAAGTTGTGGTTACATATATAATCCAGATAAAGGCTGTAAGAAAAGTAAAATTCCCAAGGATGTTGCTTTTGATCAGTTACCGGATGATTGGAGATGTCCATTATGCGGAGCAGGTAAAAAAATGTTTAAACCAATTTAAAAATCCCTTTTCTAGAAAAGCAGTCGGCGGAAGCCGACTGCTTTTTACTATAGACCAGAAAGTACAAGTTTAACGTTATTGTTTATGAAAGAACTTTCTTAACATTGATCGAATTACATAGGGAGAAAAGGATAAACTTAAGAAGTTCTTAAGAATTACAACAAGCTTATAGTAAGATTTAGTTGATATCATAGCCTTAAAGTAAATCGTAGAGGATGTGATACAATTTGTGTAAATCAATACGTTGGGGTGATAGATCATTAATATACTAGTTTGCGATGATGATAAAGAGATATTAGATGCCATAAAAATCTATTTAACGAACGAAGGCTATAAAGTATTTAAAGCTTCCAATGGTTTAGAAGCCTTGGAAGTCGTTGAGGAAAACGAAATACATCTGGTTATTATGGACATTATGATGCCTAGAATGGATGGACTAAGGGCAACGATGAAGTTAAGAGAAGAAAGGAATATACCGGTTATTATGCTATCTGCAAAAACTGAGGATACTGACAAAATAATGGGTTTAAATATGGGAGCGGACGATTATATTACGAAGCCCTTTAACCCTTTAGAATTGATTGCAAGGGTAAGGTCTCAGTTAAGAAGATATACCACACTAGGGAGCTTGGAAAACAAAAGTAATGTCTATAAAACAGGCGGACTTGTTATTGATGATGAGAGAAAGATGGTAACGGTTGATGGTGACGAAGTCAAGCTCACTCCTGTCCAATATAAGATTTTAAAATTGTTGACTGCAAATGCGGGAAGAGTTTTTTCTATCGACGAACTATATGAAAAAGTATGGAAAGAAACGGCCTTTAGTGCGGAAAATACCGTCGCTGTCCATATCAGAAAAATAAGAGAGAGGATTGAAATTAATCCAAAGGATCCGAAATATTTGAAGGTGGTGTGGGGAATTGGATATAAAGTGGAAAAAATATAGCCACTTAGTAGTAATAAAGCTGATTGCCATTATAGTTGCAATCGTCTGTTTTACGAGTGCCCTAATGATATTTGTAAACATTGTTATAATAAAGAATGCTGATTTTGGTATTGCCTTTGAAGAGAGCTATTTTCTCGGTACTGATTACGTGAGTGACAGCAGTAATATCCTCACAAGCTTAAGAAATATAACAGAAAACTATAAGAGTGAGGAACATATTTTGAAGGGTGGTTCTCTCAAGGAGATAGAAATCAGACAAAGGGAAGAAAATTTGTTTTGGGATTTTCAAAACAATTCAAGAAGTTATAATCCGAATTTAACACATGAAGAAAATTACGTACTCTTCAAAGAAGTTTATGCTGCTGAACTTACAGAGTTAAAAGATCGGTTAATAACCGAAGAACTTCAAGCCTATAATTCAGTTTTACGGGAATTAGAAAAATATCAAGGTCTTATTTACTATGCAGTTGATAGTGAAACTGTATTCACGAATAGTACTAATAAAACCAAAGAGTACTTCCAATCGTTTCCATCCTACATGGTATTCGATGGACCGGAATACAAGGTCTTTCCGCAAGAAATACAGGAAAACCCTCATTATTACTGGATTACCTCAAATACCAATCAATTAGGACACCAAGACAAGATGTATATTGCCTTTAATGAAGAATTCTTAAATTCCAGAATCGGAGAGTGGAAAGAAAATAAAGTATTAGTCACTAAGGGTCTATATCAAATAACAGGTTTTTCTTTGGGGTTGGCTTTAGCGCTTATTTATCTGCTTGTAGTCATTGGTAGAAAGAATGGGGAGAGTCAAGAGACTCCATTAAACGTTGTCGATAGAATCTATAATGATTTTAAGATTGTGATTTGCTTTACCCTGATAGCCATTTGGATCGCAGCTATAAGTCAAATAAATCATGTCCCAATCTATAACCTTATGTACCCGGTGACTTTGTTCATCGCCTCTTTGGGCTTAATATTCCTTCTTTCCTTCGTTAAACATCTGAAAAATAAGACGTTTTTAAAACACACTTTATTCTATGCCATTTTCTATAAAATTTTCAAATTCATTAAAGAGATTTACGATAGTGGGAGTGTTGGAATAAAGGTTGTTTTAATCGTAATAGGGTATCCAGTATTAGTAGCCATAACCTTCTTTATGTTTCCAATAACTCTAGGAATAGCAGCCTGGATTGCTCTTAGAAAGGTTAAGGAATTCAGCGCTATAAAAGAAGGGGTAAAGCGGGTAAAAGAAGGAGATATCAACTATACTATAAATGTGTCTGGAGGCGGAGAGTTTGCCCAACTTGCTGGGGATATAAACAGTATCACTGATGGGTTATATAAAGCCGTTGATAATGAGATTAGAAGTGAACGGCTGAAGACTGAATTAATTACTAATGTATCCCATGATATTAGAACTCCTTTAACATCTATTATCACCTATGTCGATTTATTAAAGAGTGAAACGGATCTGGCGAAGGCAAAAGAATACCTAGAAATACTTGACCAAAAGTCACAACGCTTAAAAACCTTAACTGAGGACCTATTTGAAGCGTCTAAGGCCTCTAGCGGAAATATCCCAGTAAACTTTGAAGAGATAGACATTGAGTCTTTAATAACTCAGGGATTAGGGGAACTCGACGATAAAGTTCAAGATCGAAAGTTAGAATTCAGGATTAACCGACTTAAAGATAAAGTATTTATCAAAGCAGATGGTAAATTATTGTGGAGAGCTATCGAAAATTTGTTATCTAATATATTTAAATACGCGTTGGAAGGGTCAAGGGTATATATTGATATTATTGATTCAGGAACTGGGGTAATGCTAATTATTAAAAATATCTCTGCCTATGAGTTGAATATTTCTTCTGAAGAATTAATGGAGCGATTTAAAAGGGGAGATGAATCCAGAAGCAGCCAGGGTAGTGGACTAGGACTATCTATTGCCAAAAGTCTAGTTGAAATTCAGAAAGGAAGTTTTGATGTAGAAATAGACGGCGATTTATTTAAGGCAATAATTCACTTGCCTAAGTGAAGTTAGGGCAGGCAGGAGGCATCTCTTTCGCTTAGTGAAGTGGGAGACTTTACTGAATTGGATAAGGCTATAGTAAATTAGAGATTAACAAGGTAGTAACTAAGGAACCTCTCTATAGTTCCTTAGTTACTACTTGTTTATCTTCGTCAATTAATCGTTTAAATAAACTTGAAAATTCGGAGGTATCTACAATAACCTCTAACCAAGTATCATCCTGCGGATCATCGGGATACATAACAAAAGCAATTTTCCCAGGCTCCGTTTCAAAGATTTCCAGAACGTTTTTTTCCCCCGTGATTTCAATCTTTAATTTTCCACCCATGTTTAGTCCACCTCACCTTTAGTTACACCAATCATGGTTAGAAATATGCGGGATAAGTCAAAGGAAGGTGAACCAATATTAGTATCTTCATACAAACGCCATAAAATGATCACAAATTTAAAGTAATATAACAATAAACGCTCTAATAATCAGGCTAAGTGTTATATATGTTGTGTTTTAACATTTTTGGTCAGAGGTTGAAGAGTAAACTATAAAAGCTCCTGCAAGGCAGGAGCTAAATCATTAAAACTAAAATATTATGGGTCTGGTTAGGTTAAATTGAAAATTGTTAACGTCTGTAGTTTTTTGAGTTCTTGGTAGAGGACATCGCTTAGGGAGATGTCTAAAGCGTTGGACAGAGCTGCTATATAAAAGAGCTGCTTGCCTAATTCTGCCTCTATAATATCCCGGCAGTTATCGCAAACATATCCTTCAAGTTGGCTGTCCAAGAGCTCTCTCAAATCGGCAACACTTGAATCTGGTGGAATCGGTTTCTTACGCGCATTCACTGCGTGGCAACCACAACTAGTCACAGATTTGACAACGGCTCGGTTAACACGAGCTGAAGTTTCTTGCCCTTTGGACAAGATATCCAGAATGCTTTGATGTCGGATTAACAGAGATTTTACCGTGCCTTGGAATTGGTCAGTGAGTTGCTCCATGTGTGCTATCCTCACTCCTTTCTGCCATCTCTATTATAACGAGGAGGCTAGGCTGTTGTCAATTTTCAACAGATTTAAGGCTGAAAAAGGGAAATTGACAGGCTAAAGACATGTGTGATATAATTTTAAAATTTTGACCCCGGCTATGTTCCTTGCTATAATATATAGATAAGGGGGTGGCCGAATGTTTAAGGTTGGTGACAAAGTTGTCTATCCGATGCACGGTGCCGGAATTATTGAGTCGATCGAAGAACGAGAAGTTCTTGGGGAAAAAAGCCAATACTATGTAATGCATTTACCAGTAGGGAATATGAAATTGTTTATTCCCTTGAACAATGTGGAGAACCTTGGCTTGAGACAAGTTATTTCTCCTTCCATGGTCAAAGATGTTTTGGAGGTACTGAGAACTAAAGATACGGCAGCTACCTTGGCCTGGAATCGGCGCTATCGTGCCAACTTAGAAAAAATCAAGAGTGGAAATATCTTTGAAGTTGCAAATGTTGTTCGGAGTCTCGCCCAGAGAGATAATGAAAAAGGCCTTTCGACGGGGGAGAAGAAGATGTATGAAAATGCCTGCCAGATTTTGATTAGTGAACTTGTTTTGACTGAAGGGTCTGAAGAAGAAGCAGTCAGACAATGGCTTTCATCTGCTTTGATTTTGGCCTGAGATTAGCGACTTAAGGACCAACCAATGGTACATTCGCTATTATCATAAAATGCTCTTATTAGACTAGGCTGGCGCCCACCACACACACGAAGACACTGTCTTCGCACGTATTAACACCTTCTTGCAGACACTGTCTTCGCATGTTTTAACTTTCTTGCAGCTGCAGGCGCCGGCAGTGCTCGCAGACCATGAAAATACCCATTAATCGTCAAGGCTTTCCAGTTAGGTTACTGCCAATTATTTGCTTAATCAAAGACTTAAAAGGATTAAATTACCTTTGGTTGAAAATTAATGAAATACAAAGTATAATTGGAAAGACTTTTAGTCAAAATATGTTAAAAGGAGGTGAAAAGATGATTCGCAATTTAATACGCGGTATCATCACTCTATTATTTGGGGCGGTAGGTTTTTATCTCAACCATATACTTATAAGCCTGGATTTCTTTCAAACGTTTGGATGGAATGGATCGCCTGTTTGGACTTACGCAATAATGAGTATTTTATTTGGTATCATAGGATTTTTAGTTGCTCCGTCTAGTATCCGCTCTTTTATTTCTTTAATGCGTTGGATGGATTCGCGCTTAACTAAGGTTCCTACAAATGATCTTATGGGTGGGGCCATCGGTGGGATTATTGGACTTATTATTGCAAGTTTATTTAGTAACTCGTTTATTAGTATTAAATTCTTTGGTCCACTTTTGGCGGTCTTAATAAGTCTTTTTGTAGGTTACCTGGGTTTGACAATTGGAATGAAACGGAAAGAGGATGTCTTGGGCTTCCTTAACTTCTTTCCGAAATTCCGTGACCGAGGAGACAAGTCGGAAAAAACTGATAAACAAAAAGACAGCAAGGAAGTTAAAATTAGCCGTTCACGTGAGTCAGTAAGTTATAAAATTCTAGATACCAGTGTAATTATCGATGGCAGAATCGCGGATATAGTTAAAACTGGATTTTTAGAAGGAGTATTACTTATTCCGAGTTTCGTTTTGGAGGAGCTTAGACATATCGCCGATTCTTCAGACTTACTCAAACGAAATCGTGGGCGCAGAGGACTTGATATTCTTAATCAAATTTCCAAGGAAACGATCATTAAAGTTCATATACATGAACAGGATTTTGAGGATATCAATGAAGTCGACAGCAAATTGGTACGGTTAGGGCAAGTTTTAGGAGCTCCTTTATTGACGAATGACTACAATCTTAATAAAGTAGCTGAACTTCAAGGAGTTAAGGTTTTAAATATTAACGAACTGGCCAATGCCCTAAAACCCATTGTTTTGCCTGGAGAAGAGATGCTGGTTCAAGTTATGAAAGAGGGAAAAGAGCCTGGTCAAGGTGTCGCCTATCTTGATGATGGAACCATGATTGTTGTGGATATGGGACGGAGGTATATGGGACAAAATGTTCTCGTTTTAGTGACTAGTGTTCTTCAAACGGCTGCCGGGCGCATGATTTTTGCCAAACCCAAAACTTCCCTAGAAAAAAAGCCGATGGGCCTTCGTTCGACGGATGAGGTGAATGCGATTGGCTAATATCGGGATCGTCATTCCTGCAGCTGGTCAAGGCAAACGGATGGGGGCCGGCTATAACAAACAATTTCTTACTTTAATGGGACGACCGATTTTAGCCCATACGGTAGGACTCTTCGAAGAATCTAATGCTGTTTCTGAAATTGTTATTGTGGGGGCAGAAGGTGATCTCTCCGTTATAGAGGAACTTGTTCATAGCCAGAGGTTTAATAAAATTGTTGCAATCTGCAAAGGTGGCGTTTTTCGTCAAGATTCCGTTCGTGCAGGGGTTCGAGCTCTAAGTACCACTATTCAACGGATAGTGGTGCATGATGGGGCGAGGCCCCTTTTAACATTACAGGCATTTCATAAATTTATAGATGAAACCCAAGAATACCCTGCTGCAATTATGGGAGTTGCAGTTAAAGACACCATTAAGAAGATTGACATAGCAGGAAACGTGCTCGAAACTCTCCCGCGTGAACTTTTACGTGCTGTTCAAACCCCACAAATCTTTGACCGTGGGATATTAGAAGACGCACATGATCGAGCAGCTTCCGCAGGATACTATGGCACAGATGATGCATCCTTGTTAGAATGGATGGGGCATCCTGTACAGATGGTAGAGGGTATGCAGGAGAATATTAAGGTGACCACGCCAGAGGACTTGTGGTTAGCTGAACGAATACTAGCGACGCGCGAGACGTAGATAGTCATCCTGAGCGATAGCGAAGGATCTAGATCCTCCAGTCGCCCCTCCTTCAGGATGACAAAGTGCTTGAGCTGCTTTCATTGCAATGACAGCTGATCGTGGGTCGTCGAACTTCGAACCACGAACATCGAATTTCGAGAATGGGGGGTTGAATATTAAAGTAGGAATCGGTTATGATGTACACGCATTGGTTGAGAAACGATCATTGATTCTTGGTGGGGTTGAAATTCCGCATGAACGTGGTTTGCTGGGGCACTCGGATGCCGATGTACTAACTCATGCGATTATGGATGCCCTTTTAGGTGCTTTATCTTTGGGAGATATCGGAGGACACTTTCCCGATCATGATTCACGCTATCGTGGTATTTCAAGTCTAACCTTATTGGGTCACGTCATGGGACTCGTTAAATCACAGGGGTATCGCGTAGGAAATTTAGATAGTATAATTATGGCGGAGCGCCCAAAACTTGCCCCGTACATATCTAAAATGCGCTTTAACCTTTCACAAGTATTGAATGTTGAGGAAGCGTGTGTCTCTGTAAAAGCAACAACCACGGAACGACTTGGATTTGTAGGAAGAGAAGAAGGAATTGGTGCTCAAGCAATTGTTAGCTTAAAGAGGTTGGAGGATTAATGATGAAGATTCGTGTTCGATTTGCACCCAGCCCAACAGGTCCGCTTCACATAGGAGGGGCAAGATCGGCTTTATTTAATTATTTATGGGCTCGCAAAAACAAGGGAACATTTATTGTCCGTAGTGAAGATACTGACTTAGAACGTTCTAGTAGAGAATCCGAACATAATATTTTAGAAGCCCTTCGGTGGTTGAATATTCAATGGGATGAAGGGATCGAGGTTGGCGGAGAGAATGGTCCTTATCGCCAAACAGATCGCCTAGAGCTTTATAAGGAGTACACCGAGAGGCTTATTACTAGTGGGCACGCTTACTATTGTTACTGCTCTGAAGAAGAGTTAGAGCATGAACGAGAAACTTTGCTCGCCAAAGGGGAAACTCCACGTTATATGGGGAAGTGTCGGCAGTTAACTCCAGAGCAACGAGCGGCGTTGGAGCTTGATGGTCGAAAGCCTGTGGTGCGCTTCCGTGTGCCCGAAGGGCAAGCAATTCACATTTCGGATCAAGTTCGCGGGGATGTTGTTTTTGAAAGTGATGGGATCGGAGATTACGTTATCGTTAAATCGGATGGAATTCCTACCTATAATTTTGCTGTCGTTGTGGATGATATTACCATGTCAATGACCCATGTAATTAGAGGAGAGGAACATCTTTCTAATACCCCACGTCAAGTTCTGATATATCAAGCGTTAGGAACACCTGTACCTGAGTTTGCACATATTTCTCTTATTCTTAATACAGAAGGAGGAAAGATGAGCAAGCGTGATGGGGATACTGCGGTTATAGACTATCAGAAGAAGGGATATCTCCCGGAAGCAATAGTTAATTTTATTGCCCTGCTTGGATGGTCACCATCAGGGGAAGAAGAGTTTTATACCCTGGATGAATTGGCAGAGGCATTTTCTTTAGATCGGGTATCAAAGAGTCCGGCGGTGTTTGATCGATATAAATTGGACTATATTAACACTCATTACATTAAAAAATCCTCTCCAGAACGATTAGTAGAACTCGCTTTACCTCATTTAGAAGAATTGGGTATTCGTCCAGATGAGAAGCGGTCGGACAAGCAACAGCAATGGTTGATTGGCTTTATTAAAGCTATTTCAGAGAAAATATCCTATATGGCTGAAGTGAAGGACTATATCCACTATTTTCATGGAAATGTTCCGTTGGAGCCTGAAGGGGAAGCATTAGAGGTACTCAAGGGAGAGCAGGTACCGAGAGTGCTGGAATTGTTTATGGAAAAAGTACAGAGTTCAGAACAGCTTTCTGGAGAAACTGTGAAAGTCCTTTTAAAGCAAATGACAAAGGAGCTTAAGCTCGGAGGCAAATTTGTTTACATGCCGGTTCGAGTGGCTTTGACTGGGCAGATGCATGGACCGGAGCTCTATGATATTATCCCCTTGTTAGGGCTTGAGAATGTTTTAGAGCGGATCCGGGTAACAAAGGTGCGTTATTTAGGTTAGTAGTTAGAGTTGGAGTTAGTCAGTTGGACGTAGTGATTGACAGGGATTGGCGACTAACCTATAATAGAATAAAATTGCTTTTAGTGTTTTAGATTATTAAATTTAATGAAGATCTAAGGCGATGATGAGAAAGAGTACAAAGAGGAATTGCGACTAGCGAAAATGGGGTAGTGGAAGCCATTTGCAAGGAGTTTTTGGAAGTGCGTCTCGGAGCTGATTGGAAGAATTTTAAAGTATTTCAATCCGTTTGACTGCGTTAAAGTCTTAAGCTGGAGCGGCATGTCCGTTCAAACAGAGTGGGACCGCGGAACTTTCGTCTCTGGACGAGGGGTTCCGCTTTTTGTGTTGTCCAATAATTTTTTCAGGGTAGGGACAATTCATGAATCCCTACGTCAGAAAGGGTGAGGCTAAAGATGTTCGGACAGATGAAGCGCGATATTCAGGTTATTTTCGAACGAGATCCTGCAGCAAAAAGTATTTGGGAAGTCATATTTTGTTACCCGGGGTTTCATGCAGTGCTTTTCCACCGAATGGCTCATTGGTTGTACTGTCATAATCTGGTCCTCTTACCTCGTATGATCTCTCAGCTTTCCCGCTTTCTGACAGGGATTGAGATACATCCAGGTGCGAAGATTGGGCAAGGTCTCTTTATTGACCATGGAACGGGTGTGGTCATTGGTGAAACGACAGAAGTTGGTGACAATGTTACTTTGTATCAAGGGGTTACCTTAGGTGGTACGGGCAAAGAAAAAGGCAAAAGGCATCCGACCATTGGAAACAATGTCGTGATTGGGGCAGGAGCAAGAGTACTAGGTTCCTTTAAAGTTGGAGATAATGTAAAAATTGGAGCAGGATCGGTTGTTAATAAGCCGGTGCCTAGTGATACGACGGTAGTAGGGGTACCGGGGAGGATTGTCCTCCATCATGGGGTACCGATTAAAGATCCTGATTTAAGACACGATGACCTTCCGGATCCAGTGAACGAGATGCTGAAATGCTTAATGCAGCGTGTAGAATATTTGGAAGAACGATTAAAGGAAGAGGAGAGTCGATACAATGTCTTTGAAATTATACAACACCATGACACGTCAAAAAGAGGAATTTCAGCCACGAGAGAACGGGAAAGTTGCGATGTACGTATGCGGTCCGACGACGTATAACTATTTCCATGCGGGGAATGCACGAATGTTTGTAGTGTTCGATATGATTCGTAGATATTTTACCTATAAGGGGTATGATGTCCGTTACGTTCAGAACTTTACTGATGTGGATGACAAAATCATTCAACGAGGACACGTCGAAGGGATGGACCCTTTGGCTTTAGGGCAGAAATATATCGAGGAATACTTTAAAGATGCCAAAGCTCTAAACCTGTTACCGGCAACCATTCACCCAAAGGCTACAGAGCATATTCCTGAAATGATTAAGATTATTCAAGGCCTTATTGATACAGGACTAGGTTATGCAGTTGACGGGGATGTTTACTTCGCTGTAGACCAGTTTCCTAACTATGGGAAACTATCGGGCAGAACACTTGAAGATATGAAGGCCGGGGCCAGGGTTGAAGTGGATGAACGCAAACGCCATCCTATGGATTTTGCCCTTTGGAAAAAGGCAAAACCCGGAGAACCTGCTTGGGAAAGTCCCTGGGGTGAAGGGCGTCCGGGTTGGCATATTGAGTGTACTGCTATGTCACTGAAATATTTGGGGGCGGGATTTGATATTCATGGTGGAGGAGAAGACCTCGCCTTTCCTCATCATGAAAATGAGATTGCTCAAACCGAAGGATACCTAAAAGGGAACACCTTCGCTCGTTATTGGATGCACAATGCGTTTTTGACCATCAATCAAGAAAAGATGTCCAAGTCCTTGGGCAATTTTTTCACAATCCGCGAATTGCTGGTCAATTCTCCGGGAGAAGTAATTCGCTTTTATTTACTAGGGACACATTACCGCAGTCCTTTAGATTTTAATGATCAAAACCTAATTATGGCTCAAAAGGGCTTGGAACGCTTACAAACCAGTGTTCGTTTGGCTCAGGAGGCCATGAAGCGAGAAGGATCTTCAAAGAAAGAGGGGAGCCATGAGGAGTTATTAAAAGCTGCAAAAGAAGCGCGTAAAGCCTTTGAAAAAGCTATGGATGATGATTTTAATTCCGCCCTCGCCTATGCAGCCCTCTTTGAATTAGCTAAAACGATGAATGCAAATGTCCAGGAGGATCCTGTACCGTCACATGGGCTTGCAGAGGCCCAAAAGACGTTATTAGAACTGGGAGATGTCTTAGGGTTTGACTTGCTTCATCCGGCCCAAATTCAGGTCGAAAACGATGAAATACTAACTGAAGTTATGGATGCTGTAATGCAGATCCGTTCTAAATCTCGGCAGAAAAAGGACTGGGAAATGGCTGATTTTATTCGGGATGTGCTCAAAGAAAAAGGGATTGTCATTGAGGATACTCCTCAAGGTGCAAGATGGCAAATTAAGAAGTAGTTGAAAGGTGACCTTATGCGAAATTGGCAGGAAATGAATGCCTTAACCCTAGCGTATTTGGGAGATGCAGTCTATGAACTTTGGGTTCGGACCCACTTGCTTGAGCTGGGACATGAGAAGGTTAAAGAACTTCACAAACAGGCAATTAGCTATGTTCGTGCTGGTACCCAGGCCCGAGTTTTGCAGACGCTTTTACCTGATCTTAATGAGGTTGAACTGCAGATTGTTATGAGGGGGCGGAATGCCAAGGGTGGACATCCTAAGAACGTGGATGTTGTGACCTACCGTCATGCGACAGCCTTTGAGAGCCTAGTAGGCTATTGGCAATTGAAGGGTGAGAGTGAACGCATGGGGTGGGCATTCAATAAAGTGGATGAACTGATTTATCATGAAGATGAATCATCAAAGTAGTGCGAGGGAACCGCTCTCATTTATCGAGTGGGAGTCGCAGATAAAATTATGCTAATAGTAACGGAGAGAGGGGGGCTTTAGAGTGAGAGTAGATCTTATTCAGCACACGCCAGATCCAGAAAAAGTAGTTGCTGCTGCTGCGCGTTTGTGCTATTCATCCGACTCCGTATCGGATTTATGTGAGCGATTAGATGATAAAACGGTGGCGAGCTTTGTCCGAAAGCTTCGGGAGATGGGCCATCTTTCCCCTTTTGAACATGTAAGCTTTCAGTTTGCGATAGATGGTGTCTCTAGAGCTTTATCCCATCAGCTTGTACGTCATCGAATTGCAAGCTACTCTCAGCGTTCTCAACGTTATGTTGAAGAGAAGGGATTCGAATTCGTCGTTCCTCCGAGTGTTCAACGAAATCTTGAGGCGTTGGAGCAGTTTGAGACTGTTATGGCTCGTTTGCAAAAAGATTATCGGGAACTCTTAAATTGTGTGCCTGCCGAGGATGCTCGCTATGTTTTGCCAAATGCCTGTACAACCTCTGTAATGGCAACCTTTAATGCTCGATCACTTTTGAATTTTTTTGAACATCGTACTTGTATTAGAGCCCAATGGGAAATTCGCTCTCTAGCGGAGAAGATGCTGGAATTAGTACGTGGTGTGGCTCCTAACCTATTTAGCGAAGCGGGCCCAACCTGTATAACCCAGGGAGTCTGTCATCAAGGTACCTATAGCTGCGGTCGATTGAAAACCCTCGAAGGAAAGAAGTGAACTAATTGAACGATGAAATAGTTTACGGAAAAAACCCCGTATTAGAGCTTCTTAAAAGCGGAAAGCCCATTAATAAAGTTCTCCTTATCACGGAAGGGCCGGGTGGTCGTAATCAAGAAGTTATCTCGTTGTTGCGTGAACGAAACATACCTTATCAATTTGTAGATCGTCAGACCCTTGACCGTCTAACAAATCGTGAACGCCATCAAGGAATGCTTGCTTATGTTGCAGCAACGGAATATGCCAGCATAGAGGAAATCCTAGCCCTGGCTGAGGAACGGCAAGAAGCCCCTTTTATCTTGATGCTTGATGAGATCGAAGACCCTCATAATCTGGGCGCCTTGTTAAGGACGGTTGACGCTGTTGGAGCCCATGGGGTGATTATTCCCAAGCGCCGAAGTGTATCTCTGACGGGAACAGTAGCCAAAACATCTGCTGGTGCAGTTGAATATGTTTTAGTGGCTCGGGTTAGCAATTTGGTACAAACTTTGAAAGAATTAAAGAGTAAGGGGTGTTGGGTATCGGGGGCTGAAGCAGGGGGAAAAGGGGCCTTCGAGGCAGATCTCACTGGTTCTCGAGTTATCGTAATTGGTAGTGAAGGGAGGGGCATAAGCCGCCTGCTTAGAGAAAACTGTGATGAAATTGTAAGTCTACCGATGAAGGGGAAGGTAACGTCCCTAAACGCAAGTGTGGCAGGGTCAGTCATGCTTTATGAAGCTTTCAGACAAAGAGCGATGTGCGAGGCACGAGGCACGAAGCACGATTAACAAGTTGTGAAAATCGAGGTGAGGCATTTAATGCTTGCTGATATGCAAATTCTAGGAGCTTTGGCTCTTATGATTTCGGACATCAACATCGTACCTCGTGCCTAAGAAGCAGACCTCAGACCTTGGGCCACGGGTCTCAAACATCGCAATTGCCTCCCGTAACCGACAGAACAACCAAAACTTCGCCTTGACGCTTTTCTTTAGGGTCGAGTATAATGAGGATGTTCTCGTGGACGAGGGCTAGCCGAGATTGCGTCTTCTTCGGAACGACATAGTAGGGGGGATCAACTTGACTCTTCAAGCCCAACCAGAACTACAGGAGTGCGAAATCATCGACGTTATCGTGGATGAAGAGGTGGTTGAGCTTGCCAAGGAAGGCGACGCTGCAGCACTAGAGTATTTAATTAATAAATATAAAAACTTTGTTCGAGCTAAAGCACGTTCTTACTTTCTTATTGGCGCTGATCGCGAAGATATTATCCAAGAGGGCATGATTGGACTCTATAAGGCAATTAGAGATTTTCGTGGAGACAAACTCTCCTCCTTTAGAGCGTTTGCTGAATTATGTATTACACGTCAGATAATTACTGCAATTAAAACCGCTACAAGGCAGAAACATATTCCGCTAAACTCGTATGTTTCTTTAAATAAGCCTATTTATGATGAGGATTCTGACAGAACACTTCTTGATGTTATCTCAGGAACTCGAATTACAGATCCCGAAGAGCTAATCATTAGTCGGGAAGAATTTGATGACATCGAGGAAAAAATGGGGGAGATTCTCAGTTCCTTAGAATGGAAAGTTCTTATGTCGTACCTGGAAGGCAAATCCTATCAGGAGATAGCTGTAGACTTAAGAAGGCATGTAAAATCAATAGATAACGCATTGCAGAGAGTTAAACGGAAGCTGGAACGATACCTTGAGCGGCGGGATGAATGATTTTACATAGATCTTTCTGAGAAAAGACTTGCATTTCTAAAGAGGAAGTGGTAAACTACGTAAGTGCCCTGAGGTAATGAGTGTGGCACTTAATAGACGCCGACGTAGCTCAATTGGCAGAGCAGCTGATTTGTAATCAGCAGGTTGCGGGTTCGAGTCCCATCGTCGGCTCCA